>CAWHAM010000001.1:0-107112 GCA_963827305.1 uncultured Chloroflexia bacterium
CCATCCCCTCCGCCACATGCGCTGCTTCCATCAGAGTTTCCGTCAGGGTTGGATGGGCATGCACATTGCGGGCGATCTCGGCTGGGGTCAGTTCCATCATGTGAGCGAGGGTCAATTCGGGCAGCAACTCGGTCACTTCCGGACCGACCAGGCTGGCCCCCAAGATTTCCCCGAATTTCTCATCCACGATCAATTTGACCCAACCCGCATAGTCCGCAAGGGCTAGAGCCTTCCCATTGGCCTGGAAAGGGAATCTGCCCTACCTTAATGGTGTACCCGCGTTCTTTAGCTTGCGCCTCTGTCATCCCGAACGAAGCCACTTGCGGTTGGCAATATGTAGCGCGCGGCATCATTTCATAATCGAGTTTCACCGTCTCGGCCCCGGTGATGTTTTCAGCACAAACGATGCCTTGGGCAGTGCCGACATGTGCAAGCATAAGCTTGCCGGTCAGGTCACCGACCGCCCAAATTCCCGGGACATTCGTGGCCATTTTCTCATCGACCTCGACAAACCCTTGCTCCGAAACCCGGACGCCAACCTCCTCCAGGCCTAACCCTTTTGAGTTGGGCCGGAAACCGATCGCCACCAGGGCTTGCTCGGCCTCCAGAACTTTACCTTCGCCGCTTGCGGAAACGGTTACTTTGACGCTTACTTCAGTCGCCTCGACGGATTCAACCTTGTGTCCGGTTAGCACTTTGACACCCCGCTTGGTAAATGCCTTGGCTACTTCGGAGGCTGCTTCCTCATCCTCCAGAGGTAAAACATGCGGCAGCATTTCCACCACTGTCACATCCACACCATAACCATTCCAGATAGTGGCGAATTCCATTCCAATCGCGCCCGCTCCGATGATAATGACCGACTTTGGTAACTTATCCTGCAGAATCGCCTCCAGGTAGGTAACCACTTTTTGACCATCCATTTTCCAGGCCGGCGGTACGATCGCACTTGCTCCAGTCGCAAGGATGATATTCTTCGCCTTTAATTCAGTAACTTTGTCATCCTTGTCAGTCACCGTAACCCTGCCTTTTAAGGTCAGCTTCGCCGTGCCCATATGTACGGTGATATTATTCTTCCTCATCAGGAACCCGACGCCTTTCGTCAGCCGGTCCGAGACCTGGCGTGAGCGTTTGACCGCCACCGAATAATCCAACTTGAGGTTCTCGAATGTGAAACCGAATTCCTTGCCGCGTTCCCGCAGGATCTGGGCTACTTCGGCATTCTTCAACAACGACTTGGACGGGATGCAACCGACGTTCAGGCATGCCCCACCCAGCCATTGCTTGTCCACAATTGCAGTCTTCTGTCCGAGTTGGGCAGCGCGGATGGCGCTCACATAGCCAGCCGGCCCCGCACCAATAACAACAACATCGTAAATGTCAGACATGATCTACTCCGTGTAACAGGTTGAGGTTTCATAGTAACTATCTATTTTACTACGCCTTCGTTTTCTTCAACCCCCAGCCAACTATACTCATCACTTCACGAGAGGATTATGCGGTAAAAGCAAGTGCGGGGGCGCTTCGCGCCCCCGCACTTGCTTTTACCGCCTCTTTACCTCTTCAAATAGAGAAGGAAGCACGGGGATGTGGTATATCAAAAGGGCGCTCTTCAGCTTTGAAAAAGTCTTGTCCAGATGATCACATCAGATGCAGGTCCATGACCTGGCGGAAATGGTAACCATATATCGCAAATGTGATTGCCAGGGCAAAGAGCTGCGGGCGGTGGAAAAGTGTCCAGAAGATCAGCTTCCAGTAATGGACGCGTTCCTTGCCAATAATCCCCAGACGGAGTATGGAACGGAAAAAAGCTCGGATATATTCCCCGTTCAATGGGATGGTGATCTTGGGAGCTTTGTATTCTTTAAGGAATGTTCTCACCCGTGCATAGTAATTCTTGGGAGCATAAAGTGTCTTCACAACAGCCCGGTAACCTTTTTGAAGCACATCTATGTTCATCTCCTTGGGGATGATGTTTGTAGTACCGTCCACATTGTCGCCCGAAGATGACCCCACCAGCCGTTTTTCCTGTTCCATTCTCTTATATAGACGGGTTCCGGTGGGAGCTTGTAGCAGGCCAACCATGGCAGTCACAATGCCACTCTTCTGGATAAATTCGATCTGGCGTTGGAAAATGGACGGGGTATCATTATCAAATCCAATGATAAATCCACCCTGAACCTGTAATCCGGCCCGCTGTATGCGTTTTATGTCCGCCACCAGATCGCGATGCAGGTTCTGCTTCTTGTTACACTCCGCCAGGCTGTCATCATCCGGGGTCTCAACCCCGATGAAAACGGTATCAAAGCCAGCCTGGGTCATCAAATTCATTAATGGTTTATCATCCGCTATATTAATGGATATCTCGGTATTAAACGGCATGCCTTTCTTGCCCTTGCGCCATTCGATCAGCGCTGGGAGCAGATCTTCCCGGAGATGCTTTTTATTTCCGATCAAATTGTCGTCCACGAAAAAAACGGGCTCGCGCCAGCCAAGCTGGTATAACCCGTCCAATTCCCGGATGATTTGTGCGGATGTTTTGACCCTTGGAAGGTGTCCGAACAGGGTGGTGATATTGCAGAACTCACAATCAAATGGACAACCGCGTGAATACTGGATCGACATGGTGGCATAATGCTTCCGGTCCACCAATTCCCATAAAGGTGCAGGTGTTTTCTGAATGTCGGGAAATTCGTCGGAAGTATATACTCGTTGAGCCTGACCCTGTTCAAGATCCCGCAAGAATGGGGGCAGGGTCATTTCGGCCTCGTTGAGGACTAAATGGTCCACATCCGGGAATTGCTCGTATTCGGCAGTAAAAAGCGGTCCCCCGGCGACTACTTTCAGTCCGGCGGCCTTACAGCGTGCGATGACCTGATTTGTGGATACTCTTTGAACAACCATGGCGCTGATGAAGGCATAATCAGCCCATACCAGGTCTTTATCTTTAAGCGTCCCTACATTCAAATCCACCAGGCGTTTTTCCCATTCCAGGGGTAGCATTGCCGCCACGGTCAGCAAACCGAGTGGCTGGGTGGAGGCTCTCTTGCGAATAAATTTGAGAGCATGTTTGAAGCTCCAAAACGTATCAGGGAATTCCGGGTATATCAACAGTATCTTCATCCAAACCTCCAAACAGGAATACAAATAAGATTCTGATCCGGCTAGATGTCTACATAGTGCGGGAACAGGTGTAACAGGTCGAACAATAAAGCGGATTGGCGAAGTAGAACTACCAGGCCAAATTGAAGAATATTCTTCAGTCTTCCCCTGCCACCGGCTTCCAAAAGAGAAACTGAGGAAGCGAAAGAACCATTTCGGTGTGTTTCGTCAAATTTTATCAGACTTGTCGACATTATACTCCAAAATATGTAAAGACTTTTCGCTTGATAGAAGATGGATAGGCATTTGATAGCTAAAACCCCTAAAAATGGAAAGGTTCTTATTCATTTGCAATTTTCTGCTATTAATTATGAATTCCCCCATTATCAATGTCCCTGTATAAGAATCCTGTTATTTACTTGTTATTGTGATTACATATGTGCTCTGTGGTTCGATATTCTTCTCCCAAGGACGGTGGTAAACCAGTGTCAGGTTGGTCTTGCCTGCCTTCAGGGTCTTGAAAGTCATGGTCAAAGTCCCGCCTGCCCCGACCAATCCCGGATTGCTGCTCTTGAAATTGCTCTCACCGACTTGTTGCACCATTCTGGTATCCAGGTTTATGGATTCCCAGGTATAGCCGGTGGACGGGTTACCTTCCAATTCGACCACAATCTGTCCACCTGTCCTGACATTGATTGCCTTGCCATTGTCAGACATGGTTAATTTGGTCTTCTCGGAAGCGCACCCGGACATTATAAGCAGCACACTCACAAGAGAGACGAGGAATATAATTCTGCGGAACATGTTCTTCTCCTTTTCTGAAGGTATTTATGCCATTGATGCTTAAATCCCCTGCAGTGTTCCGGAGGGCATTATCTTTTACTGCGGTTGTATTCAAACCTGGCAGGTTGGTTTTCCTGAATTTCGTAAAGCCCCATTTTGGATGTATCGCATAAACCAAATTTCTCTATCGGACCGGACTGCTGACGCCATTCACGTAATCAAGCGCCCCCTGGCAGGCAGGAGTGAGGTGGGATGACAGGTGCTCCCAGTCTAATGGTTCACCCAACCTGTTTGTCTTATCAACCGCAAGTCCCAGGCAGCCTGGGCCGGCGTTATAGTTCACCAGGGTAAAACGCCACAGGTCCTCGTAGCTGGCTGCTTGCCCCGCCGCGCTATCGTAATTCATATCAATGACCTTTCCGGTCTGTATGCAATTTGCGATCAGCGCCTGGGCAAAGACGCCTACGCTGAAATCAGCTTTCTCCAGGTCAATTCCATTGGAACAATCCGGGCATATAGCATCTACGCTATGCACAAGCCCATTTTTTAAAAGCGAACGTTCAAAATCGTCCAGTCCAATCCCTTGCCAATTATCCTCTGGCTGGGGGTAGATTTTTTTCTTGCAAATCGATTGATCCAAAACCGACGGACAGAACTGCTCATAAAACGACGGATTCCACATTAAGACAGCATCTGCACCGCCTTCGGTCATCTGTCCCAACCCGGCTTCCGGGTGACCTGCTCATCGCGCCCGGCCAGAATTGGCTCTCACGGGCAAAAATGTTCTTTAGCAATTCGGCCGGCGCGCCGGTCTGTTGGGCAGCCGAAAAGATAAGACTGTCGAAACTGTTTTGCCAGTCTTTGACTGCCGGGCGCGCCGCCTCCAGACCACACGTGTTGGCAAGCCCGTTTGCAAGCAATCCGCCCTGCATCACACGCTGAGGCATCCACCAGACCATGTTTTATCAAGGCGGCTGCCAAATATTCGTAAGGGACGTTCGTAGCCAGGTCTTCGGGTCGTTGCGGAGTCGAAAGCCAATCAGGGGTTCCGCCAACCGGAGGAAATTTATCCCAGATTTGCGAGCAACCCGCCAATGTGTCTCCATGCCATTGGGTGCTTAACACGTCCGCATACCAGGCAGTATCGGTAGGATTGTCAGATTTGGCTACCCGCACACGTGCCGTAAATACTTCACTGCTGTCGCCATAACTGGAATAGGCCCAAAATTCCAAACTCGTCCCGTTGCCATCCGTCGGCACCAGGTCTACTTGGCAGACCGGATCACAGGTGAACAGCTTGCCATCCACATTCCCGGCCAGACTGGTGATGTGCTCCCCTTCTATCGGCTCTTCGCCAGTCAAAACCAATTTAGGCAAAGAATCACAACGAAAAGTAGACTTATATGGGACGCATCCATCCAGCGTCACCCAGACGACTGGAGGCGGTTGTTTTACGCCGACTTTACGTTGAGCTGGCCCGGATTTGACAAGCTGCAAATAATATCCATTGCAATCATCGCCAGGTTGACAAGGGCAGAGTCACAATCCAGTCATCGAATACCTTCTGACCGCATGCGTCCAATATCTCCCCACCTGTTGGCAGACCCTCATGGTCCACGTCAATGGAACAGACTACCTGGTTATCTTCCCAACTGCTCAACCACCATTCGTAGGAGGTGTATTTCTGCACGATAACTATAAAGCGATCCGGTCCAGTGGGCTGATTACCCGCGGCATTCACTCTCCGGATTCCGAAGGGAACCAAAGCAATCAGGAGGACGATAAGAACTAGGAACACCCATCCAAACTTGGAACATGTCCTCATATCAGAAAAAGTCTCTTATAGCATTATAGCAATATTTTGCCGTTTGGAGCTGCCAGTTTTGTTATGGAGACTATTTCTAAGACCGAAGCTTTCCCAATGACTTGTCAGTCTACGATATCTTCACATTATCGATCTTAAATCAATGGAAGTTATGGTTGTTTTTCCAGGTTCTCGAATGTCTGCAGATCGCGCTTGAGGCTTTGCCACCGAATGAATAAGCTGATCAGGTAAGCTGCTAGGACAATGAAAACGACGATATATCCAGCCACCATGTACTTAATCGAAATTGCATAAGCAATCATTTCGCGCCTCTATTGCATGATCTTAAATTTTAAGTTGATCCACTTTCTCGGCCAAACTACCTAATCTGACGCGGTACCAAAGCAGGGTCGAAAATAAACCGAGAAAGTGACCAGGCAGAAGAACATGGTCATGAGCATCGGTGGTGTCATACCAAAACTGCCTTGTGCACCGGAACTCCCCTCCAATGACAGCCGGGTGGATGGTCTGCCATATCCGGATGGACAGGAATGTTACCGGGACGCTCACCGCGCCGATCAGGGTGTAAACCGCGCTGAAACGGGCACGCCTTTCCGGGTCATCAATCCCTTGGCGGAGCAGGAGATATGCCAGGTAGATCATTTCCAGGATAGCAGCCGTGGTAAGACGGGCATCCCACGTCCAGAATGTGCCCCAGGAAGGTTTCGCCCAGATGGAGCCGATGACAATCGCGATGAAGAAAAAGACCAGGCTGATTTCCACTGCGGCCAGTTCAACAATATCCCATTTCAGATCTTTCTTGACCAGGTAAACCACCCCGGCAACAGCCGCAACAATGAACCCAAGCATCCCCACCCAGGCATTTGAAACGTGGAAGTAGAAAATCTTCTGGACATAGTTCATTGTCGCTTCCAGCGGCGCATATAAAAAGACCATACCGAGCGCACCAACAAAAAGGATTGCGGATAGGATGGTCAGGATGGTCAAGGCTTTTGGTTGAGGTTTCATGAACACTCCTGGTTGTGTAATTGAGTAGTCAGCTAAAAAAAAAGAATAATTAGGAGCTTTTCTCGAAATGCGATCTGATTATTCTTCAACAACGTAATCAAAGACCATAAAAGCAACTGCCGTGAAGATCACGTCATAGGCGATCAGGATATTCAGCCAGGGCCAGATTTCATTCATTGGAAATTTTGCAGGAATCCGCCGCTGGCTTTGACCGCTGCCAGCAAAACCGGAACGATGACCGGAAAAAGGAGAACGGGTAAAAGGACATCCCTTGTGCGGGTCTGTACCGCCATGCTGGAGAGCAAAGTTCCCACAGCTACATACCCGGCTGAACCAAGCAGAATGACCAGCAACAGGCCGGGGTTGAACACATTGATGTTATAGAGAACACTGTAAACTGGTAAAACGATGATCGCGACGATCAGCATGAAAGCCAGATTGCTCAAAGCTTTGCCAAAGTAAATCGCCGACCGGTCCACCGGGGCAAGCAGGAGACCGTCCAGGCAGCCACGATCTTTTTCAACCGCCATCGAACGGTTCAATCCAAGCGTTCCTGCAAATGCGAATGTCACCCACAATACACCAGGGGTAATGGTTGAGCGTAAATTGGGTTGCAGTTCAATCGCAAAATTGAAGATGAGGATGACCAGCAGGGCAAAAACCAACATGGCTGAAAGCAATTCCCGTGAACGCAGTTCGGCGGCCAGATCTTTCCAGACGATCGCGCCGATGGCTTTCAGGTAAGTGGGCCGGGGGCGGTTAGCAGTCAATACTTCTTGCATGATTATACTTGCCAGGGATTGCTTGTAAAAATCCAGCAAGATTGTTCTTTCCCAGGCCCTCCCGTCTGGTCGACGCTGAAATCACACCACGTGAGAGCACATCGAAACGGGTTGCCAGATCTTCAACACGCGCCAAATCGTGCGATGTCATGACCACGGTCCGCCCGCGCCCCGCCACGTCTCGCAGGAGTTTATCCAGCATATCACAGGCGTCCTGGTCAAGACCGGTGTGCGGTTCGTCAAAAAGCATAACTTCCGGATCATGCAGGATGGCGCGCCCGATGGCGAGCCGTTGTTGCATCCCACGTGAAAATGTCCGCACCAGGTCATGGCGGCGCGCTGAGAGCCCGATCATTTCTAACACTTCGTCAATACGCGCACTCAATTCATTTACACCATACATCCGTCCGTAGAACAGCAAGTTTTCCTGGGCGGTCAGGTCGCCGTAGAGCAAAGGCAGGTGAGATACCACTCCTAATCGGGTTCGGACAGCCGCAGCCTGATCTGGAAGTGGATAACCGGCTACTTTCACTGCACCCAGTGAAGGACGCGAAAGCGTAGCCAGGATTCGGAGGAAAGTTGTCTTTCCTGCGCCGTTGGGGCCAAGTAACGCTACAAACTCTCCCTGCTGCACCTCGAAATCGAGGCCACGCAGGACTGTTTTGGAGCCAAAGCGTTTGATAAGTTTATGGACTTTTATCATGAGTAATCCCACGGTCCTTAGGGCATGGATACTACAATCATATCCAAGGGCTGGAGAATCAGAGAACATCCTTTAATCGCTCTTTCAATTCACCGCGGCGGTTCACATAGGCCTCTTTGGCAATCTCACCAGCCTTGTATTGATCATCCAGGGCGATCATCGCATCCATAATACTTTCACTATCTTCTCCGATCGCATCTTCCTCGATCTCTTCCTCGTTTACTCCTTCTTCTACTAGCCTGAGCCGGGCTCGATCGCGTAAGTACAGGGTAAGCCCCAAGCCTACCAGGAGAACGCCGACCACACCGATGCCAATCAGCACCCAAGCCTGCCGGCTGATCGTGAAATCAGTCGCTGTTCCCGGCTTGCCGGATAATTTCACAGAAAGGCTGCTTCCTGATGCCATGTTGTTAGCCTGGTACATTTGGTAAGTCTGGCCCTGAATGGCCTGCGAGCCTGCGTCCGTTACTTGTTCTCCCCGTAATCGCATCCCTTGGGGAACAAAAACCGTCAGTGAAGAAACTGGCATGGAAAAAGGCTGGTCGAATTTCAGGTTGTTGTTATAAGGTATGCTGTAGGTGGCGATAAAACCGTATTGCTTGTCAGCACCCGGGACCATTGCAAAACCGCCCGTTGCATTTAGTAACTGCGCACTGCCTTGCGAAAGCTGATATTGCAAGCTGCTGGCATTCTTTGGAATCTGTATGAACGGGATGGAAGTCCCATCGCTTGCGACAACTACCGCTTGTTTGCCGGGATTGGTCACAATAAATAATTCGGTCACCTGGATAATATTTGATGAGGATAAATCGAATATTAGGTGGATTTGGTTGTAAGAGAGGGTTTTAAAATCATCCGTTTTTTCATATATGGTAACTGGGACGGAAAAATCCGTTGTCGCGTCCGAAACGATAACCGGGTCGGACTGATATTCCACGCCCCCCCAGCTCGTAATAATGAGAAAGGCACGGTCTTGAGGCATTTCCACGCCGCTGAAGCCGTATGAACCATTTGGGTTAACCGGAGACACCAACTCCAGCGCGTTCTGGTAGTTTCCAGACTGGTCCTTGTCAAACCCCTCCAAGGTCACTTTCTGCCCATCTGGAATAGTTCCGCCAGATCCATTGGTCAAATTACCCGTAATATTACCGAGGACAGTTCCTGGTGTGGTGGAAACAATCACAGATGCTGTGGTCGCTAGCGTGACGACAGGTGATGCTTCCGGCGTAACCGTGGCCGGTACCGTGGTCAAGCTTGTTTGAGGAGTCTGGGTCGCCGCCGCGCCGGTTGGGGCGAATGTTGGCGATTGATAGCCGGGTGGAGGGGTGATATCCTCTGCCAGGGAACAAGCAGTCAGGGCGAATGAGAAAAAAACAATGAGAATAGTCAGACGATATTTCATCGATCTTTCCTTAAAATTTATATCAGCAATTGGACTATTTCGAATTTACTTTCCTGCCGCAGGATGGACAAAACTGATCGGACTTTAAAATGGGCTTGCCACAGTTGGGACAGAACCCGGCTGTCTTTTGTTGTCTGGCTATACGACGTTTGGTAATCAAGTCTTCGAGATCCTCGTCCGATAGCAATTTGGCATTCTCTTCAACAGCCACCGATTCAATGGTCATCTCTTTGATAGAGGGTTTCGCAGCTTGAATTTCATCCAACTTGCGTAATATATCCGAACCTTTCTGGATTAAACTGGCACGCTGCGCGGAATATTCCTCCGCAGGGATTTTACCAATACCATTATCGAAGTCTAATTCCATTAGGGCGGTCAAAGCACGCTCGCGTTCGGCCAATAAAGACGAATTCTCGCGTGAACTTTGGGCTTTCACGAGCCAATGCGTCGTAAATGGTTGTGCGACGAATAATCCTACGATGACAAGCACTGCTAAAAGCAGAAGAATGGCGCCCATTTCCATGTCTTACCTCCCGCTTAGCAATGGATCGATGGCAGATTGAATTTCATAAATAGATTGGAAAGGACCAATCTGCTTGTAGCGTAAAATGCCTTGCTGGTCAATTATGTATGTTTCCGGCATGGCAATATTGCGATTAAAAATAGGTGTGATTCGCGTCCCCAGGTCCGGCCCATTCGGGTAGGTAATATCGAACTTGGACAGGAAATCGAGCGCTTTCGAATCCACATCAGTGTAATCCACGCCCAAGAAAACCACTTGACCGACGGGTTGGTAGTAGCGCCAGGCAGCTTCCATGGCCGGTGCCTCATCTGCACAGGTTACACACCAGGAAGCCCAGAAATTGACAACCACTACCTTTCCATGAAGAGACGCAAGGTTGGCTTGCATTGCCTGTCTATATTGATATTTGGCAAACAGAGTCAATGTGAAATCAGGTACTTTCGAACCTATGGAAATGATCGGATGCTGTGCCCGTAACAATCCCAGCCCGAGCAGTACGAGCAAGGCCAACAATCCTGCCCACACCAGGATCTGCACCCAAATTGGCGCACTTCGTCTTGGAACAACCGGAGAACTTTCTACATTCTGTTCCATAATAATTCTCTAGATTCGTTTTCGAAGTTCCTCTTCGAGACGCGTGGCATATTCCTCCTCATCTGCCTGATCGGATTTGGAACCTGCTCCGATCGTCGTTCCTTTTCGCAAATGACTCCAGGTTCGGAATGCCCGAAAGAGCAGGAATATACCGATCAGGAAAGCCACCGGCGGTACAACGTACACGAGCCAGGTAAGTCCGGTGGTAGGCGGTTCGGCCAATACCCGCGCGCCATAATGATCGACAAAGTACTGCTTGATTTCATCAGGTGTCTTGCCTTGAGCTAGCATCTGGCGGATGAGCTCGCGCCAGTCATGACAAGCCTGAGTCGGGCAAACATCCAAGGGCGTGTTTTCACATATCGGGCAGAATAATTGCCTGGCAATTGCATTAACTTCATCGTCCGACGGAGTTGGCTTTTGGGCGGTGACAGCGGATACAGGAACAACGGAAAATGTAAATACTAAAAGGAAGAAAGTTAAGTGAATAAAGTTCATCGTTTTCATAGATACCTTCTTACTACTCACTTCTCACTTCCAGTTTTCCTTCTCCGGCCATGCCGCCACTATAGTGCCGAGCACAAAGATTGTACTGCCGATCCACAACCAATTGACCAAAGGGTTGTGGTAGACCTTGAACGGAGTTTGTTGCACTGAGACATTCTCCCAGTTGACCAGCACGATATAAAGGTCGTCCGCCAGGGTGCTGCGGATGGCCGGGATCGTCATCGGTTGGCCGTCTGGGTAAAGATCGTAGCGTGGATTGAGTTCGCCCAGGTTTTTACCGTCCTTGAATACGCTCAGGACAGCTCGCGTTACTTGTCGCCCATCCACATAAGGGAATTGTGCCAGCGAGTCATAGCGCAGGGTATATCCTGAAATCTGCATCTCCTGGCCTATCGCCAAGGTTTGCTGTGTCTGGGTCTGGAAAACTTCAATCCCGATAATACCAACCGCCATTACCACCATGGCAATGTGGATGATATATCCGCCATAGCGTCGACGGTTACGCGCAGTCAGCCGGGAAAGTGCAGTAAGATAATCCTCGCTCTGCGCCTTATGTCTCGCCTGAATGCCGCGCCAATACTCATAAATGGTAATGAATATTACAAATGCCACCAGTGTGAATCCGACCAATGCAATCCAATTGCGGACATTCAGGACATACAATACCACTGGGACGAGCAGTGTCGGGATGGCTGGTTTCCAGGCTGCACGACCGATGGTCTTTAGCGTGGAATATCCCCACGCAGAAAGAGGCGCAATGCCCATTAATGCCAACAGCGCTGCCCATAGCGGGCCGGTAGCCCGTTGATAGAAGGGGGGTCCAACCGTTATTTTCTGGCCGGTGATAATCTCGGAAATCAACGGGAAAATGACGCCCCAGAAACAGACAATCAGGATGCCAACGAAGAGCAAATTGTTGAGCAGGAATAATGCTTCCCGTGAAAGCAGGGATTTCATCTCCACTTCGGCCCTCAAGTCACTCCAGCGATAAATTAATAGAGTTACCGAAATAATAAACGTCAAGCCAATGAATATAAAGAACATCGGGCCAATGGAACTCTCGGCAAAAGCATGTACCGACGAGAGCACTCCGGAACGTGTCAGGAAAGTTCCAAAAATAACCAGGCAATAGGTCAGGATGATCAGCAGCATGTTCCATTGTTTCAACATACCGCGCTTCTCCTGGATCATGACCGAATGCAGAAAAGGAGTACCAGCCAACCAGGGCATCAGGGCAGCGATTTCCACTGGATCCCAACCCCAATAGCCTCCCCACCCAAGAACATCGTAAGCCCAACGCATCCCCAGGACTAAGCCAATCGAAAGGAAAAGCCATGCCACCAAGGTCCAACGCCGGGTGAGCCGTATCCAGCGGTCATCTGTGCGACCTGTCACTAGTGCAGCGATCGCAAAAGCAAATGGAATGACAAATGCTACAAAACCCAGGTAAAGCATGGGCGGATGGAAAACCATGCCCGGATGACGTAAAAGTTCATTCAAGCCATTCCCATCGGATGGGGTAAAAAGGGTCGCACTCCCAGGTGCAAACATCCGGGGTGTGACTTCTCCACTATTGGTCAGCCATAAGCGGGCGAAAGGATTTTCGAAGAAAATACTCAATGAAAGGAAAAAACCCAACGTAATTGCCGTTACTACAACCACCCATGGTAGGAACTCGCGGTCACGTTCCCATTTACGCATTGTCACCGCCGTGGCAAAAGCCGACATCAGCCATGACCAAAAGACCAGCGAACCGGCCTGTCCGCCCCACAACGCGGTTACTTTGAGATATAGCGGCATGTTCCGGCTTGTTACCGAATAGACATATTCCAACTCAAAGTGACCTGTTACCAGCATATAGATAAGAGTCAGTGCTGATAGGCTGATAAGCGGGAAAGTCAATTGCAAAGCCCGTCGGGCGCTTTCCACCCAGCGATCGGATTTCGAATAATAGCCATAGATTGCCGCACCCACGTTATAAAGCGCCAGTAGAAAGGTCACTACTAAGACGCCGAAACCAAATTGAGCTAGCATGAAATCTCCTTAATAAAATCACCCCGTTTCGGAAAGGAGTTTGGTATCAATTCGCGCTTACCTGTGAGGGCACAGCTTGTTCGTATTTGGTTGGGCATTTCAGCAGGAGTTCATCGGCATAAAAGACCCCATCCTCGCCCAAATGGCCTGTGATGATTGCCTGGGCCTCGTCCCGCATCAGGTCGGGTTTCGGACCGTTATACGTAACAATTATGCGACCCCTTGCCGGATCCACGACCGCCTCGTGTAAAACCTTGGCCAGGCCTCCCTGAGCCTCGACGGTTGCGTTGTCCCCTGGAACATTGGCGATGACGAAGGTCAGGTTGTGCGTATCCGGGTTGAACTGGATTGTGCTACCTACTACTGCTCCCGAAATGCGTAGACTGCGCTCCACCAAGCTATCACTTTTGGCATGTAGTTCATCCACAGTCATGAAATACTCGGCATTCGCCTTGGTGGAAGAGAAAATTAAAATAAACAACGGCTGCCAGGATTAAAAGCCCACCTAAAATGAATTTGGCGCGACCACACATACCTTTATTTGAAGATGGCTGCATCAAAATCCTCCGGAATTTGTGTTACTTGCATTCTTACATAATTAGATTAATATAAGCTGAGAACTCCGATTAATCCGTTGATCCTCTTTTCAAACGCGTTCCGCAGGTTCGGCAGAAAACATCCCCGGGTTGGGCCCTTTTCCCACACTGGTGACAATAGATAAATTCGTCTTCGCTCTCTTCACGCTGCGCTGTATTTTTTTTGACTTTTATATTCCCTTGACTGCTTCTCTGCCATACGACAAATCCGACAATCCCAGCGACAATCAATAAAACTCCAATTCCCGCCAGTACCCAGGGCAAGAAGCCTGTCATTGAAACGCGTCCTGGCGTTTCCGGGCCTGGTGTGGAAACAGCTTGTACTGGCAAACTGGAAATGCTTAAGTCGTCAGTGTTTCGCTGGTAATCGATCGTCAATGAAAAAGACTGCCCAGCCTTAAGATTGTTCGTCTGAACCCGGTAATTTGTCAAACCGTCCTGTCCAGGGCCGGTATCGGTTGGCGCAAGGCTGATGGATACACTTTCTGCACCGAAAGGCTTGAGGAAATTAGCTTCCAGCTTGTCTACTGCGTACTCCCCAGGCCACTCGAATACAATATGGCGCACTGACCCATTCTTTACCAGGGGCGCGTAGTACTCAATCTGGATCTGTTGCGAATTGCTTGTAAGTCTAAGCTCAGACCAAAGCCCTTGTAATGAGGTGTCATATGGAGCGTTAACCAATCCCTTGACCGGATCAACCATCGCAACCGCGTTGATCTGCGCATCTGATGGAATGCTGATTGTCAGGTTGGCGGGCAGGAGGGTATCGGAAGCTAACGTAATACGATAGATCATCAAAATTGCTGGCTGATCATATTCCGGCCAAATATTTACGCTCAACAAACTGAAATGGACATCCCCCTGCGCTTGCACAGTGCTGGGAATAAGAAAAACGATGACCCATGTCAGCATCAACATCAGTTTGCGCATTGGAAACCTCCAAATTGTAAGTGTTGAAAGGATTATAACTTACCGGGGTATGAGAGGCTTTTTATAAGCGACCAGACTACCTGGTTGACCGGTGTAGGAATCTTCTTCTGTTCTCCCGTGCGTACGACGGCCCCATTGATGACATCTACTTCGGTTGGCGCGCCGCGCAGAATATCCTGAAGCATGGAAGAAATGTTTTCTGAGGTTTGCTGCGCGATTTCTTCAACGGCGTGGTCCGGATCTCTAAATGGTAGTGCGATACCGAGTACTTTCGCTACTGAAGCGGTCTCGCGGGCAAGAAATCCCATCAATTCACGTGCAGGTGGAATTCCAAGCAATTCTCCGTTCCTCACCCTCAGAATTGCTGTAAGTGGATTAATGGCAGCGTTGATCACAAGTTTACTCCACATAACCGGTAGCAAATCTTCAACAACCTTTACATCAAAATAGGCTACACGCAAATACCTCTCGATTTCATTTTGTCGTGAATGCACTCCAAGGGTTATCCCGCCCCCGCCATTTGAGCGAACGATACCGGGTGCAAGCAGTGTTGCGCCGAGCGTGGTTATGCCACGCGAAACCCGTTCAATACCGAGGGATTTGGTTAGGATATCATCGTTACCCAAGCCATTTTGAAATGTTACTGCCAGACCGTCTTCCGCTAAGCATTCAGTCAATTGGCGGGCAGCGCGTTCCGTCTGCCAGGACTTAACCAGTACTAGGGCAAATCTCGCTCCTCTGCAGTCAGCCGGATCGTCAATGGCCCGGACCGTGAAGGTACCATCACCATCCAAATGTGCCCCGTTATTTCGTAATGCTGCCAGTCCAGCCTGCCAGGTTCCGAGCATCGTTACGTCTATCCCTGCCGCTGATAGCCTGGCAGCAAAGAGCGTAGCGAGTGCACCACTTCCAACAATTAATACGCCTGTACTCATTTCTGTCTCAATTCCCCCAATTCCCTTAATAGTAGCTTCCATTCTTCCTCTGGCATCTCCACCGTGTGCTCAAAGGCGGGATAACGCCGCGCGGTCACATCGGAAATATATTCCCCAAAGGCGCGCTCCATCTCGTGTTGAAAGTCAGCATACTTCTTGACGAATTTGGGAGTGAAACGGTCAAAACAACCCAATAGATCGTGTACAACCAGCACCTGTCCGTCACAGCCTGCTCCAGCTCCGATCCCGATGGTCGGAATGGAAATACTTTTTGAGATCAGTTCCGCCAGACGAGCAGGGATTGATTCCAGCACAAGGCTGAAACAGCCGGCTTCTTCAAGGAAATGGGCATCTTCCAGCATGAGCCTGGCAGTCTCTGAAGTTCGTCCTTGTGGGCGAAAGCCACCCAGGGCATTAACCGATTGTGGCGTCAGGCCGAGATGTCCCATGACCGGGATGCCTGCACCGATGATGGCATGTATGGCATCCAGACGTTCTCGTCCTCCCTCGAGTTTGACTACATCCATGCCGCCTTCTTTAAGAAATCGTCCGGCGTTACGGACCGCTTCCTCGACCGAGACCTGGTAGGACATGAAAGGCATGTCTCCTATCAGCAATGCCGACCTTGCTCCGCGTGCCACCGCGCGACAATGGTGGAGCATTTCTTCCATAGTCACAGGTAAAGTGTTTTCATACCCCAAAACTACCATTCCAAGGGAATCACCTACCAGAATGGCATCAACTCCTGCCCGGTCGAGGGCAAGTGCTGTGGAGTAATCGTAACCGGTGAGTATGGTAATTGGTTCGCCACGCTCTTTTTTCTTGGGAAAGACTTGTATGGTCTTTTTGGGGGAGACAACAGGAACATTCAATGCAGGAGCAATGGTGGACACGGTACCCTCCATTCGGTAGGGGCCAGAGGAAGGTTTCTCACAAGGAATTCCTCGAGCAAACAATGGGATAAGTAATTCCACTTCGCCCGTCGCGTTCGATCTGATACGCGCGGCAAATTGAATTATTCCACAGAATTGGCGGTCTGGCAATCTGGCAGCACGCTTAAATCTGCTCTATAATAGGGAATAATAACCGTCATTAATATCAAGGAGGCTTATATGCGACGGGTTTTTAGTTTCTTCATTGGTGCAACGATTGGTGGTCTGATAGGTGCGACCCTGGCATTAATATTCGCTCCGGCCCCAGGCGTCGAAGTACGTGCACAAATCAGTGCTCGTGCACAAAACTTTGCCGCTGATATCCGTCAGGCAGCCAACACGAAACGGATCGAATTACAGGAACGTTTGGAAACCCTGCGCGCTCCCAAAGCGTAATCAAAAAACGTCAGACAATCACAAATCTACATTAAACTTTTATAGAACCCCTCCACACGTGCCATATTGGGCGCGTAAGCAGCTCGTTCAGCGATGAGTGTTGCATTATATTTTGCAGCCTCTTTTCGCAGAACGGGCTGATTAATTGCCTGCTCAACAGCATCGGCGATCGAATATGTATTCGTGGCATCTATCAGCAGACCGTTGACACCTGTTTGCACCCATTCGGCCATCGATTCAGTATTTCCCACTACCGGAAAACAACCACAGGCCATCGCCTCCAGCAAGGAATTGGGTGTCCCATCATGGATGCTCGGGGAGATAAAAACCTGAGATCTTCGGAATAGCCTCCATAGCTGTGCCTGGTTCAAACGTGGCCACAGTTTTGTTCTCGAACGGACTCCTAATCTGTCAACCCAACGCTCTGATTCGATATCCCCTATGAGAGATGGACAAACGAAAACTGCCTGTGGAATCTTTTCTAATATGAGCGGTATGGATTGAAAGAAAATATCCTGCCGCAGGCTGCCGGGACGCTGTCCGCGCGGGTTGACTATTATTGGACCATCTGGCAATTCCTCTGGCAGCTTTTCATCTCCAGAACCTTTCCCAAGTTCATTCAACCGAATTCCACCCGACCCAGGCACAACCAGAGTAGGCTTTTCCAACCCAAAGCCCCATTCAAGCCCTAGACGTATATCACGTTGCGTGTCGGTTATAAGACCATTGGCGCGATTTAATGCAGCCCGGGTAAGACGAGTCATCAAGAAAGATCCGTGTGCATGTAGTGTCAGGTCATTTCCCCAGGTGGATATCACCAACGGGATTCCTGTTGGTGTGGTGGCAGCCAACATTCCCTCAAAGGGTATCCGGAGTGCATGCACCAGGTCCGGTTGGATTTCAGTGACTAGGACACGATAGCGCTCCCGATAAAACGCCAAACTGAGAGGGCCAAGATAGTAGCGAGCTATTCTCAATAAGGGGCGCAGATAACCTGCCAGACCGGTTTTTCGTTGCGTGCCGCTGGTGTTTCTGACCTGTCCACCTGCCTGGTTGCCGAAAGCCACCGGTAATAAATGAAATGAATCCAACCCTCCCGGAGGATCGCAGGGAAACGTGGATATGAGATGGACACTATGTCCCGTCTCTGTCCAGTATCTAATCCAGTTAAGCGCAGTGGGAGAACGCCCGTCTGCAATAAAAAGAATTCGCATTAATTGCAATATACCATAAACTTGTAATGAAATCTGGTTGACGAATTCCCCTGGTATATGTAAAACCAATCGCCGTTCCGGTTGTTTACCTGGCGGATTTTGTTACTCAATAACCACAAAAGGGACTATTGCCATACGAACTTGTCCTGCCTTTGTGTTTTTCTGGTATATTAAGGCGGCTGGCAGATAAATTGGGATCGGAGGAACATGAAGCAAATCTGTGTTGTCGGGGTTGGATATGTCGGTCTTGTTACCGCTGCCTGTTTTGCTGACCTGGGGAATCGGGTCATTGCTCTGGACGTCAATAAAAGCCGCATTGAAAACCTGAAAAAAGGCCTCATGCCCATTTATGAACCCGGGCTGGATGAACTGGTCGAGCGCAACGTTCGCGCCAACCGTCTCACCTTCACCACATCCTATCCAGAGGCATTGAAAGGGTCGGAATTTGCATTCATTGCCGTAGCCACCCCCTCCGGCGATAACGGTGAAGCGGACTTGCAATACGTGGCTTCCGCAGCACAATCCATTGCCGAGACAATGACCATGCCACTGGTCATTATCAACAAGTCCACTGTCCCGGTCGGGACCGGTGACTGGGTGGCCGAAATCGTAAAAAAATATCAATTCAAACAGATCCCTTTTTCAGTCGTTTCCTGTCCGGAGTTCTTGCGGGAAGGCACAGCGATCGGCGATTTCATGCAACCGCATCGCACCGTCTTGGGTTCATTCGACCGTGAGGCTGCCGAGAAGGTTGCCCAACTTCACTTGCCACTGCGAGCTCCCATTATCATAACTGACCTGCGTACCGCTGAGATGATCAAATACGCTTCCAATGCTTTCCTGGCAACCAAAATATCGTTTATCAACGAAATTGCCGATATCTGCGAGGCCCTCGGAGCGGACGTAAAGGAAGTTGCCATAGGCATGGGTTATGATAAACGGATCGGCTCAGCTATGCTTGATGCAGGTCTGGGTTGGGGCGGTTCATGCTTTCCCAAGGATGTAAAGGCTCTTGCCTATATGGCAGAAGAAAATAACGTTAACCCGAAAATCCTGAATACCGTCACCCAGGCCAATTACAATCGTCGTCGTGAAGTTGTCAATCGTGTTGAAGAAATGCTCGGCAAACTGCAGGGAAAAACCATTGGTCTGTTGGGTTTGGCTTTCAAACCTAACACCGATGATATGCGCGAAGCCCCATCGATTGAAATTGCTCAGGAATTGGTCACCGCCGGCGCAAAGGTGCGTGCTTACGATCCTGTCGCAGTTGATAACGCACGTGCCCTTATGCCGGCTGTCACGATGTTCAACGATCCCTACAACATGGCCAAGGATAGCGATGCAATTATCGTAATAACCGAATGGAACGAATTCAAGCAATTGGATCTCGAACGGATCCGACTGGTCATGAAGACCCCGATCCTTTTCGATGGACGCAATGTCTACGATCCTGCCGAAGTGCGTTCCCTGGGGTTTGCTTATCGTGGCATTGGGCGTGGGTTCGACGGAAAATAAAATGCCAGACAAGTCACGACCGCCTGTTTGCGATTATGAAGGCTCAGATTACCAGAATCGCTTCTGGGATAAAGGTGGGCGTGAATACGAGGACCGCAGTGAATCCATCGCTATAAAACGCCTTCTGCCAAAAACCGGCAAGTTGTTGCTCGAACTGGGTGCTGGTGCGGGACGGAATACGCTTCGTTATAATGGCTTCGAGCGTATCGTCCTGTTGGACTTTTCCCGCACCCAATTGAAACAGGCCCAGCAACTCTTGGGAGATTCCGATCGCTTTATCTATGTGGCAGCGGATATATACCGTTTGCCTTTCGTGGACGGATTATTCGATGGCGCAACCATGATCCGCGTCCTGCATCACATGGCTGATGCCCCTGCCGCGCTTCGCCAGGTACGCAATGTCATGTGCCCGGGCGGATGCTTCATCCTTGAATTCGCCAACAAACGCAATCTGAAATCTATCCTGCGCTACGTCCTGCGCCTCCAACCATGGAATCCGTTCACGTCGGAATCGGTCGAGTTCGCACCACTGAATTTTGACTTCCACCCACGCACATTGCGCCAGGTTCTGATAGGCCTCGGTTTTCGTATCGAAAAGACGCTGGCGGTCTCTTACTTTCGGATCGGTTTGCTCAAGCGAACCATCCCGCCAGCTCTCCTGGCAGGTCTTGATTCCATTTTTCAATGGACTGGGGCATTGGGTCATTTCTCGCCCAGTGTCTTTCTGCGGGCCAGGGTCATTGATGATAATGTTTCTTCGAATTCAACAAACGACCTTTCTTTATTCTTTAAGTGCCCTGAATGTGGTCATTCCCCGCTGGTAATCGCTGATGGACAAATCCTCTGTCCGGCATCTACCCATAAATGGAATATTTCAGGCGGGATCTACGATTTTCGAGGCGATGAACTATGAAGAAAAGTGGTTTATACACCATCCTCATCATTATTAACATTCTGGTGATCGTTCTCTTCCTGGTTCAATATACAAATGCCAGCTATCCGATGGTGGGTGGTGATTATCGACTATTCATCTCCCGTCTTCTCGACTCCCACCTTTACTATAAGGCGAATGGGCTCAGCATTGAGTGGTACACCCCCAATTTCGGAGGCGGGTTGCCGGCCTACCCCAATCCGCTTCAAATGCAATTCTCGCTGCCCCAATTGATGACTTGGTTTATCAATCCATATTCCGCCGTCTTTGTCTCTACGGCAATTTACATCGCTATCGGATTCTTTCGTTACCTACTTGTTCCTCTTCAAAGTATTGGAACTTAAACCTCTCTCGGCAATCCTCGGGGCGGATTTCTTTCTCATCAATGGTTTTTTAATTGAACGTATTGTGGTCGGCCATGTTAATTTCCTGACTTTTCCTCTCATCATAGTTCCTCTATATGCATTGTTTAATCGAAAACTCCCAGGATGGGTCGCCGGCGCTCTGATTTCGATTACTGGCGCTGCACTGGTCTATTCGGGCGGAGTTTATATTGCCGTCATCGGACTTTATTCTGCTTTCATGTTAGTCCCATTAGTGTATTTCCTGAAACCGGGATTGTTCTCGTGGCGGAAGATTGTGCCGGTTTTGATCTGGGGCGGGATTCTTACTGCTCTCCTATGCGGCTCTAAACTCTATGCAACCGCAGAATATATGCGATTCTTCCCTCGAACGGAACACGATCGCTTTTTCGTGGATTGGATCACGGGGTTACGCGGAATGATTTTTCAATTGGTTGGAGCGATGAACTGGTACCCGATCCTTGGATTGATCCATAAAACCAGCGCTTCTTATATCGTCCGGCTCGTCGCCTGGACAAGAACACCGTATAGTTTTTGGGAGTTGGATTCATCCATAGCACCCGGCTTACTCATCCTGCTCGTTCTTGGTATTTGGATGGTGCTTTTCCGAAAACCAAAAATCGAGAGAAGAAATATCATCATTAAGAAGGTTATCGCCGGGCTATGTCTTCTTCTTGCCATTATTTTGGCCACCGAATTCTCGATCGCAAAAGGCTTCCTTTATGACCTGCTCAGTGGTCTGCCTGTCCTGCAGTCATTGCATGCCGATACTCGTTTTACATCCTCGTTCATTCTTCCTCTCGCCATAGTGGCCGCTAAAGTCTTTGACGCTTGGATAATTAAATGGAAGTCTGCCATAAAACCATTTATGGCTTTTACCCTGCTCAGTGGCATTTCTCTCGCCAGTATGTGGTCATATTTCCTTATGCCGTTGGATGTCCAGCAACGTTTCTTTGACATTAAATCTATTTCTAAGACTTACCAGCTCGGTTCCGCTGGAAAAACCTTCCCTGTGCGTCAAATTGTCTCAGATATGAATGACTATGAAGTTTTTATATTGGGATCCAGCAATATTGCTCACCATTATGACCCTTTATTCCGGGACAACAACGTTTTATTGAAGCCTATGGTCCATGACGGCTCGGTGTTCGACGTGCAGGATGGTTATTACAATATGACTGATCCTTCCGGTCTCGTTTACCCCGAAGTGAACGGTTCGAAACTCTTTGAGCGTATTCCGGTCTCAGATTCCAAGAAGTTGCTTGATTTCATCAACCGTCGTCCATCCGATTGGAAGCTTCCGCTGACACAAATCCTTCTCGATTGGGTCGCGGGAATCGCGTTCCTATTGGAAGTCTGCGCATTTCTGGTTTACCCATTGTGTAAGAGGATCCCCTTCCTAAAGTAACTTCACTTCCAACCATCTTTCCAACTCCGTAGATAATTCTTATCTCGGGAAGAATTGGAATGATAATAAAAATCCTTGCACCTTTTTAGCTTGTATGCTAAAATCTACGATGTTGTTGTAGTACCAATACCGAACGCACCGAAAAGTGGGCAACCCCCACTTTTCTGCGTGTAATGCACTCCTCGATAAATTGGGCGGATGTGGGGGTTTGCGAGCGGCTTCGCTGTTCGCAAACCCCCACCGCCCCCAGCTATTGAGAAGATACCGAGTAAGGACAATTCGGGGAGCAGGTTGATTATGAAGAATGAATTTGCACTGGCTTTCAACGAAGTGTTGGAAGAAAAACAACTACCTAGGGAGATCATCCTCTCGGCCATCGAATCGGCTATGGTCTCTGCATACCGGCGGGCTGTAAACGCCTCCAACGCCCAGCAGGTCGAAGCTAAAATTGACCCGGATACCGGGCAAGTGACCATCTTCGTCGAGAAAGAGGTTGTCGAAGATATTCAGGATGATCGTACCGAGGTATTACTTGAAGATGCCCGTCGCGCAAACCCGGAAGTTAACCTGGGAGACATGGCGATTGTTGAATCTACTCCGCAGGATTTCGGTCGTGTTGCAGCCCAGACAGCCCGCCAGGTCATTCAACAGCGCATCCGTGAAGCGGAACGCCAGATGCAATCCGATTATTACGAAAAACAAGTCGGCGAAATCGTCAGTGGGGTTGTGCAGGCTGTTAATATGACCCAGGGTGCTACAGTGGGCTTGGACATGAAGGCCGAGGGGATCATGCCGCAGAATCAGAAGATCCCTGGTGAGCGCTTTAAAGTACATGACCGTGTACGCGCCATTATCCTGGAAGTCAAGGAGAGCCCACGCGGCCCGCAAATCATCCTTTCGCGCTCGCACCGCAACTTCCTGCGCCGCCTGCTGGAAAACGAAGTCCCCGAAATTTACCATGGCATCGTTGAAATCCGCGCCATCTCTCGCGAACCAGGCCAGCGCGCCAAAGTGGCTGTTTCCGCCACCCAGCCAAACGTTGACCCGGTTGGTGCCTGCGTGGGTATTCGCGGGGTGCGTATCCAGGCTATCGTAAAAGAATTACACGATGAGAAGATTGACATCATCGAGTGGAACACCGATCCGGTAATTTATATTTCAAAAGCCATCAGTCCGGCCAAAGTCTCTGGTGTATACCTGAATGAGCTTGAAAAGACTGCCACCGTCGTGGTTCAGGAAGATCAATTGAGCCTGGCAATTGGTCGCGACGGACAGAATGCCCGGCTTGCCGCCAAACTGACCGGCTGGCGCATTGATATCAAGTCCCTGACCGAGGCTGCTGGCGATGCAATTGTCAAGGTGCAAACTGATCCGACCCTGGCGAATATTGCTGAAGCCGAACACGACCATCTCCCTGCTATCGAGGAGATTTTATCCAAGAAAAGTGCCGGCCGTCCGCTTACTCCGGAAGAATTTCTATCTCTTATCCAATTCGTGGACCGCGTCGAACGGCGTACGGTTGAACAGAAGAAAGCCGAAGCTGCGGCTGAGAAAGAACTGGTTATGGCTGCCCGCGCGGGTATTCCGGATGCCGCATTTGAAGCGGACATCGCCACCTTGGGTCTGCCCGATCATGTTTATACAATCCTGACCGAGGCTGAGCATCACATGATCGGCGATTTGATGATGGTGATGAAACTCAATCCCGACAGTGTACTGAGTCTGTCCGGAATTGGTCCCAAGGCCATGCAGTCCATCGAAAAAGCATTGGCAAATGTAACCTTCCCGGAACCCGAGAAACCAGTGGAAGTATCCGAGCTCGAGCCTGTCGCTCCCACGGTCGAGGTCGCAGAAGCGGCCGTTATCCAAACCGGGCCGGCGGCGGAAGAACTTGCACCTGTCGAAGGAGAAGCTGCTGAGGTGGTTGTTCCCGGCGAAGAGATCAAGGAAGAAGAAAAAGACTTCGACAAGATCTTCTCATTGCAAAATGTCCTGGCAGTGACGCCGGTTTCTGATGAAGAAAACGAAGAGGAACGGAATAAGAAGAAAGAGAAGAAAGCCAAGAAAGGCCGTGAACTGGAATTCGACGAGACGCGTGGTGAGGTCGTTGCCCACAAGAAACACAAGCGCGGCGACGATGAAGCTGTCAACGAAGAATGGGAATAATCGCGTGGAAGCGGATGTGCGTGACCGCCGTATGGATTAATTAAGGTGTCTGGCAAACCTGTAAAACGACCTAAACATATACCCCAGCGAACTTGCGTAGGCTGTCGAATGGTTCTGCCCAAGCGAGCGTTACTCCGCCTGGTACGGCAACCGGAAGGTGTCCATGTGGATCCAACCGGCAAGCGGTCAGGGCGGGGAGCTTACCTGCATAATGTCCGGTCCTGCTGGGAAAAGGCTTTGAAAGGGCCGCTGGCCAACGCCTTGAAAGTGGATTTGACGTCCGATGATTTGGATCGTCTCCGCCAGTTCATGCAGACCCTGCCTGATCACGATGAGGCAGCCGGTGATTAAGAATAGAGTTCTTATGGGCTGACGATTTTCCGATCGCTCAGTCGGTGGACCTTAGGATTTTCTCGCAGAAAACCATCCCAGAAGGTCCGGACCAGTATAACCCGCTTGTATGGAACGGTTCTGACCACGCAGGCGTCTTGATATAAAGAGGTACCATATGAGCGATCAGAAGAATAAAAAGATTGAAATCCCGGCGAACATCACAATCCGTGATTTCGCTCTTCTTGTTGAAGTAAGCCCAATCCAAATCATTAAAAAGTTAATGAGCAACGGGGTTATGGCCAGTATTAACCAGGCAATCGACTTCGATACTGCCGCCATTCTGGCCGATGAAATGGGTTTTGAAGCCACGTTGGAAAGTCAGGCAGCACCACAGGAAAAAGAGACTGGCGAAGTGCCGTTGTGGAGGCAGACCATTGCTGACGAGGATGAGGCAACCTTGACCACTCGCCCTCCTGTGGTTACCATCCTCGGTCACGTAGACCATGGAAAGACCTCGCTTTTGGATGCTATTCGCCATTCCAATGTGGCTGAAGGGGAAGCGGGTGGTATAACCCAACATATCGGTGCCTATCAAGTGGAGCTGAAAGGCAGGCAGATTACCTTCTTGGATACTCCCGGTCATGCAGCTTTTACCGCCATGCGGGCACGCGGGGCCCAGGGCGCGGATATTGTTGTCCTGGTGGTTGCCGCCGACGACGGAGTGATGCCACAGACCAAGGAAGCCATTGCCCATGCCAGGGCCGCCCGTGTCCCCATCGTTGTAGCGCTCAATAAGATTGATAAGCCAAATTCCAATCCTGACCTGGTTAAAAAGCAACTTAGCGAAAACGACCTTGCCCCCGACGAATGGGGTGGCAATACCATGGTTATTCCGGTCTCAGCCAAACAAAAAAAAGGCATCGAGGACCTGCTGGAGGCTATCCTGCTGGTGGCTGATAACACCGATATACGCGCCAATTCCAAGGGCGCGGTCATCGGTACCGTCATCGAAGCCGAGTTGGATAAATCCAAAGGACCTGTAGCTACCCTACTAGTTCAGAATGGAACGTTAAAGGCCGGGGATATTGTTGTTGCGGGGAATGCCTATGGGCATCTGCGCGCCATGTTCGATTTCCGTGGGAACAAGGTTGAAAAAGCCGGTCCTTCCTTCCCGGTCTCGGTAATGGGACTCACCGGTATGCCCTCCGCAGGTGATGTGTTCCGTGCCGTTGCCACCGAAAAAGAGGCCAGGCAAATCATACAGGAACGTAACGAGGCTACCAAGAAACAAGCTTCCACAATTAAGAAGATGACCTTGGAAGAGCTGTTCTCCAAGGTAAAATCTGGCGAGACGAAAGAACTGAACCTGATTTTGAAAGCAGACGTGCAAGGTTCCCTTGAACCCATTATCAACGAAATAAATAACCGAGGAAAAGGCGAGATCACCATCAACATTCTTTACGCCGAGACTGGCAATATCAGCGAGAATGATGTTCTTTTAGCATCTTCTTCCCAGGCCATCGTTATCGGTTTCAATGTTCAAGCCGACGTGGCTGCACGTCGCCTGGCAGATAAAGAAGGAGTGGACATCCGGCTGTACGATATCATTTATCGTCTGATCGAAGACGTGGAAAAAGCCCTTAAAGGCATGCTGGCTCCGGAGTTCACCGAGACGCCGGTTGGCAAAGCGGTCGTATTGCAGGTTTTTAATCTTTCAAAAGGAAATAATGTCGCCGGCTGCCGGGTCACCGAGGGTGAAATTCGCCGCAATGGGAAGATTCGCATTACCCGTGGTAAGGACATCGTTTACGAAGGCGAGGTCGGCTCGCTTAAACACGAAAAAGAAGACGTGCGTGAAATTCGACAAGGCTTTGAATGCGGTATCGGCCTGAAGAATTTCAACGATGTCCAGGTTGCTGATGTCATTGAATGTTTTACGCTCGAGAAGACTGAATAATAGTCAAGATTTTAGAAGAAACCATGCCATCCAAAGTTCGGCTCCAACGTATTGCAGACCGCCTCCGCCAGGACCTCTCGGAATTGCTTATCCGGGAGATCAGCGACCCGCGTCTGCATCAGATTTTTATCACCGATGCCAAAGTGGACCGTGAGCTGGCCTTTGCCGATATCTATGTCTCGGCAGTGGAAGGAGCGGCACGCAGCGCTGAAATTCTGGAAGGTCTGGAACATGCCAGCGGATTCCTGCGGCGGGCTCTGGCAGCCCGCATCGAATTGCGTACCTTCCCCCGTCTGCGTTTCCATTGGGATCCCACGCCCGAACACGCTGACCACATCGAACACCTGTTGTCCGAAATAAGGAAAAATGAACCACCTGCAAAACCAAATTAAAGAACGTATTCAGGCTGCTCAACACGTTTTGATCACTTCGCACGTCCGCCCAGACGGTGATGCAATCGGTTCCAGCCTGGCGCTTGCTCTCGCATTGCTGGATGACGGTAAACAGGTCCAGGTTGTGCTTGCGGATGGGCTGCCGGCCTCATTCAAGCATCTTCCCGGCAGCGATTTGATCAGGACTAGGGCGCAGGATGAATTCGACTTGATTGTCTGCGTTGATTGTTCAGACCTGAAACGCGTTGGCAATGCCTTGGATGGTTACCATACTCCTGATATCGTAATTGACCACCACACTACCAACGGAGCTTTCGGGACCTTGAACCTGATCGAACCGGAAGCCGTGGCTACCGCTTCGGTGTTGGTACGCTACATGCGAGGCTGGGGTCTCACCATCACTACCCCCATCGCCGCCAACCTGATCACTGGTCTCGTCACCGACACGCTTGGTTTCCGCACAGCCAATACAACTCCTGAAAGCCTGCGCCAGACAGCCGACCTTCTCGAACTCGGCGTGGATATGAGCACGCTCTATTTCCTCAGCCTGGTACGGCGGACTTTCCCGGCGGCGTTATATTGGGGAGCCGGCCTTTCTCGCCTCCAGCGCTCCGATGGGATCATCTGGACTACCCTGACAGTGGCCGACCGGATCGCCTCCGGTTACACCGGCAACGATGATGCAGACCTAGTGAATATTATTTCATCCATAGAAGATGCCGACATAGCCATTATCTTTGTGGAGCAGGACGAAAACAATACCAAGATTTCCTGGCGCGGGTTGAAGCCTCACATGGACGTCGCAAGGATCGCCACCCAGTTCGGCGGTGGAGGCCACGTGGCGGCCGCCGGTGCGGAAATCTCCGGGAGTCTGGACGAGGTCCGGACGCGCGTTTTGGAAGCGACTCGCAAAGCATTACAATTGCCTACATAATGCGGTAAAATGGTGGTGATCGTATCGCACGCGGGGAAGGGTTACACTCCAAGGAGGAAAGTTATGGAAAGTCAAGATATTAAGAATGCCATCTCTGGCATCCTGGTGGTGGACAAACCGGTTGGGTTGACTTCTCACGACGTGGTCGACATTATTCGCCGCGGAACCAATATACGCCGCGCCGGTCATACGGGCACTCTGGACCCGCGCGCTTCCGGCGTGCTTGTGGTTCTCATCGGGCCTGCAGTCCGCCTCAGCGAGTTCGTCTCAGCCTCTGATAAACGTTACCAGGCCATCCTGCGCCTGGGCAGCTCAACCGATACTTACGATGCGGAAGGGCGCTTCACACAACAGACCACCGACCAGCTGAATATCACCGAGCAGCAGTTCAACGAAGTCCTTCAGCATTTCATTGGGGAGATCGAGCAGACCCCACCGGCCTATTCGGCCGTCAAAGTGCACGGGCGTAAAGCCTACGAAATGGCACGCGAAGGGGAAGAAGTCGAGTTGGCCCCGCGTAAGATTAACGTCTACCACCTCGAAGTTCTCGAATGGACCCCGCCGGAAGTTGTAATCGACGTGCATTGTTCCTCTGGGACGTATGTCCGTTCCCTGGCCAACGATGTGGGCACGGCCCTTGGCTGCGGAGCATACCTGGTGGGCCTGCGCCGTACAAAATCCGGTCGCTTCACGTTGCGGGATGCCACTCCCCTGCGAAAACTACAGGAGACTTTCACCGCCGGGAATTGGTACCAGTTTCTGATCCCCGCCGCCGAAGCCCTGGCCGAATGGTCGGCGGTGGAACTCAACCCCGACCAGGTCGAAGAAGTCAAGCACGGCCACCGCGTGAAAGCCGCTGCAGAGGCCCAGCCAGGTCTAGTACGTGGTGTCAGCATGGCCGGCGAGCTCATCGCCATTATGGACCTCGTCACCGGCGAAGACAGCTCTCCGGAGTGGCAGCCAAAGAAAGTCTTCTTCTCGTAAAAATAATCGGGCGACCAGGCAGGTCGCCCTTCCCATGCAACATTACCATTCCCTCGACGGTATTCGCCTTCAAAACACCTGGCTGACCATCGGCATCTTTGATGGTGTCCATCGCGGCCACCAGGAGATTTTACACCTACTCGTCTCCGGAGCACACGCAGCCGGCGAGCCTGCGGTCATTTTGACCTTTACTCCGCACCCGGCCATTGTCCTGGGCGGAAAATCCGACTTTAAATGCCTGACCTTGCCGGACGAGCGTGCTGCCCTTCTCGGGTCGTTCGGTGTGGATGGCGTCATCACACTACCCTTTGACCGGGCGTTGGCGGATCAGACCGCCGAAGAGTTCATGCACCGCCTCTCTCACAATTTGGGTCTGCGCCGGCTTTTCATAGGTTATGACACCGCACTGGGACGCGGTCGGGAAGGTAACGCATCGAGACTGACGGAGATCGGGAAGGAATTGGGCTATACCGTTCAGTCTGTCCAGCCTTTACAAGATGCAGCCGGGATTATTTCCTCCACGCGTATCCGAGCCGCCGTCGCTGCCGGGAATGTCTCTTCCGCCACCTCTGACTTGGGCCGTTGTTATTCCATCACTGGTCCGGTTGTCCACGGGGATGGCCGTGGGCATACCCTCAATCTCCCCACGGCGAACATCCAGATCCCTGCCGGCAAGGTCCTGCCCGCCTATGGCATATATGCCACCCGCGCCTGGTTGGATGGACAGTCGTACTCCGCCGCAACCAGCCTTGGTGTCCGCCCGACCTTCTACGCCTCAGATCCACCCGCTCCCACCATCGAAGCTTACTTGCTCGATTTCAATCGTGACCTTTATGGCCAGGCTGTCAGAACTCGAATTTGTGGAGTATTTGCGCCCGGAAGGTAAATATCCGACCATTGAAGCTTTAATGACCCAAATTCAGAAGGACATTGCTCAAACCCGTATTAAATTGGGAACCTGAAAGATCAGGCTCCCCGTTGACTCCTGGGGGTTTTTCGTCTATAGTTCGCAAGCACCTGCAGGGTACGCCGTAAATATCTTGACCGGACTTCACGATTTACAGACGATTCGTCTGCATCCGGTTCGGATTTTTCTACAGGAAGCGGTTATACGTTGCGTGGAGAAGATGGATGAATGTTGCCAGTCTGCAGCGGCAGATGAGAAGTGGCGCCTATAATTTTTTTTTGGATCGCAGGGTTATCCATGGCAAATTCCATATTCTTTATCTTCAGCACCAGGACCAGTTTCGTGATTGGATTGGGTGTCACGCAATTTATCGACACCTTGTCTCACAACATTGCTGTATCCTATCCGAATAGCGTGCTCCTCATCCGTCTAGTCGGTTTGGTGCCGGTTTTATTCATCTGCAGTGTATTTGTTTTGTGCGGGGTTCTTGCAGTTAAAGGCCGGCGCTGGGCTTTTATCGCCGGCATGCTCCTCTTCGGTCTGGATGCCATTCTGACCCTGGTCTCCCCCGATTTCATCGGTTTCGGTTTTCACCTCTTTTTCCTGTGGTTCCTATTCACCGGACTGCAGGCCCTCGATAAGCTCAGGAAGGTCATGCCTGTGGCTGGTTCTGACTCAGTCTTCCCTAAAAACTCAGGTGGTTGAAAAGGTTCCGCATGCCGTCTCGCCTAATCTACTTGCTCTCCCCCAAGCACCTATCGCCTGAGACTATCGCAGTCACCTTCGCAAAGACATCACGCTCGCCTGAATCCTTCCAGGAGATTGCTGCTGAATTAAGTGACGAGAAGTCCGCCCGGTTCCATGAAAAATGGGTTGTTGGCTATGGGCATGCCTCGGTCGCCGAGCATGCCGTCCTTCACATCGCCATTGAGAACGTTTCCCGTTTGGCAGTGGAGTGCATTGAATCCAACCGTTTGGCCTCGTATACGGAAAAGTCCACCCGTTATCAAAGGTGGGGGCCAGATGACTATTTTGTCCAACTCACACTACCTAGTATTGAAGAAACAGTACCGGCTAGCGTCCAGAAGTTGGGGCCGGAGGGCTTTTTTATTCCTTCCGAATTGGATGAACATAAAAGTAATCTTAAGGATTATATCGACACCTGCAATTTGCTTTTTGACACCTATAGGCGGTCACTCAATTCCGTTAGAAATCTTGTTGAAAGACAAACACCACGCCTTCAGAATGAATCTGATGGGGCCTATGACATTCGCATCCGCTCACGTTACGTGGATTCGTGCCGGTTCCTGCTCCCGGCAGCTTCCCTGGCCAACCTGGGTATGACCGCCAACGCACGTGTTCTCGAACATGCCATCAGCAAGATGCTGTCGCACCCGCTGGTGGAAGTACGTCAGATTGGCGAACAAATCAAGCAAGTAGCACAGGTTGAAGTTCCAACCCTGGTCAAGTATGCTGAAACCTTGCCCTACCTGACCGAAACCAGCAAAGCATTTGACCAAGGATGGCACCAAAAGCACGGAGAAGAATCGGAAAAAAAGGTCATGGATTCTCCAACCTCCAGAGCGAGTCCTAACTGGTGTCAACTGATTGACTTCGATCCCAATGGAGAAAATAAAATCCTGGCGATGACGCTTTGTCGATTCAATGGATTGGCTTACTCAGAAGCACTGGAGATTGTCACTTCTGCCTCGATTAGACAGCGCGGGAATTTTGTTAAGAAGTTGCTTGGACAGCTTGGGCTTCACGATGCCCCCTTGCGCGAACTGGAACATACCTTTTATACCTTCGAGTTAGTACTTGACCAGGGGGCCTATGCTGAATTCAAACGTCACCGTATGATGACTCAGACACCACAAACATTGACAACCCATTTAGGGTATACCATCCCACGCCAAGTCGTGGAAGCTGGTTTCAAGGTTCCCTATTGCCATGCATTGGAACAAGCCACCGAAATTTATGAGAAATTGATGCGTTGGAACCCTCACGTCGCATCCTATATCGTTCCCAATGGGTTTAACCGTCGGGTTTTGTTTACAATAAATTTACGGGAGGCATTTGCTTTCTGCCAGTTACGCGCAGCTGAGAATGCTCATTTTTCCATGCGGCGGGTGGCTCAGCGCGTGGCAGCGGAGATTCGGCGCGTCCATCCCCTTCTGGCAAAGTACATGATATTGCCGGATGAAACCTGGCAGGAAATAGAGAGTCAGCATTTTACACAGGTCTAAATACACCGCCCCGGCCTTGGATCCGGGGCGGTGACTTTTATTGGTTGCAGAAAACCGCTATCACTCGTGGAATTCTTCCACCTGGTAAACCAGAACATCCAAATGCTTGCGTTTCCAGGTATCCGGACCGGCGCCCATCTTGTAACACAGGTTCGCCAGGAAATTCGCCGGATCCGGTATTTTTTCCCAGACCTGCGGCAGGAAGGTCGCCCGCCGGAAACCATCCCGCAGGATGACCCCGTCCACGCCCGGACGGAGTTTGGAAAGTAAATCTCCGGCGTCCAAGTAGTCCAACTGGATGGGGATGGTCAGGCGAGAAACCTCTATCTGGATTTTCGCCAGTTCATTTTCCTGTACTTGCGGAAAACGGTAATCCTCCAATGCCGCAGCCACGGCATGCTCGCGTACGTCCTCGGTCAAAGACTGGTATGGTTCCAAAGCACCGATGCAGCCACGCAGTTCACCATGTTCAGTCAGCGTGACGAAAGAAGCGCCCTCGGCACGTAAGGCGGGTGTCAGGGCGTCAGGGTCCATATCCGGTAGTGTAAGGTGGCGAACTCCGGCTTCGAGTGACTGGCGCGCCACTGTAAGCAACATTTTTTTTTCTTCAGGCGTTAGATTTTGATCTACCATCAGGCTCCATCATACAATTCTCCCGTTATGGAGTCAAGGGGGATCAATCTTTCTGTTCCTTCAGTGACAAATCAAATCAGGGTTGTTATCAGGTTGAGTCTGTATAACAACCCTGAACCCTATCACTTGCTGGTCAGCCGCGTTTGCCGAGTTGATGGTCAAGCATCAGCACGGCGGTACCGTGCGCGTCGATTAGCTCCAATTGTTGGACGATCTCCGCCGCGTTCTTTTCCTCTTCCACCTGTTCGGTGATGAACCACTGGAGCAGCACCTGGGCAGGATAATCCTTCTCCTTGAGAGCAATTTCGTATAGGGAATTTATGGAGGCTGTCACAGCCGCTTCATGGGCCTGCACTTCTTTGAATGTCTCCAGATTGGATTTCCACTCGGTCGCAGGGGCGGTAATTGCTTTCAGTATCACGCGCCCGCCACGATCCACCAGGTGTTCATACAGTTTCATGCCGTGCCCGCGCTCTTCATCGGCTTGCACATGCAGCCACTTGGCGAAACCTGGCAGGTTCTCGTTCTCGAAGAATGCTGCCATGGAAAGATATAGATAGGATGAGTATAGTTCCTTGTTGATTTGTTCGTTGATTGCTTCCTGCATTACCTTTGAAATCATATGAGCCTCCATAATTTGGATATATATAATCCGATTATACTCATATTTTGTTGGCATTCCATAAGCGTTTTATTAATTCATCGAACCACCCTTGCCGGCTTATTCACCTTCCTCTCCACCTTCGTCTGTTGCCGCAGGCTGATCCAGCCGGAGGACTTCGCCATGGATATTGATGACTACTTTGAAACCCGACATGCCCATAAAAGCGCGGCTTTCTTCTGGAATGCCCGACTCAAGGATGGCGTCGAATTGTTTGTCGATGTTTTTCAATTGATTCTCAAGCATGGCTTTCGAGAATATATCGTCCATGCCCAGCATTTTTGCAGCTTGCTTGCTCAACATGTCTTCGTTGCCACTGATTTGCCGGCGCATTAATTCCAGCACCTTGCGATCCACTTGTTCGGAAGGAATGTGGCGCAGGAACCCGTGGTCATCCACCACATAGCAAGGTTCACCCCCCACATAGGCGGTACCGGCCGGTTTTTCGTCTTCGTCCACGATGAGACCGGCGAAAAGAGGTTGATTTGTCATGGTTGACTTGGACCTTGGGTTGTATTTTACCTTAACTTCCTCACCATCCCGCTTTTTCCTCAGTTTCGCGAAATCCTCACCCGGGTGCCGCTCCCCGGTTGAAGGACATAAAGTTCATCGGCTTGCACGGTCGGTAGAGTCCATCGAAAGATCCATTTGGCATCTTCGATGGCCATGTTGATGCAGCCATGGCTGTGCGGAGTACCGAAATCATTATGCCAGTAAGTTCCGTGGAGGGCAACACCACTATCAGTAATATATGAATCCCATGGCACCCCCGGCAGGTCAAAAATGGAAAACTCGTCCGCGCCTCCGAACATATGATATGTGGGACGCTTGTGAAAAGTATGGAACCAACCAGTCGGACTTTCATAATTTTTCCGGCCGGTTGCGACTCGCGCCGCATAGACCAGTACGTCCCATTCATATACCAGGAGCAACTGCCGCTCAAGGTAGATTTCAATGCGCTTTTCGGTTTCAGGCACCTGCGTAGAAAGAGGTGCGATCTCGTCCGGCGAAAAGAGCCGTATCCAGGCCGGGCGGGTGTAATAATTGACCCGGGTGGCGGCATCATAGGCCCGGTACCACATGCTGCCGTCGCGTTTGTCCGACACCAAGGCTGTGATCCAATGGGTTGTCCCATAATACAGGCGCGGACCAGCTGAAGGGCTGGCATTGATCCCGTAGGATGAATCAGCATATGGTATGGTAATTTCACCCAGTACACCTGTCTCGGGGATTTTCATCACAACCTTGTTCAATTCCGTTTTGACTTCCTGGATCCATCCGGAATACACATAGTTCTGGTTGGATAGGCGATACCACATGCGGTTGTAATCCCCATCTACACCACCATGGATTTGACCATCGAGATCCAAGAGATCGTCCCGTTTAACTGAATTTACCCTCTTTCCCGAAAATGCTGGAGCGTCACGGATGATCAAGCTGGTAGCCAGCACCCGCCCCTGCCTGGGAACAGGAGTGGCTTGGGCAGAATTTAGTTTCAGTTCTGCCAATAACACACTGAGCAGCGTCGCGCTGCTCAGTTTCAAAAATTCACGTCGCGAAATAATACCTTTAATCATATTTTGACCGGTAAATATCATTTAGATTAGATTCCACCTGCAAGCAGTTGGAATCGATAAATTCTTAATAATGAATGTTGACCAGAGTGCCCATAGGAGCCCAATAGAACATCCATTTTGCATCCGGGGTATACATATTAACGCAGCCATGACTCATTGGGTGACCAAAGTTATGATGCCAGTATGTGCCGTGGATACCGTAACCCTTGTAAAAATACATCGTATAGGGTACGTTCGGCAGGTAATATCCGTCTCCCGCCATCAGGGTGGAAACGAATTTCAAATAAATGTGAAACTGGCCGGTCACGGTGGGAAATTGGCGTACGCCGGTGGAGACAAGGAAACTTGCTACAATGGTATTTCCCTCGTAGGCATACAACCTTTGTTTGGTTAGGTTAACGTCGATCCAACGGACGCCACCGTTGCTAGGCGGTTTGACAACCGGCTTGGGCGTGTTGGTTGGCCTTGGGCGCGCCGTATTGGTTGGCAGGGGCGTATCCGTGGGCGTAAAAGTCTCGGTTGGGGTGGATGTATCGGTGGGGGTTGGTGTGAGCGTAAAGGTCGGGGTCGGAGTAAAGGTCGCTGTAGGCGTGAGGGTGTCTGTAGGACTGGGGGTATAAGTGGGCTTATTGATATCTGCCGGAAAACCAGGAATGGCCGGTGTGGATTGCGGGGTGTGCAAAAAGGCCAGAACCGGAGAAGCGTTTCCAGGCCAGAACGCCCAGGCCGCGGTTATACAAATGGTTACCAAGATCAGCGTCAGGAAGGACCAGCGATATTTGGCAATGGACGTGGGCAGATAAAGGTCGGCGGGGGCAGCCGGAAGGACAACCGTCTCTGCAGGCAATTTTGGAATTATAGGCTGGGTCTTGGCTTCGGATATCTCAGTTTTCTCTGAAATAGGCAGAAAGCTTCTGCCCGCTTCCGGATCTTCCCCCCGCATCCGGTGATGGGCTGTTTGCTCGTTTACTGTTTGTTCCTTATGCTCGCGCCTCAAGCGCTCCACTACCCAGTGCATCCCCTTGCGAGCCTGGATGCTGTGTGGGTTAATCCTCAGTGCTCGCTCAAGATAATTTACGCTGGCACGCGGGCTGGCAAGTGCCGCCAGAAATAACCAGGGTTCTTCAGAATTTGGATCCAAGACGACTGCCTGCTCGGCCAAACTGCGTGCAACCTTACGGTCGCCACGTAGCATGGCTTGCCGGGCATTAAGCAGCGTCTCGCGGGCGGAATCAGGATCGGGTTTCATGGCGCAGGTACGGGTGTTGGTTTGACGTTCTCGTTATTGACAAAGCATAAAATTCCAGATACCACGCCGTCGGCGACAACATCTGGATGCTTAACAAGTATATCTCGGTCAAGATTCAGGAAGCCCGTCTCAATGATGGCAGCCGTAGTGGCAGGATCAATGGCGCTGAATGCATGATAATCGGTCATATTGACGGTGACACTGCCCGGATGAAGATGTAAACCGGTCACGCTGGCGTAACGCTCATCCAGGCAGGCCGTAAGGCGGTTTGCCAGGTTCTGATCCCGGCTATAGGTGGAAGTGGACACCTTGAAGCCGGTGGCTTGGTCATCGATCACATCGCAGGTATCGGCATGAATGGAGAGTAGGACGGCGGCATGATAACTATCCAGGCGCGAGTCAAACTCCTGCAGAAGATCAACGATGTAACCTCGTGCTTCGAGTTTTTGCCTGACAAGGGAGGCAATCGCCAGATTGACATCGTGCTCATTCGTCCCATCCGGGCAGACAGCTCCCGGGTCGCCACCGTTTCCCCAGTGGCCGGACACGATGCCTATGCGCACGGCACTGATCTGGGTCGGAATGGCAACCTCACCAACCTGACGCGGTACCAGCAGGCCGGAAACCAGAGAGTTCAAATTACTGGAAAACATTTTCGGCGAAAAGGCAACAAACAGGGTAGCCAGGAGGATCGCCACGCTGAATGCAGTTTGCAGGATGCGCGCAGTGTGCACACCGCTGCTCGGTCGGGTTGGGGTGGGACGCCGTTGGATGGTCATATTCAGGTAATGGTACCCCAATTCACCGAATTATTACAAGGCCTGTCGAGGCGAAACGGATGGAATTGACCATATAAAAACCTCGTGGAACGTTTATTTTATATGGTTTGCAGGCATTAAGGCTATAATAACGGAATTATGTTATACCTGGCTTTCTATAATATTTGACAGACATCGCGGAAATCGTATCGAGACCTGGACGGGATTATTATCGGATTAACCATGCCTGAATATCTTTATCTCATCCACCCTTTTCGTGATGGTTTTTTCGAACAACCCACACCGGAAGAAGATACCATCATGGAAGAGCATTTCCAATATCTTAAGCGGGCTACCGAGACCGGTACTGTCCTTTTGGCTGGCCCATGCCTCGACAATACTTTCGGTATCATCGTCTTCCTTGCCAATAATAACGAAGCTGCGCAGACCTTTATGTTCAATGATCCTTCTGTCAGGAAAAATGTGATGGCGGCAGAACTCCATCCCATGCGTATTTCGATGCGAGGCCAATGAAGCCATATCCATTATCTGTGGTGCGTACTGTTGCACTTCGGGCCCAGGGGTTGGACAAAGCTGGAGGTTCCATTCCAACCCGCGATGCCATTTATAAAATGGTGGACCAGATTGGTTGTGTTCAGATTGATACCCTGCATATGGTTCGACGCAGCCATTATCTTGTCCTGTGGAGTCGCCTGGGTAATTATGATCCCGGCGATTTTGACTTGCTTGCTTCCTCCACCGACCGTCGCCTCTTTGAGGGTTGGGAGCACGCCGCCTCAATCATCCCACTGACCGAGTACCGCTTCCAGTTGCCTCATCAGCGCGATCTGCGTGAACATCCGACCAACTGGTACAACCGTTGGCTGAATGATACTGTCCAAAGGGAATTCGTTCCACACGTGTTGGAACGCGTCCGCACCAAGGGTGCGTTGAGGGTGAGCGACTTCGAATCTGATGGGCACCAGGGAGGCACGTGGTGGAACTGGCGTCCTGCCAAGGTTGCACTGGAATTCCTGTTTGCGAACGGCGAATTGATGATCACTAACCGGATTAAATTCCAGCGGGTGTATGACTTGACCGAACGCGTTCTCCCGCAATGGGTTGACACAACTGAACCGACCGTCGAAGAGCGAGACCGCTTCTGGGTCGAGCGCGGTGCAAAGGCCTTGGGTGTCTTTCTTCCGAGACATGCCGGGGATTACACCTGGATGAAAGTATCCCGCTCGAAACCCTTCCTCGAGTCATTGGTTAAGGATGGCATTCTGATACAAATCCAGGGGACACTGGGAAATGGAGAAACCGCGCAACTTATGATTCACCGCGACAATCTGCCCTTGCTAGAACAGGCTGCCGATGGCGACTTTAAAGCTGAACGGACAACTTTCCTCAGCCCATTCGATAATCTATGGTGGGCCAGCCGGCGTGACCAACAATTCTGGGGCTTTCATCAGGCTTTGGAATCCTATTTGCCTGCTTCAAAACGCCAGTATGGTTATTTCTGTATGCCCATTCTTTACAAGGATCGGCTGGTGGGCCGCTTCGACCCAAAGTTGGAACGTAAAAATGGCATTTTGCGTCTAAAAGCTATCTACCTTGAGCCGGGAGTGGAACCAGATGAAGAACTGGTAAAAGGTATTGTAGCAGCATTGCAGGATTTCATGGCCTTCCACTCCGCCAAGGAATTAGTTATCGAACACAGTGAACCGGCTAGTTTTTCGAAAAAGCTATTGAAGAAGCTATAGGAATTGGTATCATGCCTGATCACCCTTTGTTAGCCATGGCCCGAACTTTGGGCAATCCTGTTATCGAAAGCGATCTTGCCACATTCGTCTGGCAAGGTGCAACCGCCCCCCGCCTGATTGACGACCTGCACAATTGGGACGACTCACCCCAAAAGATGCTGCGCCTCGGGGCAGGATTATGGTCCTTCTCAATCCCCCTCCCGACAGACGCTTACCTCGAATACGCTTTCATCGACCCCAAAATTGGTGCGCGCGTCTTTGACCCACTCAACCCCAGGCGCGTCTGGAACGGCACCAACGGCTACAACCATTATTTCTACATGCCGAAAGGCCATCCAAGCCTGCTCATTCACCCTGCAAAAGGGATTGCCCGTGGAACGGTGACCAGGCACTCTGTCCCAACCCGTGATTTTGCCGCTGGCTCAAAGCGGACTGTTTATCTATACCGTCCGCCGGTTGAGACACCGGTTCCGCTGTTGTTTGTCTATGATGGCTCCGATTACCTGCATCGTGCCAGGTTAAACGTTATCGTGGATAATCTGATTGCGAAGGAACGCATCCGTCCATTTGCCATGGCTCTGGTTCAGAATGGAGGTGCAGCCCGGACGGTCGAATATTCTTGTTCAGAATCGATGGTGGGCTTTCTGATGGAATGTGTCCTGCCGTTGGCCAGGGAAAATCTGAACCTTGAATCGATTAAATCCGGGAATTATGGGGTCATGGGCGCCTCGCTGGGCGGCTCAATGGCACTTTTTACCGCCCTGCGCCTCCCCCGGGTTTTTCGAAAAGTTCTCACCCAGTCTGGTGCCTTCATCGCGCCAGATTACCAGTTCGTTGTGGTGGATCTTGTGCGCTATGCTCCACCTCCGGAGATTGACATCTGGATGGACGCCGGTCGGTTGGAGTGGTTGTTGGATGGCAACCGGCAGATGTACAAATTGCTCGAAGAAAAGCGGTACCGGGTGAAATATCGTGAATTCTCCGGTGGGCACAATTACACCGCCTGGCGGGATGACATCTCGCATGGTTTCGAAGCTATGTATGGCAGCGGGTAATTACTACCCACCCAGAGTTTTCTTGACGGGACGGTTATTCTTAGCGATGAAGCCATTAATATTTAATAAAAAGTGTCGCCAGCGTGAATAGCGACGCGATGGCAATGATTATCGTGCAAACCACCGAAAAATACTTTTGGAAGGCATTATTGACAAATTCTCCCATTAATTTTCTGTCATTAGTGAAACGGATGAGATAGTAGAAAATCGGCGGCAGGGTAAAGGCACTGATGACCTGGGTGGCAATGATGATTTTAAAAAGGGAGACTTGGGGAAATAGAACAATTCCTCCGGCCAATATTAACTGGAATAGGTACATGATATAAAAGGTTTTACTCTTCTTAAAACTATCGTCCAGGCTCCCTGAAACGCCAAAGAACTCTGCAAAAGCATAGGCTGTGGAAAGAGAAACTACCACCAGGCCCATGAAACCGGCATTTAATATACCAATCCCGAAAAGGGTACCTGCCAGTTGTCCTGCGAAAGGCTGGATTGCCAACGAAGCTTGTTCACCAGAATTTAGGGTAATTCCGTGAATAAATAGGGTCGCCGCCGTCGCGACGATCATGAAGAAAGAGAAAAAATCAGTGAGGAAAGCACCCCAGTAGGTTTCGATCTGGGAATAGTTGATTTTCCCCTTTTCGATCTTCTTATCGGAAGAGAAGCTGCTGATGAAAAATTGGCCCCACGAGGTGACGGTGGTACCGAGAACTCCCATTCCGATCACCAGGTAGTCGCGCATGTAATGCGAAGTCATTTTGACTCCATGTGGATAAAGAAGATTACCAAAGGCCAGGTTCCAGTCTGGGTGGGCCTTTACCGCTGAAACAATGTAAACGAGAAAAAAGATACAGGTAATGAGCATAAAGTATTGAGTGAACTTGTAGTTCCCCTTTACAACCACGATGTAGGCAATCGCTATGACAAGAATTACAGCTGGAGCAGATGGGATTTTAAATAACTCGGCTGTGACCTCGACTGCCGCCGCGTCGACCACCAGGATGCCCAGATTGGCAATGAAAAGAGCCCCAAAAATGAACATGGAGGCCTTCACGCCGAATCGCTCCCGAATCAGATCGGCCAGGCCCTTCCGTGTTACTACCGTCAGTCGAATTCCCATTTCCTGGGTAATGCCCAATAGAACGGTGACGATCAGCAGCAGGAATAGGATCGGATAACCAAGTTTGGCGCCTGCCACTGCATAGGTTGCAACACCGCTGGCATCGTTATCCGCCATGGCGGTGATGGTGGCAGGTCCGAAAACGGACAAAAATAGCAGGATTTGTTTCCAGTAACGTGAAAAGAAACTCTGCCTGGTTGGCAGACCAGAATTTACCATTACCAACTCCATGCAAAGAGAGAGGTTAACTAAATATTAAAAAAGGCGGCTGCAACCGTAAAGATCGAGGCGATTACGATCACGACCGTGCAAATGATCGCGAAATACTTCTGGAATAAGCTGTTTGCAAATTCGCCCATCAACTGTCGGTCGTTGGTAAGTCTAATCAGGTAGTAGAAAACTGGCGGTAGGGCTACCGCATTGACGGTCTGCGTAAAAACTGCCACCTTGAACAAGGAAAGTGGGATAAATAACGCAATTACCGTTGCCACTATCAATTGGATCACGAACAGGATATAAAACGTCTTGCTTTTCTGGTAAGAGTCGTCCAGGCTGCCGGAGAGGCCAAAGAATTCCGCGAAGGCATAAGCCGTGGAAAGCGAAACGATTACCAGACCCATGAAACCGGCGTTCAGGATCCCGATCGCGAATAGAATTCCGGCAAGTCTTCCCGCAAAAGGCTCGATTGCCAGCGCAGCCTGCTCGCCGGATACAAGCGGGATGCTGTGGATGAACAAGGTGGCCGCTGTGGCAACAATCATAAAGAACGAGAAGAAATCCGTCAGAAATGCACCCCAGTAAGTTTCCATCTGGGAGTAGTTGATCTTGCCTTTCTCGATCTTTTTGTCAAATGCAAAACTGCTGATGAAGAATTGTCCCCACGGTGTGATGGTCGTTCCAAGTACGCCCATTCCGATCAAAAGGAAATCTCGCAGGTAAACAGACGTCATTTCGACGCCGTGCGGATAGAACAGGTTGCTGACCGCCAGTCCCCAATCCGGATGTGCTTTTACTGCTGAGATGATATAAACGATGTAGAACAGGCTGGCAACCAGCATGATTCCCTGGGTGAGTCTGTAATTACCCTTCGTTACAAAGAAGAACGAGACTATGACAACCGCCATCACAAAAGGCAGGGGTGGAATATTCAGCATGGCGCTGGTTGTTTTGACGGCGGAAACTTCAGTAATGAGCGTACCTATATTGGCGACCAGCAGAGCGCCAAACATGAAAATAGCCGCTTTTACACCGAATTTCTCCCGGATCAGGTCCGCCAGGCCTTTGCGGGTAATGACTGTCAGCCGCATGCCCATTTCCTGGGTTATGCCGAGCAGGACGGTAATAATAACCAGAGGGAATAAAATCGGGTAACCGAGTTTTGCGCCTGCCAGGGAATAGGTCGCCACACCACCGGCGTCGTTGTCAGCCATGGCTGTGATCGTGGCCGGTCCAAAAATGGACAAAAAAATGAGAATCCTTTTCCAGAATCCCGGCAGGGCTCTGCGCTTGCTGGGTGCAGTGGTCTTAGTCATGGAAATCCCCGGCATTGGTTAGCGGTAGAAACGCGGTAGCCGCTTCTTCCAGGCAGTTGGTATGATCTTATCCAGGGCGTCATCGGCAGTGACGATGCCATGCAGGCGGTTCTGGTCATCCACCACCGGGATGGCGATCAGATCATATTTGGCTACAGTTTGGGCGACAGTTTCCTGATCATCGGTCAGGTTGACGGTGATGATACGGTTGGTCATGAAGTCTGAGACCATTTGGTCGGGACGGGCAAAAATCAGGTTGTTTAAGGAAAAGGTGCCGATAAGATGCTCTTCCTTATCTACTACATAGACATAGAACATCGTTTCCACTTCATCTGCCATGCCACGCAATATTGCGATCGCCTCAGCGGCCGTCAGGTTCGGCTGGATGGAAGCATATTCGGTCGTCATGATACCGCCGGCTGATTTTTCAGGGTAAGCCAGGAGTTTGCGGACGTCGTCCGCATCTTCCTTCTCCATCAAGGCCAGCAAGTCTTCCTTGCGCTCTTTCGGTAGATCGCCTAGCAGGTCGGCAGCTTCATCCGGTTCCATCTCCTCGAGCACATCCGCAACTTTCTCGTCCGACATGTGTTCGACCAATTCAGCCTGGAATTCCGGTTCCACTTCCTCAAGGGTATCAGCCAGATGCTTAACATCCAGCGAATCGAGCAGTTGTCCACTCTCCAGTTTGTTCAGATCGCTAACGATTTCCGCCAGATCAGCCGGGTGCAACTCGTGCAATTTCTCAGCCGGTACGCGCAGTTGCATGGATTGGTCACGATGCATGAGTTCAACATCTTCCCATGAGATCCCTTTCTGCTTGATGTGACCGCTCAGGAAATGAGCCAGCCCCACCAGCCCGATCCGGCGGACGATTCCCAACCAGGACACGTCCACATTGCTGACATAAATCGTTCCATTCACGCGTACAAGTTCTACGTCGTTGACTCGTACCACGCGTGCCCCGTCTGTATCAATGATCTGCTTATCCAGCACGTCCCGGGATAACAGAACATCGTCTTTTTTCATTTCGAATGTCGGGACTTCGTCCCTCCTGTACTTTAGTGGAATGACTGGCGATAGCAGAGCCGCCACCGCCGCAAAGGGTAAATAACGCGTCCCGCCACCCTTGATTTCGATTGTCACTGCCTCGATCAGCGGATGCGGAAATTCTGCCCAAGGTCGGACAATTACATCTTTTAATTTGCCAACAGAGTTCCCATCCAAATCGGTGACAGGTCGTCCGATGATTTCACTTAAATAAGCCATGATCCACCTCCAAACAATAACATGGTGATAATACAGATATATTACTAGAACCAGTTATCAATGGAGGACAGGCATGGACTATACAAAATATGCTGGCCTGCCATTTATTCCATTGAGTAACGAAAACGCCGCCTATTTTACCAGCAGAAGGCGGCGTTTCTGAGTTGCCGATAACGAAAACATACCTGGGCGAGGTGCGGACATGCCGCAGGTTCCGGGCTCGAAAAATGCACTTTCTGCCATTGTCGTTTGAATCTTAGCGGGATAGCATCACCGTCCACACCATCACCTCCTTTCCCAATGCATAGGTTTAGGCAAAGCCTGGCAAGTAATTAATAAACCTCCCAGAATTCCAGGAGGTTTGAAAACAAATATCAGCTCACGGCGTTAACCGTGGGCACCTCCTGGTCGGGGTTTGGCACTGCGCGTCGTAGGGACTTAAATTCCCAGCCACCTTGAGCGGGGCCTTAATCCGGCCCGGCCTGGTCTATCCCTTGGCGTCTTTCGACGTTTCGGGACAATGGCTTGTTTAGCACGCAGACGCCTCGCCTAACGAGGTTCAATTGTCTGCGACACTATACTACCGCATAAAAATAGCGTCAAGGGGAAAAGTAATTACAATCTCATTATATTTATTTTACAGCGTATCCCGCTCTTATTTCATCGGATTCGAGCTCGCCCAATCCGCGCCTACGGCCAGGGTGATGTCTGCCGGGGCGGTCGGGTCAAAATCCATCACGAGTTGATTGGCACTGTTAAATTTCATAAGTGCCATCAAGTATTTCATCGCATATGGTTTCCCTGCATGGACGATCAGCATGGTTCGGCCAGGCAGCGGAGGAAAATAATATTTGTCGGGATAATCGGCCATATTCCCGGATGCTGTTACATTCATTCCCTGGGATTTCAGGTAATCCGCCGTCTGCGTGGCGATCCCGTTAACACCCGACCCATTGATTACTAGTACCCGTGCAGCTTCCTGCTTCATCAATTCAGTCAGATCGCCTGAGGCTGCCGGCTTGATCGAACCTCCGCCGAACACTTGGTTAACCAGCTCGCGAATCTTATCAGGGAACGGTCGTAAAACATCCAATGTTTGGCCGTTCAGATCGTATGTCGCATCCATCATCATCGTGTAATCGATCACCCCCGTATGGATGGAATTCAGCGGAATATCTTTGGCTAGCATCGCCAGTCGCATAATATCATTCAACGAAAAGTTTGTATGCACGCCGGAAGAAAGTTCATTATAAATCGAACCTGACTTGGCCACTAATGTAGGTAAATTGGCGAGGACTTTATCTCGGATCGCCAGGATTACCCGCTGCTGGTTCTGGGATCGCTCCACGTCACCCATTCCTATGCCCTGTGAAACATCTCGGGCGCGTGCATAGCCCAGAGCCACTTTACCGCTCAAGCATTGGTGACCTTTCTTTACAGTCGTCGTGCCGTTTTCGTCGAGAACACCGACATCAACCTTCGTAGGTACATCCAGGCAAATTCCCCCAATGTCATCGATCATCCTCGCAAAAGCCGTAAAATCAACCTGCGCATAATACTGGATCGGTATCCCCAGGAAATTTTCGACAGTCTTCATCGCCAGCCCTGGGCCCCCGCCGGGGAGTTTATACATTTCGCCATACGCGTAGGCGTTGTTGATCTTGCTATACCCGAAACCAGGAATATTGACCCACATATCGCGTGGAATTGATAACATCCCGGCGGTCTTGCTCACCGGGTCGATGGTCAGAAGTATCATCGTATCCGATCGGGATGGACCTTCACGGTCAACCGACCAGTCACCGTAATCCAATCCGACCACCATGACGGTCACCCGACTTGCTCCATCCCAGGGAAGTGGCAATGGTACTTGTGGTGCGCTTAAACTCGGGGTGGTGGTTTGCGCTATGGGTGTACCGCTGGCGTTGGTTGCAATGGGTGCTGTCCCGCCAATGGAACACGTCGGCAGGGGAATGCCCGGAAGGTTGGTCAGCCGCCAACAAGAAATAAATCCGGTTAGAAAAACAAAAAGGACGATCGCCAGAACCAACCCCACCCCCATGATAATAAATTGGAAAGTTGAAGGAAGGTTGGTTGCACGCAGTTTTTTTATCAGATCGAATTTCCTTTGACCCATCTTACTTGATGGGCGGAGGCGGCACAGGCAAATCGTTTTCAGCCACTTTCACCCATTTATCTCCTTCTTCGATGAGCATGACCGGAATGTCATCCGTAATTGGGTATTTCCGACCGCAATCCTGACAAACCAGCCAGCAATCTCGATAGACTTTTAATAGGCCTTCTTTATCATGGACACAGACCGGGCAACGCAGGATTTCTAGTAACTCTTGATTGACCATTCCATTCTCCATTTTAAGGGCTAACCGACGGCAATTTTACCACGTCTAATGACACATCCCACTGGCCGCCAGGAACTCTGGATTATCTGTCCCGGGCCCATATTGGTACACAGCTTGCCAGGGTTGGTAATGGGTTTTAATCGTATCGGCGAAAAGTACCACCCCATCTCGTGAAACGTTCCTCGTCACAGTGATATCTGCTCCATCCCCCGGCCAATCGACCTGTTTGCAGGTTTCCGGTGGAAGATCTTTATTCTCAACAAAGAGCGGATCCGGCGCAGGGATGACATTCCGCAAGCCATGGTTTTGTACGTCGACCTGGCGGCCGTCATCGCCCGAATAAAACTTCCAGGTAAGCGAGTAATCATCAGCATTAAAGTATGTTTCCATCAGCAGCCAGTATGGCCGGTCGTTCGTGAACTTCATATCCACAAGTGGAAAATAGACTGTGGCATCCAGCCCGGCCATATTGGGATCAGTGCCTGTGCGGGTCTGTTCGTAATAATAGACCCGATAGGCATGCTCATGCCTCTCGACAATCGGGTATCCGCCGAAGAATGCCGTACGGAATAGTGTGGTGCTCACCTGGCAAACTCCGCCGCCAACGCCGGTGATCGTTTGTCCGTTATAGATGATCAAGGCCTCCGCATAACCATTATCCAGGCTGATATCTCCGATTGCTTGACCCATCGAGAATGTCGCATTGGGCGGTATAAGCAGACCATAAAATCGGGAAGAAGCCGCCTGGATATTTTGCAAGCGCGCCGCACTCGAACCACGGAAGTAACTGGTATACGATTCAACCAGGCTCGTAATACCAAGTGTTGCCGCACTGGCCTCATCACCCGCCAGGGGTTTCACCTCCGTCAGGGTTAGCGGAATGTCGTGCTCTCCCTGAAGAATCTTTTGCGTTATCGCATCGCGTACCGCTGCGACATCCAACGTGCGCCCGGTCTGCGACGGCTGCACGAGGACTAACTGCCGTGTACCATCATCAAAATAGAAACGGGCATTTTGTGCGCTCCGGTCAACCTTCGGTGCAATTTGTCCCAGGAACTGCTCGATTGCTTGCGAATTGACCGAGATCTGGTATCCCCATCCACTATCGGTTTTTATGCGTCCAACGGTCAACATGTCCGCTAAAATGGACGGAGTGATCGACCACGGACCCGGATCACCGCTCTGCGCCTCGGCAAGATGGATTGTCAGCGGTGCGTTCAATGCCCTGCGTAGAGTCTCAGCTTGAACCGAAGCATCCAATATCGCCGGGGTCTCTTCCTCAATGACCAGTGTGATTTCGCCGTCCTGGAAGGTCTTTAATTGCGCTAACAGGGCTGCATACGTCTTGTCCACATCGAGAATGCGGCCAATTTGACCGGGCGTATAGGTTACATCAGTACCGCTCAATTCTAGGTCGGCTTCGACCTTCGGTTGGTCCATATGGGCTGCAATATTCTGAAGGTAACCATGCGCCACGCGTCCATCGAAAATGATGACCGGGGGGAGCTGCAGTCCGCCTTGCCAGGCATTCAGCTGGTTGGCCATGTTTTCCAATAACCCTCCCTGGCGGCCCAGCCCATAGGCACGTTGAACATTGGTCCCGGCATCGAAGATCATGCCCAATTCGGCCGGTGTTGCCACCCAAACGTGCTCGCCGTCGCGAAAAACGATTCGTCCGCTCGTGGGGTATGAAAGGTGCTGGCTGAGAGCCGCCGTGGCTTGATCCGGGGTCAGGCTTGAAAGATCCACGCCTGCCATCGAGATCCCTGGAAACACCCTGCCGGAAAAGAGCAACTGGTAACCGCTGCTGATTGCACCAGCTGCTAGGAGAAATAGCACCAGGCCGCCGAAAAAAGCAGCCAGGATTTGAAGCACGAGAGGCGAACGTTGGGGTCGTGGTGCGCTGACGAAGGACATTTATTGATTATAACCTCGAGGAGGGTTCCTTTTCCAGACGTCTATCGAGGCGTTTTGTTCCTTTTCAGGAATGGGATGAACATGGGTGTGACCGCCGCATAATCGCTATATTCCTGTCCAAATTCACCCCGCAATTTGCGCTCTTCGAAATACGCGCCAACGACTATGTACACGGTCAAAGCGATATTGATCAATAGTATGTTGACCGTCATCACAGGCACCAACCAGATGAACACTGGCCCGGCGGTATAGAGTGGGTGCCGCACGTGGCGATAAACCCCCGAGGTAACCAGGTGTCCCTGGGACGTTTCCAGCGGACCTTCCGGCTTGTCGCCCGAAGCAGCCTCCATTAACTGTCGCAGCCCGAGGAACTCCCATATATCTGTTTGCCGGAAGGCCACCACCAGCATGACCACCGCCAGGAATTCGCCAAAAACCATCAATACGGACCAGGGCAAGGGGACGGCGTAAAGCCTTCGGTCGGGCATCACAGCGGCAATCACCAGCACAGGCAGGAAACTCAAGCCAGCCAGCAGGTTGTAAGCCACCCGGTAGAAACGTGCCGTCTGCGCCCCTAACCGACGCCGGATCAACGCTCTTACCTTTATCGAAGCCAGGAGGGAATGGAGAAATCCCCATAAAAGTACCGCTAAAATTAACCAGAACATATCTGCCCTTCCAACTTAAAGACTTTCTTTTTCTGATGGATACTTTACTCTACATGCCAGGAAATTGCAAAGGTATTTTCGACGACCGCATATTGACGGATTGGATCAGGGTTGTAATGCCTGACCATAAACGCGCTGAAACTCCTCCATATATTTCGCCCCCACGATTGAGTTGAAAATGATTACCACGTTCTCGTCGTTGCTTTCTTCGGCACTCGCGCTGAAATTGTATGATCCAGTAATGACAATGCTCTTATCGATGATGATCACCTTATGGTGCATCAGTCCAACCAAGTTTCCATCCAAGCGCACATCCAATCCAGCCTGTTTGAATGGGTCATATTCACTCCCCCCGCTGGCTTTTACCTGGCTGCCATCCATCACTCCCGCCACGGTTATCCCTGCATTTGCCCGTTTTAGGATCGCTTTCCCGATATCGTTGGATGTGAACGTATAAGCCAGGAAATTGATACTTTCCTGCGCATTCTGGATCAACGCCACGATTTGCGCTTCCACTTTATCGTCCGGAGAGAAATAAATATCAATCGGTGTTCCATCGATCGCCAGTTTTGGATAGGGGGTGTTGCCAATGGCATCTGGGCCAAAGAGATGGTGAATAAACATCTCTTCGAATTCGCTGGTGTAGTCTTGCGCTATTTTTGCAGATTGAATGCGGAGAAGATTATTATTATCCCTGTATGCCCCTCCAACGGTAAAATTCATTGAGCCGGTCCAGACGACTGCGCGGTCGATTATAACGAACTTGTCATGCATCAGCCCTTCGTGTTGGTCCCCGGCGATTGGAATTCCGGCGTCCAAAATTTGCTGGACTTCTTGATTATCCATGTTGTCACTTTCCATCACCATACGAACCACCACACCGCGTTGATGGGCATGGATGAGAGCATCCCGGATACTCCAGAGATCCAGGCTATATGCCGCCATATCCACGGTAAGGCGTGCCTGGTCAATTTCATTTGCAATAATCTCATCTAGGCCGCCTCGGTAATCCTTCGCGCGTGGCGCAGTTGGATCTGTAAAATAGATTTGGAATTTGTCGGTAGTGGCGCTGGCGGAAACCGCTGTTGCGACCGGGAATGGAGTGGATAAGCCGGAGATTGGGAAGCCACAAGCAGATAGAACAAGAGTTAATACAAGTGTGATAAGGAAATAATGGCTACACGCTGACCTTCGATTCTTCATTTCACCTTTCCTTTCTCATTCTGACACGATTATACTGCTACTGGTTATCCGTCAGTCTCCTTATGGAAATATCCATAAATCGATATTGTCACAGAACCATTGCTTCTCTCGTCGGTGTATAATTCCCTCTCATGAGCGAGACTCCCATCCAGGCCAACCAACAAATCGCACGTGCTGCCGGGACCGTGATGGTTGCTTTTGCTCTTAGTCAGCTCGCCGGCCTGGTCCGGCAGATCCTGGCCACGCGTGCCTTCGGCACGACCAGCCTGATGGATTCTTTTAATTTCGCCAGTATTTTCCCAGACCTGCTCTTCAATCTGCTGGCCGGCGGAGCGCTGGCATCTGCCTTTGTGCCAACCTTCACCGCCTTCCTCGTTAAAGACGACCATCCTTCTGCCTGGAAACTGGCCTCCGCCGTCCTCAACCTGGTTGTCCTCGCCCTGGCCACGCTCAGCTTCATTTCATCCCTTTTCGCCCCCCAGATCGCCCGCCTGCTCGCCCCCGGCTCCCCTCCCACCCAACAACTGCTGATCGCCCAGCTGCTCAGGATTTTGCTGATCACGTCCACGATCTTTGGCGCCAGTGGTCTCCTTTCGGGGATCCTCAATGCCCACCAGCGTTTCTGGCTGCCCTCGCTCTCCTCGGCCATTTATTGGGTCGGGATCATCATTGGATTATTGTTCTTCGTCCCTTCCCTGGGTATCTATGGTCTGGCTTGGGGGGTCGTCCTGGGCGCCTGCCTGCACCTGTTTATCCAATTGCCTGACCTGTTCCGCCTGCCAAAACGGCACTACAGCCTTACATTCGGACTGGGCAATCCCTCCGTGCGGGAAGTGATTGTGTTGATGGGGCCGCGGCTGATCAGCGTGGCTACATTGCAAATAAATTTTGTCGTCACCGGTATCATCGCCAGCGTTTTGCCGACAGGCTCGTTCTCGGCCATTAAATTTGCCTTCCCGATCATGACCGTGCCGCTCGTCATCATCGGGTCCGGGATCGGTATCGCCACGCTTCCAACTTTCTCGGCCCAGGTTGCCCGGGGCGAAATGCGCGCGCTGCGCAATTCTTTGACGGCAGCCTTACGGGGTGTCATGTTCCTAGCCCTTCCGGCCACCCTCGGCCTGATCCTGCTCCGCCAGCCGCTAGTTTCCTTCCTGTTTCAACGTGGCCACTTTACTTCACTTTCTACCGAGATGACCTCATGGGCATTATTCTGGTATACCGTCGGGCTGGTCTTTCATTGCGTGTTGGAAATACTGGTGCGGGCCTTCTTTTCCTTGCGCGACACAAAAACCCCGGCGTTGGTAAGCGCAGCCGCCATGGGTCTGAATATCATATTCAGTATTGCCTTCGTCCTCTTGTTTAACCTGGTTGGCTGGATGCCGCTTGGCGGACTGGCGCTGGCGATCTCCCTATCAACTGTGATCGAAACCTCCACCCTGTTTTTCCTGCTTCGCAAACGATTGAAAGGCATCCAGGCCGGGGAATTGGTCAGGGGTACAGGCTCGGCCGTGCTCGGGACACTGTGTATGTCCGCCGCGATCCTTATTTGGCAGCACGTTATGCGTAATTATCCTGCCTCATTAACCACCTTGGGCGGAGTAGCCATCGGTGCGAGTTTCTACGGGCTTGTTTTGATCTTGCTGCGCGTCCCGGAATTGCACATCTTGATTCAATGGATCAAGCGTTTGCTGTCAAAAAAATCTTTACCGCCACACCAGCCATAGACATAATGAAATTGCCAGACCTAATAACACACCACCCAGTGCTTCCAGAGGGGTATGTCCCAGCACTTCACGTAAATGCTCTTGTGATATCGGATGCCCTTGCAGGAGTTCTTCCACAAGGACATTGATCTTCTGGGCCTGCATCCCGGCTTGGCGGCGGATGCCGGTCGCATCATAGACGACGATCATTGCCATTGCCGTCGCCACTCCAAAGAGCGGGCTGCCGAAACCATAATACAATCCAACCGCCATGGCTGTTGAAGTGACCAGCGCCGAATGGGAACTCGGCATTCCCCCGGCTGCGAAGAATAAGGCCCAATTCCAATGCCGGCTTTGTAACAGATCGATTGGAATTTTAAGCGCCTGGGCTAAAATCCAGCCTGCCAGACCTGTCAAAAGCACGTGGTTGTGGAAAATATCAGCCAGGTTCATTCACTCTCCTTGAAAGGTTCCAGCGTTTCACCGGAAAGCTCCTGGATTTTGAGCTCCGCTTTGGCCAATACCTCCGCGCAATACTTAGTCAGCAATTGACCGCGCTCGAATAGGATTAGTGCCTCTTCCAGCGGGCTTTCACCCGTTTCAAGTAGGGTCACAATCTTCTCGAGCTCCGCATAGGCATCTTCATACGTTAATTTTTCGATGGGTTTGGTTTCGGTCTTTGCCATATTCACCTATCCATTGCCCGTCACACGGGTCGTAAATTCGCCATCCTGGACGCGCACTCGCAGCGCGTCTTCAACCTTGACCTGGGCTACACTGGATACCACTTTTTTGTTTTTCGTGATGACCGCGTAGCCGCGTCTCAGTACTGCCATTGGACTGAGCGCCTGGAGGCGGTTCTCCATTCCCCTGAATTTCTCGATTGCCATTTCCAGCCGGTGGGTTTGGACGGCATTCCAGCGTCGACCCATCTCATCCAGGCGCTGGCGTTCTGTCTGCAAACGCCTGACTGGCGAGGCCAGCCGCAAGCGGCCATCCAGCCAGTCTGCCAATTCGCGCTTCTGCTGGAAGAGAGCCGCCATCACTCTGGCAAGCATGTTTTCGATTTTATCCAGTTTTGAATTCAGATCCAACACTGTCACAGAGGTTGCCAGTTCCGCGGTCGCGGTCGGTGTGGGCGCACGCAGGTCGGCGGCGAAATCCACCAGGGTGAAATCGGTCTCGTGACCCACACCGGTGATGACCGGCGCAGCAGATTTGATCACTGCCCGCACGACCCGCTCATCGTTGAAAGCCCACAAGTCTTCGATGGAACCACCTCCTCGCGCCAGCAGGATCACTTCCGGCGCGCAGACTCGGTTCAGCAACTCCAGCGCCGAAACAATTGCCGCCGGAGCTTCGTCACCCTGTACGGGTGTAGGAGCCAGGATCACTTCCGCCAGTGGGAGTCGCCGTCGTAGAGTATTGAGAATATCCCTCAGGGCTGCTCCGCTGGAGGACGTCACAACTCCGATCCGGTGAGGAAAAGCCGGGATAGGACGCTTGCGTGCTGCCTCGAAAAGCCCTTCTGCCTCCAGCAATGCCTTCAGGCGTAGGAATTCTTGATAGAGCGCGCCCTCCCCCAACGGGCGGATGGTATCTGCATAGAGTTGGTACTGTCCGCCAGCTTCGTAGAGGCTGATGCTCCCGTGTACATCCACCGCTTGGCCTTCCTGCAGGGCAGAACGCAGGTGTACCACCTCACTACGCCACATGACACACCGCAGGGATGCGCCGGTATCTTTCAGGGTAAAGTAGATATGGCCTGAAGTCGGTCGTGACAGGTTGGAAATTTCCCCCTGCACCCACACGCCCTGCAAGCTGGCATCTGTTTCAAGCAATTGGCGTAAGTAACGCGTCAAGGATGAAACCGTCCAGCGAGGCGTGGCATCAAATAACGCCAGTTGTTCCATGTCTTGAGAATACTCGCATTCCAGGGAGATGTCAACCGATAGTACAATTGGGGCCAGGCCTTGATCCTGATGGATGCTTCAATTCTCTTTAGTGCAAGGCCGGATAAGAGGTTCCAAATATGAAAAGACTCTGGGCACCCTGGCGTATGAAATATGTGCAATCAAATGACCACGACACAAATTGTGTTTTGTGCAAGGTACAGGTAGAGTCTGCTGATGCAGAGAACCTGATCGTCGTTCGCGGGCAGAAAGTTTTTGTTATCCTTAACCGCTATCCTTATACCAGCGGACACTTGATGGTGGTATCAAACCTCCATTGCCCATCCCTCGAGGACTTGGATGCGTCTACGCGCTCCGAAATGATGGAACTGGCAAACAAAGCATTGATCATCCTCCGCAGGGTTTACCGGCCCACCGCCTTCAACTTCGGTGCCAATATTGGCGAGGCTGCCGGGGCGGGGATTGCTGGGCATGTGCATCTGCATGTGGTGCCTCGCTGGAGCGGAGACACGAATTTCATGTCCGCCTTGGCTGAGACACGCGTCCTGCCGGAGGAACTGGACGAGACCTATCGTCGTATTTGTGCTGCTTGGAATACAGTTTGATTCATTATTACTCCGGATTCCTGCCTGCCTCCCCATAACTTTGCGGAGGCAGGTGTGTTTAAGATTTCATGTCTGATTGCTTTGATTACGTCATCATCGGTTCCGGGTTTGGCGCCTCTGTCTCAGCCATGCGCCTGACCGAAAAAGGCTATTCGGTTCTGGTCCTCGAAAAAGGGAAGCGTTACCGGGACCTGGATTTCCCCAAATCCAACCTTTCCTTCTGGAAATACCTTTGGGTTCCGCTGCTGCGTTCTTTTGGCATTCTGCAAATCAGCCTGTTGAAAGGCGTGATGGTCCTGCATGGCACCGGAGTGGGTGGCGGTAGCTTGGGTTATTCTAATGTACTCGAAATCCCCACCGGCGAAACGTTTACTACGCCTGCTTGGAACGAGACTTGTCCTTGGGGTGAAACCCTCAAACCATTTTATGAAATCGCCCGCCGGATGCTGGGTGCGACTACCAACCCCAAATTCTGGCTTGCGGATGATACCTTGAAGGAAATTGCCATCGGACTAGGACAAGAATCCACTTTCCGCGCAACCGAAGTGGGAGTCTTTTTCGGACCGGAGGGGCAGACCGTCCCTGACCCGTATTTCGCCGGGTCTGGCCCCCAGCGTATCGGTTGCATACAATGTGGCGGATGTATGGTTGGATGTCGCACTAATGCGAAGAATACCCTGCCCAAGAATTACCTGTATTTCGCCGAAGAGCAGGGTGCGGTTGTCAAGGCGGAGGCATGCGTCCGAGTTGTGCTTCCGCTACCTGAAGGCCAATCCGATGGAGCACGTTACGAGATTAAATACAGTTCCTCCACTGCCCTGATTAATCGTAGCTGGCATCAGACCTGGGCCCGCAACGTGATTGTTGCCGCTGGCGTCATGGGAACTCTGAAATTGCTCCTGGATTGTCGCGACCGCTATCACACCTTGCCGTATCTATCTTCGCGCCTGGGCGAACGCGTACGTACCAACTCTGAGGCATTGCTGGGCAGCGTTACGCGTGCAAAAAAGGCCGACTTCTCCAAGGGCATTTCCATTACATCCATCTTTAATGCCGACGCAGCCACGCGCATTGAACCGGTGCGTTATCCAAGTGGTTCCGACCTGATGCGCATCATGGCCGCTCCCCTCATCTCCAATGGTCACGTCGTCCCTCTGCGCATGCTCAAATCCTTTCTCTGGATTATGCGCCATCCGCTCGACTTCTTACGAGCGCAGGTATTGCCCGGCTGGGCCCGCAAGGCAACCATATTGCTGGTGATGCAAAATGTGGATAATCGCATGAAAGTTCATCTGGGGCGCAGCCTGCAGACTTTTTTCCGCAAAGGCCTGGTGGCTGAGTCGGAGATCGGACATGAGATTAACCCCCGAGTGGATGTCGGGCATGCCATCACCCGTTCCTTCGCAGGAAAGACGAATGGGATCCCGATGGGCTCGCTGGGTGAAAACCTGTTGGACGTGCCCACCACGGCGCATATTCTGGGCGGCTGTCCGATGGGTAAGGATGCCTCCGGAGGCGTTATCAATGAGTCGTTCCAGGTGCATTATTACCCCGGCCTGTATGTGGTGGATGGCTCGGTTCTGCCTGCCAACCCGGGCGTCAACCCCAGCCTTACCATCACCGCCCTGGCCGAATACGCTATGAGCAAGATACCCCCAATTAACAATCCGTAACCTATCCTGTGTCATTATGATGGCTTGAAGCTCATTCAAGCCCAGTTGCCACCTGCCTTGTGGCCTCGGCGGTGTAGTGAGGTAGTCCAGGGATACATTCCTCTCCTTTTATCTGGAAATTCGCACCTGACGGCCTAGTTCTGTGGTAAATTACATCCATGGAATTCCTCCCTTCTCGTTCATTCGCAGAAAACCTGGATACCCAGGATCCCCTCGCCGATTTCCGCTCGCGTTTCGTGATCAACGAACCCAATCTCATTTACCTGGACGGCAACTCGCTTGGGCGTCTCACTCATGCCAGCCTCGCACGGATGCAATCTCTCGTCGGGCAGGAATGGGGGCATGGCCTGATCCGCAGTTGGAACGAAAATTGGTGGGATGCGCCCGTCCGTGTCGGAGAGAAAATATCCAAACTCGTTGGTGCTGCTTCCGGCCAAATGATTGCTTGCGATACCGTCTCGATCAATCTGTTTAAACTTGGCTTTGTAGCCCTGACCTTGCTCCCGTATCGCACTCGCATCGTTACCGACACTCTAAATTTCCCTTCTGATTTGTACGTATTACAGGGTCTCGTGCACCTGTTCGGCAACCGTCACACCCTCCTTCGCATTGGCTCGCAGGATGGCGATATCACTCCGGACCTGGATGCCCTGACCGCCGCCATCGACACCACCACGGCACTGGTCACCCTTTCGCATGTCACCTTTAAAAGCGGATTCCTTTACGACATGGTCGCCATCACTAAATTGGCTCACCGCCATGGCGCCCTCGTTCTATGGGACCTGAGCCATTCCGCCGGTGCTGTACCGGTGGAACTCGATGCCTGCAATGCCGATTTCGCCATAGGTTGTACCTACAAATACCTGAACGGCGGGCCTGGCTCCCCGGCCTTCCTCTATATCCGCAAGGATTTACAGGATCAGGTCACTTCACCCGTCTGGGGTTGGTGGGGGCAAAACGCGCCCTTCGCCTTTGACTTGGACTACACTCCCGCCCCGGGTGTGGCGCGTTTCCTGACCGGTTCCCAGCCAATCCTCTCCATGCTTGCCATGGAGGCTGCCCTTGACCCGCTCCTGGAGGCTGGGATGGACGGATTGCGCGTGAAGTCCTTGCTATTGAGTGAATATTTAATTTACTTGACTGATACCTTGCTGTCGCCGCTTGGCTTTGGTCTTGGCTCTCCCCGGGATTCTGAGCGGCGCGGCTCCCATGTCAGCCTGCGTCACCCGGAAGGTTATCGTATTAACCGCGCCTTGATCGAGGAAATGGACGTCCTCCCCGACTTCCGCGAACCCGACAACCTGCGTCTTGGCTTGGCACCACTTTATACCACCTTTGTCGATGTCTGGGAGGCCATGGACCGCATCCGTAGTGTGGTGGAGGAAAAACTCTACCTGAAATTCCCAACTAAACGCCAGACAGTTACCTGACCTCAAGCGAGCCGGAGACTTTCGCCCCCGGCTCGTAACCTCAAATTTACCTTCTCACTTTTTACTTTTTACCTGTTACCTATTTCTTCATCCTTTTCACATACACCTTCACCGCCTCCCTCATAAACTTCGCCAGTCGTGGATCGATCTTGTCGAAATTGGCCTTGAAGCGTGGGTCGGAATTGTAAAGCACCGTCAGGCCGATCAATTGCTCGGGCTCCGGTGTCCAGAAATAATCCATGTGCTTGCGCCAGCTTTCCACCCCTGCTTGGGCCTGTGGGCTCGCTGCTCCCAACGGGATTGCTGCGACTATTGCTTCATAGGCCGCCTCACCCTCCTCGGAAATCCGCTGCTTGTCCTCTTGGGTGTATGACTTCCACTTCTTCTCGGAGGCCTTGACGATCGCTGGGTCGTACATCTGCTCCGCTTCTGCAGTATATTTCTTTTCTTCTTCTTCCGTAAACGCTGCAAAGAGACTTTTCTTGCTCATTTCCTTTTTTCCTTTCAAATGGCTGATTGTGATATCAACAGTGCTGATGAGACGGTTCAAGCGTTCCACACGTTGGCCTAGGGCCTGTTTGTGCGCCCGTAGAGCTTCCATCACATCGAAATTCGGGCTTGAGACGATTAATTTGATCTCATTCAGAACTCAAATCCAATTCGCGGTATAACAGGATCTGCTGCAGGCGGAAAAGCGCTACGTCTTCATAATAGCGATAGCCATTCCCACCCACCGACGACGGTTTGAGCAGCCCGATTTCGTCGTAATAATGTAGTGTACGGACGCTGATGCCGGCCAGAGTGGCTAGTTGGTTGACGGTGTAGGACATGCCCATATCATAAACCCTGACGTTACGTTAATGTCAAGGGTGGAAATAAGGATTTGTCCTTGAAAAACGCCAGGAAACACACAGAAGCACGTATTGTTTAAGAATTGTTCAGGAAATAACAGATTCTCCGCTCTTTTTCCGTGTGCTTTCGTGTGACCTTGTGGAGAATCGTTTACGTGTACAATAAGTCTATGGATGTTCTTTACGTTGACTCTTCCATTCTGGTCGTGAATAAACCATCCGGTCTGGCCACGGTTCCCGGCGGGTGGGAAAAGGATTCTGCCTCACTGGTCGAAACCCTGCAAGCGGATTATGGCCGTATCTGGGTCGTTCACCGCTTGGACAAGGGCACCAGTGGTCTAGTGGTTTTTGCTCGCAGCGCTGAGGTCCACCGGACCATGAATATGCTTTTTGAGCACCAATTGGCTCATAAGGTCTATCATGCCATCGTAATCGGCACACCCGCATGGGACGAGCACACCGCCCGCCATCCCCTGCGCATCAATGTGGGGCATACCCATCGGACAGTCGTCGACCATGGTCAAGGGAAACCCGCCGAGACAAATTTTCAAGTTCTCGAGCGTTTCAATGGCTATACGCTCCTTACGGCAATTCCTACCACCGGTCGCACGCATCAGGTGCGAGTCCATGCCTGCGCGCTGGGGTTTCCCCTGCTAGGTGATAGCCTCTACAGCGCCCCCCAAACAGACCTGATCCGGCGACCTGCCCTGCATGCCCGTGGCCTTGCATTTACACATCCCGTCACCGGCGAACAGTTGACTTATACTGCGCCCTATCCCGAAGATTTCTCCGCAGCACTGAAGAAAATCAGAGCTGGAAAATAAGACCGGCTCTCAAATTACTCGTTTCCCGCTCTCATGTGCCCCAATCTTTGAGCCTCTACTCTTCTTTTCCTTTGGTGCCTTTGGTACTTTTGGTGCCTTTATTTCTCTTTGTGTCTCTTAGTGTTCTTCGTGGTTAAATTATTTTTCTCGCTTCCATATAAAATCTCTTCTCCTTCGCTTCCCCCATTGAGAACGTCTTGCGCGGTAACGCTCCGTCCAGGATGACCGTCTTGAACAGGTCGGATTTGTCCATGCCGGGTACGAAGAAACCAACGTTGCCCGGTTGCCCTCCCAGCTTGCACACCGCATCCTCGCTATGTACGTAATCGATCTTCTCCGCACCACCGGCTTTCAGAAAATCATCCAGGAATGACTGCAGTGTGCCAACCGGCAGGTTGGACGAAGGGTTGGTGATTTCGATCACTCCAAAGGAAGCCCAGCCTCCGTCACTCACAACGCCAACGGTTTGTTTTACTCCGCGACCATGCTCTACTCGTTCAATCATTTCACGCGCGTTGGCAACATGCTTGAAGTTAATCTGTGCGCCAAAATGCTTTTGCATCGAAGTAAAGATATTTCTCTTCAACCCAAACAAAACGCGGTGGATGGGCTCGAAATCCAGTCCTTTATCATGGATATTTTCGATTTCAACCAGGGCATAACGGGCCGGGTGGTCCAATCCGGCCTGGGGTTTCATCTTCTCCCAGACCGCCTTGGCGGTTGCAAGCGAATGGTTTCCATCTCCCATGGCAAAAAGCAGGACCGGACTTCCCTTCTTTATCCCATACTTGGAAGTAAAGACTTCCGGCTTGGCCAATCCGCGCAGAGACTCAACCACCATGGTTTCCATTTTTTCGTCAACCGCGTACCCTCGCAACTGGCCGCTCCCCAGCATAAGTTCGAAATCATACAACTTTTCCAACCCTTTTTTGACTGCTTCTAGTGGTTCAATGACTGTTCGTAGCGGGTCGTCAATCACCACTAGGATGTGAGGCAGCTCCAGTGCCGCCCCCTGCCGTATTTTCATACGCGGGGGTAGCCGTTCCACTATCGTTCCCTCTGTGGCGCGGATCAGGCTGCTGGAACCCTTAGTAAAGTCATACTGCTCCAAGTCCAGGCAAAGCATAACCCCTTTGCGGGTCTTGCCAGCCACACTGCGCTCCACGTAGATTAAACCTTCATGGGATTGGAGCACGCCCTTGTCAAGATACGCCCGCATGTCGGATTGTATCCGTTTGATGCGTTCCGCTTCGCCTGGTTTTTCGAGGAACACCTCGGGCAGTATCAGATTGAAGGTTGATGGTGCTCCGCCGACAATTTCTTCGACCTTGCTCCAATATTCTGGCTGGGATGTGAACTGGTCGCAGGCGATCACGGCCCATTTGGTCAGGTCAGTGCCCGCCTTCGGTAAATAGATTTTTGGGATTTGGATACCGATATCGTTATGTGTTTTCATTTCATTTCATGGTTCCCGTACGGGCAAAGTACCCCGCTATTAGGGGCAAAGTACCCCGCAAGGGGTAAGGTACCCCGGTGAGGGTATAGTGATTCTGTGCCCCTGCTATTGCCAACCAACTACTTCTTCGAGAATTCGATTAATTTGTCCGCAACCTCTGCGGCTACACGTCCCTGCGCCTCTTTCGTCTGCGCGCCGATGTGCGGTGAACAGATCACATTATCCAGTTTGGCCAGCTTCCAATCCGTCGGTGGCTCCTCGGCATAGACATCTATAGCAGCCCCGGCGACCTTGCCGTTGGTTAGCTCTTCGTAGAGCGCCGCTTCGTTGACGATCCCTCCACGTGCACAATTGACGATCCGCACACCGGTCTTCATCTTCTCAAATTGGGCTTTGTCGATCATGTTCTGGGATTCTTTGGTCTTGGGCAGGTGCAGGCTGATGTAATCCGCCTTGGCCAGCAGTTCATCCAACGGAACGAGGCTGACGTATTCGGTTTCCTTAACATATGGGTCATAGGCAAGCACGCTCATGCCCAGGGCGGTTGCGCGTTTGGCAACTTCCTTGCCGATATTACCGATCCCGATCAGCCCAAGTATCTTCCCCCCGATTTCGTCGCCTTCGAAGGCTTTCTTTTCCCATTTCTCGGCTTTCATGGTCGCAGTAGCTTTGTAAAGGGAGCGCGCCAGCGCGAACATATAGCCGATGGTAAGCTCCGCCACTGAAGCCGAGCTGGCCTTTGGAGTGTTCATTACAGTGATTCCCTTGGAGCGAGCATAATCTGCATCGATCGTATCCAGGCCGACGCCGCCCCGCACGATGACCTTTAAGTTGGGGCAAACGTCGATCAATGCCTGGCGCACCTTGGTCCGGCTGCGAACGACCATGCCATCATAGCCTGGCAGGATATTCGGCAACTCTTCGGGTGTGATCTCGAAATTGATATCGACCGTCAGGCCTGCGGCACGCATTCGCTCGATCGCTTCTGTTTCGGTCTTGTCACATATTAAGATCTTCATGGGTTCCTCCTTAGGATTTGGTTAATCATATCTTAAAAACAAAAATGGGTTCAACCGGCTCTGCACTCCGTGTACCCCGAAAATGAACTCATATTTTTCATCAGGTCGGGGTCTGGGGTAAGGGGAAGCCTCCAGTCATGGGGGTGTGGATTTACACAATATCAGACTTTGTGAAAGTCATGTTAATGAACTTGAGAAATATTACACAATCGATTTAATCAATTATAATCCGTTTCGGCTATAATCTAATCAGGTGCTCAAATAATACCCGGACAGGCAAAACCTGTCTTCTAATTTCAAGTCTTCAGAGGAGAATATATGTCACCCAAGCGCGTTTTCAACTTTAACCCCGGACCCGCTGCTCTACCGCTGGAAGTCCTCCAGCAAGCCCAAGCCGAAATGCTCGATTACAAAGGTACCGGCATGTCGGTCATGGAGATTAGCCATCGCTCGAAGGAATTTGAAGCTATCGTTGCCGATACCCAAACCGACCTGCGTGACTTGATGAACATCCCGGCCAATTACAAGATCTTGTTCTTGCAGGGTGGTGCCAGCCTTCAATTCGCCATGATCCCAATGAACTTCCGCCCTTCCGGTGCGAGCGCTGATTACATCGTCACCGGCACGTGGAGCAAGAAAGCCTTCAAGGAGTCCCAGAAACTGGGCACTTCCAAGGCTGCTGCCAATCTGGAAGCCGACAACTTCAATCATTTGCCTGCCCAGTCCGATCTCAAGCTGGATCCGCAGGCCGCTTATCTGCATTTCACCTCCAACGAGACCATCCACGGTGTGGAATATTTTACCGAGCCGACCCCGCCGGCAGGTGTTCCCCTCATCTGCGATGCCTCCTCCGATTTTATCAGCCACCCGGTCGACGTTTCCAAATACGCCATGCTCTACGCCGGTGCCCAGAAAAATGCCGGCCCTGCCGGTGTGGTCATCTGCATCATCCGGGAAGATCTGCTCGCCAAGGTCCCGGCCAACCTGCCCAACCTGCTCGATTACAAGGCACTAGCTGAAGAGAACTCTCTGCTCAATACTCCGCCCTGCTGGTCTGTTTATATTGTCGACCTGGTACTGAAGTGGGCCAAGGGATTGGGCGGCCTGCCTGCCATCGAGAAGCGTAACCAAGCCAAGTCTGCCCTTGTCTATAAGGCCATTGATGAATCCGGTGGCTTCTATAAAGGTCACGCCAAGTCGGATCGTTCCCGCATGAACATCACCTTCCGCCTTCCCAACGAGGTCTTGGAAGACCAGTTCGCTAGTGAGGCAAAGAAGAACGACATGATCGGCTTGAAAGGCCACCGGTCGGTCGGCGGATTGCGCGCTTCCCTCTACAATGCGCTGACCGTTGAGGCATCAGAAGCACTGGTGAAGTTTATGAAGGAATTCCAGCAAAAGAACGGCTAGATTAAGCCTACCCGTTTCCTCACGCATGGTATAATGTCGCCGCTCTACCAAGGAGACGGCGACATTTATGTTAAGCGTATCTGACGCCCGCGCGCGTATCCTGGCGGCTTTCGAGCCGGTGGAGGCAACCAGCCTGCCTCTCGAACGTCTCTCAGGCCGTGTGGTGGCCAGCGATATTATTGCACAGACTGACCTCCCCCTCTTTGACAATTCGTCAGTGGACGGCTTTGCCCTGCGGGAAACCGACGTTGCGGACGCCAATCCAGCCTCCCCCCGGACATTGAATGTGGTCGCTGATATCCGCGCCGGCAGCTATTCTGCCGTTCCAATCAAGGTTGGTGAGACTGCCCGCATCATGACTGGCGCACCCCTGCCCCCCTCAGCGGACGCGGTCGTCATGGTCGAGGACACCGATTTCAACGTCCGCAGCCCTGGCACGCCTGCTCCACAGACAGTTGCCATTTATAAACCCATTCAGCCCGGAGACAATGTCCGCCACCGCGGCGATGACTTGCACGCCGGTGATCAGGTTTTCGCCGCCGGGACGCTTCTGCGCGCCCAGGAGGTTGGATTGCTCGCTATGCTCGGTCTGCTGGAAGTTCCGGTATACCGGTCACCGAAGGTTGCATTGCTTTCCAGTGGGGATGAGCTCCTGCCGGTGGATGCAGTCCTTGCGCCCGGGAAGATCCACGACGCCAACTCTTATATTCTCGCCATCCTGTCCGAGAGTGCGGGTGTCGAATTGGTCCGGCTGGGCGTCGCTTCCGATTCTGAGGCGGACCTCCGCTCCCGTCTGGAGCGGGCCGTGGATGAAAAAGTCGACGTGATCATCTCCTCTGCCGGCGTCAGTGTGGGTGCTTTCGATTATGTCAAATTGGTCGTCGAAGCAAATGGCGAATTGGAGTTTTGGAAAGTGAACTTGCGCCCGGGTAAACCGCTGGCATTTGGCAGGTACCATGGCATCCCTTTCTTCGGTCTGCCCGGGAATCCCGTCTCAGCTTTTGTAGCCTTTGAGATCTTCGTTCGCCCTGCCTTGGATAAACTATCTGGGAAGACCCCCCGCTCGCCTCTGCGGCAGAAAGCCCGTTTGGCTGAACCGCTGGAGTCCGATGGTCGCGAATCCTACCTGCGGGCCGTGGTCACCGAAGAGCATGGCCAACTGCTGGCCCGCCTCACCGGTCACCAGGGGTCGGGAAACATCTTTTCTTTGGTCCAGGCAAATGCTTTACTGATTGTGCCCTCTGGGGTAAAATCGCTGCCTGCAACCTCGGAAGTCGAGATATGGCTCATCGAATAAACAACCCTCGCCTGGATAAAACCGGACTTCCTCTTTTTTGGAGTAGTGTAATTCTTTCTATTTTAGGTGCTGCAGATTCCCTTTACCTGCTCGTTTACAAATTGACCGGCAATAATCATATGTGCTTGGGCAACGGTGGCTGCCATAATGTGAATTTTAGCCCTTACTCTGAAATCCGTGGCATCCCGGTCTCAGTTTTCGGAATGTCGGCTTATCTCGCCATCCTGTGCATTTTGTTTCTGGAAGGGCGCTTGAAAATTGCAAAAGAGAATGGTCCGCTCGCCATCTTCGGCATCAGCCTGGGTGGTTTTGCGTTTACGATATATCTTACCTACCTTGAAATTTACGTTATCAATGCCATTTGCCCGTTTTGTGTGGCTTCGGCAGTCATCATAACCTTATTATTCATTATGGCCATCATCCGGCTGGTCGAACAAACTGCAAATTAGGAGGAATTCATGCCCCGTATCCGCTGCCATTACACTGATTGTGTATTCGTAGACGACGGTTACTGCGGCGCCGCGGCGGTCGAACTTGACCCCGATACTGGTTGCGCCACCTATGCCCCCAACGAGGAAGCCGCTGCCAAAGGGGACGATTGGGAGGAGGAGGAACTGGAAGAGTGGGAAGAAGAGGAATTGGACGAAGAGGAAGACGATAACTGGGAAGAAGAGGAAGACGAAATCTAACTGGGCCTCGCCATGTTTATCCACCGGCAGGGACGCATTCTTGCGTCCCTGCTTTTTTTATGTCGTTGCCTGCGCCAGCCTGTCCTGCCTGCACCTTGCCGCAGGCACAGGTGGATGAACAGTCCAAGGTATCGTACCGTTCGTACCGCCTTGGCCTGACCGCCAGGACAGGCGAGCACGGGCGGCACGCCAATTCGAGATGGCATGTATAGGCACGAGCCGTCGATGCTCGCCTGCCCGACTTTTTTTCGGAGTCCGGCGCGACACTTGCACCTGTTAAAAGCTCGCTTCTTTCCTTTGTGCTCCTTCGTGCCCTTCGTGGTAATAGTTTTTTTAAATTGGGCAACCACCTATTCTGTCATTGCATACAACAATATTCCGGCTGCGACAGCCAGGTTTAACGAACTGACCCGCCCTTTCATCGGCATGGACAGCATCATATCGCATGCCGTCATCTGTTCCTGGGATAAGCCTTTCTGTTCATTCCCCAATAATAAAATCGTTGGTCGCCTGCTCCGCTTGAATGTCCGGTAATCGGTTTTGGCATGTGTCGATGAACCGATCAGGTCGAAACCGTTCTTGCTCCTCCATATGTTGAAATCTTCAAACGAAGCCTGTACGAGCAATTTCCAGAAGATCGTCCCCATGCTCGCCCGCACGGACGAAGGATGGTATGGGTCCACCCCGCCGTCCAGCAGGAATAACCCGTCCGCCCCGACTGCATCCAGGCTTCGCAGGATTGTCCCGACATTCCCGGGATCCTGCGGGAAGACCAGCGCCACGCCAAAATGAATGTTTCTAAGAGCCTCATCTTCCAGTCTTATTTGTCTCTGCCGGACTATTGCCAGGATTCCTTGAGGGTTGTCTTTTTCTGCAAGGCTGCTGAACAGGTCCGAGGTCAACGCTGCAGGACGGACACCGCGCACTGTTTGTTCCTCTATCATCCGCCGGGCGAAATCGCTGGTCAATTGCTCCGGAGCATAGATGAGCCTCTCGATGCCCCAGCCCGCTTCGATGGCTTCCCCCACGTGATGGATGCCTTCTGCCAGGAATAGACCGGTCTCATCCCGCCCTTTGCGCTGTCGCAATGCACGGATTTGTTTGATTAGCGGGTTGCTGGAACTGGAAATGAGTTCGGTCATGCCTTGATTTTACTCGAATCGGCTATAATTTCTCGCATGATTAACTCGAAGATAGATATTGACCGTTATTACCGATTTGCCCTGTGGTTAGGTCTCTTCACGATCTTTTATAACTTGCTGGAGGGAGTGGTCTCCATTTTATTCGGTGCTCATGGTGAGGCCTTGACACTGTTTGGTTTCGGTGTGGATTCATTCATCGAGGTTCTATCCGGTCTTGGTATTGTGGTCATGGTTCTTAATATTCGGCATACCCCGCATGCTTCACGTACACCCTTTGAACGTTCTGCCTTGCGCGTGACTGGAATTAGTTTTTACTTGCTCTCCGCCGGGCTGTCAGTCTCGGCGATCTATAATATATTCACCGGGCATAAACCAACTTCCACTCTGCCGGGGGTGATCATTTCGCTTGTTTCGATTGCAGTAATGGGAGGGCTGCTGGCATGGAAGCGTAAAGTTGGTCGCCTCTTGCGGTCAGCTCCCATCCTTGCGGATGCCAATTGCACACTGGTATGCATCTATATGTCGCTTGTCCTTCTGGCATCCAGTTTCATCTTCAACGTCACCGGTTTCGGCCTTATCGATTCCATCGGGGCATTCGGCCTGATATTTTTCTCCTTCCGAGAAGGTCGCGAATCTTTTATAAGAGCCGCCGGCAAGGAAGGGGACAATGAGTAAATGGATTGTAACAGCCTGTTCGGATTTCATTGCCGGTAATCTCTCCCCTTCACTTCGGGTAGAATTACAGCTATGAAGAAATTCTGGTGGTTGTGTACGGTGATCCTGTTATTCTTTTCCGCCTGCCAGACTACCAAATTAGACGTCACAATTCTTGCAGACGGCCATACCTATACCCTCACTTCCACCGGGCGTACTCCGGCGCAGTTCCTTTCACGCCGCCAGGCTGACGCTCGGTTCGCATGATTGCCTTCTTTATCTCGGCTCCCCCGTTGCCCTCGATTCCTCCCTCCCGGAGGCCGCCTCCTACACACTCACAGTCCGTCGTGCCATCAATCTGACCATTTTTGCTCCGGATGGACAAAAAACCATTCCAACTTGTGCCCAAACCGTCGGTCAGGCACTTACTGATCATGGCTACACGCTATACGCTGCCGACCTTCTCGACCCTCCTGCCGAAACCCCACTGGAGAAATCCATGACCGTCACGTACCGTCCCTCCCAAAACCTGACCGTTACGATTGACGGGGCACATCTCCAAGTGCGTTCCGCCGCCTCCAGCGTGGGACAGGCCTTGTCCGAAGTCGGTATTCCCCTCATTGGTTTGGATTCAAGCACGCCTTCCGAAAATGCTCCGCTTCCTGCCGATGGCCAGATCCGGGTGACCCGGGTCCTCGAGACCGTTACCCTGACACAAAAGTCAATTCCCTTCCTCAGCCATACCGAACCCTCCGCGGACCTGGAACTTGACCAGCAGGCGCTTGTACAGGGTGGACAGCCTGGACTGGCTGTAACCCGTCTGCGCTCCCGGACTGAAAACGGTCTCCAGGTTTCTCAAAAAACCGAGAGTGAGAGTATCGTCCGCCCGCCCCAGGACCGTATCATGGGCTACGGGACGAAGATCGTCATTCGGACTGCCGTGGTGGACGGGGTTTCCATCGAATATTACCGGGCACTCACACTGATGACCACTTCCTATTCCCCCTGCCGGTCGGCCACGCCTAGCGGAAAATGCTCTTATGGCACTTCCAGCGGTCTGCCGGTTCAGCGTGGCACGGTCGCCATGGTTTACTCGTGGTACTTGGCCTTTGGATTCGACCGGCTGTATATCCCCGGCTACGGCTACGCCACCGTCGGTGATGTAGGTGGTGGGCTGCCCCCTGGCAACCATTACTGGGTTGACCTGGCTTGGACCGACGCCGACTATCAGCCCATGTCCGGTTGGACGACTGTTTATTTCCTGACGCCCGTCCCTAAGAATCTTGTTTACATCCTGCCATGACTGGCCTTTCTCTTCCGCCTCTCAATATCCCTGCGCTTCTGAAACGGTTCGGACTGCATCCCAGGTTCCGCCTTGGACAGAATTTCCTGCAGGATGACCATGCCCTACAGGAGATCGTCCACGTTAGCGGAATCCTGCCTTCCGATGATGTCTTGGAGATCGGTCCCGGCCTGGGTAATCTGACCCGCTATTTGGCGCTGGCCGCTCATCACGTGACTGCGGTTGAATTGGACCAAGACCTTTTTCCGGCCCTTGAGGAAGTCGTTGCGCCTTTCAGTAACGTCCGTCTGGTGCAGGCAGACATCCTTGATGTCAACCCAACCGAATTGATGGACAAGCCGGATTACCTTGTGGTTGCCAATATCCCTTACTACATCACATCGGCCGTCGTTCGTCATCTGCTGGAAAGTGCCGGTCGCCCGCGCCGCTTGGTTTTGACCATGCAGGAGCAAGTCGCCAGGCGGATTTGCGCCAAACCGGGAAAAATGAGCTTGCTTGCCTTGAGTGTCCAGGTCTATGGAAACCCTGAAATTGTGGCATATATCTCGGCGGAGGCCTTTTTCCCCACTCCGAAGGTCGATTCAGCCGTATTGCGGGTGGAAATTCTGCCGGAACCGCTTATATCCATTGTCTTGCTGGATACCTTCTTCACGTTGATAAAAGCCGGGTTCTCGCAAAAACGAAAAACACTCCGCAATTCTCTCTCGGGCGGCCTTGGGATTGCGCCTGCCGAAGCCGAAAGAATGCTCGCCTCCGCGGGCATCGACCCGATCCGCCGGGCCGAAACATTATCTTTGGAGGAATGGGGCAACCTTTGTAAAATTAGATCTCCGTAAAGAATGGCGAAAAACGGCTGTGCTGAAGCTTTACGTCAGCACAGCCGTTTTCGAACGATCCGCCCTCCCGAAATGTGTATCGTCATTTTGGGAGGGGTCGGGGGTAGGGCTTGTTCCGTCTCTTTGCTCTCAGATCGCGATAATTCCACAGAACGTACCAGACCCGCACAGCCGCTTCCGCCTGGATTTTGAATGACATCTTCGACTTGCCCAGCGCCGGTCGGCAAAATAAATCGGGACTTCGCAAATTTTGCTCGCAGGCAATCCGCCAGGTAAGCCATCTCCACCTGGAAAACATATCCATTGGATTTGACTCGCTCCAGCGGCATGGACCGCAGCATCTCACGCCTCCACATCCGGTATCCCCCGGTCATATCGCGGATGGACATACCCAGGATGGTGCGGGCATAATAGTTGCCCCCGGCCGAAAGCGCTTTACGCCAGAAAGGCCATCGTAAGTCCGTGCTTCCGCCGGGGATGTACCGCGAACCCAGCACCAGATCACACGATTCGATCCGTTTTGCCATTTCGACCAGCACAGCCGGGTCATGTGAGAAGTCGCAATCCATTTGTGCGATGACATCTGCGCTGCTGTCCAACAGGCTGTTGAAAGCCTGCCTATATGCCGACGCAAGCCCCTTCTTCCCGGTCCGATGGATCACGTTCATCCGGCCTGGATGGACCTTGGTATAGCTCGTCGGCAATACGGCCGGTGCCGTCTGGACTGCCGTCATCGACGATGAGGACATTCAAGTCAAGTGGCAGAGCAAATAACGCTGAGACCATTTTAGGCAGGTTTTCCGCTTCATCGTAGGTTGGGATGACGACAACGATCTTCAATGCTGCTCCTGAAATTTCTGCCGCAACAGGGATAACTTAAGGTCGTCCGGGGAAGTGAAATGACCATCCGTGTCTTGTAACATCCCCGTTCTGACAAACAGTTTTTTTCTGCGTCCTTCGTGTTTTTCACGATCTTTGATCGGGTAGAAATATTCCAGGTTTTGGTCTAGGCGGCTGCGGACGTGCTCCAATAGTCTCGCAGCGCAATCCTTTTCCGTGATCAATACGAAATCTGTTGGGCTTAGATGCCCCAGAAAATCATCCTGGCTTCCGAATTCTTTCATGGTGTTATGGATCATCAGACTTGCCGTTCTTAGAACATCGTCGCATACCGCAAACCCATAGGATTCGCGAAAAATGATCATGTTCTCTAGCGAGATGATCAGCATGCCCCAATCATGCCGGTTTAAGATACTCGGAGAGGCATTCATTCACCAGTTTTCCGTTCGGTAGACCGGTTACCGGGTTCGTCAGAGGATCATGCTTTGCTCTGCGTAGCGCATTGCGGATTTGAACCTGTAATTCCTCTACATCTATCAGCTTCAGAAGATAATCGTTCGTCCCCGGTTCGAGACCTTGCAGACGCTTGGAACGTTCGCGCTTTTCGGTTAGAAAAATGATGGGAACATCCGCAGTACTGCGATTGCTTCGCAGGCTCTGCGCAACTTCGAAACCATCCATATCGGGAAGGCGAAAGTCTAGGATAATTACGTCCGGATTGATTGCTTGGCATTCCAGAATAGCCTCTCCCCCTATTGGTCGCGGCAGATACATCGTATCCCCGGGTGCGAAAATACGGTATTAGTAAATTTGCCACGTCGAGGTCGTCTTCAACGATGAGGATTTTCTTTTTCGCCTCGACCATCGGGTTTCTCTTAGGGGATCGGTTCTTTCTGGATGACAAATTCGCATACGTCGTTACCGGTCGCGCAACACTTGGTTTCGTTTATACGAAATTCCAATCCCCCTGAAATCCATGTTAGCATGGCCTGGAGTAAGCCGGTCGAGATATTGCAGACTGGTTTATCCGCGTTCTTGCGAGTCCAACAGATCGGACAACGATGAATTGTCCAGAGAAAAGCGTCATCCATTTCATCCACAGTGGTTAGCTGGTCGGTTACTCGGGAGAAGATTTTCGCCAATGCCGGCAAGCCAATGCGGATCTTTGCCAGCAGCGGTAACATCTGGAACGCCTGGTCGCCGACCCCCGCCAGTGCGCCAAAGTTCCTTAGCGCATCATTGAAAGTTGCTCGGCCGGCACGTAAGGCCATTCCACGACCACCCCGCGGGCCATACATCTCTTCCAATGCCAGGTGGATTGCCGTGAAGTCTGCAAAGTCGAACTCGCGCTCCAGGTTGTCCGGAGGATAGTTATCGATCAGGTTGCTCTGGCCTGCCAGGTGGAGAATGGCATTAAGGCCATTTTTCCCCACCACCTCTTCGTAAGCTTGCAGGGTGATCCGCGCGAATTTGTTGGCGTAATGGAAACCGCTTTTTGGAATCCTCTCCATGGCTTCCGTTACCTCAGATCAGTTTCGACAGATCTTCGGCTGCGCGCCGCATATCCAGGAGAATAAGGCCTAACTTGGTCTGCTCGCGCGCCAGTGCCGTAAGTACCGCTTCTTCACCGACCGCCATCAGCACAACATATCCCTTTTCCCCCTTAATGTACACTTGCTCCAGGGTTCCACGCCCAAGCTCTGAAGCGATCCGTTCTCCCAGCGAGAGCATCGCAGCCGACATCGCCGAAACACGGTCTTCTTCTACTCCTTGAGGCAGGGCGGATGCAATACTCAAACCGTCCACGCTGACAATTGCCGAGGCTTCCGTATCGGGGGAGGAAGCCTGAAGTTCGCGCAGGCGGTCAACCATTAATTGAGAGCGATTCTTGGTCAAATTTCCTCCTGAAATGAATTGCTTTCCTTAAAGGAATCCACAGTTTCAAATGTAGCACAGGCATCATGATGTGTCAAGCAGGCATCCACTTTAAGTCCATCACAAATTTGTTAAATATAAACATGCTATAATCTTCCTTCAGTTCTTGAAAAACCTACCTATGCGCAAAACCCTTCTCATCTCCTTCTTACTGGTTTCTCTGCTTCCGTCCTGGAATTGGTCTGCACCGGCCCGTAGCCCGGCGCCCTCCGCGCCCGAACCCGCCTCCGGTTCGGTGATCTGTCCGCCTGGTATCTATACGGACGTCCCTTCTGACTGCCTCCCGCTCGGCCCGTCGGAATATTTAGCCCATGTTGTTGCGCAGGGCGTTCCCTACCCTCTGATCCCTCTTCCGGCTTACCCTCCTGACCGAAGTTTGGTTGATTCCCCGTATCAATATTTCAAAGTGATCGAAACCGGAGCACAGCTCTACGCCTCCCTAGACGCGGCCAGGACTCACGCACCTTCTAAAATACTTTATCCGAGCAACGATCTGTACGTTTCCTATCAGGGCGATTCGGTCCAGGTTGGGAAGGATTACTATTACTCGCTGCGTTCTGGTTATTGGGTCCTCGCCGATGGCGGTCGCCTGGGCCACTACGACCCACCCTTCCAGGGACTTGTGTTCAGCTCTACCCCTCGTAACGCCTTTGGCTGGATCCTCGGGGAAATTCAATCCCACACAGCCCCCGGCCTGAATAGCCCGCTGAGCGGGATCACCGGTTACCGCTTCAATAAGGTCCAGATCTACGCCACGCAGAAGGCCGATAATCTGACCTGGGACTTGGTCGGGCCGGACGAATGGATTGAGTCCCGCCAGATCGCCCGCGTGGATCCCAATCCCGTCCCGCCCGCTGGCGTAACCGGCACTCGATGGATCAGCGTCAACCTGTTCGAACAAACCCTCACGGTTTACGATCATGATCGACTCGTATTCGCAACCATGACCTCCACCGGCGTGGATCATTTCTGGACTCGTCCGGGCCTTTTCCATATTCAAAAAAAACTGGAAACCGAAACCATGGCCAACAGCGCCCAGGACGATTTTTATTACCTGGAAGATGTCCCCTGGACCATGTACTTTGACGAAGGCCGTGCCCTTCACGGTGCCTATTGGCATAACGGCTTTGGGTATCCGCGCAGCCATGGCTGCGTCAACCTGTCCGTCGGCGATTCCCACTGGCTCTTCGATTGGGCCTCCGAAGGTGATTTGGTCTACGTCTATGACCCTTCCGGTCAAACTCCCACCGATCCTGCGCTCTACGGAGCCGGTGCGCCTTGACGCCTCGATCTTTTCACAACCTTGGGGTCTGGGGGATAGGCTGGTGGCTTCGCCACCAGCCTATCCCCCAGATATCTCTTTTCCCCCGCATTGAGGCGGGGGCAGGGGGTGGGGATCCGCGCATTTTCAGACTTTGCGAAAGTTCGGCTTGACGCCTGAAAATGCCTATGGTATATTCAGCCCGCTCCTGGACCCGTGGTGTAGCGGCCAAACATGCGGCCCTGTCAAGGCCGAGATCGCGGGTTCGAATCCCGTCGGGTCCGCTGACAATATTACTGACATCTCCCCAATTTTCGGGGGGATGTTAAAATCTTGCAGATGGCATTCGATTAACGCATGGATTTCGGTTCGTCGGTGGTCGATGGATTCACCTTGACTTGGACTACCGTTATCCCGCAGGTAGCTCCAGACGAATGAATCGGATGGCAGGCTGGAAGGTGGTGGAATATAGGTTGGCATCAGTTATAAGGTGGGATCGTGGTTGGGGTGAAATGGATCGATTGCAATATATGTGCTAGCAGGCCGAGAATGCTGCTAAAGAACCGCCCACAATAAAAAAGGAGACTAAACAAAAAATGGAAAATCCAATTATACCGACTAGCACACTGGCTATATTACTTTGACAACAATTCTGAAAATAGTAGCGAAACTAGGATCCCGCATCTGCTCCAACTCTTGATAGAGCCATAATTGTTCATCAGGTATATCATCAATTTCATCGTCCATAATTCCTCTTGTCTCAATATTATTTACTTTCCAAAACTATTGAATATGGTTGGACCGAATATAAAAAGAGCGAACGTTGCGCAAATAAGTATGATTACTGTTATTCCCAGGATTATTAATATCATTATTCTTAATCCAGACAAGGGTTGTCGTTGACTTGGCAATTGCATCGGTCTTGGTTGCGTTTTCGGTTGACTAATAACTGATCCGACCATTGCCATTTGATTTCTTTTCTCGATTTCCTTATTTGCCGCGCTTACTGTTTTCATGATTCGCTGCTCATCGTACCAAATAATGTGATTTGCTTCGGCATATTCCATCGCCGGTCTAGTAAATCCAGCGGGTGCCCAATAATGACCTCGCTCTGCATCAAATTTACGCATTGCTCTAGAGAATTTTTTTATTTCAGTTAGGTCTACCTTAGTATTCAACTGCTTACATTGTACAATTTCATTATTCCCTTTTTGATTACGCATTCTGACATCTGCGCCCCATCGGTGGATGAATGTGCCCCGGAATGGACTACATATGAATATCCTAAATTTTGATATGCCCAGCATGCCAATCGCTCCAGTTCGCGCGGTTGCAATTCCTCCAAGCGGGAAACTGGCACTGGGGAAAAGGTGCGGTGTATTTGGCTAAATTCAGCCCGGCTATTATGTTTTTCAAGAGTTTCCAATAAATCATGGATCGGTGTAAAAGCTTCTCTTCTCGGCATTGTTCCTCCCTATTATTAACAAGGCAACGGTTATTTCTCCTCATTAGCCCAAGGAAATGAAATTGGATGACAGGAATAAAATGTTAAAGAAATGGATGAGCATAGAGATTCAAAATGTCAATAAGTTTATTGGCATGGATTTAGGCACACGGTCCAGCCTTAGGCAATGAAACATTCTCCGTCTCTATAGATATTGTACATCATGATAGTTGATATTGTGCATACCTCTTCCCTGGCAATTTTCTTCCTCCCCAAACATCTTCTTGACAAAATAGAATATTTGTTCTATTATTGTGGTGTGCAATGAAACTTTTATCGTCAATCATAAATTGTAAATCCTCCTCCACAAGCTCTAATGGCCCTTCCATTTTCCTCCTCTTCTCCAGTTTCCCCTCCTACACTGCTCGTTCACCGGCGTGGCGGTCAGCCCGGTAACCAGAATGCCCGTAAAATTGGCACTTTCTCCCGCTACCAACCCGGTCGCTTCGCCCCCACCCATACCCTCTTGCTTTCGCTGAACACCGGTCTGAAGTTTCCTTCCGTTCCGCTCGCTCAGGTCATCGAACAGGCTCGCACAGCCAGGCAGGCGCTTTATCATCCTGCCCCCACCTCCTGGGCTGCCGAACTGCACGCTGTTCAGATGGGAATTAAGTTGAGTTCCGTCATCTCTCGCGCCATCAAACCCCTCTGCACCTTTACTCGCCGTGCAAATGCTCTCGAAACCCTTGCCCGGGACCCCTTCAGCTGGTTATTGGGCGGCTGCAGTGATTCTGGCATTCGCCTCGATGCTGATTCGTTTTTTCCCGTTTCATTTAAAACTACATTTAATTCGCCCTTTCCGCCTGCTCATCCCAATTATGCCACCAACCTTACCGATTCTCAATGGGCGATCCTTGCTCCCCTCATCCCGCCCGACCCGCCTCTCGATTGGCTTACTGGCGAGCCTCCCATCATCATCGCCGCCAACCGCTAGGGATTCACCCGCTACGTCTATACCGGCGAGTCTCAGGATGTTTCCATACTGGAAAAACACAATGAAATTCTCCAGCGCTGCCCCGGTTTGCGAGATTCTCCTCTCCCAAGCGAAGAGCGGTCGGGAATGAGTGGGCGTTGCAGACGCGGTCGTCCTCGCACCTCCCCGCGCCTCCTGCTCGATGCCATCCTCTGGAAAATTGCCACCGGGCATTCCTGGGACGAACTTCCCGCCTGTTTTCCTCCGCTTCGTCTCTGTAGCAATTATTACCGCCGTCTCTACCGCAGTGGCCGCTGGGTTACCCTCATGCTCGCCCTTTACAACCATTTCTGCACGGAGTCGTCCACGGATATCCTTACCTTTCTAAAGCAGGGCGTCTTCACTACCACCCCTCTGCAGAAGATTACTCTCAACCCGCAAATTCGTCCCACCTGGGAGAATTGCACCGCCTTGCTCTTCATGCAGTTGGCCCGCTCCGCTTGGTCCCATTTCCAGCGCAATCATAAACGCTCTCATCCCCTTTACCCCCTTTCCCCTGTCTTCAGAGGTACCGCCCAGCTTACTACTGGCCTTCCCCCCGGCTTCGCCTTGCCGAAGTCTTACCGCAAGTCTGTGCAAGAGGTTTCCTCGCAGCCTTCTTCGCGTACGTCCTTTGTCATCCAGCCTATCGAGGACAGTTTTGCCTGGAAAAAATGGCAAAAGATCTAAAAAGATCGTCAGACCATTGCCGCGGAGCTTTCCCGTCTGTTCAATATTCCCAGCCCGCTCCCCTCATCTTATGAATCCTCCTTGCATTTGCATGAATTTCGATCCTCGCAACCAGTCGCTTCACCTCTCATCGCTTCTCTGGAAGTTGCGCAAGATTTGGGTGGCGCTTCACCTGGAAACGTGTACAATCAACCCATGAACGATCTGACCCAACTCTCCGAAGATTATTCCCGCATTGCCCGGGCCATCCGCTACATTGAAACCAATGTCCACCGCCAGCCGGATCTGACCGAGCTGGCCGCCCATGTTGGTCTGAGTGAATACCATTTCCAGCGCCTCTTCACCCGCTGGGCCGGCATCAGCCCCAAGCGCTTCCTGCAGTTCCTGACCAAGGAAAATGCCAAGTCCTGGTTGGCTCGCTCCGGCAACCTGCTCGATGCCACGTATGGCGCTGGTCTCTCCAGCCCCGGCCGCCTGCACGACTTGTTCGTTCAGACCGAGGCGGTCACCCCTGGCGAATACAAGACCAAAGGGATGGGGGTCGACATTGCCTATGGCTTCCACCCTTCCCCGTTTGGCCTGTGCCTGCTGGCTCTCACCGGGCGCGGCATCTGCTTCCTGGCCTTCGTGGATTCGGACCGCTCCTCCGCCTTGGAAGGACTTCGCCGATCCTGGCCTAATGCCAATCTGACCGAGGATCCTGCACGTACCTTTCCTGTCGTTGGTCGGATTTTCTCTCCCCCAAACGGCCGCTCCCCCGCCTTTTTCCCTCTACACCTGCGCGGTACCAACTTCCAGATCAAGGTCTGGGAGGCGCTTCTGCGCCTGCCCCTCGGCAGTGTGACCACCTACCAGGCCCTGGCGGAACAGCTTTCCTCCTCCGAGGCCGCCCGCGCAGTCGGGAATGCGCTCGCCCACAACCCGGTTGCTTACCTGATCCCCTGTCACCGCGTGCTCCAAAAAACCGGCCATTTTGGAAATTACCGTTACGGTTCCACTCGTAAGAAAGCCATTCTCGGTTGGGAAATGGCTCGGACGGAGACGGCTTGAGCAATATCTTTTAACGCCGTTTTAACCATCAGCAGGTAGAATTATAGCAATTACGACCGATTTTATCTGTTTGTTGGTGAAAGGATATTGCCATGGAACGCAAACTGAAACACGTTTCTGTTCCCTCTTCCGAGATCACACCCGAAAGTCTCTATCTCACCCGTCGGGACTTTTTGAAGGCCGCCGGGATCGTCAGCGCCTCGGCTTTCCTGGCTGCGTGTGGCGTGTCCAACAATCGGCAGGCTACTGTACCCGGGGCACCCACCCCGCTGCCGGGCTGGGCCGCCCTCACGCCCACCCCTAGCGCCTCCGTCCCAGATGATGCTCAGGGGCAGACCACCGACGAGCTGGGCAATAAACTCAACACGTTGGATGAAATTACCAACTACAACAATTACTATGAATTTTCAGAGGATAAACAGGCTCCTGCTGTCCTCTCCAGGAATTTCAAACCCTCTCCCTGGTCGGTGCAGGTCGGCGGTCTGGTGCAAAATCCGAAGACCTATGCCATCGAGGACTTGCTCAAGTTTCAGCAGAAGGAACGGATTTACCGCCTGCGCTGTGTGGAGGCCTGGAGCATGGTCATTCCCTGGAACGGCTTCGAACTGAGTGACCTGCTGAACGAAGTCCAGCCGATGACCAGCGCCAAATATGTCGCCTTCACCACCCTTGAGGACACGGCTCAATTCACCGGCCAGTCTTCCTCACTGTATCCCTGGCCATACACTGAAGGCTTGCGCCTGGACGAAGCCATGCACCGCTTGGCCATCCTTGCTACTGGCTTATATGGCCATGCCCTTCCCAATGTGGATGGCGCTCCGCTGAGGTTGGTGGTTCCATGGAAATACGGCTTCAAGAACATCAAAGCCATCGTCAAAATTGAATTGACCGATACCCAGCCGGCCACTTTCTGGAAGACCATTTCGTCAAATGAATATGGGTTCTACTCCAACGTCAACCCGAACGTCGACCACCCACGCTGGTCCCAGGGCACGGAACGGCGTATCGGTGAACTCAACCGTCGTCCCACCCTGATGTTTAACGGCTACTATGACGAGGTCGCTTCCCTCTACGCCGGTATGGACCTGAGAGAGAATTACTAAGAGATTATCCTCCAGGCAGCCTCCCCGCCGCCTAAGTTTTCGGAATTGCAAAGTTTAGGATATTTATTGAAGTGAAAAGAACAGCACATTTTCCCTGGCTACGCATCCTAGTCCACCTTCTTGGCTGGCTGCCATTGGTTTATCTGATCTTCGCTTTCTACGCCGACAAACTGACCATCAATCCGGTCCAGGACCTTGAACAAATCCTTGGGCGGATTGCCATATATTGGATGGTCGCCACCCTGGCGGTCACGCCGCTCTACACACTGACCGGTCTGCGCGATCTGCCAAACCGCCGCCGCGCGGTCGGCCTTTACGCCTTCCTCTACACTTGCCTGCACCTGCTGGTCTTCTTTGGGCTCGATTATGCCTTCAACCTCGCCCAGATCTGGAGCTTGGTCACTGGCAAGGTCTACTTGTTGGCCGGGGTGCTGGCAGTACTCTTGCTCATTCCCCTGGCAATTACCTCCTTCGACTATTTCATCCGAATCATGGGCAGGAATTGGAAGCGCCTGCACTGGCTGGTCTATCCGGCGGTTGTTGTCTCCATTCTCCATTATGGCCTGGCCCAAAAGGGCAATCTGTTCACCCTGCGTGGGAACATTCTCCGGCCTTTTCTCTGGTTGCTTCTAACCATTTTTCTTTTGGCCTTGCGCCTCCCCCCCGTCCGAAGGTGGGTGAGCGGCACCCGCCGGAAAGTCTTTGTCCGGTTCCGTCGCCTGCCCCGGGCCGTTAAGGTACATGCGGGTTGAATGAGGCAACTCTGATTTTCCCTTTGACGCCACGTGATTTATGCTATATCATCAGCACACATCATGTGGCGTTTTTTATGCCGCCTCCTTTGGAACCCTCAATGCCGAAACAACCCGACCTCATCTTCGAACGTCCTGCAGAACTTTTACAGAACCTTATCCGCTTCGATACCACTAATCCACCTGGTAACGAACTCGCCTGCATCCAATATATCAGCGGCCTGCTCAAGGATGCCGGTATTGAGACAAATATAGTGGCGCGTACGCCCGGTCGTCCCAACCTGTTCGCCCGTCTGAAAGGTGCGGGCCAGGCCCCTCCGCTCCTGCTTTACGGCCACGTGGATGTGGTTACCACTGAAAACCAGAAATGGACCTACCCGCCTTTCGAGGCTCGTCTTGTGGACGGCTATATCTGGGGTCGCGGTGCGTTGGATATGAAACATGGCATTGCCATGTTCCTGGCTGCTATTCTGAAAGTAAAAGCGGAGGGTTTCCAACTCCCCTATGATCTGGTTTTCGTCGCCACCGTCGACGAGGAGGCGCAATGTGAATACGGGGCGAAATTTCTGGTTGAGCAACACGCCGGTCTTTTCGAAGGGATCCATTACGCCTTGAACGAATTCGGCGGTACCAGTATCCCCATTGGCGGCAAACGTTTCTATCCCATCCAGACCTCTGAAAAACTGGTTTGCCCGGCCCGCCTCACCTTCCACGGCAATGGCGGTCATGGTGGTGTGCCGGTTCGTGGCGGGGCCATGGCCAAATTAGCTGTTGCATTGACCATCCTCGACCGGCACAAGCTCCCGGTCCATGTCACTCCGCAAACTCGCCAGATGGTTGAGGCAATTGCCACAGGGTTGGGCGGAATCTCCGGTCTGGTTTTGCGCCAATTACTCAATCCACCCCTCACGGATATCCTTCTAAGAATACTCGGCACAACCGGAAATACCTTCTCTCCGCTATTGCACAACTCTGTCAGCCCAACCATTCTTAAGGCTGGTGACCAAATTAATGTCATTCCTTCCGAGGTAGCTGTGCAATTGGATGGACGCATCCTGCCTGGTTTTACCGCCGCCGACCTGGAATCGGAACTGCACAGCCTACTTGGGAAGGATTGCATCATTGAAACAATCTTGCCTTTCCCCGGTCTTGCCACGCCCGATATGGGAATGTTTGATATTTTGGCAGGGACCTTGCGCGAACTCGATCCTGAAGGGATCCCGGTCCCTTTCGTGAATTTCGGTGTTACCGATGCCCGCTTCTTCTCCAGGCTTGGTATCCAGACCTACGGCTTCACACCGCTCCTGATAACCGAAGGTCTGGACTTGACCGGCACCATTCACGCCGCCAACGAGCGCGTCCCTGTCCCCGCCTTGGAATTCGGAGTGGCAGCCGTTTTCAACGCATTACGGAAATTCCATTAAGAATGGCGCCTCGATGAGAATCCCGGGAAAACGATCTTCATAAATACGAGGAGACCTCATGCCAACTGAATCTACACGACAAGCTCTTTCCATCCTGCGTCTCGGCAGCCAGACCTTCCAATGGTACGTCATTCCTCTCATGGCCTTCGTCTTTTATGTTTACACAGTCGAAGCCGAAAAACGCAATTGGAATCTGATCCTGGCAGGTTTGGCCTTCTGGGGTATGCATTGGATCTAATACCTTCATGACAACTACTCAGAAACGGATATTCGCTCTACTGCTGATCATGGCAACCGCCGCCTTCATCCTGTTTGCTTTGCCCAACGCGGTTGCCTCAAAGAATATATCCATGGTGCAGATATTTCAGCCCGATGAAGCCGGGCCCTTGCCTTACGTCTTCCACATGATCGCCCCTGCCCCATCGCTGAACCTAGCCCTCAGGCATTTTGTATTTTACGATTATTATTATTATGGTTTCCCCTACTTTGCCGTCTCGGCCTTGTTGATCCTGCCCTTGCAATGGTTGGGACGCCTGGGCGATATCCCGTTGGTCATGCTGATCCTGCGTCAGTTTGTCAGCGTACTGCCCATGCTGGCAGCTCTGTTGCTGCTAATCTACATGCAGGATGGTTTCCGCACCTACCGCTCTCCACTACTTTTCCTCTTTCTGCTCTGTGTCCCTGCGGTGGTTGAGAACAATTCATGGTGGCACCCGGATGGGATAACATTCCTGCTGGTTGTGCTGACCATCTTCTTCCTCAAACGTGATAACCTGCGTTTCGGGGGGAATTTCCTCCTGGCAGCAGTCATGAGCGGGGTTGCCACAGCCACAAAGCTGGTCGGAGTCTATTTCTTCCTCGCAGTCGGTTTGACCCTTTTGTTGGGCCTGCTACTTAAAAAGGCTTCCTGGAAGAAACTTGTGGGGATGGCATTCGCTTTCATCTTGACCATGGGATTGGCTTACCTGATTGCCAATCCTTTCTTTTTCTCCCACTGGGCGCGCACAGCCTATCAATATATTCTAAACAAACAAGGCGGATTGCTCGAGAACGGTTATGGCGTGGTGTATTTTAAAGGTCTGGTCGCTTCCTGGCCGCTTGTTCACGAATCTTACGGTGAGCTACCCTTCCTGCTGATCGCCCTGGGCGCCGCCATTTGGGGCGTCTGGCGCGGACCGCAACGCCTGCTGCACGCCCTGATCCTGGCCTGGTTTGTTCCGATCAGCGTGACCGTATTCTTCCTAACCCACTTTAAGTTCCAATACTGGCTGCCGGTGGCGTTACCTCTTTTTCCAGCCTGGTGCTCCTGTTGCCCGAAAAAAGAAACCCAAACTGGACTTCCTGGCTGGCATGCATCGCCCGGGTGGTTGTACTCCTGGCACTATTCGCCCAATTTGTACTGTTCGTGGGCGCAGATATTCACACTTTCGAAACACGCATGCATCGGGCGGATAATAATACCAGCATTAAATTCTACGATCAGGTATTGGCAACCCTTAAACCACTTCCGAATTCAAAGTTGCACGTCTATTATGATTATCGCATGTATGTACCGGGAAAGCCTGGTTGGGTAACCGAGACCAACTTCGATCTGCTTGAGTACAATTACATCCAGAAACACCATTTTGATGTACTATTGCTGCAGCAGCAACAAATCCGCGATTATTTGAACCCGAATGCCGTCGGCATCAACCCGGCCTTGTTCGCCCGCAACCAGCAGTTCTACCGTGATGCAGACAGAGCGACAATAAAAGGTTTCCACCTTATTTACCGCAACGCTTTTGGTCTGATTTTTATACGGGATGAATTGTACGAGCAATATTACTCGAAATAATTCTTGCGCATGCAAAAATGTTCGGAGGATAAAGCCCCTCCTAATGCAGGAATTCCCCCAGTGGTCCAAGCGGGTCAATGGCGGATTGAAGCTCCGCAAATGGCACAATTACCTCTTGCGGTCCGGCTGCATAGGCAGCCACCTGGTATTCGTCGAAGGTGATCAGCAGGCCTTCCGCAGTGATATTCCAATTCCCATAATTTTCCGGGGTGGCTTTGGCTCCGCTCGACGAGGTTTCGGAAGTGATACCCCGTTTACCCAATTGAGCAATGCAATAATTGGCGATCCTCTCAAGATAATCGGAGCCGGGCAGGAATAGGGCGACGAGTTTCACATCCGTACCAGCCTCCAGATCATAAGTAACCGTTCGTGTATGTGTACCAGGGTGGGCTGCACCCTGAATGTAGATCATGATTTGGAATTTTAGACTGATCAGGTTGCCAGGCGATGAAAGAAGCATGTATTGCTGATCATAGGAACTCCCTGCCACGCCAGGCATGGGTTGTACTTGCACCACATTATCCTTAAATTTGGCAATCTCTTCCTGCGTTAAGAGGGTCATTTCATTGTTGAAATTCGTCACACGCTGATCATCGCTGCCCTGCAAAGCGGGAATTTGAGCCTTCATTGTATACGCCGGCGTTTTGCTTGTCTCGTTATTGGGAATAGAAACCAGGGTTATCAGTTGAAAAAGCGGCGCAGGAGTCTGGGTGGGAAGACTTGTTTGCGTTGGGGACAGGTTTGGCGTATCTGTTGCCGGTAACAGCGTGGGCGTTGTCCCACATGCCAATGTGCTCGCCAGGAGGGTACTTAGAACCAACCCTGGAATGATCCTTCGAATGCCTGATTTCATTGCAACCTCAACTCCTTTCAACCGCTGCCCGACCGCTTCTGTATTTTTCCTTCCAGCCTTTCCAAGCGATGCGTCAATTCTTCCATCCAATGATTGTATATGAAACGCGGAACGTCGAGTGTACTGACCAGTACCATAGCGCTACGCGTCCATTTCATTGCTTCCGGGTAGTTGCAGCGCTGGTGTTCGTAGTACTTCGCCAACTCCACATGGGCATAGACGTGTCCCCGTTCTGCTGCACGCTCCCACAATCCTACCGCGGTTTCTATGTCGCCCCGCCGCTTCTGCAGCTGCGAGAGGCGTTGCACCGCCAACCAGAAATCCGCCTCAGGCAGATTCATTTCCAGGCCGCGTTCGAATAGTCGAGCTGCCTTATTCCACTCACCAAGATCCTCATAAAACTTCGCCAGCGCCACCACATCCAGACCATGTTCGACTATCTCGCTGAACGGGTCTGCCATAATGGCCGTTACATGGGAAAGAAGCGCAGCCATTGCCACCACATCCATGGCGTTGTGGTAGAACACACCCTTCAACGGCCGGGCATCCCGGCTGCGGAGATAGTCAAAGTAAAGATAGGGGATTTCATAACCAGGCACTTCTTCGCTGGTACGGGGTGCAGCCAGCACGTTTTCTTCGAGAAACTTCAACGCACGGCTGGGCAACCGGTCCCGCCACAATCTTCGGGCCAGAGGCAGCAGATCCAAGTGGGCAAAATCGGCAAAGGGACAAGGATTGCAATGCAATGCGTAGCGGGTAAGTAGTAAAGGCGCATCAAAAGCTTTTCCATTGAATGTAACCAGTGCCTTTGCCGGGGCAAGGAAATCAGCCAAAGCTTCCAACATGCCCATTTCCTCGGCTGGGTCACGCATGAAGAATTGCTCCAGACGGAACTCACCCTCCTGGAATCTACCCACACCGACCAGAAAGGCATATGTGCCCGTACCTCCCGCCAGACCGCTGGTCTCGGTATCCAGGAAGGCATAGGATTCGAGTGGCAGCTCCGAAAAACGCGGTTCACCTGCCCAAGTTGCCAATGTGGTAAACGGAACCTCAGGCCGGATGGAGGCTTGCCCGTGCCGGGATTCCCCTCCGAAAGTCAGACTGGCGACAAATGTTTCTCCGGCAGAGGTGGGCCGGTATATTCCAGGGACAACTTTGTCTATCTCATATTGATTGGCGGGCTCGACCTTCGTAAGGTTCACCGTACCAACCTTGACGCCCAGGGATTTCAGTTTGTCCGAAAGAGTTGGCATGGCGTAATTGTAATGCAAGCTTGGTGATATGATGCTAAAATCCAGCCATTAACTTCATATTCATGATTGATCTCCGACTGCGACTTTCCAAGGAGCCGCAATCATCAAACAAACCAAAACCGAATTGCTGTCCTTCTGGGTCAAGCTGATCTACGGAACAGGCGATTGGAGCGAGGCCAGTTACGGTACCTTGCGCCAGATCTTTTACGCCATCTTTCTCACAGATGTGGTTGGGCTGGATCCAAGGCTGGCCTCCATCGCCGCGTTAATTGGCATCATTTGGGACGCTGTCAATGATCCTCTCGTCGGTATTCTCACAGATAGAATGCGCAGCCGCTGGGGTCGTCGTCGACCGTTCCTGCTGTTTTTTGCCATCCCATTCGGGGCGAGCTTTCTGCTCCTCTGGTGGGCGCCGCCCTGGCACAACCAGATCGCCTTGGCCGTTACCGTTACTCTTGCCTTCATGATCAGTGATACTTTTGAAACCCTTTGTGGCGTGCCATTTTCCTCTCTATTGCCGGAGTTGTCTCCCGACTATGACGAGCGCACCACTTTGACTAGCTTCCGCATCTTCTTTAACCTGATTGCCTCTTTGGTGACTGCCGTGGCTGCGCCTGCCATTATTGACGCCGCTCTGTCTGCCGGGTTGACGCAGCAGCAAGGTTACCTGATCGTGGCCGGGATCTTCGGCGGCCTGGCTGCCATCCCATTCCTGCTCATCTTCGCAGTGGTCCGGGAAAGGTACGGCGCTCTCGATCGGCCGCAAGAAATAACCACCTTCCGGCAGACCGTCAAGACTGCTTGGGCCAATATTCCATTCCGTCTCGCCACAATTATTTACATGCTGAACTGGATCACCTTTGATCTGGTGGCTCTACTTCTGCCCTTTTACCTGCTTTACTGGATCGCACGCGGGAATATGCTGGCATCGGTCAGTTTATTGGGAATAACAATGCCGCTCGAATCAGCAGTTTTTGCGCTCTTGCTGGTCACGGCCATCTCTGTTTTACCATTTTGGCTATGGCTTTCCAACCGCCTTGGGAAGCATACCGCCTACATCATTGGAATGGTTTTCTGGGCCGCCGTTCAGATTGGTATCTTCATGGTCCAGCCCGGGCAGATCACTTTGGTGCTTTGGATGGCTTTCCTGGCCGGTCTGAGCGTCTCTGCCGCTCACGTTCTGCCGGACGCTATGTTCCCGGATGTGATTGAATGGGACGAACTGCGCACAGGTCGCCGTCAAGAGGGAATTTACTATGGTATCAAGAATTTCATCCGCAAACTGACTGGCGCGCTGGCAATCTTTCTTGCATTACAGGTACTGGGCTGGTTCGGATATAAGACACCGCCTGAGGGGATGCTGATTTTCAATCAGTCCCCTATCACACTGACAGCCATCCGTCTGCTGATCGGGCCATTTGGAGCGATATTGCTATTCTCGGCTGTTACAACTACCTGGTTTTATCCTCTTACTCGTGAGCGGCATGCTCGCATCCGGCGCTTGCTGGAAAAGCGCAATCAGAAAATGCCGCGGAAGGAATCCGGCGGCTGATTTAGTGGACCTGGTCCGTCATATGGGTTAAGTTTCCTAATCCTTAAAATACTTTTTAACGATTGACAAATGGGGGATTTTTTACTATACTATGAAAGCGCTTTCTGAAAACGTTTTCATGGTGAGTTAATCAGGTATGCTTTCTAGAGCCACAATTTCTGATGTTGCCGAAAGAGCCGGGGTTTCTATCTCAACTGTCAGCCGGGTCCTTAATAGGACTGCTGTCGTGGACTTGGTAACCGCCCAAAGAGTCCGTGCTGCCGTCTCCGAACTCAACTATACCCCCCACTCGGCTGCCCGCACCCTGGCCAGCCGTCGGACAAACACCATCGGTCTACTGTTAATGGATATCGGGGGTGAATTTTACACACCCATGTTGCGCGGCATCGAGGCTGTATCCAGCCAAGCCGGATTCGACCTCTTGATCCATTCTACCAGTTCACCTTTATCAGAGAATAATTCTCGTCGCGCTCTGGGTGAACACAACACTGATGGCTTATTGGTCTTCACGGAAGCTATTGATAACGCCGAATTGACCCGATTAAATGAGATTGGGTTTCCAGTCGTCCTGCTGCACCAATCCTCGCCCAAGGATATAACAATACCGGTCATCACGATCGAAAATCGATCCGGCGCGCAAAAAATCGTCGACCATATGATCGAAGTACATGGCTGCAAACGAATTGTGTTTCTTCAAGGTCCGGTCGACAACGAAGATTCCAAAGAGCGCGAAGTAGGTTACCGGCAATCATTGAAAAAGCACAACCTGCCCTTCAACCCCTGCCTGGTTGCTCGAGGTGGTTTCGAACCCAACCAGGCCCGTGCAACGGTCTGTCAATTGCTCGCTGATGGTCTTGAATTCGATGCCATCTTCACTGGTGACGATGACAGTGCAGTTGGGGTCATTCAGGCGTTGCGGGAAGCTGGACGTCACGTTCCAGAGAACGTGGCTGTGGCCGGATTCGACAACTCGCTTTTTGCACGCATTCTAACCCCTCCTCTGACTACAGTCCGCGCCCCGATCGAACAAGTCGGGCGCGAAGCCGTCAGACAGTTGATCCGCCTGGTCCGCGGCGAACATGTGGAAGCACGCTTGGTACTGCCTACCGAACTTATTATCCGTCAATCATGCGGTTGTTCAAACTGATTATTAAGGAGATGTCCAATTCTCTTTACCTCATCTTCGCATTTCCAACCAATCCATTCTCATTCACTGGAGGAAGAATATGAAATCAAGAAACTTATGGCTGGTCGTCAGCCTGCTCGTCATCTGCTGTATGCTGCTGGCATCCTGTGGATCCAAGACATCCACGGGTAACGGGACCTACCTGACGATCAACTACGAACAATTGTCCACCTGGGTGCGTAATTTCAACCCCTTCTCGCCCTCTGCACTTGGCTCGACCGCAACTGCCATTTATGAACCGTTGATGATCTACAACAAGTCCACGGCAGAACTCGTGCCATGGCTGGCAACGGCGTATACCTGGAGCACCGATAATACAACCCTGACATTCCAGATCCGCCATAATGTAAAGTGGTCAGACGGCCAGCCATTCACTGCTCAGGATGTCATCTACACTTTCAATTTGCTCAAGAGCAATTCTGCCCTGTCGGGCACTGCTTCCAACATCCTGAACCAGTACATAGATAGCTTTTCAGCCCCCGATAATTTTACCGTCAAGTTTATATTCAATACTGTGTATACCCCGGCCTTGTACGATCTTGCCAACCAGCTTATCGTTCCGGAACATGTCTGGAAAAATGTTGCGGATCCCACCACTTGGACCAATGACAACCCGGTCGGTACTGGCCCCTTCACCCAGGTAGCCAAGTTTGACACTCAGATCTACATCCTAGAAAAAAATCCTCACTATTGGCAGGCAGGCAAACCGTACTTCCAGGGCATCCGTTATCCATCCTTTGCGGACAATGATGCTGCAAACCTGGCGCTCGCCAATGGCGATCTTGACTGGGCAGGCAACTTCGTCCCCGACATCGAGAAGACCTATGTAGCTAAAGATCCTCAGAACTATCATTACTATTTCGTCGGTGCAGACTGCGTGTTGCTCTACATCAACCAGACCATAAAACCATTCGATGATCCTGCTGTCCGAAAAGCCATCAGCCTGGGCATTGATCGAAAAATGATAGTCCAGACCGCCGAGTTCAATTACATCCCGCCGGCCGATGGCACCGGCCTGGGTGATACATACAAAGCCTGGAAAGATTCGGCCGCCATCGCAGCTGGAACCTGGGTCAATTATGATCCCGCCGCTGCCAATGCCGCCCTCGATGCAGCCGGTCTGACGAAGGGATCAAACGGGACGCGCCTTGACAAGGACGGCAAACTAATGAAATATGAACTGATCGTCCCAGCCGGCTGGACGGATTGGATCTCAGCCGGCCAGATCATCGCCCAGAACATGCACGATCTTGGGATCGAAATAAACCTGACCACTCCCGATGAGACCACGGATCTCGACCAGGTCGAAAAAGGCGATTTCCAATGGGCGATGTATTCGGGTTCAGGTGGCCCGACCCCCTATAACTTCTATCGTGGGCAGATGAGCAAGATCACTGTCCAACCAGTCGGGCAGGATGCCACTGAAAATTTCCTTCGCTATATTAACCCGCAGGCAGATGAGTTGCTTACGAACTTCGCAACAACCTCGGACATGACCCAGCAAAAACAGATCATGGCGAAAATCGAAGCGATCTTCGTCGATCAGGTTCCCGCCCTGCCGCTCTTCCCGGGACCGGATTGGTACGAATACAATACCTCCCGGTTCACTGGATTTCCGAGCGTAGATAACCCTTACGCCCCGGGCGTGCCCTGGCCAGGCGGTCCCTACAACACTGCATTAATCGTCTTGACCACTGTAAAACCCAAGTAATACGCAGTAAGAAAGCCGGAGCTGTCCCTTCCATTTCCGGACAGCCCCGGCAACTCAATCCTTCCATCGGAGAAAAGGTTAATGAAATTCATTCTGCGGCAGGTCGGTCTTTACCTCCTGGCTGCATGGGGTTCCCTGACGCTTAATTTCATCCTGCCGCGCACCATGCCAGGTGATCCAGTCACCGCTTTGGTTGCCCGCATGCACGGTAGGGTCAGTCCTCAGCAAATCGAAGCCCTCAAGGCAGCATACGGGTTCACGAACGGGCCCATTCTACAGCAATATTTTCAGTATCTGTCCCACGCACTACGTGGCGATTTTGGAATCTCCATCTCTTCCTACCCCGCGCATGTGTCCACCATTATCGCAACCAGCTTTATGTGGACGATCTTGCTCGGTGTGGTCACCCTGGTCATAAGCTTTGTGCTTGGCACTGCCCTGGGAGTTGTCATTGCCTGGAGGCGTAGTGGTGTGATGGATTCAACCCTGCCAGGCCTGACCGGTTTCATTGGTTCTTTCCCCTATTTCTGGCTGGCGATGGTAGCTCTGTATTTCATGGGATTCAAATTGGGCTGGTTCCCGATGTCCCATGCATATTCAGACTATATTTCTCCCGGTCTCAGTTGGGAGTACATCGGAAGTGTTGTTCAGCATATGTTCTTACCTGCTGGGACGATCATCCTGGTCTCGGTCGGCGGCTGGATGATGGGTATGCGTAGCACGATGATCGCAGTTTTGAACGAGGACTACATCACAATGGCAGAGGCCAAGGGTCTATCCCAACGCACCGTCATGTTTCAGTACGCGATGCGTAATGCCATCCTGCCAAACATCACCCAATTCGGCATGTCAATCGGATTCATTGTTGCAGGCCAGCTTTTGACCGAAATGGTCTTCTCCTATCCCGGTCTCGGGTTTTACTTGGTCCGTTCTGTCACAACGATGGATTACCCTCTCATGCAGGCGTTGTTCCTGATGATCACCTTGGCGGTCCTGGTCGCGAACTTCCTAGTCGATATACTTTACGTCCAGCTTGACCCACGCGTCCGGGTTAGCTGAGCAGAGATCGGACAATAAGAGGATAAATCCCAACGCTAATGTTTCATCTTTCGAGCCAGATACTGGGAAGTCGCAGCCCCTATCCCACGGCAAGCCTGTCTCCACGCAATTAGATTTCCTGCGTCGTATGATCACTCAGCCTAAGGCAGTTATCGGTTTGGTCATCTTGGGATTCTTCATCCTGATGGCCCTGTTTGCCCCGTTGATCGCGCCAAACAATCCGAATAAATACGTCGGTCTGCCTCACGAGCACCCCTCCAGCGAGCACTGGCTTGGAACGACCGGCCAGGGTCAGGATGTGTTCACCCAGCTGGTCTGGGGATCACAAATCTCGCTCCTGATTGGTTTCTCAGTTGGGATTCTAAGCACAATCCTGGGACTGGTGATTGGAATGATATCAGGATATATCCCTGGCGTGGTTGACGGCGTACTGAACATGTTCACAAACGTGTTCCTTCTCATCCCCGGCCTGCCCCTTTTGATCACCCTGGCATCTTTTCTGCCGCAGGGCATGCTGACAGTCATGCTGGTACTGACGTTCACCGGCTGGGCCTGGCCGGCCCGCGTCTTTCGCAGCCAAATGCTTAGCTTACGAGAAAAGGACTTCGTCTCGGCCTCCATTGTCAGTGGGGAAGGTGTCAACCGCATCGTTTTTTCCGAGATCCTGCCCAATATGCTTTCACTGGTGATGTCTTCCCTCTTCGGCGCCGTGATCTATACCATCGGCGCGGATGCCGGGCTGGCATTTCTGGGGTTCGAAAACGTCAACATCGTCTCCTGGGGCACAATGTTGTATTGGGCTTCCAACAGCTCTGCACTGCTCCAGGAAGCCTGGTGGACCTTCCTGCCACCCGGGCTGTGCATCGCCCTGGTTTCCTTCGCTACTACCATGCTGATCTATGCCATGGATGAGGTTACCAATCCTAGATTAAGGAGTGAGAAAGAGATAACCCGTGTCCTTAGAAAATATCATATCGGCTCCAGCCGCTCAACCCCCGTCGTCAAAGAACCTCTCGCCCAGTGGACCACTGCTGGATATCCGGGACCTGCGGGTGGTCTACCTGACCACGCGCGGACCGGTCAAGGCAGTTGACGGCGTTTCATTCGCTATCCAACCGGGAGAAGTTGTTGGTCTGGCTGGCGAATCGGGTAGCGGTAAATCGACCATTGCCCACGCCATCCTGCGGATACTGCATCCCCCGGCCTTGATTACCGGCGGACAGGTCCTTTACGCCGGACGGAATATCTTCGAGATGGACGAGCTTGAATTGGAACAGTTCCGGTGGAGCAAGGTGGCAATCGTCTTCCAGAGCGCCATGAATGCCCTAAACCCTGTCATGCGTATCCGCGATCAACTGCTGGACGTGATGATACAGCATGGCCTTCCCAAAGCACAGGCGAATGAACGGGCGGCAGGCTTGTTCAACCTGGTGGGCATCGATCCACACCGCCTGGATGCATACCCTCACCAGCTTTCTGGCGGCATGCGCCAGAGGGCAGTCATTGCTATTGCCCTGGCGTTAAACCCGGACCTGTTGATCATGGATGAGCCGACTACCGCCCTGGACGTGGTAGTGCAAAAGGATATTCTCCAGCAAATATCCGTCTTGAGAGAGAAATTGGGATTTTCGGTCATCTTCATCACCCATGACCTGTCCCTTTTGGTGGAGATATCGACCTCAATCGCCATCATGTATGCCGGCGAGATCGTCGAGAAAGCACCTGCCCGCGAGCTTTTAGACCATCCGCTGCATCCCTATACATTGGGCCTGATGAACTCCTTCCCTTCTATCAGCGGGGAGAAACACAAACTCACCGGCATCCCCGGGTCGCCTCCCGACCTGGTGGCTCCACCCTCCGGTTGCCGTTTCCACCCGCGCTGCCCCAAAGCCATGTCAATATGTTCGAAATCCGCTGCCCTGACTAGGTCTATTTCCTCCGGTCACTCGGTTACTTGTCATTTATTCGACTAATCCCAAGAAGAGTTTTCATGACCCTGACCTATCCTGAAATCAACCCCTTACTGGATGTTCGCCGGATGACAAAACACTTCCCCGTTGGAGTGTTCAATCGCTCAAAGCAGGTCCATGCAGTGGAAGATGTCTCATTTACCGTTCAACGCGGCCAGGTGGTAGCCCTGGTGGGCAAATCAGGTTGCGGAAAGACGACCACCATCCGCATGGTTGCCCGCCTGATCCCTGTTACCCATGGAGAGATCTTTTTCAAAGGTCAGGATATCCTCAAGACGGAGCCGTTCCAGGCTTCATTGAACTACCGCCGGCAGGTGCAGTTAATCTTCCAGGATCCATTTGCTTCTTTGAACGCCGTCCATACCATCGAGCATCACCTGGCACGCCCGCTCATTATCCATAAGAAAGTCACGGGAAGGCAGGAGATCCACGATCGGGTTTGTGATTTATTGGAAACCGTTGAACTCAAACCCTCCGCGGAAATTGCCAACCGCTATCCTCACCAACTCTCCGGTGGGCAGCGCCAACGTGTGGCTATCGCCCGCGCCCTGGCCGTCGACCCGGAACTGATCCTGGCAGACGAACCTATCTCAATGCTGGATGTGTCCATCCGCATGGGCGTTCTCAATTTGATCGAAAAACTCAAGGATGAACGTCGGATTTCCTATGTATACATAACACACGATCTGGCCTCGGCCCGTTACATCGGTGATCAGATTATGGTCATGTACGCTGGTCATATCGTCGAGGGCGGCCTGAGCGAGTTGATCATGCGGAACGCCGCTCATCCATACACACAACTCCTGCTCTCGGCGGTTCCAGACCCCCGCTCAGGACTGCGAACCGATAAAGAGACCCAAGTGCGCGGGGAAGTTCCATCATTGATCGAGCCCCCGCCTGGTTGTCCATTCGCAGCCCGCTGTACAAAAGTAATGGATATTTGCCGCCAAGCGATGCCAGATCGGACAACAATTGAACCAGGTCATTGGGTGTATTGTCATGTATATAGTCCTGACAGCAGAATTACAAATTCCTCCTGATATTTCCTCGTTGGTATAATATGTCCTTTCCTGGGAAGATCGTCTTGAAATTATCTATTTAAGGTTGCAATTAATGACACTCTCTCTTGCCGGAAATTGGCGTTATTCCATTGAAGATCAGATCGACTTTGCCCGATCTGACTTCGACGATTCTGCTTGGCAGACCATGCACATACCCCAAAACTGGTTTCTGGGCGGTCTGGACCATCATGGTGTTGTCTGGTACCGCCATGAGTTCACCTGTAATCCAAAAGGAGATATAGCAACCCTTCACTTTGAAGGTGTGGATTATTTTTCCGATGTATATCTGAATGGAAAATTCCTTGGGCATCACACCGGATACTTTGAACCCTTCACGTTTGAAGTAACGGATGTGCTCAAGCTTGGACAAAACAGTCTGGCTGTACGCGTGGAAAGTCCATTCGAGCAACCCGGAGTAAATGGTTGGCATATTCGCAAGAGACTCATCAAAGGGGTTCTCAACCACCATGATTGTCGTCCCGGAGGCGGTTGGAATCCTGAAGGTCAATCCTATAATACAGGTGGGATCTGGAACAATGTCCATTTGGAACGACACGGCGCAGTGACAATAGAGGCGGTAATGCTGCGTGCAGAATTGGAAAGTCAACCTCCCATCCTGCACATTCAAATTAAGACAAACAACCGTGCCGGGGTCCAGAAAGCCGGCCTCGAGATTAGTTGCGTCCCAGAGAACTTCAAAGGGAATTTGGTCTCTTCGAAATCCGTGATCGAACTACCGGCAGGCGAAAGTGTCCACACGTTTCAACTGCCGGTTCCGGATGTCCGTCTCTGGCAACCCTGGGATCGCGGTTTTCCGCACATATACCAAATCCGCATCTCTTTATACGCTGATGCAAAAGAAGTCTCTACGTCTTCACTTTTCGGTTTTCGGACAGTTAAACTCGGGGAAGGCTTCCGTTGGTTCGTCAATGGACAGCCCTATTTCATCCGTGGCTCGAACTACATTGCTTCGCAGTGGCTTTCTGAAACCTTGTTTCAGGAAGCGGTTGCTTCAAAAACCCACCCATTTGGTGGTGGTGCAGGCAACGATTTATTCCAACTCGACGTGAATCAGGCAAAACACGCCAACCTGAACTTGCTGCGTGTCCACGCCCACGTTCTGCCACCAGAATTTCACACAACCTGTGACCGCGCCGGGATGCTTGTCTGGCAGGATTTTCCTTTGCAGTGGGGCTACTCCGATGAACCAAGTTTCCATGCTGAAGCCAGGCGCCAGATGCGCGCGATGGTTAATCTGCTTTATAACCATCCGTCCATTGTGGCCTGGTGCTGTCATAACGAAAGTCCTTGGGATGCTCCCTGGATGGCTGGAGCAGTTGATGGTACGTATGATCCCAGCCAGAATCGCGACCTTGACATACAATTACAGGCGCTAGCCCGAGAGATCGACCCTGACCGTTACACCCACCTCAGCTCCGGCACGGGGGATGGGCATGTTTATCCGGGCTGGTACCAGGGCCATTGGCGCGATTTCCGGGATCTGCCCGGCGCACCACTCATCACTGAGTACGGAGCGCAGGGCTTGCCGGTCAAGGATAGCCTCCGACACATGCTGCCACAATTCGGTCCTGACGCTGGGTTTGCTGAGTTGCTTCGTCTTAAGACTTGGATCGAATCCAATAAGAAGATCAGCCCAGCTACCAGGTTCTTGATGAATGCCGGTATTGTTCTTTTCAGATTCATGGAAAAGCACCCGGCATTAACCCGTGTTAAAGGTCTTTTCATGGAATGGGCCATGAAAAGAAGCCAGACCTCCGAACGATCCATTTATCAAAACCTTCCTGCGAAGGAAGAAACACCCAACGATCTGCAGAATGCACGCAAGGTTTGGCAAACCTGGCAATTCCATAATGCCCAATTAATGGAAACCTTTGACAATGGTATGAAGACTGGCAATTCACTGGATGAATTCATCGCCAACAGCCAGGCCTACCAGGCTCATCTCATCCAATACGGCACGGAGTTTTATCGTCGCTCCAAATACATAAAAGTCACTGGTATCGTCCAATTCGATTTTACCGATCCCTGGCCCGCGGTGACTTGGTCGGTGCTGGATTATTGGCGGCACCCTAAAGCTGGATTTGAAGCCTTGCGACATTCCATGCAGCCGATATTGCCCAGTTTCCTTCTTCCGGAGAAAATCAAAGCTGGAAAACCGGCATTCGTGTCCTTCTGGGTTGTTAACGACCTGACCGATGCTTTCCCCGAGGCTGATATGCTCCTGGCAGATTTCAACCAATGGGACCAAGGTTGCATCAGCTTCATTCCCTTTGAATATCCCTTCGGATGGGGTGACCGATGAAGTAAAAGTGACTTTACCATCCCTGGGCATAGGCCATTCTATACTAAATGTCACCCTTAGCTCCGCTGGCAAAATCCTGGGTGAAAATTCGTACAAAATTAATGTAGAAGCTCGTAACTGATAAGAGGAGAATCTCATGACTCTTCCAACGAAAATCGTCGTCATCGGCGCTGGCAGTGCTTCTTTTGGTGAGAATACCCTGTCTGCCCTTATGCGCTCCAAAAAGCTGCACGGTTCCACACTCGCACTTGTTGACCGCAATGCCGAAACGCTCGGCATCGTCACGCGTCTTGCCGGGCGCCTCAATCGAGAGTGGAATTCCGGCATCACTATCACCGCCCACAATCACCATCGGGAAGCGCTCGAAGGTGCGGCTTTTGTCGTCTCTGCCATCGAGGTTGGGGCACGCGAAGGATTGTGGAAAACGGATTTCGAAATCCCGCTCAAATATGGAATCCGACAACCTTATGCCGAGAACGGTGGTCCAGGCGGGTTCGCCCACGCCGCTCGCAATCTCGTCCCGGTCATGGAAATCGTCCGTGACATGGAAAAAACCTGCCCGGAGGCATGGTTTATTAACTTCACCAACCCAATGATCCGTATTTGCGATGCTATCAACCGGCACAGCCGGATCAAGGCAGTCGGTCTGTGCCACCAAATCTTTATCGGTTACGTCATGGTAGGCATAGCGCTCGGTAAGGAATATGGGATTGATGTTCCAGATGGTTTGACTGGAATGGAAGCCTCTCCCATGCAGGCACCCTTTCACGACCAGGTCCGCCGGCAGATCGTGTCGAGGGTGGATATCCGCGCTGCCGGACTGAACCATTTCTCCTGGATTCTGTCCATCCGCGACCGCCAGACCGGTGAAGATCTGTACCCGGCTTTTCGGAAAGGTTGGGCAAAGATGGATCCAAAATTCGAGCCACTAACCCGGCGCGTTTTCGACGCCTTTGGTCTGTTCCCCGTCCCTGGTGACACGCATTTGTGTGAATATCTACCCTGGGTAACTGACCCCACCACCAAGCCGTGGGAGAAATACGATCTGAAGCTATACGATTGGGATTTAAATGCGGCCGTACGTGAGTTCGAGCATGGTCGGCTGGAGAGCATGGCCAGTGGAGAAATGACCATCGAAGGCTTGTTGGAGACCGATTCGGAAGGAGCATTGGAGATGATCGAGAACGTTGCCGCAGCCAGTACACATTATCATTTGGCAGCCAACCTGCCAAATGTCGGGCAAATCAGTAATTTTCCCCTTAACGCTACCGTCGAGACTCCGGTAGTTGTGGATGGTGCAGGCATTCACCCTGTCCATGTCGGTGCTTTCCCTGAACCTGTGGCCGAACTCCTGCGCCGTGAAACCACCGTTGCCCAATTATGCGTGGACGCTGCCATCGCTGGTGACCGTCAGAAAGCCCTGCAATGCCTACTGCTCGACCCAGTTATCAATGATTTCGAGTTGGCAAAACAGGTTTTGGATGATTATTTAACCAACTACAAAGAATATTTGCCTCAATTTTGGAAGAACTGACCCCATTGCAGGTTGAAAAAAGAAGGATTGAGATTATGAAAATCGCAGTGATTGGTGGAGGTTCAACTTACACTCCCGAGTTGGTGAACGGATTCCTGGACCAGGATAAAGAGTTTGCCACTTAACGAACTCTGGTTGATGGACATCGATCCGCAACGCTTGGAAATCGTCGGCCGATTCGCCCAGCGTATGGTGGCAGTAAGAGGCAATCCTTTCAAGGTGGTACTGACCACCGACCAGCGCCTCGCCGTTAAAGGTGCCACCTATGTTACCACCCAGATTCGTGTGGGACACATGCCGGCCCGGGTGGCGGACGAATACCTCGGCCGGCGGCATGGCCTGATCGGCCAGGAAACCACCGGCATCGGCGGTATGGCCAAGGCCATGCGCACCATCCCGGTCTTGCTGAAATTAGCTAAAGATATGGAAGAACTGGCACCCGGCGCCATGCTGGTCAACTTCACCAACCCGTCCGGTCTGGTGACGGAGGCTCTTCAGCGTTATGCCCCAACAATCCCTTCGGTAGGTGTCTGCAATGCCCCCATCGGGATGAAGATGCAAATCGTCAAAGAACTTGAGAAATCCACCGGCAAAGGAATCGCTCTGGAAAGGGCGGATTTAAACACTCTCGGCTTGAACCATTTATCCTGGCACCGCGGCTTTACTGTGGATGGGGAGGATGTCTGGCCGCAGGTGTTGACTGCTTATATCGCCGATCTAAAAAAGGAAACCGAACCCGAGTGGGATCCGCGCATAGTCGAAAGCCTGGGTATGATCCCTAATTATTACCTGCAATATTACTACCAAACGGACCATAAGTTGGATGCACAGAGGAAGTGGCCACCATCCCGCGGCGAAGAGGTGATCGAGATCGAGAAAAACCTGCTTAAGGAATACGCCGACCCTGAATTGGACGAACCACCCGCCGACCTGATGCTGCGTGGCGGTGCCTACTATTCCACGGTGGCGACCCAGCTGCTCAACGCCCACTATAACAATATGGGCGAAACGCACGTCGTCAACGTCCGCCATAATGGTGCCGTATCTGGTTGGCCACCCGACTGGGTTCTGGAAATGCCCGCCAAAGTGGACCGGAAAGGCATCCATCCCCTTCCGGCCGAACCCTTGCCTCCTGCTTGTTTTGGGTTGCTTGCTCACGTCAAAGCCTACGAATTGTTGACGGTCGAGGCCGCCGTTCATGGGGACCGGGAAGCCGCTTATCAGGCCCTGCTCGTCCATCCGCTCGGCCCCAAAGCGGACCAAGTCAAGACGGTATTGGATGACTTGCTCGAGACCAATAAAAGGTATTTACCCCAATTCTCGTAAAGGATCCCCGACACTCCTGAATCATGACTTTCAAATTGCCACCGAAACCGGGCTTTCTGATAATGAATTCATCCCGGACGAAATCTGGGAACGGTCAGCTGAAACATTCAATTGGGAAGAATTCGATGAAATATTACCTCGGCGTTGATGTGGGCGGTACCAAGACGCAAGCCATGATCGCTGACGAGACCGGGCAGGCACTTGGCTTCGCCACTGGCGGACCTGGCAACTGGGAAGGGGTCGGTTACGATGGTCTAACTCGCGTCCTGCTCGATGTCACCGGTCGCGCAATGAATCAAGCCAGGATCAAGGTGAACCAGATCGTCGGAGCCGGCATGGGGATCGGTGGGTATGATTGGCCATCCGAACGCCAGGATCACCTGCAAGCCATTCGCCCAATCGGGCTATCCTGCCCGATTGAGATCGTCAACGACGCCACCTTGGGAATACCAGCCGGAACATCCGAAGGTTGGGGTGTCTCTGTGGTGGCCGGAACGGGTTGTAATGCGCGCGGCTGGAGCAGGGATCACAAGCGCCAAGGTCGGGCCATCGGTGGAGGTGGCTATTGGTCCGGTGAATATGCTGGAGGATTTGATATCGTTGCCCGGGCCATGCAGGCTGTGGCGTTCGAGTGGCTCAAGCGTGGACCAGCTACCGCCCTTACACAAATGTTTCTGGAACACACCGGAGCCAAAGATCTGGACGATCTGGTTGAGGGGGTTTACCTGCAACGCTATCCATTCAATTCGACGTTGGTCTTGAAAGTCTTCGAAACTGCCCGGCATGGTGACCCGCAAGCTCAGGCAGTCATGCACTGGGCCGGACGAGAGCTCGGGGAGATGGCGCTCGGTATAATCAACCAGCTTGATTTGCAAAAAGAGCAATTCGAAGTGGTCTTGATTGGCAGCCTTCACGGTGGGTCCCCCATCTTGGATAAGACCCTTCGAAAGGTAGTCCTCGAAGCCGCTCCAGGAACACGGTTTGTCCGCCTGACCGTTCCCCCGGTGATTGGTGGGGTCCTTCTCGGTATGGAAGAAGCCGGCTTGAATGGATATGCCATGCGCGGTCGTCTGTTTGAGACCACCAAAGCACTCATGAAGAAAGAACGGATTGACAGTTAAAAAAAGAACCTGCGTTCATCCAAAGCTAGCCTGATGAACGTAGGTTCTTAAAATGGGGGTAGCCACGTGGGACCAGGATAAATTGGTTCAGATAGGTAGAATCGCGTTAGCACCGTTGGGCAATTTCAGGTTTGTTGCAGTGGTTTCAATTTGTCATGTATCTACTGCATTGCTGAGAAATGATTCGTCAGAGTATAGATGATGTAGTTCTGCCACAGAGCAACCATTCCGTCCGTCGGGTAATCGTGACTATCGAATGTTTGTAGTATTACACGACCATCCATACACTCGGTAATCAGCCCATTATTCTGATTCTGGCCTGCGACACGACTGGCCAGGATTTTTGCATTTGAGCCACTACTCAAAATTAGTAAATCCCCGACATCACCATACCACGCCGGATCGGACAATGAAGCCACGAAACTGCTCACCTGGTTCGGGGTGGTGAATACTGGGCTATCTGGTTCTACCCAAAAAATCGCGTAATTGATACGGTTGAACCCGGACCTCGCTGCCAATCTGATTGTACTTGCACGCCGCACTCGTTCAGGAACGGAGCAATTTTTCCTCCACTAATTTTGTTCAGGTACCATGTCTCCGCCACGAGCCCGGCTCCATTATCCACCTGGGTCTTGATCGCTGTCCAGTAGTCTCCACTGATTGCCTTGCGAGCTTCTGCTGCCACAATGATCAGATCCCACTTGGTGCCGGAGTTAAGTTTTTCCAGGAAGGTCCCCATGGCATCTCCAACGTACACCTGGTGACCTCCCACCGATTTAACGCTCGGGCCACATAAGTGATGTATTCCGCGTAACCTGCGATTTCCTCATACACGAGAATATTCGAAGAATTAATCATAGCTTGGATATCTTGTGCCGCAGGCGCCTTTGGTGTATTAGTGGGTGTGGCGAGTTCCAGAGTATCAGTGGCGGCTTGTACCCCTCGCTGGGTAGGCTGGGCACCTGTCTGCCCGCCGCTCATTGCCGTAAGCGTTAATGCCATCGCGTCCTGTGTATTTTTCAGGTCTGGGCTTGAGTTTGTATTTCCACCAGACACCTGGCAGGCCAAGGTTACCATGATGATTATCAGGATGATGCTGAACATTCGAATGTGTCTCTTCATCTTCTCTCTCCTCGTTCCTTGGTTATAAATCGCCAGGTGGATACCTCTATGCCTGTACGACTTGAATTATGAAATTTCTCCTGTATCTAAAGTATACATGAGAGTTTTCCATTTTTCAATATAACTCTCAAATTGTCACATTATTATGATTATCTTCCTACAATATTTGAAACACCCTTCACCCTATTGTCACCCTTATATATGAAACTCATGGGTTGATTGACGCCAAGATTGGTCTCCTAGTTTGTTTGGCGCCATCGTGCGAATGCTCGCTCCCCCAATCACAGGATTCCTGTTTGATCTTTTCGGAGCATATTAGCATTATTTCATCGGGATGAGCGTCTGTCTGTTGCCTGATCCATACTGAGAACCATAGCTCGTTCCAATCCGGCTCCAACGGTATAATACGCTTGTGCGTTCTGCCCTCACAAACCAGATCCAACTCCTTCGTCTTCTCATCTCTCGTCTGGAACGTCTCTCAGTGGATTCTCATTTGGCCAGGCGCGCCAGCGGGTTGCGCGGCAACATCGTCAAGGTGCTCGAAGAATTTGATTCAGGAAAGGAAATCTCCACGACCCGCCTGGACCTGTTGATCGATGCAGCCTTCGACATCCTTCTCCGTGCTGCGCAGGATATACCAGATCTGGAAGAATTGCTCAGAAAGAGAAGGTAGGCTGACCGTGCGTCTAGGCTTTTTTCTCCTGCTTGAGTACCTTTTGGTTGCATGTGTTGCTCCGATGCCAACTATCGCACCGACCGTCTTAATTCCTACACCTTCGGTGACATCTCCCGCCTTCACTCCTTCTGTAATGCCAGCCACCCTGGCTGTTTCCCCAACTTCTACTTACACGCTAACCGGATTCCCATCCATTACACCCTTTGAGACAGCGACCAAAACAGAAACTGAAACACCATTCTCGTATAACCATGTTTTCCCCATCCAACCACCGGGGGCAGCCGGATTTGCAGAAGGAACTTCAAGTCATGGTTACCCGGCCACTGATATATTCGCCCCGGTCGGAACAAAGTTTGTTGCCGTAACAGATGGCGTTGTGGATTTTGTCTCATACCAAGACCTCTGGGATCCGGATCACGATGACCCGGCCCAACGCGGTGGCTTGTCTGTCGCCATTATTGGTGATGACGGGCTGCGCTACTATGGTTCACACCTATCCGTTATCGCCACAGGGATCGCACCGGGAGTCCGGGTAACTGCCGGACAATTGCTTGGTCTGATCGGTAATACCGGTGATGCCCGAAATACCATGTCCCATCTTCACTTCGGGATTTCGCGTCCCACGGTTCCCGACGATTGGAAGGCTCGGCGAGGCCAGGTGGATCCGTTCACCTTCCTCGTGGCGTGGAGGGACGGCCACAACGTCACACCGCCTTTACCTGAACCTTGAAAAAAGGGATAGTGAACCTACCCATGCTCCGTAGACTTCTCATGATCTTTCCGTTATTAATGTTCGCATGTAATTTTGGAGCTGTTGCCACGACCGTGGTGGTGTTGCCCACACTAAGCCTGCCGCCAGCCATTACTCCTTCTCCAGTACTCCCCACATCAACGCTTACTCAATCCCCCACCGACATAACTATCGCCAGCGATACTCCCAGTGAAACACCCACGGAAACCCCGACTGCAACCGAAACCCCCACCGGCCTGCCATCCGAAACCCCTACCAGAACGCCCAATTTGTATCCGCATATTTTCCCTATCCAGCCATCGAACCTGGCTGGTTTCTCCGAGGGTGGGCATCCATACCAGGCTACTGATATCTTCGCCCCATTCGGGACAAAATTCGTGGCTGTAACGAATGGCGTAGTGGACGAGGTTTCCACCGTAGATCAATGGAACCCGGCCACAAATGACAATACCACAGCGGGTGGATTATCTGTCCGCATCATCGGTGACGATGGATTACGCTACTACGGCGCGCATCTCTCCACCGTTGCAAGGGGTATCCGGCCGGGGATCTGGGTGCCGGCTGGGCAGTTGCTCGGCCTGGTCGGAAATACCGGCGACGCTCGCAATTCCATGCCCCATGTTCATTTTGAGATCTCGTATCCTGCTCCTCCCTTCATAAAAGTAGATCCGTTCCCATTTTTAATGGATTGGCTCGACAGTCAGAATATTACGCCGGCCCTGCCCACACTTTAAGGAACAAAATGCAAACGATGCGAGCCATGCTGCTCGACTTCCCCCGCACTCCCTTGCAATTGGCGGAACTACCCATTCCAACACCTGGCCCGGGACAAGTACTGCTCAAGGTGAGCACTTGTGGGATCTGCCACACCGACCTGCATATCCTGGACGGCGAATTAAACGGACCAAAACTGCCCCTCGTACTGGGACACCAGATCGTCGGTACGGTCTCGCAATCCGGGCCTGATGCCCGGCAATTCCAGATCGGTGAACGGGTGGGGGTACCCTGGCTGGGTGCCACTGACGGAACCTGCCGTTACTGCCTGCGTGGCCAGGAAAATTTGTGCGACCACCCGGTATTCACCGGCTTCCATGTGGATGGCGGTTTTGCCGAATACACGCTCGCCGATGAGCGTTTCTGCTTCTCTTTGCCGGCATCGTATTCTGATTTGGAAGTGGCTCCCCTGCTATGTGCCGGTCTGATCGGTTATCGGACGTATCGCTTGGCCGGGGAAAACGTGGAAACGCTGGGAATTTACGGCTTTGGCGCAGCCGCACACATCATTACGCAGGTTGCGAGACATGCAGGGAAAAGAGTGTATGCCTTCACTCGTCCTGGTGATACCGCCGCCCAGGAGTTTGCCATACGCCAGGGCGCAGAGTGGGCTGGAGATTCCACGCAAATGCCCCCTGAGAAACTGGACGCCGCGCTGATCTTTGCACCGGTCGGACCTCTGGTAGTATCAGCTCTTAAGGCCACCCACAAAGGCGGTTTGATCGTATGCGGAGGGATCCACATGAGCGACATCCCCGCATTTCCTTATTCCCTGCTTTGGGAGGAACGCGTTATCCGCTCGGTTGCAAACCTGACCCGGCAGGACGGTGAGGAATTCCTGGCTCTCGCACCGCAGGTGCCAGTCAGGACAGAAGTGAAGGTTTTTAGGCTGGAGCAAGCTGGCGAAGCCCTGGAACAACTCCGTCACGGGAAATTCACCGGGGCTGCAGTTTTAGCAATAGATTAGGTCTAAAGTTGTAAATTTGTCAGGTCTTTTGGGTCTGACTTGGCGTAAAATAGAGCTATAGTTTTCTTGTTTCGAAAGGTTTGTTCATGGCTTTGTTCGACACGTTCAACACTGAGCTCCAACGCGACTTGATTGCCAGGACTCTTTATTGATATTAGTTAGGTCAATACTCCATGACATTTACCGGTATGGTCTTCAATATACAACGCACTTCCCTGCATGACGGGCCTGGCATCCGCACTGCTGTCTTCCTGAAAGGTTGTCCCTTACGTTGTGTCTGGTGCCATAACCCTAAATCACAATCAACGACCAAGGAGATTTCCTTTCGTCCGGAGTCCTGCTCGGTCTGCGGGCAGTGTGTCGAAACCTGCCAGCACGGCGCTCACCAGATCGTGGAAGGTATTCACGTATACGATCGCTCCCTATGTGAGAAATGTGGGGATTGCGTGGAGACCTGTCTGTATGAAGCCCTCAAGCTGGCTGGTAAGGAGCAGACAGTCGATGAGATTATAACAGTCGTTCTGCGTGACCGGCCCTTCTACGACCAATCTGGTGGCGGGTTGACGATCACCGGCGGAGAGCCGATGTTACAGGCAGAGTTCACCCTTGAATTGCTGAAGGCTGCCAAAGCCGAGGGGCTCCACACCTGCTTGGATACCTGTGGCTGGACCACTCAGCGCGCTTATAAGCAGGTCCTGCCTTTCGTGGATCTGTTCCTGTTCGATTACAAGGCCACCAATCCGGAAACCCACAAAGAACTGACCGGCGTTTCGAATGAGTTGATTCTCGCCAACCTTGATTTCCTGGTGCGGCAGGGTGCCCGCCTCCGGTTACGCTGCCCACTCATTCCAGGCATCAACAACTCCTCCGACCACCTGGAAGGCATCGCCACACTCCACCGCCGTTACCCGGATCTGGATGGAATCGATCTGATGGCATACCATAACGTGGGCAATGCCAAATACGAACGCTACGGCCTGGAAAATCCCCTTCCCGGGTTAAAAACAACCGAAGAGGAAATCAAACAAGGCTGGGTACGAAGCCTCCACAACCTGGATTGTAGAATTGCAACCTTGGGTTAATATATCGGTCGACAAATGGATCTGCTCGGAAAGAAGATCCGGGCAGTCTGTGTTAACTGCAGCCTGTGGTAGCGATTACAATGGATTCATGCGAGCTACAGTTGGATCATGGTTCCTAAAGAAGTGAAGAGCTTTCCGCTACTTTTTGTACAGCCTCATTCAAATGGCATCGTTATCGGTAATGGGATCTATATCAAGGTTTCTGGTAGACACGAACGTAATCCACCTGTAGCTGCTGCGGGAAGACCGTAGTCTCATCCGGGAAACCGGGCCAGCTGCCGCCGACCGCCAGGTTCAGGATAATAAATAACGGATGGTCATATACCCACTGCGTTCCGGCCGGGATCTGGTCGGGGGTAACCTTGAACACCTCCTGATCATCCACAAACCAGTGGATCTCGTTTGGAACCCATTCAATTGCGAAAACGTGAAAATCCTTTTTTAGCAAATCGGTCGTGAGAGCAAAATGCGAACCGATCCCCTTGGCGCCTGAATAGCCTGGACCATGCACGGTTTGATAAATAGTATCCGGTGTTTTTCCGATATACTCCATAATATCGATCTCACCGCCCAGTGGCCAGGATGTGTTTCCGCCAAGCATCCAGAAAGCCGACCAAATCCCCTGTCCGGAAGGCAGTTTCATGCGTGCCTCGATGCGTCCGTACTGGAATTCCTGCAAACCGCGTGAATTAATCCGGGCTGATGTATAGTTGAGACCTTCATATTGTTCCTGGCGGGCTTCGATGACCAGCATGCCATTTTCAACCCTGGCATTTTCCGGGCGGTCTGTGTAGTACTCCATTTCCACATTGCCCCAGCCAGTCCCACCTCTATCGAAAACCCAATTCCTTGGATTGATCGTTGTCCCATCGAATTCATCCGACCAGACCAGCTTCCAGCCTTGTGAGTTCCATCCATGCGTCGGTGAAGCTACGGGTGTAGGCATGGACGCTGGTGTAGTGGTTGGTTGCGGCGTTGCGGAGGTACAGGCGGTCAGGAAAAGAATTCCGACCAGGATGAGAGAAGGAACTCCTTTCATCAAGTACTCCTTGTAAGAAAAAGTTTACTAATGTCTACCGGGAAAATGCAAGGAAACACAAATTAATTTTATCATGTGTTCATAGGAGCGGGTTCTTAATGGTAAACTATTCCTATTATGTCCCAAATCAATTTTGCCCAAGAACATACAGCTACTGCTCTCGCCCATCCGAATATCGCCTTTATTAAATATTGGGGCAACCGAGACGAGGTCTTGCGCCTGCCGGCTAACGGTTCCATCTCCATGAATCTGGAAGGTCTGGAAACGATCACATCCGTTATGTTTACCGGTTCACTCCAGGCTGATACGCTCACAGTCAACAACAAACCAATCGTCGGAGCCGGATTGCAGCGTGTTTCTGCTCTCCTAGACCTAGTCCGGCAGATGGCGGAAATCAATATGCACGCTGAGGTGATCAGCGGGAACAATTTCCCATCCAGTGTTGAAATCGCCTCATCTGCTTCTGCTTTTGCAGCACTGGCCCTGGCAGCTTCGCAGGCTGCCAGCCTCGATCTCGATGAAGCCGCTCTCTCCCGCTTGGCCCGGCGCGGTTCCGGTTCGGCTTGTCGGTCCATCCCAGGTGGATTCGTCGAGTGGCAGATAGGCACGGGAGATGCCAACTTCTATGCCTTTTCCATTGCTCCATCTGTGCAATGGCGACTAATCGACTGCATCGCCATGCTCTCCAGCGAGCCCAAGTCCACCGGATCCACCGATGGCCATGCCTTGGCCGGTACCAGTCCGCTTCAGGCAGCCCGCGTGGCGGATAACCCCCGCAGGCTGGAGATCTGCCGGAACGCCATCCAGCAGCGGGATTTCACGGCTCTTGCAGACATCGTTGAACTCGACTCGGACATGATGCATGCGGTAATGATGACCTCCCGGCCGCCCCTTTTCTACTGGCAGGCGGCTAATTTGTCTGTCATGCATGCCATCCGTGAGGCCCGCGGTAATGGTTTACCTGTTTGCTACACTATCGATGCGAACAAACGTCCATGCGATTACCGAAGAGCCGAGGCGAGCACATTGATGGTTTATTACGCACCATACCAGGGGTTAGGGAAGTACGATTGGCGGGTGTTGGTGGTCCAGCAAGATTGGCCTGACTTTGCATTTCAAATCTTTCATATATTTTATTAATGCTTCTCTGTTAACCATCCTCAATAAGGATATAATCAACCTGCCCGCCCTCACAGGAGGCGCAAATTATTGTAAATGAGTGTGAATGAACACAAGTTTGCTCGGTGGGATCACCTTCGTGGTGGTCTTTGCCGGAAAAATACTGCTGCATGAATTCGGGCACTTTATCGCCGCCCGGTTGCTGGGTATCGATGTTGAGGAATTTGGCATCGGTTTTCCTTCACGTCTCGTCAAATTGTTCAACTGGAAGGGTACAGACTTCACACTTAATTGGATCCCTTTGGGAGGTT
>CAWHAM010000002.1:0-12045 GCA_963827305.1 uncultured Chloroflexia bacterium
GGTCGGCACCCACCCCGCCCGCACCGCACCCGAACCGGGCAAGATGTACTCCTTTCTGATCGACGTGGCCGGGCAGGATGAGGCTGGCACTTCCGAGGGAGAATTTTTGGATAACCCCGGCCGCGATTGCACCGCCCTCAAGATCGTCGAGATCGACATGGGCACGGTCCCGGTCCTGGGCAAGCCGGCCTACAAGGTCGTTCTGCGGCGCTCCTGGCGTGGTGAGAAGCACGTGACAATCTTCGGGGCGCTGCGCGTCCTCGCCACCGCATGGCATCCAAGATATATCGTCATCGACGCCACCGGCGTCGGTGAGGGGCTCTGGTCGCTCCTGGATAACGCCTTCGGTCCGGACGTGGTCATCCCGGTCAAGTTCACCCCCTCGCTCAAGAGTGAATTGGGCTACGTCTTCCTCGGCATCGTCGAAAGCGGGCGCTACCAGGATTACTCCCCATTCGATGAGACCTTCCGGCTGCAGCTCGATCATGCGCTGTCCGAGATCGTGCCCGGGCCGGCCAAATTGATGCGCTGGGGCGTGCCGGACGGGGCACGCGACCCCCTGAGTGGCGAGCTGGTGCACGATGACGACCTCATCACCAGCGCGCTGTGTGTGCTGCTCGACCGGCTGGAATGGTCCATGCCGCTCCCGCCCGGCATCGCCCCCGCCCGTGACCCACTCTTGGGCATGGATAAAAGCTTCTGATGGCAAGACCATCAAACCAATCGTCAAGTCTACAATTCGACCATCAACAATACGGCTATCGGACTTTCAGACTCTCAGACTATCAGACTAACCCAAGGAGAAACCATGAAAATCAACGCAGGAACTGTTATTACCCGCTACAACGGTAAACCCGTCATGATCGAGCAGGAAGTCTATCTGCAGGAGAACGGCCAGCCGGTGATCATCAACGGGCAGCCGCACCTGACGGACGGCCGGGAAATGACCGTCGGGGATGTCTTCTCGACCATCCTCAGCACGAAGAAGGTCGACCAGTTCAACGTGCTCAAGGCGGACGTGCTGGCCCGGCGCTTCTATCGCGCCGGACTGGTCGACGTTGACGAAGCCGATCTCGGCAGCCTGCTCGAAGTGATCGACCACAACGACCAGTTCGTCCCGTTCGTGCTGGCCTACGCCAGGCGCGCCTTGATCGACGCCAAAGAGGGGCAGGAGAAGATCGACAGGAAGAGGAAATAATGGGTTATTGACAGGCGTGCTATACTTAAATCAATATTTATTCTTTTTACCTTTCAAACGCCCGGGAAGTGACCATGATGTATGCTTGTGGAGCGTTGTGTTCAGAATGCCTGGCCTACCTCGGTGCAATTAGGGGGATTGAGCACCAGCGCCTCACCGTCGAAGCATGGCTTTGAATGTGGCCTCCAGTGGCTCTTTATTATTTGCCTGAGATCACGGAATTATTAGAAAACCATAGGGCTCAATAGCCGTGAAGAAAGGTGGTAAGAACGATGGAAAATAGAGTTGGTCTGACCAAAATCCTCGCAGGTGCAGGGACGCTGCTGGTGTGGGTGCCGATCGCGGCGCCCATCCTGCTTACTCTGGCAGAACTCCTCAAGGAGGGCCTGTTCCGGCTTGACTACCTCATGCCGGCGGAGCTCTTCCCGCTGGTTCTGGTTGGAGGCGGGCTGTTGCTCTGGGCGGCGTGGCTCAGGCGCAGTCAGCGCGGGCTGATCGGATGGAGTCTGGGCAGCGCAGTGATTCTGCTGGTGGGCTTGCAGGCATTGGCCGAGGTCACGGGCCTGGCCTCCGGCAGGACCGCGCCGGGCGGCTGGCAGTCGGCGCTGGTGCTGGCAGGGTTGATCGGCTATATCCTGGCAGTGGTGGCCACCGGAGTAGGCGGAGCGCGGCTGCTGCGGGACCTGTTCAGTCCGGGAACGGGAAGGAAGTAAAGCCGAAGGCCTCGACCCTTCTGTAGGGTGCCCTGCAAAGCATCCAGGGCAGGCAAATCGGCGAGGAGATTGATCCTGCCCCTGCCCGGCCTGTCTGGAAGGGAAACGTTTGAAAATAAAGGGAAGGCTTGACCATGAAACACTTCAGAGTGTATGTCCTGGCTGTTTGTATCCTTTTAACGTCAGCATGCCGCGCGCCAACGGCGGTTGCCACTCCCACACGCCGGCCGACGCTCACCGCCACCATGACACTGGCCCCGGCCTTCGGCTCGTACCAGGAATGGCTGGCGGAATTTAATTATGCCACCCAAAAGCCACTCAACGTGATGGAGGCTGGGGTTGAAGGACAGGGGGGTATCAGCATCCACGATATCACCTTCGACAGCCCGGTGCAGGGAAAGGTCACGGCTTACCTGGTGACTCCCGCCGGGTCAGGGCCATTCCCGGCCATCCTGTATGCGCACTGGTACGAGGAGCTCAACTCCAACCGGAGGGAATTCCTGGACGAGGCGGTCCGGCTGGCGAAGGATGGCGTGGTCTCCTTACTGGTGGACGAAGTGTGTTCCGCCCCCTACGCCCGGCAAAAGTGGACCGGCAGGGACGCACAGGCGGATCGGCAATTTGTCCTCCAGCAAATTATCGAGTTAAGGCGGGCGATCGATGTCCTGGAGGCGCAGTCGAATGTCGACCCCGGGCGGATCGGATTCGTCGGGCATGACTTTGGCGGGATGTTTGGAGCGGTGCTGGCAGGCGTGGACTTTCGCATAAAAACCTACGTGCTGATGACCGTCATCCCGGATTTCACCGATTGGTTCACAATCGGCTCCGAGTTGAAACAGGCTGATCAAAATCAATACCGCCGCATCCTGCTGACCGTCGCCCCGATCAATTATATCGGGCACGCGCAAGCGTCCATATTCCTTCAGAGTGCCAGGAACGATGGCTTTGTGCCGGATACGGACACGGGCAGCCTGTATAATGCCGTCTCGGCAAATAAAAGTATTGCATGGTATAAAGGCCCTGAAGGGCACACGCTCCAACAGAACCAGGCCGCCACGCAGGATCGCCTGACCTGGCTGGGGACCGAATTGCAATTCAATCCGGCCAACCGGTAAACGCCGGATGAGTTGAGAGCATGGAATTGATTGGCAATCTCAGAGGCAGGCACGAAAAGTCATTGGCGCAGGCAAGGATACAAACACATGATAATTCGAGAGAACTCACTGGAGATACGTCCCGTTACGCAGGATGATCTGGAGGCAGTCCTGGAGGTGTACCGTCAGTGTGAGGATTTCCTGGCACTGGGACCGGTTGCGACTGCATCGATGCAGATGGTGCTGAAAGATATCGAGATCTCACAAGGAGAGGGCGGCATCTTCTGTGGTATCTACAATGCAAATGGGAAAATGATCGGGGTTGTGGATTATGTTCTCAATAACTATGCAGGAGATCCCAGTCATGCCTACCTGTCCCTGCTCATGATCGCCGCTCCCTTTCGTAACGGGGGGGTTGGGAAATCCGTTTACGAGGCGATCGAGACTGAGATCAGGAAAGATGCCCGGGTGACGAGAATTCTTCTGGGAGTACAGGTGAATAATCCACAAGCGAACCAATTCTGGCAAAGGATGGGCTATATCATTGTCAGCGGACCTAAATTGATGCCCGATCAAACCACCGCGTTCGATATGCAAAAGGATTTGATATGAAAATTGGTGTGGTTTTTCCGCAAACAGAGATCGGCAACGACCCGGCTGCCATCCGCGATTACGCCCAGACAGCCGAGGGGCTGGGTTTCAGCCACCTGCTGGTCTATGACCACGTGCTGGGCGCCAACCCGGATCGGCCGGGTGGCTGGTCAGGCCCCTACACCCACCTTACGCCTTTCCACGAAGTATTTGTGCTGCTTGGCTACGTGGCGGGTGTGACAGACCGGCTGGGGCTGGTAACCGGGATTCTCATCCTGCCACAACGGCAGACGGTCCTGGCAGCCAAACAGGCCGCCTCGCTGGACGTGCTCAGCGGTGGCAGACTGCGCCTGGGGGTGGGGTTGGGATGGAACGAAGTCGAATATACCGCCCTGAACGAGCACTTCCACAACCGAGGCAAACGTATCGAGGAACAAATCAGCCTGATGCGGCGCCTGTGGAACGAGCCACTGATCGACTTCAAAGGGAAATGGCACACCATCCCGGATGCCGGCATCAATCCGCTGCCGGTCCAGCGGCCCATCCCGATCTGGTTTGGCGGGAACGCCGAAGCGGTACTTCGCCGCATTGCCCGGCTGGGGGATGGCTGGATCGCACTGCAACGCACGGCGGCGGATGCCAGGCCGGCCCTGGCCCAATTGAGGCGGTTCATCGAGGAGGCCGGGCGCACACCCGGCCAGGTGGGCCTGGAGGCGCGCATCTCATATACCCAGAACACGGGTAGAGGCGGTACGGGCGATCCGCGCGCCTGGGAAACGGCAGTGCGTGATTGGCAGGCCGAAGGGGCCACACATCTTTCCTTCAATAGCATGGGCAGCGGGTTCAAGACCCCGCAGGAACATATCCGGGCCATGCAGAAATTTGCGTCGGTGGCGAACCTTTTCAATGGGTAAGGCAGGCTGGACGAGAAAAAGGAATTTATTATGGATTTCATTGCGCCTGAAATTACCGGCTTGAATCTGGCAGAGTATATGCAGGAGGCACTACGGGAAGCCGAATTGGCCGGGCAGGCAGGCGAATACCCGATCGGGGCCGTCATTGCCATCGGGGGCGAGATTATTGCGCGCGCGTACGTGCAGGCCATAACGCCATGAAAAGCCAGCTTCGGCCTGCCGAGCTGAATGCAATGCTGAACGGGGGGCTGCGACTATGGCACGATTACCACCAGGCGGTCCTAAGGTATTGTTAGATGAAACAGTCGATCATCCATGTAGCGCTGGTCGTGCGCGACTACGACGAAGCCATCGCGTTCTACTGCCACAAACTCCATTTCAGCCTGGTGGAAGATACGTACCAGCCTGAACAGGACAAGCGCTGGGTGGTAGTAGCTCCCCCCGGATCCAATGGTACGACGCTCCTGCTGGCTCGCGCTTCCACATCTGAACAGGAGGCATTCATAGGCAGGCAGACCGGAGGCCGGGTTTTCCTGTTCCTGAGGACGGATGATTTCTGGCGGGATTACAACGAGATGCTTTCCCTCGGGATAAAGTTTGTGAGGGTTCCGAAAACCGCGCCATACGGAACCGTGGCGGTATTCGAGGACCTGTATGGGAATTTGTGGGATCTGATCGGTCCGAACAGCAAATAACTTCAAGCTGCCTCCACCTGCACAAATTCGCCAAATTCGTGCCGCCCGAACCGGCGCGCCCGGCGGCTGGATCCGAAGAACTGCTTCTTGCTAATAGGGGCAGGGGAGGGCTCAATGAAGCTGCCCGCCATGACTATCCTCAAGCCCTGTGTAAATTGCCTCGTCAACTAGGGGAAACATAGTACACGCGGGGGATACCTATTGGGTCGTTTCCTCTGGCTATTCAACCGACATCGTGATATATTATATTATAACTAAATTTATCCAATTTATCCACTTTAATATCAGATCATATGGAGAATATGAGCGTCCAGCAGATGATCAGTTTCGTTGGAAAATGAAACATTCGACGGCGTCTCCGGGGCTTAATTTAGAGGGGGCACAATTTGGCTCTGGGGGTGGCGAAAGTGATGCTCGCAGAACACCGGGCTAGCTTTGGCCCTATGCGCTACCCTGGGATTTGACCTGAGGTTCGAAGTTCAGATTAATATCTCCGAGATGAGGACCCTTAGATCGCAGGTGCCCATTGAGTTCGCCCTTATGAATTGGAGTAGAGAATGTTAAAAAAATATGTTCTGATCGGAATGATGGGGTTAATAGTATTACTGTCAGTCTCGGCTTTTCTCCCGGCAAGCTACAAGCCGGTACTGAGCAATCTCTTCAGCCCCGCGGAGACCGGCTTCCGGACGGCTCACATGTGGAATGGCTTCTACATTCCTTCCATGGATGTGACCGGTTTCCTGGCGGACCCTGTCAAGCTCTCCGTAGCGGGTCCATCCGGCGACAACTTTCGGTTGGCTCACATGTGGAATGGCAAAATTATCCCGTCCATGGATGTGACCGGTTTCCTGGCGGATCCAGTCAAGCTCTCCATAGCGGGTTCATCCGGCGACAATTTTCGGTTGGCTCACATGTGGAATGGCAACACTATCCCATCCATGGATGTGACCGGTTTCCTGGCGAATCCTGTGAAAACCTACGTGCCACCAATGAACAGCATCCCGATACTTCCTAAGTTGTACTCAGGGCACTAAGCGATAACGCGAACAAACAAAGACAACCGGAACCGGGATCAACCCGGTTCCGGTTTGAAAGCTCTCGAGTTCCTGGCAGCCAATGACGCAGCTGGCAGGAGCGACCTGGGCATCGCAGACTTTTTCCTGCGATTGACTTGATATCAGGGAAGATTAAGGGAAATCCGGTGGATAAGCAGGTCAGGGCTCAAGTCGTCGGTTGTATCCGGTGTTGATGAGCATTATCGATGGCAGTTTTCAGGTTATCCCAGGGCGTTTCACCGGGTACGGTGCAGTCTGCCGCCAGGATGAAGCGCTCCGGCACGTCCGCCAGCAGCTCTCCCACCGCCTGGCGGATGGCTTGTGCGCCACCAGTGGCGATGACGCCTTTGCGTTCCAGGCCGCCCATGAAAGGACGTCCGAACATCCGGGAGGCTTCCCTGGCGGTTAGTGTCCGCTCTCCAACCTTCAGGCTGCAGTTGACCACCTGGCCGGGGTAATCCAGGAAAGGCGTCAGTTCGGCATACCCGCCCTGATAGTCGCAGATATGCAGGATATTGAAAGTGCAGTCCGCGATCTCCTCCCAGACAGCCAGGTCGGTTGGCTTGATATATCTTCGAAATAGTTCGGTATCTGCAAAGCGGAAGGCCTCGCCGCCCTGTGTCGAAGCATAAAAGCCATCCACGCCGAGGCGCATGCAGCCGTGCACCAGTCTGAGCACGTTTTCGGTCATGATCGCCAGACCTTTTGCGACGGCTTCAGGATTCTCCTGCAGATGGGCGGCGATATCAGCCTCTTTGTCAAATTGCGCCGCCCACATGAAGGGCGAATAGAGCGTCATTATCACCAGAGCTTCGTTTTTTGCGGCCTTGACCAGGCCAGCCATCACGCGGAGGCTGGCTTCGAAGAATTCTTCCGGATATAGGGGGATGTGAGCCCAATCCTGCGGTTTTCGGATTCGCAGGCCGGGTGGTTGAATCTGTTCATACTGGATCTTGACGAAATCCATGCCGGTAAACCGGAAGAATTCCAGGTGTTTGTCAATGGCCGCCTGGCCCTGCTTGTAGGCCTGGTCAAAATGCATGAAAAAGGCGGCTGGAATGGTATCTGGGACGCCTTGGTCCTGGATCAGGCTTAGCATCAAATCGCGCCGGTTCATTATCTCTCACCTTTCTCTGGAGGGCGTTACCAGCTCCGATCGACATGTGATCGTCTCACCTCCCACCAACGCAGGAGGAACTCAATGAGAGTCAGATCCCAGGTTGGGACGACGTTCAAAATTATATGCTGTGCGCCAGCCAAGGAATATTCATCTTAGACCTCCGAGTTCTTTAAGAACTCGGAGGTCTGGTTATAAGCCGGATCCCTTAAAGTGTAATTACCTTGCTGGCTCTTTTTTGGGCTTCAATAATATCCGACATGCTCCCGACAATGCCAACACGAACCTTTTCCGATAGGCCAAAGTAGTTCAGGCAGGTTGAACAGATGATCAGACGGACACCGCTTTGTTCGATTTGGGAGAGACGCTCCAGAAGCGGCGAACCTTCAATTACCAACTTGACCCCATCTGTATAAAAACAGATGGCGGCAGGTAATGTCTTATTCTCCTCCAGGAGATTAAGATATGTATCAAGGAGTTTCTGCTGCAATGGCAGATCGGCAGAACCCATTCCCTGCCTGGTTATCAGGATTATTGTATCGGAGAAAGATGTTTCCTTGGACATGTTGCACCTCTTTCATTATGGTAATCCCTTATCAGCACATGCATTTGCTTCACCTTTACAGCATGATCACCGAAGCAAATAATCATACTGGACGGTGAAATGATACCAGTATAGAGGATATTCATCTTAAAATCAACAACTGGAATTTCCCCAATGCCAGTAAAATACAGGCATAATGTAACCGGCTCCATATCGAATAAGGTGCAACCATGGACTCTCAAAAGAACCCTGCTTATCTTGATCTCTCTCTTGCGATGGAGAGGCGTGTCGATGATCTGATTGGACGCATGACGCTTCCGGAAAAGGTCAGCCAGATGATGAATGAATGCCAGGCCATCCCTCGCCTGGGCATGCCGGCCTACAACTACTGGAGTGAAGGCCTGCACGGCGTGGTCGGGAACGGGCGTGCAACGGTCTTCCCGCAGGCGATCGGGCTGGCGGCAACTTGGGACACGCCGCTAATGTTCCGGGTGGCAACTGCCATCAGCGATGAGGGGCGCGCCAAGTATCACGCCGCACTGCAACGCCAGGGTTATACCGTCCAACTGCAGGGCCTGACCTTTTGGTCGCCCAATATCAACATCTTCCGGGACCCGCGCTGGGGGCGCGGCCAGGAAACCTACGGAGAAGATCCGTACCTGACCGGCGAGCTGGGAGTGGCTTTCGTGCGCGGTATGCAGGGCGACGATCCAAAATACCTCAAGACAGCCGCCTGCGCCAAGCATTTCGCCGTCCACAGCGGACCGGAAGGCGAGCGGCACGTTTTTGACGCGCGCGTCTCCAAACGAGACCTGAACGACACCTACCTGCCGGCCTTCAAGCGCCTGGTGGAAGGGGCTCAGGTGGAGGCGGTGATGGGTGCTTACAACCGCGTCAACGGCGAACCCGCCTGCGCCAGCCCATACCTGCTGGTGGACAAGCTACGCGGCGAATGGCACTTTCAGGGCCACGTGGTCTCGGACTGCTGGGCGCTTACCGACATCCATGCCAACCACAAAGTGGCGAAGGATGCCGTAGAAGCGGCCGCCATGGCGCTCAAGGCCGGCTGCGACATCAGCTGCGGCGTAACCTATGATAAATTGGAGGAAGCCATCCAGCGCGGCCTGGTAACGGAAGTCGATATCGACCGGGCCTTGTGCCACACCCTGCTGACACGCTTCAAACTGGGGATTTTTGATCCGCCTGAAAAGGTCCCGTTCGCGTCCATCCCGCAGAGCGTGATCAGCAGCCCAAAGCACCGCCGGCTGGCGCGCCAGGCGGCGCGCAAATCGATCGTGCTGCTCAAGAACCGGGCAAATATCCTACCCATCCATCCAGAGGTAAAGCATATCTCGATCGTCGGTCCGAATGCCGCCAGCATCGAAGCGCTGTTGGGGAATTACAACGGTTTCAATGACTCGCTTTCCACACTGATGGAAGGTATCATCGGGCGCGTCCCAGAGGGCGTGCGGGTGGGCTACCGGATGGGGGTGACGCTGCACCAGGCCAACCTCAACCCACAGGATTGGACCTGCAGGGAGGCAGCCTCCTCCGACCTGGCGATTGCTTGCATGGGTTACTCGCCGCTGCTGGAAAGCGAGGAAGGGGATGCGATCCTGTCCGAACACTTGGGCGACCGGGCGGATATCAGCCTGCCACCCAATCAGGTGGATTTTGTGAAGAAACTGGTCATCGCGGGGGCACGCGTGGTGCTGGTGCTATGCGGGGGCAGCGCCATCGCGCTGGGCGAACTGGAGCAGATGGTGGAGGCAGTCGTCTTCGTCTGGTACCCGGGCCAGGCCGGTGGACAGGCACTGGCGGATGTGCTTTTCGGGGATGTGTCGCCGTCCGGCAAGCTGCCGGTAACCTTTCCGAGATCAATTGAACAGCTCCCGCCTTTTGACGATTATCGTATGGAAAACCGCACCTATCGTTACAGCACGGCTGAGCCGCTGTATCCGTTCGGTTTCGGGTTGAGTTATACCCGCTTTGAATTTTCGGCTTTGAAATTGCGGTCTGACCGGATCACGGCAGGCCAGGCGCTGGTGTTCAACGTGACCCTGAAAAATGCCGGCGGTATGGATGCGGATGAAGTGGTGCAGGTATACCTGAGCGATCTGCAAGCGTCTGCCCAGGTGCCGATCCATAAACTGGTTGGATTCCGGCGGGTGCACATCAAGGCAGGCCAGACCAGGAGGTTGCGGTTCAGCCTGTCGCCTGAAGCCATGCAGTTCGTGGACGAAAACGGCGAACAAAGGCTGGAGCCCGGGCAGTTCCGCCTGACGGTGGGGAGCTGCTCGCCGGGCACGCGCGGGCCGGAGTTGGGGGCGCCGCAGCCTATTGAGGCGGTGTTTGTGGTGGAGTGAGGGCTGGGTTCCGCAAGTACTGTATGCGGACGCGTTATTTTTCCCTTGTATGATCACGAGCGCCAATAGCTCTAGAAAAGAGGCCTAAATGACGGCAGGGAGTCGTTTCTTAATAGGTTTATTCGTGCTCGTCTCGTTTGTCGGTGGTCTACCAGCCGAAAGCCAGGCGTTGGTCGGCTGTGGTCAAACCATCACAGAGAATACAACCTTGACTGAAGACCTGGTGTGTCCTACGGAAACCGAATTCGCCATCGCCATCGGTGCATCGAATATCACTCTGGACCTGGGCGGACATACGATCTCCGGTCATGCCCCTGGGACAGGTGTGTTTGCCCTAGGCCAGGATTGGTTTACCATCCGGAATGGCACCATCCAAGGCTTCAATGCTGGAGTATTTATTATTAACACCCACAAGGCAACTGTGGAAAATCTGACAGTCCGGAACCTGGATATAAGTAACCCGCAGCACTTCATTTTTGGCGTGCAGATCCTCAGCAGCCAGGATGTTGTCGTCAGGGATACGCTATTCGAATTTCTTTCAGTGCCCCATAAGGAGGCAGTCGAGATTTTTGATAGTAATGTGGACGTAAGTAATATCGAGGTGCGTGGCGGCGGCGCCGGGGTGAGTTTCAGCTTTGCCGGACAAGCCTGCGACCCGCTGAACAGTCCAAGCAACGGTATGGTACGCAATAGCAGGTTCTCCGACATCTACGTTGCAGGCATCTGGATATCATGCAGCAGTGCTGCATTGATCGAAGGTAACGATTTCTCTACTGCACCGGGTACCGGGGTAGGTATTCAGGGGGATGCGCCTTTCCTGGGAGCCGTGACCAGCCTCACGGTCAAACAGAACTTCATTCACGATGCTGTCCTGGGTATCGAATTCCGCGGCATCAATAAGTCGAATATTCTTAATAACCATGTCTTTAACAACCAGGGTTGGGGGATTGCGATGAGGCAATCCGTGGGCTGTCTCACCCCCGAACCTGGGTGGGACTGTTTCACCTCCACCGCCAACGTGATTGCTGATAATGAGACTTGGGGAAACGTTATCGATCTATACCACTATGAAGACAGCCTGGGGAATACCTGGACAGGTAATACATGTCAAACGAAACAGGGTGCTGAAATTCCGGAATGCACGCCTCCCTCGCCAGCCCTTATGATCAACTATGCCAACGGCAAGCCAGGCAGTTTCTTTACCCTTCGAGGCGCAAATTTTCCAGCCAGCAGCACAGCGACCATCACGATCAATGGCAGCATACTTGGTTCTGTTCCCACAGACACTTCTGGAAAACTGGTCTTTTTGCTCAACACCGACCAGGCCGACAATGGAGATTACATTGTCACTGCAACCGTTAATCCAAGCGCTTCGGCAAGATTTGTTCTTGCCTCTGGCAGACCAATCCGCCCGCAAGAAGGACAGGGAACGATATTCAATGTACAAAGTGGGATAAGCTCGCATATTGTCTACTTGCCGCTCTTACTGCGATAATTATTCCACCGCCTGTCGCCCGGGACAGTTCCGCCTGACAGTGGGGAGTTGCTCACCGGGCACGCGCGGGGCAGCATTGGGCGCAGCGGAGGCGGTGAAGGCGATTTTTGTGGTGGAGTGAGGAGTTACGAGTAAGAAAGAAGAAGGCCAAAGAATGAGACAGTCACCTTTATGGTGACTGTCGGTTTAGTTGGTTCCATTTCCCCAGCCCATCATAGGCAGCGTACTTGTACGAGTCCGAGAGGGTGGGGTAGTTGTAGACT
>CAWHAM010000003.1:0-618525 GCA_963827305.1 uncultured Chloroflexia bacterium
ATTGGGGATTGGGCAGACCGAAGATTTAAATCCATGTCTGAAAACGACTATATTAGGTACACATCAAGTAATAATAGTCATCTAGGCCGGAAGGTTTCAAATTGGCTAAATAGACAACAAGTATTTCCTCATAATGTATTGGTATTTGAGAAAGAACACTATCTGACACCATCAAACGTTTTGGAATTTTCTACAGAATGTTCTAACAAGAACCATAGTGCTGCCTTTCCTCTTGAATTGCCTACCTGGTTTATAAAGTTGTTTACCAAAAAAGGTGACTGTTTTAATCCCTTCTTGGGGTCAGGAACAACTGCTGTCGCGTCTTTTCTTCTTGAGAGAAATTACCTGGGAATGGAAAAAAGGAAGATTATTATCGAGAGGCCTTACTAAATTTACGTGAAGTAAAAAACTTAAAAGACAACAATAAGGATCGATCAAGAAGATTAAGGAAAAAGGAAAAGGTCTAATACACTCAATATGAAAACTTTATCAGGAAAATATCTAAACGATTTATGGAGTATCGGAGCAGAACACTCTCTATACCGGAAGGATGGAAAATGGTACCACCAGTTAAAAAATTTCCTGGTGCCTTATTTGATGCATGTGGATATATTATTTTTGAAAACGAGAAGGATTATCTGGAATCCCCCTATCTACAAATCCATCAGGATTTACACGTTCCCGATGGCATTTCACGAATGCCAAACTACGTTCGTATTTCCGAAAAGGACCAACTCCAGCCGATAAGTCATAGTATAAAGAAAGTGGCCGATAGTAGGAAAGAATTTATGATACCCCTTTCGACAAAGGAACAAAAGGATGCTAAGCGTTCTTCGGTTCGAGATAGGATAATTCGTGATACAAAAGTAAGTAAATGGGTCAAGTACATACACCAAGCGCAATGCCAAATATGCGGACTAGTACTTAATTAACCCAAGAACGGTTCTATGCAGAAGCACACCACATAAAACCGTTAGGTGACAGTCATAATGGGCCCGATGTTATGGAAAATATTCTTTGTCTGTCCTAACCATCATGTGCTATTAGACTATGGAGCGATAGCTCTAAACAGCTCCCAACTACTATCTGTAGCCGGGCACTGCGTAAATGAAGATTATATTCATTATCATAATACCGTTATTTGTCAAAAAGCGGGTTAGGGGTAGCCAAGCAGCTGGGCAGAATCATCTTTCATTTTGGTAATAAATGTATGTGTCTCAGGATTAAACCTACTAAGCTTGGCTACAGGTTATTTATAAAAAACCTTTACTCGGTAACTTTTTATCTCCATCGAGAAAATGGAAAAAGTCCGATAACATTTTTCATATCTTAGAATAGTCAATGTCGTGTAGACTGTACCAAAATCTCTAGAAGTGTTTCTTTTTCAGCCCGATAAGAATTTTAATAATCCTTGTAAAAATATGCTTGCTCCTTCAAAATCATTGAGGATTACAATGATTTTTAATGAAAAAATATCGTTATTATGGGTTTTATCGGGACCGGATTAAACCATTGAGAGCCATCTTTTTTTAGATGGCTCTCTGTAATAAATTATCAGCTTTCAAGAGAATATATAACTACATATACTACATTCATAGTGTAGTATTGTTATATATTCTCTCCTCATTCCTTCAGGAAATATACATAGCCATTCCCAACAGGTTTTCTATAAATTTTCTTACCCTCCTCACAGAGAGACATTAGAACTTTGTGAATATTCCCTTTATCTTTCCCTATTCCATCTGCAATTTCTTTATTAGTTAATTCCTTGTGTTCTTTCAAGAAATTACAGACAAGATTTTTTAGATTACCCATTTCTATTTCTGGAATTGGTTCATCATCTGCTAAAACCCATTGATACAACTTTACATTACGTTTAATTCTTAGGTCTGCGCTATCAATATCACGCCCTTCAACCTTTAGGAGAAAAGTTTGACCTTCTCTAAATAATCCCCAGTTAGTATCAGAAGTTCCTGTTTTTGCTGTACTTCCTGACATTCTAATTGTAAGATTCTGATTCCAATCTTTTTCATTAAAGTGATTTATCATCAAAATAGCTGTTTGTGTATCATTTGCAAGCTTATGTACTGGCCTTAAGGCTTTAATCATCTCGTTGTATTCATTATGGTCTTTGTTAATTGCTTTTCCAAACATATCGATGATGACAAGGCCAAATCCTCTTTCCTTGATAAGTCTATCTATTTTACAATTCCCCTTTCATTAAAATAACCTATAATTTCTTCTGCCTGGTCTAGATTATAGAAATTAATCGAGCATTTCATTAGGGTCTGTAACTCCTTGCTTCTGTACACGCTCTTTTAGCCTACGAAAAGTGTCTTCATATGCGACATAAAGGACTGGGGATTTATCAACTTCTTCTCCGAATATTTCTCCACCGCTGCCCACAGCAATAGCTATTTGTAAAGCAAGATAGGATTTACCAATCTTAGGATCTCCACCAAGAATAGCTAATCCAGCAGGTAGAAGGTTGGGAATAATATATTTAGTCTTACCCCAATCTGTAGATAATAGTTCTTGTACAGAAAGAGGAGCAGCGTCTTCTATTCTTTCCCTTTGAGCAATAGGGTGTTCACGATCAATTTGTTCCTGTCCCAGAGTTTCTTGCTCAATCAATTCATATTCTTCATCCATTTTTGATTCAGTATCCATTTTTTCTCCTTTCGTGAAATATGCAAATTAGTCTCGAAGTGTTTTATTTTAGATCGATTTTTTAGATAGAAAGATTTATGAATATTTTTTCCTCTCTGAACCTCCTCTCTGAAATATATTCGTAAATTGGCGATTAAAGCAGAAATCCCCTGAATTTAAGGGATTTTCTTTAGCGCCTCATTAACGATTTCTCAATCATTTCTCTCCATGCCTCCTTTCTGAAAAAACAATCGAAATTTGCTAATAAAAACATAAAATCCCCCGAAAAAAGGGAGATTAATTTTGAAAATATTTTCTAAAATCATTTTAATTTAAAAAATTTAACAAATCCTTATCGGATTGGTCCTATTATACACCCAAGCTCCCAACCGGTCAAGGGTTGTCTTCCCCTCAATGTGAAGTCAGATGACCAATAACCCATCCTGTTTGATATATGAATTGCCTTTGGTCGGTTGCATCCCCAATCATTCAAGAGTAGTTTTATATTCTGGGAGTAACAATGTTTATATACGGCCATCGTCACTCTGGTGGGAGTATAAATTCTTCTTTTAGATGTATAGGGAGATTTAAGCATTTTGGAATAAGTGGATTTAGGAATATAAAATCGCTAATCAAGTAAAAAGGGATGTACAAGCAGTTTCTCGGGATGCCTCAAATCTACAAAACCATTTCCGCTCAATGAGAGTAATTGCATGGGAAATTTTATATCTTTCTTTCATCAATTCAATTTTAATAGCGAAATCGTTGTAATCAGAGCATGGATAAGGTAACAAAGTACTTAAAATAACAACTGATGCATTTACCTGTTTCGCTAGTACAACAAGCTTTTTTAGTTGATGTATGGCGTTATTTTTCTCTTTTGGTAGAACAACCCCTTGTTTAAAATCTTTGCATTCAACGAGGACAATACCGCCCTGAAATGTGGTCAAGTAATCGACATCTATTATTAGCTCGCCTTTCGAAACCTCAGTACCGAATAACCGAAGTGTATTGTTGTACTGTAATTTATCAATGAACTTATGCGTCAAAACAACTGGAATAGAACCTTGTTCAATTGCTCTTACTGCCAACTCATTTAGCCGAAACATAATTGGGGCTCTGGATGGGGGCTGCAATCGGCTAAGACAACCTGGGCATTGCATTTCTTCCTCTAAGGTATTGATAGGATAGAAACGCAATAAACCGCATGATCCACAACGGAATTCCATCCCTCTGATCAGGATTCGTTTGGAGACAAAGTCGTCAATTATTGTTCCACTATTTTCTCCCTTTTTGAGTTCTCCACAGAGATTCTCAAAAGTATATGCATCTTGCTTACTTAACTCTCCAGAAGAAGTCGATAACTTTTTGATCATCAAGAACAATTGGAGTTTGAAGTAACTTTAGAAAACCTTCTATATAAGAATGTTTATCCGTCAACCGGAATGAGTACCCTTTATCCCGAAAGACTTCCTCAAAAGCTTGCACATTACTAATTAACCGTCCTGTCACAAAATTAGTTTTGATGTTTGCCCGATGTACAAGTTTTTCAAAACTAGCACGAATCCAATAACCACCATTAAATTCAATATAATATTTTTCTGGCGAACCGTTTAGAAAGTGGTTTAGTTTAGAAAACGAAGGGTATTCGTAAGGCCGTTTGAATTTTAAATCAACAGCCCACTCACCACCTCTAAGCAAAGTCGAAAACTCAAGATTTAGACATTTTACAGAAAATGTATTCTTATCAATAAAAACCTCATCAGATTCTTCAACATTTTGGGTAAAAAAATAAGCAATCGGAATTGGTTTTCTTACTATAGAAATTGGTCTACTGAGAGGGAACAATTCCTTAAAACGGTCTTCAAAGTGAAGGAGTCTTTTCATGCTTACACTAGCAGAAAATATATTTATTCTATTATGTAACCAAGGGCTTGATTTTATTGCCTCACATAGTTCCTGCAAATTCTTCTTCGTTCGTAATAAATCAAATGGCAAGAATAACAACTTGGATTTTATTTGAAAATTTAGGGCAAAGTGAAGATTCCAAAAGAGACATAGATCTCTCACTAAGTTGTTTCCCCCAAAGACAATGGTTAACCCCTCTGGTATTGGTGCTCCGGAAAATGACATGGAGGTTTGTATAAACTGTTGAGTCATGTCCAAAGGAGTTAGCCTATTCTCGAATCCTCCTAAAAACGATAAATACTCTTTAATGTTGTTATTCACTAATCCTATTTCTTTTGCTTAAACCCCTCCAAATATATTTTCTTATCAAAATCGCTAACTACCCCTATCTGTGCAGCAACAAATAAAGCTAGAGGATGATTCTGGTCTACTCCAGGAATCCAAACATTCGATTTTTCTTCCTCAATCGGCTGTTTCTGCTGATCCAGCAAATGTACCATGGGATAAATTAAAGGTATTGAAAATACTAATGGATCAAAGAGCCGTTTTCTTTTGATGTCAAAAATATCTTTATCGGGATTCCAATCTTCCATAAATAATACTGAAAAGGGAAGTATTTCATTTGTTATTTTAGTTACTAATTCTGAGGAAAAAGTACCCGCTTCATTAGCACAAAGAATAACCTTATCTGGATCATAAACATTGAGATTTTCCCAATCGGCATCAGAAATCTTATTCCCATCAGTTGGGATAAGACAACTATAGTAACCTCCCCAGATTGATGAAATGTAAGTTAATATACTAAGAAGATTTTCAGGAAGCAATTTATCATTGAGAATAAAAGCCAAGCGAAGAGGTCTCGCAACCAAACTAACTTGTTGTTTTTCAAAAGGAATATTATTTGAGATTACATTAGCAATTTCTCTTGAGAGTCTAGCTTCTTTCTTGTCCATATATTATCCCAAACAACGAGTACACTATGATAGATCAATCCGATTGTGTACTACCTCTCCGCTGTTTATGTATAGTATAAGATTAATACACTTATATAGCAACAGCTCTATTATTTCACCGATAAGGTTTTGAAAAATGTCCTTCATCGTCTGTGGGGTATACACCCACTCCTAATCTATGGATATTCGGTTTAATTTTATCAGAATAGGGGGGAGATATTTCAGTAGTATTAGCAAAAAAAATTATTTTCCGATTCTTTTCCTCCTTGGTGGAAATAATACCTAAACACAGTGTGAAATTTCCCTTATTTGCTGACCTTGGCCAGGAGGAAGGAAATTCCTATATATCTACTATGTCCAAGTAATAGTACCATTTCATTACTTGTCCACCTCTCATACCTATTTGATAAAGATTTATCTGCCTGTAGCAAAGAAGGAAGTTGTAACTTTACAACTATTGGTGGTTTATTTGAGTTGTTGCAAGTTGCGAAATATTCTGGTGAAGGTAAGTATTTTCGGATTTAATAAATGCCTATTTCATGGAATTTGCTTTTTCCCGAGATTCGAATCCGACAGTCATTTTGTTATCCTAAAGTCCGAAATATATGCATCAATACTTCCTTGTAGTTGGATATGATACCCAATCCAAACTGATAAATTATCATATGAACTCAATTTTTGTCTGTATAACACGGTTTGCAAATTTTCTTGATTATTGGGGGTGTTGTTGAGTGCAATAGAGTAATATGGTTCATCGATAGATATTTTCACTTGCTGAGATACACCAGCATATTGTGCTGGGCTGTGATGAATATCATAACCCGGAAAAATTATATAATTACCACCACCGATTTGAGTATTGAACAAAACTGCCATGGGCTCATTATTATCATATGCTCTATAGATTAAATCATTATTTCCGCTGCCCAACCAATTATCAGGGTTGCCAACTCCAATTACTAAATCACTATTAATACCCGGATATGTGGAATATTCATTAATAGTGATGACAAAGGTTATATCTGCTTTATATTTTCCATTTGTTTGAAAGTCCAAAAGGCTTGTAAATAACATTCGCGAGATAATGCTGGGAGAATCTATATAAATATGCAACTTGCCTTCAGCAGCATCGATTTTATACGATTTTAAATCCCAACAATTATTAGGAGTGGATGGTGGGGGTATTGTATTTAAAGAAATCCAAGGAGTCCAATTTGACAAGGAAATACAATTGTTTTCAAAATCTTCACCAGGCCCAGGCGCGAGTGTACTGGTTGGTGTAAGTGTGGTGGTAGCAGTATAAGTAGGTGTAAATGTAGGAAGAAGTGTAAATGTATAAATCGGCGTATAAGTAGGGCTAAGTGTAGTTGTATAAGACAGTGTATAAGTAGCTTGATGTTGTGGGGGAGTTATATGGAAATAATCGAGGATTTTAACAATACTTGCGATTAGTGCTATAACTATAATGATATTAGCAATACAACCAGATGTTAATAATTTGTACACTCCTTTATTCCACGATTTTATTCTTTCCTGAATGGGAAGATGACCAATCTTTTTTACCAGTAATAATAGAGATTTTCGCTTATATCTTTTCGATGCTCTCATTTATAATCCCCGGCAATTTTAAGAAACAGCTAATATTCTTGGGACTCTGGTTATTGTAGTAGTCTAACTGGGTTTTACTTCCCGTAAAAAACACTTGTTTTCTTGCTCTTGTAACAGCAACGTAAAAAACACTTAACTCTTCAAGAAATTGGTCCTTATTCTGTTCTGTTATTTTCAAATTGCATACGGTTTTAAATTCACAACTGTTACAAAGGCCAGACCAATTTGGGAATAAATCTTGTTCCATATCAGGCAGTATAACAAAATCCCACTCTAATCCTTTTGCGGCATGGACTGTTGAAATAACAATATTAGCAGATACAAATTCAACATATTGTTTTAGGCCATTGTGTTCAAATGTATCAGTAATCAATCCAATTTTTTCGTCTTGTGATAAAAAGGGAAAATCGATAAAAAATTTATCCCAAAATATTCTTAACAATGCTTTTAATGCCTCAATTAGTGGTTCTTTTTTGTCCTCATAGGTTTTATTTATTATATCTATATGAGACCCACTTTAATTTTCTGGTAACCTGTCCTTTCTCAACAAGCAATTTCAAGAATTCAAAATAACAGTTGCGGTGAAATTGTACATATGCTAAATCCTCATCGGTGAAAAGGCTATAGAAATAAGGCAAATGGTTTTCTTCAAATGTCTCCATAATCATTTGAATGTTGAAGCTTCGTTGTTTCACAAGAATAGCAACCTTTGATTTTCGATTCTCTTGAATGAGTGATAGAGCTTTCTTTATAACAAGGACCAACTCTTCACTTTGACTTGAGACAATTTCTAAATTGATTAAGGCATTCTCTTTGATTTTAGGTGCAAATGGATTCTCTGCATTTTGCCTGATATTAAAATCCAATTTAAGCATTTGGGGATTAGATGCGAACCTATGGTTTGTTTCTAGCTGGATTTTTGTTAAATTGAATATTCTTTCAGATTTTGTTAGTAAATCCGGAACCGCACCAATAAATCCGTATATTCTTTGAAGTAAATCACCCAATAAAAGAACCTTAGTTTCTTCAGTGATTAAACATGAAATAAGTTGATAGCCTAAGTAATTTGTATCTTGATATTCATCCACTAGGATAGCTCTAAAATATTTCTGATAGAACTCATTAATTTGGGGAAAATCCTTAAATAATTTTATAGTTAAGGTTAGGATTGAATTGTAAGGAATTATCCTATTTGCTAACATTTTGCTAGTTACTATGTTGTTGTAATCGTTAAACCTGTCCTTTATAAGGTGACTGTTAACCCCCTTTATTGCTTTATTGTATTGTGATAATAACTCAGCGTCTGCATATGATAGACCGTTTCCGTACCCCATATTCTTTTTTATATTAGCATCATCAACAGATTCTAATTTATCAATATCGGCTAATACTTCGTGGATTTTATATCCATATTTTTTAATACACCCCTGCAGAAACCGTGATAGTTTGAAACAGACACCTTATCGGTTACCGTTACAGTAAGTCCGGAATTCTTTATTATCTCAGGTATCTGTTGGCTTACTTCCTTCTTTATTTTATAAGCTGCGTTTACACTAAAGGTTAATGCGAGCAATCGTTTAGGATAAGGAATTTGTTGAGTTGCTAGCATATATGCTATCTTACTAATCATGGTATTAGTTTTGCCGTAACCAGCTGGAGCTTCAACCAATAATCGACTTGATGGTGAAAACACTACTTCTAGTTGCTTGTCATCACCTTCAAGCTTAGAAACAATTCTTTGCTTTATCAATTCTGAAATTGAATCAGGCACTTGTAACCAGCTTCTGCGCTTCGATAATTATTGTTTGATAAACAAGGGGTATATCCTCACAACTTAATGTCTCACCGATTAACCTTCCAAGTGGATATGACTTTTTTGTTGATAACCAGGTTACATAAAATGCTTTTAATGTGGTTTTATCAGTTGGAGCAATATCAGCTAATTTGAGATTCGATGTAAAATCTGAACTAACAATCTTATAAGTCTTTACTGCATGTTTATTAAGAGCCCCCGCTTGAACAATTGTATTAATTCCTAATGGCTCAAATTGCAACAGAATTTCTTTTAAAACACTTTCTTTTCCTGTTTCAATTAATTGGACAAGCTCTTCTTCAAAATCTCGTTTCGTTGTTAGGAAAAGGTTGGGGAGAATAGGCTTTTCAGTACTATCATCTTTATCCTTTATCCCTATCGAATGAATTCCAAACCTATCTGCTAACTGAATCAATTGTGCTATAGCATCACCTCTTGCTTGCAATACACAAATCCCTAAATCATCAAATTCAATTTGTAATTTTTTTCCAAAGAGGGGAAAGCTTGCGTACTCTGAAATCACCTCTCCGAATATTGCACATCTAGAAAAGAATGCTTCTTTGATAAATGGGAAATGAAGAAACATGTGTTTCTGGAGTTGAGCATCAAGATTTAACTGGCATCCTGAAATTATTTTAGTTTTCCTATTGCTTGAATAAAACCTTTCTATCTGTTTATAATCATCTAAGATAATACTGGGAGAATGAGTAGCAATAATTATCTGCCCAATAAAATTATCTATATCAAAAAGTTCCTTTATCAGTTCTCTAAATTCGGGATTGTTATTATTTATTACAGCATTTAAATATTTGATGAGTGACCTTTGCATATAAGGATGCAAATGGATTTCGGGCTCATCCAATCCCAGTATTAATGAAATTGCTTTTAGTCCAGTTTTCTCATCAATAAAAATTCCTCTTTCTTTACGTTGTTTTTTTATTTGCTGCAATTTTTCGAGGATAGATAATGTTACAAGAAGAAGGAACTGTACTCCATACCCTGCTTAACTAAATTATCCCCCTTACCATCTTTTAGAATAATAACCTTAGATAACAAGCTTTCAATATCATCATCGGATGATGCTGATATATCAAAGTCTTTAAGGGTTTAATTTTAGAAATTTTATCATTCACTGCTTTGAGAAGAGCATCTATTTTTTCCCCTTCGAGAAAGTCTTTATCTGTTATTTCGTTGTCTTCTAAATATTGCGAAACAATATTTCTTAAAAGACGACCTACCCCTCTCCCTTTGTCGAAATTTATTTCATCTATCGGATTTCTCAAGCTGTCGTAATGTATATAATTTATACATCTTATAACTGCTGGCTGAATGTTGGTGTTGGTATCTCTGTGGAAAAACTCAATATAGTCATCCGGATTATTTTGCTTACAGAGAATTTCAATTCTAGAATAATCTTCGGTTTCAAACAAATCTTGAAAGTGTCCTATCTCAACATCAGACAGCTTCAATTGAAGAAAAATTTCAATCGGCTTAGTAGAAATCTGTAAAATCGTCTGAACGAAAATGAGATGAAAATAATGTATTAAATAAAAAGAGCAAGTTCGTTTTCCCTAAATTGTTTTCACCAACTAGAAAATTGCAATCCTCAGAAAAATAAGCTGTGATTCTATCAAGATTTCTGTAATTGCTTATTTCGACTTTAATTATTTTCATGGTTTTTATCTCTACGAGGCATTTGCTATGAACAATAACAATTGAATATGACAGCCAATTATCTATATCCCCGCTTGTGCTTACAAGGACCAGCAAATATTTCATAATCAGTATAGAACGAATTTCTAAAATAAACAATATGTTTTTTTCCAAAATTATCTTCTATTTTAAATGCGATAACCTTACAGCTCAATTCTTCCATCGATAAGGTTTTGAAAAAGTATGCTTAAAGTCCTCTCCCTATACACCCACCCATAAATTAGATATATACTCCCCGAATTTGTAAAGAACATGGGGGGTAGTAGGCTATATTAGTCTGAACTTGATGGCTAATTTTATAAATTATCTACAGGGTTTGCTCTATGATGGGATTCTCGAATATCTTGATTTGTCTGTTTCAGGTATCTTCTCAAGACTTGTAAATCTGCATGTCCCATCAATTCTTGAAGGCTGTAGACATCCATGCCGGCCCGTAAACATGAAAGAGCGAACCATCTCCTGAATGCATGTAGTTCAGGGTTTTTTACTTTAGCCTGATTTGCTCTTCTTCTCATTATCAGTTTTTAATCCCCAATAACTAATACGCTCTCCCTCATCAGTAATCCATAAAGCATTCGAAAATCCTCTCTTAGCTTTAAATAGGCTCTCAATGCTTTTCTAGACTTTTGCCCAAATAAACCGTCCTCGGTTTCCTCCCCTTCCCTACTCTTATTAGAATATCACCAGTAATAGGGTTAACATCTTCAAGGTTAATCGAAACAAGTTCACCAGCCCTTGCTCCCGTATCTAGGAGGAAAAGAAAAGTGCCTCATCCCTTCGACCTGTGAGATTATTTGAACATACTCCCATCATTGCTCTTACTGCTTCAATGTCTACAGGTTCAAGAGGCTCTACGCTCACTTTGGGAGCTTTTACTTTCCAAATCGGGTTTCTCCAATTCTCAGGTTCAGACCTCATTTTCATACCACCTTAGGAAAGTTTTCACTGTTCTAAATGCAGCATGGCAACCACCAGCATTGTGTCCTGTGGATTCAAGGTATAGCAGAAACTCTCTGAGTAGGTTGGGGGTGATCCGAGAGATTTGTGTTATTGATTGCTTGTCGCAATAATCAAAAAAGTATTTTATCTTCTTGCGATAAAACTCTATTGTCCCCTTACTCATGTTTTGGGCTTTCCTGTCAATAAGGAAAGCTTCTATCCATGTAAACAAAAAATCATCTTGCAAGAAAGTGCTGATAGTCCCTTGGTTCACAAAAGTAGCAGTCATAATTTTCTCTCCTTATGACCGCCAGATATAGGCACGAGACGGGTTTTAATGTTGCTAACCCTTACCTATGGCTCGCCGAGGTAGCTCAGTGGTAGAGCAGGGGACTCATAAGCCCTTGGTCGTGGGATCAACTCCCGCCCTCGGCACCTGTACCCACAAAGTGGGCACCAAAATCCCTCTCCTGCCTTATCCCAAGGCTCTACAAAGGGGATTTATCTCTTCTAGGCCTGCTCTTGAGCGGGCTTTTATTTTTGACCCTACCGGCTGGGGCAGCCACAATAGTCCAAAGAGCTGGGAACCGTTCCCGTATAGTTTCGTCACACAGGAGGCGCAAAAGCAGGCTTCCACTGGATTGTGAGCGCCACAATGTATGCAGAAATTCCCAGCTGGTTTTACTGCTTGGAAAGGAGGGGAAGAATTGCTGTGGTTTGACGAACTTTTAGATTTATAATATTTAGGGAATCACATTACAAAACGAAAGTCGTGTTTGCTCATGTTGCTTTAGTTCATAAAAATCATGCTTCCTAAGAGACACTCGTCAAGAAGAAATTTAATAAAACTAGCGGGGATATTTATTGTGATTTTTGTATTGTCGGCTTGTAACCCAGGAGGAATAAGCTCACCGGCTCTTGTAGAGACTATCCCGTTAACTGCCACCATTGAAACTGTTATCACCAATACACCAGTTGTACCTACCCCAACCCCTACTGAAACACTCGTACCGCCGACAGCTACAGCTACTTCCACGCCGGAGACGAGATTAAATTCCAGAGTACTGATGACCCCTGAACAACAGGCAGCGTTTACTAGTCAGGAAGCAGCTTTTAAAAGTTGGTGGGATTATTGGTCTAACGCCAACCCCCCGTTAGTCGATCCCAATGTTTGGGCTCAGAGAATTGCTCATATTTATGCCGATCCATTAAATCCCACAAACCTGGGGGTAACATTTGAGTTTCCCGGTCAGGATGGTCTATATTATGCTCTTCCTTTTTCTAACGGAGCCCCGGTAACAACTGCTGAAACGAAATATAATGCCAGCGGGGGAGCTCAAATTAATACTGTCCCCTTGAGGCCGATGGTATCAGGAACAGAGGCTGACGGGACACAATACCAGCTGGGATGGTACGGAGGCAGATGGGTAAGAGTGGATGCCAATAACAAAACAATTAGAATTTTAGAGGTAGTTGATAATGATGGGGTATTTATGAAGATGGTGGCGACTGAATTAAAAACTTCCGGTGATTTAAAAAACTTACCGGTAATTGGTGATGATACTGTGGTTTTTGAAAGCGGAGAAGTTCAGGGTGTTGAGGAAGATTGGTTAATAAAAAATGTTTTACCAAAGGCGGATATTAAATTACCAACTACTTGGCGTATTAATAAGGATAAGAAAACTGGTTTATCCTGGATGGATTATAATGCGATTACCGAACCAAATGTTGTTGATTATCGTGGAGTATGTGCATTTTTTGTGATGCATAACGGAATAAAGATGTTAAGACTTGGGTTTGAGTATGGAGGACCTGGTCAGTTGATTCACTTCAATTTAGAAAATTCCAAATGGTGGACAGATCCTGAACGGATAAAAAATATTATTGCAGCCTTTAATCGTGACGGTGAACAAATGTTACCAATAATTCAGTACGGAACTGAGACTGCCTTCGCACCTGAGAAATATAACAATGAGGTTAATTTGGAAAGGTTAAAGGGGGTGACCAATTATTTGTCGATTGGGTTAATAACCGTTATTTACCTGATGGAGCGGATAGAACCGTTATTAGTGGGCACATAGTGGCATGGGGTATTGCCAAGTGATCTTTCTTAATCTAGCATAAAGTTTTGCGGCTTTTACTACGGCCCTTTTATAATGACCGTCCCTTTTGTTTAGTGGTACAATTTTCAAGTATGATTTACTCGTTTTTTATAGCTGTCTAATGGGTATAAAATACATTGGACACAAAGTGTTGACTGACCTTTAAAAACCACGTCCAAGAGACTTTTCTTGCTTTTGTCCAATGGACTGGAGCAAAAAGTCTAAGCTCTTGGATGGGAGAATGACTTTCCGGATTTTGTCCTCATAAGCCCTTGGTCGTGGGATCAACTCCACCCTCGGCACTTACAAAAGCCTGCGTTTTAGCAGGTTTTTTGTTTTTAATCACTCATCCATTACTAGAGCGCACGGCCAGAGAAGATAAGGGCAGAATTGCTGTGGTTTGACAAACTTTCAGATATATAATGAGAATGAAATCATAATAAATTATAAGGGCCGTATTTTGTTCATGCTACTTTAGTATGCAAAGATCATGCTTCCAAAGAGACGTCCGTCAAGAAGTATTTTTATACGGCTAGGGGGGATATTCATTATTACTCTTGTATTGTCGGCTTGTAACCCAGGAGGAATAAGCTCACCGGCTCTTGTAGAGACTACCCCGTCAACTGCTACTATTGAAACTGTTATCACCTCTACACCAATTGTACCTACCCCAACCCCCACTGAAACACCCGTACCGCCGACAGCCACGGTTACATCCACACCGGAGACGAGATTAAATTCCGGAGTACTGATGACCCCTGAACAACAGGCAGCGTTTAATAGCTCAGGAAGCAGCTTTTACAAGTTGGTGGGATTATTGGTCAAATGCCAATCCCTCATTGGTTGATCCCAATGTTCGGGCTCAGAGGATTGCCCATATCTATGCCGATCCATTAAATCCCAAGAGCCTGGGGGTAACATTTGAGTTTCCCAGTCAGGATGGTTTGTATTATGCACTTCCCTGGGCTAATGGAGCTCCCAGGACAACGGCTGAAACAAAATATGATGCCAGTGGGGGAGTATTACAATTTGCCGATCCCCTAAGGCTGACTGCAGACGGGACAGAAGCCGACGGGACAAAATACCAGACAGAATGGCATGGAGGCAGATGGGTAAGAGTAGATGCAAGTAAAGGGAATATTCTTGAAGTTGTCGATAATAATGGGGTTTATATGAAAATGGTGGCGACTGAATTAAATACTCCGAAAGATTTAATTAATGCACCAGTTTTGGGTGACGATGCTGCAGTTTTTGATAGTGGTGAAGTACAGGGAGTTGAAGAAGACTGGTTAATAAAAAATGTTTTACCTCCAGCAGATATAGGGTTACCGAAAAGCTGGAGAATTGATGGATCTAAGTCAACTAATTTTTATTTCATGGATTGGAATCTGATAACAGAACAAGATGTGAATGTTTATCGAGGAGTAGATGCTTTCTTTGTGATGCGTGACGGAAAGAAAATGTTAAGACTTCGGGGTTGAGTATGGGGGAAAGGGTCAGCTAATTCATTTTAACCTTGAGGATCCCAGATGGTGGACTGATCCCGAATGGATGAACACCTTGATCGCCGCCTTTAATCATAACGGTGAGCAAATATTACCAATAGTTCAGTTTGGACCTGACCCTGCTTACGCGCCTGAGAAATATAGCATAAAGGTGTATTCAGAGAGATCGGGGGGAAATCAATTGTTCACAGACTGGGCTAATAATCGCCAATTGTCTGTAGGGGCGGATAAAACCGTGTTTGGCATACTTATCATTAACAAATGAGTTGTAAAAGAATATTTCTTCGTATATCATGAAATTGTGAAGCGTTTTTGTATTGGGCGTTTAGTAGTTTTTATCTTATTCTGGATGGCAACCCGTCCTATTTTTGGTTCAAATTGTGGTGGTCCGTGTGGTACAGATCCTAAACCGCCGCATGATAGTTTAGGTGGTTGTGCTGAATGTTTGGCTGCACATCCTACTCCGCCTCCTGTTACAGTCGCTTGTGCTAAAAATGTGTGTGCCTATTCGCAGGGAAACACTTGTACAGACTGGTGCAATAACGGTGATTGTTTGCCTGGACCCTGTACGGGTGGCTACTATTGCGGTCAGTTTTGCCGCAATAATGTATACACCTTGGCGATCAAGATGTTTGTCGTACAGGTATAATCTTTTCTAGAGAAATTGATGGGAACATGATCGTATGGGCACAATAAGTACCTTGCTGGGTTAATGCTGTTATGAAAACATTGGTTTTGTTGCTATCTCTGTCCCTTCTTCTGGCAGCCTGTGCTCCAGCCTCGCCGCCCGCTGCGCCGACGGAACCAATTGCTCCAGCCAGCCCTACCCCCACCATCACCCCCACTGAAACAGCAACCGCAACAGCTACGCTTGCTCCCACTGAAACCTCTACGCAAACCCCCACACCTGAACTGGTGGAAATTAATACCAGTCTCAGTGTAAATCTTGATAGACTTCCTATTCAATCTCCGGACATACTGACTTCAGGCGTTCTCACCCGGTCAGAAGAGGCATCGGTGGAGAAGTCTGGATTTAAATTTTCCTCCAAGGCAATTCCCTTTCCTTTTTCCATTGGTACTCGTAGTCCTAATAGTACTGTCACTTTTGACTTAGCTGGTGTTTTATCTACCGATCCAGCGTTTCAAAAATATGAATTGAGCCCAGAGTATGTCCCTTATAGAGGGATATCGGCCAACATGGTGGAAATCGACGGCCAGAAAGTATTGGTCATGGGTTTTCTCTGGCTCAATAGTGACGGAACCACATCCATTCTCCATTTGGGTGAGCAAGATTGGAATAACCGGGAAAAGATCTCCTCCTGGGCGAAGGTTTTTACAGGTGAACTTCGTCTTTAACATCATTGGCCATATTTATAATGCTTCTTTTGACCGTTGGAGTCCCGATTGGGGAGTTGAACTGCCCAGGGAAAAAGCGCTGGTTGACGAGTACCAGAATGACGGCGGGGCCAGAGAGGATTTAATTAAAAAGTGGGCAGCTAATGATAATATACCGGAGGGATTGGACAAGTATGTCTTAATCGGTTTCATCGGACCCTGGTAGTAATTTATGATAGTGGTTCTTCATTACACACTTAGTTTGTTAGGTATTTTTATATTAATCGCCACCCTTGTATAGTGGTACAATTTTCAAGAAAATATAAAAGGCATTTTATCGCTGTCTAATGGGTATAAAATACATTGGACACAAAGTGTTGACTGACCTTTAACAACCACGTCCAAGAGACTTTTCTCGCCTTTGTCCAAGGGACTAGGGCAAAAAGTCTAGGCTCTTGGATGGGAGAACGACTTTCGGGATTTTGTCCTCATAAGCCCTTGGTCGTGGGATCGACTCCCACCCTCGGCACCAATAATCCCATCGGTACTCCAATATGGGGCTTGATCTAGGGTATTTACCCCAGCTAAGTCCGCTTCATGGCGGACTTTTTTGTTTTTTTCTTTGCTTTTATTCTTGTATAATTCTCCACTGGAATTTCTTCTGGTGTTTGAAAATGATCCATTTTCTATATTGTGACTTTGTGCATTGTCCACGTTCACCTTCACTCCTGTTGGGATATAATCGAAGCGTCCTGCTGATTATATATAATTCTTATATCCATAATGGAATTCGCTCTCAAAAATTTCAACTCTACTGTTCTCTCTCCTTTCGTAAGTCTCCATCATTTTCACGTCCTACCACTTACTGGCTGACACCCTTCTTTCCCTGAAATGAAATATCTGCTGGCTTGCATCATCCTGGTTTTCATTACAACGGCCTGCAAACCGGTCGCTCCTGCGACTTCAACCTTGACAAATATTAACCAACCGACCAACGAGGCCGGTTCTTCAACTCTGGTCGGAAGTCAGACACCCACTATTGTTGTGTCACCCCCCGCTGATACACCACTTTCAACCGCCCTGCCAACATCAGTTCCTTGCGATCCTTCAGAGAAATACTGTATCGAGCCGGGTCATTTCTTTTTTGGCCGTCCAATTTCCCTGCCAGGGGTGGACACGATTGATCGGGGTTATCCCTACGGTGGAACTGAAGGCGGGCTGCGTGATCCGCATCATGGTGTGGAATTCTATAACTCCTCCGGGACCCCCGTCCTTGCCTGCGCGGATGGGTTGGTGGTGGTGGCGGGTAACGACAGCCAGTCGATGTTTGGCCCCCGGTTGGATTTTTACGGAAATCTCATCGTCCTCGAACATCACTTTTCAGTGATCTCCCAGCCGGTTTATACCCTTTACGGACACCTCTCGAAAATCGAAGTTCAGGCCGGCCAAATGGTCCGGACCGGAGACAAAATCGGAGAAGTTGGCGCCACCGGCGAGGCCACTGGAAGCCATTTGCACTTCGAAGTTCGAATGGGCCAAAACAATTATGCTTCCGATCGGAACCCAGTATTATGGCTGAAACCATTGATAGGTTCCGACGGATCGTCTAATGAAATCATCGCCGGACGCTTGGTGGAAGCAAACGGAAAAACGCTTTACACAAGCAATTTAAATATTCAATATTTCCTTGATTTACACCAGCCGCAGGTGACAGCTTATCAAGTTGAGACCTATGCCGTCGAAAAACAAATGCCTGTTCGGGGAGACGATCTTTGGGATGAGAATTTTACCCTTGGTGACATCCCGGCGGGAAATTACCGCCTAAGTCTGGTTTGGGGTGGAAAATTATATGACCGCTGGGTCATTGTAATGCCCGGCGAACTCACCCTTGTTTTTTTCGGGTTGATAAGTGAAAACAAATAGTATCGGAGCAGCACTGGAGATACCGCAAGAGCACGAGCGTCCTTCTGGCTAATTCAACCAAAGGCGGTCTTGACAAATCGGACAAGACAGGTAGAATAATTTCGGCGCAAGCCTGTTTTTATTTCATCTCAATAAGTGTAAAAATGACACTAAACCATCCCTTAACCCCTGATATTTTGAAAACGATCCGGCGAGTGCTGGCCGAAGATATCGGTTCCGGCGATGTTACAACAGAAAGTATTATCCCGGCGCGCGCCCGCATGCGCGGACAGATTGTCGCCAAACAGGCGGGCATCATTGCCGGGTTGGATATTGCCAAAGCCGTTTTCCAGACGAAGGATCCGCAGGTGGTTTTCCAACCTCGAGTGGAAGAAGGCGCCCGCGTGGAAAACCTCCAGGTGCTGGCGCTGGTCTCCGGTCGAACGCGCAGCTTGTTGACCGCCGAACGGACTGCCCTCAATTTCCTCGGCCGCATGTCGGGGATAGCCACTCTGACGCGTCTGTTCGTGGAAGCGGTCGCCGGAACAAAGGCTGTCATCCTCGATACCCGCAAAACCGCTCCCGGTTTACGCATGCTGGATAAACTCGCCGTGGCGCGCGGAGGCGGGCAAAACCACCGCATTGGCCTGTATGATATGATCCTGATCAAGGACAACCATATCGACTGCGCCGGCTCCATCACCGAAGCTGTCAGTCGCGCCCGGGCAGCAGCCGGCGGGTTGGAGATCGAGGTCGAGGCCCGCACGCTTGAGGATGTCCGTGAAGCCCTCACGCTCCATGTCCAGCGGATCCTGCTCGACAATATGTCTCCGGAGAAAATGGCTGAGGCCGTAAAAGTCACCGCTGGCCGCGCCAGATTGGAAGCCTCTGGCAATGTTTCAATGGAAACCGTCCGCAGGATCGCCGAGACCGGTGTGGACTACATCTCAATCGGTGCCCTGACCCATTCGGTGAAGGTTTTTGATGTATCGTTAGACCTTATACCTTCGCCCACTGCGCCTCTCCCACTGGGAGAGAGCTTGGGTTGAGGCGGAGGCAAAATGAATACTCAGGAAATGTATGAGAAAATGAAATCCCGGCTCGAGAAGATCGTTCCAGATGTGGAATTGCGCATCAAAGCCGAGATTGCCGTTGAGATTGAGGAATTAAAGGTGCAGAAGAATGCCGTCATACTCGGTCACAATTATATGGAACCGGCCTTGTTCTATTCCATTCCGGATTTTACCGGTGACTCGCTTGATCTGAGCCGTAAGGCTGCCCGGACCGATAAGAGTGTGATCGTCTTCTGCGGTGTGCGATTCATGGCTGAAACGGCCAAGATCCTGAACCCAACCAAAACCGTTCTCCTTCCTGCCGAAAGAGCAGGTTGTTCGCTGGCAGCCAGCATCACGGCACAGGATGTGCACAATCTCAAGATGAGGTTCCCGGGCGTGCCGGTGGTGACATATGTCAACACGTATGCGGATGTGAAGGCCGAATCGGATATCTGCTGCACCTCTTCCAATGCGATTGCAGTGGTCGAATCCCTGAAAACAGACACGGTCATCTTCCTGCCGGACGAATACTTGGCGAAGAACGTTGCCAATGAGACCGGCAAGCATGTAATCTTTCCTATGCTCACCTCCCCCTCCGGGGGAGGGGTTGGAGAAAGCCCTCAACATGAGGGTGAGCTGGATTACCAGATGATCGGTTGGCATGGCCGTTGCGAGGTCCATGAGAAATTTACAGTGGCCGACATCCAGAACGTACGCGCACAGTTCCCGGACGTGGTTGTTCTGACCCATCCGGAATGCAGCCCGGAGGTGGTGGCGGCTTCCGATTTTTCCGGCAGTACGAATGCCATGATCCGGTATGTGCAGGAGTCGAAAGCTTCCCGATACCTGGTACTGACCGAATGTGCCATGGGTGACAATATCGCCGCGGCCAACCCGGAAAAGGATATGCTGCGCCTGTGCATGGTGCGCTGCCCGCATATGAATACCATCACGATGGAAGAAACGCGCGACGCCTTGAAATTCAACCGCTATGTCATCGATGTGCCGGAAGAGATCCGGGTCAAGGCATTTCGGGCAGTGCAGAGAATGATTGAAATTGGGTAGAAGCCCTCGAGGTATCTGATGGGTCGGAAGGCCTCAGGTATCCCATTCTATTAGAAAACCTGGAAACCTCATGAAAACCACGGATGTCCTCATCATCGGCTCCGGCATCGCCGGTGCAACTGCAGCCTTGCGGCTGGCACGCAACCCAAACCGTCGGATTGTCCTCATCACCCGTGCACCTGACCCGCGTGAGTCAAATTCGCGCTACGCCCAGGGCGGCATCATCAGCCGCGGACCGGATGACAGTGCCGGCCTGCTGGAAAAGGATATCCTGGCTGCCGGAGCAGGCGCATCGCTCCCCAGGGCCGCCGAGATCCTGGCAAAGGAAGGTCCGGAGTTGCTTCAGGAAATTCTGGTGCAGACTGCCGGGATTGAATTTGACCATACTTCAGATGGAGAGCCGGAATATGGTCAGGAAGCCGCCCATAGCCGGCGACGCATCCTTCATGTTGGCGATGGAACCGGTCTGGCCATTATGCAGAGCCTGGTCGAAGCACTCAAGCAGATGCCGAACGTTGAAATGGAAACCAACGTTACGGCGGTTGATCTGATCACCTATCCCCACCATTCGCGTGACCCGCTCTCGGCATACAAGCCGGTCACATGCCATGGCGCTTATATCTTTGACCGCCTCGGGCATACGATCCATCGCACCCTGGCAGCCGCGACTATCCTGGCCACCGGAGGCCTTGGGCGCATCTACCGCAACACCACCAATCCCACCGGCGCACGCGGCGATGGCCTGGCCATGGCCAGCCGGGCCGGCGCACGCATCACGAACGCCGAATATATCCAATTCCATCCGACCGCGTTGGCGGTACCAGGGGCGGAGGGATTTCTTATCAGTGAGGCGGTGCGCGGCGAAGGCGGCAGGCTCCTTACGCCGGAGGGCCAGCCATTCATGGAAAAATATTCGCCGGAATGGAAGGATCTGGCCCCGCGTGACGTGGTGGCGCGCGCCATCCATAATGAAATGGAAGACCACAACTACTCTTACGTCCTGCTGGATATTGCCTCGCACATGCCGGCTGCCGAGATCAAAAAACGCTTCCCGAATATCTACGCGGAATGTAAACGCGTCGGGGTTGACATCACCCGTGAGGCCATCCCGGTCGTTCCAGCGGCACATTACTTCTGCGGCGGTGTGGCTGTGGATGAATGGGGGCGCAGCAGCATCCAGAATTTATATGCCGTTGGTGAGGTCAGTTGCACCGGCCTGCATGGGGCCAACCGGCTTGCCTCGACGTCATTGCTGGAGGGTTTGGTGTGGGGCAACCGTGCCGCCCTCGATATCGAGTCCCGGCTCTCGTCGGACTCCCGGCCTGCCACCCCACCCCTCGCGGAGGTTCCGCCGTGGGATGAGTCCGGTCTGACGGAAGATTCCGATCCGGCCCTCATCCAGGGCGACATGCAGACCATCCAGAACATCATGTGGCATTACGTGGGTTTGATCCGCAGCAGCGAGCGGCTTTCGCGTGCCATCCGCGAACTACGCCACCTGCAAAACGAAATCGAGACCTTTTATAGCGTCACCAAACTTAGCGACGGCTTGATCGGGCTGCGTAATGCAGTCGAAGTGGCATTGATAGTGGCCCAGGCCGCCCGCCACAACCGCCAGAGCCGCGGCTGTCACTTCCGTGTGGACGCGGTCCAGGTGGGGGACCGGTTGTTATAACTAATTAATGGCCTTACTAAAATAATAATAAAGGCGGACAGGCGCAAAATGCCTGTCCGCCTTTATTTCTTCTTATTTTCTATTCATCCGTCCGCATACTCGCACGCTTGTAACGCTTCTTGATTTCTGGGATGAAATATTCGTCGAAGAACTTGTCCACATTGTAATCCGGTCGCCAGCCCCATTCCAGGCAGGCCAGCGAGTCGTCCACGTCCTCTGGCCAGGAGTCCACAATACCCTGGCGGCGCGGGTTCGGTTGGAAGGAGATCTGCGCACTGGGAAAGGCCTGGAGTGCCCTTTGCCGGAATTCACTTGCGGTCAAGCTGAAACTGGCGATGTTGTAGACTACATGCGATAAATTCCCGCGCGGTGCCTCTGCCAGCATCATTAAAGCCTTGATGGCATCCGGCATGGCCATAAATGAGATCTTGGTATCGGGTCGCACGAAACATGCATAAGGCCGGCCCTCCGCCGCCGCATGCAGCATATCGGGTCCGTAATCGCTCGTCCCGCCACTGGGCAGGGTAAATGCGCTGATCAGTCCGGGGAAGCGAATAGCACGGAAGTCACACATCACTGGCGGCTCAGGGTCCAGGTGGCGTTGGCCGTTGTAGCGGCTGTAATACATGCCCAGCTTCTCGCAGTACAATTTATTGCAGCCATACATCGTGTGAGGCGTGTTGCAATCATCCTCCTTCACGCGCCCGCTCGCCTGCTTGGTTGCCAGGTCAGGGAAACCATACGTTGCAATCGAACTGGGAAATAGAAATTTCACTTCTTTTTTGTATTTCTCCGAGCGATAAGCTGCCAGCATCAGAAGCTGCATTGTCCCTTCCACATTGATGCGGTGCGCTTCCTCGGTGGATACTTCAGCTTTCGACGAAAGCGACGCCGCCAGGTGGAAAATAATGTCGAAATCGTAATCGTAAAAAATCTTGACTTTATTGACCAGATCACCCTGGACATGTTCGGCCGATAACGGCCGGATGGTCTCCGGTAGAACCGCCAGGTCGGCAGTCACAATGGAAAAACCTCCCTGCCGGGCCAGTTTTTGCACGAGTGCCTGACCGATCTCACCACAGGCACCAGTCACCAGGACAGCTTTTTCACTCATATGGTTCTCCTTTATTTATTGTAAAGGATGTTACGTCGTCCTCCGAACAAAAGGGAATATTTGTAAAGCATCCAGGTATTCCCGATTGCCAAATTCATTCAACACGCAGTAGAATGAAGAAGAAGTCGGACGGAGTTCGATGTCTGGTTTGATTGTACAACACCTTGAGCCACTATTCTTCCGGTTTTTGGCACGATGAAACTCACCATTCTGGTAAAACGATTTTATTCTCTGCTCCTTCCCGCCTGCGGAATGGTCCTGGCTGCCTGCTCCGGCCCGCTCGCTATACCAATCGGGACCCCGACGATTTCCCCCACCGAAACCCCCAGCCCTACCATTGTCTGGTTTCCTGCCACCAACACGCCCACCATTTTCCCATCGCAATCCCCGACCTCGACGGAGAATTATCATCCGGGCGTTGCAAGTTTGATCTTCTCCGATTCCTTCGATCAGGCTGAATTGTGGAACACAGCCAGTTCCGCACAGGCCAGCGCCACGTTGACCCGCAACCGGTTGGTATTATCCATCACCGGTCCAGGGCCGCTCTCAATTCTAAGTCTGCGTAGCCAGCCTGAGATGGGCGACTTCTACACCGAGGCGCAGGTGGATATCAGCTTGTGCAGTGATAAGGATCAGTACGGGATGGTCTTGCGTGCCACCCCCGGCGGGAACTATTACCGTTTCACTATAAACTGCAGTGGCCAGGAACGCCTGGAAAGCGTTCGTAGCGGAGAGACCTATCCCCTGATTGATTGGCTATCGAGTGGAGATGCCCCTTCCGGTGCACCCGCACAGGTGAAGCTGGGAGTCTGGGCGGTTGGCAGGGAGATGCGCTTTTTCCTGAATGACCACTACCAGTTCAGCTTGCTCGACCCGGTCTTTTCCAGTGGGACAGTTGGCTTTTTCATTCATGCCAACGGACAGACACCTGTGACCATCTCCTTCTCAAACCTTGCCATTTACTCTGTTTTCTACATTTCCCCGACGCCTTCTCTGACCCCTTCCCGAACACCCACCCCCACTCTGACCCCAAGCGCATGAAAAACAAACTCAACGACCTCAATCCAAAGACCTGGCTCAAGTTCCAGAAATCCTGGTTCATCCATAACCCGCCGCCGCGAAAAAAAGGAGTCCTGGTCCACCCGGCCAAATTCCCGGAGACGATGGCACAAGAGTTCATTGAATTCTTTACCAGAGTTGGTGAGACCGTGCTTGACCCAATGGCCGGGACCGGCTCCACGCTGATAGCCGCCCTGCGTGCCGGACGCAATTCCTATGGCATCGAGTTGAACCCCAAGTACGCCGAAATTGCGCGCCAAGTCATTGCTGAAGAGCGCCAGTCGTTGGGCGCCTCGATCGCAAATTTACAATCAAAGATTGTCCATGGCGATGCCAGCCTTGCCACTTCCTACCAATTTCCGATGATGGATTACGTACTCACTTCCCCACCCTACTGGGACATGCTACACGCCAAAGGTGCTGGTACACAGAAAAGCCGCCGCGTGTCAAGGGAGCTGGATGTGTTCTACTCGGACGATCCGCACGACCTGGGCAACCTGCACGATTACGAGGAGTTCCTGGTCAGGCTGGTGACCATATACGCCGGCCTGAAGCCACTCCTGCGTGAAAAGGCTTACCTGACAATCATCGTCAAGAATGTCAAAAAGGGCGGCAGGATCTACCCGCTGGCCTGGGATCTGGGTCGTGAGCTCGCTAAGGTGTACACGCTCAAGGATGAGAAACTCTGGCTACAGAACAACCAGCGCCTGGCTCCCTACGGGCTGGGTTCGGCCTGGGTGAGCAACACCTTCCATCACTATTGTCTGCAATTTAGAAACGAGTAAAGTGTAAGAACGAACTTGTACCTCATTTCTGGTAAACCGATTTGTAAAACCATGCTTGCTATATCCGACCTTCTCCACCTGCCATACACTCCCGACCTGACCGAAGGCGGCATCGCGTTTGCCTGCCACTCGCTGGCATGCACACGTGATTACATGGGCGATTCCCCCGTTGGCCATATGAGGCATATCGTGGCGGCTGTGGCGGTGGAACTGGCTTTCCGGCGCCATCTTTCCGAGCAAGCCGTACCATATAAGGTGCTTGGGGCGGCCCCTTTTACAAACCCGGACCAATACGACGTCTCATTGGGTGGGCATCGTGCCATTGTAAAGAGTTTCCTGATTACCCACCGCAGCCAGATCGTCCAATTCCGCCGGGATCCGGGTATCCTGCTCCAGGCGCCGGCTCTTCTCCCGGTTGACCAGTTCGCCGGTGAGGATCACAAACCCGATGACCTTTATTTGTTTGCTTTCTTATTGGGAGTTGTGGCGGCCGCACAGGCAGATGTGGATAAAGCCATTGCAGCAGATCAGCCGATATCCTTGATCCACCTGTTACCGGAGGCCTGGGCCAGGCCGGGGAACTGGATCCCGCTTGAAAAATTAGCCCTGAAAAGCGAATGCGAAACGCCCATAAGATTAGAGATTGGCGGGCAGGATGCAGAACGCAATTTCATAAACGTCACGTTGGATCTGCCACCCCGGCAACGTATTCTGGTGGAAAAGGACTTCCATAGCCTGGCTTATGTCCATGTTCAATGCAAGCCGGTGGCCCGCATCGGGATTCACAGCCCGTTGCATGGCGAACCCTATCTCATTCCAACCCACGCTTGGGGCAACTTGTGGATCTACGGCATGGATCTCCTTTTCACTGGCTGGCTGACCCACGAAGACTTCCGCCGTCAGGCTAGGGTGTTGAACGCCGGGGCACACACTTTCCAATATGACCGTACGCGCTTGAAGAACCTTTCGGTTCCCGTCGGCGAATTGAATCCGCTTGGGAAATTACTTGAAAAGGTCCGCCTCTGGGAGGCGGAAAGGCTTCTGCCTAATCCTTCCTCCTGACTTTAAGCCTGAGGCCTTCCACCTTCACCACTTCAACCGTATCCCCCTTGTGAATCTTCTTGGAGCCGTCCATGGCCTCCGCGCTCCAGAGCTCGCTGGCCACCTGGACCTGCCCGGTCGGGTCGATCTCGCTGACGGCTATGCCGACATCACCGCCCAGGCTTTCCCGCCCGGTGATGACCGGTCGTCGCTGCGCCCGCAGGGCATATCCCAGGATGACGGCGAAGATCGCACCGATGAAAACGCCCACAAAGATCACTAGGGGCAGGGAAACGCGCTCGAAACGGGGCGTCCCCGGGGAATTGAACAGGACCAGTGCCCCCATGATGAACGAGACAACCCCCGCGACGGTCAATGCCCCATGCGTTGGCGCTTTGATATCCACGATGAATAAGACAAACGCCGTGACGATGAAGATTAATCCAAACCAGTTGACCGGCAGGAGCCCCAGCCCATAAGCTGCCAGGGAAAGACACACCACCCCAAAGAAGGCCGGCACCCAGGCGCCCGGATGGGTCAATTCGATCAGCAGAGCCTGCACACCGATTGCCAGCAGCAGGAAGACAATGTTAGGATCGACCAGGAATTGCAGCAGTTGTTCGATGAATGACATGGGCAGGCTTTGCTGCGTCGCTCCAGAGGTATGCAGAACACGCGGGCCGTCTGCCATTTGGACAGTGAACCCATCCAGCTGGTTGAGTAGATCACTGACATCATTGGCAATGAAATCCACCAGGTGCGCCTTGAGTGCTTCCGTGGCGGAGACGGCTTTGGCACTTTCGATGGTTGCTTCGGCCAGGGCTACTGCCTCCGGGCCGCGTCGTTCGGCCAGCGAACGTACGGTGGCCTTCATGATCTCAGTTGTTTTGGCCTGTTCGGTGGAACTCAGGTTCTCACCCTGGCTCCCGACCGGGCTGGCTGCGCCGATGGCCGTCTCAGGAGCCATGGCAGCCGCGTGGCCTGCCAGCGTGATGATCGTCCCCGCAGACCCGGCCCAGGCGCCGCGTGGCGTCACATATACCACCACCGGTACGCGGCTGGCGCGCATAGCCTCGGCCATGCTTTGCATCGGGCCCAGCCCGCCACCGGGGGTGTTGAGTTGCAGGATGACCACCTGCGCACCGCTTTGTTCGGCGGTCTGGATGCCACGCGTTAGATAACCCTGCGTGGCCGGGGTAATGGCTCCGTCGATGGTCAGCACCAGGGCCACCGGTCCGGATGCGGCCGCGTGAATGGGTTGCAACAGGAAAAGGCTCAGAAAAAGGAATACCAGTAAACCGCGTATGGTTTTCATAGGATCACTCCATCTCGCAGGTATTATAAACCCCCCCGGCTTTTCACGAAATCGGGGTTTGTAGTATTGGCTGGTGGCATAGGTGCCAGCCAATACTACAAATTTCTCTTTTCCGCAGACATTGGGAAAGCACCCCCGCTGCCTTTTTCTTAACCCCTCCGCTTAGGGGGAGGGGCAGGGGGTGAGGTCCGGAGAAGTCCCAGAAAAGGGGATGGGGCTTCAAACACTTTCAGACTTTGTGAAAAGCCTGATAAAATCCTTTGCACAGGTTGACCTTCCGTGCCCGTCACGGTAGAATAGAACGCACGCGGGCGTAGTTCAGTGGTAGAACGCTTGCCCTCCAAGCAAGATATCGTCGGTTCGAATCCGATCGCCCGCTTTCTGATAGCCATTCACGGTTGGCAATTGGCTATTAGCCATTAGCGTCAGGAAAGTTTCGCTAAGCGCTAAAGCCAATTGCTTTTTTATGAACTTCCCTATGAACTGTTCTGTCGTCATCCCGGTTTACAAAAGTCAGGCTACGCTTCCAGAGTTGTTGGAGAGGCTGGATAAAGTGCTGTCCGGTCTTTCCGAAAATTATGAGGTGATCCTGGTAAATGATGACAGCCCTGACCAGAGCTGGGAGGTCATCACGGCCCTGGCCAAACAATACCCATGCGTGCGGGGGATCGACCTGATGCGCAATTACGGGCAGCATAACGCCACCCTGTGCGGAGTCCGCCTGGCCCGCTATGAGGTGGTCGTTACGATGGACGACGATCTCCAGCATCCACCGGAGGAGTTGCATTTCCTGCTGGAGAAACTGGGGGAAGGCTATGACGTGGTTTATGGTGTTCCCAAAAAGCTCCCGCATTCCTGGTGGCGTAACCTTGGGTCCATCCTGTCCAAATGGATGGTGGCTTCGGCGATCGGCATCAAGACGATCCGCGACGTGAGCGCTTTCCGCGCCTTCCGAATGGATCTTCGCAGGGCTTTCGAAGGCTACCAGAATCCGGACGTGATGATCGATGTGCTGCTTTCATGGGGAACCACGCGCTTTGCGACGGTCATGGTGGACGAGCAGCCACGCAGCGTTGGAAGATCCAACTACACCCTGGGCAGACTTCTGCGGATGACCCTGCTGTATCTGACCAACTTCAGTACCAAGCCGCTTCGATTCAGTAACATTATCGGGTTCTTTTTCACCCTGATGGGTTTTTTGGGTTTCATCTACGTCATCACCGTTTATTTTGTGGAAGGTTCGGTACCGGGGTTCCCATTCCTGGCATCTGCGGTCATGGTCTTCAGCGGAGTGCAGCTCTTCGCGCTGGGGATCATTGGGGAGTATCTGGCGCGTGTCTTCGAGCGGACGGCCGGCCGCAGGCCCTACACGATCGAACGCAACACTCCGGAAGCCTCCTCAAAACAATCATGAAATGTGTCATCCTGCAGCCATCCTATATCCCCTGGCGCGGCTATTTCGACCAGATCAACCGGGCGGATATATTTGTTTTTTACGATGACGTCCAGTACGATAAACATGGCTGGCGCAACCGCAACCAGATCAAAACCGCGCAGGGCCGCCAATGGCTGACCATCCCGGTGCACAGCCAGGGCGTGGTTGAAAAGTCGGTACCGATCAACCAGGTCAAGATCGATTGGAGCAAGCCGTGGAACGAGGCCCACTGGAAGACCTTGACCTTTGCCTATGGGCGTGCGCCCTTTTTCCGGACCTATGTCCCGTTGCTCGAACCCTTCTACCATCGCCACGACGTCCTCCTGGCTGACTTCACCGTCGACCTGACCGTGGCCCTGGCTCGTGAATTGGGGATCCGGCATACCCGCTTCATCCGCTCGTCAGAAGTGCTTCCGACCGGCAGGAAGACCGACCGTCTTGTGCAGATCCTGAATCAGTTGGGAGCAGACCACTACATCAGTGGTCCCTCCGCCAGGGATTACATCGAGAATGACAAATTTGCATCCGCCGGGATCACATTGGAATACATGGATTACAATTACCCAGAATATCCGCAGCTCCATCCGCCCTTCGATCCAAATCTCTCCATTCTGGATCTGTTATTCATGACCGGGCCGGACGCAATGCGCCATATTACAAGGTAGACAATGCCTGAAAAAGCTCCCCTGCTGATCGATTTCATCCGCCCCGTCATGGTGGGCAAGGAAAATGAATACGTTGCGCAGGCCATCGCCGAAGCCAAGTTTTCCGGAGATGGACCGTTCACCCGGAAAGCCAGCGCCTTGCTCGAGCAGCAGCTCGGCGTCCCCAAGGTTCTGCTGACCACTTCCTGCACACACGCACTGGAGATGTTCGCCTTCCTGCTCGACATTCAGCCCGGCGATGAAGTCATCCTTCCATCGTTCACCTTTGTTTCGACGGTCAACGCCTTCGTTTTGCGCGGCGCCCGACCGGTCTTCGCAGATATACGACCGGATACACTAAACCTGGATGAATCCAGGCTCGAAGCGCTCATTACGCCCCGCACAAAAGCCGTTGTCCCGGTCCATTATGCCGGAGTCGGTTGCGAAATGGACGCCATCCTGGAGATCACCAGTCGCCACCATGTCGCCGTGGTCGAGGACAATGCCCACGGGCTGTTTGGCAAATACAAAGGCAAAAACCTCGGTACGTTTGGAGTCCTGGCTGCGCAAAGTTTCCACGAGACCAAGAATTTCACCTGCGGCGAAGGCGGCGCGCTGCTCATAAATGATCCGGAACTGGTTGAACGCGCCGAGATCATCCGCGAAAAAGGCACCAACCGCAGCCGTTTCTTCCGCGGCCTGGTGGACAAGTACACCTGGGTGGACGTCGGTTCCAGCTACCTGCCGTCTGATATCCTCGCCGCATTCCTGTTCGCCCAACTCGAACAGCGCGAGAAGGTCCAGACCCATCGCCGGATGGTCTGGAACTTCTACCAGGAGCATCTGAAGGACTGGGCTCTGACCCATGAGGTCCAGCTGCCGTATATACCCTCCTATTGTGACCAGCCTTACCACATGTTCTACATGCTCCTGCCAACCCTCGAACTACGCCAGGGATTGATCGCCCATTTGCGCCAGAAAGGCGTCGAAAGCGTCTTCCACTACCTGCCGCTGCACCTTTCGGACATGGGCAGGCGTTTCGGCGGACAGCCTGGTGATTGCCCGGTGACCGAACGAGCCAGTGACCAGCTGGTGCGTCTGCCGTTTCACAATGCGCTTGAGCGAGTACGATCTGAAGAAAGTGGTCGAGGCTGTCCGGGAGTACGATTTCTGATTTCGACGAGGGGTAAATGAAAGTAAAGCACCTCCTTTCGTTCTTTGCGATCGTTATTCTCGAAGGGTTGCTGGCTCTATTTGAACTACTCACCATGCACTTTGCGGCGGGCCGGGGACAGTATCTTTAACTACGCAAATTTAAGGCTGGCCTTGGCAGGATCCTTGTTTCTCATTCTTGCAGCCTTACTGTTCCTGTTCATCGCCTGGATGCGTGCCCCTCACCGGGCCGGCCGCCTGTTATCCTTCCTGGACAGGCAACTGGCAGGGCCCAAACAGCATCTGTTCTTTATCCAGGGGGCGTTGATCGTTGTTAGCATATTCCTGTTCGAATGTTTTCTGCTGACCTACCTGGCCTTCCCGTTGCCGACGCGCCCGCTGTTTTTCTGGGCCGGTTTGACCTGTATACAAGGGTGGCTGGTCTTACGGATCGCATATGCCGGGGTTTATCATCAGCGGCCTTCCCTGCTTGCATATCTCCATTCAAAATGGAATGGCCTGCTGCCGGTACAACGTAGGGTTTTCACCATCCTCGCAATTCTTGGCCTGGTGTATTTCCTGGCATTCATTCCCTTCAACCTCCTGCGGAACAGCTTCGGGCAGTTCTATCTCCTCCAGGATGAGCAGGTCATCTATCCGGATGTGGTAAGGGTTCTGACCCGCAAGCGACCTTCGCCGCGACCGTTATGAATGTCCTTGGATCTTGGAATTGGGCGTACGGTTATCCTTACCTGCCGATCTCAGCCGCTGTTTTGATCATTCCCCGCCTGATCTACGGAAACCAGTTTGCCGGACAGGTGCAGGTCAATGTCTTCCTGATGCGTCAATTCGTCAGCGTTCTGCCGATGGTGCTGGCGCTCATGCTGGCGGTCTACCTGGTGACGCGCTATAAATCCGTACGTTTTTCGGTCAGCCTGTTCGTGTTCCTGCTGCTGATTCCGGGGGTCGTAAAAATTTGCTATCGGTTTTGGCATCCCGATTCGATCATATTATTGCTGGTTTTATTGACGATTTATTTCCTGCAAAAGGATGACCTGCGCTTCGGTCGGTATTTCTACCTGGCGGCTGCCGCCTGCGGGCTGACAACTGCCATCAAACTCTGGGGCCTGTTCTTTTTCCTGGCAATTGCAGGCTATCTGATCGCAGGTTTGATCCGGCATAAACTGTCCCTTAAAAAATTCCTCTTTTCAGGGCTCCTTTTCATCCTGACCATGCTGGCGACCATCATCATTTCCAGCCCATCCCTCCTGGCGCCGTATGTCGCACGGACTGCGGTTGCCAGCTGGGCAGACCAGCAAGCTAAGATATTGCTGAGCCCCGAACGGGGGAATACCACCGGGATCTACCAGACCACCCTGACGAACTGGCTGAAGTATTTCGGCCAGCATTTCATGAAGGCTTATTTCTTTTTCTTCGCGGCCTTTGCGCTGCCGGCAGGCGCGTTGTGGGGATCCAGAAAGGCCCTCAACCGCCTCCTGCTGGCCTGGTGCCTGCCGGTGATCCTCTTCCTGGCTTATATTTCGACCATGAAGAGTTTCCAGTACATGCTGCCGGTGGGCATCCCGCTCTATTGCGGGGCGTTCCTATTTCCAGCCATCACCGAAAACCCACCCACTTTAAAATGGCTGAGTTTCCTGGCCAAACCGCTCGCCCGGGAAATTATCCGGGGAGTTACACTGGCCTTTTTCATAAGTCAATTGGTTATCAACTTAATTATTTTATATCTTTTCGCTGTTAGGGGGCGCTAGCACAATATCATGAATTCGAGCCCTTTCGCCCGCCAACAGACATTATAGGAAGAAAATGATGAAAAACAAACACCTCCGAGTTTTCGCGACGGCCACATTGGTGGAAGGATGCGTGGCATTGTTGTTCTTTTTGTCCAGGCGATCGGATCAAGAAAGCGCCCGACTGTTTGGCTTCTCGTACCTGAGACTTGGGATCGCTGGGGCAGATTTATTTTTACTGGGATTTGTTGCTCTTTTTACATTCGAAGTATTCCGAAATGAGCGTTTCTTTGAGCTTATAACACAAAGCGCCGATCGTTATCTTGAAAAACCAACCGGCGAATTTGGCACGCAACTATTCATCGTTCAAGGAGCATTCATCCTCGCAATGGTGGCACTGATCGAGGTTTTCTTTCATACCTGGCTTTCATTCCCGCCCCCGATCCGTCCGATGATCGTCTGGGCCATCCTGATCTGTTTTCAAGCCTGGTTGATCCTCCGGATTGCTTACGCGCAGGATTATCGCAAGCGACTTTCCCTGGCTGCCCGTTTGCGCTCAAAATGGAATGGATTATTACCCGTGCAACGAAAGGTATTTTCCATTCTCGCAATACTCGGTCTGATATATTTCCTGGCTTTTATTCCCTTCAATCTTATACCGGATATTCATGGAAAAGCTTTTATCCACGGAGATGAAAGGGTGATCTATCCGGATGTGGTAAAGGCACTAACCCCGCAGGCAAACTTCAGTGCGACCGTCTATGCTGTCCTTGCAAACTGGACTTGGTCTTATGGGTATCCTTACCTGCCGATTTCAGCGAGTGTATTGATCATCCCCCGCCTGATTTTCGGAAACCAATTTGCCCAACATTTAGAGTTAAATATCTTCCTTTTGCGTCAATTCGTCAGCGTTTTACCGATGGTATTGGCACTTTTGCTGGCAGTCTACCTGGTGACACAATACAAATCTGCGCGTGTATCAGTCAGCTTGTTTGTGTTCCTATTGCTTATCCCGGGGATCGTAAAGATCAATTATCAATTTTGGCATCCCGATTCAATTATATTATTGCTGGTTCTTATTGACGATTTATTTCCTTCAAAAAGATGACTTACGCTTCGGGCGGTATTTCTACCTGGCGGCGGTGGCCTGCGGGCTGACAACTGCCATTAAGCTCTGGGGCCTGTTCTTTTTCCTGGTAATTGCAGGCTATCTGGTCGCAGGATTGATCAAGCAAAAACTGTCCTTTAAAAAACTCATCTTTTCAGGATTGCTTTTTATACTGACCATGTTGGGCACAATTATTATCACCAGCCCATCCCTCCTGTCTCCTTATATTGCACGCCTGGCACTCGACAGCTGGACAGGCCAGCAAGAGAAAATCCTCCTGGGCCCCGACAGGATCGATCCGACCGGGTATTACCAAACGACCCTGACGAATTGGCTTAAGTATTTTGGCCAGCATTTCATGAAGGCCTATTTCTTTTTCTTCACAGCCTTCGCACTCGTGGCAGGCTCGCTGTGGGGATCAAAAAAGACGCTCAACCGCATCCTGCTGGCCTGGTGCCTGCCAGTGACCATCTTCCTGGCGTATTTCTCCGCCATGAAGAGTTTCCAGTACATGTTGCCGGTGGGCGTCCCGTTGTACTGCGGTGCGTTCCTTTTTCCAACGATTACCGAAAACCCACCCACTTCAAAATGGCTGAGATTCCTGGCCAAACCACTGACCCGGAAAATAATCCAGGGCGTCACGCTGGCTTTCTTTGCAAGCCAATTCATCATCAACCTGGTTATTTTGGTTCTATTTGCACAGCGCGGACGCTAGTACCCAGACACGTAGAAAATGATAACAGAATACCTGATAACCGATGCCACCTGGTTGCTGCCAGACTATTAAAATCTTAGTGTCTGGGCACTTGTCATGCTATAATTTCGGGACCAGGGCCCGTGGCGCAGTGGTTAGCGCAGACAACTCATAATCGTTTGGTCGCAGGTCCAACTCCTGCCGGGCCCACCTTTTGATGCAAGTTATAAGGCGAGATTAATTCTCATTTATGGGAGGTTCTTATGAATTGGTGGGCTATCCCGGAAAACCTAGCTTCAGATATTATTCTTGGCGCAATCATATTTGCAATAAGCTGGTTGGTGATACTTGCAACTCATAAAATCCCGCTACAAAAATTCTTTAATGTAACTACAACTAAGAGATTAGTTATATATATCTCAAACATCAAAGTTCAGCCATTTGGCTCTATCGGATTATCTGGTAAACCAGTGGCTTATGCTCGCGAATCAGTTAATTATGGCGAAATGAAAATAGCCAATCAGTTTCAAGGCTTGTTTAGTTTTTTGGTTCCACAGACAGAAGAAGCATTCAAAACAATAGGAAAATTACTATTCTCAGATATTAGTGTTCAGATCATTAGTTCACCGAAAGAAATGAGTGATCTCGATACCCAAGCACCTTTTATTGCTATTGGTTCGCCAGTTTTCAACGCGGCTTCAGCATATATAGAAAATACAAATAGAAGTATTGTAAAGTTCAAATATGGAGAAATAACAAAATCAGAATTGGAAACCTTAGCGAATCCTGATGGCCCCACTGGTCCCACTCAACCTATTCAGGCTCTGAAGGGTGATACGGGTATAAGCATGCTAAATGCTGGCACAATAACAGCAATATGGAATACTCAAAATCCAGATACTGAAATTTCCCCGTCGGGTATTTCTTTACCCACTGGAACCAGTATAAATCCGATAATTGGCCCTATTATTCCAGCAGGATTAGATCAAGAAAAACCAGAAGAACCTAAACATAGTCAGAAATCTGAAATTATTGTCGAAGGAATTCCTCCTTTTAGTGATACAACATATGGTTTTGTGGAACGTATTAAAGACCCAAATTCAGATAGAATGTTATTCTATGCAGCTGGAATTTCTGAACTTAGTTCTACAGGAGCCGCTAATTATCTAGCTAGACAGTGGAAAGATTTATATAAAAAATATAAAGACAAAAAACCCTTCTTCATAATGCTTAAATTTGACAATTCAGATATCAATAAATGGTCAATAAAATTGGAAAGAGAATTATCCAACTAATTATCTCTTTCAGCTTTTTCAATTATTTGTTTTAATAAGGGGACTTGATGTTTGATCTATTTTTGAAAAGATTAATTCAATAAGGTTGTTTTATGGAGCAATATACTAATGGCACAGAAACTCAAGAATAAAGACAGTATGACTACTAAGCAAATTGTTGCTTTGTTCATCTTAGGCTTTATTGCAGTTGGTGTAACATTCTTTCTGTAAATTGTTGAACCTTAACAAGAGTGGTGAGTCGAAGTATCCTTACACGGCTACTAAACCAAATAAGGAGAACCTAATGACTTACCAAACAGATTATACCTTTCCAAGTGGACTTGCAGAAAAAGGACTGGAAACCGTTCCTGAATTGCTGCGTATTTTGATCAACCAGGCTATGCAAGCGGAACGAGCAAATTACCTCAATGCAGGCCAGTATGAACGTACGGAGGACCGAACTGGTCACGCCAATGGTTACAAACCCAAGACCGTTCGAACCCGGGTTGGCGAGATCACCTTTGCAGTACCTCAGGTTCGAGAGGGTGGCTTTTATCCCTCTGCGCTGGAGAAAGGCCTGCGGAGCGAACGGGCATTGGTGATCGCGCTGGCCGAGATGTATGTGCAGGGAGTGTCCACCCGCAAGGTAAAAGCGATCACTGAAGAACTATGTGGTGTGGAAGTCTCCAGCATGCAAGTCAGTCGTGCAGCTGCACAACTGGACAGTGTCCTGCAGGAATGGCGGGAACGACCGCTTGGAGAGATCGCTTATCTATACGTGGATGCCCGTTACGAGAAGGTGCGAGAAGCCGGACAAGTGCGTGATGCAGCCGTTCTGGTGGCTTCCGGGATCACTCCAGAGGGTGAAAGGCAGGTTTTAGGGGTTTCTGTGTCCCTGAGTGAGCATGAAACCCACTGGAAAGCCTTCCTGAAGAGCCTGAAGGAGCGTGGCATGCATGGTGTGAAACTGGTAACCAGCGATGATCACGAAGGCTTGGGAGCAGCCAGACGAGCAGTGTTGGGCAGTGTTCCCTGGCAGCGCTGCCAATTCCATTTGCAGCAGAATGCAGGAGCATACCTTCCCAAACAATCCATGCGCCTGGAGGTGGCTGCCGACATACGCTCCATGTTCAATGCCCCAGATAGACAGACGGCTGAAAAGTTGCTCTATGCGGCCATCCAGAAGTATGCTGTTTCTGCACCACGCTTATCAGCCTGGTTGGAGGAAAACCTTTCAGAAGGATTTACGGTCTTCGATTTTCCACTTGAACACCGGCGTTCCATCCGGACCACGAACAGCTTGGAGCGCATCAACAAGGAGATCCGCAGGCGTACCCGGGTGGTGGGTGTCTTCCCCAACGAGGCTTCCTGTCTTCGATTGATCTCTGCACTCTTGATGGAGATCAGCGAAGAGTGGCAGATCGGAAAGCATTATTGTGCAGGCAAGTCATCGGTTTGTTAAAAGTTCGATGGATACTTCTTACTCATATTTACAGAAAAAAGGTTGCGTAATCTTATTGCATTTTCATTGATAATCATTATTGGTAATCTTTATATAGGAGCCAATCTACCTTTTCCAATTTTTAGGAGTACAAATACCTCTACACCAACTCTTTTACCTCTTGATGTAAATATTAATCTGACTATTGATTTGACAACAAATATAGAAAAACCAATCGTTTCCGGAAATACAAACTTGCCGAACGGAACTATCATCATGATATCCGTAAGAGGAGAAGCTAACGAATATTTAGCCCAAGATAAAGTTTATGTTTCCAACGGAACTTTTAAATCGTCGCCTTTTAGCCTACCAACACCATCTTGGGCTGCCGTAGATAATTATTATGTTGAAGCCGAAATGCCTTATGCAAACGTCCAATCAGAGTCTGTTCGTCGTATTATTGGTGATGCAGGAGAAGCACTTCGTGGAAAATATGTAATTCGTGATTCATCGGGTACTCTTGTTCAGATTAAAACAACTTTAAAATATTGCCACAAAGAACAGAACTCGTCGGAAATGATATTGGAAAGCGAAAAGTAAATGAGCCAAATTCTGATTATTCTTATGCTATTACACTTAAAAGCGCCTATATAACTAATATAATTGGTACTTTGATTCCAATGGATAATGGATTTAATGGTTTTGTAGTGGTAGAGATTGTTTATGAAAATTTAGGTCTATATCCTACTGATCTACGAGCAATTGATTTTTTCTTGAACTTCCAAGATGGCTTAAAACCCTATATAAGGGTAACTAGTAAGGGAATTGGTTATGTGCCTTCTTTTCTACCTGAAAACGTTCAAGACCCTGGTTATCTAATTGGAGTTCTCAATCAACCCAAATGGTAGTTATCATGGCTGGATTGTCTTTGAAAATCCAAGTGATACCCGCAATTATGTTTTTACTTACAAATCCGCTTGCGGAACAGATTGTGATAATCTCATAAATACTGGAAGCGCTTATAAATTTGTGAGGTAATTTTCAATTCAATCTATTCTTTTCCATGAATTGAACCTATAACGGCCAGGTTCCCAAATATTGTCTAAATTTATGAAGATTTATTATCTAGCTGGAATTGAGCCCAAATACGTTTGGTCGCAGGTCCGACTCCTGCCGGGCCCACCTTTTCGACTAATTGCCTTGCGCAATTATTTATTCTAAGGTTTGACTTTACTTAGGAAATTTCAAATAGATGTCCAAGGGAGAGTGACATAAATGAAAAAGAAGAAATTAATATCTAGTCCCCCCCCATCTGAAGAATTTAAAGATCCCAAAGAAGGTGTAATTCCCCCATTTGCTGTAACCCTCACACCTTCAGGGTTATTATCCGTACCGCCTTATCAATTAGGTAACAATGCCGTTCACGCACAAGAAATATTGGGGCAAACTGGCACTATGATAGGGGGAACAATTAACGTGCTTGATGCGCTATCCGATACAATGCAGCAATTAGACAATAGCGCATTTGCAAGATTACAGCCCAGTGTAGATAAAAGAATTACACAGACTCTAGAACCTATAAGAGCAGAATTAGACTCAACTCAAAAACAAGTTAAAGAAGCTAAAAGTTCCTTAAGTAAGCTTATGAATTTTATAGAGACAAATAAAAATTCCTTAATCAGATTCGATTGCAACCCAAGGAAAGATGACCGGTCTTGAAAGTCAAATGTCATCTGTCCTTATTAGACTTGAAAAACTCGAAAGCGATAAAAATATATCTTGGAATAAATACGCAACAATTGCCGCAATTATTGTTTCCCTAATTAGCTTTTTCTGTGTCGTTATCGTTGGAATTGCTGAAATCTACAGCGCTTTCTTTAAAAGGTAGATTGTTTGTCTCTAGCTTAATTAGTAGCTGTTTCGTCAATAATTTCAACTCATCAATATCTTTTATTTCGGGGGATATTTTATTTTGACCAAGAGCAGTTATTTGCCCTCTAACGTCATTATCTGAAAGTATTCCATAAACCCCATCAGTAATGCTTATATTTGAATGCATCAGGTTTTGACTAACCGCTTTTAAAGCTTGAATATCTTTGGCCATCTTCAAGCAAGACACCGCGTTACCATGTCGGAAATTATGGGGAGAGTGATAAGACAAATCAAATTTTTTAGCCACATTCTCAAATCCCTGGTAGCTATGGATTATCGGTATTCGCCAGGCTGCCCATGAACTTGCTGAAGGATTGCTCAAGTTGCTCCACCTTCGAAGGTCTTTCTTCAGGGCCATAGTAACGGAATAGGCGTTTCGTCCGGATCACTTCCCGGACGGCCTGCTCCTCCTCAATGCCGATCCGCATCCCGCCGGGATACATGGGTGGCATCGGCCGGCTGACAGAAGGTTTGCCCCCCTTGTAGGCATGAAATTCCTCAGGTTCTATGCTCATTGTCCTTCCGCATGGTCCTCATTCTTCTCTTTGCCTTGTTTTTCCGCATACATTTGCTCGTCTGCCTGCTTAAGGGCCTCCTCCAACGAACCGCCTTTTTCCACAGTACTTACGCCCATGGAGATCCGGATGGGATTCTCCTTGCGCGTGGCGTTTTGATTATTGATAATCTCCCTGACCCTCTGTTCGGCTTTCATTGCCATCTTGCCATCGATCCCCGGTATTATCACGGCAAACTCATCTCCTCCAATGCGCGCAACCACATCCTCTGTGCGGAAGGCGGCTCGTAAAACCTTTGCCGTCTGCCGCAGCAATTCATCCCCTGCCGCGTGCCCCTCCCGGTCATTCGTCTCCTTTAGTTCGTCCAAATCGGCCATCAAGACACTTATCGGGAACAGCCGGCCATGCTCCAGCCTTTTCAGCTCTTCATCAAAATATGCGCGGTTATAGAGACCTGTCAGGGAATCGTGGATGCCCATGTAACGGATCTTTTCTTCTGTCCGCTTGCGATCGATCATCTGGGACACCTGGGTTGAGACGAATTCGAACAAACGCATGTCTTCCTGGTTGAAATGTATATTCTCATCGTAACTTTGCGTCGCCATGACCCCGATTACATGCCCTTCAACCTTCAAGGGCACCCCCAGCCAGTCTTCCGAAACTGATCCCACCAGATCCACTTCCCCTTTCTGGATCAATTCAGCAAAGGTCTGGCGCGGTGCCAGGATTGGCTTTCCGGTCCTCATGATATATTCGGTCATGCCGCGCCCCGGTTTACTTTCCTGGGGAGCCTCATCTTTTTTATCCATATAGTAAGGGAAACTGATCAGGTCGCTGGACGGGTCATATATTGCAATGTAAAAATTCTCCACTTGGACCAATTCAGCCAGGGTGGCATGAATGGACTGGTAGAGCTCATTGATACTCTCGGTGGAGATCGCAGTCTGGGAAATAGCGTAGATCACTTCCTGTATCTTCTCTGCCCGCTTGCGCTCGGTAATGTCACGGTTAATGCCCACAATCCCAGTAATCATCCCCTGGTGATCTCGTAGAGGCACCTTGGTGGTTAGCAGCCATCTTTTTTCGCCATCTGGATTGACGGTAGGTTCTTCTCGATTGATCAGCGCTTCACCCGAGCGAATGATCTCCTGCTCATCGGCATAGTATGAGGCAGCCAGTTCCTGCGGGAAGAAATCGAAATCGGTCTTTCCCATGGTCTCCTCCTGGGTAATCATCCCCAGCAGGCGCCTATGTGCACTGTTATCCATAACGATACGGCCATCGGAGTCTTTGATAAAAATATTGTCTGGCAGGTTATCTATCAGGGTACTCAGTAAATTTCTTTCTGCCGCCAACGCCTCCCCCGCCCGCTTGCGGTTGGTCACGTCACGAAAACTCCACAACCGCCCGACGATCCTTTCTTTAATCCGCTGAGGCTGCGAAAAACGCTCAAAGGTGCGCCCATCCTTGAACTCTAGGACATCAAAACTCTCTTTTTCCGGTTGGGCGTACAACTCTCTTACCTTCCGAATAAAATCTTCCGGCTTGCTCAAGCTGGTTCAGTACAAATGCCAGCGCCTGATCGTCATCGCCAGTCGCCAGGATGGATTCAGGAATTCTCCACATTTCAGAGAACTTATGGTTGTAGCTGACGAACTTTCCTGCCCGGTTAACCACCAGGATGCCATCCAGCGTGGATTCCAGCGTGGCATTCAGCAATGACAGCGTTTTATCCAATTTCCGGGTATCTCTTTTCAGTACAGACAGAAGAGCCACGAAGGCAAGAAAGATGGCCAGCTCAATTACCGAATTCCATATTTTCGTTGCCCAGATTATGGGAACCTGGCTTGAAATCTGGTTGGCAATCAGCCAGGTCAAAACTGCCAGAACGGCCGTGGCAATCCCCGCTTCCATGCCAGCAAACCAGGTAACAAAGAACAATGGGATCAGGTAGAAGAAGTCCAGTACATAATCAGTTGCGGTGATGTAGTCGAGGGCGCCGATCAGAATAATCAGGAATAATCCTGCTGCAAAGATGAAAATTGGGGACCTGCTTCGCAAAGACTTTTGGATTCGCTCTAGGAGCTGCCGCATAATGCCTCCAAATTGGAATGATATCGATTTCCTGTCATGGAATGCCTCTCTCCCCACGCTCCATCCAGGTCCTTGGTCCATTTTTCTGGTTTCCCTCGTTTTCCTTCTGGAACCATGTGGTGGATCATCCGTTTACCGTGTCGATCTCTCTCAGAAAGATATCCACTACTTGGGGGTCAAAGTGTTTCCCGGCCTGATCGCGGATATATGCCAACGCCTCTTCCCTGGCCCATGCCTTCCGGTAAGGCCGATCACTAATGAGCGCATCCCAAACGTCTACTACGGAGAAGATGCGTGCCGCCAACGGGATTTGTTCCCCTTTTAATCCACGTGGATATCCATTACCATCCCATTTTTCATGATGGCAAAAAGGGATATCCAACGCCTGGCGCAGGTAGGAAATTGGAGTAAGCATTTCATACGCCAACATTGGATGTTTTCGCATGATTCCCCATTCCTCGGCGGTAAGCGGACCTGTTTTTCGCAGGATATTATCCGGCACGCCCAATTTGCCGATGTCGTGAAGTAAGGTGCCACGCAGGACGTGTACTTGTTCGGTCTCGTTAATACCCATCTCCTGAGCCAGCTTCATGGTCAATTCAACGACGCGCTGGGTGTGGCCTTCGGTCACTTCGTCGCGTAAGTCGAGGGCGCGTGACCAACCCTCGATGGTTGCATCGTAAGCCATCCTCAGGTCAGAGTTCGTTCTTTGGAGATCATTGAACAATGTGACGTTGTCTATGGCGATGGCAGCCTGTCCGGCCAAAATCTCCAGGAAATCCAACCACTCCCGATCTCCTTCGAGTGGTCCACGCTGGAAGACTTCCAGGACTCCCTTGAGTTGACCTTTGGCTATAAGCGGCACACCATAATAAGATTCAAATTCTTCGAATTTGAAGTCTGGTGAGCGAAGAAAATCCGTCTTATGCGTGCGCAAATTCGATATATGGATGGTTTTTCGTTCCTGGCCTGCCAGGCCGGCATAACCCTGCCCTAATCGTAATTGGGTGTGCTGGAGCGCTTTCGTTTTAAAACCCCGCCCTGATAGATACTCCAATGTCAGAGTATATGGCTGTAGTATCAGGATATCGGTGGCATGAACACCCAACTGCTGCATCACTTCCTCAAGAAATATGTTTATGGTCAACCCCAAATCCAGGCTGTTACTGATGGCCGTATCTATCCTATGCAATGCCTGGACATGCTCGAGGCGGCGGGAGGTCTCTTCAAACAAGTGTAGTTTTTCGATGGCAGTCGCAAGTGTCCCGGCAATCGTGATCATGAGAGTTTCATCGCTTTCGCTGAATGCGTCCGATTTTGCGCTTTCCGCGTTGATCACACCCAACAGTCGCTCCCCGGCCAGAATCGGCACACTTAACTCTGAATGCATTTCCTCATTGACTTTGATGTAGTAGTTTAAACTTTGCACGTTGGCAATACGTGCGGGCTGCCGGCTGAAAGCCACGCGCCCGGTGACACCCTCGCCGAGAGGGATGCTGATCTTCAAGCTTTCAGCTTCTGAAACGCCTCGATAGGATGGATGCGGGCGTAATACATTGGCTGCCGTGTCAAATAACAGCACACCGCAGTTATCCGGATAGAGCGATTCGCTGATGACTTGCGTGATGTTTTCGATGAGTTCGTCAACTCCTGCCGACTTGGCGGCCGCGCCGGCAACCTCGTGCAGGACGGCCAGTTCTTTTAACTGACGCTTGAGGTACGCCTCGGCTTGCTTGTGCTCGGAGATATCGCGCAGTGCGGTTACCCTGAGCGTGGATTCTGAATGGGAAAACGTCTTGCCTATGATTTCGAGTGGGAAGGTCGTTCCGTCTTTCCTTATTCCGTACGCTTCGATCGGTCTTTCTTCTTGCGCCTGTAAGCTTTTTATGATCATTTCCTGCGATTCCGGTGCCACAAACTTCAGTACTTTCTCCCCGATCACTTCAGGTGGTTCATATCCAAACATGGCAATGGCAGCTGGATTCGCATCGATAACCTTCCTTCCATCGTGAATAACGATCCCTTCGAAGGTTACCTGGGTCAATCGCCGGAATCGTTCCTCGCTCTCACGCAACGCATCTTCCGCCAGCTTACTCCTGGTGGTATCGGTCAACATTACCAACAAGTATCGTTCGCCCTCATAGGAAAAGGGGGTAAGAAGGCCGGAAACCCAAACTTCTTTTCCAAAATAAGTAAATGCATGACCCTCAAATGTCCTTTCGACACCAGAGGTAAACGCATCATCCACAGCCGAGAGCATGCCTGACTCTTGCCACGTCGTAAGGTTACGAAAGTTCTGCTTTTCAATCTGCTCTTTTGTACCGCCTGAGAGTCGTGCCAGTGCCGGGTTTGTAGATACTATTTCACCGGTCGCTTTGCACGTCATCATGCCAACAGGAGATTTTTCGAAGATCGTTTGAACATAGATGAGAGAATGGGCAAGCGGTTCCTGTACCGGCTTGCCCTCCGTTTCTCCCCCTTGAGCCGCAAGAGCAGGATTCGCTGGAGGTATGCTGGGCTTCGGCCGTTTCATTCTGTCTCCGATCGCAATCCCCCAACCTTCATAAAGGCGTGAACCATCATTTTCTTTTGATGAGAAGGCTGCTTTTTATATTGCATAGCCAAAAGGTCGTCAAAAAGATCCAAGGTCTGTTTTCCTGATTACGTACATTCCATGCATTCATTATAGTCTTTTTGGAAGCTGGCTGCACTAACAGCTTCGTGGGTGAAAAGGACTTATACAAGTTAGCAATGAAGAAAATTCAATTGGCGAATTTTACTACGGAGAGCTTGGAAAGTGTGGAATTAGGGACGAGGTGAGGCCGAAAAGACTTGGTGCAGATGAAATATATCATCACTATTCAGCGCATCTTTGAAAATGATAATTTCAGTAGGTTGGGAATCCCCTAGGCAGGTCCTGGGTGGCCTGCCTAAATAGACGGATCATGTCAATTGGGTAAACCCCCTCGCACTGCAAAAGGCCGGTCCAAGCGGCCGGCCTTTTGGATACCCAGAATTTAATCTTTACGGCTCCCTCCAAGAGGGAAGGATTTCCTCCGGCAGGTTCAACGCTAGCCCGATACCGTTTTGTATGTCGACGGACTGATGTTTATCTATCTCAATCATGGCGCCTTCGGTTGGATCTGTGTGTATCTCTCCAACCTTTCCTCCAGCCATTTATGCCGCCGAAAGTGGTGGAAAAGGCTTTTCAAGAAACCCATGGGATCCTCTTTAAAAAAGAAACCGCCCGGAAAACCGGGCGGCTGCTTGATAGTTGCGTTTTTCAACGCAGGTTGGTTTTTTATTGAGACATCTTTACTCGCCCTAGGATTACCTGGGACTGTCTATTGCACCGCATCGCAAAGCGAATGTCAAACGACGAGACAGGATTTATTTGCTGCCCATCACTTTGATTTTGAGCGGTCTGCAATATGTCATCAGTGAAAGTCCCCTCCACTACATCGCATTTTTTTCCGTTGTTTTCCACCGTCATGCTGACGCTGTATCCCCCTGCGGGATACAACGTGGCATCCGGGAAAGTCATGCCGACAGAAAACGGCGTGTTTAACCCCGGGGAAAATACGAGAGTCCACCCCCCAACTTTTATCTGCAGGGCGGTGGTTTCATTCAGAAAAGCAGCCTCTGGCTTTTGGTTAATGACTGTTGTCTGTCCTCCTCCCAAATACTCGCCGGGTTCAGACACAACGCAAAGCCCGTCTATCAGGTCCCTGCATGCCGGTTGCATATCCAAGGAAAGCACTCCCGTCTTTTTTGCGGGTGTTGCGTTTTGACCCGGGGTGCAGCTGGCCAGGAGGATGAATAATAGAATGATGCATATTCTTTTCATGATATTTTTGGTGCGACAACCTTCTGTCTCAGCGATAGGTCTAGGCACATTCTCCTTTTAAAACGTCGTTTTACATTGTAACATAACCTTTGATTTTTGCAAATTTATAAACGTCCAAGTATAGGAATTATCTTCAATTCCTTGATGCCTGACCCCTTCCGGCGTTTCGTTGTCAAAGCTGACCTCTTCCGCCATCAGCGGCGGAGACAATTCACCATCCCTCATACCAGCGCATCGGATGCCCAACCGGTCATACTCCGAGGGCTTTCTCACATCGAAAGAGGATTTAGGCTGTCTCTGTTTGACCCCCTGCAATGGCTTGCATGACTTTATTTTCGGCCACATCTCCGGGGAACTCGGCTACCTTCTTGCGGTCGCGCATGACAATGATGCGGTGGCTTGTGCGTAGTACTTCCTCGAGTTCGGAGGAGATGAATACACAGGACTTGCCTTCATCAGCCAGTGAAAGCACCAGTTTTTGAATCTCGGCTTTGGTGCCTACATCGATGCCTCGGGTGGGTTCATCCATGATCAACAGCTTGGGGTTCGTGGCCAGCCAGCGCGCCAGGATCACCTTTTGCTGGTTGCCGCCGCTCAGGTTCTTGACCGGTTGATCGGCCGAGGGGGTAATGATATTCAGCAGCTTTGTATATTTATCCGCCACCTCATATTGCTCTCGAGTGCTCAAGTACTTGAACCAACCCAGGCTGGCCTGCATGGCGAGGATGATATTTTCTCTGACGGTCAATTCGCCGACGATGCCTGCATCCTTGCGATCCTCCGGGCAAAGGGCCACCTTGCGCGAGATGGAGCTGAGCGGCGAATAATTCTTCACTTGCTGGCCTTGCATTGTGATCGACCCCCTATCCGGTTTATCAATGCCAAATAAGAGCTGTGCAGTTTCGGTGCGTCCCGAGCCAAGCAGACCGGCTAGACCGACTACCTCCCCAGCATGTAAGTCCAGGTCCAGCGGTTCCAAGGCGCCAGCGCGACTAATGCCTTTCGCCTCCAGTAATGCCTCACTTCGAATGTGCTGGCGGCTTTCTTGCTTGATCTTGGACATGTCCTCCAGCTCAGTCAGGGACCGTCCAATCATTTTTATGATCAATTCCAGACGCGACAATTTGGCCGTCTCATAAGTTCCGACCAAGGCCCCATTTCTGAGCACCGTGATTCTGTCCGCAACTTCGTATACTTGATTCAAGAAATGGGTGATGAAGATGATTGCCACCCCCTCGTTCTTGAGCTTGCGCATCACGCTAAAAAGCTGCTCTGTCTCATGCGTGTCGAGGCTGGAGGTGGGCTCATCTAAAATCAAGATCTTGGCGGACGAAATCTCCAATGCCCGTGCAATCGCCGCCATCTGTTGGATGGCGACTGAACAGGAGCCCAATGTTTGGGTCACATCCAAATCAACGTCCAATCTCTGCAGGATTTCTTTTGCCAGGGTATTCATGGTCTTCCGATCGATGCTCCCCCATCTCATGGGTTCCCGGCCGATCAGGATATTCTCTGCCACGGATAAGTTGGAGCAAAGGTTGACTTCCTGATAGACCGTACTGATGCCAAGGGCTTGGGCATGCTGAGGTGATCGGATGATTGCTTTCTGTTGGTTGAGCATGATCGTGCCGGCATCTGGCTGATCAACGCCGGTCAATATCTTGATCAGGGTGGTTTTGCCTGCCCCGTTCTCGCCTACCAGGCCATGAACCTCGCCTCGCCTCAGTTCAAAATCCACATTTCCGAGGGCTTGGACACCCGGGTAGGATTTATAAATGCCTTTCATGCTCACGATTTCATTGCTTAGTTCGGCCATACTTTACCTCGATCTATAGTAAATGTAGCTTACTGGGTTTATTCGGTGGAGAAGCGGCTTGTAAGCCACTTCTCCATTCAGGTAAAAATTTGGGTTGACACCACAAGTTTTCTTATGAACGCTTTTGCCTGATATAGGTTACGCTTTGAATTCCGATAGCGATCAAGGTTAACAATCCAACACCGATGCGAGTCCACCAAGAACTCAGTGTGCCATTGAATTGGAGAATGGATACGATCGTACCGTGGATCAATACACCAAACAAAGTGCCAATGACGTTGCCGACGCCGCCGGTTAATGCAGTTCCTCCGATTACTACGGCAGCGATTAAGTCAAGCTCCATCCCTGTGGCAAACTGCCCATAGCCTGCCAGCAACGACATGCTGAAGACGATACCTGCCAGAGCTGAACATAAGCCACTGAACGCATAAACCAAAATCTTTGTACGAGGCACTGGCAGACCCATCAGGAGTGCGGATTGTGTGTTGTTACCCATGGCATAGACCGTGCGGCCAAAGCGTGTGAAGAAGAGCAGGTAAATCGCCACCAGCAACATGATCGGACCAACCAAAGCGGTAGGGTAGATATACGCTTTAGGTATGAATGGAATATGGATCGGTGTCAACGCCAGATGCTTATAAACCGGATCCTTAATGGTGACCGAAGTCAGACTAATGATGTAAGCCATGCCGCGTGCGAAGAAAAGACCCATCAAGGTCGCAATAAAAGGCTGGACTTTGAAATATTGAATAATCCAGCCCATCGAACCCCCCAATGCAACACCCATGACGATCATCAGCGGAATGACAATGTACGGGCTCACCCCGCTCCGAAGCAATGCAGCGGAAGCAGTGCTGACCAGGGCAATCATCCCGCCCACCGAAAGATCAATCCCGCCGCCGCCGCTTATGATCACCATCGTCTGCCCAATAGAAACAAGGAGCAGGCTGCTGTCATTAATAAACAGATTGAAAAACACCTGTGGCTTTCGCATGGCAGGATACAGCCGTCCGCCTACAAAGTAGACCAAGAGGAAGACCGCAAAGGTTAATAGCAGCGGACCATATCGCAAAAGGAAGAGTTTAGCTCGCTGTATCATGTTGAGTACCTTTTCTTCGCTCGAACAATCGAGTCATCAAACGGCGGGAGTAATCGGAATAGAGCAGAATGACCAACAGAACCAGTACTGCTTTGGCGGCCAACAAAGCATTGGCCGGCACACCCAGGCTGTAGACTGTTACGGTGAAGGTCCAGATAACGGCCGCTCCGATCGCACTGGCGAGCATGGAGAACCGTCCGCCGGTCATCAAGGTTCCCCCCATAACGACCGACAGGATGGCATCCAACTCATAATACAGACCATTGTTATTCCCATCTGCGCTGTGGACATAAGAACTGAGGAGCAAACCGGCGATCGCGCCACACACCCCGCAGAAGACATAGGCTAACAGCTTGACGTTCTGTTCGTTGATGCCGCTATAGAATGCCGATCTGGCATTGATTCCAACCGTCTCAATGAACAAGCCGATGGCGGTCTTTCGAACCAATAACCAACCCAGGACCAATACTAACGCAACAATATAAATCGATACTGGCAAACCCAGGATGTAGCCATTTCCAAACCAATAATAGGGAGTGTAATAAATCGTCATGATCTGCCCAGCCGTAATGAGTTGGGCAATTCCTCGACCTGCAACCATCAGGATCAACGTGGCAACCATCGGTTGGATTCTGCCTCTGGAAACGAGGAATCCATTCCATAAACCACATAGTGCGCCGGCCACTAGGTCAGCCAGGATGATGATCGGCAATGGAGTATTCGTGGCATTCCTGGTTAGAATCGCATTCGAGACCAAATGTTGTCCCAGCGCTGGATTGATCAACACGGCGCCCATTGCCGCCGATATCGCGATCACGGCGCCAACCGAGAGATCAACGCCGCCCGTGGCAATCACTAATGTCATTCCAATCGCCACCAACATGAGCGGGGCCCCGTTATTGAAAATGTCAATGAGATTGCCGTACAAATGATTTCCCCAAACAGGGTCTTGCATGATGCTAAGTTTGAAGAAACTTGGCTTAACGATGGCATTAAATATCAGGATAATGATCCAAGCCACAAGCGGCCAGAATATCTGGCTGTTGCGGAAGCGTCTAAGAACTGACATCTGTTTCATAATTCTCCTGCCATGGGATGAATCAGGATCTGATCGTCCAAACTGCTAGAATATTCAGCGATCCTTATACAGTCACGCAATACCGTATTACGATCGCTGATTTGAAGCATTTCTTCCATCATCTTTCGCCAGTCATTACTTATAAAACGATGAGACTCGCGCCCAGCATGAGATTATATCCCGGGCAACGCAACCGTACAATGTTGGGAAGTCTTGGAAGTAACCTATCTGTCAGCACTTCTACGTTCACTGCAATTTATGAGAGGGAAGCGGCGTTTGGTTGGTGCCGCTTCCCTATCTCTACTAGATCAATCCGCGCAGAGGTGCGTAGACTTCATGCGACTTTCAGATTTAGTACTTACGAGTTGGCAGCAATGTGGCGGCGTTATCCGGGTAATAGACCGTTTCGTTGGTCAGCACTTCCCGGTCAATCGTTTGGCCATTCATGAGTTTCAAGGCCATATCCGCAACTTGCGGTCCCAGCAATGGGTTGCATTCAACATCCGCCTGGAACCATCCGTCGATCATTGCCTGGAAGCCACCACGAGTGCCATCCACCGAGACGATCTTGAGATCGCCAGGTTTGACACCGGCTGACTTCAAGGCTTCAATCGCACCGAGTCCCATATCGTCATTATGAATGAATATGCCCTGGAAATCAGTACCGGCTTTGTATTTCTGCAGGAAAGCCTGCATCACAGGAATAGCTTCCGCCCGGGTGAAGTTGCCGGTCTGCGAATCCAGAATCTTGATGTTGGAATTGAGTTTCTCGCGGAATCCCTTGGCGCGGCCAACTGCTGCACCTGAGCCGGTTGTTCCAGAGAGTTCAAGGACTGACCCACCATTCGGCAGCAACTTGTTGAACTCGGCAGCAGCGCGTTGACCTTCCAGATCCATATTGGAACCAATATGAGCCGCATACAGGGATGGATCGGAACTGACTGAGCGGTCCACAATGATAACGGGGATGCCGGCATTCTTGGCTTCCGTTAGTACCGCATCAAAACCATCTTCAACCACTGGGGGCAGCGCAATCACACTGACACCCTGCTGGATGCAGGCGCGTATGGCAGAGATTTGATTTTCCTGCTTCTGCTGGGCATCCGAGAAGACCAACTTGAAACCATCTTTTGTGGCTTCATCTTTGAAGGAAGCAGTATCAGCAGTTCGCCAGTCGCTTTCAGCACCGAGCTGAGGGAAGCACATTGTCATGTCACTATATTTGCAATTGGGACCGCATGCTGCCTCGCCAAAGGCTTTTGCTGCAACGGGGGCTGCCGTAGCGGGTTTTTGTGTCGCGGGGGCAGCGGTAGTGGCAGCCGGGCCGCACCCTACTACGCTAAGGATGAACGTCACTACTACTACGAGACTAAAGATCTTTGCGATTTTCATCTAACACTCTCCTTTTGAATGGGTTTATAAATATGGACGAAGCTCTTCCCGGAAAGAATCACTTCGTAGATTTAATGTGCGCTGGAAAATCCGCAGAATATCATGCCTGCGCCTGCGCACAGGACCGCCTAGGGGCGGTGGGGGGTTTGGATTATGAGTATATTTTCGTTGCACCTCCGGGTTCTGTAATAATCAAGGAGAAGAAGTTCGCTAACGTTCCCGCTAACGTTCCCGTTATCGTTCACATCCGCAATGATATATTAGCAAAAAAGAGGCGGCATGTCAAGAGGTAAGCAGGTATTTTAATGATCAAAACCACCAAAAATACAGGTTTGAGCAGATAAGATGCCTGTTTGCAGGTCTTTTACCCCTAGTAATTTAGCCTTCCTCCCCGTTTTGGGGATTTTGCTGAAAACCACTTGACAAATTAGTCTGCATTTGTTACTATGTTATCGTTATCGGGAACGATAACGACGGACGATATTCAAGTTAAAAGGCTTCGTATGAATACAAATAAACGCGCGACCATGAAACAAGTGGCAAAAGCTGCCGGTGTATCCACCCAGACCGTTTCCAGGGTAATCAATGACCGCCCGGATGTCGCCCCGGAAACACGTGAGCGCATCCAGCAAGTGATTCAGGAGATGGATTATCTGCCCAGCGCCCTGGCTCGCAGCCTGATACAACGGCGCAGTTTTACCCTGGGGATTGTCACTGCCGGATTGAAATACCTTGGCCCATCCCGTACGTTGAACGGTATTACCAGCATGGCTGAGGAATTAAAGTATGACCTTCTACTCGAGGAACTCCCACGTTTCGACATAGAAGATATGAAACCCCTCCTACAGGATTTGGTTGCACATCATGTGGATGGGATCGTCTGGGCTGTGCCCGAAGTTGGCGACAACCGCCGCTGGGTGGACGAGATCCTAATGGATGTGCCGGTGCCGGTTGTCTTTCTGACTATGCAGGCACGTGCGGGCGTATCCACCGTATCAGTTGACAATTACGTCGGCGGCGTTCTGGCTACCCGGCACTTGCTGGAACAGGGCCGCCGCCACATAGGTCACATTTCCGGGCCGTTGGACTGGTGGGAAGCCCGACAGCGGAAACAGGCCTGGCAGGAGACTCTGCAAAAGGCAGGCATTAAGACAACGGATAATCACTGGGCGGAAGGGAACTGGAATTCTGCCAGCGGGGAAACGGCTTTTGAGCAGTTGTTACAGGCTTATCCTGAAATGGATGCGGTATTCGTCGCCAACGACCAGATGGCGCTCTCTGTACTCCACATCGCCAACCGCCGGGGATTGAATGTGCCCTCTAACCTGGCTGTGGTCGGGTTCGACAATTTTGCCGAATTGGCCTATTTCTGGCCTGCTTTGACAACCATCAACCATAATCATCATGAATTAGGCTGTCGGGCAGTACAAGAGGTTGTTAAACAGATTGAAGCCGCCCACTGCAACGAAAATATAGAATCACAGACGGTGTTGCTCTCGACTGAACTGGTTGTTCGTGAGAGCAGTGTTGTCAAATAGTGCCTCCCCGCAGGCGAAATCGGATTTGTTTTCTAAAATAGATATCTTGCAAAATTATTGACCTGGAATGCGATAGAGGTTTCTTGGGAAATTTATAATCTTTATTTGGAGGTTATTATGATCGTATTCAAAGAGCTGGAAGTATGGTTCGTGACTGGCAGCCAGGATTTGTATGGTGAAGCAACCCTCCGGAAAGTGGCGGAGCACTCCCAGGAAATGGCGAAGAGTCTTACTCAATCGGGTAAGCTGCCGGTGCAGGTCCTTTTTAAACCGGTGGTTACTACCCCGGACGCCATCACTTCACTCTGCCGCGAAGCCAACAATGCACCAAATTGCATTGGCCTGATAACCTGGATGCATACCTTTTCCCCGGCGAAAATGTGGATTGCCGGTTTGAGCGCACTGGACAAACCGTTCGTGCATCTGCATACCCAATATAACCGCGACCTGCCCTGGTCTGAGATCGATATGGATTTCATGAATCTCAACCAGTCTGCCCATGGTGACCGGGAATTTGGATTCATCGGCAGCCGGATGCGTCTTAACCGCAAGGTCATCGTCGGTTTTTGGCAGGATGAAGACGTTCTCTCTGGCCTTGCAACCTGGATGCGCGCTGCTGCAGCCTGGCACGATGCCCAGGGCGCGCGCGTGGCCCGCTTTGGCGACAATATGCGCGAAGTGGCTGTTACCGAGGGTGACAAGGTCGAGGCGCAGATCCGTCTCGGATACGCTGTGAACGGATACGGAGTTGGCGACCTGGTCAAGGTCGTCAATACCATCAGCGATCCCGAAATCGACCGGCTTGTGGCTGAATATGACGATACCTACACTGTCTCCGAGGAGTTACGCCCCAGAGGCAATCGGTACCAATCGCTGCGTGAATCGGCCCGCATCGAACTAGGCATGCGCCGCTTTCTTGAAAATGGCGGGTTTAAAGCATTTACCACCACCTTCGAAGACCTGAATGGATTGGCACAATTGCCCGGCTTGGCAGTCCAGCGCTTGATGGCCGAAGGGTTTGGGTTCGGTGCGGAAGGCGACTGGAAGACCGCTGCCCTGGTGCGCCTCATGAAGGTCATGGGCGCAGGTATAAAGGGCGGAACCTCCTTCATGGAAGATTACACCTACGATCTGGATAGGAAAAACCCAAAAGTGCTTGGCGCTCACATGCTCGAGGTGTGCGCCTCGATCGCCGGACCGAAACCCCGTCTGGAGATCCACCCGCTTTCGATCGGTGGCAAGGATGATCCAGCCCGCCTCGTCTTCACTGTGCCCAGCGGGCCGGCCATTAATGCCACGCTGCTAGATATGGGTAACCGTTTCCGCATGCTGGTGAACGAAGTGGATGTGATCCAGCCGGAAAAGCCTCTCTCAAAGTTACCGGTTGCCAGTGCCGTCTGGGTGCCGCGACCGGACCTCAAAGTCGCCGCGGGAGCCTGGATTCTGGCGGGCGGCGCCCACCATACTGGATTCAGTCAATCCGTAACGTCCGCCCATTTGGAAGATTATGCGGGCATGGCCGGGCTGGAGTTCCTGGTCATCGACAACCAGACCAGGCTTTCCGATTTCAAGAAAGAACTACGCTGGAATGATCTTTATTACCACCTATCCAGGGGCCTGTAACGATTGATGAAAACTATCCGACTGCACGCTCCCAATGACCTGCGTCCTCATGATGAACCGAAACCGGAACCCGGTCCTGGCGAGGTATTGGTGCGCGTCAAGACAGTCGGTATTTGCGGCTCAGACTTACACTGGGTTCGCGAAGGCGGCATTGGCGGTGCAACTCTGAAACAGCCGCTCGTGCTTGGGCACGAATTTGCTGGCGTGGTTACATCCGGCGAACGGCAGGGAGATCGGGTGGCCATCGATCCGGCTATCGTATGCCATACCTGCGAGTATTGTCGGCAAGGGAAACCCAACTTGTGTACAAATATACGTTTTGCCGGACATGAGCGTCAAGACGGCGGGTTACGCGAAACCATCGCTTGGCCAGAAGAATGCCTGATTCCTCTCCCAGATAAGCTCAGCTATGCTGAAGGGGCCATGCTTGAGCCGTTGGGGGTGGCAATGCATGCCGCTAATCTGGCACAACTGCAGGCAGGCATGTCGGTGGGTGTTTTTGGCTGCGGACCAATCGGTTTACTGACAATCCAGGTTGCGCTTCTCGTCGGTGCGATACATGTATACGCCAGCGAGCCGCTGCCTCATCGTATGGAAGCTGCCCGCAGGCTGGGTGCGCTGGAGTGGAAACCCAGCCAACAGGTGGATGTGGCGTTCGAAGCGGCTGGCGAGAATGAGGCAGTAGAAGCTGCTCTCACCTCCACCAGACCAGGAGGAAGGGTAATCCTGATTGGCATTCCTGCCGATGACCGGACCGCATTCGCCGCGTCGGTCGCAAGGCAAAAAGAACTGACGATTCAATTGGTCCATCGAATGAAATTCACCTACCCGCGTGCCATTCAATTGGTTGAACACGGCAAGGTGGATGTGCGCTCATTGGTCACGCATACATTTCTGCTGGAGCGGGCTGCCGAGGCATTCAGAACAGCGGAGCGGCGCGAAGGTATAAAGGTGATCGTGGAGTGCTAATTCAGTCATGGGAGATGAACATGATTCAAAACGATACCCAAAATCCAATTAAAAGCGGAAAGACCGCGCTTGGCATCGAGTTCGGCTCGACGCGCATCAAAGCGGTGCTGATCGGCGAGGATCATATGCCGATCGCCTCGGGAAGCCATGAGTGGGAAAACCGCTACGAAAACGGCATATGGACATACAGTCTCGAAGATGTGTGGACAGGCTTGCAGGAAAGTTACCGGAAACTCAGCGCCGAGGTGTTTGAGAAATACCAGACGCAGCTCCAGAGCATTGGCGCCATCGGCTTCAGCGCCATGATGCATGGCTATCTGGCTTTCGATAAGGATGGAAACCTGCTCGTCCCGTTTCGGACATGGCGAAATACCATCACCGGACTGGCAGCCGAGAAGCTGACCGATTTGTTCCAATTCAACATCCCTCAACGCTGGAGCATTGCACACCTTTATCAGGCGATATTGAACAAGGAACCTCATGTTAAGTATATCAGCCATCAGACTACGCTGGCAGGCTATGTCCATTGGAAACTGACGGGGCAAAAAGTGTTGGGCGTTGGCGAGGCCTCGGGCATGTTCCCCATCGATAGCAAGACCAACGATTACGATAAACGCATGATCGAGCTGTTCAACGAACGGCTCGTAGCGGAAAAGCTCCCGTGGATGATTCAAGACATTCTGCCCAAAGTCCTGGTCGCAGGGGACGCCGCAGGCGTTCTGACCGAAGAAGGCGCAAGGCTGCTCGATCCCACGGGCCAACTAAAAGCTGGAATCCCGCTCTGCCCGCCCGAAGGCGACGCAGGGACAGGCATGGTCGCGACCAACAGCGTGGCAGAGCGAACGGGCAACGTTTCCGCAGGGACATCCGTCTTTGCCATGATCGTTCTGGAAAAGGCTCTGTCGAAGGTCCATACCGAGATCGACATGGTGACAACGCCCACCGGCAAGCCTGTGGCAATGGTGCATAGCAACAATTGCACGTCTGATCTCAACGCTTGGATTGAACTGTTCCAGGAATTCACCAATGCGCTGGGTGTGGAGGTCAGTCAATCCAAGCTGTTCGAAATGCTGTTTAATAAGGCGCTTACGGGCGATGCGGATTGCGGCGGGCTGCTTGCCTACAATTATCTCTCGGGCGAGCACATCACGCACCTTGAGAAGGGGTGTCCGCTGTTCGTCCGTACACCCGAAAGCCATTTCACACTTTCGAACTTCATGCGCGTGCAGCTGTTTTCGGCGCTCGGCGCATTGAAGATTGGGTTGGGTATTCTCTTTGAACAGGAGAAAGTGAAGATCGATCAAATTCTCGGTCATGGCGGCTTTTTCAAAACAAAGGAAGTGGGTCAGAAGATCATGGCAGCGGCGATGAATGTCCCCGTTTCCGTGATGGAGACCGCCGGCGAGGGCGGCGCATGGGGAATTGCGTTGCTGGCCTCCTATATGCTTCATAAGGTAACGAATGAACCCTTGGAAGCCTATCTGTCCAATAAGGTCTTTGCCGGGGAAAAAGGCACTACGATAGCGCCTGATCAAAAGGATGTCGCTGGCTTTATGATATTCATGGAACGCTACAAAAAAGGACTCGTCATCGAAAGAGCCGCCGTGGATGGGCTGATGTAGATTTATGCTTAGCATGCGATGAAGTAATATATTCGAAAAACGAGGTAGCCAAAACGATGGATCATTTAAAGGATGAAGTCCATCAGCCCATCCTATAGAACCAGAAGGTGTAGGGGCTACTCTTTGCAGAGTATCTGCGCCTGCACGACTATTTCGGGCGCGGCGAGAATAACGTGATGAAGACTCTTAAGAAGATCAAGGCCGAGGTGAAGCATGGTGCTTGATGAATTGCATTCGATCGTCTGCCACCTGAATACCGAACTGCAACGCAACAATCTGGTGGTGTGGACATCCGGTAACGTTTCTGCGCGCGACCCTCTGACTGGTTTCGTCGTCATCAAACCAAGCGGTATTCGCTATGAAGACCTGACTCCCGATTCGATGGTGGTGGTGGATTTGGATGGAAATGTGGTCGAAGGCAGGTATAAACCCTCCTCAGACACCTTCGCACATGTCTATATTTATCGCCATCGTCCGGAAATAAACGGCGTGGTTCATACGCACTCTACCTTTGCCACCGCATGGGCTGCCGTTGGTAGACCCATTCCCCCCGTGCTGACCGCCATCTGCGACGAGTTTGGCGGACCGATCCCGGTCGGTGGGTATGCTAAAATTGGCGGCGACGAGATCGGCCATGAAATCATTCGCTCAATTGGCGCCAGCCCGGCCATCCTGATGAAGAACCACGGCGTTTTCACCATCGGTAAAACGCCCGAGGCAGCCGTCAAAACCGCTGTCATGGTCGAGGATGTGGCTCGTACACTTTTCTATGCCCTGCAACTGGGTCAGCCCGACGTGATCCCGCCCGAAGAAGTCGCCCGTGCTCATCGCCGTTATCTCGAAGAGTACGGGCAATCCCACTAAGGAATGGTCTGATCAGCATGAATGACCTTCAAGAACGCGCCATCAATACCCTGCGTTTCCTGTCTGCGGACATGGTCCAGCAGGCTAATTCCGGGCACCCTGGACTGCCGATGGGTTGCGCTGCTCTGGCATACACCCTCTGGACCCGCCACCTGCATCATAGCCCGCAGAACCCCGCCTGGCCGGGGCGTGATCGCTTCATCCTCTCCGGTGGTCACGGTTGTGCGCTGCTCTATTCATTGCTCCACCTGACCGGTTACGACCTGCCTCTGGACGAATTGGAACGCTTCCGGCAATGGGGCAGTAAGACCCCCGGCCACCCCGAATATGGGCTAACGCCCGGCGTGGAAGTGACCACTGGTCCGCTCGGACAGGGGTTTGCCAACGGGGTTGGAATGGCCATTGCCGAAGCCCACCTGGAGGCAGAGTTCAACCTCCCGGAGCATTCAGTGGTGAACCATTTCGTTTATGCCATAGTGACCGATGGCGACTTAATGGAAGGCATCTCTTCCGAGGCCGCTTCTCTGGCTGGGCATTTACAATTGGGCAAACTCATCTATCTCTACGACGACAACCACATCTCGATCGATGGCTCGACCGAGATAGCTTTTACCGAGGATCGTGCTGCCCGTTTCGAAGCTTATAAATGGCAGGTACTACACGTCAAGGACGGGAATGATGTGGAGGCACTCGACGCGGCCATTCAGGCTACCGAAAAGGATCCACGCCCGTCCTTGATTATCTGTCGTACGCATATCGGTTATGGCCTACCCACCCGGCAGGATACGAGCAAGGCCCATGGCGAACCACCCGGTAATGAAGAACTGGATGGAGCGAAGGAAAAACTCGGCTGGCCGAAACAACCGCGCTTCTATATTCCCGAAGATGTGTTGGCCCATTTCCGCCTCGCAATAACCCGTGGACATGAATTGGAAGCGGATTGGTCTACAAAATTGGAAGCATATAAAAAATCCTCCCCGCAGAAATTTGCTGAATTGGATCGGCGGCTGGCGGGAAAACTACCTGAGGATTGGGAATCATCCCTGCCAATCTTTCCGGCAGACGAAAAGGGCTTGGCGACGCGGATCGCTTCCGGGAAAGTGATCAACGCCCTGGCAGCCAAAATCCCCGAATTGGTCGGCGGCTCGGCCGATTTGACACCTTCGACCAAAACCTGGATGGACGGATACCCGGCTTTCGAACCGGAGACTCCCGATGGACGCAATTTCCATTTTGGTGTGCGCGAACATGCCATGGGGGCCATCGTCAACGGCATGGCCGTCCATGGCGGGCTCATCCCATTCGGAGCCACGTTCCTGACTTTTGCCGATTACATGCGCGAGCCCATCCGGCTCTCGGCTATCTCACACTATCCCAGCATTTGGGTTTTTTCCCACGATAGTATAGGTCTCGGAGAGGATGGACCGACCCACCAACCGGTGGAACAAATTGCCTCCCTGCGGGCCATCCCGAATCTGACCGTGATCCGCCCGGCGGATGCCAATGAAACTGCATCAGCCTGGAAACTGGCAATTGCACGCCGCCACGCACCGACAGTGCTAGCCCTGACCCGCCAGAACGTCCCGACCTTCGACCGGAGCATGTTCGCCCCGGCGGATGGTCTGGAGCGCGGCGCGTACGTTCTGACCGACCTGGGGGATGGTCAACCCGGTTTGATCCTGATGGCCTCCGGCTCGGAAGTGGGCCTGATCGTGCAAGCCGGACGGAAGCTGGCTGCTCTATCCATGACCATCCGGCTGATCTCTTTTCCATCCTGGGAGTTATTTGCTGCACAAAGCCGAGAGTATCGTGAAACCGTCCTGCCGTCCTCGATCAAGCCCAGGCTGGCAGTGGAAGCTGGCGTCTCGATGGGCTGGGAACGCTGGGTGGGAGAAAATGGTGTCGTGGTGGCCATCGACCGGTTCGGCGCCTCCGCTCCGGCAGAGATTGTCTACCGCGAGCTTGGAATGACGGTTGAGAATATTGTCACTAGGGCATTAAGCCTAGTACGCTAGCAATTTTCTTCTCCTTGTTTATGCAAGAGCCGGGATTGGGTACCCGGCTCTTGCTCTTAATGCACTTCTCCTGAAGACCTAATCACCCGATCGCAATTTATCGCGACCGGGTGATTGGTTGGGAGTACTTTTATGGGAAGAACTTACACGGTTGGAGCCGGGACTACCGCCGGAGCGACACTCTCCAGCGCCTTGATTTCACGGTAGGTCAAGGTCCAAACGCTGGATGCATAAATCGTGTACCAGCCACTGATCAGAGCCAGAGGGGCGAACACAATGATGAAGAAGAACGGCAGGGCAGCCAGGATGCCAAGGATCCACGTCAGGGCTCCGCTGGTGAAGAGGCTGGTGATCCCGAATACCACCAGTCCAGGGATGACAGCTACGATGACAGCCGGCACGACCAGGACGAGGTAGGCTGGGATGAGTAGGAAGAAGACAACCAGCATGGTGATCCCAAAGGCAATACCGATGCCGAGCATCACCAGCCACATCAACCCGGCGCTCTTCCAATTCCGCTTGAACATGGCCCAGCCGTAGCGGAAGGATTCTCCAATGCGGGTGTTTTCCAGGGCGGCTGCCCGCACAAAGAACTGGCGCAGCAGTCCAAGCAGGACCATCAGGACAATAAAGGCGAAAATGAACAGGAAGGCGCATCCGATCGTGGTGATGATACTCGCCGCAATGGCCGCTTGAGAGCCGTTCTTCACGGTGAGATAGACCAGCAAACCAAGGCCACCCAGCACTGCCAGGAGCAGGATTGCAGGCAGGCTGACTACCAGGTCGATCACCCACAACCGGAAGGCACGCCGGTTCCAGCCTAGCTTCCAGCCTTGCTTGAAGCGGACCTTGGTACCGGTCTGTTCATATTCATCCACCATGCGGATAACGGCAGTCTCGGTTGGGTAGTGGACCAACGCGAAGAGGACGGCGACTATCAGGATGAAAGCCAGCAGGGCTACCCCGATCCAAACAAACGTGGCAATGTGTTGCCCAGGATACTTGAACAATGGTTCAATATTCTGCATAAACCACTGATTGAGTTGCTGCACGGTTGGGTTCGTGCTTGGAGGGAAGCTTGGGGGATTATTTCCGTTGTACTGGTATCCGCTGCCGCTGCTCCCACCATTGCCTCCGCCCCGGCCTCCGCTGGTCATGGCCAATAGGATGCCAAAGATCCACAATACTCGATAGTTCCACAGGATATACCAGGCACGCTTGAGGATTTTTCCAATATTTATCATAATATTTTCTCCTTTTCTTGATAGTCGTGGCGATTCGAATCGCTACTTATGAACCACTTATTTGTTGCGAGGTGTAATCCATTTTTATGGTGCGCGGGCGTCGACGCAACCACCAAACGGACAGCCAGCTCCAATAGAGCAGGACGATCAACGCCTGCCAGAGGAAACCATCCAACAAGTTCGTTCCGAAAATGTCCAACTGGTTTAGCAGGGAGAATGTGGACTGCAATCCACCCGCCGGCCTGCCAAACATGGCAACTACTGCCGCGAACCAGACCGTCTGCTGATGCGCACCGCCCAACCAGGTCGCAGCCTGTCCAAGCATGCCGGTGATATCCGCGGCCGTGACCAGGCCGGTGAGTGTGAACACCGTTTGCACAAAGAACCACGCTCCCAATAACGCTCCCGGTACTAGCCACCAGGCCAGTGAGCCGGGTTCCGGGGGCAGATCGTGGAAAGTTCGACGCGGCAAGCGCATAGCCAGGTTGGAGGCAAAACGCTCAGCGGGTATGAACTCCGGAACCGGCGCAGCCTGTAACAGGTCCGAAACGAGGCGCAGGTCTTTTAGTTCATTTCGGCAGGCCTCGCACGAACCCAGGTGAAGTTTCATATCCTCCAGGCGCGTGCCATGCAGTTCACCGTCCAAATAAGCATTCAGCAATTTACGCATGTCTTCATGCATATTCGTTCTCCTTTTGCAGCAATTGCGCTTTTAGCAGTTTCCGTAGCCGGTTGCGGGCATAATTCAGGCGGGACATGACCGTACCGACCGGCACATCCAATGCGCTGGCCATTTCCTGGTAGGAGAGGCCGCCATACTCGCGCAAGACCAGCACGTAGCGGGCTGCCTCAGGTAGGGATTGTATGGCCTGTTGGAGCTGAGTCAGTCTTTCTTTTTCGATCAGAGCCGTTTCCGGTCCCGCTGCATGGTCGATAAGCAACTGTGTTGCCTCATCTTCGAGCGTTTCTTCTGGTCTGCGCCGTAGCACATCCACCGCAGCGTTGACGGCTATGCGATATAGCCAGTTGCGTAGAGAGGATTGAGGCCGGAACGATGGCAGGTTGATCCACGCTCGCAGGAAGGTCTCCTGGGCCATATCTTCTGCCAGTCCGGTGTCACCGCAAAGACGGTAGACCACTTGTACAACCCCTGGATAATATCGGCGGACCAGTTCTCCATAAGAGTTGCGGTCTCCATTTTGGGCCTGTTCGACCAGAGCGGTTTCCACGTCTGCAGCTTGGGAATGAACCACCTGACATCCTTTTCGCCAATTGATCTGCTCTCACAAACTTAACGAGATTCAATCTGTTTTTATTCGGAAAGGTTCCAGCTCGAATTCGGGACGCATGCTCCTATCCGACAATTCATTGCTGGGTGAAAGCCAAACAACTCAAAGGTATCTCTGTAATTGGTCATTTTTTATCCATTATTGTAAACTTTTCTACCACACGACTGTTCATTTTCGCGCATTTCAGCCGGATAATCGAGGTGGTTTTTTATCCGATTCATTACATATTTATATACGCTGCAGTGAAACTAAAGTGGTCATAACCCTCACACACCAATAGGCACGTTTTAGGATACCAAAGTTTTGACGGAACATCTACAATGTGTATGGAGAAACGGGAAATATCCATTTTCCATTTCTGTATGACACCGAAAGCAAATATGTATCTTGGCCAACATCAATTAATCCTGAAAAATGACCGGTACCTGGTCATACCGGAGCCATTCCGCGAAATGTTCGCGGAGGGTGCTTACATTACGCGGGGGTTTGAACAAAACCTTTTAATTATGAGTGACAAGGTTTTTCAAGAGTTATATCAGCGGATTACTGCATTGAATATTGCCGACCCAGATGTGCGTCTCTTGCTTCGGCTGGTTATCGGTAACGCTTCCAGACTTGAAATAAGCGCATCCGGACGTGTTCTCATCCCGGAAGACCTGAGGTCGTTTGTCGGTCTGGAGAACGAGATCACCATGGTTGGACAGGGAAATTACATTGAAGTATGGACAGCAGCTGAATGGGAAAAACAAACCACCAAATTGCTTGATACCGAAACCAATTCCGGTCGGTTTGCGCAACTCGATCTGGCTTTGCAGTAAAGCTCCAGGAAACACTCCTTACCCGCCCTTAGAACAATAAGAGGACACAATGAGCGAATTTGAATACATTATGGCCAACGATTTCGATCGAGCTTGGTTAAATTTCGAGCTAGACCTGCCGCTCAGGCCTGGTCCGAATGGAGAGCCCAATCGGTTCTATGTTAATCGACCTGGTAACCCGATTGCGGAATTAATCGACGCCCTGTTGGCGCCCTTTTATCGGCCTCCGAAGTTTTTCTTCTCTGGGCACCGCGGCTGCGGTAAATCGACCGAGCTGTTGCATCTGATGGCCAACCCGGGGATACAAAAGAAATATTGGCCCTTGAATTTCAGCATCCGCGAAGAGGCGGATATCATTGATCTGGATTTTCGTGACATATTGTTAGCCATTGGCAGTCGCATGTTCCGGGACTACCGTAAATCCGGCGGAAGATTACCCGAGCAATTGCTGAAGGAACTGAATGGTTGGCGCGGCAAGGTTGAAGAGGAAGTGAAAACGATCCACTCCGGGCGCGCGGCTTTTGAAATTGGAGCAGGCATAGATGCTTTCTTTTCGAATACCGGCCTGAAGATGAAACTCGAGCCGGCCACTCGCGCCGAATTGCGTCAGGTCTTTGAAAAAGATATTACAGGGCTCATTTCCGTAATCAATAATATAGCCACTGCCATTTACAGCAAAGAGCGTCGCATTCCCCTTATCCTCATTGACGATTTGGATAAGCCAAACTTGGAGGAGGCCCGTGCCATCTTCCATGATCGTCGCAATATTATGATGCAACCAAATTGTGCCATCATTTATACGGTTTCCAGTGCGTTATTTTATACGAAAGAATTCGAAGCCATCCGGGATCAAGCGATCTTCCTGCCAAATATAAAATTGCACCCCCATGTCGAACCGGAAGTGAAAGATAAAGAGGGATATCAGACCATGCGCCGTTTTGTACAAGTCAGGATAAATCCCAATCTCTTGGACGGCCTGGCTCTCGAAGAAGCCATTTCGAATAGTGGTGGCGTGTTCAGGGAAATGGCTCGTATCATGCGCACGGCCATAGGGCGCGCAAGGCGTCGTAAGGCAGCCAAAGTTGAAATCATGGACGTGGACTGGGCCACAACCGAGATACGCAACGAGTATCGGCGCATTCTTGACAAAGGTGATCTCGAAATACTAAGAAAGGTCCACCAACAAAACCACCTCGAATACGATGACCGCCTGCGGCCTCTCCTGCAATTACTGGCAGTTCTGGAATACAGAAACGGCGAGAATTGGTGTGATATCCATCCCGTCTTAAGGAGATTGATAGAATGATGAATGCCTGCCTGCCGGTATCTGTCGAAAACAACTATCTTGAACCGTTTGACGACCGGATCGACATTCTGTTTCACGAATTGGAGCTTGCTACAAAGTGGCAGCGCCCATCCGTCTTACTGGCAGTCTACAGTTCGGAATATGTCCGCGCAGATGCTGATATCGCTCTGGAGAATCGTCTCCACAACCTGGGGCAGAGTGCCTATCACATTAAGATAAAAAACCAGGCGGGTGCAGACGTTTGCTTGCAGATCTCCGAATTGGCGAATTCTGACAATCTGGTCTTTTTTGTGGAGGGTCTGCGCTGGGGTGCGGGCCAGGATGCCAGTTACGTCTATCAAACACTAAACAATCGCCGGGAATATTTCATTGAGAATCAAATCCGGGTTGTCTTCTGGTTGACTGAAAAGGAAGCGATAGATCTGGCTCACTTTGCTCCCGATTACTGGTCATTCCGCCATAGAGTCATCGAGTTCGTCGACTCGCCCAAGCCCGATCAGATTCCGCCCCATATATTGGAATCAGCCTGGCAGTGGACCGGAGAACTCGCCGATACCACACAGGATCTGGATGCAAAAATTGCTCTGCGAACTGCTTTACTGACTGACCTCCCAACGGGGAACGAATCCACTGGCGCACGTGCGAACCTATTGTTGACCCTGGGCATCCTGCACTGGCGCAGAGGCGATTATGAAAGAGCCGCCCAGTTCCTGAATACTGCCCTCGATCTGGCTGCCATGCTCGGCGATAACTGCTTTGAGGCGCTCTGCTTCAACGCCATTGCACTCGTCCAAACGGACCTGGGGAGGACCGAAGAGGCCATTCAAGCCTATCAAAATGCAATCAGCCTTGCGCCCGAGCAAATCTCTCCATGGAATAATTTGGGCCATCTTTACCGGAAACTCGGACGACACGAAGAAGCTCTTGCAGCCTTCCAAAAGGCCATCGAGCAAAACGACTCGGATGCGGTAAGTTGGAATGGTCTGGGTGATTTGTATCATGAAACCGGACGCAACGATGATGCAATTTATGCCTACATGAAAGCCATCGAATCTTCCCCGGATCATGCCCCTTCCTGGAGCGGCCTGGGAAACTCGCACATGGATACGGGACAACTCGACGAAGCCCTGGCTGCACACCAGAAAGCCATCCAGATCGATCGTCGCACGGTCAATTCCTGGCTTGGTCTGGGGAATCTTTACAAAATGCAGGGGAACAATGAGAACGCCAGTATGTCCTTTCGTACCGCTCTGGAGGTGGATCCAAAGAATGCACTCGCTTGGTATGAACTGGGGAGCCTCTTTTACCATGCCGGCGCAATCGACGAAGCCATGCGCTCCTACCAGAAAAGCATCGAGTTCAATCAAGGTTGCAACTTGACATATGACAACCTGGCCTCGATCTATCTTCTCAAAGGCCTCCACGCAGAAGCGATCCCCCTGCTCTTGAGAGGGCTTGAATTCTCGAATGGTGACGCTGAAACTGCTACTCTTTGGAATCGGTTGGGATATGCCTACCGGCGATTGAACGATTACGAAAACGCAGTTGCCGCTTATCGTAAGGCCGACGCACTTGAACCCGAAACGGCCTCGCCGCAAACCGAATCATCAACTCCCTCACCAATTCCGCAACCCACTCCTTCAGAAGGCCTTCCTGCGCAACCGGTATCGCATCCTGAATCTGATTCCGCTCAAGTTCCGCAGCCCACTCCTTCAGAAGACCTTCTTGCTCAACCGGAATCGCCCTCTGAACCTGATCCCGCACAAGTTCTGCAACCCGCTCCTTCAGAAGACCTTCTTTCTCAACCGGAATTGCTCTCTGAACCTGATCCCACAGCCGTGACGCAACCCTCTCCTTCAGAAGATCTTCTTGATCAACCGGTATCCGACCCTGAACCGGTTCCTTCCACGGAAGAGCCTCTTCCATCAGAATCTTCTACACCCGCCTTTACCGGATCGCCCGACGAACCATCCGTTCCTGAAGAGACAGACACAAATTCCACTACTCCGGACGCTGACTTCGTGAGCTGGCTGGATGGACTTGCTTCCGTGCTACCGGTTACTTCACCTGCTGAAATCCCAAGCTTATCAGGATCGAGCTTGGTCGAAGCCATTTCCGCGGATGATGCCAAAGAGTCCTTACCTGCGACTAACGGCCAGACAACCGCAATCGATGAACCAAACCTGTCCGTTGAGAATGATTCCTTCTATTCTCGCGAACTATCATCTGAATATCCAGATTACCAACGCCTCTCAGATATGACTTTCGAAGAACAGCCTTCGACAACCTCAAGCCAGACACCGGAATCCTCCCTGATTACAGAAGAAGGCGATACCGACTTGGCATTTGATGACCAGGAAGACTCTTCCCAGCAAGAGAAGCCTGTTTTTGAAGACATCGTTTCACAAGCGAGCATTTTGGAAGACGAGGACTTTACCCAGCCTGAGGTAACGATCGACGAAAAAAATGCTCAAATTTGGAATGAGTTGGGAAACATTTATTACAACACCGGCGCGTTCGAAGAAGCCATGCATGCATTTGAAATGGCTATTGAACTGGATCCTTCCTACGGATGGTCATATAACAACCTCGCCTCTGTCTACTTCCACAAGAGGCGTTATGCGGATGCCATACCGCTTTATCAAAAGGGACTTCAATTTCTGGATGATTACAAGGATAAAGCGTTGCTGTGGAACCGTCTGGGGGATGCTTACAAACGATCGAACAAACACGATCAGGCAGTCGCGGCCTATCGAAAAGCGATCGAACTTGATCCAGACAATGTATCTTTGTTGACCCGGGCGCGTTTCAGCTTACTTGGAAATCTTCTTTCCTGAACAATACGCTTTTTCCAAGATGAGGCAATCATGAGTGAACTTGAGTTGTGGAACGAACTGGGTAATATCTATTATAAAACCGGTGCAGTTAATGAAGCCATTCGAACTTATCAAAAGGCGATTGAGCTAAATCCAGATTACCCCCAACCATATAGCAATCTGGCTTCCATCTTTGTCAGTCAGGGGAGATATGCAGAAGCGATCCCCATGTTTCAAAAAGGGATCGAACTCATGCATGGTGAAAACCACCAGGCTTTCCTTTGGAATCAATTGGGAGATGCATATCGGAAGATGGAAGATTTCACTAATGCCTGCGACTCATACCGCAAAGCCGTTGAACTCGACCCGCAGAACACTTCCTTCCAGAAAAACCTGGCTGAAGTTGAACCGGCTTCCCGAATTCTATCTCCAGAACCTTTGGCTGGTGCCCACCAGAATGCCCTCCCTTCAACCGAACCCGGAAATGCTTGCTGGGTGTTTGAAGATAATAAACAGATCTTGTCGGAAGAGGAAAATTCGGTGGGTGAATTGGAAACTGCACCAATGATTCTGGGCGGTCGTATCCTCTTAGATTCGACCGGCAACCACCCCCTTGAACCTGTCGTTGGGACTTCGCCATTCGATAAACCAGAGGCGATAAAACCCATTAATGCAAGCTCTGATGGTCTACTGCGGATGGGCTTACTACACTGGCGCAAAGGAGAGTATGAAAGGGCAATCCGGTTCCTAAAGATTGCCATTGACTCAGCAGAAAAATCCCAAAACCAGTTCCATGAAGCTCTTTCCTATTATGCCATCGCCCAGGTGGAAACCGACTTGGGGAAGATCGAAGATGCCATCCAGGCTTATCAAAGCGCTGCAAACTTGGCACCGGAAAAGATTTTCCCCTGGAATAACCTGGGCAACCTGAATTGCATGCTTGACCGTTATGAGGACGCACGAGCTGCATTCCAGGAGGCAATTGAACACGATCCCAAGGATCCGGTCAGTTGGAATGGCCTGGGAGATGTGTATCACAAACTCGGTCGCACGGAAGATGCCATTGCCGCCTATCAACTTGGCAATGTGTTCGAAAAACACGCCAAAGATGAGGACGCCCTCGAAGAGTTTATAAAGGCCATTGATTCTGACCAGGCGAACCCGCAAGTTTGGAACGAGGCAGGCAATATCTATTACGATACCGAGGCATACAGCGATGCAATCGCCTCTTACCGCAGAGCTATGGAACTCAATCCTGCCAATGCAACCTTCCAGGTCAACCTGGCAAGGGCTGAACAGGCTTTGAAAGAGACTATTGCTAGGAGTAAACCGTCGACCCCGGAAACCCTCCCGCAAACTGAAGCCTTAGCCGAAGAAAAGCCTTCTGAAGAGACTGTAAAAAGGGACCTGGCTGATACGGTTCCTATCAAAACCGTATCAGTGGAGGAAGCCGAAGCTGCTGCGGAGCGGGGTTACCGTCCGGCAAACGTGGCTGTTGATCCTAAACCTGAGACCCCCTTCTGGGTTTTCAGATCCGGTTCCCCACATCGCATCGCTCTACAATCGGCGCGGCAACTCTTGCCTGCCAATCCTGGGAAAGTTGTGGAAACTGCCAACATGCGCCCAGCTTATGCATCACAAACCCGCCGTGAGTGGGCTTTGTCAGACGATCAAACCAACATTGATGCTGGGCTTGATCATGCCAGTATATTGGTCCAGCTGCCCCCTCGCGCAGATAAATCTGTCACGACCAAAGAGGTTTTCAGCTTTCCTGCTTCAAAACACGAATGGGGGAGTGCTTCCGTGGATGTGGAATCGGGGTTGCAAAACTCCTCCTCCATTGCCGAGGAGAACAAGGCGGGCGACTCCACTCTGCCCGCAAACGTTGCTGGAACCCGGCCTGCCGACCAGCCCTCGCTGGACCTTCATGTAATTGAGAACGATATTTCGGCTTACCGCAAGGTAACGGAAATTAACCCGAAGAACGATCGCGCTTGGGATACCTTGGGCAATATGTATGAAAATGTAGGCCTTCACAGCCAGGCAATCGCCGCTTTCGAAAAGGCTATCGAGCTTGCTCCACAGAAAGAGGTTTACCATTACCACCTCGGGATTGCACTGGGTTATCAAACGCAATATGATGAAGCCGTTCAGGCCCTTCTAAGGGTGATAACGTTGAATCCCCGGTATATGCTGGCTCATTGCGCCCTCGCCGGATATTATCGCAAGCTGGGCAGGGAAGCTGAGGCGCAAGACCACATGCAGATTGCCCGTCCGAGCATGGAAGACGAGAATGAATATAACCAGGCTTGTTTCGAATCCATCGGCGAGAATGCAGATCAGGCAATTGCTCTGCTCGAGATCGCCCTGGAGAAAAAGCAAATTCAGCCAGGGTTGGTTCTCAGCGACCCGGACCTTGATTTCATCCGAAGCGATCCGCGCTTTGAAGCCTTGCTTACCAAGCACAAAATAACCATTAAATAAATAATGGTCTTCTCCTCTCAAAGGTCCCGCAGGTACGTTTAGCTCAACTAGGCTGAACGATAAAACCTGCGGGACTACGCGTACCATCAATTATTATTTCTTTATTGGCTATCCGGCAACACCAGCGGCCCGTCTGCAAATGGGTGGGGGATCACCTGCACAGGTAGATGGTAGGCCGTCGAAATGATCTCTGGAGTCATTACTTGCCGCGGTGTCCCAGCGGCTTTTATTTCCCCCGCAACCAGCAGCGCCACCCGGTCGGCGTATCGGGCAGCCAGATTCAGATCGTGCAGGGCAATCAGCACGGCCAGGCCATCTGCGTGCGCCAGAGTACGGACGAGTTCCATCAGGCTGACCTGGTACTGCAGATCCAGGTGGACGGTCGGTTCATCCAATAGAAGAATGGGTGTGGACTGGGCTAAAGCGCGTGCCAGCAGGATACGCTGTTGTTCCCCTCCGGATAGTTCGCCCACGCGTCGTTCGGCGAGATCGAGCGCATCCACTTTTTGGAGAGCTAGGCGTGCTATTTCTTCATCCTTATTGGAAACCTGGCCAAGGAAATTGAGATAGGGTGTGCGTCCCAAAAGGACCGTCTCCCAGGCAGTAAACGCAGGGGGTAGGGATGCCACCTGTGGTACAACCGCCAGGTAACGGGCGCGCCGCATGGTCGGCAGGGCAAGCAGATCATCGCCATTGGCGCCCACCATGCCAGCCTGGGCCAGGATGACCCCGCTTACGGCCCGCACCAGGGTCGACTTGCCCGCTCCATTGGGACCGATCAATGCCAGCACTTCGCCAGCATGCACATCCAGCGAAACGGAATGCAATACCCGTCGCGGGCCATAGGAAACCGATAGACCTTCAATCTTCAACATGGACTGAAATCCAATTGTAAAATGTCATCACCAATATCCCTGGTTTTTTGCCCGCCGCAACACCCACAGGAAGAACGGCGCGCCGAACAAGGCCGTTACGATTCCCACCGGTAATTCCTGCGGAGCGATAATCACTCGCGCCAGCACGTCCGCCACCAGGAGCGCGGCCGCTCCGCCAATCAGGCTGAGTGGTAACAGGCGACGGTAATCCGCGCCGAACCAGAGCCGCATCACGTGCGGAACAATCAGCCCGATAAAGCCTATGATGCCCGAAAAGGAAACAGCCGCCGCAGTCGCCATCGAAGCCGCCAGCAGGATCAGAGTGCGGGAGCGGGTGATGGGGAGACCAAGCTGCTGGGCCTGGTCATCGCCAAATTGCAGCAGGTTCAGGGCGTGTCCGCTCAGCAGCAGGATGCCCAATCCAATGACAAGGTAAGGCAGGATGGTCAGTATCGGTCCCCACCCGGCTTGGGACGAGCCGCCCAGCAGCCAGGAAATTGCCCTGCGCAGTTCGCCGGTTGAACGCAGCATCAGGAAGGACGTCACGGCAGTTGCGAACGAACTGAAGGCCACACCTGCCAGGATCAGGTTGGTCGTCGGGACGGTTTTTCCAATCCGGGCCAGGGCATAGACGAGGAATACGGTTGCGAGAGCGCCAAAGAACGCCGCCAGTGGAACGGCCATCAGCCCCCAAAACGAGTAAGGCCACTGGACGTTCATCGCAAGCACCGCCCCCAGCCCCGCTCCGGAGGCCACGCCAATCAGATAGGGGTCGGCCAGCGGGTTGCGGAACAGGCCCTGGTAGGCTGCACCGGAGCCACCCAGTGCCGCGCCGGTCAAAAGCACCAGGGCAGTCCGCGGCAGGCGCAGGGCCAAGATAATGGTTGCAGCCTGGGTCACTGTCTGCGGTGGTTGACCGGTTAGTACCCACCATACATCTGCAAGTGGGATGAAAACTGCCCCGATGGCGATGGACAGGATCACCGTCAGGAGCAAGAAAAGGAGGACATACAGGAACGGAAGGATTTTCATGATACCCAGCGACCAGGAGAGCAGAAAACCGGGAGTCGATCCACCTGGGGATAACTCTTTTCCGCTTTCTTCTCTCTTGCGGCTATTTGAATGCGTCCGGATGAAACAGTTTTGCCAACGCTTCCAACCCATCCACCAGGCGCGGGCCGGGGCGGCTGACCAGGTTATCGTCGAACGGGTAGACCAGGCCGTTCTGGATGGCTGCCAACCCATTCCAACCCGCTCGCTGCTTGAGCGAATCTGCGGCCACTCCGTAGGCCGAGTCACCTAATACTATGATCCCCGGATTATCAACCACGAGTTGCTCTAGGCTGATTTGTGCCCATTGACTCGTCAGGTTTCTGCCAACACTGGTCCCACCTGCCCGGGAAATCAGCAGGTCCACGAAGGTGCCGGGACCGGCAGTATACGGCTTGGTCGGATCGGTCGCGTCCAATTCGTAATAGACGGTTGGACGGGAATTCAGCGGGCTGATCCTGGCATCCACGGCGGTTACGCGTTTCTTGAGTGAATCGACCAGCCGGGCTGCTTCGGATTTGTGGCCGGTTAATTGGCCGACCATTTTTAGGTTGCCGTACATCGCTTCCAGCGTGGTTGGATTGGGCAGGTAGTAGACGGTCAGACCGAGCTGCTCGAGAGAATTGACCAGTTCCGGGGTGTTGATCTCACCTGCCAGCACCAGGTCAGGATGCAGGGCGACAATGGCCTCGGTATCATATTTGCCCATGGAGCCGCCAATGTCCTTGATGGACTTGACTTCAGCTGGGTAGTCCGAGAAACTATCCCGGCCAACCACTTGCTTGCCCGCCCCCATAGCGAAGAGGATCTCGGTATTCGACGGAGCCAGCGAGACGATCCGTTGGGGTGTACCTTTAAATTTCACGTTCCGGCTTAATCCGTCGATCCGGGTGGTCGTGCATGCCGCCATGATTAAAGTCGCAGCCAGGGTTATTAAAAGTGATTTGCGCAACATTTAGAATCTCCTCAAAAAAATAATCAAAATCCCCTGCCGCGAAGGCAGGGGAGGGAGGATTGGCGATCCAACAAGCCGTTCCCACCTCCTTTCCACGAGAGTGTGGTGGAACTGGTCGGGGCGGGCGGCCTGACTTATTAGCGGTTAGCTTTTTGTTTTTAATCATCAACGAAAGGCGGTTTTTCAAACCGCTCATCGCTGACTGCCAATCGCTAAATAACAGTTGCGGGACAGTGCCGGACTAAAACCGGCTTCGCCGTTGGGCCTTCCCATCCGGGGGCAAGGCACCCTGACCATGATTCAATTGTGATGTTATTGTATGCGCGTGGGCTGAAAACGTCAACCACTTCTAACACCGGTTTATTACATGTTACTGGCCGGCTTCTGGATCGCTTATATGCTATTCTCAAAGAAGATCATTCTTTAGCATGCTCGAGCGAACAGCCGGGCGACAATCCCCATAGAAGTGAAACATTTTCGTGTGATATAATTTGCAAGAATTTTGTGATATAAATTCACCAGTAAGGTTTGGATTTCATGTCACCCTTGCCTTCCCCCGATCAGCCCAACCCTGAGCCATCCCTCCTTCCCCATTACACCTCCCCGCTTGGTTCAAAGCCGGGCATGCTTGGCGCGATTAAGAACCTGACTCTTCGATATACCCTGCTGCTGGGTGTCATTTCCGGTCTGTCTTTTTCATTGGCACTGTGGGGATATGAGGCCATCCTATTCATTCAGGCGCATGTCGCTTATCCCTGGATTCTCATCCTGGTCGGGGCACTTTTATGCATCCTTGTGTGCACATTCGCTGCCCTTTTGACCCGCCTTGGAAATAAGGCTCTCCTGGGAGTGGTTTTATGGGTGGTGGCGGCGCGCCTGCTTGCTGAATTAGCCATTACCGTCCCCCTGAAGATTGCCCCAAGCCTGATGATTTTTTTCGAACCCGGGCTGCGATCCAGACTGCCAGCCTATCCCATTAATGACACGTTTCAAACCTGGACTGGATTCGGCACGGTCTGGCTGGCTATTTTCCTGGGAATCCTGGGCTTGCTCCAGCTTACGCTGGTGGAATCGTCCGTCCCAGCCACTACTGCAGCGGGCCGCTTGATGGCATATTTCATTTTCGTCCCTGTTATGATTCTGGCGAGTGTGATGTCGAGCAACATGATCAGCGAACAACTGCGCGCTCCGTTGATAGCTACGAATAATGGGATCCAATTTTACATTGACCACCAGAATGTCAAGGTGGACCCGGTCCTCTCACGCCAGATGCACATGAGTTCATTTGACCCCATTTCCGGCCTGATCAACCGCCCCCGCCGTCTCTTCCTGGGTCAATACGACGATTACTTCGGTCAAGTCGATGTCCTGGTCGACTTCCATGGAGGATGGGTTGCCTGTACCACTGTTTACGAGCAGCCGGTTGGTTGCAACCCCCTTTCGAACCCATAGCTGGATAATATGTCTGCAACTCCCACCCGTGACCGGGTCATTAATCCTGAGACCGTCCTCCCCGCTCCGCTTCGCCGCCCGGAGTGGATCAAAGTCCGTGCACCAACCGGCCAGATGGTTGAGCACCTGCAAACCCTGATGCGCTCCAAGTCGCTGCATACTGTCTGCGAGGAAGCCATGTGCCCGAATATGGGGGAGTGCTGGGGCTCGGGCACAGCCACCTTCCTGATGCTGGGCGACGTGTGCACGCGCACCTGTGGATTTTGCGATATCAAGCACGGCCGACCCGAAGCTCTGGACTGGCTTGAGCCGGAACGCGTAGCCCAGGCGGTCAAATCCATGAACCTGAAACATGCCGTCATCACCTCTGTCAACCGAGACGATCGCAGGGATGGCGGCGCGCCGCTCTTCGCCATGGTCATTCGCCGTATCCGCCAACTCCTGCCGGGTTGCTCGGTGGAAGTGCTCATCCCGGATTTCAAGGGTTCACTGGAAGCATTGAAGATCGTCATGGATGCCCGCCCGGAAATCCTGAACCACAATGTGGAGACCGTGCCTAGGCTTTTCAAACAGGTCCAACCGCAGGACAATTATGAATGGAGTGCGGCCATCCTAAGCAACGCCAAAAAACTCGATCCCGAGGTGCTGACAAAATCCGGCATCATGGTCGGTCTGGGTGAACAGTTCGAGGAAGTCAAGGCTGTCATGCGCGACCAGCGCAAATGGGGCGTCGACATCCTGACGCTCGGCCAGTACCTCCAGCCCTCTAAAAAGCACCTACCGATATCTCGTTATTGCACACTCGAAGAGTTCAAGGAATTACGCCAGTATGGGCGGGATATTGGCTTCAGGTGGGTGGAAGCCGCGCCGTTGGTGAGATCGTCATACCACGCAGCCGAGCAGGTGCGGGCGTTGAGTATTGTTCATCACAAACTGTATGGAGAGTCAGGGTTGGGGCTTCGGACAATCAGCGAAGGACAATCCAGAACTCTTTCGATACAAGGAGGCGATGTATGAACCTTATTGCAGTCTCACAGGCACAGGGACGGGTCCCAGTAACAGTTCTTGAGCTTCAAGGGCGCGTCAATCTCGGAAACACGGCGGAATTGGAGCAGGCAGCCAGAGAGGCCTTCGTCGCCGGCGGGCGTGACATGGTGATCGATCTGTCCAAAGCGCCTTCGCTCACCAGTGCCGGGATTCGGGCAATCCTTGTAATCCGTAAAATGTTGACAAACTCTGGGATGGACAAGGCCGGACATCTGAAATTGGTAAGTCCAACATCTTATGTGCGGGACGTTCTCGAGGTGGCAGGTCTGTTGGAACATATTGAGATTTTTGCCAGCCTGGATGAGGCGGTGGATTCATTCTAATTGGTTTATCAGAGCTCTCACTGCCCACAAGCCATGACGCTGCATTCCAGCGTCTTTTTCATTTTACTGAATTCAATGCCTCTATAAAAACCCCCACCATTTTCTCCAAGTTTACCTCCTCCACCACGAGGCGATAGGATACGGCGCCCATGTCCCGCAACAGTCCTGCATCGCCAAGAGCCACCCGCAGGATTTCCGTCAGCACGGAAAGGTTATCCGGTGGGATTTGCCAGCCATTTTCGGGACGGACCAGGTCGTCGTTCGTGCCATCACCCTGCCCCATGATGACTGGCAGGCCATGTGACATGGCTTCCTGCACTGCCAGGCCACCGGTTCCAGGTAAAACGAACAAGTCGGCACTGGAAAAATAAGCTGCAAGATCCGCCCCATGTTTGGTGCCGGGGAATTCGGCAGAAGGGTAAATCGCTTTCGCCAGCGCTTCCAGCGCGTCTGCGTTCCGGTCCATCTCCTATGATGACTAGGCGCGGCTGGAGAGTTGCGGGTAGGGAAGCGCAGGCTTGCAGGAGCAGGTCTACACGCTTACGGGCCTGTAGGCGGCCAACAAACAGTACGTTTGGCTTCCCGTCATATATTACCGGACGCACAGTCATCGGTCTAGATGGGCGCCCGGCCGCTGCATTGGGTGCTACGAAGATTTTATCAGCCGGGAAACCCATGGCGGCGTACTCGTCCGCGCCGCGCCGGCTGTATGTGAGCAATGCATCGAACAGATGCAGAAAGGCTGATCGGCGGAATTTTCGCGGACCCGAAAAAGGACCAGAAAGTGCAGGCGCGCCAAGCCCCCAGCCGAGCACGGGTCGACCGCGCTGTTTCATCCATCGGACGGCGGCAGGCGTCGTTAGGTAACGCGGATTGGCTTCCACGATCAGGGCATCCGGGGATAATGCTTCCAGACAGCCAAGAAGACCGCGTTGGAAACAAAAATAGTAGGGGCCTTTGAGGAAGTGTTCGTTCTGAAGGGAAACATAATTGGCAAAATGAAGTTGGTCGGTGACGGCGATGGATTCCTCCGGTCGGGGCAGACCGGCAAACACACTCAGCCCCTGATCACAAGCCTGCGCTAAGGCGTCGAAAAATGGGACGCGGTAAGCCGCCAGAACACGCTGCTGGAGGGCGAGTTTGCCGGGAAAAGTTACGCGATGAAACGCCATTCCAGAAATCCCAAAAGCATGACTGTTTGCAGGGTGAATGACAGCGTCCATAATCCCAAGCGGAGAGGCCGGCTGCACATTTTTCCCAGGAGAAGAAAGGCCGGGAAGAGTACCAGCAGGTAACGGCTGAAACTCATCAGCAGCGTGGGTGGTGTACCTCTCATGAACAGGACAGTCAGCGTCAAAAAGGAGTAAAGCGTAAGTGCCGGGTCCAGGTGGCGTAAGCCAATCACCAGCAGCAGCAGCATGATGACCAGAAAGATCAGGTCCAGGTAGTCAATCAAAATAAGATGAGTGGTGAGCAGCCGTTCCACAAAAAGCATCAGACCCGTCCAAGGCATGACGGTTTGGATGTACCAGAATGAATTGAGGGTACCAGTTAAAGAACTCAAATTCAAGACACGCATCGCCACCGAAAATCCAGCGAATGCCAGAAAAGGCAGGAGCAGACCGACCCAGACTGAACTCCGCAGGGAAGCAAAGATGTTTCGCCAACCGGAACGGCTTGTTACCAACCCCACAACTTTCCGCGCCTGCCCAAGCGGAGTAGTTCCGGTGGTGTGCACCTCAACCAAGGAAGCCAACCACAGCCATGCCAGTACACCGCTCAAGATCACGCCCTGGATGCGGCACAGGGTCGCCCATCCCCCCAGCAGACCGGCTAGCAGCCAGGCTTTGCGTCGTGCAGCCAGCCAGAAACCCAGCACCAGCGCGAGGAAGGTAGATTCAGTATAGGCTGCGAAAAGGAAGAAAGCAGTTGGGAAGAGGGCAAAGAACACGACCACGGTCAGGGATGTCCTTGAGTTCGATCCTTCGAGGTTTGCAACTTTATACAGCAGGAAGAAGACCGCCAGTCCGGCCAGGTTGGAAATGATCAACGCCGCAAAAAGGTAATTGCCGGTCAGAATGACCAGCCCACGGATCAGCCAGGAATAAAGCGGCATGAAGGTAGTATTTCCGCTGTTGGGGATATAGCCAAATGCCGCTAGATGAAGATACCACCCGGTATCCCAGCGGAACCAGACATTTACAAGGATTTGGGAAATTCCATCCTGCTTGAGCAGGGGGGCAGTGAGATTGTACTGGGCTCCGGAAGCCTGTGGAACCGGACTTGGGCCCAAAGCAACGGACAGTCCTATCGCCGAGTAGATCAGCCTCAGCGCCAGGAACAGGATGATCAGCAGGGTCCAGTCCTTTTTCCATTTCAGGCGCATGGTCTACTGACCTCCACACGCACCGCGCTGGTAAAGCACCGCCACCGGGTCACGCTCGAGTTCACACCAGCCCGGGGAGGACTCGAGCGCAGACAGGAGTTCCGGTTGATTCTGGGTAGAGACCATCAGCAGGTTTGCACCAGTGGCATCCAGCAAGTCTTCCCAATCGTAGCGGGCGTAGGTGATGTTTTTATAATCCTGCCACTGTTTGACAGGAAAGACTTCGAAACGTGTATCGATCCATGTGGGTCGTTGCGGAAGGGCATATTCGATGTAACTGGAGAACCCAATCTCACTCCAGAGCGGACCGCGTAGACCTGGATGAGCAGCCAGCCATGCGGTTGCTGTAATGGGCGTATTGTCTGTGAGCGCAGGGCTCTGCTTCCACCACTTCTCGCGCAAACCAGGCAGGAATGCCAAAGGCAGGAGTATAAGAATCATGCCCAAAGCCAGGTTTAAAGTCGGCTTGGTCTCCTTTGAACTGGTCAGATATTTTTTCTCCCAATCAACCACCAGACGGGAGGTCAACACGACCAGGATGAGTACAAACCAGATAACGTAGCGTTGCCCCCACAGTGCCAGTATCCCAAAGCCCAGAAACCAGGTCCATTCCAGCCGGTTGGGTTTGTGCGCAGACAGCCCTGTTAGCAACGGGAAAACCAACAACCATAGGAAGAAGATGTTCATCTGCCATCCAGCGTTGACCGGAGGAAGCCACTCAGCAGAGAACTGCTGGCTGGATTGGACCGTCAGGGAATTGAAAACATATGTCCATGAACCGAAGCCGCGCGGGTTGACCATCGTGGCAAGCAGCTCCCCGGCAAAGGCCAGCATCAGGGAACACCGGTCTCCCCGCCCAAACACGACCGCCGCGCCGGTCAGCAGGATAAGCATTACAAAGGACCCGTGCAGATTGACCCATGCCAGGCAGATGAACGGCAGTCCCCAAACGGCTTTCTTCTCACCGTTTTGCCATTTGTAAAGGATGAAAAAAGCCAGACCAAAAAGTGGATAAGCGAGCAGTTGTGGGCGTATCGACCAGTTATTGCTGGAGGTCAGAACAGCCGCCAGCAGGGCCAGGCTTGCGCCCAGGCGTCCGGCCCCGGCCTTGCGTGCCGTCGCCCATACCAATACAAAGGTCGTACCCAACAACAAACCCCGCAGCAGCACCGTCAGCGAGAGGCCGCCTAATTGGTAGAATAGCCAGAAGATCACAGCTGCACCCCAAGAGTGGTAGACCACCGCGGTCCCGGCCTGGCTGAAGGTCAGCGTATCCAGATGCGGCACTGCACCGGAAGTCAACGTGTCATGACCGATGCGCAGATACCACCAATAATCCTGCGGTGTGACCGGCAGCAGAAAAGCAATGCTCAGGGCGATCATCAGGACCACCCCCAACCACAGTAGGGCAGTGGTATCACGAGATTTCATGGAAAATTCTCAACACATAGACTATCAAGCAAGACGTAAAAGTGTTCATATTTTTGGTCTTGCAACGATATACGCCTTCCAACCCATCGCTTCCAGCGAAGGGATCTCCGGGTATCCATGCCGCATCCAGCAGATATGATACCCGGCCTCGCTCAGTTTTTCCCAGGCCATCCGGCTGGATTCGGGTCCGTGCAGTTCCATGAACATTAATGGGCGGTCCTCAAACAGCACTCGCTGCATGCCTGGTAGGGCCATTACCTCACCACCCTCGATGTCCATTTTGATGACCTGTGGCGGCGGGTTGCCTTGCCTGTAAACGAATTCGTCCAGCGAAATCCCGGGGACGCTTACTTCGGAGGGATACTGATCCTGCCGTCCGGCAGATCCGGCGGCTTTGCCCATCCCGGCGGAGGCATGCACCAGGAAGCGCACCGGACCGCTGGTCTGGATCACGGCTCCTGCGAAGAGACTAAGTCGTGCGTCCATTCCGTTCAACGCAATGTTCTTGTGCCAGCGTTCGACATTTTCCGGCAGAGCCTCGAAGGCATAGACTTTGCCCGTCTCTCCGGCGGCTTTTGCCAGCAGGAGGCTGACATAGCCAATATTGGCGCCTACATCGTATATGACCGCACCTGGTTGGACCAATTCGCGCAGGGCCGCTTGCAGCTCCGGCTCATAGGTGCCGAGCCAGTAGTCCTTATCCACCTGCATGTCGAGCAGAATGGTGTAACCGGCCAAGTCACCAGCGGCGATTTTGACCAGCTTCAATCCAGTCGGCGCGGCATGATTCAACCCGCGCCGGATGAAAGCAGCCAGCGGCTTGTATTTGTAGAGGGCCTGTTTGAAGGAGTTCGGCAGGATTTTGGCTGCTAGGGCTGCAGAGTTCAGAAGGAGTTTTCGCATTTCGTGGTTAAGAGCCTATTTATCCAAGCAGTACATCCAGGTAGCGATCAACCATTTTATCTAACCCAAAAGCTTCTTCCGCGCGTTGGCGGGCAGCCTTGCAGAAGTGCCTCTGGTTCCGGAGAATCTCTTCAGCGGCTTGCGCCAAACCGTTAATGTCCGGCCTTTCCAACTTCCACGGATCCCCACCATACGGGACCAGACGCCCGGAGTCGCCGGTGACCATTTCAGGCAATGAGCCGGTAGAGAAGGCCACCACAGGCAAGCCGCAGGCCAGTGCCTCGATAACCGAGTTCGGGCAGGCCGCGTTCAGGTCGGCTGAGAAGAGCAGGTGGGCCGAACGGTCAAGCGCCGGTATTTGCACGTTCGGCACCAATCCTGCCCAGATGATAGGAAAGCGGCTTTTTCTTTCTCCGCCTGACTTAAGGGCTGCAGAAATGCGGCCAGCTACCATAAGTTCGACCGGAAGGTTTTCAGCCAACCGTTCGGCCAATCCAAGCGCCGTTTCAAACCCCGCTTCGTACCCTCCTTGCAGGCTGCCTTCCACCAGCAGCAGGCGGAAATTCTCCTCGGGACGCTCGTGCAGGCCATCCGGCGTGAACACGGACAGATCCACGCCGTTATGGATGACAAGGGATTGAACGCACTCCGGACCAAAACGTTTTCTCCACCAACCGTGCACGAACTCTGACTGATAGACGATATGGCTGACAAAACGGGACCGCAGGATCGCCAGTAAATGGTTGCCATATTCCGCCCTCAGGTAGTGCCGCGGACCGGTGGGGAGTCGGCGGTGCAGCCAGTTGATGCCGTCCAGGCGCTGGACGATGCGGGTGCCATTTCGATGGGTACGCGCAAGCCCGACCAGGTTCCGGACGCCACCGGTGAGTAATACTGCCTCATAAGGCCTCTCGGCAAGGTTGAAACAGGTGTGAATTCCGCGTGTAGCTAAACCAGCCGCTAGTTTTTCTTGAAATGTAGTTACGCCACCGGTATTGGTCGCTTTCGGGATGATGCAAATACGTGCCACGAGCGGATTATACCGTAACCCACCCATGATATAATTCGGACAGGAGTTGTCGCATATGTTTGGATTTGAAGGTCCCGACAGAAGGAAGGAAGAAGAACGCCTTCGCAACGAAAACCGTTTACCCCCGGGGCAGGCGCTGACACTTAAATTCCCGGTTCTGCACTATGGACCGGTTCCGTCATTTAATCCGGCAACGTGGGGTTTCCGCATTTGGGGTGAAGTGGAAAAAGAAGTGCGCTGGACGTGGAACGAATTCACCCAACTGCCGCGCATAAAATTGATGATGGACCTGCACTGTGTAACGCGCTGGAGCAAGGCAGATACCGAATGGGAGGGTGTCTCGGTGCGGGCGCTCGTGGAACAGAGGCTCATTCAAATCAAGCCATCTGCAAGGTTCGTCATGCAACATGCCGAGTATGGCTTCACGGTCAATTTGCCTCTGGAAGTGATATTACAGGATAATTTCCTGTTGGCGACGCACTTCAACGGCAAACCGATCGAACCCGACCACGGCTACCCTCTCAGGGGTGTAGTCGGCGCCATTCCCGGGCGTGACGATCTCCAAACCCCCTATCTATGGAAAGGCGCCAAGTGGCTGCGCGGGTTGGAGTTCATGAGCCGCGACAGGCTGGGCTTCTGGGAAAAAGCCGGGTATAGCAACAACGCGGATGTTTGGAAAGAAGAACGTTTCGCCTGAATTCCTTCAACATCTTTGATTTGAAAAAAGTGTGAGTGGTGCTTTGCACCACTCACACTTTTTTCAATACATACCCCTCCCTCTTTGGGGGAGGGGTCAGGGGTGAGGGCTCTTTATGGACGCACGCCCAAGGTAAGCTTGACATCCATTTTCTGGTCGCCACGCATGACGGTCAAGGCTATCGTATCGCCGGGCGATTTGTGTACCACGATATAGCGCATCAAATCGTTCAGACCTTGCACAGGCAGACCATCCACGGCGATGATCAAGTCTCCCCCGGAATTCAATCCCTGGACTGTGGTTGGCGTTGTCCCGGCGCGCAGACCGGCCTTTTCTCCGGGCCCTCCGGGGGTCACACTGACCACGTAGGCGCCATAAGTGCTTTTCAGCCCAAGCATATTGATCAATTCCAAGGTCAGGCCGCCATTCGGAGTAACAACATCGGGTAAAAAGCCCAGGCCCATATAGGGATAAGCAAACTTTCCATTTTTAATGAGTTCTGGAACGACACGCTTGACAACATTGACCGAAATGGCAAAGCCGAGACCGGAGGATACGCCGCTGGTCGGGTCAACCGAGATGGAACGGATAACACCGATCACTTGTCCATTCAGGTCAACCAGCGGACCACCTGAATTACCGTGGTTGATCAAGGCATCCGTCTCAATGAAATCACCAGCCTGGTAAGTACCCCCACCGGAAGCCTGCGTGCCCGAGGGCTGGCTGCGCCCTAACCCCGAGATGACGCCACTTGTCATTGTCGTCCCATCCTCAGCTAGCGGATCGCCAATAACAGTCGCGATCTGCCCAACTTTGAGCTGGTCTGAGTCACCTAGGGCGAGCGGGTGGAGATCCGCAGCCGGGACATCCACCTTGATGACAGCCAGGTCCGAGTTCTGGTCTGCACCTGCAACCTTTCCATATACTTTGTTGCCGGTCGGGAAATCTACTTCGACCTTCGTCTCGCTACCCACTACGTGGGCATTCGTGACAATATACCCCTCCGTACTATAGACCCAGCCAGAACCCAGACCTGTACTGGTCTGGACGGTAACCACACCCGGGCTGACCACCTGGTAGAGCGCCACGAGTTTATCCTGTTGGGCTGCCTGGTCCCCTCCCTGGGTGCTTGGGAGCACAGCGGACGTAGTGGGAGTTGGTACGGTGGAACTTGTCGGTACCAGACCACTGAATTGGCAGGCCAGTATGCTGGCTGTCAGAGCCACAACGGTTAAGGATAAAGTAATTTTCTTATTCATTTTAATTCTCCGGTTCTCCTGCCGATTGGATGGATCAGCCAAATGGTCTTTTCCATCTACTCAGGACGATGCGGGCAAATTATTTGATTTTTGAGGCTTGTTCAAGCAGGGATTTCTGCTTGGCATTCAACCCCTTGGGGATTTGCACTTTGACGAGCACATACAGGTCGCCCTTGACTCCCGGTTCTTTTAAAAGCGGCATACCGCGGCTTGCCAGTCGGAAGACCTGTTCCGGTTGGGTACCGGGTGGAATGGTCAGAACCACTTTACCTGCAAGTGTTTTCACTTCCACCTCGCCGCCTAGAATGGCTTTGAAGACGTCGATCTTGATCTGGGTGTGCAGGTCATTCCCGTCGCGTTCGAAAGCGGGATCCTCAGTCACATCCAGAATCAGGTACAAGTCCGACGGTCTGCCATCAGATCCAACCGGTCCTGCAGCCGGTACCCGAATTTTGGTGCCCTGGCGCGCTCCTGCGGGGAGTGTCACCTCGACACGTCGGTTTCCTGTCTGCAAGGTGCGCGTGGTGCCGCTGTAGGCTTCCTTCAGGCTGATCGCGACCGGTTGCTGGATCGAGGGCATTCCGCGCCCACTCCTTCCACGTGCCGCCTGCCCGGCGCCCATGCTACCGAAAATGGACTGGAAGAAATCCGAGAACGCGCCCTCGCCGAACAGGTCGTTGAAATTGACTTCCTGTACACCCTGTTGGGTGGTCCATTGGCCCCAGTTGAAGTTATCCGGTGTGCCGTTCTGCTGCCACTGCGAGTAGGACTCTCCCAACTCGTCATAGCGGGCACGTTTCTGAGGGTCGGATAATACCTGGTAGGCCTCGTTCATCTCCTTAAATCGTTCTTCGGCCTGCTTATCCCCGGGGTTCCGATCGGGGTGGTACTGCATGGCCAGTTTGCGATAAGCGCCTTTGATTTCGTTGGCGCTTGCGCTGCGGGTGACGCCCAGGATTTTATAATAATCTTTATATTCCATAATTCAAGCTACCAGTATACCATTCTAGACCCCGCCGAAAGGCAGGTCAAGCGTTGGACAGTCAGTCTAATGGAACTCTAACACGCTTTTTTGAGAATTTCCGAGGCAATCAAGAAAATCGGGGGGCTGTACAGGCTCCACTTACCCAATGGTCTCTAATTTATCATCTATTGAGAGAATTCCCTACGGCTTGCTGTTATGCCGTTGGCGATTTACGATGTCTGGAATATACTTGCATGATGAAATCCATCTGTGTTTACTGCGGCTCTGCCAAACATGCCTCTCGTAAATATTTCCTGGCTGCACGTTGGATGGGCGAGACACTCGCCCGGCGCGGGCTGACCCTTATCTATGGTGGCGGCAGGACCGGACTGATGGGTGCGCTGGCCGACAGTGTGCTTGATGGCGGTGGCCGTGTGATTGGTGTCATCGTCGAAAGCATGAACACGCCAGAATTGGCCCACACACATCTGACCCGCCTGGAAGTGACGGCCACCATCCATCAGCGTAAAGCCCGCATGTATGCCTTGGCCGATGGTTACATCGCCCTGCCTGGCGGCTACGGCACCCTCGACGAACTCTTCGAGACTCTCACTTGGGCGCAGATCGGCGAACACCAGAAACCAGTCGGGATCCTCAACGTGGACGGCTACTTCGACCCCCTATTGGAAATGCTTGATCGTGCCGTGACCGACAAATTTCTTTTCCCTGAACACCGCAAGTCCTTGCAGTGTGATAATGATCCGGAGAGGTTGCTGGAAGCGATGACAGCCCACCGCTATCCACATGAAGCGTCCCAAAGGTGGATGCGACAGGATTAGCGTTTGAAAGGAGACAACCTGGATTCTATAAAATACCCTTGACTGGCTGAGGGGGGCAGCCAATCAAGGGCACCGCAATTATTCCATGAGTTGATTTACCAGTCAAGCAGGAAACTGTATCAATATTGTGTGCGACCGTTAATTTTTCCTGCACATCCAGTTTCAGGGAACAGTAAAAAGCCGGATATCACACCTCATACCTTGTAACAAATTGTGGGGTTATAAACAGCAATAAACTAGCGTTCCGGCTGGTTTATCTAAAAATGTTTGAAAACAGGCGCGAACTCATGCAATTCCTGCATAAAATAAAACTCATCCAGGGTGGTATGGGCGTTTACGTATCCAACTGGCGGCTGGCAAGGGCCGTGGCAATGGAGCAACCGGGCATTACCGCCGGGACCGTCTCCGGTACAGGCTTGGACGTGGTCTACGTGCGGCTGCTGCAGCTTGGTGATCCCGGCGGGCATATCCGTCGTGCTCTGGCTGCTTTTGATGCGCAGTTCGGTGTCGGCATCGGCCAAAAGATCCTTGACCGCTACTATATCGAAGGAGGGAAAGCACCAACAGCCCGGTTCAAGAATGCTCCCAAGCAAATGGTGCGGGTACAGAATGGCAGCGACATACTCCCGTTACCATTCCTGCCGCCGGGAGTGGCGGCACCCGTACCTGTAGCGCTTACTCTGGAGCTGGACATTGTTGAACTGCTCATCGCCACCGGCTTCGCTGAAGTCTGGCTGGCCCGGCAGGGAAATTCTGGCCGGATTTTCATCAACTTTCTGCACAAGATCGAACTCCCCCTAATTTACAGTATGTACGGCGCAATGCTGGCGGGCGTGGACGGAATCATAGTCGGGGCAGGCAATCCTGAAGGTCTACCCGCGGCCTGTTCCCTTCTTGCGGAGCATGCCACCGTCACCTATGACCTATCGGTTTTGTATCGAGAGACGGGTGAGACCTTCCATATAGTCTTCGATCCCCGGCAGGTGGCGGAAGGTAAACTGGCAGGAACTCCGCTCCAGCGGCCGGCATTTCTGGCAATTGTATCCCTGGAAAACCTGGTCCGGGCCTTGGCGCAAAGTCAGACGGAGGCACCCGACGGATTTATCATCGAGCACCACACCGCTGGAGGCCACAACGCCGGTCCACAAGGGCCGCTTAAAAAAGATGACAAGGGACAACCCATTTATGGTCCGGAGGATGAGCCTGACCTGCAGGCAATCCGCCAGGTGGGTCGGCCATTCTGGCTGGCAGGGGGCTACGGCAATCGTGAGAAACTGCGACAAGCCCTGGCTCTCGGAGCCACAGGAGTTCAGGTGGGCTCGGTCTTTGCCCTGGCCGAGGAATCCGGCATGAAATCCACTTACCGCAGTGCAATCCTTGATCAGCTTAATAAAGAGCCGGATGATTCCAAACTGGTTCTGACCACACTTTTCTCCCCCACTGGCTTCCCGTTCAAAGTGGTTCAACTTGACGATACCCTAGCGGACGAAGCTGTTTATTCCGCTCGACGGCGGGTCTGTGATATCGGCCTTTTGCAGCAACGCGGGCTCAGTAAACCGGCTGAAGATGGTACGCGCCGGCTTTTTCAGCGCTGCCCGGCCGCACCGCTCGATGATTTTATCAGTAAGCGCGGCCTGCCCCTCAACGCCGGAGACCGGCGTTGCCTTTGCAACGGCCTGCTTTCCTGCGCGGGCCTGGGTCAGGCTGGCAACCAGAATGGCGAACGTATGGAGGAACCAGCCATCGTCACCCTGGGCAACCACCTGGATGGCATCCGGCGCCTGTCACGCAACGGGCAAACTCCTTATTGGGTGCGGGATGTGGTGGAAGATATCCTCCCTCAGGATTAAGGCTTCACAGGTCAGTCCAATAGCTTCAACCCATAACAACGGTTTTCAACCGGACGCCCAAACCATTTTATCCAAAACCGGTCCGGACGGGCCTCCAACAGGCGAAAGCCCATTTTCTCGTAAAGCTGGCAGGCGGCTTCGTTCAGGCTGGTGGTATCCAGGTATACGCCTTTCACACCCAGGTCGCGCAATTGCTGAAGATAGGCTTCCATCAACCGCTGGCCAAGTCTTTGGCCGCGCCAGGCGGATTCGACATTAATGTGCAGGTGAGCTGGATAGATATCTAGATCGGTGTGGGTTAACTCACCCCTCATTAGCCCGCCCAGCATACCGGCGATGTACCCGAAAGAGCGCTTCCCGAACCGGTACTTGCCACGCAGGAGATTGCCGATTAAACCTGGCAGGATGAAACGCCGGTATTTCCATCCACGCGAACGGCTGTCAATACAGCCGGTCAGAAAGCCGACCACCGTTTCGTCCGCGCAGGCCACCCAGGCGTGTTCCGGCTCCAGGTCCGTGTAGTAGGCATAAAAAGCATCCAGGAAAACATTCCTGTCTTCCATGTAGGTCTCGATTGGAGCTCCAAAGAAAGCGGTATCTGCTCCGATTCGGAAGACCGGCTCCCGATCCTTCAGTTGGTAGGGTCGAATCATAAATTCAGCCATACTGACCGTTCAGGGAACAGATGTCAGGCTGACCAATTGCCAGCCGGTTTGGTCCATCAGCCGTCCACCCCCGTCCACTTCAGTACCTACAAAGATCGCCCATGGATTGCCTAGTTCGACCAGGCTGATCTGGATGCAACTGTATACCCCGGAACGGGTGGCTTTCTTCCAGCCGGATTGTTCTGCACCTGTCCGTGCCGCGAAAGAGAGTATTCCATTCGCATCCAGCGCCTTCAAACGCAGGCGATAGGTCAATCCGGTGGCATCCTCCTCATGTGCTTGCGTACACACCCACAGGTTGTTGGAGACGTCCCGCGCGAGGTATGCTGCCACAAGGTCCCCACCGGGGATGGCCTTTCGCATAAAGAAATCGCCCACCGGGTCGCGCTCTACAGGCGCAATGGAATGCCCGTTCGCGTTCGTCCAGGTGGAGGGATCAAGCGGGTTGCCCCTGGTTACCACCGGAAGGTATGCATTGTCAGGTTGTGCAAAGAGTTCGTTGGCTCGCACAAAACTATCCATCAACCCGCGTAAAAAGGGTAACTGGCTGCGGTAGGCCTGCACTGCCTGTCCCTTGCGCTGTACGTCGATCGGCGTCAAATCCCAGCGGACCCAATCGGGATACAACTCAAGCAGGGCCGGAGGTGGCACAAGACTTTCTTGCGGCTTGAGACCCCGGATCGTCGGGAAATCGGGCCGGTGAATGAGGTAGGTTAATTGTGTGGGTTGAAAGTTAGCATCGGCATGGTTCGCTTCGGCAATTGCTAGCCGGGAAAAAACGTTCAGCCCCCAATGGTCGGGATGCACGTCATCAGGATGGGGGTAAATGATCAGGTCTGGCTGGTAGCTTTTCAAAATGGACATCATATCGGCCAGGTAGTCCTCACCGGCGTAGACCGACTTCGGGTCATATGTGAGGGGATAGGGGCTTTGGGTATCCCGACTGTACAGAGAACGGTAGGGATCCTTCGCCGACCAGAAATCGTTCCATTCAGATGGCGTGCCGCGGTCGGGATAGCTCAGGAAAGTGACCTGGTCCGCCTTTACACCTAAGGTTTTTAGTGCCGTAAGTGACTCCTGCTGGCGTACCTCACCCATGCGAATATAGTCATTGGGGCTTGGATACAACCTGCGGAAATCCCGCGCAGTGGCAAAGAAAAATCCGTCTCCGTTGGTGGCGATCACCACCCGGACCTGGATGCCAGCACGCTGCGCCGCCAGGATGACACCCGCTGAACCGAGTGTCTCGTCGTCGCAATGCGGTGCCAGGATCAGCAGCCGGTGATAGCCCGCCAGGGATAACGGCTTTATGTTCGCGACGATTTCGGCGGGTGCCGGTAAAGTCACCAGCCGGGCGAAAAAAGCGACCGTCGCTAGAAATATTATAATGAGGGTCTCCTTCCCCCAGTGCATCCAAATGGATTTTAACAAGGTAAGCATTTCTGTTTTCCACGAATTGACTCATAAAGAGAGGATGATATTTTTGCGGTCCATCCACAGTGCCACCAGGGATATGATAAACAGGATAAAGGTCATCTCCACTAGCACCAACCAGACCGGAGCCGCAGCATACAGGTTGGGAATGCCGGGCAGAAAGAAGATCCCAATCAGAAGATAATGCAGGAAGTATAGAATTAACGGGTTCTTGCCCCAGGCCAGCAGGAGACGGCTGTTCCAGTGGATGCGCTCCGTTGCCCAATGAAAAAGGAAGAATAGCAGTGCACTGATCCCCAGAGTGATCAACACATACGAAGCCGAGACCCGGTGTTTGCTGACCGGTGAAACAAAAGCCAGGGCTATCCCCGCCGCTAGGACTGCGATGGAGACCCATGGGAAAGCCTTTTTCGCCCGCCCTTCGCCAAAGTACCCCGCAGGGGCATGGAACAGGTCGGCCATGGCTGTCCCGAGAATCATCATGGCAGCCCAATTCAATGAGCCAAAGAGACCGCCATGTGGGGAACGCAGGGTCAGATCCAGCAGGAAATGGTCCAGGATGAGCTGGTAGCCCACTAGGATCCCGGCACCGATCAGCCAACGATGGATCGAAGGTAGGCGGATGACGAGCAGGGTTACCAATCCGGCCATGCCGATGGTCTGCAGGACGCCCCAGTCGATCCCGCTGGGGTTCTGACCAATCGCCGTCTCGCCCGCCGAAATGATTGCACCAAGGCCGATGATTGCCAGATATCGGGTCAGGAAATAGCTGTATGTGCGAAAAGTCCCGTCCTGTTTTATCCGGCGATGGAAGGAAAGCGCATACGTCAGTCCGATGGCGAAAATAAAGAAGGGGGCGATCAGGTCGATGACCGTCAGTCCGATATCCGGGGCATGTTTCAGCCAGGCCGGGATAATCAGCACACCAACCATGTAGTTCGCGGGTACCATCGTCAGGATGGCAAAGCCACGAAACATGTCAATAGAAGAAAGGCGTTTTACCTGCATATTATTCTCCATTTTCTTAGGCAATTATAACCAAATATTAAAACCTTCCAAGCTATACTACTATTGTCGGACAAGTTGCCCAGGCGAACCTGGCAGGCTTGTTGGACTGATATGAGCTATTCAAGGAGTTTCTCAAATGCCCGAATTCAAATTAACCTATGCAACCATGTTCAACCCACCGGAGGAACTGCACGTCCGCTTTGATGCCGCCCTTGTTGAAGTCAAAGCCAATCTCGGTAAGGAATACGGCATGATCATTAATAATAAAGACGTATTCGCCGAGGAGAAATTTGAGGACCGCTCGCCGGTCAATACAAACTGGGTTTTGGCAGTGATGCAGAAAGGCAATGAACAACACGCCCGCCAGGCCCTGGCTGCTGCCCGCAAAGCCTTTCCCGGTTGGAGCCACACTCCCTGGCAGGAACGTGTCAAATCGCTCCGCAAGGTTGCCGAACTGATTGACCAGCGCTTGTTTGAGATGGGGCCTGTTATGGCCTTGGAAGTTGGCAAGAACCGCATGGAAAGTCTGGGTGACATTGCCGAGACCGCCGATCTGATCCGCTATGCCTGCGACCAGATGGAAACCAACAAAGGTTTTATAGTCGAAATGGCCAATGACCCTCTGATCGGTTACTCCAGCACCAACCTCTCGGTGTTACGCCCCTACGGAGTTTGGCTGGTGATCAGCCCATTCAACTTCCCCTTCGCATTGACGGGAGGTCCGGCTGCCGCTGCACTTGTCGCCGGGAATACCCTTGTCATCAAACCTGCCACCGATACCGCTTGGATCGTCCGGCTTCTGGCTGAATGCTTTCGAGATGCCAGCTTGCCCGATGGGGTTTGCAACTTCGTCACTGGTCCGGGGAGCACCATCGGTCAGGCGCTGATCACATGTCAGGAAGTGGACGGGGTCACCTTTACCGGTTCATACGATGTCGGCATGCGCATCTTCCGCGATTTCTCTGAATGCAAGTGGTTGCGGCCCATCATCCTGGAATTGGGCGGTAAGAACCCGGTGATCGTTTCCCGCCATGCTGACCAGGAGCGGGCAGCCATTGGCATCCTCCGCTCTGCTTTTGGTTTGCAGGGACAGAAATGTTCGGCAGCCTCACGTATTTTAATTGAGGCACCGGTATATGATGAGATGATAGCCCGGTTGAAAAATCTGACCGATAACCTGACGATTGGCGATCCGACCGACCGCAAGAACTATCTTGGTCCGGTCATTAACCGAAATTCCTATCAGGATTTCAAGAACTTCAGTGAAGAACTGAATCAGGCTGGGAAGTTCCTTACTGGTGGATATGTCCTCACTGGCGGCGATTACGACAAGGGTTATTATTGCAGTGCGACACTGGTTACAGATCTCCCGCTCGATCACCATTTATGGAAGCAGGAGATGTTCGTTCCGATTACGACGATTGCCCGGGTCGATAACCTGGATGAAGCCATGCGGCATGCCAATGAAGTCGATTATGGGCTGACAGCCGGTTTCTACGGCTCCGATGAGGAAGTTGCCTGGTTCCATGACAACATCCAAGCGGGCGTCGCTTATGCAAACCGCCCTCAGGGTGCTACGACGGGTGCTTGGCCCGGGTTCCAGCCGTTCGGTGGGTGGAAGGCCTCCGGCTCGAGCGGCAAGAACTCAGGTGGCAGGTATTACCTGCCACAATATATGCACGAGCAGATCCATACGATCGTCCGTTAAGTCAGGCGACCACCAAGCCCCAAAGCACCTCGCTATTACAAAGAAACATCGGGCGGCAGTAGCTCTGCCGCCCGATATTACTTTGCCTGATTTTCTATCCACCACCTATGACAGCCAGGACCCGAACAACATCCCCCTCCTGGATGATGTAATCCTTCGTCAGCATCTCCTCTTTGATGAATACCATCGCAACCAATTCAGGTTTGATGTTCAGCGAGACGAGGGTGTCACGCACGCTCCGCCCCGCCTCAACTACCAAAGCATCTTTCAGTCCGAGTATATTCTTGAGCGAATCGCCAAAACGGAGCGTTGCCGACATTTTAGGCCACCACCGCTTTCAAACCGAGGTGATCGATCGTCTCGGGTGTGGGTAGGCCATTCGAGGTCCAACCACGGTCCTGGTAGTACATATCCAGTAATTTATTGACATCCTCAAATTTGGTGATCTGGCCTTTGGTGGCACCACTCTTGGGTGCTTCCTCATAGAAACGTGGCGACGGCATATCCCAGGCACGGCCAAAGTCTTCATTCTCGCGCGCCCAATACAGGCGGGTCAGGTTCCAGATACGTTCGCCAACCTTTTCCAGGTCTTCCCATGAGCGATGAATGCCGGTAATGGCCTCCAAGGCTGGAACATACAGTTCGCGGTCTATATTGAGTTCCACCCACTGCAAGCGGCAGCCGCCAATCACATCGAACATAGGGCGGAAGTTTTGCAGCCAGATCACGCGTTTCACCTTTTCGTCGGTAACCAACTCACGACCGACCTGAAGGTCATAGGTGATGGCCCACGAGCGGTTGTGGTGCGCGCCCACGTCGCAGGTCATGTAGGCCAACAGCATGGCTGTGGCATTGTGGGTGGCGTAGCCCGACTGTTCCATGCCTTTGACATGGATGGCAAACTTCTCACTGCCGTTGCCAACTTTCCTGGAGGCGCATTTGACACCTTCCGAAAGCAAAGCACCCAGACCCTCGCGGCGGGCGATCTTGCCGATCAACGAGAAGACGGCTTCCACATTGCCGAACTTGAGGTCCAGTCCATCCGCATCCTTCTTCGTGAAAATACCTTTCTGGTAGCACTCCATTGCCCATCCGATGGCATTCCCCGTGCTTATGGTATCAATGCCTAGGTCATCACACAGCAGGTTGGCATGTGCCACGGCTTCGATATCGTCAATACCCAGGTTGGCACCCATCAGACCGATGGTTTCGTACTCCGGGCCTTCGACGTAGCTGTTGTATTTCTTGCTGCGGCTGTACTTCCCGCATGGCGAGGGACAGCCAAAGCAGCCTTTGTCGGTAATAACGATCTTCTCGCGCAGCGCTTGGCCGTTGATGCTCTTGGCGCCCTCGAATGATCCCGCGCTGAAATTGCGTGTTGGCAGAGCGCCGACCTCGTCGCACCAGGCAGTGACGCCCGCCGTACCGTAGCGCGTCCATTCTTTCAACCCCTCGGCGTCCTTGCATGCTTTATAAAGCGCCTTGCCTGCCTTCCGATAGCCTTCCAGGTCTGCCACAGGAATTGACTTCGTCCCGTGGACGATAATCGCTTTGACCTTCTTGGAACCCATGACCGCACCAACGCCGCCGCGACCGGCCTGGCGGCCGTAATCGTGATTAATACAGGCATATGGAACGAGATTCTCTCCGCCCGGGCCGATAACCGCAATCTGATACTCTTCGCCCAGCTTCTCCTTGAATTGTTTTTCGACCGCGAAGGTATTCTTGCCCCAAAGGTCGGAGGCATCCCGCAGTTCGATTTTGTCATTGTCAATAAATAGATAAACAGGTTTCGGGCTGATGCCTTCAAGAATGATGCTATCCAGCCCGGCGTATTTCATCTCCGCCGTAAAGTGTCCACCCATCGAGGCGCTGGCGTATCCACCCGTCAGCGGGGCTTTGGTCGTCCAGTCACATTTCCCGCCGCCTGGGATCATCATTCCCGAGATCGGACCGCTGGAAATAAAGAGTTTATTCTCAGGCCCAAGCGGATCGGCACCCTTCGGTACTTCCTTGAGCAAAAAGTAAATCCCAAAGCCACGTCCGCCGATAAAATCACGCGCCAATTCGGCCGGGGTGGTTTCTTTTGTGATTGCACTGGTCGTTAAGTTGATGCGCAGGATCTTTCCACCGTAACCATTCATTTTCGCCTCCCTATACCGCCAGCTTTTCAACCGGCTCTTTTTCAGCGATCCACAGGGCGCTCGTGCCGCATACTTCGACACAATCGCCGCAAAGATCACATTTCCAGGCTGTGTCAGCCAATTCGGCTCGCACGAACATCACACCTTCCGGGCACTCGGGTACGCAGGCTTCACACAGGTTGCAGTCGACAAAGTCGACATAATAAGCGCCTTGTTCATCCTGTTTGATGGCTTCGGTCGGGCACACCGCTGCACAGTCACCGCATTGCGTACAAACCTTTACGTTATATTCGCCAGGAGAAGGGAAATGAGGTTCAATCACCAGCGCGGATTTCTTGGGATTGCTCTCGCCAAACAGGTTGAGAGAACAGGCCACCCGGCAGGCATTGCACCCGGAACACTTTTTACTATCCACATATAGGCGCATAGGAGATTCCTTTCATGATTTTGTGGACGAATTGGTTCTCATTATAGTTTAATTTATTATTTTCTTGAAAGATAGGTACATCTTTCCTGATATCTCCTGCCAGCTTTCCTAATTTCCACCCATTTCGCACATGAATCATCTATAATAGACCTGATGGAAAAGAACCTGCTTGTTCGCATTGGTACTTTTTTCATTCTGGTCGGTCTGGCATTTCTGGTCATGTTCGCAGGATCGATTATGGGCAGGGAGATCCACGGAATTTACCTGCTCATGGCCCTGGCTGCTTTTTTTGTGGGCTATCTGCTCCGCCGCAATAAACCTGTCAGCGATAGCGGGCGGTTTGGGACAATCCGCCGGGCAAGCGAACGTAGCCGCCAGCGCAGTGAAGAAAGATTGGATAATAAACAGAAGAAATAGTGTGATTAACCGATGACCAAACTGATCCCTCTTTCAGAGGCTGTTTCCCAATTTGTGCATGACGGTGATGCCGTCTATGCTGCCGGGTTCACTCACCTGATCCCCTTCGCGGCCGGGCACGAGATCATCCGCCAGCATAAACGCGACCTGGTTCTGGCACGCGCCACTCCTGACTTGATCTATGACCAGATGGTGGCGGCTGGGTGTGCCCGTAAGGTGATTTTTTCGTATATGGGCAACCCCGGCGTTGGGTCCCTGCGCATCGTGCGCGCAGCCATCGAAAAGGGCGATTTGGAATGGGAGGAATATTCCCATTTCGGCATGATCTCGCGACTGCAGGCTGGCGCAGCTGGTCTTCCCTTCATGCCTATGAACCAGACCGCTGCCACAGACCTGGAACGCGCCAACCCGCTCATCCGCCGAGTGGTTGACCCGTATTCAGGCCAGGAGGTCATCACCGTCCCGGCATTGAACCCGGATGTTGCCATCGTGCATGTGCAGCGCGCCGATGTGGCTGGCAACGCTCATCTCTGGGGAATCATTGGCGAGCAAAAGGAATCCGCTTTTGCTGCGAAACGTCTCATCCTGACCGCCGAGGAAATCGTGGATGAAGCTGTCATCCGTTCCGACCCAAACCGGACGCTCATTCCCGGCTTCATTGTCAATGCAGTGTGTCACGTTCCATACGCCTCCCATCCCTCATACGCACAAGGCTATTACGACCGGGATAACGATTTCTACTTGAAGTGGGACAAAATCAGTGAGTCGGCCGAGGCGGTGAAATCCTACCTGGATGAATGGGTCCATGGAGTTAAGGACCGGGCTGAATACTGGCAAAAGCTGGACCCCGAAACGCATGAACGCCTCAGGGTCCGTCCCAGATTCAGTGAGGCGGTCGATTATGGGGAATATTAATTAATTATGGACCTAACCTACTCGTCTTCCGAATTGATGATCGTCAACGCCGCCCGACTATTGAAGAATGGCGATGTGGTCTTCGTGGGCGTTGGACAGCCCAACCTGGCCTGCAATCTCGCCAAGCGGACACATGCCCCGGACCTTGTGATGATTTACGAAGCGGGCGTCATTGGAGCTGAACCGGCCCGTCTCCCACTTTCCATCGGTGATCCGACACTGGTAAGCGGTGCACTTTCGGTCGTCAGCATGTACGACATTTTTACCAACTACCTACAACGCGGTAATGTGGATGTAGGCTTCCTGGGCGGGGCCCAGATCGACAAATACGGTAATATCAACGCTACCTTTATTGGTAACGACTATGCGCACCCTAAAGTTCGGCTGCCTGGTTCCGGAGGCGCCCAGGAGATTGCCGCCTGGGCCAATCGCTGTTATATCATGACCCCCCACCAGAAACGTCGTTTCCCTGAAAAAGTGGATTTTTTGACCTCCGCCGGCTACCTGGATGGTCAGGGCGGACGGACAACAGCCGGTCTGCGTGGTCAGGGACCAATTGGTGTGGTCACAGACATCGGCATCATGCAGCCCGACATTTCCGACGAACTGGTGTTGATAGCCCTACATCCCGGCAAGACGAGCCAGGAAGCCATTGAAAACACTGGCTGGCAATTGAAAGTGGCCGGGAATTTGCGTATCACCGATCCCTTAACTCAGCAGGAACTCTCGATCCTTCGTGAAGAACTGGATCCGGCCGGCATTTATACCAAAAGCGCTTGAGTACTTCATGATCAACATTTTCTTATCCCTGGAATCCATTGGAACGCTATTAGCAGTCTCGATTTACACGCAATAATTCGGCCAATATGTACAACCCATCTTCTGCAGTCAGAATCATCTTCTTCGATCTCGGTTCCACCTTGATCTACTCGAAAGATCCTTGGCCTCCGATCTATGAGCAAGCCAATCGGGCATTGCTGGAAATGTTACGGCAAGCTGGCATCTCGCTGGATATCAAGGCTTTCTCATTTGAATTGGTGACTTTTCTGGATTCCTACTACGCCGGACGTGGTGAAAGTCCGATCGAGAAAACAACTTTTTCCGCCTTGAGTGAATTATTGGAACAGGCAGGTTTTCAGGATATCCCGGCTTCCGTGATGCGTTCAGCCCTGGATGCCATGTACTCCATAACCCAGCAGAATTGGTATCTCGAAACCGATGCCATCCCGACCCTGGAAAAACTACGGGAACAAGGCTATCGTTTGGGAATGATCTCCAACACTTCTGATGACAAGAATGTGGAACAATTGGTGGACCGGTTTGGTCTGCGCCCGTATTTCGATCTCCTCCTCACCTCCGCCAGTTGCGGCTTCCGCAAACCGGATGAGCGCATTTTCCGTCTTGCCCTGGACTATTTTGGGGTCCCGCCTGGACAGACCGCCATGGTGGGCGATACCCTGGAGGCAGATATCCTTGGAGCAAACCGGTTGGGTATCTACACAATCTGGATCACTCGCCGGGCCCCGATCCCGGCGGAAGGCGAACTGAAAATCCAACCACAAGCAGTAATCACAGCGCTTGACCAAATCCCGGAACTGCTTGCCGAAATCAAAAATGATGCGCCATAGGCCTTGCCTTGGGCGCGTTTCTTTTATATACTGGGAGTATTGTCTTACCGATAATCGAGGAGGAGACCATGTACCTTCAGGAAATTCTCGAAGTTGCCATCGGTCTGGTTTTCGTTTGGCTGGTCTTGAGCATCGCAACCATGTCCTTGCAGGAATGGCTGGGGAATATCGTCAATTTGCGCGCAAAAGACTTGGAAAAAGCCATTGTCCAGATGTTGAGCAGCAAAGACCTGACCCGCCGGTTCTATGAATACCCGCTCATCGCCAATCTTTATAATAAACCGGACAAACCCGGTAAGAAGGGGCGTCTGCCATCCTATATCCCGCCCAGCAAATTCGGGGCGTCATTATTCGAACTCATCGTACAGGCCGGAATTGACAATTCCCCCGTCAGTGCGATGACTGAGGAAATTGAGAATCAACTGGTTTCAATTGAAAGCCCGGAAACGCAAAAACTTGCCCGGGAAGATTGGGACGCCGTCCTGGAAACAGCCAGGAATGTTGCTGCCTCAGGTCTCGGGAATGCCGGGCTGGACAGCCTCAAGTTCCAGATACAGGCCTTGGGGGAGAAATACGCTGAGCTCCGGCCTTCTGTCGACATGCTTATCCCGCAAGTAGACAAGTACTATGGGCAATTTGTCGAAGAACAACGCTCCACCTCGGAATCCGGAACCGATACCGGACTCGCCATGAGTCAATTCCGTCTCGGGATGGTTGGATTAAAGGAAACCAACCCACAACTGAATGTGTCAGTCACCGCCATCCTCAGGCAGACCGAAATCTACGCCCTGCACGGAGAACAGGCTGTCGCCACCACCCGTATCAACATGGAAACTTGGTTTAACGATGCAATGGACCGGCTTTCCGGAACTTACAAACGCAGGGCTCAGTTTATTGCCTTCGTGATCGGCTTCGTACTGGCCCTGATATTGAATGTGGATTCCATTAACGTGGCAACCAGCCTTTGGCGTGAACCAACCTTGCGCCAGGCAATTATTGCTCAGGCGCAAAGCTATTCACCGCCAGCCTCTTGCCAGGGGATCACAACAGCTGCAGCCGGTCCGTTGGAGAATATCCCGGCTTTGGAAACGCAATTACAGGCATTGAATATCCCCTTTGGGTGGAAAATCGTTCCTTTCGATACAGGTGCGAGCCTATGTTCGCTCCTGCCGAACAGGACAAGCCAGGTCCTGGGAATTCCCATCCGGAACAACCTGGGTATTCTGACCTGTAATGGCATTACGAACCTGCCAATGGACCTGAATGGCTGGCTGGCAAAAATATTGGGCATGTTGATAACCGGGGCCGCCGCCGCACAAGGTGCGCCTTTCTGGTTCGACATCCTGAAAAAAATCATTAACGTGCGCGGCACAGGTACGAACCCGGTCGAACAAAAACCCGCCGGCTAGATTTCCACGAATATCTCTGACAGGGCTGCCTAACGGCAGTCCTGTCTTCATTTTCCCTGGACCTGACATGAAAATGGCGATAGCTGAATTGGCCCATTCCATTTCGGTCCCTGGAAGGATGAGGCCGGTAAATCTGTCAATAGGCTGGTTATTTCTTAACTACATCAATTATAATTCCGCCATCTTATCGAAAGGAAAACGGTCACGGGGAACTCCCGCGCCGGAGAAAAATGACGATTTCCCACATTTTTACTCCATCTATACAGCGACTCCCTAAAAACCAAGGTGGACAAGCATGCCCAGCATAGTATATTTCGGAACAGCACGCCAATCTCTCCTGGAGGCCAAAGAAACCTTACCTGCCAAACTTGATTTAATCCTTGAACAACTCCACTTGCGCGATCGGGTGAAGGATGAACGGGTGGCCATCAAAATGCACACTTCCAATAATATCGGTTATTCGACCATCCATCCGGTTTTTGTGCGCAAGGTGGTCCAGGCCATCAAGGAGGGTGGCGGGAAACCCTTCATTACCGATGTTCCCTGGGATACGGACGGTGCAGAAATTCGCGGCTACTCCTCGGAAGTTCTGGGCTGCCCGGTTTATCCTGCCGCAGGACCCGACGATAAATATTATTACGAACATGAAAGATCCTACAAAGGCATCCAGAAATGGAAAGTAGCCGGATTTATCCAGGACGCAACCTTTTTAGTCAACTTCGCCCACGTCAAGGGACATCCAACCAACGGTTATGGAGCCGCCATAAAGAATCTTGCCCTGGGCTGCGTTGCCGGTGAGACTCGCAGCCAGATGCACGACGCCATGCACTTCGACCAGTACTGGTTCCCAGAAAATTGTCCGGATCCGGCTACCGCCATCCCGCAGATTGCCGCATCCTGTCCTTTCGAGGCCATCGTGGAAGACAAAAAGGCTCCCGGCACCATGCACCTCCATATCGAGCAGTGCAACCAGTGCAGGCGCTGTCTGAATGTGGCCCCTCCGGGGAGCTTGAAGATTGATAAGGTCAATTTCCACACTTTCATGGAAGCCTGTGCCATTTCAGTCAGTGAAACAATGTCAACCTTCCAGCCCGGGAAGGCCATTCATCTCAACCTTGCCATTCAAATGACCCCCCTGTGTGATTGCTTTGGTTTCACCAGCATGCCCGTCCTGCCGGATGTGGGTATCTTCGGTTCAGACGACATTGTCGCCGTGGAACAGGCCACACTGGATGCCATCGCTCGGACAAAATTGATCGAAGAGAATATCCCGCTGGCGATGGAAGTGCATTTCCGTGAAGGTCATCCCTTCCGGCAACTGCACGGCCCGCTTAAAGATCCTTATGGCACCACCGAATACGCCGAAAAATACGGCCTCGGCAGCCGCCTCTACGAAATTGTGGATGTGTATCCATTGAAAAAACTCGATCGTGCGGCCCTGCCTTACACGCCTGCAACCTGAGGTCACGCCATCCATCTTCACAAAGCACTCATTAAAGTAACTTCCCTGGGATATGGCACCAGGGAAGTTTTCCTTTGATTTAGTGATCCATTGAAGGATATTTTTCGCGCTTTGAATGAGGCTGTTTACGCATTGCAGATTGCCTGTTTGTTGTCCTCCCGGCAGCCATGCTGAGATCTGGTGGTTCCGGCAGGATACCCAACTGGTGTGCTCTGGCAATCGCCGCCGCGCGTGTTCTGACTCCCAGGCGGAGATAGGCACCTGACAACAAGTTCCTCAATGTGGAACCGGTAATACCCAACTTACCCGCCAACGCAATCGTGTCACCATCCGGGCGGGAGGCACACAAAGATAAAGCCTCCAATTGGCGCGGGGTAAGCAGAGAATCGACTGGGTCTTCGCGCGCATCCCGGCATGCTCCCTGGCTGTAATAAATGCCGCCATTGGCGATTATTTCCACAATTTTGTCCAATTTCTGGATGGAGACCTGGTCATCTTTGAAAATATAACCACTAATCCCTGTGTTGACAAGGGCATCGATCAAGGAGTGTTGCGTGAACATGGAAATGATCAGGATATTCAGTTTGGGGTATTTCTTCAATAAGGTGGGAATGATATGCAAAACAGGATATGGGTTGTGATCCTCCGGCGAATTGGGAACACTGACATCCAGGAGCAAGACATTTACATCATTATCGGCAATCAAAGACTCGAGGTTTTCCCCATAAGTGGCCGTGCCAACAATCCGGATCTTCGGGATCATGGAAAGACGGTAGGTAAACCCGTCAATAATGCTTTGATGGTCATCCAAAATGGCTACACGGATTTGGGATAACATCGCATTACCTCTCTGACATATTCATCGCACCGAAAAATCGAGGTTTTCTGCATAAACGGGGGAACGGGGTGTGCGGGCGGTCACACAACCTCACCGGGTATCCTGCCTGCCCCATTATTTGCATGGAGAACCCCCACTAAGGCCGAATGGATACTCATAAGGTGCCGACCAACCCGCATCCCCATCCTCCCCCTCCCCCTGCGTGATTAAAATACTAAAACCATTATAGTTGTCGATAAACGCATTCCTTTCTTTTTCATACAAATGCCTATTTCGTTCCGGCTGGCACCCAAGGGACACGTGCAACCAGCCTGGTACCTTGGCTTTTTTGTGAATGAACTTCCAACTCGCCGCCTAATAGGCTTAAACGCTCTCTTATGCCCAATAATCCCAAGCCTTCCGGCTGACTGGTATCCTCAATCCCACGCCCATTATCAGCCACAGATAGGCTTATTTCTCCTTTCTTGTATTGTAGTCTGACCTTCACTTTGGTCGCCTGGGCATGTTTCAAAATATTTGTCAACGCTTCCTGCACGAAGCGAAATAAACTGATGCCCGTCTCATCTGGCAATTCAGGGACCTCTAGCCCCTGGTAGGATATCTGGATATGCGTTCGTCTGGTTAATTCCTGGCAATAATCCTGCAGGCTTAGGTGGATTCCGCCAATTTCCAGTACTGGTGGTCGCAAGCGGTGGGCCAGAGCCCGTATGCGGACCATGGTCTGGTCAATGATCTTCATAGATTCCGACAATCGTTGGATGGGCAAGGTATCTGATTCCGGCAGCTCGCTTTGCAGCGCGGCAAGACCATATTTCAAGGTGATAAGTGCCTGCCCGGCTTCATCGTGCAATTCCCGCGAGATGGATCGCCGTTCCTCTTCCTGCGCTTTGACGGTTTGAGCGGTTAGCAGACGCAATTTTTCCTGGCTGGCTAATAATTCCCTGGTCCGTTCCGCCACACGAGCTTCCAATTGATCCCGGGCCTGTTGTAATGCTTCTTCAGATTGTTTACGCTGAGTAATATCGCGTGATACACCTAATACGGAGGTAATTTCCCCTGAAGCGTCCTTCAGGGGAACCAGCCAGGTATTCAACCAGACCGTACCTGTTGGGAATTTGTTGGCACTCTCTAAAGCAATTGCCTGACCGGTCCTAAAGACATGCAATATATTATCCTCCTGGTGTTTGTTTGTATCCGGGGGAAAGAAAAGTGCGCGCGACTGACCAACTAATTGCTGAGGCTCATGCCCCAGGAAATTAGCCCCAAACGAATTGACATAACCTATTCGACCATCCCGGTTGATGGTGAATATTATGTCGTGTGCGGCTTCGGTAAGGGTCCGATATTGCTCTTCACTGGTGCGCAAAGCCTCCGTAACCCTTCTTTGTTCGCTGATATCGCGGACATATACAGCTATGCGCATAACTTTTCCGGCCTCATCTAGGACAGGATAGAAGCTGTTCTCGTACCACACACCTGCACGGGAATCTACAAAAGTGATCGGTTTTCGGGAACTTACGACCTGTTCAAAATACTCCTTTCTTGGCCTGGCCACTACTTCTGGAAAGATTTCATGGACAACCGTCCCGGTGACGGTATCTACGCTCAGCCCCATTTGTTCCACGGATTTCTCATTTGCAGAAATGATCTTACCATTTGTATCCGCCAGGAATACCAGCGCATCAGAAGCATTTAAGATTGTTCGTAGATTTCTCTCACTTTCCAGAACATCCGCCTCCGCTTTCTTTATATCTGAGACATCGATGGCGGTGATCATTAAGGCCGGTTTCCCTTGAAAGTCTATCGGCACTGTCCTGGCCTCCACCCAGCGTATTTCGCCATTTTTATGGATGACCCGTAAGGAATATCGGTTTGTAGATTGGATATTTTCCGTTTGCGTTTTCAACTTCCCTCGGAACATGTGGCGATCATCCGGATGAACACGCCTGAGGATCTCAGCCGATGTAAACTCTTTAATTCGGCTTGGGTATAGCCAACTGCCTCCGTTACGGCTTGATTGATATAAACGATCCGCATATCCTGGAATACGATTACACCCTGCATGGAATTGTCGAGCACTTCCCGGTAACGCGCTTCGCTATCGCGTAGAGTTTGTTCAATTATTTTTCGCTCACTTATATCCCGGACGATTGCCCATATCCCGGTGGGATGGCCTGCTTCGTCCCGGATAAGAACGGTTCGCAATTCCACCGGAAAGATGGTGCCATCTTTTCGTATGTATTCCTTCTCATAAATATCCGAAAAGCCTCTCGGGAGTACCTGCTTCTCAATAATTTCGGTTTCGAAGGCATGCCATTTCTCTGGGGTTAGGTCTGTGTAAGTTAGTTTGCGTAGTTCATCCGGTTCGTAACCAAGCATATTTTCATAGGCTTGGTTAAACTGTCCAATCCTACCTTCCATATCCATGTCAACGTAAGCGTCCATCATGCTTTCGTAAAGGTTGCGGTACTTGGCTTCGGAATTCTTGAGAGCTTCCTCGGCGTTTTTACTTTCGGTGATATCTGACCATGAACCAATGTATTCCAGCGGGTTGCCGTAAGCGTCCCGCAGTAATACCCTCTCGTCATGCATCCAACGATAAGTGCCGTCTTTATGCAAAAAACGATAGTCGTAAAATGTCTTCTCTGGATTGCTCCCTTGTTCCACTTTGTCAAGAATAAGCACTTTGTCATCTGGATGTAAGCGGCCCCAGAAATTCGTACCATCCATCAGCTCACTGGACTCGTAACCCACAAGCGCAGAAACATTTTCACTGATATAGTTCACGACATGGTCCGAAGCGCGGTAGCTGTAAATTACAGTCGGGCCGTGCTTGACCAGTTTTTCCAACCGGCCGGCCGTCTGTTTCAACTGGTCCGTCGTTTCAACCACTTTCTCTGCCAGCGCCTCTTTTGCATCCCGTAGGAGCTTCTCCCCCTCTTCGTGTGAAGTGACATCCCTGCCTGTACAGATGACTGCCTGTGGATTGCCGGTTTCATCCACGACCAGGGCGGAACTGAATTCGCCCAGGAAGGAACCTCCATCCTTCCTGCGTACTGGAAAGGTAATATCCTTAAATCCGGCTCCTATGTTCTTCTGAAAGACCTCCGCCGCATGCAACTGTTCATCTGGTGAGATAAAGCTAATCAGGTTTTTTCCAACCACTTCTTCCGAGTGTTCATATCCGAAAAGTGCCAATCCAGACTGGTTGGCCATGAGGACATTCCCATTCAAGTCTAGCAGGGTGACCAGTCCCGGGGAGGTATTTACAAGAGTTCGGTAACGTGCTTCACTTATCCGTAGCGCCTCGTTTGTCTTTTTAAGCTCATTCGCCAGCAGCGTGGTCTTAGCCAGGTTTTCTTCCAACCCGGTTACCACAATCGTCAGGGAATAGATCAGGAGCACCCCCATCAGCAGAAAAATAATTCCTCCAATTATCCATAACAGTGGATCTGATTGAGGCAAACCTACAGGCAATGGAAAATCTTTGCCTGTGTTTAGGAATCCCATAATGGAAACAGCGATGGAACTGAGTATTATGGCAACCAGGCCGGCTGTCAGGTCCATGAGCAGGACTGCCATTGCAATGAAAGTGATGAAAAACAGGCCGGAGTCCACATTGAAACCACTGTTAACGAGATTTACGTTTCCAAAAATATAAAGAATGGCAAGCCAACCAATCGCCCGGACACGATAAGGCAACCGTTGCATGAAAGTGATTAGGATGGTCCAGATATAGAGAAGGCTGTAAATCGATGCTGTGGGATATAACCCTTTTTGAAGAACGGGGATCATGGCGAGTCCGAAAAGTACGGTTCCGACCACGAATGAGCTGAACAACATTATTTTCAGGAGCCGCTCGCGGAGTTGGACCAGAATCATGCTTTTCCCCGGTTCGCGCAAAAGGAATTTAAAGGTTGTGCTCATAGACCCTGCCTGAAAGTAGTTTATCCATGAACGATTTTGTCATGACATTTCATTCTTCAAGAAACATGCCCCGCAATGGCCCATTTGTTTTACACCCTGGCCTGTTTTTCCCGTTCGATCTCAACTCCCACTGATCTGGAAGATTGCACCGCCCCCGGTTTTTCCACCCGCACCCGCACTTTTTCTACTTGGGGCTCTTCCAGGCACAAGCTTGCCAGGTCAGTCGCAAGTGCTTCCACAGTCAAGCGCTGGGTTGTTTCGGTATAAACCAATACTTTTTTCGCGACTGACCCGTAATCAACGCTTTCTTGGAGATCGTCACTCATCCCGGCTTTGTGCAGGTCGGTAAAGAGGACAATATTGATTATGATCTCCTGTGGCTTCTCTCGTTCCCATTCATTAACTCCAATGATCCCACGCGCAACCAGGTCCTTTATAAATATTTGATCCATTCTGGTTCCTTTCACTGGCCTGCTGGTATGTCTTAAACGAAATCTGGCGTTCGATTGGGAAAACACATTCTCGCTGGCAAGAATTATAACGTGTTCAGGCTCGCTCCGCCGAGGCAGACTATTCCAAATGAGACCAAGCCAACAGTGGATGATTGCTGGATGGTTTCTAAAGAACGCAACCTGAAACGTCCACCTTTGGTTTTCGGTTACAATCGCTGAATGCCCATTTCCATTGACAGGCTGGTTCGCTCCCATCGCAAGACAATCACACTCGTTGTCGAACGCGACGCCAGTCTGACGGTACGCGCTCCTCTCCGCATAGCCGAGGCGCGCATCCGCCTCTTCGTTGAAAGCCACACCGATTGGATCGCGAAAAACCAGGCCAGGGTTCGGGCAACACTGTCTGCCTCCCCGAAACCCTTCACAGAAGGCGGGACATTCCTCTTTCTGGGCCAGGCGTATCCGCTCACCATCGTCCTTCACCAGCGTCCCGACCTGGTTTTTACCGGTGCAGTATTCCGGTTAGCGAAATCTGCCTTGCCGAAAGCGGAAAATGTTTTTGTGCGTTGGTATAAGGAACAATCGGCATTGTTGCTATCCAAACGCGTGTCGACCATTGCCGGAAAGTACGCCTTCCAATATCAAAAGATCCGCATCTCGTCCGCCCGCACTCGCTGGGGTTCGTGCAGTCCACGTGGCACGCTCAGCTTCACCTACCGGTTGGTTATGGCTCCGCCGGAAGTGGTGGATTATGTTGTCCTGCATGAGCTGGTCCACACTCAGGTCAGGAATCATTCCAAAACATTCTGGAACAGATTGGCGGAGCTCATGCCGGATTACAAGAGGCGCCTCACCTGGCTGAAGAAGAATGGAAAATTCCTGATGTAGACCTGTTGCGCCTTCCCTTATTCTCTGCTAGGATATGCCAGACAATTTGGAGACTTTATGCACATCCACCCTGTCAGGACCAAGCAAGAACTCGCCTCTTTCTTGGACTTCCCCTACCGGCTCTATAAGGATGATCCGGTCTGGGTTCCGCCGCTGCGGGACGAACAGTGCGGTCAGTTCGATCAGAAACGTAATCCCTTGCTCGACCATTGCGAGTGGCAGCTCTTCCTGTTGGAGAAGGACGGCAAATTCATCGGGCGAATTGCTGCTTTCATTGATACTCTGGCGATCGAATTCTGGAAGGAACGCATCGGACTATTCGGCTATTACGAGTGCATCTCCGATCTGCAAGCTGCGCGAACTCTTGTTCGAGGCAGCCCGGGATTGGCTGCGGACCAGGAACTGCACTTGTATGCGCGGACCGTGGACCTTTGTCTCACAGGAATGGGGGCTGGTGGTGGAAGGCTTTACACCATCGCCGGTGGTAATGGCCCCCTACAACCCGCCTTATTATGAAAAGCATTTGACCGATTTCGGCCTGGCAAAAACCAAAGACTTGTTGTGCTGGTACATTTCGGCTGCAGAGGGGTACAAGATCCCCGACCGGATCCTGGAGCTGACCGATGCCGTCAAGAAACGCTACAACGTACGCATCCGCCAATTGGATATGAAACACTATGAAAAGGAAGTCAAGATCATCATCGAGCTGGCCAACTCCACTATCATCGACAACTGGGGCTATTCGCCGGTCACTGAGGTGGAGGTGCAGGCCATGGCCCGGGACATGAAGCCAGTGCTGCAACCTAAGGGCGTACTTTTCGCAGAAGACCCCAGCGGTAAGCCAATCGGCTTCGCCATCACCCTGCCGGATGTTAATACCCTGTTGAGGGGATTGAATGGACACATGTTTCCCTTCGGGTTTATTAAAATTCTGACCGGCATCCCGCGCCTGCGGCGCTATCGTATGTTCGCACTCGGCGTGATCCCTGAATATCAGGGCAAAGCCATCGATAGTCTGATTTACCGTGCCATGCACGATACCCTCTACGCACCGGATATCTGGATGGAAATCAACTACGTTTTGGAAGACAATTGGCCGATGGTGAATGCCATCAAGAAGCTGGGTGCCACACCCCTGCGCCGCTACCGGGTTTATGAGATGAAGATTTAACCATTCATCTATGGCCTTCTTCATTATTTCGATCTGCCTGTCCGCCTTCCTGCTCTTCCTGGTGGAACCGATGCTCGGGAAGGTCCTCCTGTCCTGGTTCGGCGGATCTCCGGCTGTCTGGTCCACGGTCATGCTGTTCTTCCAGGTCATGCTGACAGGCGGATACGCTTACGCCGCCTGGTTGAGCCGCCTGACCCGACGTCGGGGAGCACTGCACCTTGTCCTGCTCGGCCTGTCGCTGGCCTTGCTGCTGGGTCTGGGCCTGACTTGGAAATCCCCCCTCACTCCTTCGAACACCCTGAAACCGACCGGGACCATCCCGCCGGTGCTTGACATCTTCTTGCTCCTGGCTCTCTCGGTCGGCTTGCCATTCTTCCTACTGGCTTCCAACAGCTCCCTTATTCAGGTCTGGTTCAACCGGGCCTTTCCCAACTCAACCCCCTACCGTCTGTATGCCCTTTCCAACCTCAGCTCGCTGTTCGCGCTGATTGGTTATCCTTTCCTGGTCGAGCCGAACATGTCCCTGACGAGCCAGGCTTGGGCCTGGTCGGGCGGCTACCTGCTTTTCGCCGGACTGGTCACCTTCACCACTTTCCGGACAATACTTACACCCCAAACGGTGCAACCGGAAATGGCCGGAGTAAGCCCGCAAACGACAACCAGGGATTATTTTCTCTGGGTCGGTTTGAGCGCCTGCCCTTCTATTCTATTCCTGGCGACCACCGGCTACCTCACCCAACAGATGGCCGTCATTCCCTTCCTGTGGGTTCTGCCGCTTGCCATCTACCTGTTGACCTTCGCACTGGCCTTTTCCGGGGAGCGCTGGTATTCACGTCAGGCCTACATTTTTATCCTCCTGCCGATACTCCTGCTCTATGACTGGGCCATGACCAACGGTGCCCTGCTCGGCATCCCCTGGCAGGTGGCCATCTTCAGCCTGGTGCTCTTCGTCGGCTGCATGATCTCTAACGGAGAACTGTACCGCCTGCGTCCCCATCCACAGCACCTGCCAGCCTTCTATCTGATGATCTCCGCCGGCGGTGCGCTTGGTGGGATCCTGATCACCTTTATCTCCCCGCTCCTGTTCAAGGGTTTCTGGGAGCTGCCGTTGGGACTGTTTCTGTTCTGCACACTGTTACTGTGGATCGGCAGGGACTCGAAGAAGCTGGGGCTGCGGGCTGAAATACTCTCACGGATCAGTACCGCCTTATTGGCAGTCAGCGTGCTGATCACCGGCGTCCGTGCCTTCCTGTTCATCGGCGCCGATCTCACCGGCTCCATACGCTCCCATCGCAATTTCTACGGGGTGGTGCGCCTGCGCCAGATAGGTGTACCCGGCGATCCCAATTACGCCTACCAGTTGATCCATGGCAATACCGTCCACGGAGCGCAGTTCCAAGAGTCTGGCGAGCGCGTAATCCCGACTGTCTACTACGGTCCAAACAGCGGAGTTGGGCTGGCACTAATCAACCATCCCAGACATGGCTCGGACTTGCGGGTCGGGGCACTCGGCTTGGGCGTCGGGACGATCGCCGCTTACGGGCAGCCCGGTGATGTTTATCGCTTCTACGAAATCAATCCGCTGGTCATTCAACTGGCGGAAGGCCAGGGCGGCTACTTCTCCTATCTGCAAGATACCAAAGCAAAAGTGGATATCATCCCCGGCGATGCCCGTCTCTCCTTGGAAAGCGAGCTTGCCGCCGGTCAAACACAACCTTACGACGTGCTCGTCCTGGATGTCTTTTCGAACGATGCCATCCCCGTCCATCTCTTGGATGAGCAGGCTTTTGCCCTATACCTGCAATTCCTGCAGCCCGATGGCGTGCTGGCGGTCCATATCACCAATGGCTACCTGGACCTGGTGCCGGTCGTTTGGGGTCTGGCGGACCGTTTCCAGATGGATCGGGTCGTGATCGAAGATCCCGGCGATGGTCATTACACCAGCGCCTCCACCTGGATGCTGCTGGCACGCGATTCTGCCGTGTTTGCAGTGCCTGCCATCCGTAGCCGGGCCAAACCGACGACCGGATACACCACCTCCCTGCGCCTCTGGACGGACGAGTATAGTAATCTCTTCCAGATACTGAAACATTGACCTCTCTCCCCATGACATCTCCCCCTGCCAATCCCATCTACTCTTACGAATTCACCATCCCCGAAGGTGCCCTGGACCAGAACGGGCACGTCAACAACGTCCAGTATGTTCAATGGATGCAGGAAGCTGCAGTCCGCCACTACGAATCCATCGGCGGGGTTCCATTGACACATGCGCTCGGAGCCACCTGGGTGGTGCGTACGCACAATATCGAGTACCTTCGCCCGGCCTTTGCTGGTGACCGGATCGAAATGCGCACCTGGGTGGTGGACATCCGGCGTGTGCGCTCACTGCGCCGCTACCGCTTCGTCCGCCTGTCGGACGGTAAGCTGCTGGTAAAAGGGGAAACGGATTGGGTCTTTGTGGATGCCAGAACATGCGTGCCGCGCGTTGTCCCCGAAGAGGTCATCAGTATATTTAATCTCATGCCCGAAGGACCGGATCCTTGAGCCGCGGCACACTTGCCTGCCCATGATGGAACTCCACGATAGTCCCCTATTCTCACGCCCCCCTTCCTAAGTGTGGGAAGGGGGTGAGAATTTCGAATTATAGGATGCGAGCGGTCGCTCGCACCCTACAATTCGATAAAACTCCCCTCCTCCGAATTGGGGGAGGGGCAGGGGTGATGGTTTTTCTTCAAAGGACTATCTGAAATTATTAATTGCTAGGTGACTCATGTCCTTAGTATGGAAAATCTTCCAACCATCTTCAGCGAGGAGGACTTCCGGATATTTATTCCAGCTTGAACTTCGTCTTTGCTCGGATATCCCGGCTCGAACTGCCCACCAGCAACTCGAACTCGCCCGGTTCGGCCACCCAGGCCTTTTTATGGGGATCGTAAAACGCCAGTGAACGCTCATCCAAGGCAAAGTTCACCGTCTCGGACTCACCCGGCTTGAGCGCCACTTTGACAAAATCCTTGAGTTCCTTTGGCGGCCTCGGAAGTGAAGACTTGAGGTCACTCACGTAGAGCTGGACTACTTCCTTCCCGGCCACTTTCCCGGTATTCTCGACCTTCATAGTGAACTCGAACTTCTGGCCGATTTTGACCTTCTTCGGCCCTTTCAAGTCCGTGTAAGTGAAGCTAGTATACGACAACCCATGCCCGAACGGGAAGAGTGGAACCACATCCTTCTTGTCATAATACCGGTAGCCGACGAAGACCCCTTCGCCGTAGTTCACTTCCCGGCAGCCTGGATAGGAGGCATTGATATAGGCCGGGCTGTCCTCTAGTCGCAATGGGAAGGTTACCGGCAGCTTGCCGGATGGATTGACCTTGCCCAGCAATACGTCCGCCACCGCATTGCCGTTTTCCATGCCGGGGTAGTAAGCCTCGACGATCGCAGCCACCTGATCGGCCCATGGCATGCTCACCGGGGCGCCCACGTTCAGGACCACCACGCAGCGCGAATTGGCGGCCGCCACCGCTGCGATCAGTTCATTCTGCTTCCCCATCAATTCTATTGATGGCCTGTCAGTGCCTTCGGTCTCGAATGCATCCGGATAACCCGCGATGACCAGTGCCACGTCACAGCTTTTGGCTAGCGCCACGGCTTGTGCCTGGCGCGGGTCTTTTCCAGCCTCGAAGGTCAGGCCGATCCCCAGGCTATAGTTGACAACTTCCTGCGCCGGGTAACGTACGTAGTCCATCCGGAATTCGTAGGGCTTGCCAGCCTGCAACTTCTGCACCGCCACAGCCCGGTCATATGTATGATGCATGCCAGATATCGAAGAATCACTTTCCAGGATGGATTTCCCGTCCAGGAATAACTTGACTCTGCCGATATGGTTCAGGGCGATCTTGTACGATCCATCCGTCGGGACGGTCAAGTTGCCCGTCCAGCGCATCGCCATGGGTTGGATCTGCAATGGTGTCCAGGCAATATGCCACCAGAACTCCGAGCCAAAACCATCCCGGGTTTCGATCGGTGCGCCGCTGAAATCGGCTGCTTCATAAAACGCACCCTTCAAACCACCCTTCAACCAGGTGGTCGGGATGGTAAAAGGTTCATCCACATTATCGCTGCCGCTCGCGTATTCGATCCTGACCTTGCCATTCAGCTTCTTCTGCAACGCTTCGAGCGGGCTGACCCGGTACAATGGCGGGACCTTGGAACTGCCGCCTCCTCCGATCACCGCTTCGGCTGCATTTGGCCCGATCACCGCGATGCTTTTCACTCCCCTCCCCAATGGCAGGATGCCTCTTTCATTTTTCAACAGGGTGATGGCTTCCTCGGCCAGTTGCCGGGATAGCTTTTGATGCGCAGGTGTGTTGACCGCGCCTTTCGAGACCTTTTTATCCATGCGGCCCGAAAGCATGATGATCCGCAACACGCGCCAAACTGCCTTGTTAACAGTCGCTTCGTCGATCTGCCATCTCTGAACGGCGTCGCCTAGCATTTTGTAGTACTTGGCCGGTCCGGGCATTTCAAGGTCCAAGCCGCCCTGGACCGATTCGAAAATGGTGTGATTGGCGGCCCAATCCGAAACCACCACACCCTTGAAACCCCATTCATCCTTCAGGATTTCATTCAGCAGGTGCAGGTTCTGGCTGGCATATACCCCGTTGATGCGATTGTAGGAACACATCACCGTCCAAGGCTGGGCTTCCTTGACCGCCATTTCGAACTGCGCCAGGTAGATCTCTCGCAGGCTGCGTTCATCCACGTTCGATGTAGCCCGGTCCCGTTCGATCTCGTAGTTGTTGGCGGCATAATGTTTGAGCGAGGTCCCCACGCCGCGGCTTTGAACGCCTCTGATATATGCGACCGCCGTCCTTCCAGTCAGATAGGGATCCTCCGAGAAGGTTTCGAAGTTACGCCCGCCGCGCGGATCCCGCACGATGTTGACGCATGGGCCTAGCAGAACATCACAATCCATGCCGCGCGTTTCCTCTCCTAGGGCTTGCCCGACCTGCTCGACCAGTTCCGTATTCCAGGTCGCCCCCATCGAGATGCCGGTCGGGAACGCTGTCACCGGCCCCATTTTTCGGCCGGCTTCGGGAGCCGTGGAGCGTACCCCATGCGGACCGTCGGTCATGGTTATGGAAGGAATTCCCAGGCGTTTTACCGGCATAGTGTTCCAGATGTCCTGTCCGGAGAGCAGGGAGACTTTCTCACGAAGAGTTAATTTGTTGAGAAGTTCTTCCACGCGTTGCTCGATTTCTGGTTTACTGCTCATGTTCTCTCCTTGGAAAATATGTGGTATGCAGGTTTCAAACTTTTATGTATATATACACCTACAAAGTACTGCGTAAATATTTGAATCGAGATCCTCGCTTCATCCTTGCTTTTTGGCGACTTCAGTTTAGATATTTACAAGGAGCAGTAAGTTGTACACCAATGGTTGGACTAATCTTAAGTTGATTTTAGACTGCTCTTAAGTTTATTGACGCTCCGCCTTATCTCATGTAAGATAACTGGGAATTAGTCGTTAACAAATAAACCTGCAAATTCTAACACACATCGTCCTTCGAACATTGTGAATCCCAACTCTTCCTTCGCCAAAATACGCTTCCACTCCCGGCTTTGGCCGGTTCTGGCCTGCTTGTTGTTGCTTCTGCAACTGATCTGGCCGAACCGGGCTTGGAGCACATTGCTCATCATCATGGCCGGAAGCTGGCTGCTGAGCTTCTTCTGGACGTTCTCCCTGGCCCGCAGGATCTTCATGGACCGCAAGATGCGCTATGGTTGGGCCCAGGTTGGGGATCAATTGGAAGAGCGGTTCACAGTTTTTAATGATAGCTTCCTGCCAGGTCTGTGGTTGGAAGTGGACGACCATTCCAACCTGCCCGGTTACATCGCCAGCCGGGTCACATCGATTGGTGGGAACCAGTCCATGGAATGGAAGACCGAAGGGGCCTGCACCCGGCGTGGCTTGTTCAACCTCGGGCCGGCGACCCTGCGCTCAGGCGATCCGTTGGGACTCTGCAGCCTGGAATTGTCTCATCCAAACTCCACCGTCCTGCTGGTGCTGCCGCCGGTGTTGCCACTACCTGCCATTGAAATTGCCGCCGGTGGCCGGGCAGGCGAAGGCCGTCGACTCCGTCGCGCCGCCCTGGAGACTACCGTCAGCGTCGAGACGGTGCGGGAGTATGTCTCCGGTGACCCGCTCAAAGCCATCCACTGGCCTACTTCTGCCAGGCGGGATGCTCTTTTCGTTCGCCAGTTCGAGCATATGCCCTCTTCAGACTGGTGGATTTTCCTCGATCTGGAAAAGAAAGTGCAGGTTGGCAGCGGTTTCGAATCGACCGAAGAGCACGGCATCATTCTGGCAGCCTCGCTCGCTCATCGCGGCTTGCGCGAAGGACATTCGGTTGGTTTGGTGACTTGTTGTCCGGACCTGACTTGGATGCCCCCGCAAAATTCGTCCGGGCATTCGCTGGGTATCCTGCGGGCCCTGGCCCTGGCCAAGCCAGGTGCACGTCCTCTCTCGATCTTGCTGGAAGATGCCCGGAAGACCGTCCAGCATGGCGCCAGCCTGATCATCATCACTCCCAACGTGCAAGCTGATTGGGCTGCTGCCATGTTGCAGCTGGCCAGAATCGGCATCACCCCGACGGTTTTGCTGCTCGATCCGCTTTCCTTTGGCGGTACGGAGTCCACCGCTGGAGCACTGGCGCTGCTCAATGATTTCGGAATCACCCACAATGTTATTCAGAGTGACCTGCTCAACCGGCCGGAAGCAAGTCCGGGGAAACAGGGCAAATGGGAATGGCGCGTGCTCGGGCGTGGCAAGGCCGTGGCTGTTCGGAAACCGGCCGATACCGGTTGGAGAACGTTGGGATGATCGAACTATTCGGACGGTTTATCCGCTGGTTTGTCCATCTCATCGGCGCTCCGACCTTGTTGCGCTTGGTGCTGCTTGCCTTGACCCTTGTCAGTGTAGAGAGGGGAATGATTGCCATTGTGGGGCATATCCGCCCTGATTGGTTGACCTCAACAGTCATTTATGCACTCCTCGTCGGATGGCTGTTCGGACGGTCACGTCTGCATGGCTGGGAGGCCGGGTTGCTTGGGTTTGTCATCGGCCTGGTCTGGCTGACTCTGTCGGTCGGTCAGATGAGTATCCCCATGGATATGGTTTTGTCGGCTTTACCACCCATCCTGAAGCTGATCATCTTCCGCATCTCACCGGATGTTGGCCCTTTTGTGGGTGCCTGGGTGATGTTCACACAGAGTTTGGCAGGGCTTACAAGCCGCCTCACGCTATGGATCCAGAACGCCGGCACCGGCACCCTGATCATTGACCCGGGTATTACCAGCCTCGTCTGGGGCCTGGCAATTTGGCTGGTTTCGATCTGGGCGGCCTGGTGGGTACGCCAGAAGAAAGCCTTGGGGGTTGGGCTGCTCCCGGCGACGACCCTGCTTATCTACAATGTCTACTATACTAATTCTAAAAATGGTATCTTTTGGCTCGTACTGACCGGTGGAGGCTGGATTTTCCTGCAGGCGCTGGATGGTTACATGAAAACCCGCCGCCGCTGGCAGGAGCGCCACATGGGCCAGACTGAAATTGAGCCATTGCTTGCAATGGTAATAATCATCCTCGCCGCGGGATTGATGCTGGCAGGTGGTCTGTTACCTTCCGTTTCTATCCAAAAAATCTCTGATACCTTTCAGCACATTTTTCAAGGCGAGCAAAATAAAAACCTCGCCGAATCGCTCGGTCTCCAACAGACGCCTGAAGTCATTCCTCAGACGGGTAGCGGTTCCATCGGCCTGTCATATACGCATGTTATTGGACCGGGTCCGCAGCTTTCACAGGATGTTATGATGTATGTGACCGTCGAGGGATACGTTCCGCCACCTCCAACCATTGTGTTGCTCCATACCAATCTTGTTCGATCAGAAGTGCAATACTATTGGCGCTCACAGATCTACGATTTTTATAACGGGCATGTCTGGGTTGCCAATCCTGCTCTGACTCAAGCCATGGCAGCTAATGCCCTCTACCATCCGAACCTGACCTCCCTGCCAAAAAACTATCAACTGGTCCGCCAGCAAGTCGAACGCCTCCAGTCTATGAATGGGGCATTGTTCGTGACCGGTGACTTGTTAAGCACCGATCAGCCTTCCACCGCGGCCTGGCGTGCCACGGGCGACCTGATCTACGCCCGTACGAACGCCAACACCTTCCTGGTGGACTCGCGCATACAAAATGTGACTGTTGACCAGTTGCGCCTCGCCGGGAATGACTATCCCGCCTCCATCCATAACTACCTTGACTTACCTGACGAATTACCGGAGCGGGTGCGCGACCTGGCAGTACGCCTGACCATCAAACAGCCTACCCCTTACGATCAGGTTATGGCGATCCAGAATTACCTGCGCCAGTTTCCTTACTCGCTCAAAGTACCTGGGTCACCTACGAATCGCGATGTTGCTGATTATTTTCTATTCGACCTGCAAAAGGGCTATTGTGACTACTTTGCCACCACGATGGTCGTAATGGTACGCGCCGTCGGTATACCAGGTCGTCTGGTGACGGGATTTTCCAGTGGATCGTACGACTACAATTCCAACAGGTTCGTGGTTGTGCAGGCGAATGCCCATTCCTGGGTGGAAGTTTACTTCCCTGGCATTGGTTGGGTGGAATTCGAACCGACCACCAACCAACCTCCTTTTTCACGACCGGGTGAGATAGCCGGTCAGAACACGCCGGCGGTTGGCATCCCGATCCCTGTACCGGTGAAGGGATCCGGAGCTGCGCAGATCAATTGGAGCAAATTACGTCTGCCCCTTCTGATCTTGGAGATGGTTTTGGCGGTCCTGGCTCTTCTTCTGCTCTTTTGGCTGGTCCTGCCACTCGAAAGTTGGCTCCTGAGTCTGCGCCCCGCCGATCAGGCCATCAAATCCATCCAGCACCGGCTCTACCGCCAGGGGCATGCCTGGGGCGTGGCACCCGATGTAGCCCGCACACCCTTCGAATTCGCCAGCTCTTTCTCGGCCAGACTGGAACGTTTCGCGGGCAATCGACGTCTGGCCCCGCTCACCGTTTCCCTGCAGGCCGATGTGAACTGGCTGACAGCCCTGTATACCCGCTTGCTCTTCAGCTCGCATCCACCGACTCACGCTGAGCATCTTCAGGCAGTGCAGAACTGGGCGCACATCCGTAAAGGTCTCCGAAAGATCCGCAATTCCTGAGTATCATTAGCATCATACTTACAAGAGCTGGCGTAAAAGGGGTTTGCGAGCGCTTCGCGCTCGCAAACCCCTTTTACGCCATATTACCCCTTTCCCAAAGGGGAAGGGGGTAGGGGGATGAGGCGCGAGGTCTTCCCATTCGAGAAACATGCTATAATTTCCTCGCCGTACTGATTCAGGAGCACAAGGAATGACAGACACCCTGTAAAAAAACCAATGTCTTCTCGGGCAACCCAACCCGCTGGTTTTGATTCCGGCCGGGGGCGTATGCCCCCGGTTTTCATTTCATTACAGGATCGTCTATGCTCTCTGCACATCACATCACCAAGACCTACGGTATCCATACCGTTCTCCAGGATATAACCTTCAGCATCTCAGCCGGAGAACGGCTGGGCTTGATTGGACCGAACGGCTGTGGGAAATCCACCCTGCTGCGTATCCTGGCCGGACTGGAAAACCCCGATTCCGGCCGGATGGCGCATACGCGCCCTGGGGTGCACATCGGTTACCTCGCCCAGGGCATGGATATTGACCCGGCCCTGACCGTCGCTGAGGCTTGCGCCCTCGCCTCGGAGCAAGCCTCCGAGTCTGATCTGGTTAAATTAGCTTCTTCACTGACCGCCAATCCCTCTGATAAAAAACTCCAGCTCGCCTACGACCAGGCCCTGCGAACTATGGAACGTGCCGGCACACAACCGGTGAATGTGCTTGTGTCCATGGGATTGGCCGGGGTTCCGCCGGAAACCAGGGTTGGCTCTTTGAGCGGCGGGCAGAAAACCCGTCTCATGCTGGCGCGTCTGATGCTCGCTGAACCCAACCTGCTCCTGCTCGATGAACCCGCCAACCACCTCAACATTGACATGCTCGAATGGCTGGAAGACTGGCTGAACCGCTTCCGCGGCGCGGTGCTGATCGTCTCGCACGATCGTGCTTTCCTCGATAACACCGTCTCGGCTATTCTCGAACTCGACCCATCCACCCATAAGCTCAGGCAATATGCTGGTAACTACACGGACTATGTCGAACAGAAACTGACCGAGCAGGAACATCAGTTTCAGGAATATGCCGATTGGAAAGCGGAAATATCCCGCTTGCGACGCGCCGCAGTCCGCATGCGTGAGCGGGCACGCTTCCGGAAGGGCGGCAAGGCTGATCCTGGCAACACCGATGGCTTCGCAGTCGGATTCTTCGCCGACCGCTCCAAAGAGACCGTAAAGAAAGCCAAACGCATCGAAGCTCGGGGCGACCTTCTCTTGAACGAGCAACGCGTTGAAAAGCCGAAGCCATCCTGGCAACTAAAGTTGGATTTCTCCACGCCCGAACACCAGAGCAAGGATACACTTGTCACCGAGAACCTTTCCATTGGCTATCCCGGCCATGCCGCGCTGTTGGAAAATATCCGTCTGCACATCCGTGCCGGGCAGCGTATTGCCCTCACCGGATCGAACGGCTGCGGGAAGACCACGTTGCTGCGCACCATCGCCGGGCAATTGGAACCTGCAGCCGGATCCGTGCGGCTGGGTCCTTCTGCCAGACTTGGCTACATGACCCAGGAGCAGGAACACCTGGACCTGAAGAAAAGTTCCTTGGAGACCATCCAGGCTGCCGGCACCTTCAACCAGACCGAAGCGCGTCATTTTCTGCACTTCTTCCTCTTCAGTGGCGACGACCCGCTGCGTCCGTGCGGAGAGATGAGCTATGGGGAACGCTCCCGGCTTGAATTGGCCTTGCTGGTGGCTCAGGGCTGCACCTTCCTGCTGCTCGACGAGCCTATCAACCACTTGGATATCCCGGCTCGTGCCCGTTTTGAGCAAGCCCTGGCGAAATATACTGGCAGCGTTCTGGCGGTTATCCATGACCGTTATTTTATCGATCAGTTTGCCACGGAGATCTGGGTGGTCGAGCATGGACGCATCCGGAGCGTATAAATGTCAACTGCCCTCACTCCCTATCCCGAAGTGGATAGGGTCCTGAACGTGCTCATACCGGATGTACAGGCCATTCTGGAAAAACAATTCATCGGTATATATTTGTACGGTTCCCTCGCCTGCGGTGGGTTCGACCGGGATAGCGATGTGGATTTCGTCGTCGTTACGCGGGCCGAACTCCCGCAAGCCTTGTTCTTGCGGTTGCAGGCCATGCATGCACACATTGCAATGCTCGACTCTTGGTGCGCCACTCAATTGGAAGGCACATACATTCCGCAGCAAGCTTTGCAGCATTATGATCCTCTGCGTGCCCTGCACTTGCACATCGATCGGGGTCCGAACGAGCACCTTCACCGGATGCAGATCGAGGACCCCCTGCTCATTCGCGCCTGGTGGGGCGGCTGGGTGTTCCTGCGCGCCACCCTGCGGGAGAAGAGCATCCGGTTGGCTGGCCGCAAACTCGAATTTTTGATCGCCCCGGTCTCCCATGTTGAATTGAAGCAGGCGACCATGGCAATCCTGGAAGGTTGGGCAGCGCCACTTCTCGATAAGCCGTCCGAAATTTCGCACAGAGGCTATCAATCCTATACCGTCCTGACCCTCTGCCGAAACCTCTATACGCTGGAATTTGGCGCCATCGCCTCAAAGCCGGTTGCCGCCCATTGGGCACAGACGATATTGGGTTTGCCTTGGACTGCCTTGATCGAACGCGCCTGGGACGGAAGGCATCACGCGGGAGCGAAAGCCTTTCCGGAAGACGTAAATGGAACTCTGGCATTTATCCGCTTCACACTGGAATACAGCCGGCCTCACGCGAGGAAAACCGAAACCCTTTTTCCTACTCCCTATCCTGATATCAATGCAATCCTGACAATGTGCCGCTCGTTGTATGTGTTGGCACATGGGCGGGTAGCTTCCAAGCCTGAAGCCGCCCGCTGGGCAATGGAAACCCTTGGGGAACCGTGGCACGCCTTGATCGCTGCGGCTGTTGCCTGGAGGTTGGCGATGGAGTTCAATCGATTGGACGAGGCAGTCAGGTTGATCCGGTTTACGCTTCAAAAATGGGGATTGAGCATGCCTAAACAATGAGGATCCTTTCAATCGATAGGATACAACATACTATACTGTTCCCCTTGACATACTGTATAATACATAGTATACTGCCGTCAATGGTGAACAAATGACAAACGAATCCTTTGAAAACGTCCTTCTGGAACTGCGCCGCGGGGTGATCGTGCTGGCCGTTCTGAGCCGTCTCGACCAGGAGCAATATGGCTACTCGCTCATCAAAAGTCTGGCGGATGCCGGACTCCAGATCGATCAGGGCACGCTCTACCCCCTGCTGCGTCGGTTGGAAAGCCAGGGACTGTTGCAGTCCAAATGGCGGATCGAAACTGACCGCCCGCGCCGCTACTATTTGCTCAGTGGTGAAGGCAGGGCTCTCCTGCCCAGGCTGAAGGAGGAATGGACCGATATTGTGTCCATGATGAAAAAAATGCTATCACCTCATTAAACGGGGGGCGGGGTTGTGTAAGCGGCTTCGCCGCTCGCATAACCCACCATCCTCTCCTACTAGTTGAGAATTTATATATTGATAATTGAAGGAGAATGCAAATGAGTACGAACCTGATTGATACCTATGTTTCTGAAGTTGGGCGCCACCTGCCCGGGAAAACACGCTCAGACATCCAGGCTGAGATCCGCTCCATCCTGCAGGATATGCTCGACGAGCGCAGCCAGAAGACCGGCAAACCGGTGGACGAACAGATGACCCTGGAGGTTCTGAAAGAATATGGTGCCCCTGAGAAAGTCGCCGCCACTTATCTTGGGGAACGCTATCTGATCGGCCCACGCCTGTACCCCATCTTTGTGATGGTGATGCGGATCGTGTTGAGTGTGATCGGCGTTTTGGCAGCCATCGGTCTTGGTATCGCGTTGTATCAAACCACGCTATTTCCTTTGAACGCCTTCGAGATCATCATTAAAGCGATCGCCAATTTTATTGCCTCTGCTTTTACCGGTCTCGGCACCATCGTGCTCATCTTTGCCATCTTGGAATGGGTACTTTACCGCTCCGGGAATGGGATTGACCTGAAAGGCACTCTAAAAGAAAAGGAATGGGATCCGCGCTCGCTTGCCAGGATAACTCCAACCAACCAGATAAAGGTGGGGGAGATCATCATTGAAGTCGTCGGTTGCTTCGTCGCCATTGTCCTGTTCAACTTCTATCCCCAGGTTTTCGGAATTGGTACCGGACCCGGTGGAAGCTGGTACATCGGCGTGGGCAATCTTCGTGTGTATCCATTGCTCTCAGAGGCTTTCTTCCACTTTGTTCCCTACCTGACCCTGGTCTGGGCACTGACGATCATCCTCGATATCATTCTTCTACGCAATGGAACCTGGAACACTCTGACGCGCCTCTGCTTGATCGGTCTAAAAGTCGTCAACATACTCATCGCGCTTGCAATACTGGCCGGCCCATCGCTTCTTGCTCTGACAACCGGCTCCTTGACCATCATACTTGGCAATGTCGAATGGGCGCGCACCCTTATGACCACGCTGAACCAGCTTGTCCGCGTGCTCCTATGGATTACCATCATAGGGAACGCCATCGAGATCATACGGTCTGTCTCCCGGCTTGCCACGCACAATATCCTCCCCCAGGTTACAGGAAAGGGTTGATTAAGACATTTTGACTTGCAGATCAATGGATAGCGCTGCGATCACAACGTCGAATGGTCGCGGAAATAAAAAAAGTCCGGGCGACTGTCCGGACTTTTTCAATTCACGCCAAAGAATAATTCCCACCAGATCCGCCATTTCGGTGGGCTTCCCGTTTAAGTCACCGGCGTCGGTTCAGGAGTCGCAGTGGCACTCCCTGCCGGCACCAGTTCCAAAGGATGCTCTCCCACCCGCACCCATTTATTCTGGTATGCCCATTGTTCCACTGCATCGTCGGAGGTTGCGTAAGCCACCTGGGTTACCAGCGCCTCCTGGGTCTGCATGATGGTCGTTCCCTCCGCATGCACTGCTTCCAGTTTCGAAGTCAGTCGGTTCAGTTCTTCCATGCGGCGATTGAAATCGACCAGCAGAACAACCGCAATGAACAGGCCTACAGCAATCAGGATATTCCGCCACTTGAATTTCATACCCATATCTTACCCTCTCCGAAGTGCTTTGGCAAGCGTCTTATGGCGAACAAACCCGTCTTATTCAAAGGGGCGGGCCTGGGTTAATCGGGGATGCCCACAGCAATAAGGTGGAGAGATTCATGCACTTTCAGATTATGGAAATACTACGGGGCAAATAAAAACCCGCGTTTCCGCGGGTTTGTTGGTGTCAGGTGCCGAAGGAGGGACTTGAACCCTCACGACCTTGCGGCCACTAAGCCCTGAACCTAGCGCGTCTGCCAGTTCCGCCACTTCGGCATGCGGGCTGTATTTTATCCGAAAGTGGAATTTTGTCAACCTGCACTGTCGCGAAGCACCATGCAACTAGGAGTTAACGATCAATCCAGCTACATGGAGATATATTCTCTTAAATTGTGCTCCACCGCATAAGCGGCAGCCTCGGCCCGGTTGCTTACACCCAGTTTGGACAGGATGCTGGAGACATAGTTGCGCACGGTGCCTTCACCAAGGAAGAGCGCTTTTGCAATCTCCCGGTTGGTTTTACCCTCCGATACAAGCAACAGGACATGCTTCTCCTGCTGGCTGAGATGGGCAAAGGCAGAGGCTTCCTCCTCCTTGACTGCTCGGCGCACTTCCTGGAATACGCGCTGTGTCACAGCGGGATCAAGCAGGGCTTCACCGCGCGCAACTGCTTCGAGCGCCCGAACCAGCTCATCGCCACCGATCTGTTTCAGAACATAGCCTGAAGCTCCGGCGCGGATCGCAGAGAAGAGCATCTCATCTTCAGCATAGGAGGTCAGCATAAGCACACGGGTTTCCGGAAAACGGCTGGTGATTTCTTCACAGGCCTCGATTCCGGATGTGCCCGGCAGGCGGATATCCATCACTACCACATCCGGGTGTTTGTTTGCCACCTGCTCGAGGGCTTCCCGCGCCGAGGCGGCTTCTCCAATGACATCAAATTGCGGGTGGCGCTCCAGTAACGATTTCAGGCCCAGCCTGACTACTTCGTGATCATCCACCAGCAGGATACGCTGTTTTACCATGGATTGTCTATTCCTCCGACAAAACCTTTTTGGTTCATTTTATCAGGAACCATGTAATGAGAAAATATCCCAATGCCGCCCCCCATAACCAGGAGTCGATCCGGTCCAGAACGCCGCCATGTCCCGGAAAAATATTGCTCGAATCCTTCACACCCGCCTGGCGTTTGAACAATGACTCGCCTAGATCACCCAGAGTGGTCAGGATGGAAAGTACCGCCCCTAGCGCGGCTCCCTCCCACCACGCCACTGCCGGACCTCCAAGGCTGTGCCATAAAATCACCAACCCGACGGAGCTGAGCGTACCGAAAACAACTCCGGCCCAATAACCCTCCCAGGTTTTCTTGGGACTGAGCCGGGGACTGAGAGGGTGTTTCCCGAAACGGATGCCCACGAAATAAGCCGCCATGTCAGCCAGCCAGATGGTCGGCAAGACGATCAGCAACCACCACAATCCACTCGGCATGGTCCGCAGATTGATCAAATAAGCTCCGATCCAGCCCAGGTAAACGATGCCGGCAGTGGTGACCGCAAAGTCGGTTGCCGCCCGGTCACGGCCGTTTTCGTAATCCAGCAGGTGCCAGGTCAAAGCGGCCAGAATGGAAAAAGTCAATGCAGGCGCGGCTAGATCCGTGAAGAATGTCCTGGTCGTGGCAATCAGGATGACACACCCGATTAAGAGCACTTCGGGTACCTTGGAATCTACTTTGCGGAAAATATGCCCGTACTCCCAGGCTGCCACACCTAAAAAGATCGCGATTAAAACAAAGTAATAAACCCCGCCCAGGATGATCGCCGGGATTCCAATGATAGCTAGAACCAGGGATGTAATGACACGTTTAATCAGCATGGTAATCATTACCCCCGTCCACCGGGGATAAGCCACCATGCCGGCGATCGCGCTGGGCATACGTATCCAATGCTTTTCGGAATTCATCCTTATTGAAATCGGGCCAGTAGACGGAGGTAACATACCATTCTGAATAGGCCCCCTGCCAGATCAGAAAGTTCGAAACGCGCAGCTCACCTGAAGTACGGATGATCAAATCCGGGTCCGGAACGCCGGCGGTAAAGAGATAGTGACTGACCAAGTCAGAGCTCACTTCTTCAACCTTGACTCCATCTTTTATTATTTTCTGAATGGCGTTCACAATTTCATCGCGTCCCCCATAATTAAAGGCAACGTTCAATACCAGCCGGTCGTTGTGCTTGGTCAATTCAATGGCATCCAAGACCTTTTCCTGGAGTTTGGGATCCAGGCGCTCCAAACGCCCGATATGCCGCAATTGCACGCCCTCTTTGTTTAACTCCGCAAGTTCGCGGTCAATTACATCTTCGAGAATGTTCATCAAGCCCTCGACCTCTTCACGCGGCCGGCCCCAATTCTCAGTGGAAAAAGCGTAGATGGTCAGATACTTGACGCCAAACTCAACGCAAGCGGTGATGATGCGACGTAAATTCTCGGTGCCGGCGCGATGCCCTACCAGACGGGGCAGGCCGCGCGCCAGTGCCCAGCGCCCGTTCCCGTCCATGATGATGGCAACATGAGTGGGAACTTGCGCTTGGGAGGCCTTGGACTTTTTTGCCATAATTTGGTAGTGACGCTTAACCCTTCACTACACCTCCATGATCTCCTGCTCTTTATGCTGCCCGTGTTTATTGATTTCTTCGATATTATGGTCTGTGACTTTCTGGAGGTCTTCTTCGCCGCGCTTCAAATCATCTTCGGAAACAAGCTTTTCCTTTTCGAGCTCGCGCATATCATTATGCAGATCCCGGCGGATATTCCGGACTGCGATTCGGCATTCCTCCAACCGGTTATGGACAATTTTCACAAGTTCCCGTCGGCGATCCTCGGTCAAGGCTGGCAGGTTCAGGCGGATTTGTTTCCCATCGTTATTGGGGGTCAGTCCCAATTCTGAAATAAGAATGGCTCGCTCGATATTCTTTACTGCACTCGGATCGAATGGCTTGATAAGTAAGCTGCGTGGTTCCGGCACGGAGATGGACGCCAGCTGCACCAGGGGGGTGGGTGCACCATAGTATTCAACCGGCAGTTTCTCCACCAGCGCCGGTGTGGCCCGGCCCGTTCGGATCCCGGCCAGGTCTTCATCCAGACTTTGGATCGCGGCGTGCATGCGTGTTTCGGCTTCTTTCAGTAGATCTTTGATCACGTCGGCCTCCTCTTTTGTTATGGAAAATGTCTGCCTTAAGGATACCCTAAAACCAGAAAAAATGCCACTACAGACACATTTTCCCAAAGTCGGGGTCTGTGACATGGGCTGGAGGCCTCGCCTCTAGCCCATGTCACAGAATTCTACTTTCCCCCACCTTGGGGCGCTTATCCCCACACTATGGGGAGGGGGTGAGGGTCGGGTTTCTAGCACATTCTTACCTATGAAAACGCTCGCAAGCACCTTGATCAGGAGAAGAGAAAAAATCCGGGCCGCCCCAAGCTTAGCCGGGCGGCCCTGTCAAAAGGTTTCGAATAACTATCACAAATACATCGAATTTAGCCTGAAATCAGCGTGCCCACTTTTTCACCTCGCAGTGCGCGCTCGAGGGCAGATGGATCCCAGAGATTGACCACCAGGATGGGGAGGTTATTCTCCATGCAAAGGGAGATGGCTGTGCTGTCCATCACTTCCAGGCGGCGGTTCAATAACTCAATGTAGGTAAGCGTATCAAACTTCCTGGCATCGGGATTCTTTTTCGGGTCAGCCTCATAGACCCCATCCACCTTGGTGGCTTTGATAAGTACATCCGCGTCGATTTCCACTGCTCGTAGCGCCGCGGCAGTATCGGTCGAGAAGAACGGGTTGCCGGTCCCCGCCCCGAAAATGACCACGCGCCCTTTTTCCAGGTGGCGTATGGCACGCCGGCGGATATAAGGTTCCGCCACCGCCCTCATCTCGATCGCAGATTGGACGCGTGTGTAGACACCCCCGCGTTCCAGGGCGTCCATGAGGGCCATGGCATTCATGACCGTTGCCATCATACCCATGTAGTCAGCCGTGGCACGATCCATACCATGGTCGAGACCCTGCTTGCCGCGCCATAGGTTACCCGCCCCGATGACGATTGCCACCTCTATCCCCATCGCACGTACGTCTTTGACACGCACCGCAACGGCATCGGCTTGTTCGGGGTCGATACCGAAGCCGTTCGGACCTGCCAGGCTTTCGCCTCCCAGCTTGAGCAGAACTCGTGTGAATTTGAAATTCGCCATATGTTCTCCTCTCGAATTCGAATTGTATCATCTCATGATCTGGGGAGCCGGGGGTATGCAGGCCCATTCGCTCTCCGCATATCCCTGCACTCTGGCCTTTGGTCTATTGAATTATACAAAAAAAAGCCAACCGGATGGTTGGCTTTTCTCTTAATTATCCACTTACCTCGCCTAATTCCCAGCGGACAAAACGCCGGATGACGATATTCTCCCCGATCGAAGCAACTTGTTCAAGCAGAAGGCTCCCGATCTTGACTTTGTCATCACGGATGTATGCCTGCCGTAACAAAACAACTTCATCCTTGAACTTCTCAATTCGTCCCTGGGCGATCTTCTCGAGTATCGCTTCTGGTTTGCCTTCTTCACGCGCGCACCCTTTGGCGATCTCGGTCTCGTGTTCAAGCACATCTGCAGGAATATCCTCTTCCTTGATGTACCTTGGTGCGGCCGCCGCCACCTGCAAGGCAATTTCATGGGCAAACTTGACGAACTGTTCGGATCGGGCCACGAAGTCGGTCTCGCAATTGACTTCGACCATTACCCCCACTCGGCCGTTTCCGTGCGAATACAACTCCACCATGCCATTCGAGGCCTGCCGTTCGGCGCGCTTGGTGGCTGTCGCTAGCGCCTTTTCACGTAGGAATTCCGCCGCCTTCTGAAAATCACCGTTGGAAGACTCCAACGCTTTGCGGCAATCCATTACACCAGCCTTGGTGGCTTCGCGCAGTTCTTTGATCATTTGAGTCGTAATTTCCATTAAAACACCTCGGCTTACTTTTCTTGCTCTTCGTCTTCTTCGACGTCGGTAACTTCGCTTTCTTTATTGACCTCTTCCGGCTTTGGAGCTGGAGCGATTTTGGCCAGGGTGGATTCTCCAAGTAATTTGGCATCCTCGAGCTCATCTTCCATCCCGGTGGTGCTGGCAAGTTTGGCGGATTCAGCCGCCTCCTCGTCAACCGGCATCCTCGCGCTCGCGGCTTCTGCTTCAAGTTCCTCGTCCTTGCGCATCGCTTTGCCTTCTTCTACGGCATCCGCCATCTTCGCCACCATCAGTTTGATGGCGCGGATGGCGTCATCGTTGGATGGAATGACATAATCTACAAAGGAGGGATCGCAATTTGTATCCACCAGGGCAATCACCGGGATCTTCAGCAGGTTGGCCTCGTGGACAGCCGCGTACTCGCGTTCGACGTCGATGACAAAGACCACGTCCGGTAGCCGCGTCATGTCACGGACGCCCGAGAGCCGCAGGTTCAGCCGGTTGATCTCGCGTTGGATCAGTAGGGCTTCTTTTTTGGTCAGCTTCTCGATCTCGCCCGTGGCGAATAATTTCTCCATGCGCTCCAGTTCTTGGATGCGCTGGTACATCGTGGACCAGTTGGTCAACATGCCGCCCAGCCAGCGCTCGACGACATAAGGCATGCCGCAGCGCGTGGCTTCATCACGGACCGTCTCTTGCGCCTGCCTCTTGGTCCCGACAAAGAGCACCACTCCGCCGGTGGATACACAATCACGGATCACGTTGAACGCGTTGTTGATCGCCTTCACCGTCTGTTGCAGATCGATGATGTGGATGCCATTGCGTTCGGTGAAAATATACGGCTTCATGCCCGGGTTCCACTTATTGGTCCGGTGGCCGAAATGGACGCCGCTCTCGAGCAGCGCCTTCATGGAAACTACTGCCATTTTTTCTCCTTCTTTCCCGTCCTCCAATACCGCCAGGTGCTGGGGCATGGGACGGAATGGGTTTAGCGGTATCAGCCCTCGTCAGAGGGTAATTTTTCCGCTCAGGGACGCTTGATGCCCGTCCCGGGCAAGATGTGCTTCCCTGTACCCAAACAGGCTTTATCGCTTCGGGCACTTTCGGAAGCGGCGGGATTATACCATAATCCATTACTTTCAAAGAGTTGGGGTTTGGGGTGTTGGCGGACGGCTTAGCCGTCCGCCAACACCCCAAAAAAATCTTTTTCCCCGCCTAGGCGCGCTTATCCCCATATTATGGGGAGGGGTAGGGGGAAGCCCCCAGCCATGGGGGTGGGGATACCAGGTTTTTTTAATTTTTTGGAAGCCCGCTCCCATAATCTTCAACGTCTGGACGTTTCTTTGGCTGGCGGCTATACTACCCGCATGAACATCATCCCTCTCCCCTCACAAATTGAAATGCGCAGCGGGATTTTCCGGCTGACCAGCCGGACCGTCATCCTGACCGATCCTCCCAACCGTTGGAATGCCGGTTATCTCCAGACATTTCTTTCCGCACCCACCGGCTTCCCTTTGCCGGTAGGCACCTCGGAACAGGCCGGGCAGGACTCCATCCGCCTCCACCTCGACCCGGGACTGGCAGCGCTCGGTCGTGAGGGCTATCGGCTGACCGTCTCCCCTACCCAGGTGACAGTGGAAGCGCCGGAGACGACCGGGGTTTTTTATGGTCTCCAATCGCTGCGCCAGTTGCTTCCCATCCAAATCGAAGAACGCCACCCTGTCTCGGGGGTGGACTGGCAGGTTGCCTGTCTGGTCATCACTGACCGGCCGCGTTTCACCTGGCGTGGCTTCATGCTCGACGAAGGGCGTCACTTCCAGGGCCGGGATACTGTCCTGCAGACGCTTGACCTGATGGCATTGCATAAACTGAATGTCTTCCACTGGCACCTCACCGAAGACCAGGGCTGGCGTATCGAGATAAAAAAATATCCCCGCCTGACGGAGATCGGCTCACGCCGCCTCGGGACTAGAAATGCTTTCACGGGCGGAAAACACGACGGCATTCCGCACGGCGGGTTCTACAGCCAGGCTGAGATCCGGGAGATCGTCGCCTACGCTGCCGAACGACACATTACCATCGTGCCGGAAGTGGAAATGCCGGGCCATTCGCTGGCTGCCTTGGCTGCCTACCCCGGGCTTTCCTGCACCGGCGGGCCATTTGAAGTGGCCACCCACTTCGGCATTTATCCGGATATATATTGTGCCGGCAAGGAATCCGTTTTCACCTTCATTAAATATGTGTTGGATGAAGTGCTGGATGTTTTCCCTTCACCCTATATCCATATTGGTGGCGATGAAGCCCCCAAAAAACGTTGGAAGAATTGCCCCGATTGCCAGCGGCGCATCCACGCGGAAGGATTGAAAGACGCCCACGCGCTCCAGGTTTACTTCACCAACCGCATCGCCGCCTATCTGGATTCGAAAGGCCGCCATACCATCGGCTGGAACGAGATCCTGCAAGCCGGGTTGGCTGAGAGCGCCGTGGTCCAATATTGGGTGGGAGGCCGCCAGCGGATTCTCAAAGCCATTCAAACCGAACGTCGCAAGATCGTTATGTCATACTGTCTCAAAACCTACCTCGACTATCCATACAACCTGATCCCCTTGCGCCGGATTTACCGCTACGAGCCTGTTCCGGCTGGCATGGACGAAACGGATGCCGCCTCCATCCTGGGAGTGGAGTCTCCTCTCTGGACTGAATGGGTGCCAACCCGCCAGCGCCTCTATTTTCAGGTTTACCCCCGCCTGACCGCCCTTGCAGAAACTGGCTGGACCCCCAAAGACCTTAAAAGCCTGCCGGATTTCCTCCGCAGGTTGGAAAACTTCCTGGCCAGGCTGGACCTGCTCGGAGTCCGCCACGCCTCGCTGCGTGAAGCCGAACCGTCCGTGCTTAAGCGCTAATTCGACACACCTTTCGCCTCCTGGATGAAAATAAACGAAAAAAGGTTGTGATTGGTGCAGATCCCCCTCGCAACCTTTTTTCGCTATAATTCTCCCTCCCCGCACTGAAATTGGCGATTTAAATTCCCACCATCATGCTATACTTCAGAGGATTATTCTCCTAGGAGATCGCCCATGAATTTCTTTAAGAAATTTGTCACACCCCGACCCTCCAACCCGGGTACGTTTCACACTTTTGCAGTCAAGTGCAAACGCTGTGGAGAGGTCATCCATGGCCAGGTCAATGTCAATAACGAGCCCAGCCTGGAATATGACGATAGTGGCAAACCTTATTTTACCTGCCGTAAGGTGCTGGTGGGGAGTGAATTATGTTTTCAGCAGATCGAGGTTGTCTTCAAATTCAACGAAATGCGCGGTCTGCTCGACCGGCAGATTACCGGAGGGGAATTTGTGGAAGAGAGATTTTAAATTGCCCTGCCTCGTGCATAAGACAATAACTTCGAGCTGGTCGGGCCTGTTTCCACATCCGTAAAACCAGCTTGCTCCAGCAGTGCCACATAATCCCGCACGTCAACCTTGGCCATCGGGCTCAAGTGATTTTCCACTAGGAGTTTTAGAAAGCCTTTTTTGGGTGGTTCGAGATCCATGCTGCAGCCATGCATGCGCGAGGTCTCAATTGTCTTGATACCCACCTTGGAGGCGTTAAAATATCTGCCGGGATGGAAATACTTCAGCAATTCATGAGAACCGGGAAACATCGTGGAAATCTCCGTTAAAATTGGATCAAAAAGTCACTCATCTGTTTGGTCAAAAGGATTACACCCGGGAAGAATTTAAACACGGCAGGGCTTTCATTAAAAGAGCAGTTCACCTTGTATAAAAAGCTTGCTGCAGCCATTGCAGGCGATAAAACCGGCCAGAAGCTCCAATCTACAATGGAAGACTTCGAAGGAGTCTTCTTCAACAACTTGACTCTGGTGCTTAACCGTTACTTCCTCCACAGGTTCCGCATGGTTTCAGGGAAGGACGGCAACCCGCTCAATGAAGTGGAGTTGATTTGTGACTCCTTGCTGAACAACCATGGGGTCTTCCGAGGTAACAACGTGATCAAATACATTAATTTACAATCCATTGTGAAGCTGAATATTGGCGACAAGATTTACCTGACAGCCGATGAGTTCGAACACCTCTCAGCCGCGTTCTTCGCAGAGCTGGAGCGCAAATTCCTTTAGTCCTGGACTTCATTGTCCTCATGTGCCAAAGCTGAAGGGCAACCTCCACTCGACGATCTTGTCTACCCACACCGGTAGTCCCTCCATGAGACCGGTCTCCTTCACACCCCTAAGGGGGTGTTTTTATTTTCTGGCAAATGCTATCCTGTATGTATGTTGAATTCCCAGCTTATTCTCCCCTCTCATCCACAGCTCGAAACCTCAGGTATCTCAGGTGCTTCAGGTACCTCATTTACCTCTGGTGCATCAGGTTCCTCGGTTGCCAACAGTACATTGGTTCCACTCATCCCCCTGACAGCCCGGCTCGAAGATCGCCGGTTGTTTATATTGTTTGGGAGAGGCGAATTGTTCCTCGTTGTTTTAGGCTCAAATATGGTTCACCTTTTTGGTTCTCAAATACAAATCCCTCCTTTCCCAATTCAAGATCAACCATCTATAGTCAACAACCAGCCATCAACAATCAGCAATACCCTTCCCCCTTCCCCTCTTCTCTCTTCCTCCCTGTCACCTTATTACCTTTTAACCTTATTGCTTATGCCCTTATTCGTTTCTTTTTCGATACGCGGAACGAATATCCCCCGGAATCCCCTGTTTTCTCCTCTCTGATCTCTGATCTCTGCTCTCTTCACTCAAATATCAATAATCTTAAAGTCAATATTAATATTATTTACTAAATTCCCTTGACTTCAAACTTTTTTCGTGATAAACTAAAACGATTTAATATATAAGCTTAATGAATTCCGTATTATGAAAACAGCCCTAAGTAAATGCCCGGTTTGTAACGGTGAACTCACCGTCACCCGCCTGCACTGCGAGACCTGCGACACGCTCATCGAAGGCCGCTTCGCCAATGCCGCCTTCGCTGGTCTCACCCCCGAACAGTTGGATTTCATCGAGACCTTCGTCCGCTGCGAGGGCAAACTCACCCGCGTCCAGGACGAGATGGCTCTCTCCTACCCAACCATCCGCAACCGCCTGCAGGAAGTCATCCGCGCCCTCGGCTATGAACCCGGCAAGGACGAACCTGCCGAGGTCTCGCCCGAGATCTCCGATGAACAGCGCCTCAGCGTTCTGGAAGAACTCGATTCCGGAAAAATATCCGCCGAAGAAGCCATGCGCCTGTTGCATGCAGAGGAGTAACCTATGCAACAACAAACCGTACCGGTCAGTCCCAATACCAAAGTGTTTGTTCATGATGTACGCGGAGACTTGCGCGTCGCCGGTTGGGATCGCAACGAGCTGATGGTTAAGACCGATGGCAGCGATCTGGACCTGGCCTCCGGCGCTGATCCGATTACCATCTCCTGCGATGAGGACGTCATCCTGTACTTGCCGCGCAGCGTAACCCTGCAGGTGAATAAAGTCTCCGGGGATGCCAGTCTGCAAGCCCTCAGCGGACCTGTCACGCTCGGGCCGGTCTCCGGCGACCTGACCATGAAGGACCTCGGTCCCGTTACGCTTGCTACTGTTTCCGGAGACGCCTCCCTGCGCAATATCGGCGCCCTGAACGCGGAAAATGTCAGCGGTGATTTCGCATTACGCACCGGGCACGGCGTCTGTGCGGTGGCTGATATCGGCGGGGATGCCTCCATCCGGGATATCGACGGAATGGTTACCATCGATCAGGTCGGTTCAGATCTGTACGTACGTAACATCCACGGTGGGGTCACCGTCAAGGCCGGTGCGGATGTGGCCCTCTACCTGGAGCCGCTCCCTGGCCAGACCTACGATATTACCGCCGGCGATGACCTGATCCTGCGACTTTCACCCGATACCCGCGTCAAACTCCACTTGGAAGCAAGCTCACCCGATTCCATCCATGTGGATTTTCCGGGTGTGGTAATACCCGAAGATTGCAGCGGTTGTGAAGTGGTCATTGGCCGGGAAACGGGTGATGTAGCCGAAATGATCCTGACCGCTGGCGGCGACCTGCTGGTCACCAGCCAGGCCGATTTGTGGGAATCTGCCGCTGATTTCGGCGTCGGCATGGGCGATGGAAAAGACTGGAACTTTCCGCCTTTCGAATTACCGGACGATTTTTCGGAGCGCATCAACCGCCGTGTGCAGGCTGCCATGGAACGTGCCCAATCCCACCTGGAGGCCGCCAACCGGCGTGCCGAATCCGCCGGTCACCGGGCTTCCATAAAGATCGAAGCCGCCATGCGTCGGGCGGAGGCCAAAGCCCGCGCCGCCGAAGTTCGCGCCCGCCGTGGCCAGGCCAACCTTCACATTGGCGTTGGCCGCTGGAAATGGGACATATCCCCGCACGCACCGGACCAGGCCGCCGCCCCCGTCTCTGATGACGAACGTTTGGCTGTTTTGAAAATGCTTCAGGAAAAGAAGATTTCTCTCGAAGAAGCCGAGAAACTGCTGGCAGCCTTGGAAGGTAAATGACATTGTCTTTTCCCTCAAAACCCCTCCCTTTCGGGGGAGGGGTTGGGGAAGCCCCCAGAATGGGGGTGAGGGAGCGAGAGGAGTTAAGAATGACAGACCAGGAACGCAATCAAGTCCTAAAGATGATCGCAGATGGCAAGATCACACCCGAAGAGGGCCTCCAGTTGATGCAGGCACTTGACCAGAGTCCCGCCGAGGCTGGAACCCCTGCTCTCGAAACCCCCGTCGGGGACCAGACCCCTGCTCCCGAAACTCGCGCTGCGGAGACTTCCGCGCCGGCTGGTCAGTCCGAAAAGCCCGGCCTCGAAACCGATCCACGTATTGAACACATCAAGTCCACCGTCCGCCGTCTCTGGCAGATCCCGCTCTGGATCGGTATCGTCCTCACCGTCTTGAGCGCCTTGGGGATGTACGCAGTTATGCACGCCGCAGGCATGAACTTCTGGTTCTACTTCCTCCTGCTGCCTTTGCTGATTGGCGTACTGGTGACCGCCTTGGCAGCCGGCAGCCGCCAGGCCCGCTGGATTTTCGTGGACGTACACCAGAAACCCGGCGAACGCCCGCAACGCATTTTCCTCGGCTTTCCACTTCCCCTGGGTCTCACCGCTTGGTTCCTGCGCACCTTCGGTCCGATGATCCCCGGGTTACGCACGACCAATGTGGATGAAGTCATCCAGGTCATCGAGACCGGCTTTGCCGGCAGTGAACCCCTCATCGTCAATGTGGATGAAGGTAAGGACGGCGAACGGGTAAGGGTTTATATCGGATAGGAGAACAGTGTCATTGCGAACTGCCAAAGAACTCGTGCCCCGATGTTTTTTTCGGGGTCAGGCGGCGTGGCAATCCCCTCTCACTATAGGCAATAATTTGTTTTCCATAAAGGTATAGTTATCTACCATCAAGGAGGCTTCCATGGCCAGCGTTGAAGAACGAATGAAAATATTGAAGATGATCGAAGAAGGTAAAGTTAGCGCGGAAGAGGGGACGAAACTGCTCTCGGCCTTGGCCAACGCCAACCGCCCGGCTGGTGGGTTTTCGGCCAGCGGCGCCAAGTGGTTGCGCGTGCGCGTTACCGATGTGGTCTCCGGGCGCTCGAAAGCCACCGTCCAAATCCCCATCAGCCTGATGGAAGCCGGCATGAAGATCGGCGCACACTTCGCTCCCGAGATCGACGGCGTGAACATGGACCAGTTGATGGAAGCCCTGCGCCTCGGGACGACCGGCAAGATCATTGATGTAACGGACGATGAGGATGGCGAGCACGTCGAGATCTTCGTAGAGTAACGCAAAGAGGTGTCATTGTCTGCACCGTGTGCACCTCTGTGAGGAATGTGCGAAAAAAGGTGCGGGGCGCTTCGCACCCCCGCACCTTTTTTTCGCCTCTTTTCCCCCTTCCCCGTGGGAAGGGGGCTGGGGGAAAGTACCCCGAAGGGGCATGGGGCATATCAGCATGTGGCTATTTGACTTTGAGAAAGCCCTGGGAAACAGGGAGTTTAGCCATAGCCGCGCAACCCGCGATATAATCCGACGCGGAGTTGTTTATGCCCACCATCTATCCCTTCACTGCCATCGTCGGACAGGAACGCATGCGGCGTGCCCTGATCCTTAACGCCGTTGACCCTCGCATAGGTGGCGTCCTGATCCGCGGCGAGCGCGGTACGGCCAAGTCCACCGCCGCGCGTGCCTTGGCAGCGCTCCTGCCCAAGGTCCGCACCGTACGAGGCTGCCGCTTTGGCTGTGACCCCGACCAACCTGCTTCATGGTGTACGGAATGCCGCGAAAGAGCTGCCTCCGGCGAGCCTCTGCCTGTTGAAGAAAAAACCATCCCTTTCGTCAACCTTCCCGTCTCGGCCACCGAAGATCGCGTGGTCGGCACCCTGGATATTGAACGGGCCATCCAGAAGGGTGAGCGCCATTTTGAAGCCGGTGTACTGGCAGCTGCCAACCGCGGCCTATTATATATTGACGAGGTTAACCTGCTCGACGACCACGTGGTCGACGTCCTGCTCGAACTCGGCTGCCATGGGCATGAACATTGTCGAGCGTGAAGGTATCTCATTCACACACCCCGCCCGCTTTATCCTTGTCGGTACGATGAACCCGGAGGAAGGTGACCTCCGCCCGCAGTTGCTCGACCGTTTTGCCCTCTCCGTTGAGATCACCGGCATTCGCGACGCACGCGACCGTGTCACCATCATCGAAAACAACCTGGCCTTCGAAAGTGACGCCGAGGCCTTCCGCAAGCTTTGGCAACCCCACGAAGACAAGCTCTCGCGCCTGATCGCCCTTGCTCGCACGATGGTCGAAAAAGTGACCTATACCCGGCGTGACTTGCTTTCCATTGCCGCGCTGACCGCCTCCCTGAACGTGGACGGTCACCGAGCCGACCTGGTCATTCTCAAGGCCGCCCGTGCCCATGCCGCCTATGAGTGCCACGGCGCCATCACGGACCGGGATATTGCCCTGGCTGCCGAACTGGCACTGCCACATCGCATCAAGCATGGTCCCTTCCAACAGTCTGAGATTTCACCCGAACAGTTGCAGGAACGCATCGAGCAATTGCAGGGTTCGTCATCCGAAGGGGAGCCCTCCGAGCCGATTGAGAAGGAACCCGACGCCGATTCGGTAAAAAAAAAGTCGTAACTGAAACGGGCGAACAGGAAAACCCAAATCAACCGCCTGATGCCGAACCCTCTCCCCAGCAAACCGTTTTCGATGGCCAGGATGCCCACTGGTGGGACGGCGGCAAAAAGGTCAAGGTCGGCGAGACCTTTGAGCCGCGCAAACTCGACACCCCCCTGGACAAATTAACCCGCCACCACGCCGGACGCCGGTCGCGTACGCATACCGAGCGGAAACGCGGGCGTTATATCCAGTCCCGTCCCGCCAACGGTAAGACTGACGACGTTGCTTTCGATGCGACCATCCGTGCCGCCGCACCCTTCCAAAAACGACGCACCGAACAACGCAAGCAGGTCGCCTTCGCCATCCAAAGAGGTGACCTTCAGCGAAAAGTCCGTGTTAAAAAAGTTGCTAACCTGATCTTGTTCCTGGTGGATGCTTCCTGGTCTATGGCCGTGGCAGAGCGCATGGCCGCCACCAAGGGCGCCATCCTGTCCCTGCTGACAGACGCATATCAGCGCCGTGACCGGGTGGGTCTGATCGTCTTTCAGAAGGACCGCGCCACCCTGATCCTGCCGCCAACTAGTTCGGTCATGTTGGCCCAGCGCGCCCTGACTGACATCCCCGTAGGTGGGAAGACCCCCCTCTCAGCCGGACTTTTGATGGCCTACGAGGTGCTCACGCAGGAGCAGGTCATCCATCCGGATGTAGAGCCGTTGCTCATCCTCCTTACCGATGGAGCCGGGAATGTATCGATCGGCACCCTGCCGCCGCAGGAGGAATCTTTCAGCTTCGCCGAGCAGATCGCCAGTCGTGATTTCCGCACTGTGGTCATTAATATGGAACACGCCTCGTTCGATCAAGGCCTAGCTCAGTCGCTGGCCGACCACCTCGAAGCTCCCTGCTACACGCTCAATGAACTCAAGGCGGAAAGTCTCCTGAACACCGTCCGACAGGAAATGGCTGAACCGAAGAAGAAATAATAAAAAACAAGGATTTGCGAACTTTGCTCGCAAATCCTTGTATATTGCCAACATTTTGTCAGATTGGTTATTGCCGCTTGCCACAATTTGGGCAATGTTTCCAGTCTTCTTGGACAGGCTCGCCGCACCTCTGGCACGGATGAACGGATGCCGTAAACGGAGCAGCGACTGTAGCTACCGGACTGACCGGAGCAACGACAGGCGCAACCGGAACGGATACAGCCACCGGTCTGCGCAGGCGCATTACCAGCCAGATAATTCCCAGTACGACCAATGCCAGAATTCCGAGTGAGAGCAGGCCTCCGATGAGGCCACCGAACGGTATCATCCTAAAGCCCATCATTCCAGGGCCGCGCATGTAAATGCCGTGCCCCCAGGAATTATTGCCATAAGGCCTCATGCCGGGGAAGCCCCAAGGTCCCCCACGCTGTCCCTCGCCATTGTTACCAAGAGGCAACTTGCCATTGCCGGGAACCTGTCCGCTAGGACGGACCGATCCTAGACTGACCTCATTCACAAAATGAGACCGCAGTAGAAATACACCCCCAACCAAGGCTGCCACGACAACCAGTACTACCACAATGCCAATAATCCATATCCAGACTTTTTTCATGTCTTACTCTCCTTTTATCTCTTAACGACTTCTCAAAAAAAGAGGCTCGGTGGGTTCCCGTTTCCTCCTGATTATTGAGGCATTATTTTTTTTAGTATAGCGCATCAACATGAACATTCCATGAAGAAATTCTTAGTCTTTTCAGATTTTTAAAAACCAATGATGATATACTTTCTCCATGCAATCCATAGGAATCTTCGGCGGAACCTTCGACCCGCCTCACCTCGGCCACCTGATCCTGGCAGCGGAAGCACTTGCCCAGCTTCAACTCGATCGTTTGCTGTGGGTATTGACACCCGCTCCACCCCACAAACAGGAAAGTCTCATCACCGCGCTCGAACATCGCCTGGCGATGGTCAGGCTTACCCTGGCGAATTCGCCTGAATTTGAACTTTCAAGAGTTGACATGGATCGCCCGGGTCCACACTACGCACTGGACATGGTGAAGATCCTTGCGGACCAAAATCCCGCGGCAAACCTGGTCTACCTGATGGGCGGTGATTCGCTGCGCGACCTGCCGCTCTGGCACCGGCCGGCTGATTTCGTGGCTTCCTGCCATTTGATTGGCGTGATGCGCCGACCGGGTGTTGCAATCGACTTGCTAGGTCTTGAAAAACAATTCCCGGGTCTCATTGCCAGGGTCCGGTTCGTGGAGGCGCCATTGATTGATATTGCCGCCCACGAAATCCGGGCGCGCATTGCAGGGGGACGACCGTTTCGGTATTTTCTTCCGTCTGAGGTGTATAGGTACATCATGCAACAAGCCCTCTATTTTGGAACATAACATCGAGGGCTTTCTAATAGTTTATCGGACGGTGCATGAAAAACAAAAACCCGATCTCTTCGAAAAAGTCGGGTTTTGTTACCTCAAATATCCACTGTAAAACTCAGGTTGATCCAACGATCTTCCCCGATTTTTCCCCAGCCATTCTTCTGGGCTGTGACATCGAATACATCCCCAAGATTGACTTTCCCGGCCGGGCTGGCATCATCACCACCCGGCTGCTCGTAAACGTCCAGGAGGTTGCCAGTAACGCGCACCCGCCGAATTAGCTGTTGACGAGGTACCAGGATGGCCCTCACATAGCCTTCAGCCTGGCTCCAAGCCTCGTAAAACGTCAGCCAAGAAACACCCTGGGCTTGGCCGGATCCATCCTGCCGAAGCGGGTCGTGGATGAAGACCTGCTTCACATCCATACCAACCACAACCACATAATACGGCTCATTGAACGTCTCAGGCGTCAGCCCCGCTTGATGCAAGATGGCCTGTTGGATGGGAGCGATTACCGGCCGTCCGCTGAAAAGGATAAGCGACAGGTCAGCCAGTTTCAGGTTGCTGCGTAACTCGACCTGTAGACCTTTCTGAACCAATGCGTTCATAATTTGCGTGAATGAAAGAGGATTGTCGTCACTTTCGCCGGCCTTTTGGTAAAAATCGCTGGGAGTGATGGCTTCGTCCACATACGCGCGCATCATCATTACACCCGCTGCCACGCCTAAATCGTTGGTGGAGAGGTTGGCCTCGTCTCCCATTTGGGAGACATAGGGCACAGGGAGGATGGATGCGATCGGTCCTAGCGGAGGTGGTTCAGGGGGAGCGGGTACGCCGATTACAGAATCCACCACCTGACGGATATGGTCTAATGCAGCGCGTTCAGGTTCAGTCATCTGGCCTCCTTTATGTCTCTTTCTTTTTGCTCTTGCCTTCCTTCGTCTTGAACTCCAGCCCGCTGCTATCGGCATTAATGTCCACTATGACAGACGCACCCGATGGGATGGCACCGCCAAGCAGTTCCATCGAAAGCGGACTCTCGACGAATTTTTGCAAAGCACGCCTGAGGGGTCGCGCCCCGAAGGCCTCATCATAACCTGTTTTGGCCAGCCAGTTGCGGGCTTTTTCGGTCAGGTCCACTTTTACGCCAAACTCGAGCAACCGGTCCTGGATCTCCTTCATCTGCAGGCTGACGATCTGCTCCATCTCGTGGAGCGAAAGCGGCGAGAACATGATGATCTCATCGATACGATTGAGGAATTCCGGCCGGAAGGTACCCTTGAGCGCTTTCTCGATTTTGGAATGGGCTTCACGATCCTCATCGGTCTCGCTTGGCTGGAGAAAGCCAAGTGTACCGCCTTTCCGTACATATTCGGTGCCTAGGTTCGAGGTCATGATAAGTACCGTGTTCCGGAAATCTACCACGTTGCCCTGACCATCCGTCATCCGGCCGTCGTCCAGGATCTGCAGAAGGGCATTCCAGACTTCAGGATGAGCCTTTTCAATTTCGTCAAACAGTAGCACACGGTATGGGCGGCGACGGACGGCCTCGGTCAATTGGCCGCCTTCCTCATAACCAACGTATCCGGGTGGTGCACCAAACAGTCGCGAGACGGTATGCTGCTCACGATATTCCGACATGTCGATCCGCACCATGGCCTCTTCATCGTCGAACATGAACCAGGCCAGTGCCTTGGCTAATTCGGTCTTGCCGACGCCGGATGGGCCGATGAAGATGAAGGATCCGATCGGCCGGGCGGGATCTTTTAGACCCGAGCGGGCGCGACGGATGGCATCTGAGACGGCATGGATGGCCTCATCCTGTCCGATAATGCGCTCGTGCAAGCGTTCTTCCATGTGCAGGAGTTTCTCGGCTTCGCTCTCCATCATCTGGCTGAGCGGAATGCCGGTCCACTGGTGTACCACTTCGGCAATATCATTTACATCCACCACCTCGTCAAGATGGTGCTCGGATTCCCATTTATCGCGCTTGGTTGTGAAATCCTGTTCCAGGCGCAGGCGTTCCGCCTTTTTCTGTGCAGCCCGTTCGTAGTCCCGTTCAATGCCGGCTTGCTCCTCTTCGGCACGCAGCTTATCGATCTCGTTCTTCTTTTCCTTCAATTCCGGGGGTAAGGAATACAGCGCCACCCGCAATTTGGCAGCTGATTCATCCATCAGGTCGATGGCCTTGTCCGGCAGGTGCCGGTCGGTGACGTAACGATCCGAGAAACGTGCCGCGGCTACCAATGCTTCGTCGGAGAAACGGACCTTGTGATGGGCCTCGTAACGGTCGCGCAGCCCATGCAGCATCTTGATGGTGTCGTCCACGCTCGGTTCTTCCACGTAGACGGGCGCAAAACGGCGTTCGAGGGCGGCATCTTTCTCGATGTATTTATGATATTCGTCCAGTGTGGTGGCCCCAATGCACTGCAACTCGCCGCGCGCCAAGGCTGGTTTGAGCATGTTGGAGGCATCCATGGCACCCTGAGCCGCTCCTGCCCCCACCACGGTATGCAGCTCGTCGATCAACAGGATGACTTCCCCGGAGGCGCGCTGAACTTCCTCGATGGCCGACTTGAGCCGTTCCTCGAACTCGCCCCGGAAGCGGCTGCCTGCGATCATGGCGCCCAGGTCAAGCGAAACCACTCGTTTGCCGGAAAGGATCTCGGGGACATCATTGGCGGCGATCTTCTGCGCCAACCCTTCCACGATGGCGGTCTTCCCCACACCCGCCTCGCCAATCAAGACCGGGTTGTTTTTGGTACGCCGGGAGAGGATTTGAATGACGCGCATGATCTCGTTATCGCGCCCGATGACCGGATCCAGTTTGCCTTCCCGGGCCAGTTGGGTCAGGTCACGCGAATATTTCTCCAAGGTGCGATAGCGCGTCTCGGCCTGAGGATCGGTGACCCGCTGCCCGCCACGTAATTGCATGATCGCATCCAACACCCGGTCACGGGTCAGGCCGGCGCTTTCAAGGATGCGGGCGGCTGAGGTGTTGCGCTCGCTCATGATGGCCAGGAAGATATGCTCGGTCGAGATATATTCGTCCTTCAACCGATTGGCTTCCTCATTCGCCAGGTCGATAATACGCTTGACGCGCGGGGTGATGAATATTTGTCCTGCCCCACCACCAAAAATATTGGCCTTGGGGGTCATGCGTAAGGTCTGGTCCAGGCGTTCTGTCAGCGCTTGGGCATTGATGTTCAACATCTCCAGGATCTGGGGGATCACCCCGCCGGGCTGTTCGATCAACGCCAGCAGGATATGCTCGGTATCGATCTGGTTATGTCCATAGCGCTGGATGATCTCAGCGGCGCGTTGGGCAGCCTCTTGTGCTCTTTCAGTAAAGCGATCAAATCGCATCATAAGCGAAATCCTCTTGAGTGATTAGAATGGGGGTGATTATAACAAAATCAGCATTGGCGGATTGCAAGTATCCCATTAGAGAAACGTTAGATACTCCCCATCATTGTACCGAAAACCCGCGAGAACGCAAGCCACATCCGGAATTGGAAAATGAAATGCACCAAAGACGCTGACCAATTCTTCCTTATATGGCCCCTTCAATTCAGAAATTGCAGCAAGTAGTAGTATATCCGCTATAATAGACTTGATGGCCGCCATAACCACTCCAATTTTAGCCCAGACGCAGCAATTACGTCCATTGAATATTTTGCGCGACCTGCCAGGTGTGGCTGACCTGGTCGAGAAATGTTTTGCCGACACGATCGACACTGAAGGCCGTCGTTACCTCCAGCAAATGCGGCGCGCCGGGCAGGATAATGCCTTTATGCGCTGGGCATCCAACGCCGTGGAGAGTGTTTCCATGCCGCTTTCCGGCTACGTCTGGGAGGAAAATGCTGAGATCATCGGCAATGTCAGCCTGATCCCCTACCGGCATAAGAAGAAAAAAATCTACTTGATTGCCAATGTCGCCGTCCAGCCGGACTACCGGCGCAGGGGCATCGGGCGCGCTCTCACAGCCAGAGCCATGCGCCATGCCAGCGAGCGCCGTGCGATTGCCACCTGGCTGCATGTCCGCGCAGACAACCCGGGTGCAATTGCCCTTTACGCCAGCCTGGGTTTCCAGGAACTCGCCCGCCGCACAATGTGGCAGGCCAAACCTGACCGGAACGTATCCGTGGAAGGGCTGGGAATTGCAATTTCCAGACGTTCCGCGTGGGATTGGCTTCTGCAGGAGAGCTTGCTTAACCGCCTCTATCCGGAACTGATGTCCTGGTACCAAGCCATGCCCTGGCGATCGCTACGCCCCGGCCTCGGACCGTTCATCTATCGCTTATTGATGGACGACGATGTGCGTCATTGGGTCGCCCATATCGACGATGCACCAACTGGTATCTTAAGCTGGCAGGCCACGACTGACCAAAACGACCGGCTATGGGCTGCCGTCCCACCGGAAGGCAGCGAGAAAGCTCTGACAGCGTTGCTGCTCCATGCTCGCCGCAATCTACCCTGGCGGCAAACTCTCACGCTGGATTATCCTGCCGAGGAATACACCGCATCCATAGAAGCAGCCGGCTTTCATCCACAGCGTACCCTGCTCTGGATGAAACTTCAGGCTGAGAATCCCGTAAATCCTTCCTAGGAGGCTCTCATGAAATTCATCTTACGTTGGGCAATCAATACTGTAGCGCTGTATGTCGCCATCATCCTGTTACCGAAGTACATTCTTTACCAGGGGAACTGGGTTGACATCATCTGGTTGGCTTTGATTTTCGGCTTGGTGAATGCCATCCTGCGCCCGCCGTTCAAAGCCCTTTCCTGTCTGCTGATTATCCTGACACTGGGTCTCTTTACCCTGGTCATCAATACCCTGCTTTTCGCCCTGACCGGTTGGATTGGCAGCCAGTGGCACATCGGCTTCACCCTGGCCCAACCGTGGTTCTGGAGCGCTTTCCTGGGTTCGCTGGTAACCACCGTCATCAGTGGCATATTGAACGGACTCCTCCGGGATGAGCTAAAGAACCGAAAGCACAAGTAGTGTTATTAAGGCCAACTGGCGGGTTCCACCGCCCGGGGGACTTCAACCTCAGGGGCGCGCTTTAGCGTGCTCCTGTTTTATTTATTCCTAGGGGATCACCTTGGTGAGGCGACCAACAGAGGCTTTTGGCCAAGCGAAGCCCCCAACACCTCCTAACTTTCTCGGGTTCATAGAGATTCCCTAAGATATGAATCTTTTCACAAAACGAACAGGAATATCAAATCGTTCACATTCGTCCCGGTCGGGCCAGGCTTGAGCAGATCGTCCAGGGCCGCAAAAAAGGTATAGGAATCATTGCAGTCGAGATAATCACCAGGTTGCAGGCCTTGCCCGGCCGCCCGCCGAAAAGTTCCACCCGTGACAACGGCCCCGGCAGCATCGGTGGGACCATCCTCTCCGTCCGTTGCAAACGTCACAAATATCACGCCGGGAAAATCCGCCAGTTCGGTCACTGCAGCCAGGGCCAGCTCCGTGTTACGGCCACCCTTTCCTATTCCCCGCAAGGTCACCGTTGTCTCGCCACCCACAACCATACAGGCCGGGCGAGGGGCCGGGTCGCCGGTCCTTTTAGCCTGGCGCAGAATAGTCGCCAGTTCAAAAGCAACCTGACGGGCCTCACCTTGTTGGTTGATGCGCAGAAGATACGGGTGGAATCCTTCCAATCCGGCCTGTGCCAGTGCGGCCTGAGCCGCCATCAGGTTGCTTCCCACGATCAGGTTTTGGACTTTTTCGAAGATTGGATCGCCTGGTTTCGGCGTTTCCGGGGCCCGCTCCAGAACGGTCAGAATGGAAGCAGGGATAATCCCCTGTAATTCATATTTTTCAAACAACGCAATTGCATCACTTCTGGAGGTTGGGTCTGGGGCCGTCGGACCAGAGGCGATCGCCTCGAGAGGATTGCCGACCACATCCGACAGGATCAAGCTGACAATGGTCGCTCCGTTCGATGCCTTTACCAACCCGCCGCCTTTGAGACGCTCCAGCCGGCGGCGCAGACTGTTGATCTCGTCCACGCTCGCCCCATTCGCCAGCAATACGGAAGTGAGCGTCTGCAAATCCTCCATTGGAAGGTGCTCCACCGGTGTGACTACCAGCGCGGAACCACCACCCGAGATCAGGCAGAAGATCAGGTCCTCCGGACCAAGGGAAGAAACGAATTCCATCGTTTTTAGTCCGGCTTCCAGACTGCGAGTGCCCGGGATGGGGTGATCCCCCTCCATAATAGGAAATGGAAATTGGGGACTGGCAGAGGTATGTTTTGTGACGATCAGTCCAGCCTGCAGATGTGCTCCAAGTATCCCTGCCAGCCTTGTGCTCATAGCAACCGAAGCTTTGCCAATCCCCAACAAGGCGACACGCCGGAATGAACCCAGGTCGTACATCCGGTCAGAGACGGTGAGAACTTCCCCATCCCGGCGGACAAAACGTTCCATCGCCGCGCCAGGTTCCACGGCTCGGATGGAGGCAGCCAGGATGCGGGTGATGGATTCACCCTCCGGAACTCTGCGCAGGCTGGATGTCTGAAAGGCCTCGGCAGAAAGCATACTCGTATGATAGCATTAAAGCATGCCCAAACCCAGAGTTTTCGTCACCCGAATCATATTGGAAAGTGGTCTGGAATTGGTGCGGAATTTTTGCGAAGCGGAGGTCTGGCCGGATGAACTCCCACCCAACAGGCAGGAAATCCTGCGAGGCGTGCGCGGTGTGGATGGCCTGCTTTGCCTTCTGACCGACCGGATCGATTCCGAGATCATGGAGACAGCCGGGCCACAGCTGAAAATCATCAGCAACCATGCCGTTGGTGTAGACAATGTGGATGTGGCAGCAGCCACTGCGCGCGGTGTCCCGGTGGGCAACACTCCCGGCATTCTGACCGACGCTACCGCCGATATGACTTTCGCTCTGCTGCTAGCGGCTGCCCGGCGGGTAGTGGAAGGCGACCGGCTGGTGAAGGCGGGTGGATGGAAAACCTGGGGGCCGGGCTTTATGCTCGGCGCTGATCTTGCCGGTGCGACCCTGGGGATTGTGGGTTTCGGCCGCATCGGGCGCGCTGTGGCCCGGCGTGCCAGCGGGTTCGGAATGCGCATCCTTTTCACCGACCCGTCGCAAGTCATGCCCGAACCCGTTGTAAGCGCAGTACAGGTTGATCTCCATACACTCCTGAAAGAGTCGGATTTCGTCAGCCTGCATATCCCATTAACGGATCAGACCCGCGGCCTGATCAACGCCGACACGCTCAGGCTCATGAAGCCAACTGCGGTTTTGGTCAATACTTCGCGCGGCCCGGTCGTGGATCAGGAGGCCTTATTTGATGCCCTGTCAGCGAAACACATTTTCGCAGCCGCTCTAGACGTGACCGTCCCAGAGCCGCTCCCGCCCAATCACCCCCTCTTGAGCTTGGATAACTGCATTATCGTGCCGCACATCGCTAGCGCCAGCTGGCAGTCTCGCCAGCGCATGTCGCGCATGGCGGCGGAAAACCTCATCGCCGGGTTGAAAGGAGAAAGATTGCCAAACTGCGTCAACCCGGAAGTGTATTCTCGATAAATATTGTCTGACCACGAAGAAAATAAGAACGCGAAGAACCAATTATAGGTTTTCGCGTTCTCCGTCTCTTGGAGGTAAATTTATATCGTCACCGATTTGCCTGTCTTCGCTGACTCTAGCAGCGCCAGGATCGCGGCTGTATCAGCCCGGCTATCTGCCAGGCTGACAACCGGTGGCTTGGCGAGCAGGATGGCATCCGCCAGGTCCTCCACTTCGCCTACATACGGGTCCGGGCCTTTCACAAGAACCGTCGAAGTCTTGCCTGCCTTGGTCAGGTAGAGTGTTCGTCTCGAACCGGTATTGAACGGTTGAGGAATGCTTAACGTGCCTTCGTCACCAACGATTTCCATAAAAACGTGGGAGGGGATTTTGAAGCTGCAATCCAATTGGGCGTAGATATCGCTTGGGAAACGCAGTTGGGCTGCAAATGTTTCGTCGATGCCGGTCGGACTGGTGTCCTGCCAGCCAAAAACCTCCAGCGGCTCCGCTCTGAGTATGTAACGCGTAAAACTTAACGGGTAACATCCGATATCCCACAGGCTGCCGCCACCCATCTCCGGGCGCCAGCGGATGTCGTCCTGATTGGTCATGACAAATGTGAACGAACCGTGCACCATTTTGACTTTGCCTAGTTTGCCGCTTTCAATGATCTCCCTCACCTTCCGAGTTTGTGGGTGGGAACGGTAGGCAAAGGCTTCGGCAACGATTCTGCCATGCTTCCCAGCGGCGGCAGAGATGGCATCCACCTCATCGAGGCTGAGGGCCAGGGGCTTCTCACACAGAACGTGTTTGCCCGCCTCGACTGCCTTGATGGTCCATTCGGCGTGCAGATGGTTCGGGAGCGGGTTGTAGACAACCTCAATTTCCGGGTCAGCCAGCAGGGCCTCGTAAGATCCATGGGCACGCGTGATCTTCTTCTCATGAGCATAAGCATCGGCCTTGTCCTGCGAACGGCTGGCTACCGCCAGCAGTTTGTTCCGTTTGGAGGATCGAAGCGGCGGGATCAGGGCATTATTGATGCGCGCAGTACTAAGCAATCCCCAGCGGAGTGTTTGAGTCATGGCTGGCCTCACTTTCTTTTTAGAAGGCAGATGAGCCTTTTTTACCACAGAGCGTGTGAAGCGCACAGAGTTCTTACGCTCAATTACCGATAGTATAATGCGATCATGTCTGAAATGGTCAAACAGCCCTCCCTCTTCAGGCGCTTATTGGGTCTTTTCGGGTGGACACGTTCGAGCAGTGTTTTGCTCGGCGGATTCTTCCTGATTTGCGGGCTGATAGTTTATGTCTGGTGGCCGCTTGCGCAGGAAGCACTCGCTTATGTCAATTGGAAGGGGCAGTGGTGGCTGTACATGGACTGGTTGCTGCTGATCATCTTCCTGTTCATATCCCTGACCATTATTGCTAGGTCGGATTTTCGCCGGGACGCACTGATCGTTTGTGTAGGAATGCTGGGCGGATTGGTGATCGAATCATGGGGCACACAGACGAATCTGTGGCACTATTACACCGCTGAGCGCCCACCGTTGTGGATCATTCCCGCATGGCCGATCGCCAGTCTATCGATCGACCGAATCACAAGGACCTTGAATTGGGTAGTGAAAAAAATAAACACAACCCGCATAGATCGGCGGCAGGCGGATTTGAAGGAACTCAAAGGAAAGACCTTAGCGACCTTTGTGCCCTTAGTGTTTAAGATCTTATACTGGCTCATCTTCATCGGTTTTTACGCACTGATGTTGTACTTCGTTGCTCCAACTTTCGGGAAATCCTACACCGCCATGGCGCTGTTGCTGGTGGCCCTACTTACGCTAACCCCGACCGATCACCGCTATGCTGTGCTGACCTTCCTGGCCGGGGCGGGTCTGGGGTATTACTTGGAGTTGTGGGGCACCACGCGCCAATGTTGGACGTATTACACCTACCAAACTCCGCCATTCTTCGCAGTTCTGGCTCACGGCATGGCCGCGGTGGCTTTCTGGCGGGCGGGGTTGATGGTCAAACTGGTGTGGCGAATTTTGACCAGGCCTGTGCTGAATAGATTAAAAAGTGCGCCTAATCCGGAAGTGGAACGATAAATGAACCAAGAATGGTCAGTTAAGCTTAGCCAATGGCAACCGATCTTGCCGCTCGTTCCAAGATCACCGAAACAGGGTCGTGAGCATTGTTAATGGTCCCCTCGCTACAACTGTCCTTAGAGAAAGTCAGACCCCCGGAGGTGATTCCGGGGGTCTTTGGTTCTACGGGTTCTGCATCGAAAAGTGGACCAGAGTCCCGCTGGCCGCATCCGTAACCCACAGGCCACCGGAACCATCCGAGACAATACCGCTGGGCAATTGGAACGCCCCTGCCGCGCAACCATCCCAAACGTGAGTGGGTTTCCCGTTGGAACTGAATGAGATCACGCGGCACAGTTCCGGATCAGTGACGGAGACATTTCCGGTCGCATCGACAGCAATGAAAGGCTTGTTATCCAACCCATTTCCATACCAGCCCTGTACAGGCCATTCTACGGTGGCGCTGTAGGTCAATCTGGTTTCATCCGGAGAAAAGACCTGTACGCGCTGGTTCCAGGTATCGGTCACGTAAACGTTCCCTGACGAATCCAATGTTATATCCACCGGTTCATCAAGTTGGCCGAGCTGAATACCTGGCAACCCAAACTCGCTCAGATATTTCCCGTTGGCATCGTAAATGACAATACGCTTGTTGCCTGTATCTGCCACAAAGAGACGCCCAAGCGCATCTACAGCCAGCCCACGTGGGCCATAGAATTGGTCCTGTCCCAATGCCGGTCCAGAGCCCCACATCAATAGGAATTTTCCATCGGAAGTGAATTTCTGGATGCGGTAGTTCCAGGTATCAGCCACATACACACTACCATCCGGTGCTACGGCCACCCCCCATGGCTCGTTGAAGGTCCCACCGGGAGCAGCCCCCTTTGCGACATCTGTGCCAGTGCCCCAGACCTGCAGGACTTTTCCATCCGGGCTGAGATGCTGGATGCGGTTATTAAGTGAATCGGCCACATACAGGCTCCCATCCGGTGCCACGGCAATTTCACGCGGCGCCTGGAACTGGCCGGGAAGCGTACCGGCTGAACCCAGCACGTTCTCTGGGGTAACCGGTGTTGTGATACCCGCGTAAGGGTCGGTTGGTTGGGCCATTGGCTGCGGAGAGGCACCATATGGCCACAGTGTGGAGGCGATATCCTTGCGGACCAAGAACCACATATGTTCGGAGGTGCCCCAATTGGTCAGGGTATAGGCGTCACTATTCCTCAAGGCGGCCCAAGCCGTATAATCCCGGTTGAACCAGATCTGCCAGACGGCGTTGCGGACGGCCGGGTCGGTGAAGAAAGGCTGGATGTGCGGCCAGGCATATTTCAAGTATTCGAACACGTTCATAGGTGGTATTTTCGTGCTGGTGGCACCCAAGGGAGCCAGAGCTGCGTTGCGTTCCGAGTTCGATGGAATTCCACTTAAGGCTCCAGTAGTCCATGGTCGGCCACCATAAACGTGGGTATTCTGATTCGAAGTAATTATTCTGCACGATCGGTTGAAGTTTGGCATAATTATTACCTGGCGGACAATCTCCAACCCCGATTACCAACGCGTTCCGAAGATCCCGGGTTGGGTTCACGTCAAAATCGGTCTTGGCGTTGTAACGGCGCATATACCACCAATAAGGGTAGCGGACACAGTTATCATACGCAACCACCATATCGGTACCGCCGGCAGTACGCAGGGAAAGTTCTTCGATATCATTGAACAGCGCCTTGGGATAAGGCGCACCATGCGCATACACCAGGTATTCAAATGGATAATCGTAATTGATGTATGCTGCCTTGAACGCCGTCCGGGCGGTCAGCAATGCCAGGAGACTGAAAAAGGCCAAAGCCGCCACCCGCCCGTAATTACGGGTACTCCAGGCCGCCAACCGGCCCCACGGTACTGTCTCGATCATCCAACCAAAGGCCCAAGCTGACGCCAGGATCATCGGCAGGGCAATGTGGATGGTCAACCAGGGCATCTTCTCACCGGCGTAAGTAAACAAGGCCAGGCTGCTCACCGACCAGTAGACCAGCAGGGCCGCCACCGGCACCGGCCGTTGGATCTCATTTCCTTCCGTGGTCACTTCGGGTGCAACGCGCGAAAACGGCTGACCGGACTGCGATTGCCAAAGCTTCTTGGTCGAGGCGATTAGCGCGGCTGCCATGGTTCCCAAAGCAGGCAGAAATTCATAAACGGGGATGAGGAGAAATGCATAATAGTAGAGCGGCTGGCCGCCGCGAGCGACATCCTGCTGGACAGTCCAATAGCTGAGCAATCCGACCAGCCCACCCACCAGGCCTTGCGGCGCGGTGAAGAACGTGCTGTAGAGCAAGACAAAGGGGATAAAGAAGAGCGCTGCATGCAGCAGCCATTTCCTGCCAAACCACCATAGCCCCACCGCAACAGCAATGGCTGCCAGGACCGTCGCCGCGACGGCAACGCGCACCACCCCGGGAGCGGTGTAATCCAGCGGCGTCTTTCCCAATAAAGCAATCGGGATTGCCCCGACCAAAGGCAGGATCAACGTGCCGAGCAGCATCAACAGGTCAAGGACGCGCTCGGTCCTCAGGTTGGCCCAGCCAAAACTCCGCACCAGTTCCACTCCCGACCAGACCAGCGCTCCGACCCCTGCAGCCGCTATACTCGCCAGGGCTAATTTGCTCACCAGGCTGGCGAGCGGCTTTAGCGCAAGGAACACTACGCCAGCTCCGGCAAATAAAGCCACCGCCAGGATAAGACCCATCAGGAAGGATTTACGCCGGTTGGCCTGCGGCCATTCTCTCCGGGCCATTCGGTCTACAAAATACGCCGCCAGGAAGATGAACATCTCCCCGGCGAACATATAGGCTGTGGCCTTGTCGGTAAAATGTAATGAGTTGATTGCAGTGAACAGGAACAAGGTCCAGGACTTCCCATGCTCAAGGTAGCGCAGGGTGGAATAAAGCGTCAGCAGGCCCCACACGACGATATAGGATTCATTTCGGGCGTAGCGCCCGTAGAACAGCATGATTGGCGAGATCAGGAATAAAAGACCCGCCAGGATGGCACCCGTCCGGCCAAGGTAACGCCGGAAGGCCAGCATGGCCAGCGCAACCGTAGCTACACTGAAGAGGGCCGCCGGAATTCGCGTGGTGAAATCGTTATCGCCGAAGAGCGCATACGAGAGGGCCATCATGTGGAATTGGAGTGGCCCGTGGCTCATCGGGTCGTATTGATAACCGTTCCCCGAATACAGACTGAAGGTCGGTACTACGTGGTTGATCTCATCGTGGCTCATGGCGCGCGCTCCAAGATCGTAGAAACGCGAGACGATCGCAGCCAGGAGTAGGAAGATCACCAAAAGGGTTTCCAGTGACGCTGGGAACCATCGCTTGAGAGGTATATCGAGAATGAATTGTTTTTCGGTTGTGGGCATCATTCCGGCTATTGTACCAAAAATGGGTGATTCGTTATTGAGTATCTGCTCCCCACCTGGCATAAACCGCCTGCGAAAGCTGGCGCCCGGCACTCTTTTCCTGCGTCACCAGTTCGCCGCATTCCAGGCTTCCCCTAAACCCTTCCACCGTTTCCGCCAGTGCGCGATAAGCATGGATGGCCGGCAATTTGACGGCATACACCGTCAGAACCATGAACAGCGGCCTTTCACTTAATATAATCCGGCAGGCCTCCAAGATGTCCGGCAAAGACTTGTAAACCTCCCACACCTCGCCCTTCGGTCCGCGTCCAAACTTGGGCGGGTCGAGCAGGATCCCGTCATATTTCGCGCCCCTGCGACCCTCACGCTCGACGAACTTCAGGGCATCATCCACGATCCAGCGGACTGGTTTTTCGCTCAGTCCGGAAAGGAGCTGGTTCTCGCGCGCCCACGTCACGGACTTCTTCGAGGCGTCCACATGCGTAACCCTTGCCCCGGCTGCCGCGGCTGCTAGCGTGGCCAACCCGGTATAGCCGAACAGATTAAGTACGTTGATCTGTCTGTTTTGACCTTTAGTTTCTTGCCAAATCTTTTCCGCCATCCAGTCCCAGTTTGCGGCGCATTCGGGGAAGACACCTAGGTGCCGTCCTGGCGTGGTCCTCACCGAGAACTTTAACTCCCTCACCTCTTCCCCGCTTTCTTCGAGGCTTGTTCCCGCAAGGGTAGAGGAGTTGGGCATGTGGGGAATGCCGCCTGCCAGGCGGTAACTCATTTCCCATTTCTCATCCACTGGTTTCTTGAAGACCCAGTGCCCGCCGCTCTCTTCCCCACTGGTTACAAAAAAAGCGTTGGCGGCTTGCCATCTTTGGGCTGCTAGCGTCTGCCTCCATAATGCCTGAACTTCCGGACGAGCGAAGGTGTAGGGGCCGAAGCGTTCCAACTTCATTCCGTCACCACTGTCAAGTAATTCGTAATCATTCCAATTGGGTGAAAACAGAAGGTCAATCTTTGGAGTCATGCTGGATGTCCATGAAGGATTACTACCCCCTTATTTGATGATTGGAGGCTGTAAAGCATGTTCCGAAAAACTGGTCAAAAGTACTACTTGCATAGCGCTACGGAATCATGCTAAAATAAGCGTGTTCGTGGGATGAAGTGGGACGAAGTGGGATGTCGGTAAATTCCGACGTCCTGGTTTAATGGAATAAAAGAACAAATGTTTCTAAATCAGTACCATCACTCCTTCGATGATAAAGGCCGATTGACAATCCCGGCAAAATTTCGGGAACTGCCAGTGGAGGGCGCTTACGTTGTCCAAGGCCTGGATCACAACCTGATGGTACTGCCTCCAGCGGTTTTCCAGATCATTTACGACCGCCTGATGGCAATGAGCCTGACCAATCCAGACGCCCGTTTGCTGCGTGAAATCATTCTGGGCAATGCCCTGCAAGTGACACCTGACGGGTCCGGCCGTATCCTTCTGTCACAAAACCTGCGTAATTATGCTGGTTTACAGACCGAGGTCGTTTTTGTCGGCCAGGGCGATCACTTTGAGATCTGGGCGGCCGATCTATGGCAGAAGCAGCAGGACAAGATCAACGATGCTGCCACGAATGCGCAACGCTTTACCGCACTTGACCTTTCACTCCGCTGAGATGTCAGTGCCGCACCAACCTGTACTTTACCAAGAGATTATACACGCTTTACGCCCAAAAAGCACAGGGCGCTATGTGGATGGGACGCTTGGCGCAGGTGGTCACGCCGCTGGTCTGCTTGCAGCGAGCGAGCCTGGAGGCCTGCTGCTCGGACTGGATGTGGACCCACAGGCACTTGAACTGGCCCGCCGGAACCTCGCTCCCTTCGGGGAGCGCGCCTGCTTAAAGTGGGCCTCCTACACCACCCTGCCCGACCAATTGGCATCGCTCGGATGGGACAATGTTGATGGCATCCTGCTTGACCTGGGAGCCTCCTCGATGCAGTTCGACACGGCGGAACGGGGTTTCTCCTTCCTGGCCGATGGCCCCTTGGACATGCGCTTCGACCCATCCAATCCGTTGACCGCCGCCGAAATCGTCAACACCTGGCCGGAAGGCGAACTGGCGGATGTGCTTGCCCGATATGGTGAGGAACACGCTTCCCACCGCATTGCCCGGGCTATCCTGCAGGCCCGACCTGTAAGTAGGACCCGCAGTCTGGCAGTCGTTATCGAGAATGCCCTCGGCCGGCACGGCTCCCACCACCCCGCCACGCAAGCCTTCCAGGCCTTGCGGATAGCAGTCAACGGCGAGTTGGAATCACTGGAAAGAATGCTCCCTACGGCTATGCAGGCTCTCGGCACGGGTGGGAGGTTGGCGGTCATCAGCTTTCACTCACTGGAAGACCGCCTGGTTAAGAAGTTCTTCCGCCTGGAAAGCCGGGACTGCATTTGCCCGCCCAGCCAGCCGATTTGCACTTGCGGGCATAAAGCGAGTCTCAAGGAAATTACTCGAAGGCCTATCACGCCGTCTGAGGAAGAAATTGACCGGAATTCCCGCGCTCGCAGCGCCAAGCTGCGGATCGCTGAGAAGTTGGAAAATTTGTAAGCCAATGGGTGTTGGCTCATTCGTACCTGCCGAACCAAGGCAGGCTGAACGGAGGTGCAGTATCACCTCATAAACGGACACAGGCATGTAATGGACATATCAATGGAAAACGTCTCGCAAATCGTCCAAAAAGTTCGTCAAGCTCACTGGCGGGTGCAACGTCAGTGGATTGGCCTATTTCTGCTTGGTCTGGTGGCAGTGTCCATGGTGGCCGGCATATACCTGAATATTACCGTCCGCGCCACCCTGGCAGGGCACGAGATCCAATTGCTCCAATCCCAATTCATTGATGACCAACGGACAAATTCTGATCTGGAGACACAACTGGCCGGGCTGTCCTCGGTTGAGTCAATGCAAAAACGCGCTGAAGCTTTGGGCTTTCAACCTGCCAATCCGGAAGATATCACTTACGTTGTCGTCCCTGGATATGCACCTAAGACAGCTGTGGATATGTCCCAACCAGGGGAAGCCAGTCAAAGCCAATCTCAGCAGCCTATGCTACTGCCTGACTATACTGAATCCCTTTTCGATTGGATCACTCGGACACTCGCCTCTTCCGTCCCGGCGGGAGGCCAACCATGAATATGATGCATTCTTGGCGTTACCTGACCGTCGCCATCATCATGGCAATCGCGGGTGCCGCTGTCCCTATGCAAATCGTCCGTATCCAGAACAGCCCTGAAGTCGCCGGGGTTATCGGCCAGGGTGCCTATGTCTGGAAAACTTTCTATCCAGCACGTGGGGAAATTTATGACCGGCGTGGCAATCTGCTGGCTGGGAACAAGACGGTCTATGAAGTGGGCGTGGATTTAACCGCCTTTCCTACTTCAAAAACCCAGGCATTGGGCATGGAACAGAACATTGCTCTGGCTGCACAGGCAGCGCTGGGCATGGATCCTGCTAAAGCCCTTGAAAAGATGACGGATGTATCCGCTGGCACCAAGTACATCATCCTCGAGGACTTCGTTGAACCTGATAAAGCCAAACAATTCATGCAACTCCAGGATAATGCCCAGGCCAATCCGAATGGGCTCAACCTGGATGCTGTGAATTTCAAGGCCCACCTGATGCGCAGTTACCCTGAAAATGACCTGGCCTCTACCATTCTCGGCTACGTGACGGAAGATAATCATGGCTACATGGGTGTAGAAGAAAAATATGACAATATCCTGGCCGGCGTACCGGTGACGGTACTCGTCCCGGCTGACCCGCGCCGAGCCGTGGAATATCCCCACGTCCCGCCAGGTCAAACCCTCATCCTGACCATTGACCGGGAGATCCAAGCCTCTGTGGAGAATATCCTCGATAACGCTCTTGCAAGCACAGGCGCTGTATCAGGAACCATCATCGTTATGAACCCCAAGACTGGTGAAATTCTGGCCTTGTCATCCACACCACGCATGAACTTGAATGACTATACCAAAGTGGCTGAGATTTTCCCCGGTGAAACGCCCTTCAATCGAGCCATTAGCGAAGCCTACGAACCTGGTTCGGTCGCCAAGATCTTAACTATGTCTTCCGCTTTGGATAACGGCACTGTCACTCCCGGCACGATTTTTCTTGATACCGGTGTCTTCGTTGTCGGTGGTATTCCCATCTACGACTGGGACCTCGGAGCCTGGGGGTATCAGGATATGACCGGCTGCCTGGCGCATTCGTTGAACGTCTGCCTGTCCTGGGTCTCCACCCAAATGGGAAGTGCTAGTTTTTATTCTTATATGCAGCGCTTCGGCCTTGGCCACCTGACCGGTATCGACCTGGCTGGCGAGGTCCCCGGTCGTTTGAAACTCCCCGGCGACAGCGATTGGTACCCGGTGGATCTGGGTACGAATGCCTTCGGTCAGGGTGTCGCCATTACCCCCATCCAGATGGTCATGGCGGCCTCTGCGTTGGCCAACAATGGGCAAATGGTTTATCCACACGTGCTTTATGCCCAAGTGCGGGATGGTCACCAAAGCAACATGTCAGCACAAGTGGTTGGCACTCCCATCAAAGCCGAGACTGCCCATACAATCACCAGCATGCTGGCCAATGCCCTTGTGAGCGAATCGTCCGGAGGGTTGGTTCCAGGCTACGCAATCGCTGGAAAAACCGGCACGGCGCAGATCCCCACCCAATATGGGTATGACACCAAGGATATCAATGCTTCCTTCATTGGTTGGGGTCCGATGGATGATCCCCGCTTCCTGGTCTACATTTGGCTCGAGAAACCACAGAGCAACAGGGCCGCTTCTGTCGTAGCCGCCCCGATCTTCAAACAGGTTATTGAGGAACTGGTCGTTTTAATGGGCATCCCGCCTGACGCAGTAAGATTAGCTGCGCCAATACCGCCCAATCCTGGCCCGCCTGTGCATGCGCCACAGGTGCAGGCGGACGGGACAGGCTAGGCGCAGGTGCAACAAACCGGTTAATGAGGCTGCATGTTGACTTTGGCTGATTTACTTGAGGCCCTGACGAACATCCGCCCCGCCCAGGTGAACACTGTGATTACCGAAGCGGCGGTGGATTCGCGTCAGGTCATCCCCGGTGGGCTGTTCGTGGCACTTCCCGGCGAACGCGTCGACGGACACGACTTCGTGGAGGATGCCTTCCAGCGTGGGGCCTCATTTGCTTTAATCCAGCATGAAGTCAGTGGTACTCACCAGACCCTTCGACTGGCTCCGGACAATCTCCCCAGCTTGCACCCCGGCTCGGAATTCTCCTTCTCACCCGACCAGGATTCGCCTCTATGCCTGCTGGTTGGAAATACACTTTTGGCATTGCAACAGATTGCACGCTTCTGGAGGCAAAAACTGGACCTGAGTGTAGTGGGCATTACCGGTAGTGTGGGCAAGTCCACTACGAAAGAAGTGGTCTTCGAAGTTCTCAGCCAACGCTATCGCACTTTAAAAAGCCCGGGCAACATGAATAACGAAATCGGCCTGCCGCTGACCATCCTGAGACTCGGTGCAGGTTACCAGCGCGCCGTTCTTGAAATGGGTTTTTATGTTCCAGGTGAGATTGCCTTGTTATGCGAGATCGCCCGGCCGCGGATCGGCGTGGTGACCAACATCGGCACTGTCCACGCCGAACGTGCCGGGTCCCAGGAAGCCATCTTCCGCGGCAAATCCGAATTGGTTCAAGCTTTGCCAGGCGACGGTGTTGCCGTACTCAACCTGGATGACCCATGGGTATCGAAAATGGCTGAACTGACACAGGCGCGCACCTTCTTTTATGGTCTCAATCCGGAAGCCGACCTGTGGGCTGACAACGTGGAAGGCCTCGGGCTGGAAGGTATCCGTTTCCGCATGCACTACCGGCACGAAACCCTGCACGTGCACATCCCGATGATTGGGCAACATTCCGTCCATACGGCTTTACGCGCCGCTGCGGTCGGTCTGGCTGACGACTTGACCTGGCAGGAAATCATCGACGGTCTGCGCCAGGGACATACACAACTGCGCCTTACAGCCGTCCGTAGCGAAAGTGGGGCTTTGCTTCTCGACGATACATACAACGCCTCGCCTGAATCCATGTTGGCGGCGCTCAACCTGCTGGCCGAATTGGACGGCTATAAGGTGGCGGTATTGGGCGATATGCTTGAACTCGGACCTTATGAAAAGCAGGGTCACGAAATCGTGGGTGTGCGGGCGGCTCAAGTGGCCGACACACTGGTCACTATTGGCAAACTTGGGCACATGATTGCAAACGCAGCACGCTGGGCAGGCATGCAGTCTGGCAGGATCATCGAATTGGAGAACACGGACGAAGCTATCTCCCATCTACAGAAATCCCTGACTGAAAAAGACGTCGTGCTGGTCAAGGGATCCCACGGCATCCGCATGGACCGCATCGTTACCGCCCTGGAGGTTTCGTCGTGAAAGACACCGCCCTTGCCCTCAGCCTGGCTGGATTGGTCTTCATGATGACCGTCATCTGGGGTGGGCCATTGCTGCGCATCTTGCGTCATTTCAGGATCGGCAAGCAGATCCGAGTGGACGAGCCCGGCAAGCATTTTGTCAAAATGGGCACACCCACCATGGGTGGCGTGATGATCATCATCCCGGTTGTTCTGATCACCGTTTTGCTGAATGCTGCCAGCCTGATCGGTATGCGCATCCTGGGCCAATCGGTGCTTGTCCCTCTCATTGCGATGCTGGGTTTCGCCATGCTGGGTGCAATTGACGACTGGGAAGGTATCCACGGCAAGCGCATAGGTGAAGGGATGCGCATCCGCACCAAATTCATCGCCCAGGCGGCGCTTAGTATTGGGATTGCACTGGTCCTGAAATACATGCTTAAAGTCCCGGAATTGTACCTACCGGGAATACACTTCGAGATCAAATTGGGTTGGTTGTACATTCCGATGGCAGCCTTCATTATCATTGGCGCATCCAACGCATTCAACTTTACCGATGGGCTGGATGGTCTGGCCGGGCTGATTTCGGCCACCATTTTCGCTGCTTACGGTGGGATCGCCCTCATGCAGGGGCAGGTCTTTATCGGCAGGTTTTGTTTCACGATGGTGGGTGCGCTTTTCGGCTTTTTATGGTTCAACGTCCATCCCGCACAACTTTTCATGGGTGATACAGGTTCCCTTTCGCTTGGTGCTACGTTTGGTGTCATCGCACTGATGACTGGCCAGTGGGCTCTGCTGCCGGTCATCGCAGTTATCCCGGTCAGTGAAGCTTTAAGTGACATTATCCAGATCGTTTATTTCAAATTGACCCATGGGCGGCGTTTCTTTAAGATGGCGCCCATCCACCTGCATTTCGAATTAGTTGGTTGGTCCGAGATGCAAATCGTGCAACGCTTCTGGCTGATTGGTCTTATTGCAGCCATGCTCGGTATTGGATTGATGTTGGTGTAAATAATGGGATTAAAAATGAATTGGAACGGTAAACGTGTGGTCATTCTGGGAGGCGCCCGCCAGGGACAGGCGGCCGCGCGCTGGTTTGCGTGTCAGGGTGCGATCGTAACTGTGAATGATCGCCGCAGCGCTGATGAAATGACCGCCGCCCGTTCTGCATTGGCCGACTTGCCCGTCACCTGGGTGCTGGGCAGTCATCCTGTCGAGATTCTCAATAATGCGGATATTCTGTGCATCTCCGGAGGTGTCCCGCTGGACAACCCGCTTGTGGTTTCAGCCATGCAACGCAGCCTCCCGCTGACCAATGATACACAGGTCTTTATGGAAGTGGCTTCTTGCAAGACTATTGGGATCACAGGCTCGGCCGGAAAGACCACCACCACCATGCTGGTTGGGCAAATGGCAAAAAGTGCGATGGGCGACAAAGCCTATGTTGGCGGCAATATCGGTGATCCCTTGCTGAATTACGTAGATAAGATGACCACCGATGATCTGGCAATTCTTGAGATTTCCAGCTTCCAATTGGAGCAGATGACGATTTCACCGAATGTGGCAGCCATCCTTAACATCACGCCCAACCATCTCGACCGCCACGGAACAATGAAAGCCTACTCTGCTGCCAAGCGCCGCATCTTGGAATTCCAGCATGCGGATGATACCGCCATCTTGAACTGTACGGATGCCGGTTCCTGGAGCCTACGCGGGTCTATCCTCGGTAAGCTGGTCTCCTTCGGAACTGGTCCGTTCCCGGGTGAACAGGAAGGTACTTTCCTGGCGGACGGCATCTTATACCTCTGCCAAGGTGGAGAGGAGGTTCCTCTTCTGCGACGCGACCAGATCCAGTTGCGTGGTGAGCATAATGTGATGAACGTTCTGGCGGCCTTCGCCATTGGCTACGCGGCCGGTTTTCCTCTTGACGACATGCGATCTGCCGTACAGGAGTTCCGCGGCGTGGCCCACCGGTTGGAGTTCGTCCGCGAGTGGAAGGGCGTCCAATGGTACAACGATTCCATCGCCACCGCACCTGAACGGACGATGGCAGCGATCCGCTCCTTTTCAGAATCAATTGTCCTGCTCCTGGGCGGGCGCGACAAGAACCTGCCCTGGGAGGAATTGGCTGCAATGGTCCGCCAGCGCGTGAAACACGTGATCCTCTTCGGTGAAGCGGCGGAGAAGATTGCCTCGGCCCTGGACCAGGTTGCAGGTCCTTTCCCTCTGACTCTGGATCGCTGTAAAGACCTGCAGGAAGCAGTTCAAGCAGCCGCCAAAGTGGCTGACCCGGGTAGTATCGTCCTGTTTTCGCCGGGCGGCACAAGTTTTGACCAATTCTACGATTTCGAAGATCGAGGAAAGGCTTTTCGAAAATGGGTATCGGAACTTTCGTGAAACAGTCTTCCAGACCAATCACGCCGCCGGCCCGCCGCGCGCGCACTTCCACAGGTGACTTGATCCTGATCGCCTCGGTGGCCGCCTTATGTCTCTTCGGCTTGTTGATGCTGTATTCAGCCAGCACGAGTTTCTCCTTGCAGACCTACAACTCGGCGACTTATGTGTTCAATAAGCAGCTGATCTTTATGGTGGGTGGGATCCTGATCGCTTTCCTGGTCTCCCGCATAGACTACCATCAATGGCGCCGCTTTGCCCTCCCACTAATGGGGGTGACGATTATCCTACTGGTCGCCATCCTGTTCATCAAGGATGTACGTAACGGTGCCGAAAGGACCATCTTCGGCGGGTCGGTCCAGCCTTCAGAAATGGCAAAGCTGGTCACGATCCTTTACCTGTCAGTCTGGCTCTACAGCAAGCGGGAATACCTGCATGACGTTCAATTGGGTCTGGTGCCTCTGGCTGTAATTCTGGGTGGGATTGCCGGTTTGATTTACCTGGAACCCGACTTGAGCGCATCCATCACTATCTTCCTACTGGGCGGATTGCTCTTCTTCCTAGCTGGTGGCGAATTACGCCAGATTGTCTTGTTCAGTTTGGTAGCCCTGATTGTAGGATGGATGGTAGTGCAATTTAGTCCCACCGGCCGTTCCCGGCTGGCCTCCTACTTGGCAGGTCTCAAGGATTTGCTCCAATCCAATCAGCACGTGGTATGGTCGTTGGAAGCCGTCTACAAAGGCAAATGGTTCGGTGTGGGCATCGGGAACGCCACCACAAAATGGATCGGCCTGCCCTTCGCAGCTACCGATAGCATCTTCGCAGTGATCGTGGAAGAGCTTGGCTTGTTCGGGGCGCTAGGCCTGATCAGCCTGTATGGCATCCTACTCTGGCGCGGCCTTGTGATCGCCTCCCGGGCTCCCGACTTGCTGGGTTCGATGTTGGCAGCCGGGCTGACATTCTGGATCATCATAGAAGCCATTATCAACATGACCATGATCATCGGTCTGATCCCAGTGGCAGGCAATGCTCTGCCATTCATCAGTGCCGGTGGCTCGAACTTGGTTTCAACCCTGATAGCAATTGGTATTCTGATAAGTATTTCACGCCAGTCCGGGAAAAGGATCCTGGCTGAGAACGATGAACGGAGGTCGTACAGTGCGTCTGTTGATCTGCGCAGGCGGAACGGGCGGCGGGGTGTATCCCGCACTAGCCGTCCTGCAAGCCATCCAAGGTGATGCCGAAGTTCTCTGGATAGGAGGAGAAGGCGGAATGGAAACCGGACTCGTCGAGAGAAGTGGCATTCCCTTTAGAGCCATACCGGCTGCCGGAGTCCACGGCATCAGTTTGCGGTCGTTGCCGCGCAACCTGTGGCAGTTGGGCCGTGGTGTCTTCGCCTCCCGGCTTATCCTGCGCGAGTATAAACCTGACGTGCTGTTCTTCACCGGCGGATATGTAGCCGTCCCCATGGCTCTGGCAGGATGGAAAGTTCCTAGCCTGCTCTACGTGCCGGATATCGAACCGGGGTTGGCATTGAACACCCTAGCCCGCTTCGCCGACAAGATTGCCGTCACCGCCGAGGACTCGATCCGCTATTTCACCCGTACCCGCGGTACACGCGGAGGCAAACGTCCCGGCCGCATCACCTTTACCGGTTACCCGACGCGCACGGACCTGGTCGGATGGACACGCCAGGCCGCACGCCAGAGGTTGGGTTTGACCGATGACAGCCCAGTCCTGTTGGTCTCCGGCGGAAGTAAAGGTGCTCGTTCGATCAACGATGCCGTCCTGGCCAATCTGCCTGCTTTGGTTGAATTGGCGCAGGTTGTCCACATCACCGGCGATCTGGACTGGTCAGGCGTGGAAGTGAAAATGAAAGACCTTTCTAAAACGCAATCTTCCCGGTACCACGCCTTTCCTTACCTTCACGAAGAGATGGGCGCGGCTCTTGCCGCCGCCGACCTGGCGCTCTCACGCGCCGGAGCTTCCACCCTGGGCGAATATCCGCTCTTCGGCCTGCCGGCGATATTGGTGCCGTACCCGCATGCTTGGCGATACCAAAAAGTCAACGCCGATTACCTCGTCAAGCGCGGCGCGGCAACCATGCTTGAAGATGCCAAACTATCCGACCAAATCCTGCCGGCCGTGAAAGCTCTGCTCGGTCAGCCTCAAAAAATGGCTGCCATGCGTCTCGCTATGCTGAGCCTGTCTCACCCTGAGGCCGCCGCAGAGATCGGCCGCCAGCTGCTTGTGCTCGGCAGGGAGAGGAGCTAAAACATGGTAAGTCTGGCATTTGTTTTCTGGATGTATGTCGTCTTGTTCGCGATTATCGGCGGGATGCGCGGTTGGGCCAAGGAAATCCTGGTTACTTTCAGTGTCATCTTGGCGCTTACATTCACCACCTTGCTTTCGAATTACATCCCATTTATTCGCGATGTACTGCAAAAAGACAGCAAGCCGCTTTTCTTTTGGCTGCGCACCATCCTTTTGGTCCTGCTGGTCTTCTTCGGCTACCAGACTCCCAACATCCCGCGTTTTGCAGCCAAAATGACCCGTGAAAAACTGCAGGATATCATTTTGGGAGTTGTAATCGGCGCTTTGAACGGATATTTGATCGCTGGAACAATCTGGTTCTATATGGCGGATGCTGGGTACCCGTTTCCCAGCACCATCAGTGCTCCCAGCGGAGACATTGCGAAGGTGGCCGAAGCCATGCTCCACTACATGCCTCCCAAGCTCCTGGGCATCCCTGGTATTTACTTCGCCGTGGTGATTGCTTTTATGTTTGTGATTGTGGTGTTCATCTAAATTATGACTCGCATCCATTTGATCGGCATCGGCGGTACTGGACTATCTGCCATCGCACGGCTTCTTCTCGAAATGGGGCATACGGTGAGTGGATCTGACCGCGTCGAATTCACGTTCACCCAGGATCTACAATCTGCAGGTGTGACCATCCACATCGGCCATAACCCGGAGAACGTCACAGGTGCCGATCTGGTGGTACGTTCATCCGCCATCCCGGATGAAAACCCCGAAGTAGCTGCTGCTCGTGCTGGCAGGATCCCGGTTCTCAAACGGGGCGACTTCCTTGGCACTCTGATGGAAGGTAAAACCGGCATAGCCATCGCCGGAACGCACGGTAAGACTACCACCACAGCCATGATCGCCTGGATGTTATCTTCACTGAATCAGGACCCATCCTTTATCGTCGGCGGCGTGCTGCTAAACCTGGGCACTAACGCTCACCACGGGAAAGGCAACACATTCGTGATTGAAGCCGATGAATACGACCGCATGTTCCTAGGCCTGCAACCCTTCATTGAAGTGGTAACCAACATCGAGCACGATCACCCGGATTGCTACCCTACCCTGGCAAATCTCCAAGCTGCATTTTTAGAATTCGTCCAGCACCTCCCTAGCGGTGGAACGTTGATCGCTTGCGCTGAAGACCCGGGTGCTTTTGCCTTGCTGTCGAAAGCTGAAAAAATCGGAAAGACTGTGCTTGCCTACGGCCTGAAGCCCATTGCCGGGAACGGACGGGAGATCGAGACCTATACCAGCGCCCTGTCTGTCAACGGAAAAGGTGGTTTCACCTTCAACTCCTCCGTGCTGGGAAACTCGGCCAGTGTGGAATTGCAGGTACCGGGTAAACACAATATTTTGAACGCATTGGCAGCCTTGACTGTGGCCCAATTGCTCGACCTGCCGCTTTTAGACGCCGCCCAGGCACTCGGCCAGTTTTCCGGCACTGGACGCCGCTTCGAGGTCCGGGGTGAGGTCAACGGAATAACCGTTATTGACGACTATGCGCATCACCCAAGCGAAATCCAAGCCACGCTGGCGGCCGCACGCTTCCGCTACCCTCGCTCCCACCTCTGGGTGGTCTGGCAGCCGCATACTTACTCTCGTACGCAGGTACTCTTGGATGATTTTGCCAATTCCTTCGGCAACGCAGACGAGGTAATCGTGACCGAAGTTTACCCTGCCCGTGAGCCCCAACAGGATTTTTCATCCAAGAAGGTTGTCGACGCCATGCAACGACCTGCACTTTTCATCGCCGATTTATCGGAAGTGAGCAAGTATCTGATCACCCACCTACACCCCGGCGACGTTCTGCTCGTACTATCCGCCGGAGATGCCGACCAGGTCAGTAATGAAGTGCTGGCCCATTTGAAGGAGGCTCGCAATGGATAAAAAGAAACCTGTCTCCAATGCTGAAGGATTGAGCCTGCCGTCCTTGCGGCTTGACCTTGGTGATATCCCATCACCTGACCCTGAATGGTGCAACAAGGCCATTCAACAGGCGTGTAAACCTGGCCGTGATATAGAAGGTACGGTCAAGCGTATCATCGCTCATCTCGAAGAGGATTAATTGCATTCGATCCCGATGGCGTGCTCAACGCCTCACTTATTAGGACCTACATTAGAAGCTCCTGGACAAATGATACCTATGAACCCAGCTAGACTTGCTGAACTGCGTGCCACTTTCGGCGACCGGATGCAGGTGAACGTTCCCCTTTCCGGATATACCGCTGCACGCATTGGCGGTCCGGCTGACGTGTTGGTTTTTGTCCGTAAGGCCGACGACCTGGTGCAGACCGCCGAAAAGCTGTGGGATATGGATGTGCCTTTTGTTTTGTTGGGCGGCGGTTCGAACGTACTGGTCAGCGACCTGGGTGTACGTGGCGTGGTCATCGTTAACCGGGCCCGCCTATTGAAGTTTAATTCACAGGCTGAACCACCCACCGTCCGCGCTGAATCGGGTGTCACTCCCAATGATATCGCTCAGCGTGCCGCCCGTCTTGGTCTGGCTGGTTTCGAATGGGGCACCTCCATCCCCGGTTCTCTAGGCGGGGCGGTTTATGGTAACGCCGGCGCCTTTGATGGTGACATGGCTGGGAATTTGATTGCTGTGGATGTATTTCACCGTGAGCATGGACGTCAGACCTGGCCAGTGGAAAAGATGGAATATGGCTACCGCACCAGCCTGCTGAAGCGTGACCATCCGCCCGTCGTCATCCTGTCAGCTGAGCTGGCCTTCACGCATGGGAACCGGCACGCCATTCTTGACAAAATGGAGCAATTTTCCACCCGGCGGCGCCTCAACCAGCCACCCGGTGCCAGCATGGGTTCGATGTTTAAAAATCCACCTGGTGACAAAGCTGGACGATTGATCGAGGCTGCCGGACTGAAAGGAACACGTATCGGTAATGCCACCATCAGTGCTCAGCACGCCAACTTTTTCATCAATAATGGCCAGACGAAAGCTGCCGACATGCGTGCACTGATCGAATTGGCGCAGAAAGCCGTTCTGGATCAATTTGGCATCCAACTTGAACTCGAAGTGGAATTAATTGGCGAGTGGTAAGAGTAGCTAAAAAAAAGATTGGACACCAGGAATCAGTGATTAAGGAAATGATGAACGAGAATGCCGGAACAAACCGCAAGTTGAAGATCGCCGTCCTGTTTGGTGGACGGTCCGGCGAGCATGAAGTCTCGCTGAATTCGGCGCGGTCTGTACTCGGCGTACTCGATCCGCGGAAATACGAGGTCTTCCAGGTTGGCATCACTCATGCAGGTGCCTGGCTGACCGGACCGGATGCCCGTCTGGCGTTGGAAAAGGGGCAAACCGGGGAACTGCTCCCTTGTGCAGTCCTCCCCGACCCGTCCAAACCGGGGCTTTATATTTTGCGATCCGCCGGTTCCACACAAACTCTCGAAAAGCTCACCGACCTGGATGTGGTCTTTCCGGTGCTGCATGGCACCTATGGCGAGGACGGCACCCTGCAGGGTCTGCTCGAGATGACTGACCTCGCTTATGTAGGTGCTGGTGTGACCGGCTCCTCCGTCGGAATGGATAAATCTGTCTTCAAGGATGTCATGCGCTCCATCGGCATTCCGACGGTCGAGTCAATCCTCATCCTGCGCACTGAGATTGAAAAGGATATCGAAGCGGCCATCCGCCGGGCCGAAATGGTAGCAGCCTATCCTTTATTCATCAAACCAGCTAATCTGGGTTCCTCGGTCGGCATCACTAAATGCAACCAACGCGCTGACTTGGGCGAGGCTCTGCTGGAAGCCGCCGATTATGACCGGCGTGTGTTGGTGGAACGCGGTGTGGATGCCCGTGAAATAGAAGTTTCTGTGCTTGGTAACGACGACCCGCAGGTTTCTGTCCCCGGCGAAGTTCTGCCTAGCCGCGAGTTTTATTCCTATGAATCCAAGTATGTCGATGGCACTTCCGGTCTGCTCATTCCGGCACCCCTGCCCATCGACATCGCCGAAGAGATCAGCCGGATGGCTGTAATAGCCTATAAAGCCATTGATTGCGCCGGGATGGCACGGGTTGATTTCTTCATCGAGAAAGCGAGCGGTACGATTTACCTGAGCGAACTCAACACCATCCCAGGCTTTACCAGCATCAGTATGTACCCGAAACTCTGGGAAGCCAGTGGGTTGCCATACTCCGGGCTCGTTGACCGCCTTGTGGAATTGGCCATTGAACGCAAAGCCGATCGTGATCGCACTGAACGTCGCTTCAGGAGAATCTCATGACCACTCAGCAAAAAACCTCCCGTGCCGATACCGTCCGCCAGCGCCGCTCCTCGCAAAAGCGCTCGAAACCGGCCTCCAATACACAGAGAACGGGTTCAAAACAGACCTCCCGGACCTCCCGGCAAGCCTTCCGTCCCGAGTCCGTTTTCCTGCCTGGCAAGCCGCGTCCGGTTGCACCTACCTCTTTTCACCAGATAAAAGGCAGCACCCTTCGACAGGCCTTTGGCGTGAGCTCACCGGCGAAAGTCAAAGGCAGTCTTAGTCGTCGTATGACGAAGAATCCGCATCGCTCGAGTACTCGTACTTTGGGTAAAGGCTACGATTTTGCTTTCAGCCTCGGCCACACTGCCGTACGCGCTCCACTGCTGAGTCTTCCCAACCTGGGCTCGCGCTGGGTTTCTGCCGGGTTGACCCTGCTCCTAGGCTTGCTGGTCTACACCTTGGTCACCGCCAACACGTTCAAAGTGGCCGCGGTGGAGTTGAACGGCAACCGGCGCATCACCGCTGACGACGTCAACACCAGGCTCGGGCTGACCGGACAGCCCATCTTCAATGCAGTCCCATCACAGATAGAGAAGAACCTGCGTATCTCCTTCCCCGACCTGGCAGGCGTTGGCGTACAGGTTGCCTTTCCTAACCAAATCCGGGTAACCGTAATCGAGCGGACACCCATCCTGGCCTGGTACCAGGACGGTAAAACCACCTGGATCGATACCAACGGGATTGCCTTCACACCGCGCGGCGACGTCCCGGACCTGGTTCAGATCGCATCCAGCGGCACCCCGCCCACGCCTGCGGTGGACCCACAGAAATCCATGTACGACCAATCCTTTATAGAGCCTGCCATGGTCCAGGCCATTCTCACACTCTATCCCCAGGTTCCCGGTGGAGCGCCGATGGTCTACGATCCAAAATACGGCATAGGTTGGCAGGATCCGCGCGGCTGGTCCGTGTATTTTGGCCAGAATACGCAGGATATTGTAATGAAGAAGCAAATTTACCAGGCTATCCTGGATACTTTCTCCCGACAGGGCATCCAGCCCACGCTTATCAGCGTGGCTTATCTGGATGCGCCATTCTATAAGTGACGCGGAAAACATATGGACGAGATTGTCGTTGGAATTGACGTAGGTACGACCAAAGTCTGCACCCTGGTGGGACGGGTGGAACCAGAAACCATCCGCATCCTGGGATCTGGCATTGAACCTTCCGAAGGCATTAAGAAGGGTGTCATCGTGGATCTGGCGGCTGCCGCCCAGGCCATCACACGCTCGGTTGAGAAGGCCGAGCAGGTTTCGGGTGTCGAGATTACCGGCGCCCTGGTCAGCCTGGCCGGTGCACACGTTTCATCCGTTAATAGCCGCGGTGTGGCCGGAGTCTCCGGGGAAATAATCGACGAGGATGACGTCCTGCGTGCATTGGATGCAGCCCGGGCGGTTGCTATCCCGCACAACCGCGAGATCATCCACATCATCCAGCGCGGCTTTAGCGTGGACGGGCAGGACGGCGTAACCATGCCAATCGGAATGCACGGCTACCGCCTGGAGGTGGAGGCCCACATCATCACCGCTGCCCAGGGCACCGTCGAAAACCTGCGGCAGTGCGTCGGCGCAGCTGGCGTGGAGGTGCTGCAGTTTGTCTTGAACCCGCTCGCCTCTGGTGACGTGGTCCTTTCGGATGGAGAACGCCAGATGGGTGTGGCTGTTTGCGATATCGGTGGCGGGACCACCGACTTGGCCATTTACACGGATGGGCACGTCTGGCATACCATGGTTCTGGCGGTGGGCGGTAACCACATTACTAATGACATTGCCACCGGCTTGCGCCTGCCACTTGCCCAGGCCGAGGAGATCAAGAAAAAGCACGGTTTCGCCCTAAAATCCGGGGTTGGCGCCGAGGAATATTTCAGCGTACGTGCGTATGGTGAAGATGCCCCAGTCCAGATCAGTCGCCAGGACTTGGCCCACATCATCGAGGCAAGGGTTGAGGAGATCTTTTCACTCATCCTGCAGGAGATAAAACGTTCCGGTTATGACGGTCTTTTACCAGCCGGCATGGTCCTGACTGGCGGGACCAGTCTTCTGCCTGGAATCCGTCAACTCGCCAGTCAAGTCCTCGGTATCCCCGTCCGTACCGCCGGACCTGAAAAGTTGGTCGGCCTGGTGGACCAGTTGAAAAATCCTGCATATTCCACCGGTTTCGGTCTGCTGCATTGGGCTGCTGACCTGACCGAAGAAGAAATGTCGCTCACTCGTTCAGGCGGGCGGCGCCCTTCAAGAAAAGAGATTCCGGTGAACCTGGATCCATTAAAGGATTGGTTCAAACGGTTTATCCCTTAGACCAGAAATTGGTTAATCACACACCCTAGTACACCGAACCATTTTTATCCACATAGGAGGCTTAGCATGGACACAAAGAAAACGCAATCTGAGACATTTGCCCGCATCAAAGTGGTTGGCGTGGGCGGCGGCGGTTGTAACGCCGTCAACCGGATGATCGAGGAAGGCATCCAGGGCGTGGAATTCATTTCCATCAATACCGATGCCCAGGCCTTGATGCTTTCCAGCGCCCCCACCCGGGTCCGCATCGGCAACAAGCTGGCGCGCGGTCTGGGTGCCGGTGGCGATCCGGAAATCGGCCGTAAGTCGGCCGAGGAATCTGCTGAAGACCTGTACAATGTGCTCAAAGGCGCAGATATGGTCTTCGTTACGGCCGGCTTGGGCGGTGGCACGGGCACCGGCGCAGCCCCCATCGTAGCCCAGATCGCCAAAGAGAACGGCGCACTGACCATTGGTGTCGTCACCCGTCCATTCACGTTCGAGGGCAACAAGCGCATGCAGTCCTGCGAGATCGGCATGGCCAACCTCAAGGATCACGCCGATACCCTGATCGTCATTCCGAATGACCGCCTGCTGCAGATCATGGACAAGCGCGCTAGCCTGAACAACTCATTCAAGCTCGCCGACGAAGTCCTGCGCCAGGGCATCCAGGGCATTTCCGAACTCATTACCGTCCCCGGGCTGATCAACCTGGACTTTGCGGACGTGCGTGCCATCATGAGTGAAGGCGGCGCAGCCCTAATGGCGGTTGGCAAGGCCTCCGGCGAGGATCGCGCCCGCTTGGCCGCCGAACAGGCCATTTCGAGCCAATTGCTTGATATTACCATCGACGGCGCCAGGGGTGTTCTCTTCAATGTCACCGGTGGTCCGAACCTGACCCTCTTCGAGGTTAACCAGGCGGCGGCTCTCATCCGCGAGACCTCCCATCCGGATGTGAACATGATCTTCGGTGCTGTCATCGATCCGAACCTCACCGATGAGATCCATGTCACGGTGATTGCCACCGGTTTCGAGCGGTCCGGCATGCCGCGCCGCATCACTCCCCGCCCGGTCACCCGCACGATTGACGGGAGACTGATCAACCGCCCCCCGGAGACCGTTAGCGTGGCTGCCGCGGCCAGCCAGGCTGCCGAGTTCAGGCCGCAGACCTTCAATACAGAAGACCTCGACATCCCGGCCTTCATGCGCAACCGCAAGTAACAGGCTGCGTACGTGTCTTTCGTCTGCCTGCGCCAGTACCGCCCCGTCCTGGCCCGTCCGGGACAGGGTAGTGCAGGCGGGCTGAAGAGTTCTGCCAGGCTGGCAGTGGGATGCCGAAATCCGCGGAGGAAATAGGATTCTGAAAGACCGCTTGATCAGCGGCAGTCCTCGCCTGCCTGCCCGTCCCGCGTTATTTGCGGGGGAGCCTGAAAAGACGCCTGCCTCCTGAAGTTGCATAGCCAGCCCGGTCTCCCTCGAGGCCGGGTTGGAGATTTAAAGCGAATTTTCTCATTCACTATTGCATCAGTTGATAATACTCTGTATAGTATGGTCAAAACGTATATACAAATAAGAAATGCCCACGTCTACAATTGCTTCCCAGGAGGTGCGCTAAAATAGGCAGAGGCCCGCATCCCTCCGGTTGCATCCAGACCGGCTGAAAGCGGAATGAATCGCATTTCTTTCATTTGAGCAGGCAGAATGGGAAAGGTCAAACTGATGATCACTTGCCCTTGGTGTGGCACCAACTATGAGATGTTTCAGTCAAATTGCCAGAATTGTGGCGGTCCGCTATCGGTTCCGGCCAGGAACGCTCCGCCAAGCATGAATGCCAATCTGACGGAAGGAAACCTGCTGGTACCGCCACCACCACCCCGCCCGATTGCCAATCGTTATGTGTGGAAATTGTTGGCGATGGATGGATGGGCCATCGCATCCCTCGTGTTCGGTTTGCTTGGAGCTATTTTCATTTTAGTCGGAGTGGGATTGATCCTGGGGATTATCACGGCCTTTGTGGGCATCCCGTTTGCGGTGCTCGGGCTTCTGTTTCTGGTGGGGGGAGTTGCTTTGGCAGTATGGCGCTATCAGGAAACGCAGAGGGTTGTGGGGGTCTTGCGAACCGGGGAGGCGTTAGAAGGACAAATTACACATGTCGAAGAAAACCTGCACGTTCAGGTCAATGGGCGCTACCCCTGGGTGATCCGGTATCAATTTCGCCTTAATGGGCAGACGTATGAGGGGCAGGTAAGCACACTCAATACACCAGGCTCCGCACTCCAGCCGGGGCAAAGTGCGTGTGTGCTGTATCTTCCGGAGGCACCAGGACGGAATGTACTCTATCCACATCCGTAGACCAGAGAATCACAAAATACCTTTCTTTCCTTTAAATCGGAGGCTTTTATGACCACTTACCAACCAGCTCAAGAATATAATGATTTGCGCTGGGGGACCGGAATGCCCATTGCCCTTCTGGTCGGCTCGCAATTCGTGCAGGTGCGTGCCCGCGGGACTTGCTCGCTGGTGTTGCAGGACATCCATCAGCTTCAACAGCAGGTTCCCGATCCGGATGATCTGACCGCGCGTGTACGCACACTTCTGGCCAGCCACATGGAAGAGACGATTGGCGAACTTAACCTGCAAGTCGCCAACGTCATGCAACTCACCACTATAACCGAACAAACTCTCCAGACATTCCGAGCGAAACTTGAACCAAAATTCAAAGAATTGGGATTGCAGCTTAAGTCAATCAGCATCGAGGCCATCGAGAGTGTCTGATACTGGTTGATTTCCTAACTTAAATATTGGTTAAATGCTTTAATGTTGGGTCATGCACAAATATTGGTAGGATTTTATTTTTTAATCCGCAATCAACAATTCACAATCGACAATTCTCCACCCATTTATTTGGCTCCTGCGCTGATGCACACTTCCTTCGCATCCAACACCACTGCCACCATATCTCCATACTGAATGCCAGGAATATAAACGGAGATGATTTCAAGAATGGAAGCACTCTCGAAATGCCGCTTCTTGGCCTCTGGATGTGGGTAATAGACATAGCCTGCATATTCGTCATCCCTGAATCTACGTCTGCAACGCGAAAACGAAAAATCTTCCGGCGGGTACAGGTCAATCCAGTTCACCTGCCAGAATGTGTATTCCGGAGCTACCATCTTGAAAGTATACGGGGCAGTGGACACATTCAATGTGCCAAAATAGAAACGCTCCAAGTCGAGGTCGCGTTCCTTGAACAATGGAATTTGCTTCTCGAGCGAGCCGTACGGATAATCCATTGACGGTCCCGGTGCAACCCGGTACCCTTACATGATCACTCCGCTGGCAGCTGTCAGCATGGAAGTTGAAACTCGCTCTCAACCGGCGTTGATCTCGTCGATCAGGGCCAGCATTTCGGCGTCGGTTGGGATGTCGGTCATATCCTGACCGTAATGGACAAAACGTGCCATCCCGGCCCGATCCACCAGCACCTGGGCCGGCATGCGTCCGAATCTTAACAATTTGAACTCCTGACCATATAGTGTCAGGACGCTATGCGCTGGATCCGGCAAGCCGGCGAAGGGCAGGTCATTCTCTTTGAAGTAGCGGGCGAATGTCGTTGCGTTCTCCGGACCTACCACCAGGATCACAGTCCCGCGCTTTTCAAACTGTGCAAAGTCCTGGCGCAACTGCGCCATGTGCGCGCGGCAGAATGGTCACATAAATCCGCGGTTGAAAACCAGCAGTATGTTCTGCCCACGGAAATCCGAGAGCCGGACGGGCTGGCCGGTGAGACCGGTCAATTCGAAATCGGGCGCGGGGGTGTTGATGCTTATGTTTGACATTTCATGCAGGTTTCCTTTTAACCAGGAACGTCGCGACAAGAGAGGCTGCCACTAGGCCAAAAGTCACCCAGGTGGCGACGGTGACGATCCCTTCCTGAGGGAACTTTACAGCGATGCCGGCCAGTGCCCACAGGATCACGACGGTATAAGCCACGTCACGACGCAGGAAGTTCATCAACCCGGCAATGACCAGCACCACGCCCAGGATGACCACCATCCAGGCGAAGCGTTGATGCCAAACTGGTTCCATTTCAGGAAGTCCAATACATCACTGACGTTCGCCACCGTGGCGACGGTGATCCAGCCCAGGTAGATGCTGAAGGGCACGCGTACCATCCAGGTCTCGCCCGTCGAGACTTTCGTCTGCCCGATTCCGAGTCCTAAATAGACGGCGATTAACGTTGCCAGCAGGATCAGCATGGCTCCGAGTGTCCCGACGAACAACTCGTAATGCCAAAGGAGGATCCATATGCTGTTTGCCAATCCACCCAGGACAACCCACCAGCCGGTGGCTTGCATTCGCGGATTTACTCTTTGGGCGGGCAGCGCCTGGTAGGTCGCGTAGGCAATCAATCCGATGTAAATGATGCCCCAGATGGCAAATACATATCCGGCCGGGACAAAATAGACATGGAAGGTATCCGAGATCCGGCCGGTGTTGAGCCCATTGATTGGCAGGGCATCGGCTAGAATATTTATTACAATGGTAACCAGGATGGTCAGCGTGACGAAGACTTGTCGAATGGTATTTTTCATAATTATCTCCTATTCTTGGAAGATTGGTCAAAAACGCTAATTAATTTCTCTATTTCTCTAACGACTCAAACGCCGAAGAGATGATTTTGATATTCATTTCAACCGGTCTGGCTGGGAGGTGTAACAGGTTGCGCAGTCCCTCGCGCAGGAAACCCAGCACGAAGGTGATGGTTGAACCCACCCGCACATCCAGGCCGGTCTTCCCATCTGAGGCCGGAGATGCAAGGCAAAGTGCTTTGTGGGCGGCCACATCAGGCTTCTTCCCGCCTGCCCGGATAAGGAACGGCATGAAATTGCGCAGGCGCTCCGCATGTTGCTCGAAGGTGACCACCTCAGTCAGCAGGTCAGTCTCCATCAGGCCGGGTTGCAGGGCGTACACGCCTACTCCGCTGTCCTTGTATTCCTTTGCCAGCGCTAGAGTGAAAACCCGGACCCAGGCTTTGGTCGAGCCGTAGGCATTCTGGTTGGGGGCGGGTTTCCTTGAACCTGCACCAAGGATGTTGATGAGCTTTCCGTATTTGCGCGGCAGGAAGTGCCGCATGGCTAATAACGAACCGTGATAAACACCTAGCATGTTCGTCCGCAGGACTTCCAGGAACTTGTCTGGTGCTAGGTCAAAGGTTGCCCCATAGGGACCTGCCACACCGGCATTATTTACCCATATATCGAAATGCCCGTAGGTCTCCAAGGCGAAACGCGCCAGACCTTCGATCTGGGCCGGGTCTGAGACATCGCAGATGAAAGATACAGCCTTGTGCCCCTCGGTACGCAGTTCAGCGGCATTTTGTTCGATATCCTTCTGTGAACGGGCGGCCAGGACCACATTTGCGCCTTCCCGGGCGAATAGTGTCGCGATGGCCTGCCCAAGCCCGCGGCTTGCTCCGGTGATAACAGCAACTTTTCCTGTGAGTGTATTCATTATTTATCCTTTGCAATCTTAATGCCAAAATATGGCTTTCCCGCTCGTGGTTGGAGATTTACCCATTCGATTTCTCAGATATAAGCTGGACGATTGCAGGACCTTTACGGAAACGCCCGGCAATCCAAAGGCCTAGGCCGACCAGACCCGCCAGGACAAAGACCAGCAGGTATTCTATCATGGGGATGCGGACGATCTCATTCATTTGAATCCAACCGCGGCTGCCATAAACAAATAACGCGGCAGCCATGTAAAAACCCGCCACCAGCCAGTGGACCAGCCAACTCCAGCCTAGCCCATGCATTTGGGTAAGGATGAAGATGCCAGTGAAGCCAAAGGCGAACATTGGCCGCATTCCTCCGCCCTAGAAGATCGCCACCAGTGTGCCGTGCACGCCCACCACCACTTCCTGTGTTAGAGTCCACCATTTATTTATTCGTCGTCCACCCCGAATTAAAAGACCTGGTTGCAGGGATCTACCTGGGCAATCGCATACAGACAGGTTTGACGAGGCTCGGCGAAATGTTACTAATATTTCTACATTTGACGTCTAAAACTCTGACTGCTACTCTTGGTATTCCAATTCATACTCCCCAATATAAACGGTGTCACCTTCCTTCGCCCCAGCCTCCTCCAAAGCCTTATCAACGCCCAGTCGTTCCATGAGTCGTTGAAACCTCCGCACCGAACCGGTCTGGTCCCAGGGGGTCATTTCTGCAGCGCGTTCAATCGAGGCCGATTTGACCCGCCAGGCCCCATCGGTTTCACGCACCACCGTAAAGGCATGGGGATCCTCAGCCGGGCGGTAGACTGGCATCGGCAGTTCAGTCTCCATGACCACGGGATTCTCTTCCAGCATTTTGACAGCCTTCAACAGCAACTCGCGCACATTCGTACGCGCCAGTGCGGAGATTGCCATGAACTCGTCGCCGCGCTTTTTGAGTTCCCTCTTGAGCTTCGGCCAGCGCTCCAACGCTTCTGGTTGGTCGATCTTGTTCAAGGCCACAATCTGAAGTTTCTTCACCAGCTCCGCATCGAACAAGGCCAATTCGCTGTTGATCTGCGAGAAATCCGCCAGTGGATCGGTGGAGAGTCCATCCAGCAGGTGTATCAGCACCCGTGTGCGCTGGACGTGGCGCAGGAAGTCGTGCCCCAGCCCCACCCCCTCCGCCGCGCCTTCAACCAGACCAGGGATGTCCGCCAGGACAACCGTCGTCTCCTCGTCCACGTTCGCCACGCCCAGATTCGGTTCGAGGGTCGTAAACGGGTAGGGTGCGATCTTGGGTGTGGCATTGGTCAGGACGGAGAGCAGGGTGGACTTGCCAGCATTGGGAACGCCCACGATGCCAATGTCGGCGATCAGTTTGAGTTCGAGGCGCAAACGCTTTTCTTCGCCCGGCTCGCCGTTTTCGGCAGTGCGCGGGATCTGGTTGATGGAACTCTTGAAATGGGGATTCCCGCGCCCGCCCCGTCCTCCTTTGCAGACCACCAACTGCTGATCCGGAGAGGTCAGGTCACCCAGCAAGTCTCCGGAAACGGCATCGTAGACCATCGTACCGGGTGGAACCGGGACAACCAGATTATCGGCCGACTTGCCAAATTTATTATTCGAGCCGCCCCTTTTACCATCCTTCGCAACATAACGGGTCGTGAAGCGGAAAGCCGCCAGGGAATTAAGCGTGGGACGGACTTCGAGGATCACATCCCCACCGCGCCCGCCATCGCCGCCATCCGGTCCACCGCGCGGCACGTACTTTTCGCGGTGGAAATGCACCATACCGTTGCCGCCTTTGCCGGATTGAACAATTATTTCTGCTTTATCTATAAACATTCTGCCATTATAACCTACCGGATTTCCCGGCATGCAATCCAGAAAATGGATGGAATATGCTTCTCACCCTTGACAAAACTACTGGACAGATATATTATAGGATTAATATAATATATGTATATAACTATATAAGAAGGTGCATATATGTCACTAGAATACGCAATCCTTGGTTTTCTCAGTTACCACCCCTACACCGGTTATGACCTGAAGAAGATCTTCGACACCTCCATCCGGCACTTCTGGCCGGCCGATCAAAGCCAGATCTACCGCACCCTGACACACTTGACCGAACAAGGATTTGCCATAATGGAGAAGGTCCCTCAGGAGGACAGGCCTGACCGCAAAGTGTATTCCATCACCGACCTCGGCCGCGCCGAGATAACAAAATGGCTGGTCGGGCCACCCCCATCGAGCGAGCCGCGCAGCGCCCCGCTTATCCAGGTCTTCTTTTCCGGGCAGCTTTCGGATGAGGAGGTGCTTGCCAAGTTCGAAGGTTATGCTGCCATCATGCGGATGGTCCTTAACCAATACGATCAGGTACCTGGCATGCTCGCGCCCTTCCAGCAGGAGATCCCTTCGCCACGCGAGCATTTCTTCTGGCTGCTGACCCTCGAGAATGGCATCCGCAACATGCGCGCCAACCTGGAATGGGCAGAGAGTGTGGTCGAACAAATCAGATCCGGAAAGGTGCCGCAGAAATGAAGAAAATTTTAGTTGTCTATGCCACTAATTCCGGGACTACCGCCGAGGTGGCCCAGGCGATTGGCGAGGATCTTATGAAAACTGGCCATCAGGTGGAGGTGCTCTCCGTCGATAAAGTCATCGGACTCGAGGCTTACGATGCCCTCGTGCTGGGCGCGCCGATGATCCTGGGCTGGCACCGCCAAGCAATGCGCTTCTTGAAGAAGCACCGCACTGCACTCAGGCATCTCCCGCTGGCGATATTCGTCACGTGCATGAGCCTGACAAAGACCGGGGAAACGAGTTTCCTTGGCGTGCCTGTCACGGTGGACGAAAACCTGCCCAAGCCGCCCAAAAACGAACGTCATCTGACCTTCAAGGAACGCTATTCCCTGGCCTCCAATTACCTACGCCCGATCCTGCAGGCCTGTCCGGCAAAACCGGTTTCGGTGGGCGTCTTTGGCGGGCGGCTGGACTATGGTCGCATGCAGTGGTGGGCGATGATCTTTGTTGTCCTGATCCTGCAGGCCCAGGCTGGCGACAAGCTCAACTGGGAAGCCATACGCGCCTGGGCAAGTGTCCTGCCGGAATTGTTCAACGCAGCCGCGTCCGCAAGGTAGCCCAACATGAAAATCACCATTCTGAACGGAAACCCTGAACCGTCCTCATTCGACACGTACCTGGCCAAACTGGTTGCGACCTTCCGAACCGAAGGGCATGCCGTCACCCAACTCGATCTGCGCGACTTACACCTGGGTTACTGCATCGGCTGCTGGGGCTGCTGGGTGAAAACCCCCGGCGAGTGCTTCAGCCGGGATGCCTCGCTTGAAATGGACCAGGTGGTCATCCAGGCTGACTTCGTCCTATGGGCTGCACCGCTCAAAATGGGCTTCCCGTCAACTTTGCTAAAAATGGCCCTCGACAAGCATCTGCCTCTGATCCACCCGTACATGGTGGTGGACCACGGCGAAGCGCACCACCGGAAACGCTACTCCCACTATCCACGCGTGGGTTTATTGATTGAGAAGGAACTCGACACCGATCAAGGCGATCTTCAGATCGTCAGCGATATCTTCTGTAGGACGGCACTAAACTTCAAATCCCGCCTGGAATTCTCCCTGACCACCGAAACCCCTGCGACTGAAATAGCCCGCCGGATCACAACCGACGCCCGCAATCTGCTTCCGTTGCCTGGGCGTCTTCCGGCAACCGAAGGAGTGACCATTCACCCGCCCTCCCGCTTGACCCTTTTAACGGTTCCCCACGCGGACGGCGGGGTAATACTCCGATCTTTCTCGGCGAAATAGCCAGCGGGTTCGGTGGAGAAAGTGAAATCCATCATCTCATCCGTCTGAAAGAGACTCAGCAGATGGTGCAGGCTTTTACGCAGGCGGAATGTGTCTTGCTGGGATTCCCGCTCTATACCGATGCGATGCCTGGGGTCGTCAAACACTTCATCGAAACGCTAGAACCGCTGGTGGGACGCAGGAACAATCCCTCTATCGGATTCGTGGTGCAATCGGGTTTTCCCGAGGGATTGCATTCGCACTATGTGGAACGGTACCTGGAGAAACTGGCTGAACGGTTGGGCAGCCCCTACCTGGGCACCGTCGTTAAGGGTAACGGGGAAGGCGTACGGGGCATGCCGCCTGAAGCCAACCAGAGTTTGTTCGCGGCCTTACAAGCTCTGGGCACGGGATTGGCTCGGGAGGGATTGTTCGACCCAACAGTCCTGGCACGCATCGCCCAACCAGAGTGTTTCCCTGCAATCACAGGTCCATTCTTCCAGGTCTTCCTGCGTTTACCGGCAGGCCATTCCTACTTCGACGGGATGCTGAAAAAGAATGGCTCCTACGAGCGGCGCTTTGCCCGCCCATTCTCCGGATAGATTGGATGGGAGGCTCCTATGTGGTTTATGAATATGATCGCCAACCCATTCGTCTGCTTGATGCTGCGTTCCCCCTTCCATCGAATGGTGAGTGCCACCCTTCTACTTATTACTTATATTGGACGAAAAAGTGGAGAAGAACACACACTGCCTGTCCAGTATGTGCAGGAAGAGCGCGTTGTTAACATCATACCCGGGGCGCCGGAGCAAAAGATCTGGTGGCGCAACCTGCGCGGCGGCGCTCCCGTAAGGCTATTGTTGGCGGGTAAAGTGCTTACCGGAAAGGCCACCGTACTGGTCGGGGATTCCGAAGCGGCGCGTATTACCCGGGCGCTGGCACTTTACTTCCGGCGCTTCCCTGACGCAGCAAAACTGCATAACATCTGCTCTGCCGGGGATGGATCACTTAACCAGAATGACCTGCGCCGGCAGGTGCCTTACACAGTGGTGGTGCAGGTGGAGTTGAGTCAATAGAACCTGAGTTGCTTCTATGTGGATTCGGATTAGTCAGGAGATCATGAACTCAAGAATAATCACGATATTTATCTGACGGCCTGATCCCAGCTTTGTCCTTCGGGCCGCGGCAGGAACCCGATTATTTGACCTTCTTCCCAATATTCTTCTTCACATCACTTCTGGGGCCATGATGCCCAACAGTGCCAGAGCATTGGCCAGGGTATATTTAGTCGCCCCCACCAGCCGCAGGCGCGCCTCCCGGACTAGCGCCTCGGCCTGTACGACCGGACAGGCATCGTAGAAACCGGCAAAAGCTTTGGCGATATCATAGGCAATGCTGGCGATGACCAGCGGTTTGTACTCGGCCGCGGCTCGCTGTACTTCGCCCGGGAAACGGGAGAGCAGGTCAATCAATTGCACTTCAGCCGGTTCAAGAGAATAGTCAAAAGGCGAATATCGAAGATCGGCGATATCAACGCCGGCCTTCCGTAAAATCGAGTTGCAACGTACGTGCGCATATTGGATATAAGGAGCTGCCTGGCCGTTAAAATCAAGCGCAGCCTGCCAGTTGAAAGTGACCAGCTTGGTATTCTCGCGCGCCACGATGGGATATTTCAATGCGCCCAGCCCAACCGCTTTCGCTACATCATCTAGTTGGTCCCCAGTCAGTGACGGGTTCTTCTTGTGGGCTTCTTCCTTGGCGCGTGAAATCGCCTCACGTAGTAAATCTTCGAGTAAAACCACCGTCCCCTCGCGAGGAGACGACCACGTTACCTGGCAAGGTAACCAGTTCATAGGCCACGTGTAGGCATTTTTTGGCTTGCTCATATCCGGCGATTTCCATGATCTTGAAAATCTGGGTGAAATGCAGGGATTGTCGTACATCCACCACGTAAACGGAGCGTGAAAGATCCGGGTAGTCCCGGAATTTGTGTAGAACGAGTGCCAGGTCTTCGGTGGAATACAATGCTGTGCCGTCGGACCTCAGCACGACTGTGGTTCGGTACTGCTCTTTTTTCAGCCCCAATACCTCGTCGATCTTGACCACTACCGCGCCGCCTTGCAAGCGCTCGTCTGTCGCAATGCCGCGATCGACCAGCTCTTCCACAATTTTCTTGCCGGGTTCTTCTTCCTCACTGTTGAAGTAATACTTGTCGAAGCGGATATCGAGCGCTCCATACATCTGTTCGAACCCTTCCAGGGACCATTGGCGAGTCTTCTCCCAAAGCGCCACGATCTCCGGGTCTCGTTTATCCCAGCGGGCATAAACTCCCCGCACTTCAACTTCCAGGTTGGAATTCTCTTCCAACCGCTGGCTGGCGTCTGCGTAGACCTTTCCCATCCACTGGGTGATGTCGGTCTCGGGTTCTTCACCGTTATGATATTTCAAATAACCCCAAAGCCACTTGATGACATGCAGTCCCATGTCCCCGGGATAATTGGCGCGTACCACCTCGTTTCCGGCAAATTCAATGATCCGTGCAAGCGCATCGCCCAGGATGGCTGAGCGCAGGTGACCAACATGGAAGGCCTTATGCGTGTTGGGTTGGGAAAATTCGACCATGACAAGCTGGCCGGTTGCAGGCCCTGACCCGAACCAATTCTTTTGTTCCAGGATCGTATCTGCCACACGGCGGGCGTATTCAGCCGTATTAAAGTACAGGTTGAGATAACCCTTAACCGCTTCAACATGGCTGATGCCGGGAGCGCTGCCCAGTGAACTTTTCACCTGCTCGGCAATTTCCTGGGCACGTTGCGGTACGACAACTTTTTCCCCCGTGCGTGCCTCAACTGCCGCGGTTGAAAAAAACGATGTGGAAATGCCCCACTCCCCACTGAAGGGGATGGGCTTCCATTCCAAAGCAGTCAGGGATATCCCATTCACAGCGCAGAAGGTTTTTATTTTTTCTTCGATGGCTTGTTGCTCGGATTGGAACATGCTCACCTGCGGTCAGATTATATCTCAATCGATAGAACCAACAAAAGCGGGAGACCCATCGTTCCGGGCGCTCCCGCTTAATGTCTTTAAAAGCCACGCATGGTAGTACGGCTTATTTTTTCGCAGCCGGTTTCTTTGTGGTTGTGCTGGTCTTCTTCCCCTTCGGGGACGAGGTGGCTGGTGCTTTCTTTACCGCAGTCTTCTTTGCAGCAGCTTTTTTGGTCTCAGCCGGAGCTTCCGCTTTTGGCTCTACCTTGGCTGCCCGCCTGCGCGGTGCAGCCTTCTTGGGTTCCGGTTCGCCAACCGGCTCGACCATGACAGGTTCAGCCTGGACCTTGACCGGTTCCATCCTGGCGAAAGCCTTCATCAGCCGGCTCTTGCGGCGGGCGGCATTATTCTTATGCAGAACTCCCTGCTCCGCAGCTTTATCCAATGCGCTGATGGCACTGATCAGGGCAGTCTTCGATTCCGGGACGCCTGCGTCGATTGCAGTGCGAGCACTCTTCACAGCAATGCGGGCGGTTCCGCGGTAAACGCGGTTGCGTAAACGACGCTTGTCGTTCTGCCGGTTACGCTTGATTTGGGACTTGATATTAGCCACTTGCTTCCTCCACGAATAATCCTATTGCATGGCCGAGTACGCCATCCAACTATTACATTTGTTCAATCAAACAGGCGGTATAAAATAAAAAGCCGCGTACAAAGAGCAGTATTTTACTTGACCGCGGGGAATCTGTCCAGTTTTTTACTGACGGGTTTTGAAAATAACTCCGGTTTCCGGGACAGTTCGCTTGCAAGTGACAATCGACCTGCCGCGCAGCCGTAAAGGCCTGCGCGCCTGTGCAGAACCATTGATTTGGAATAAGCCACTCAGGCGATCTTCTCGAATTTCTCACCCGGTGTATTGCAGACCGGGCACCGTCCTGGCATCGGGCCTTCATGGGTCATACCGCAGACCGGGCAAACATAATATTCTTTTTCGGGTATGTCCTTGCCCTGCGCGATCAACTCGGCTGCCTGACGATAGAGCATTTCGTGAATCTTTTCAGTTTGCAATGCGTAATTGAATGTCTGGGTGGCACGCCTGTCGCCATCCGCCTCAGCCTCACTATGCATGGTGGGATACATCCTGACAACTTCGTAATTCTCTCCGGCAATGGCAACTTCAAGATTCTCAGCAGTGCTCTTTATACCATCCATGGCCCTGAGATGGTTGTTGGCATGGACGGTTTCCGCCGCCGCGGCTGCACGAAAGAGCTTGGCAATTTGCGGAAAGCCTTCCTGATCGGCCTTTTTAGCAAAGGCCAGGTACCTGCGATTGGCCTGGCTTTCACCTGCAAAGGCAGTCTTCAAATTTTCAACGCTTTTTGACATTTTTAGCTCCTTATGGATGATTTCTTAGGATACATTAAAGCATATTCCGTTGACATATTTGGGGCAAATTGGTCATCTTTCGGGGGTGATAAATCTCCTCAATTTTAATCGATGAGCAACCTGCAATCCTATGATATCCACCATTTTCGAGCAGATTCCAGAGGAAGGCCGAGATTGACTCATGGGTTGAGAGACGGTATGATACCTCTGTCTTCAGGCTGGCCGGGCGGTCGCGGTCCTGTGCGTTGCATGGGATCGAGGAAAGTCCGCACTCCACAGGGCACGGCGCCGGGGAAAGCACCCGGGGCGGGGAAACCGCCGATGAGGCGCAACCTGCCGGAACAGGGCCACAGAAACAAACAGCCCTTCTGCCTATGGGTGCAGAGGTGATGGTGAAAAGGTGGTGTAAGAGACCACCGGCGTCTGCAGTAATGCGGGCGGCCAGGTAACCCCCGCCGGGAGCAAGGCCAAGCAGGGACAAGAGGCTGCTCGCCTCGTTCGAGTCCCGGGTAGGCTGCTCAGAGAGATGATCGCACAGGCGTGAGGTCCGGGATGAAGCCCTGTCCTGAGCTTCGGCAAAGGGCGGGTGTAAACCGGAAACCCACGCTGGACAGAATGCGGCTTACAGGCCAGCCTGAAGACATGCCCGTAAGTGCGTCTGGCCAGAATCCCCTTGAGATCGGTATCCCCTCCTATGGGGATGTAATTCGGCGTGCAGGCTAACCTGAAGTCGGTTAATGAACTGCAAAACCCAAATATGGGGACAGTCAGTTTGATTACCAGATCGAACTTAACCTTGTATGGAAGGTATGCCTTTGGTATAATTGCCCCGCTTAAGCCGGGGAAGGGCGATTGCCGACGTAGCTCAATCGGTAGAGCAACCGCCTTGTAAGTGGTAGGTTACGGGTTCGATTCCCGTCGTCGGCTTGGAATGTTCAAAATCTTTCCCGTTTATTTGTTCGTCGGTTGGCCTCATCGCACGGCGCTGCGACCAAGCGACCAGCGCATGAAACGGCTGGAAAAGACGGGCAGTTACCCAAGTGGCCAAAGGGGACTGACTGTAAATCAGTTGTCAGTAGACTTCGGAGGTTCGAATCCTTCACTGCCCACTATTGGTCTGATAGTCTGGAGCCTTAGTCGGCCAGGAAAGATCAGACGATTTGACTACGAGCCTGAAGCCTATTAGCCTCATTTATTCCTCGCCCTCATAGCTCAGTCGGTAGAGCACGTTCTTGGTAAGAACGGGGTCATGGGTTCAAATCCCATTGAGGGCTTCGCAACCAAGAGATATGAAGGAAGGAGAAAGATATTATGGCGAAGCAGAAGTATCAGCGGACGAAACCGCACATGAACGTGGGGACGATGGGGCACATCGACCACGGGAAGACGACGTTGACGGCGGCGATCACGAAATACAGCCAATTCTTGGGGAAAGCGTCGTATCGACCCTATGATTCGATTGACAATGCGCCGGAGGAAAAGGCGCGTGGGATCACGATCAACATTGCGCACGTGGAATACGAGACGGACAAGCGACACTATGCGCACGTGGACATGCCGGGACACCGTGACTACATCAAGAACATGATCACGGGAGCGGCGCAGGTGGATGGTGCCATCCTGGTGGTGGCAGCGCCGGACGGGCCGATGCCGCAGACGCATGAGCATGTGCTGCTGGCGCGGCAGGTGGAAGTGCCGAGCATCGTGGTGTACCTGAACAAGGTGGACCAGATGAATGACCCGGAGTTGCTGGAACTGGTCGAGATGGAACTGCGCGAACTGCTGACGAACCAGGGATTCCCGGGCGACACGACCCCGATTGTGCGTGGGAGTGCGTTGCAGGCGTTGGAGAGCACCTCGACCGACCCGAATGCGCCCGAGTATGCCAGCATCAAGGAATTGCTGCGGGTGATTGACGAATATATTCCGGAGCCGAAGCGTGAGACGGATAAGCCGTTCATGATGCCGATCGAAGATGTGTTCTCGATCAAGGGTCGTGGGACGGTGGTGACCGGACGAGTGGACCGGGGCATCATCAAGGTGGGCGATCCGGTGGAGATCATTGGCTTGCGTGAGACGCGCAATTCGGTTGTGACGGGCGTGGAGATGTTCCACAAGATGATGGACGAAGGCATGGCGGGTGACAATCTGGGTCTGCTGTTGCGTGGCATCGAGCGCACGGACGTGGAGCGTGGTCAGGTGGTAGCCAAGCCGGGTTCGATCACCCCGCACACCAAGTTCGAAGCGAAAGTGTATGTGCTGAAGAAGGAAGAAGGTGGGCGGCACAGCGCATTCTTCAATGGCTACCGTCCGCAGTTCTACATCCGTACGATGGATGTGACTGGCAACGTGGAATTGCCTGCGGGTGTGGAAATGGTTCTGCCGGGCGACAACGTCGACCTGACCGTGACCCTGATCGTCCCGGTGGCGCTCGAGCAGGGTTCCAAGTTCGCCATTCGCGAAGGCGGCCTGACCGTCGGCGCGGGTGTCATCACCAAAATCATCGAATAAGAGAATAGTTAGGTAAGCATGGCTTCGAAAAAGAAAGATGTCCGCCCGGTAATCATCCTGGCATGTAATGACTGCAAGGAACGTAATTACGTATCGGAGAAAAATCGCCGCAACGACCCGAACCGTTTGGAATTTAAGAAATATTGTCCGAGTTGCCGGAAACATACGTTGCATCGCGAAACGAAGTAAGTGTACCGGTGTCAAGTGTTCCATTGTCCGGTGCCTGGTACCGGAACACGGGAATACGTGCCTGCGCCAGTACCGCAGGTACAGGTGACACGGAAATGAAGGCCAGTAGCTCAATTGGTAGAGCACTCGTCTCCAAAACGAGCGGTTGTGGGTTCAATTCCTGCCTGGCCTGTAGATACAACGCCGCCCTCCCCTTTTGGGCAGTTCATGAGGCGGCGTTGTGACCGTCAGTAGGAAGGAGTTCGACGTGGCTGGAAAAGGTGAAAGAAGTAAACGCGAGAATGTAATCCAGCGTTTCTTCCGCGAGACGATGGGCGAGTTGCGCAGAGTATCCTGGCCAACCTGGCTGGAAGCGCGGAATTTGACCGTTGTTGTGATCATCGTATTGGTGGTCATGGCGATTTTCCTCTGGGTGATGGATATTTCAGCCACGAAACTTTTGTCCGTGGTTGTTGGCGTTTAGGCAGTGTCCGCGGAGTAACCATTGAGAGGTTGAATGATTCAAAACCTGGATCCAGAAGAACAGTTTGAGCAGGGACCGGTTGAATCCGAGGAGAATGATTCTCACTCGGAACAGCCTGTTTTAAGCGAACCTGCGACTGTTCACCAGGAAGCTCCTGCCAGACAAGAGGAGATTGAACCTATTCCCGAGGGACCGGCTTGGTATGTGATCCACTGTTATTCCGGGTATGAGAACAAGGTGCGACACAACCTCGAGCAGCGTATCGAGACCATGGGCATGAAGGACAAAGTTTTTGACGTGGTCGTTCCCACGCAGGAAGAGATCGAGGTTCGGGATGGAAAGCGCCGCACCGTGGAACGCCACATCTTCCCCGGTTATGTACTGGTTAATATGGCTTTGAGCGAGGAGTCGTGGTTTGTCGTTCGTAATACGCCCGGTGTGACTGGTTTCGTCGGGATGGGTAACCTGCCCACCCCTTTGCGCCCTGAAGAAGTCGCCCAGATCCTCAAACGCATGGAAGCCGATGCACCTACAGTCAAGGTCACTTTCAAAGTCGGGGAACGCGTCCGCATCGTGGATGGACCTTTCAATGATTTCCGGGGTGTTGTCTCTGAAATTGATATGGAGCGGACGAAAGTCCGTGTAATGGTCTCGTTCTTCGGGCGCGAGACACCGGTGGAACTGGATTTCCTGCAAGTCGAGAAGGCATAACAGCGTTCAGCTCCCAACTGTCGGCTTTTCAGGCCGATTGTTGGGAATTGAACACTGATGGCTAATTCGTGGGAGGGTCCCCAGTAATGACCCGCTAAAACCACTAAGTGCCGGGAAAGGCCCGGCACAAGGAGTAAAAATGGCAAAGAAATTGAAGGCAATTGTTCGTCTGCAGATTGAGGCCGGTAAGGCTAATCCTGCTCCTCCCATCGGTCCGGCATTGGCTGGTCACGGTATCAATATTATGGCTTTCTGCAAGGATTATAATGCCCGCACGTCCAACCGCCCGGGCGAGGTTCTCCCAGCAGAAATCAGTGTTTATACTGATGGTTCTTTCACGTTCGTTTTAAAGACGCCTCCTGCAGCAGTTTTATTGCGCAAGGCTGCCGGGATCGAAAAAGGTTCCGGCGTTCCAAATCGTGAGAAGGTCGGCAATGTGACCCGTGCCCAGGTGCGCGAGATCGCCCAATTGAAGATGAAAGACCTGAACGCCCTGGATATTGAAGGCGCCATGCGCCAGATAGAGGGCACAGCCCGCAATATGGGTATCGTCGTCGTTGATTAACCCGGTGGGAGGGTCGCATCCCGGCCCGCTTGCACCACAAAGGAGAATTCATGGCTAAACATGGAAAGAAATATCTGGCCGCGCTGGCTAAAGTGGACGTGGATAAGTTTTACGGCCCATTGGAAGCGGTTAAACTGGTAAAAGAAACTGCGTTCGCAAAATTCGATTCAACAGTGGAAGTGCACATGCGCATGGGCCTAGATCCCCGCCAAGCCGACCAGCAGGTGCGTGACGTGGTGGTATTGCCGCATGGTTTGGGCAAGGCCGTCCGCGTGTTGGTCTTTGCACAGGGAGATGGTGCTACCAATGCCCGCAATGCCGGTGCGGATACCGTTGCAGATGACGAGGAAACCCTGAGCAAGATCCAGGGTGGATGGCTCGATTTCGATGTTGCCATCGCCACTCCCGATATGATGGGCAAGGTTGGTAAACTTGGTCGTGTGCTCGGACCGCGTGGCCTGATGCCGAACCCCAAGGCTGGTACTGTCGTCAGTCCCGATGATATCGGTCGCGCGGTAACCGAATCAAAAGCCGGCCGCGTCGAATTCCGTCTGGATAAAACCGCCAACATCCACGTCTCTATTGGCAAGGCTTCTTTCGACGAAAAGAAGCTCTATGAAAACTTTGCGGCGCTGATGGAAGCTATCACGAAAGCCCGTCCATCGGCCGCCAAGGGTAATTATATTAAACACATCACAATGACATCAACGATGGGCCCCGGCGTCAAAGTGGATGCCAATCTGGCCCAGTCGATGGAGGATACCGAATAACGGTATTCGTATAAGCCCGAGGGATTTTCATTCGCCGAAGACGGCAGGTGCTCTCCGCTTGCATTCAGAGCTTAATCTCCTGCCCAGGTGAAGACTGGTGGCAACACCACCCCCCTTTCCGGGGGTAAAGTCTTTGCCTGGTACACTCGGGCAAAGACTTTTTGATTGGAAAGGAGGTGATATTCTTTGGCTAAATCAAAAGCACAAAAAGAGGCCATGCTGGCTGAATATATGGAATGGCTCAAAAAGAGTCAGGCTGTCGTTCTGGTTGAGTATTCAGGTTTGAAAATGAAAGACCTGGATGTTATCCGTGCCAAGGCACGCGAGAGCGGCGGCGAGTTCCATATCGTCAAGAACACACTTGCCAGGCTCGCTTTGGAAAAGGCTGGTTACAGTGTCCCGGCTGACTACGCGGAAAAAAGCACTGCCATTGGCTTTGCATTTACCGATGCGGCCGGTTTCACAAAAGCGTTGACAGAAGCGACGAAGGGCATGGAAGCTGTCAAGATAAAAGGCGGCTTCCTGGATGCAAAAGCCCTCAGCGTTGCGCAGGTCAAATCCCTGTCATCCCTGCCACCCTTGCCGGTCTTGCGTGCCCAACTGTTGGGTGTATTGCAAGCTCCCGCCATTAAAATGGTGCGCACACTTGCCGAACCCGGCCGCTCACTGGCATACGTAGTCAAAGCATATTTCGATAAGGCTGCACCTGCCGCAGCATAATAATGTGGTAACAATTTACATTGTTACTGCTCCAACCAAATACTATTCTTAAGAAATCTGAAGGAGATATACAATGGCTGATCTGGAAAAAATCGTCGAACAGTTGAGCGGGCTCTCCGTTCTCGAAGCTGCTGAACTGGTCAAGAAATTGGAAGAGAAGTGGGGCGTTTCCGCCGCCGCTCCTGTTGCCATGGCCGCCGCTGGCGCCGCTCCCGCGGCTGCTGCCGAGGCTGTCGAAGAGAAGACCGAATTTGACGTCGTCATCAAGGATGCTGGTCCCAAGAAGATCGAAGTCATCAAGGTCATCCGCCAACTGGTAAGCCTGAGCCTGACCGAGGCCAAGGCCCTGGCCGAGACTGCTGACGGCAAAGTGCTGTCCGCAGTCGGCAAGGACGCCGCCATGGATGCCAAGAAGAAATTGGAAGAAGCTGGCGCAGTCGTCGAAGTCAAGTAGAACTGTGACAGGTGGCAATCAAAAGACGGCCCGATTTGGGTCGTCTTTTTGATTTTAGCCAATCGTACCTAAGTCCTGCCCAAACCAGTTGACTCGAACCGTAAAAAGGAATATAATTGGTATGTTTGGTCTGACCACTGTACCACAGGATTGATATGAAAATCCAACCAATCACCCACAAAACACTTGCTGAAACCGTTGCCGGTAAACTGGCTGCCTCCCTGTTGGATGGCACCCTAGTGCCCGGCTCCCAGCTTCCTTCTGAGCGGGAATTAATGAACCAGCTTGGCGTAAGCCGTGCCACTCTGCGGGAAGCCCTCAAGGCGCTGGAAGAATCCCGGCTGATCGAAGCCCGTCCAAATGTTGGTTGGTTTGTCCACGTCATTGACGAGTCGAACATAACCAAGGCACGTGAATTGGCCCATTTGAATGGAAACTTTCCTCAGCGGTCCGCCGCGAACGAACCGCCCACTGGACCATTGCGTATACCGGTTGCCCCGGAAAAACCTTTGCACATCCCCAATCTGCACACCGACCGGTTGGGAACTTTCGAGTTCATCTCTTGGTGGGAACGCAAAAAGGTCCAAAACGCCCACGTACTGGTGGTCGGAGCCGGTGCATTGGGGAACGACGTAATCAAGAACCTGGCGCTGATGGGTGTCGGTTACATTTACATTGTTGATTTCGATACGATCGAGGCCGCCAACTTAAGCCGGTCCGTGCTCTTCCGGGAATCGGATAATGGCCGCAGCAAAGCCGAAGTGTCGGCGGCGCGTGCCCGGGCGCTCAACCCGCAGATCCATGTCCAGTACCTGAACGGCGATGTGATGACCCAGCTGGGTCTGGGCGTCATCCGCCGGATGGACGTGGTAATCGGTTGCCTGGATAACCGGGAAGCCCGTCTGGCGATCAATCGCTTCTGTTATTGGATGAATAAACCCTGGGTGGATGGGGCCATCCAGGAGCTGCTTGGTCTGGTGCGCGTCTTCGTGCCCGGTCAGGGCGCTTGCTACGAATGCACCCTGACCGAAGCGTCAATTCGCGACCTCTCCTTAAGGTATTCCTGCCCCCTGCTGGCTCGTCAGAACGTCCTGCTTGGCAAGGTTCCCACCACTCCCACCATCGCCTCCATCATTGGTAGCATGCAATCCCAGGAAGCCCTCAAACTGATCAATGGGATGCCGGTGGAACCCGGCAAGGTTATTCATTACAACGGCATGGTCAATGAAATGCACACCACTGCATACTTGCCGCGCCAAGACTGCGAGAGCCACTGGACCTACGGCGAGATCACCGAACTGCCCGCCCGCGCGGAGCGCACCACATTGGAAGACCTGCTTCGCATTGCCCGTGCCGACCTGGGACCGGAGGCAGTTATCGAACTGGACCAGGAACTGATCATCTCCCTTTCATGTCCCCTCTGTCACACCGTCGAACAGGTGTTGAAACCATTGAGTACCGTCAGCTTCGAAGCCGGGCATTGTCCAACTTGCGGAACTATGCGCGAGACCGAACTCACCCACGTGATTACAGGCGAAGAGAATTTCCTGCATCGTTCGTTGGCCAACGTTGGTGTGCCTTCACTTCACATATTGCGCGCACATAATGGAGAGGAATACCGTTTTTATGAACTATCCGGAGACCTGGCCGAAGCGATGCATTTCCACGATTTCGAACTAACCGGACAGCTCCAAACTGCGCCCAGTCGGATCCGCCTTAAAGAAGATTTCCATGCCAAGGTCGATACTGTCAGTCCAGCGCGCGGGCACGTGAAGCTGCATGGGTGATGGCAATCAGAGCCGGTTTGTCCTTATAAACCATGAGCATTCAGAGATTTTCTCCGTCTGATCCTTTCTACCTGGCCTTTTCACGTAAGGCTGTACTTTTGCTTCTCCTTATGATAACCAGCTCTATGGCGTTGGTTGCTCTGCTTCTCCAGGTCCGGGTGTCCATCCCTGTGCTGGCTTTCCTTCTAACGGATGCTATATTGGGGCTGGTTGCCGGATTCTCAGTTCGCTGGATTCTCCCCAGAAAGGCTCTCGTGCTGCGTATCTTCTCAGTCGTGGCATTCATCTTGGGCGCTCTGGATCTGCTCGGTTGGTTTACCGGCTGGGTCTTCGGCATCGATCTATTTCCGGCGGGGCACACCCGGGTGAACTTGTGGGAATTAGGCCAAATCCTGCTTGCGACCGGTTTTGCTCTCCTGGCTCTGTATGCATGGCAGCGCCCTGTCCGAACCGTGACCCCCGTATCGAACACAAAAGCCATGCAGAAAGTGCCCCACGCCCGGCGAAAGCCGCAAAAACGACCGAATCGCATTCCAAAGCCACGGCCTGCTTCACCAATTATCGGTCAGGCGATCCAGCCGTCTTCGCAGGAAGTTGCAACCCAACCTGTCAAACCGAAGAGGAAACGCATCGATCATTCCAAGCCGAAGCTGATATTGTCCAGCCAGGAGGAACATCGTTGTCCTTATTGTTTGGAATTGATTGAACCGGGCGACCAGCGCGGCGTGGTGGAATGTGAGGTCTGCCACACGCTCCATCACGCGGATTGCTGGGCTATCACTGGCGCCTGCCAGGTGCCCCACTTCACCTCTTGATCAGATTCTATTGTAGGAGACTATTATGCCCGATTTAAATGTGACCATTGTTTTACCCAGTGGTGGTGCGCGGACTGCCGAGATCCCCGATGATGTCAACGTGCACGACCTGCTGACCGAATTGACCTCCCTGCTGAAGCTACCCACCGTCGGTCCGGATGGACGTCCGATGTACTATCGGCTTGACAGTAAAGCCCTTGGGCGCGAGCTCAAGGAGGAGGAAACGCTCTCCTCCGCTTCGGTCCCGGAAGACGATCGTCTGATGTTAACGGCCGATATCACCGCCGGCGCCATCGGTCTGGACCAGAGTCCGCGCATGCGTCGTTTGCGCGTTGACTATCGGTTAATGAAGGAACTGGCTGGTCGCAGCGACCTGGTCAGTTTTGAAGTCAAGCATCCGCATGCCGTCCTGCCTCCCGAGACATATATTGTCACATTCAAGTGTAAAGGCATTCTCGATGTGGACCATCAGGGCAATCCCAGGATCGGCACGCACCACCAGGTTGAAATCTACCTGCATAACCAGTATCCTCAACGCTGGCCTGGCATGAAATGGCTCACTCCAATCTGGCATCCAAATATCAATCACCTGAACGGCAGCGTCTGCATCGACGCAGCCTGGTGGACTGCCAGCCGTTCGCTTGACCGGCTGGTGGTGATGCTTGGAGAAATGCTTCAATACAAGAATTTCCATGATGACCCGACGAAACCTCCTTTCCCTTGGGATCCCGAAGCGGCACGTTGGTGCCGGGAATATCGTAAAGCTCATCCCAACGCTTTCCCGGTGGATGAGCGCGAGCTCTTGCGCCCCGAGCGTGTCAAGCTCAAAGCAGTGGAAGCCAAAACTAGAACCAAGATTGGCCTCAAATAATCGTTCCAACTGGCTGCGATCCAGCCACAACTCGAAAGGAGTAAGAATATGTCTGACCTACCCGTTACTGTTGTTCTTCCGTCTGGAGGCAGCCGCACTGCCGAGATTCCTGATGATGTGGTTGTCAAGGAACTGCTTCCCGAGCTGACTACCTCGCTGGAACTTCCGGTCACTGGTCCGGATGGTCGTCCGATGGCCTACCGGCTGGACAGCAAGGCCCTCGGGCGGGAGCTCAAAGAGGACGAGACTCTGGCGCAGGCCGGCATTCCCAAGGACGACCGGCTGATGATGACTGCCGACGTTACCGCCGGATAACCATTTCTCTTCCCGGATCGCTTCGGCATTTCCCGTGGCGGTCCGGACCTTTGACCGAGCACCCAACCTAGATGACTTATTCACGTGTTCGTGTTTTGCCCCCCGAGAGCCCGTCCCCCCGGATGGCAAGTTTGCCATTGGAAAATGCCCGGCATTGGATATCCCCTTATGAAGGTGATGGGAATGGCGCGCCCGTTTTCGTGTTCCTCACCAGGAATGCCTACAACCAGGCAGTGTTGCATGCCTCCAGCAACCTGGAAGCTGAAGTTGGCGGAGTCCTGTTGGGAAAGTGGTTTGTGGATTCTGAAACTACCCGGCAATATATCGTGGTCACGACCGCCCTCCCGGCCCGTTTTACTCAACAGGGTAGTGTTTTTCTGACCTTCACTCAGGACAGTTTGGTTGATATCCATGTAAAAATCGACGAGGTATACCCTGAGGACGCCATTGTCGGTTGGTACCACACTCACCCGCGCATGGGTGTTTTTCTCTCCCCATATGACACCTGGTTGCATGACCACTTCTTTCCCGAACCATGGCAGGTGGCATTGGTAATTGAACCTCAATCCGACACTGGTGGATTCTTCGTCCGTCAGGCAGATGGTGTGCTCGACCCCTCCCATTACTTCGGATTCTACGAAGTGGTTGACAATATGGGAGAGAGCATCGTCCATTGGAGCAATCTGCAACAAGGATCGGCAGAAGCCGGTCATGAAGGAGTTGACCAGAATGAATAGACGCATGCGTACGTATTATTACACTGTATTTGGTGCTGTTGGTGGATTGATTGGCTGGCAAATCAGCAACTTGCTAGGTCTGTCCTTCATCGCCAATATTTACTTCAGCGAGGCGATCGTAGGTGCGCTGGTGGGATTGAGCATTGGCCTGTTGATTGGGATCGTGGAGGGAGTTCTGACGCGCAATTTGGTCCAGGCAGGCAAATCTGGTTTGTTCAGTGGCGTGCTTGGCCTGCTGGCTGGAGCGATTGGCTTGCCGTTGAGTGAGTGGCTGTTTCAGACAGTCGGTGCCGGGACCATAGGTCGAGCCCTGGGATGGGGGGTGTTCGGTCTCGTGATCGGCCTGGCTGAAGGAGTATTCGGTCGGAGTCAGCTCTGGAAAGGACTGCTGGGTGGGCTGTTGGGCGGGGCGGTTGGAGGGTCCTTGCTGGAGGCCAGTCGGGTTCTAATGAAAAATTCCCTCGTCGGAAAGGCAATTGGCCTGATTCTGCTTGGGGCTGCAGTCGGTGCGTTCATTTCCTTGATCGAGGTGCTGCTGTCCCGCGCCTGGCTCGAGGTCAAGAACGGTAAACTCAAAGGCACCGAGTTCATCCTGGACAAGTTCATGCGCGCCCACGGCCCGGCAATTGCCATTGGCAGCAGCGCCCTGAAGTCCGAGATCGTCCTGCCAGACCCCGATATCGCCCCACAGCACGCCATGCTGACTGGCGACGGATCGCATTTCACTCTCAAGGATATGAGCCTCTCCGGGACTTTCATTGATAATCGACGGGTCGAACGGGCACATTTGACCAATAACACCACCATCCACATGGGCAACACCGAGATGATTTATCACGAAAAGAGGTAGATATGAAATATATCATGCGAGTGTTCCTGTTTGGGTTGAGCCTGCTCTTGGTGCTCTCTCCGCTCCTGACTGCCAGCGCACAGGCTGCAGGTGGACAGGTCCGTATCACACAAGTGGATAATTCCAAATTCCCGCAGGTCACTCTTTACATATCGGTGACGGATGCCAACGGTGAACCTTTCGCGGTGGATCCAGGTCGTATCCGCATCTCGGAGAATGGTGTGGTAATGCGACCGGACAAGGTCAGTGGGTCTGGTGATATCGGCTCGCTGACTACGTTGCTGGTGATGGATGTCTCTGGCAGTATGAACAATGCCGGCAAGTTGTCCGCCGCCAAGGCTGCTGCGCAGGCGTATGTCGACCAAATGCGGCCCGGAGACCAGGCCGGTCTGCTCACTTTCAATACCAAGGTTACCTACGTACAATCCATCACGACCGATCACGCTGCCTTGAATCTGGCGATCGACAGCTTGAAGGCCGAGAACGATACGGCCATGTTTGATGCCCTGGTCCAGGCGAATAAGATTTTGCAGGACTATCCAGGCCGTAAAGCCATCATCGTTTTAACAGACGGGTTGGATAACCAGAGTAAGAAAACCTCTGATCAGGTTACCCAGACCATCGATAAAAGCGGGCTGTCCATCTCGACCATCGGACTTGGCAATCCCGAAAATGCCGGACCCTTTTTTGGCCTGGATAAATCAGTGCTCAAATCCCTGGCGGAAAACGCCGGTGGGGTGTATAGCTATGCCAATAACCAGACTGATCTATCCAAATTGTATGAACTGTATGGCCGGGCTTTACAAAGCGAATATCGTATCACCTACACTTCCCCGTCGACCTTGCGGGATGGACTCAACCGCACATTGACCGTCACTCTGCGTGGAACCGTCTCAGCTAAAACCAAATACAATCCCGGCGGTGTATTGCCGGAAGTCGTCAGTCCGGCCTCTTGGCCGATCTTCCTCGGCTTCTTGGTGATTCTGATTATCCTTTTAGTGGTCCCTTGGGTAATCAATCAATTTCTGGTTCGCAAGGCGGCCAAGGCAAGTCCGGTTGCTTCCCAAAATTCAAAGTCGCACATTAAGCTAAAGTAACCGTCAATTGAAAAAAAAGGCGACCTCTAAAAGGTCGCCTTTTTTGACGGTCATTGGTCAATCCATTCGAGGATTAACAGGAGTTGCCAGACCAACTAGGAAGGAGGATTCAGGTGTTGCCGGGAGTTAGTATGAGGCAGCCATCTACCTCGGCTTATGGACGAAACGGATCGTAATTCGGATTCGTGCCGGCCCATACACAGGCTGCTTTGGCAAACTGGTTGCACTCTACACCATGGGAACAACGGTGGGAAAGGACCCGCGGTGGGTCAGGCAGGAAATCCATCGGGTAAAGCACTTCAGCTTCCAACGCGACTTCACGCATGATGTGCTCGCAATAACATACCTTGCTCGTTTCCCATGTTCGTTCAGCCATAACCTACCTCCAAATATAAAAAGAGTCTAAAACATCCCCGGTGGTTTATCTAGTGACAGGCATCATGAATAATTATGACTATTCGCGCTTTTCTGACAAAATAAGTCCATAAACGTCTCGCCTTCATTGCCCGCGAACCAATTTCAAGAGCGTTCCCGATCCAAAGTCTGCTAGATAGATTTCCCCGGCTTCATCCACACCAAACGTGGTCACCTTCGCGTTGGTCGTGAACAGGATTTTCGCCTGCTGGCCATTCTCACCCGGATGGATTAAGCCCCAGATATTTCCGGAACAGTAATCACCGTAGAAATAGACCCCCTGCCATTCCGGTAACGCCGGACCGCGATAGACATAACCGCCGGTCACCGAACAGCCGTCCGCGTGAGAATACTCGCTGACTGGCCAGGCAAAGGGTTCATTCACGGGCGGCTGGCCTTTATAAGGATGCATGCCTTCGTAGAAGCTCCAGCCGAAGTTCATGCCTCCAGGCTTTCCGTTACGAACAAAATCCACCTCTTCCCAGGCATCCTGACCGACATCTGCTATGAACATATCCCATGTCAGCTGGTCGAACGAAAAACGCCAGGGGTTGCGAAACCCGTATGCCCAGATTTCTGGCAATCCACCGCCTTTCGTAAAGGGATTATTGGGAGGGATGGCATATTTATCGCCGTGATCCACGTCAATACGCAGCATCTTACCCAGAAATGTTTGCAGGTTTTGTCCATTCCCCATTGGATCGCCCTCCGACCCGCCATCTCCAAGACCAATGTACAGGTAACCGTCCGGACCGAAAGCCAGCCCGCCGCCGTTGTGGTTGTCATAAGGCTGATCAATATGCAACAGATCCACCTCACTTGTTGGGTCAGCGCGGTTCGGATCATCTGCCGAAACGTGAAAGCGTGCAATAACCGTATTCCCATGCAGGTCTATGTAATTGACAAAGAACAGGCCGCTCCGGGCATAATTGGGATGGAAGACCAGCCCAAGCAGACCCTGCTCGGTATGCTGGCTGCCGACTCCACCAACGATATCCAGAAATGGAGTGGGCATCAATTGACCATCCTTCAAAATGAGAATTCGGCCACGTTTCTCGACAATGAACAACCTCCTGGAACCGTCACCGGCATTTTGGACATCCACCGGTAGCTTCAGCCCGGAGATGACCGGGATCCAACCATAACCAGCAGGATCGGGGAATGCCAGGAGGGTAGTTGGAGAAGGTTGAGGAGGAGTTGTGGCTGTTGATGGAGGGGACGGTATTGTTGGTGTTGCTGGGGGGACAGACGGACTGGGAGGCTGGATCCCGCTGGGCTCGGTGGTTTTCAGCGGAAGCGTAGCACAGGCTGCCACGAGCAAGCTGAGTGTTACAAAGGTTCCGACAATTGCGAAACGGGATGAAAGCCGGAACTTCATCACCTTATTTGGTATCTTCCGGGACTTCATGAGCCTTTACCTCGATAACTTCGCCGGTCTCATCCTGCTCCGGGATGTCCCGCCAGGAACCTTGGACTACTTTCTGCAATGCATCCATGTGCTCTTGCACAACCTCTTCCGGGCACAGATTGATGAAAAGTGTGGCACCCAGCCACAGCACCGCTGCATCATCAAGTGCACCGATGACCGGGATGACTGCCCCGGGGATAAGGTCTATCGGTGACACCACATAGATCAAGGCCCCAACTGGTAGGAGTTTGAGAAAGATATTCACCCGTTTATCTCCCATCAAACGCAGGATGAGTTTGACACGCAGTATCAGGTTCTGAATGAGACCTCTGTCCGGGTTCCGCAGAATGTCAGGTTTATTCGCCATTTCATCAGCTCCTTTTTTGTAACGCTATATGCTCAAATCCAGCGCAGACGAAACCCCATCTGCCGCCATACCAATAATCCACAGATGCTTATATATACGGGATATTTGCCAGGTGGATTCATCTACAAACCGGTCTGCCTGCGTACGCGAAAGATAGAAGGTAATCAGCAATCCGCAGATGGATTATCCAGGAGGCCATCAGCCGATTATACGACTTTTGGATTGGTGTTCTAGGGTTGAGTATGAACCATCCCGAAAGGATAATCATAAAAAAAACAAAAAGTACGGTGATTTAGCCCTGCTATTTTCTTAATTGGGTTGGCAGAATACATGCGATTATCCCCGGGATGAGGATTGCCGCACCAATGATCTAGCCAGTGCCGCCGTGCCGTGTTTGAATGCGTTTCGATTGCCTGGTTTCGCTGCCATTTTTCTCCTTGCAAATTCTTAAGAATTCATATTCTTACATATCTGTAAATATCAGAAATTCCGTATCGCCGTATACTGTAATTGAAGAAAGGAGCCTCATTATGTCCGAGAGGTTCGATTTGGTTGAAACATCTGAGAAAAATGAAACTGGAAATAAAATACATCTGGACATATTTATTTTCCGGGTTTGTGTAATTATTGTGGTCGGTTGTGCTTTGATTGCATGGCTTAGTTACCAGAGTCATCCATAATAGAATATAGAGTAGATTTATCGCTTAAGTTTCTTGTGCGTGCAACGTGTTACACAACCTCTTTTAGCGTCTTGTAGGTGTCAAGAGTATAATTCCCCTGGATCGTTTGGCTGCCCCCCTCAGCCAGGCGGTCCATTTCTTAATATTACCTAACGAAACGTTACGGGGCAATTTTAGAAAGCGGATCAATACCCTGTACAGCCCCGAAACATACCTATGATAATCCCAATGATGATAATAAACACGATAAACGCCAGTTTCCCGTTGATACTATTTAGCGCCTCTTTCTGCTCGTTCAGAGCATAATACATCCATGCTTGATTGGCTGGGATGATTGCGGTTATCGGTTCGGGGATTTTCCCCTTTTCTTTCTTTGTAGCCACAGTTACTTTAAGGTCGCCTAATTCCATATTTCCTTCTATCGTTCTAAAATGAACAACGTCAATATCATTGAACAACAAACTAAACAGGTTCACGCATCAACCTTGCGACAGTCCTGGTGTACAATTTGATTATCAACTTGGTTCAGCAACGATCTGAAACCTTATGCCTCTGGAAATATCCCGCATCCAAGCCATTTGTTTTGATGTGGACGGCACGCTCAGCGATACTGACGACGTGATGGTCTCCCAGCTCGCCAAACTCCTGGGTCCATTTAATTTCCTGTTCCCCAGGAAAGACCTCCTCCGGGTCGCCCGTGGAATTGTGATGGAGGTCGAAGCGCCTGCGAACTTCCTGATCAGCCTCTCCGACCTCATCGGGCTGGATGATGAGATCTTCGCCGTAAAGGATTGGTTCGTTCGCCAGTCGAAAAAGAAAACGAAACTGTTCCAACTTGTCCCAGGAACCAGGGAGATGTTGGAAAAGCTCTTTCAAAATTACCCGCTGGCCATCGTCAGCGCCCGGGACACCATTTCAACTATGCAATTTCTGCACTATTTCGACCTGGCAGATTACTTCAAGCGCATCGCCACCGATCAGACTTGTGAGCACACGAAACCTTACGCCGACCCGATCTTGTGGGTGGCAAAGGAATTGGAAGTGCAGCCTGCCGACTGCTTGATGGTGGGCGATACCAGCGTTGATATCCGCGCCGGAAAGGCTGCCGGGGCGCAGACCGTCGGAGTCTTATGCGGCTTTGGCGAGGAGGACGAACTCCGCAAGCACGGCGCAGACATGCTTCTGCCCAGCCCAGCGGATCTGGTTCAGGTATTGGAAGAATAGTGCCTTTATGGGGATCGGCCATGTGAAGTAGAAAATCCAAATCATGGGGACGCCCTGCTTGTATAAATAGGACCGACGTATTGGAACGTATTCTGACTGGAAACGTATATTTGGTAAGAAACCGGGTCGGGTGCAAATGCCGGCCTTAATATGCCAAAGGAGATTATTATGATTCGCAAGCTGCTTCCGATTCTTCTCGTCCTGGCGTTAGGTTCGATTGCCTGTGGATTCCAAGTCAATGTCCCGATCACCACGCTCACGCCTGGTCCGATGCTGACATACCAGATTAATGTCCCGCTGCCAGCCGACACCACCCGGCCCATGAACTTATCGCTCGCTTTCGGTGCGGGTACAATGAAAGTGCATGCCGGGGGTGAAGAACTGGTTTCCGGTACGGCCAAGTACAATATTGCTGATTTCAAGCCCGCTGTATCTGTAAATGGTTCCACGATCCGCATCGAACAGGGCAACTGGCACCTGACTGGCATCCCGGATCTTTCCAATATCAAGAATGAGTGGGATCTTTCCCTGGGTAACCAGCCGCTAAATTTGAGCATTGAAGCCGGGGCCTATCATGCCGATTATCAAATGGGCGGCCTGGCTCTTACCAACCTCACCGTAAAAGATGGCGCATCCGACGTCAAGATGAATTTCAACTCCCCCAATCTGTCGGAAATGTCCCTCTTGAACTACGAGACCGGTGCATCCAATGTTTCTCTGACCGGATTGGGCAATGCCAATTTTGCCAGCCTCGTCTTCCACAGTGGAGCGGGCAACTTTACCCTCGATTTCACCGGAGCCCTCAAGCGTGATGGCAGCGTGAATATCGAAACCGGTGTGAGCAATACCACCCTGGTCATCCCCTCTGGCATCCCCGTCCAACTCACCGTGGACGGCGGGCTGTCGAACGTAACATATGACTCCAACTGGTCCAAGAGCGGTACTTTGTATACCCAAACAGGCACCGGTCCGCAACTGACCATTGTTGTTCATCTCGGTGCGGGTAACCTGACACTAACCCACTGATTATCCTGTTTCATCATTTGTCCTGCATTTTTCCCCCGGCATGCTTGTGCCGCCTTGATTCTTCCCAAAAGTCGTACAAGATACCCTCTTGCGCTATCTATTTTGGGTATTTCGTGTAATTTTGGTATTAATCGGAGTAAAAGGTCATATTTCAAGCATGACCTCTATCACTTGCCCAGCCTCCTCACAACCAATACAATATAACAAGATAAAAATTACCTGAATATCCGGAAAGGGAAACACATATGCAAATCACACGTCAGGCAGACTATGCCATCCGCGCCGTCCGTTATCTTGCCAAGCTGGGTCCCAATCAGCGCGCCGCTACAAGCACTGTGGCGCAGGAAATGAAGATTCCGCCCTCCTTCCTGGCTAAAATCATCTCGCAATTATCAATTGCTGGTTTGCTGCATACCTCGCGCGGGGCGCGCGGTGGTGTTACCCTTGCTCACGAGCCCGGGGAAATTTCCATGCTCGACGTGGTCGAGGCCATTGACGGGCCGATCCTGCTCAACGAATGCGTCGGTGACCCCGCTAATTGTGAATTCAGCGATGATTGCCTGGTCCACCCGATCTGGGTCGAGGTACAGGAAAGCCTGGTCAAGCGGCTGCGCGAAACCAGGTTCGACCAATTGGCAACAAAGAAGAAGTAGAACTCTCGGTCCCATAGCTACCAAAACTCCTCTCCCGGCGTATAATCACCGGGAGAATTTTCATATTAATAAAGGAGACGAAGTATGACTGGACCACGTACCGTCCGTGCCCCGCGTGGCACAACTCTCACCTGTAAATCCTGGCTTACCGAAGCCCCCTACCGCATGATCCAGAACAACCTCGACCCTGAGGTCGCAGAACGCCCTCAAGACCTGGTCGTCTATGGTGGCAGGGGCCAGGCTGCCCGCAATTGGGAATGTTTCGACGCCATCCTCAAGTCGCTCAAAAACCTGGAGGCCGACGAGACCCTGCTGGTCCAGTCCGGCAAACCGGTGGCAGTCTTCAAAAGCCACCCCGACGCGCCGCGTGTCCTGATCGCCAACTCCAACCTGGTGCCTCATTGGGCTACCTGGGAGTACTTCGATAAACTTGCTGCCCAGGGCCTTATCATGTACGGGCAGATGACCGCCGGTTCGTGGATCTATATAGGCACGCAGGGTATCCTGCAAGGCACGTACGAAACCTTTGGTGCCTTGGCCAAACTCAAAGGCTGGAGCTCACTGAAAGGCAGGTTCTGCCTGACAGCCGGTTTGGGAGGCATGGGCGGCGCGCAGCCACTGGCTATCACCATGAATGAAGGTGTCGGGCTAATCGTTGAAGTGGACCCGGCCCATGCCAAGCGCCGTCTCGATAACGGTTATGTGGACCGGGTGGTGGACAATCTCGAAGAAGCCATGACGCTGGTGGATGAGTACAAGGATCAGGAGATACCGCAGTCCATTGGTCTGATCGGAAACGCTGCAGATATCACCCGGGAACTGGCCATGCGCGGCGTCATCCCGGATGTGGTAACCGACCAGACCTCCGCCCACGAGGCCCTGATGTATATCCCATCCGGTCTGTCGGTGGCGGCTGCAGACGCGCTGCGTAAGTCCAACCCCGAAGAGTACAAGCACAGGGCCATGGCCTCCATGGCACAGCATGTTCAGGCCATGCTGGAATTCCAGCGCAAAGGCGCTGAGGTGTTTGATTATGGCAACAACCTCCGCCAGCAGGCTTACAACTATGGTGTGACGGATGCTTTCGAATTCCCCGGCTTTGTCCCTGCCTACATTCGACCGCTTTTCTGTGAGGGCAAGGGACCCTTCCGCTGGGTGGCTCTCTCTGGCGACCCGCAGGACATCTATCGCACAGACGAAGCTGTCGCTGCCCTCTTCCCCGGGGATGAGCACCTGCAGCGCTGGCTCAAGCTGGCCCGCGCAAAAGTGCCCTTCCAGGGTCTCCCGGCGCGCATCTGCTGGCTGGGTTATGGGGAACGCCTCCAAGCGGGCCTCAAATTCAACGAGATGGTGGCGGATGGCACTCTCAAGGCTCCCATCGTGATCGGCCGCGACCACCTGGACTGCGGGTCGGTGGCCAGCCCGAACCGTGAGACCGAAGCAATGAAAGACGGCTCGGATGCCATCTCGGACTGGGCCATCCTGAACGCCATGATCAACGCCGTTGGCGGAGCCACCTGGGTCTCGTTCCACCATGGCGGCGGAGTGGGCATAGGCTACAGCCAGCACGCCGGCCAGGTCATTGTGGCTGACGGCACCTCCGCAGCCGCCAAACGGCTCGAGCGCGTTTTAACCACCGACCCGGGCCTGGGTGTGGTCCGCCATGCCGACGCCGGGTATGAGCAGGCCATCGCTGCGGCCAGGCGGCATGGCATCCAGATGCCAATGCTTGAATAACCTTGTCGGCGGGATTATGGAAAAGAATCGTCGTACATCAACCTATTTATTACTCCTGCTGGCGCTCCTGTTCGGCACGTTTGTGCGGGTTATGCCAGTGCTGCAGGCGGATTTTCCACTTAATGACGGCGGCTTGTTCTACGCTATGACATCCGATCTTCAAAAAGCGGATTATGCACTGCCTGTGGTAACGACTTACAACCGTCTGGATATTCCGTACGTATATCCCCCCCTGCCCTTCTACCTGACGGCCTTGATCCACTCCATTACTGGCGCTGGCCTGCTCGCTGTCATTCGCTGGCTGCCGGTCGTTTTCAGCCTGCTGACCATTCCGGCATTCTTCCTCCTTGCACAGTCACTCCTGGATGACAGTCTGACGGGGGCTTTGGCAACCGTGGTATATGCCTTGCTGCCGCGTTCATACGAATGGGTGATCATGGGTGGCGGCGTAACCAGGGCCCCGGCGGCTCTCTTTCTGATCCTGATGACCTGGGGAGCCTATCGCCTGTTTCGCAATGGGGGCTGGAAAATGTATCTGGTTACCATTATCACCGCAACCCTTGTCATCCTCACCCACCCTGAACGGTCACTGCATGCGGTAGCTACCGCCGCCATTCTTTGGCTTTATTTCGGGCGCAACCGGACCGGCTTGAAGCGTGCAGGTATTGTAGTCGTTGGCGTGCTGGCGTTGACTTCGCCTTGGTGGATTCTCGCGTTGTCGCGTTATGGGTGGACGCCGTTCTCCCTGGCCTTCCAGTCCAGCGGCCAACGCTGGCTCTTCTGGTCCCCGCTTTTACTGCTCAATTTCACCGACGAGACCATCTCATTGGTTGCCCTTCTGGCCGTGGTCGGGGTTGTGACCTGTGTTCTAAAGAAGAAAACCTTCCTACCTGTCTGGCTGGTTCTCGCTTTTCTCATTGATCCGCGCAGCGCCCCACACGTGATTGCTGTACAAACTTCGTTATTGGCCGCAGTGGGATTGGCCGATGTCATCTTCCCGGCTTTTGCCCGTCTCGGAAAACCGGCCTCCAAAGGGAACGAGGAGCTTTTTCTGGCCAGTAAAAGGGGACGCTGGATATTTGGGTATCTCCTGCTGATGCTGCTCGTCAATGCAATGCTCAACCTTCAGTCTCTCGGGAAGCTTGTCCTTTCCATGGATGATCGTACTGCCATGCAGTGGATCGCGAGTTCGAACTCCTCCCGACAGCCGTTTCCTGGTGCTGCCCTTGCAGGAAAACGCCATGCTCTCGCCACTGCTGGAGTGGTTCCCTGCCTTTAGCGAGAGGACGAATATCTCCACTATCCAGGGACGCGAATGGCTCCCCGGGAAACAGAACTTCCGCCTCAGGCTGGATGCTTATCCGGGTCTTTACGCCTGTCTTTCACAGGATGCTGCCTGCCTGGAGCAGTGGGCCTCACAGCAGGATGATAGCTTTGATTATGTATACCTTTCCCTCGCTGCTGCCGCTGATGCCCCCCCGCAGCACAGCTTGCTGGAGGCGTCCTTGCTTCAATCCGACCGTTACCAGGTCGTATACCAATCCCCATCGGTTTTGATTTTTTCCCGCCGCTGAAGTAATAAAACTAATCTGGGAACACAATCAACCGCCCGGACGTGTTCCACGAACTCGTGCGCATTTTCTGCGGTACAATTTGGACAGGTTTACTCACTTTATGGTAATCCTCCTGCAAAATGCACGCAGGCTTATCCCGCAAGATACGCGGAGCACGTCCCGCAAGTTCGGGTAAATTAAACCTTTTGAGCGATAAAACCTGCGTGATCTTAATTAAAAACGATTAATTATTGATCGGAAATATGGAAACAGACATGCTTACAAAACGAATTGCCGTCCTGACCAGTGGAGGTGACGCCCAGGGAATGAACGCGGCTGTGCGGGCCGTGGTGCGCACCGCCCTGGATAAAGGCGCGGAAGTCTTCGCCGTCTACGAGGGCTACCAAGGCCTCGTGGAAGGTGGGGACTATATCAAGAAGATGGATTGGGATTCCGTTGCCGGGATTCTGCAACGCGGCGGGACTATTATCGGGACTGCGCGCAGCGAAGCTTTCCGCACACCCGCAGGACGTCGGGCGGCTGCCCGCAACATGCTCCAGAATGGCATCGATGGGCTGGTGGTCATTGGTGGCGACGGCTCGCTGACCGGCGCGAACCAGTTCCGCCAGGAATGGCCAGCCATCGTGACGGACCTTGCTGGGACCGGTGAGATTACGCCAGAACTCGCTACCACCCACCCCAACTTGCTGATCGTCGGGTTGGTCGGTTCGATTGATAACGATTTCTCCGGTCCCGATATGACCATTGGTGCGGACAGCGCCCTGCATCGTATCACCGAGGCCGTGGATGCCATCACCAGCACGGCAGCCAGCCACCAGCGCACCTTTATTGTCAAAGTAATGGGTCGCAATTGCGGTTATCTGGCGTTATACAGCGCCTTGGCCACTGGTGCTGACTGGGTCTTGATCCCCGAAGCACCCCCGGATGTGGACAACTGGCAGGAGGTCATGATCGAGCGCCTGAAGGCCGGTACCAAGGCCGGGCGGCGCGACCATATCATTATCATGGCCGAAGGCGCCCGCGACCGCGATGGCAATTACATCGGCAGCACCGACGTGCAGCGCTTGCTGGAAGGGCACCTGGGTGAGGAGGTGCGCGTGACCGTGCTCGGGCATGTCCAGCGCGGCGGCCGGCCGAGTGCCTACGACCGCATCCTGGCCACCCAATTGGGGCACGAAGCAGTCGTTACGCTTCTCAAGGCCAAGCCCGAAGACGAACCGGTGGTGGTCGGCACCAAGGCCAACCACATCAAGCATTTTTCCCTGGTGGAATGCGTGGAAAAGACCCGGGCCGTAACCGAGGCGATCGCCGCCAGGGATTACGAAAAAGCCATGAGCCTGCGCAGTACCAGTTTTAAAGAATCCTTTAACACACTCAAGACGATGGTGCGCGCCTTACCCCATCCACGAGCGCCCGACCTGAAGCATTTCCGCATCGGCGTCCTGAATTCGGGTGCACCCGCTCCCGGAATGAATACCGCCGCCCGGGCAACCATCCGCCTTGGCCTGGACCAGGGTCATATCATGCTGGGGATCAGGAACGGCTTTGAGGGCCTTGCCAAGGGCGAAGTCGATGAAATGCAATGGATGAGCGTGAGTGGTTGGGCTTCACTGGGCGGGTCCCAGCTGGGCACCAGCCGCGTCGTCCCTCAGGGCAGCGACCTGTATGCAATCGCGCGTGTCATCGAAGACAAACACATCGAAGCGTTGCTGGTTATTGGTGGCTGGAACGGCTACGAAGCCGTCCACACCATGCTCAATTCCCGCTCCAATTTTCCGGCTTTCAACATCCCGGTTATCTGCTTGCCGGCTTCGATCAATAACAACCTCCCCGGTACTGAATTCAGCATCGGCGCGGACACGGCCCTGAATAGTATCGTGGAAGCTGTGGACAAGATCAAGCAGTCCGCAGTCGCCACGCGGCGCTGTTTCGTGGTCGAAGTGATGGGCCACTGGAGCGGTTATTTGGCGCTGATGGGTGGCATCGCTACCGGCGCGGAACGTGCTTATATCCCCGAAGAGGGCGTCACACTGCGCGATATGCAGGTGGATGTCGCTAACCTCAACCGTGCCTTTGATGCCGGCAAGCGGCTCGGTCTGATCATCCGAGCCGAGTACGCCAATGCAATCTACAATACGCCCTTCATGTGTGCCCTGTTCGAAGAGGAAGGCCGGGATGTATTCGATGTGCGTCCGGCCATCCTGGGTCACCTGCAGCAGGGCGGCGACCCATCTCCATTCGACCGTATCCAGGCCACCCGGCTTGCCCGTTTGTGCCTGGAGTACCTGATCGAAGAATGCCGGAAGGATGGCAACAACTCCGCTTTCATCGGTCTGCAAAAGGGACAGGTAAACTTCCATGACATGCGGGATTTCGAGCGCATGATCGACGCAAAGCACGAACGTCCCAAAGAACAATGGTGGCTGGACCTGAAGGGCATAGCTAGCCTGATGGCAAAACTTGGCCCGGAAGCATAGGAATAATCAGGGCGGTCCACATGACCGCCCTTTTGCTTTCCCCGATGCGATTTCGTAAAATAATAAAAAACCGATCCGCCCGGATAACCATCCAGGAGGCAGTTTCGACTTCGCTGCACACGCTATTCAATTACACAATTCCCCGGTAATAGTCTGCCAGAACGGGGCCAAGCGAACCAGCCTTATTTGACATTTCTTGCCTGTTGGAACTAGTACTTACTTGGGATGGAAGCGGAATTCTTTAATGGTATAATATGACTATTACAGTCCATTTAGTGCACAAAGGAGAATACTATGTTTAATCTTGGGAAGAAACCGGAAAAAGATCCTCAAAAGGCATTGGATAATGCTCGGAAAACCATGAACAATGGGCTTATGGGAGGGTTGACCAAAGCCTTCATGGGCAAGGATTTTGTGAATGACATGAACGCCACCATGGACCAGGGCCAGGCAGCCTTGGACGGTCTCCAGCAACAGCAGTGGCTGGCTCAAAGCGGGTTGGATGCGATTGCGGAGGTAGTGTCCATCCAGGATACCGGCGCATTGATCAATATGAATCCCGTGGTCATATTGACGCTGAAGGTCCAGCCAGCCATGATCGCCACGTCGTTTGAAACGACCGGTAAATCCATGGTCTCCAAGATCGCCATCCCGCGCGTGGGTGATAAGGTCAAGGTTAAGTACAATCCCGCCGACCCAACTCAATTTGTTGTTATCTAAAAGGATTCGTTATTCAGATATTCGTGCGCCCTCCTGGTCGCCCGTTTTTATTATTCAAAGCCCACTATGGATTAGCCCGGACTGTCCCTTCCAAGCATCTGGCCTAGGCGGAAAGCCTGCTCGAGTAGCTCCGGGTGTTTTTCAGCCTCACCTGTCTTGTCAAGCGAGGCGTGCACGATTCCAGCGATCCGGCCTTCCAGGAAGCGGCACAACGTCTCGAAAGTATGGATGGCGTTGATGGCTCCGGAGGAATACAGGTCGGTATCGCCATACGTTAGGATGATGCCGAAGGGTTTTCCGGAAACCTCTTTCCATTTATTGGCCTGGAAGGCATACCAGCGGTCGATGCAGAGCTTTAGCTGCGCGCTCGAAGGTGAACCAGTAGACTGGGCTGGCGAGAATAATGGCGTCCGCCTCAGCTAGTTTGGGATAGAGCGGGCGCATGTCATCTTCGATCACACATTCACCCTGCTCAAGGCACAGATCACAGGCATCGCATGGACGGATGTCCAGCCCGTGCAGGTATATACTCTCCACCTTCGCCCCTGCTGCCTGTGCCCCCTCGGCAGCCTGCCCGGCCAGTACGGCGCTATTGCCTCGTTCGCGTGGGCTGCCTTTAAGGATGAGTATGTTTCGCATGGGTTCCTCCTCACTCAACAGTTTACTACAATCTTTCCGGAACTAGCGACAGGTAAAAATCGAACCAATTTATTACAAAGGGTGTTACCACAATTACAAATCAATTAGATTGGATATAAAATTACTTTGTAATTCAAGTAACTTCACCGTTGGGTTTTCCCAATATATTGGAAAGGCCTGCCAGGAAAAATCATAAATATGGAGGAATATTATGGCAAAGTCGGAAACCACCATTCGCGAATTATTGGATCTGGCCGAAATAGAGATCAACGGCAGTCAGCCCTGGGATATCCAGGTTCATGATGATCGCCTGTATGACCGGATTTTGCGCGATTCATCCCTGGGTCTGGGCGAAGCGTATATGGATGGTTGGTGGGATTGCGACTCGATCGATGGGCTCATCTGCCGGGTTCTCAAAGCCCATCTGAATGAAAAAGTAAAAAATAATTTACGCCTGGTTTTCCAGGTGGTCAGGGCTGGTTTGATCAACCGGCAATCTTCTGCAAGAGCTTTTGAGGTGGGCGAAAAACATTATGACTTGGGTAATGACCTGTACCTTGCCATGCTGGATAAACGGCTTAACTATACCAGCGGCTATTGGAAGAATGCCAACAACCTGGACGAGGCCCAGGAGGCCAAGCTGGAACTCGTTTGCAGGAAGATCGGCCTTCAATCTGGCATGCGTATCCTGGAGTTGGGCTGCGGTTGGGGTAGCTTTGCCAAGTACGCAGCCGAAAAATACGGTGCCTCCGTTCTGGGCGTGACGGTTTCAAAGGAACAGGTGGCCCTGGGAATGCAGCTTTGCAAAGGCTTGCCGGTGGAATTGCGTCTGCAGGATTACCGTGAAGTGAGTGGCACGTACGACGCTGTTATTTCGATTGGGGTGATGGAACATGTCGGGTATAAAAATTATACCGATTACATGCGGGTGGTGGACCGTTGTCTGAAAAAGGATGGCATTGCTTTCGTTCACACCATCGGCGGCAATATCAGCGCCACAACCGGTGAACCTTGGACCGACAAATATATCTTCCCGAACGGCCTGCTCCCTTCCATTGCGCAATTGGCCCAGGCCATGGAAGGCCAATTTGTAATGGAGGATTGGCATAATTTTGGTCCCTATTATGATCAGACATTGATGGCTTGGCATACCAATTTTGAAAAAGGCTGGCCTGATCTGAAGAAGAATTATGGTGATCGTTTTTACCGCATGTGGCGCTATTACCTTCTCACCAGTGCAGGTGGCTTCCGGGCGCGCAACCAACAGCTCTGGCAGATTGTCTTCACCCGCACGGGTACTCCACAGCCGAACTGCCGATTTTCATAAAAGGTTTTTATGATCAAGTCCGATGTCCTTGTAATCGGTGGAGGCCCGGCGGGTGCAGCCTGCGCCAGACGTCTGAAGCAGGATCATGTCAGTACCATCCTGCTGGATAAATCCACATTCCCGCGTTTTAAACCCTGTGCAGGCTGGGTCACCCCGCAGGCACTCCGATGGGTGGGAATGGATGTTACCACCTATCCCTTTGGGCTGACCGAATTTACCAGTTTTGATGTCTCGATCAGTGGGGTTAAATTCAAATTGCCCACTCACCAGTACGCCATCCGCCGCTTTGAGTTTGACCAATGGCTGCTGGGCCTGGCTGAACCTGATTTCCACCTTCACGAGGTACATGAGATCCGGCTGGAAAATGGGGAATACGTGGTGGATAACGAATTTTCGGCACGCTACCTGGTCGGTGCAGGCGGCACCCACTGCCCGGTTTACCAGACGTTCTTTGGCGAGACCAGCCAAAGAGCCCGGGGGTCTCTTATTGTTGCACAGGAAGAGGAATTTCGTTATGCAGTAAGGGATTTCCGCTGCAAACTCTGGTTCTTTGAAAACAAACTGCCCGGATATGCCTGGTATGTCCCAAAAAAGGACGGTTATGTCAACGTCGGCATAGGCGGCTCGGCTGGGCAGTTGAAGCGCCGCGCTGACAAGCTGAAGAAGCATTGGAACTTATTGGTAAGGCAGTTGGAAGAGACTGGCCTTATTGTGGATCATGGTTATAAGCCGGCCGGCCATAGTTATTACCTGCGTCAGGATCTGCCGGAGATCCAGATCGGGAATGCGTTTTTGGTGGGAGATGCGCTTGGGTTGGCAACCCTGGATATGGGCGAAGGGATCGGGCCGGCCATTCGCAGCGGGCAACTGGCAGCCGAGGCCATCCTTACCGGTGCAGCCTACTCGGTTGCCTCCATCCCGCGCTACTCTTTGCCTTCGTTGGTTGGATTAAGGAAATAAGCATGACAGATCGAAAATAATAGAAATACGCCTGGGAGAATTGCCATGAAAAGATCCTTCCTCATCCTCGCTCTTGCAATCATCTTTCTGTTTTTCATACAGGCTGCCGGCACATTGGTCGAATCCATCTATATCCTGGATTTGATGCACACCACTCTGGATGCAAAAGTCCTGGGACTCTTTTTCTTCTTTACGCCCCTTCTGCTGATCCCATTTTATAAGAAATTTTCGCCCCAACTGGCCTGGATCACTCTCGCTGTGCTACTGGTTTTACGAGGCATGCTCCCCTATCTGAACTCTGCCAACAGGATGCTTGCTGCCGGATTCGCTACTGGGGCAGCCTTGAGTCTGTTCTTTCTTTTGTTGAATGCAAAGCCCAGGGGAGAGCCGGTGTCCCGGATCGGCCTGTCAGGTTCCGCCGGCCTCGCGCTGGCTGTCTGCCTGTCCGTCTTGCTGCGCACGGTGGACTACGGCATTGATTATTCCCTCACCCGTGCCGGTGGTTGGACCGGAATTCTTGTTGGGCTCCTGCTCGCAGGAACTCTTGCCACAACTGGATCTGAGAAGCTACCCGGACAGGAAGCAGAAAACTGCCGGCGTGACGCCTGCCATCCTGGGAATATTTCTCGTCCTTACCCTGGTCTATTTTGCCTTTTCGGCTCCGGCCGTGATCGCCCGCTGGACGGAGGGCAACTACACGTTGATCGTGATCTCCGTCAGCCTACTGGCAGGCGGCTGGGTCTTGCTGTCGCTGCTCCTCCCGCAATTCGTCAGGCGCATCGGCTGGCAGGTTTTGGCTGTCTGGAATCTGGCCTTCAGCGCTTGTTTGACCGCTACCATCTTGGCCCACGGTGTAACTTTCCCACCGGCAACGGACTCACCCTCCGTGATGGTGGGCGGCTCGGTCTGGTGGCAGGCGATTCCGTTGGTGCTCATGTTGCTGCTTTTCCCGGTCCTCTTTGTCGACCTTCGTATCTTCCTCGACCGGATCAGCCAGGCGGTTCCTACCCCGCGCAACTTGGTACCGGGCATACTACTGGGAAGTTTGGCATTGATCCTGCTCGTCTTCACCAACATTTTCACCAATGTCTGGGGCTACATCCAACCGGTCAGCCTGTTTTTCCGCGGCAAGTTCTGGCTGGCTTACCTCTTGCCGGCCGGGACCATCAGTCTGCTCGCATGGAGCATGAGAAAGGATCAACAAGATTCTGAAGCGGGTACCTCCGTCAGGTTGCATTGGGCATGGGGCCTGCTTACCGGGTTCATTTTCTTGGTCACATTGATCCATGCCCTTCCAGCAAAACGCCTCCAGGTCGATGCGACGGACAGGTTATCCCTCGTGGTCATGACCTTTAATATTCAGGAAGCCAACGACGTCTATGGGGAAAAGTCCTTTGACCGTCAGCTTGCCCTCATCCGCAAGGTGTCGCCCGATATCCTCTCCCTGCAGGAGACGGATTCAACCCGCATCTCTCTCAACAATAATGATTATGTCCGCTACTACGCTGAAAATCTCGGTTACTATTCCTATTATGGACCAACCACGGTCGCGGGCACGTTTGGAACGTCCATCCTGTCGAAATTTCCGTTATTGAATACACACTCCGTATTTACCTATAGTGATATGGATGAGATCGGCGTTGCCGAGGCGGAGGTCGAAGTGAATGGACATCGTTTCTCCATTTTTGATGTGCACCCGGACGGTTCGGACACCGCCAAGCTGATCTTCGCACAGGCACTTCTGCAGCGCTCGCAGGATAAACCTTACGTGATTGCCCTGGGCGATTACAACTTGCGGGACTACGAAGTAGCTTATAAGTTGATCAACACTGTCTTCACGAATGCCTGGACGAGTGTCTATCCATCCGGGATCAGTTATGACGGCGTCGACATGTCCGGGGATAACCGGATCGACCATATCTTCGTCTCGCATACATTGGGGGTACGCAATCCTGTCTATGTGTTGCCTCCAACTTCAGCCACTGATCACCTTGTTCATTGGGCCGAGATCTATTGGGGAAATCCGTGAAGCCTGGCTGGTGCCTCCTGGAGGCTGCCTCCAGAGAGGCTTCGCTGGTCAGCTGGGCTGGCCAGCCGGCTCGTGTGGTGAATGGCGGTATTGCCACCTTCGATCCAGGTGATATTGATCACCAGGTCTCTCCCGCTACCTCCTCCGGGGATACGGCGGTGGCCATTTATGGCGCCATCTGGAGCTGGACCAGCCAGGACACCGCCCGGCCCGGCGCCTGGATCAGCGGCCCGGGGGTGAAGATTGGTCAGATCTTCCCAGGAAAAGCCCGCTCGCCTGCCTGGGACCCGCACAACAACCTGATCTTTTTTGCCTTGTCGGATAAAGGTGGCTACGACCACTATCTCATCACTTTCGACTCCCACAATACGGACCTCGCCAAGGTCGACCACCTCGACGCTGATGTAAACCTCGTCGTTTGGCTGGGTCGCCGCTGATCAAGGTCGAAATCCACTGGAAGGATCCGAACATGAACGGCCGGTAGATGGGCAACCGACCTATCAGACTTCCGAAGTCTTGGAGACTTCGGAAATCTTTTTCATCCAATCCTTGACTGAACGCCTCGACCAGATCGGGGCCAGCCTGGCAGACGAATAATAAACGGTCAATGGGAATATAGGCGCACTTTCTGCGTGACCATATCTTCGGGTTGGGGGTTAATATCCTCGTAACTACTAATTAAGGAGGAGAGATGTCCAAATCCAAGCAGGTCTTCCGCACGCTGACCCGGGTCGTGAGCGGGTTGTTGATTTTAGCCAGCCTACTCACCACCTTCGGCGTCTACACTGCTCGCCATTCTTTCCCGCAGGTGGATGGGACGTTGCACCTGCCTGGACTGAATGGCTCGGTGCAGGTATACCGCGACCCACACGACATCCCAAACATTTATGCCTCGAACATCCACGACCTGTTCATGGCACAGGGCTACATCCATGCCCAGGAGCGCTTCTGGCAGATGGACTTTTGGCGTCATATCGGCGCCGGTCGCCTCTCGGAACTTTTCGGTTCATCCGAGGTGGATACAGATGCCTTCCTGCGTACCATGGGCTGGGCGCAGATTGCCCAACAGGAGTGGACCGGCGCCAGTCCGGCCGACCAGGCCATCTTGCAGGCTTATGCCGATGGGGTCAATGCCTACCTCGCCGGGCACCAGGGTACCGCCCTCAGTCTCGAATATGGCGTTCTGAAACTGCTCAACCCGCACTACGCTCCCGAGCCGTGGCAGCCGGTCAACACGCTCACGTGGGCCAAGGCCATGGCCTGGGACCTGCGCGGCAATATTGACGAGGAGATCGAACGAGCCATGCTGCTCAAGAATCTCTCTCAACAGCAGGTGGACCAGCTCTTTCCGCCTTACCCGCCGGATCATCCTTTCATCGTGCCGGGATTCACCACAGCCTCCTCCGCCTCCGCCACTAGCCCGGTCGGTTCATCCGCTTATCCTGCCGCTTTGCTATCGAATGTCCAGGCCAACTTCAGCTCCCTGGACGCACTGCTTGGCCCCTCCAGCATGGAAATAGGCTCTAATTCCTGGGTGGTTTCGGGAGCGTTGACCACCACAGGCAAACCCATCCTGGCCAACGACCCGCACCTGAGTAGCCAGATACCCTCTATCTGGTACCAGATTGGCCTGCATTGTCAGCCGCGCACGGATGCCTGTCCGTTTGAAGTGGCCGGTTTTTCGTTCGCCGGAGTGCCTGGTGTGGTCATCGGCCATAACGACCGCATCGCCTGGGGCTTTACTAACAATGGCCCGGATGTGATGGACCTGTACATCGAAAAGGTCAACCCGGCCAATCCGGACCAGTACGAGGTGAACGGCCAATGGGTCAATATGACCGTACAAACTGAAACCATTAATGTTTCCGGGGGCAAACCGGTTCTGTTGACGGTCCGTTCCACCCGCCACGGGCCGGTCGTCTCGGACGTATACATGCCGAAAAAGTTTACCGAAAAAAGTGGCGTGGCTCTACCCGATAATTACGTTATCGCCCTGCGCTGGACGGCGCTGCAGCCTGCCCATATCTTCGACGCCGTTTGGGGCTTCGACACGGCCCGCAATTGGGATGATTTCCGCCAGGCGGCGCGCGCCTTCTCTGTTCCTGCACAGAACCTTGTCTACGCGGACGTGGACGGGAATATCGGCTACCAGATGCCCGGCCTGATCCCCATCCGCGCAAGCGGAGATGGCCGCCTGCCTGTGCCGGGTTGGACCGATGCGCATGAGTGGACCGGTTTCATTCCCTTCGACCAGCTCCCTTCCGCCTACAACCCGCCTTCCGGCTATATCGTCACTGCCAACAATGCCGTGGCAGGCACGGGGTATCCTTACCTGATCACCGCCGATTGGGATTATGGCTTTCGCGCCCGGCGTATCACCGACCTGATTACCCAAGCTCCCGGGAAGATCGACCTGGCCTATGTTCAAAAAATGCAATTCGACAACATCAGCCTGAATGCTGAGATGCTCGTGCCAGTCCTTAGCGGCTTGAAGGTCCAATGGGCTACGCCCACCCAGACGACTGCGATGGGCCTGCTGAAGCACTGGGATTTCCAGGAAACGATGGATTCGCAGGCCACCCTGATCTTCGAAAATTTTTGGTGGTACCTTCTAAAGGATACCATTGCCACCAAGGATATCCCCGAGAAATACTGGCCGAAAGGCGGAGACCGCTGGTACGAGGTTATGCGCGAGCTTGTTCAACAGCCCGCTAGCCTATGGTGGGACGACCCCGCCTCCAAACAGGTCGAAAAACGGGACGATATCTTCGCTAGGGCCTTCATTGAATCACTCACTGACCTGCAGCATCACTACGGAAAAGACCCGGCCACGTGGCCGGGCTGGGGCAGAGTGCACACAATCACTTTCCAGAACCAATCCCTGGGAAAATCCGGCGTCACCCCGATCGAAGCCCTCTTCAACCGTGGTCCCTTCCCCACCGCCGGCGGGAATTCCATCATCAATGCCACTGGATGGGACGTGTTCAAATCCTTCCGGGTGAACTGGCTGCCCTCCATGCGCATGATTGTCGACCTGGGCAACCTGGAAAACTCGCTCACGGTCCACACCACCGGCAAGTCCGGGCACGCCTACAACCCGCACTACATTGACCTAGCACCTCTCTGGGCGAACGGCAAGTATTACCCCATGCTATGGGAGGCGCAATCCGTGCAGAACTCCGCGGTCGATACCCTGCAGTTGTTGCCATGATCCAGGTTTAGAAAAACCACAGTTTTCACCAAGGCCTCTCTTCCTGGTTTTTCGGGACCGGAGGTTTTCTCCCCATCCTATCATCCCCCGCCCAAATTAGACGGGGGAGGTTCATTTTTCTGCATCTTGAAAAATATCCGGCACCGCTCCGGCTGCTCTGCCTCATCCATGGGCCGCCGCGGGCCTTCGGCCTGTGGCCGCTTAAATCTCCGAAGGCTATTGCTTTTACGATTGATTTTATCTGCCCGCACCTACGTTACGACCACCTTGACATTCTTCAACTAAACAATATCAATCAACATTCCCCTCAAGTCCTGAAATATCCTTCGATCCACTCTATGGTCTTTTCCAGCCCCTGCTCGGTGCAGATGCGCGCAACCATCTCATTGGCGCGCTCTCCATGACCGGGTCTTAGCAAGCCGCCGCTCCACAGGACATATTGGCAGTCTCGTAACCGGCGGTCAAGGTACTCAGCGTCTCCATGTCTACTTCAAGAAACTATCCCGAAGGTTTTCTCGAAAAGGTAACATCTATTGCTCAAACCTTTGGGACGGTGTGCTTGCGGGCGCAGCCAAGACCGTCCCGAAGGTTTCCTGAACAAACAACATTTACCCTTAAAACCAGCCACGCGGATAATCAATTATTAATGTTTCCTTGATATAATACTAATACAGTCTGATTTGCCTATTTCAACCATTTAGCCATAGGAGGTCGCTATGACAGACTATGCCAAACCGCCGGAATCCGAGCTTCGGAAACACTTGTTCCGCATTCAGTATGATGTCACCCAGCATGAAGGGATCGAGCCAGCCTTCAACAACGAATATTGGGATAACAAAAAAGCCGGCATCTATGTGGATGTGGTTTCCGGTGAACCGTTGTTCAGTTCGCAGGATAAATATGAATTCGGGGACCGGTTGGCCGAGTTTTACCCGTCCAATCGAGCCCGATAATATCTTCACCCATACCGATTATAAACTCTTCATTGCTCGCACCGAAGTGCGCTCGAAACGTGCAGGTTCCCACCTCGGGCATGTTTTTAAGGATGGCCCGGCACCCACCGGCCTGCGTTATTGCATGAACTCAGCCGCTCTGCGCTTTATCCCGGTTGAGCAGTTGGAACAGGAAGGTTATGATCAATATCTGACCCTATTCCAAGGCTACACCAAATAAGCCCCAACTCATACCTTAGGCTCTACACCGGCACAACAATTTATAAAAAGAAGACGCCCACATCGGGAGTCTTCTTGTAGTTGGCGATGGGTGTCGAACCCAAAGCCTTCTGATTAACATTTAGAATCAACCATTTCCATAACCTCCATACCGTTCTTATCCGCCCATATTAGCCGTTAGTGGAATATTTTTTATCGCAGGCATCATTCCAAAATCCGTCGTCCCTTTCTGTGCCTCAGCTACAGAAGACTTTGTTTGCCACCTCCGGCAGGGCTTCGAATGCGGGCCTGGCGAAATAGTAGCCTTGGAATATGCTCACGCCGGCTTCCCGCAGCCATTGATACTCGCGGGCTTTCTCCACCCCTTCGGCCACAATTTCAACACCCAGGCGTTCGCAGATATGTTGCACGCCTGAAAAAACGCATTGCTTAATACAGTCCTGGTGGATGTTGCCGATCAGGTGCCGGTCAAGTTTAATATAATTCGGCTGGTATTCCACCAGCAATTTCAAGCCGGAATAACCCGCCCCGAAATCGTCAATGGCCGTGGCAAATCCGAACTCCTGGATCAGCCGCAGGTATTGCAGCAAGTTCCTCTGGTCGGTCAAGCTCTCCATTTCGAGCACCTCGAAAACGATTTTCTCCACGGGTATGCCGCTCTGGATGGAGGCCTGGAATGTGGTCATGATGCTCAGGTCGATCTGGTAAATGCTTTGGGCGGACAGGTTCAGGTTTAACAGTTTTGGATTCTTCAACCGGCTGGCCAGCGCAATGGCTTTAGAACGGCACATCTCGTCGAATCTCGTGAAAGACCGTTCGGGGACCTTGGCAAAGACCGAGGCCGAAGGCTCACCGTGCGGCCCGCGGACCAGGGCTTCGAAGGAAATGATCTCCCGGTTGCGCGCGTCCACGATCGGTTGGAACGCAAAACTGAACTCAAAGCCGATATCCCCGCTGGTTCTTAATCGATCTTCCGGCTTGCCGTATCGATACCGATTCTGCATGATGCTTTCCTTGATTCCGGAAATTGGACCAATCTCTCTCTTACCCCGTCTGGGACCCGCCGGGATTGGCTGGAACGCTGGGTCCGCCGGTTTTATACACTGCTCCATGATAGCCTCCCTCAGGCGGTTGCGGTATCCCATTATGCTGGTTCTTTGCTGCCCCATTTTTGACCATTTCAGGAGGCCATAAACTCTCCTCCTTCTCAGGCCGGATCGACCACTAGGGCCTTCTCCACTCATGGATCTTTTATCTGGATATTTTCTCCCGTGCTTCCTCCCTTGGAAGAGAAGAAACGAAAAAAGGGTTGCCGGGACGTAAAGCGTCCCGGCAACCCTTTTTTCGAACAATTCTCCCCTCCCCTGCGGGGATGGGACAGGGGTGGGACCGAAACCTCATCCTTTGAGAATGCCCTAGGTCGACCTCCTGACACCCCTGAGGAAAAAGTACAATTGTTCTATATCAAAAGTCATCTCGATTGGCTTTGATCCATATAACTACGCCTTCATAAGCCTCCTCCCGAAGTTATTCTTAGGCAACCGCATTTCTCCACACAGAGCTTTGGAATATTTAGGTCGTTCACAGGGTGGAAATCGACTATATCTTCGTGGGAATCCGCCGCCAGGCCCTATTCGTTCCTCTTCGTTCCTAAAAAACGACTGCCTGCCTGTTTATGCGGTACAATCGCCTCAACCGATCCTCAATCAAAATTCTCAACAGCGTCCCCGCCTGCCCGTCCCGCGTACTTTGCGGGGCATCCCGAAGGGGCGTTGGGGATTCTAAATCTTATGCCTGCCGATACCCAGGTAATCTACTCGATGATGCGCGTCGGGCGCATCCACCCCACCAATAAGCAGGTCTTGCGGGATATTTCGCTCGGCTTTTACTACGGCGCTAAGATTGGCGTTCTCGGTCTCAACGGTGCCGGTAAGTCCACCCTGCTGCGCATCATGGCGGGCGTAGACAAGGACTACGTCGGCGAGATCGCCATGAGCAAGGGCTATACCGTCGGCCTGCTAGAACAGGAGCCACAGCTCGATCCTGCCATGACCGTCATCGAAGTCATTCGGGAAGCTGTCCAGCCCATTACCGCTATGCTGGCGGAATTCGACCTGGTCAACGCGAAATTCGCTGAACCGGACGCCGACTTCGATGCGCTCATCGCTGAACAGGCCAGGCTGCAGGAAACCCTCGATAAAGTCGACGCCTGGAACCTGGACAGCCACCTGGAGCTGGCAATGGACGCCCTGCGCTGTCCGCCCGCCGAAACCCCCGTCAAGGTGCTTTCCGGTGGCGAACGTCGCCGGGTCGCCCTGACCCGTCTCCTGCTGACCGAACCCGACATCCTGCTGCTGGACGAACCTACCAACCATCTGGATGCCGAGTCGGTCGCCTGGCTTGAGCACCACCTGCGCGATTACAAGGGCACCGTCATTGCGGTCACTCACGACCGCTATTTCCTTGACAACGTGGCCGGCTGGATTCTGGAACTCGACCGCGGCTACGGCATCCCCTGGAAAGGCAATTACAGCTCCTGGTTGGAGCAGAAGAAAGACCGGCTGGCCTTGGAGGAGAAAAGCGAGTCCAGGCGTCGGAAAACCCTCGAGCGTGAATTGGAATGGATCCGTATGAGCCCCAAAGCACGTCAGGCCAAGGGTCAGGCTCGTTTGACTGCCTACGAACGGTTATTGAGCCAGGAATCCGAGCAACGCCGTGAGGAACTGGAGATCTACATCCCTCCCGGCCCACGCCTCGGCGATATTGCCATCGAAATCGAGGAGATCAGCAAAGCTTTTGGTGAGCGCCTGCTGCTGGACAATTTCAGTGCAAAGATACCGCCCGGTTCCATCGTTGGCGTGATCGGACCGAACGGGGCCGGGAAAACCACCCTGCTGAAGATGATCACCGGTCAGGAGCCACCTGACCACGGTTCCATCCGGATCGGCGATACCGTCAAGTGGGCCTACGCCGACCAGACCCGCAGCCTGGACTCCGAGAAGACCGTCTGGGAGGAGATCACTGGCGGTGCCGAGACCCTCACCCTAGGCGCCCGGACGATGAACTCACGCGGCTACGTTTCCTCTTTCAACTTCCTCGGCCCCGACCAGCAGAAGAAGGTCGGCGTTTTGTCGGGCGGTGAGCGTAACCGCGTCCACCTGGCCAAGACTCTCACGCAGGGCGCCAATGTCATCCTGCTCGACGAGCCCACCAACGACCTGGACGTCAACACCCTGCGCGCCCTAGAGGAGGCCTTGGAAGACTTCGCCGGGTGCGCCATCGTGGTCAGCCATGACCGCTGGTTCCTTGACCGTATCGCCACCCACATCCTGGCTTTCGAGGGTGAGAGCATGGCGCGCTTGTTCCTGGGCAATTGGAGCGATTACGAAACTCACATGCGGGAGACTTACGGGAAGGATCTGCAGCCGCACCGGGTCAAGTACCGGACATTGAAACGATAGCCTCTCGGCTCGATGTACCAATAAACTCCGCATACCCTGCACTCGTTGATGGGATATAGAGCATGCAAAAACAAAAAGAAAAGCGACTGGACTTCATTCTGCTGGGATTTGCATTTCTGGTCGGCGGTTTCGTCCGCTTGTATCCAGCCATCAGGACTGGCTTCCCGCTCAACGATGGCGGGCTCTTCTTCCGGATGATCCAGGACCTAGAGCAGGCAGGATTCTGGCAGCCCCTGTTTACCACGTATAACCAGTTGAACATCCCCTTTGCTTATCCCCCCTTCCCGCTCTATTTTATCGCCCTGCTCCATTACCTAGGCAAACTGCCACTGCTCAGCCTGGTCACCTGGCTTCCGGCAGTCGTCAGTATTTTCGGTATCTGGCTCTTCTACCTGCTTGCGAGGAAGATCCTGGGTAATGATACCCAGGCTGCTCTGGCGTGCATGTTGTATTCCCTGCTGCCGCATTCTTTTGAATGGCAAATCATGGGGGGAGGTGTCACACGCGCCTTTGGAAATTTTTTCTACCTCCTCTTTGCTTATGCCCTCTACCGGGTGTTTTGGGAGAAAAACGGCAAAGCTCTCGCCATCCTGGCCGGCACCCTGCTGGTCCTTTCACACCCCGAATGGGCGCTGCATGGTCTGGTCATGGCGGCTTTTTTCTGGTGGACCAGAGGCCGCAATAAAGCTGGCTTGACCAGCGCGGTCCTTGTGGTTGGGGGTGTTGGCCTGCTCACCTCGCCTTGGTGGTTGGGCGTCATCACACATTATGGGATCCAGACATTTTTCCTGGCGCCCAGGGCCTCCGGAACCCACTTGTTCTTCTGGGTTCCGCTGCTCCTGCTCAATTTTACCGGTGAGTCCATCCCTTTCACAGCCCTGTTTGGCATCATTGGATTGATCTTCCTGCTTTATCACAGACGCTATTTCCTGGCCGTCTGGCTTCTGCTCGTATTTCTCACCGACCCTCGCAGTTCTTTTAATGTCACGCCAATCCAGATTTCTTTACTGGCAACAGTCGCCATCAGTGAAATATTCCCATCCAGTTTGATGCTCCAACCAACACCAACATCCGCAGGATTGCCTGAAAGGCCAGCCATACAAAAAGCCGGTATCTCCTTTGGCTTGATCCTGCTCGGATATGTCTTCATCCTTGGAGTCCTCAACGCGCAATTGAGCGTGCTCCACCTGACCCGCGATCAATCCCTTTCCAATCCCGAACGCGCAGCACTCGCCTGGGTCTCTGAGAATACGCCGCCCGGGAGTCGCTTCCTGATCATGGGCTGGCAGGAGGATGCTACTATTTCCCCGATCCTGGAATGGTTCCCGGCTTTGACCGGACGGGTTAGCATTTCCACTGTCCAGGGCAGGGAGTGGTTGCCAGGCAGCCAGAATTTTGCGGTCAGGTACCCGCAATTTACGACCCTGCAAGCCTGCCTGTACCAAGACCAGCGCTGCGTTGAGACCTGGCTGGCAAGCTTGCACGAAAATCCGCTGGATTACATCATGTTTACGATCTCCATCCAAACCGACTCAGGGGAACAGATGCGGGAAAGCCCTCTGCTGCTCGACGTACGCCAATCGCCGGTTTTCCGCCTGGTATATGACACACCTCAGGTCAAGATCTATCAACGCCTGCGTTAAGGCGCATACCACCATGATATTGTTCTCTGGATCCCTTCGCCAACCTCACTGAGTGAAATACCGCACGCTAAACCGACAATTTTTTCAAAAAATACGCGAAACGACCCGGATCATTGGACCGGGTCGTTAGCGAGGAGGAAACACGCACTATTAGATGCAGTTTCCAACTTTTATGATAGTACCCATTTATGAACACTTAATGAATTTATTCCGAATATTTATGGGATCTCATCCGTATATTATATGGGGTTCTACCCCCCCCCGTAATAATCCAGAGGAGACAATATGGCCAATGGCGCTTCCCTGATCGAAACCCGTAATCTGGTGAAAAAATACGGCGACAAAGTCGCCGTGAATAACGTCAGCTTCGCTGTGCAGGCTGGTGAGGTGTTCGGCTTCCTCGGTCCGAACGGCGCTGGCAAGACCACCACTATCAAGATGATCGTCGGGCTGCTGCAGCCCACCTCCGGCACGGTCAAGGTGGCCGGTTACGATGTCCAAGCCCAGCCGCTGCAGGCCAAGGCCGCCAGCGGCTACGTCCCGGATACGCCCAACCTGTACGCCAAGCTAACCGGGCGCGAGTTGCTGCGCTTCGTCGGCGATCTGTACGACCTGGACCGGCAGCAGGTGGCGCAGCGCACCGACGAACTGTTGCGCGTCCTCGACCTTAGCGAGGCTGCCGATAATACCATCGACTCGTACAGCCACGGCATGCAGCAGAAAGCCTCCCTGGCGGCTGCGCTGATGCACGACCCCAAGGTGCTGGTGCTCGACGAACCAACCGTGGGTCTCGACCCCAAGTCGGCCCGGCTGATCAAGGACATCCTGCGCCAGATGGCCGATCGCGGCGCGGCCGTGTTCCTCTCGACCCACATCCTGGAGATTGCCGAGCGCATGTGCGACCGGATTGGAATCATCAACAAAGGCGAACTGGTTGCCGTGGGTACCATGAATGAACTGCGCTCGCTCGGCAAGGCGGGCGAAGTCAGCCTGGAAGACATCTTCCTGGGCCTCACTGGTGGGGCGGAGGAAGCCGAAATAGCCGAGATATTGAAATGAGCGTACTCGCATCCTTTCTGTCGAACCGTTTGTTGTCATCAGTCTGGAAGCTTCTTCGGCTGCGCATCCGGCTCAGCGTCAATGAGTTCAGGCACGCCAAGACCGTCAAAAAGACTTTCATCATAATCGGCTACCTGGCTCTGCTTGGCTTTGCCGTTGGTTCATCTGCTTCCTGAGCTGGATGCTATTGGGTTTCCTGCGCTCTCCGAAGCTGGCCCAATACGTCGGGTCAGGATGTGACTCCCTTCCTGCAGGCCATGCCGGTGCTTATCTTCTCAGCTTTGTTCCTGAGTATTCTGCTGACCAGCTTCGGTGTATTGCTGCAGGCCATGTATCTTTCCGGCGACATGGACTTCCTGGTGAGCTCGCCGGTGCCCATCCGGGCGGTTTTTGTCACCAAGTTTCTGCAGGCTGTGCTGCCCAACTTCGGACTGATCACCCTTTTCGGTCTGCCGGTGTTGTACGGATTGGGATTGTCCGAGCATTACAACATCCTTTATTATCCATTCGTCGTGCTGATCATGATCGTGTTGACTCTGGCCGCGGCTGGTATCTCGGCTTTGCTGGTCATGCTGGTTGTGCGAGTCCTGCCAGCGCGGCGGGCAGCGGAAATCCTCGGTTTCATTGCTGCTACTCTCGGCCTAGTATGCTGCGCAACTCGGCAACCTGTACAATTCTTTCGGACAAAAAACAGACATCTCTGGAGCGCAGGTCAACAACCTCTTCATGCTCATAACAAGGTTCAACGCACCCTGGTCACCATTGAATTGGGCTGGTCAAGGATTGGTGGCCTTGGGCGAAGGACGCTGGTTGACAGGCTTTCTACTGGTGGCAGTTACCCTTGGACTATGCTCAATAGCCTTTCTATTCGCACTGACGACAGCCGAACGCTGGTACTACACCGGCTGGGCCGGGATGCAAGTAGTTGCCAGAAAAAAGAAGCCGGTCAAGCCCACACGGCCCCGCTGGCCCGTCTCCGAGGCAGAACGCGCCACTTCCTGGGTGGGACAGCTGGTTCCCGCCCCGGTATGGGGCATCGTCCGGAAGGATTTCCTGGTATACCGGCGGGACTTGCGCAACTTCTCGCAGTTGATCTCACCACTTATCTTGGGCGTCATCTATACTTTGATGATTTTAAGTACTGGCGGTAGACCGCCCGCCGGGCAGGGAGAAGCCCAATCTTGGTTCATGGATTCCTTTCGCTTCCTGCTTGCTTACAGTAGCGTCGGTATGTCATTATTCGTTGGCTGGATGATGCTCTCCCGCCTGTCTGGGATGGCTTTCTCTTCTGAGGGCAGAAACTACTGGATCCTGAAATCTTCACCTCGTGCGCGCAGGTCATCTGCTGACCGCCAAGTTCATTGTGGCCTATTTGCCTTCCTTTGGGCTTGGGCTGGTCTTTCTTTTGGCAATCGCCCTAGCGCAAAAAATGGTTTTCGCTGCTTTCCTCTACAGTTTTCTGGCGATGGGCATGTGCCTGGCAGGGATGAACGGTATCCTGCTTGGTTTTGGGACAATCGGCGCCAACTTCAACTGGAATGACCCACGCAAGATGAATGCCGGGAAGCTGGGCTGCCTGGGCCAGATTATCACGGCAGTATTCCTGCCGATTACGTTTGGGCTGTTCATCGGTCCACTCTGGCTCGTATCGTTTTTCCACTGGCCGATATTCTATGGCTATCTGGTCGGAGGTATCATGGGTGTCGCCGTGAACGTGGTCGGCACCATCTTGCCGTCCTGGTTGGTACGGAAACGTGTGGAACGGCTGGGCGAGTATTGAGAATGAAATTCGGATGTCCAAGAAACTGCTTCTAATCTGTCTTGCCCTTTGCGCGGCTGCTTGTACGGCGATGCCTTCCCCTCCCCCTACTCCCCGGCGTACCAGGTCGATATGGAGGAACAGGCTGTCTACGCGTTCCTGCTACCGCAAATATATCGGAACAGAGGCTATGTCATCATGGCAACCACCGCCACAAGTGCAACCGGTGTGGACAATACCACCCAAACCCTCGATTACGTCCTGCAGAACATGCATGGTGTGGCCACCGAAACGGTGGATAGTTTCAAGGCTCCGCAATGACACCGCTATATCCCATCCGCTCGGATATGGATTTAGGCAGCCCTTATACTCTATTAAGCCAGGCCGCCAGGAACCAGATTTTCAGCCAAAACCAGAGTGGCTGGGAGATCTTCTATAACCACTATCCGCATGCACCTGGCATAACCAGCCTTTCACGCGTCGGCTTTAATGCCACATTCGATCAGGCGCTGGTTTATATCGGTACGCAGAGCAACTGGCTGGCTGGTGCAGGCTATTACATTCTCTTGAAAAAAACGGATGGTCTCTGGAGCATCGACCAGCAGGTGACGGCCTGGATTTCATGAGGCGTTTACCTAAAGAACCTATCCCCGTAATCAGTGTCATTGCGAGGAGAGTGCTCTTCCCGACAAAGTAATCTCCCGGCTAAACCGGAGATTGCTTAGCCAGAGTACGACTCGCAATGACAAGCCAAGCCCTTTTCATTTCGATTACAATCAAAGCATGTCGCGGTTGAAGTCCCCTTTTTTTTGGTTCATCCTGGCCCTGCTGACCACTGCCGGGTTGACTGCGCTTGGTCCTCAGGAAAATTCCCTCGGCGACAACATTCGCATTGTTTATTTGCATGGAGCCTGGGCATTGACGGCGGAGGCCGCGCTCGGAGTTTCGGCGGCCGCCGGTCTGTTCGGCATCCTGTTCAGGCGCGAAGCAATGTACAGGTGGTCGGCGGCGCTGGGATATACCGGCCTATTCTTCTGGGTAACCTACCTGCCGATGTCTTTGTGGGCCATGCAGGCCAACTGGAATGGGCTGTTCCTGGCCGAGCCGCGTTTCCGTGTGGCGGTCGTCTTCTCTGTGACCGGCGTGTTGCTCCAGATCGGTCTGAGACTGCTCTCCCGACCGGTCTATACATCCTTGTTCAATGTTCTTTTCTTCGCTGCTTTACGTATAGGCCTTCCGCGTGCCGATTACGTCTTGCACCCGCCTCCCTCCCCCATATTTAGTTCAGGGATCCTGTCACTGCAGTTGTTCTTCGTCGGGATTATTTTCCTGACCATGTCCGCCGCCTATTTCATGACCCTCTGGTGGCTGCAAAGACAAAGGTAATGTGAAGTCTTCCATAAAAAGATCTTGGCTCCTGGTTGTTGTGCCTATCTTGGTCGTCCTGGCGGCCTTGTTGGCCGTCAAGATCGTCGGGGCGATGGACTACCGCCATAACGACAACGACTTCTTCACCTTCTGGCTGGCCGGGCACCTGGTTTCACAGGGTGGCAACCCGTATGACACAGGCCAATGGGTGGCAGGCTATCACCGGTTCGATATCGGCTTTATCCCCAACCCGTCTTTCCTGTATCCGCTACCGCTGGCTTTGCTGCTCGCTCCACTTGGTATTTTGTCATTCCATAGCGCCTACGTCCTATGGGTAACGCTGATCCAGTTGATGATTATCGTCTCGCTGGTCCTCCTGCTATTCCAGGAAAACTATCCACGCGCAAAGCTCTTCTTCATTCCGCTATTAGCCGGAACCGTCCTCTTCCGCCCTACCATTCTGACCCTGACCCAGGGCCAGGTGAGTGGATTGTTCCTGTTCGTGCTGGCCTGGATCGCTTTTTTATGGCAAAAAAGGAAATGGTTTTTCGGCGGCCTCTTGCTTGGGTTGTTGGCGCTCAAGCCCAACCTGGGCCTGCTCGTTATCGGTCTGCTGGCCTGCTGGCTTTTACTCCAAAAACGTTGGAGCAGCCTCTTCGGGACTGTGGTTTCCGGGATCTTCGTTCTTCTTGCTGGGCTTGTTTACAACCCGGAATGGGTCATTCAATTCTGGCGCATCGGCATTAACAAGCTCGCTGGAACTTTTGGCGGCTCCCCCACAGTCTGGGGTCTGGGGGCATTGATCAGCCACAACCAATCAGCCGGCACAGTTCTGTTCGGCAGCCTGTCAGCCTTGTTCATCCTGATCGGATTTTTCTGTACGATCTTCCGGCTCCGCGCCTCCCTTCAACCAATAAGCGTGCTCGCCCTGGTCATAACCGTTACCTTGCTCATCGCTCCTTACACCTGGACCTATGACCAGTTACTGCTGCTTCTCTCTATTACCTTCGTGACCGTCACTTTGCATCGGATGGGCCTACGTTTCCCGCTGGCTGCCGTCCTTTTTCTGGGAATCGATTTGCTTGCCCTTATTTTGTTATTCTTCGATGCCTTACTGGAGGATGAGATATTGAACGTGGTTATCCCTGCGGTCATTCTTGGCCTGTGCCTCTGGCTATTGAAACCAAGCCTTCCCGTTGACGCAGGATGAAAAACAGACGCCTCTGGATAGCACAGCCACCCCCTACGGAGTATCCATGCCAATAAATCCTTTTAGACTGGAACGCTACTTCGCTCAATACGAATTCAAGCTGAAATACCTGCTAAGTCCCTCCGACTGCGAAAGCCTTTCGATGGATGAACTTCTTCAAATGGCCACTCCCGAAAGCCTTGCTCATTGGCAGGGGCTGAAATTAGGTTATACCGAGAGTCAGGGCCATCCTTTGCTGAGGGCTGAGGTTGCTGGATTCTATCAGCAAATTCCGCCCAAAGCCATCCTGATTGCAGCCCCCGAGGAAGCCATCTTCATCGCAATGCAGACATTGCTAAGGCCGGGGGACCAAGTCGTCGCCATCAGCCCTGCCTACCAGTCCCTCCATGAGATTGCCCGTTCCATCGGCTGCACGGTAACCAATTGGACACTGCAACCTGGCAGAGATCGCAATTGGCACCTGGACCTCGATCAATTGGAAGACAGCCTGACCGCCCGCACACGCTTGCTCGTGATCAACTTCCCCCACAACCCTACCGGCTTTACGCTCTCCCGGGGAGAGCTGGATTCGGTGATCAGGCTGGCCCGACAGCATGGTCTGTACCTTTTCTCGGATGAAATGTACCGGCTGCTCGAATATGTACCCTCCATGCAATTGCCCCCAGTCTGCGATCTCTATGAAAAAGGGATTTCCCTTTCCGGCCTGTCGAAATCATTCGCCCTTCCCGGACTGCGTATCGGATGGCTGGCCACACAGGAAAGAATATTAGTGGAAAGCTGGCTTGCTTTCAAGGATTACACAACCATATGCAACAGTGCTCCGGCTGAGATTCTGGGCCTGATCGCGTTGGAGAACAAAGCGCTGATCGTTCGCCGTAATCTGGAGATTATCCGTGGGAACCTGGAAAGCGCTGCACAATTCTTTGCTGAACATGCGCATCATTTCGCCTGGTTCAGCCCAAAGGCCGGCTCCGTAGCCTTCCCAAAATGGCTGGGTGAAATGCCTGTGGAACAGTTTTGCCAGGAAGTTCTTGAAAAGCAAGGCGTCATGATCGTACCCGGCAGCCTGTTCGATTTTCCCGGCGATCATTTCAGGGTGGGACTTGGAAGAAAGAATTTCCCGGAAGCAGTGGAGCTTGTCGGCAGGTACTTGGAAGAGGATTAGGCAGTGTAGAATCAATTATCACGTCGGATCTGAATTCGAAAAAAGGAGTAACAGAATGCAGGATCAAATCAAACAGCAGATCGAGCGGTTGCGCAGCCAGGGAGCCATTTATGTGGATGCCCGCTGGTATCCCTTCGAGGAATCAAACCAATTGCTGATGTGGAATGGCAACCTCAAGAATGCCACCTCCACCCGGGAGAGTGGGATCGGCATACGGGTGCTCTACAAGGGTGCCTGGGGCTTTTCGGCCTCCTCGGATCTGGGCGGACTGACCGGCTTGTTCGATCAAGCCCTCGACAACGCCCGTATCGCGGCCGAGCGGGTCACCTTCCCGGTCCGTCTGGCCGAAAAGGATGCCATCAAGGCCAAATTCGAGAGTCCCTGCCGTATCAACCCCTTCGAGGTCCCACTGGCCGACAAGGTTGCCTTTCTCAAAGAAATGGACGCGAAGCTGAATCAGAAAGGTGTATTCCAACGCCTCACCAGTCTGACCTTTGTCCGCAAGCAAATCGTATTCCTGGACTCGGAAGGCAGTCAGATCGAAAAGCTGATCACCGAGGTATTCGCCGGTCTGGAGGTGGACGGCTTGGACGAACACGGGGAAACATTCGAGCGCAAGTTCCGCATGGGTCGGCGCGGGCTCAGCCGCGGCTGGGAGAGCCTCGACCGGTCCTTCTTCGCCGAAAATGCCGAGCGGATCGTCCGGGAACTCAACCAGGTCCTGGCTGCAGAGGTGTGTCCCAGGGAGGACCGCTCCGTCATCCTGCTGCCGGGCATTATGTATCTGCAGACACATGAGACTATTGGCCACGCCCTGGAGTTGGACCGCATCCTTGGCTACGAACTGGCGTTCGCGGGGGGCTCATTTGTGACCTTGAACGATTTCGGGAACTTGCATTATGGCTCCGAAAAGCTGACGGTACGCGCGGATGCCACCCTGGCAAACAGCCCCGGCAGTTTTGGGTTCGACGACGACGGTGTCCCGGCTCAAAACAATCTGCTGATAGACAGGGGTATCCTGGTGGGCGCCATCACCGGTCGCCAGATGGTGGAGGAAGCCAATGCCACCGCCCGCCGTACTATATTCTCCGGCAGCGGCGGGGCCAACCGGGCGACTACCTTCTACCGTGTCCCGATTGAGCGCATGACCAATATCAACATTGACCCGGGTCATGATGGGACTCTGGAGGACATTATCAGCAAAACCGGGAAAGGTATCCTCCTGGACGGTGACCGTAGCTGGTCGATCGGCTCGAACCGCGAGCAGTTCCACTTCGGCACGGAGATCGGCTGGCTGGTGGAGGACGGCAAGGTCACGAAAGCAGTCAAGAATTCCACCTACAAAGGCGACACGCTGAGATTCTGGAACTCTCTTTCCGCGGTGGGCGACGCATCCACCTGGCAGGTAAGGTATGTGGACAATTGCGGGAAAGGCCAGCCCAACCAGACCATGCAATTGGGGCACGGGGTGCCGGTCTGCCGCTTTGACAATGTCCGGATTGGAGAATAGCCATGCAGGAACAAATCATCCAAATCTTGCAGGATTTAAGAGCCTATGCCCTGGGAAAAGGCTACGAAATCGAGTTTTTCTACCAGGAAGAAGACAGTTATCTCATGCGCTTCGCCAACTCAGCCATCTCGTTGAATACCAACGAGCATCTGCTCCGCCTGGACATCACGGCCTACTCCGGCAGGAAGCGTGCCAATTACACGCTGATCACCAACCTGGATAAGGTAGACGAGATGAAAAACGGTATCGACACAGCCGCCGACATGGTCGAACACGCCCAACCGCTGACCTACCAACCCACCATCCCGACCTTCGCCGAATCCTTCGCGGACTCGAACGGCTTTGACCCTGCGTTGGCAGAGATTGGCGGCGCCGAAAAACTGGCTTTTTTCAATGAAGCAACCAAAGTATTGGAAACTGGCGATCTGAAAATGTCGGGCATTTTTTCAAGCGGGACGAATACACTCGCCCAGGTCACGACCAGGTCAGGGCACAGCCAGTTCTTCAAGACCTCGGATGCCCAGGTCTCGATCGTCCTGGCCCATCCCGGACTCAAATGGGAAGTGACCGCCGAGCAGTCCGCTCAAAAGAATGCCGAGTTGGACCCGGCGGCCCTGCAACAGGAACTGGCCTTCCTTGTGGAGCACTATCAGAACGACACCCCCCAGCAGATCCCCCTCGGCATGTATGATATTATCTTCGGTCCGGCTGCTATTGCCGAGATGCTCAATTTCATGAATCTGATCGCCTATCATGGCGGTTCGATGAAACGCGGATTTTCTTTCCTCACCGAGGACCAGGCGGGTAAGAAGGTCCTTTCGGAACAATTCACTCTTATCGACGACCCTGATCGGCTTGAGACTTTCCCCTTCAAGCGCGACCTGACCGGACTGGTCCGCAAACCCTGGCCAATCTTCCTAAAAGGCATTTTCCAGGGCTTTGTCTGGTCCCAGGACGACGCGGATGAGTTCGGCGCCAGGCCAACCGGCCATACCGTCACACATAAGAGTTTGGTGCTGCGTGGCGGCGACAAGGAAGTTGGTACGCTCCAGGAGCTGGTGAGCTTGCCGCGCCACAAAGACCTGTTGTATATCCCCTCCCTCCATTATGCGAACATAGTCAACCCGTCCAAAGGGATCATTACCGGTAGCTCGCGCTTCGGCGCCCTATTGCTGAAGAAGGATGGTTCGGTGGTGGTACCCTACAACGTTCGACTGACCCAGAGCCTATTGGACATTTTCGGCGACAAGGTTGCCTGGGTTTCGAAATCTATCCTCCCATATAATACTTCCGAGAGTTATGGAGCCCGCAACCCGAGTGCTGTCCTGGTGCCGCGCTTCATGCAGGTGAACGGTTTGGAGATCTCGCATTCCAATTCATCCTATTAAAATTACTGTTCCTGGTTTCCGGGCGACTCTAAAAGGAGTCGCCCGGTTTTCATATGGCGTATAATATTGTCTTCAAGTGATATATACTGCGTAAAAAAATGTCTCCCAGGTACGCCCCCAATTTCATTGGAGAATTATGTTCCTAAAACGACGAACGTCCGCGTTGCTCGTATTATTGGCCTGCATGGTGATCTCGAGCTGCCAACCCGGACAATCCGTCGCTCCCACTTTTACACGTTTGCCGGAAATCCATGCCACTTCATCCAACGACCAATTCGTGGCAGCCAGCGGTGGTAAGTTCATTCTGGCCGGTCATCCCTATTATTTTATTGGCGCCAATTTCTGGCAAGGCATGAACCTTGCTGTAGACGGTCCCAGCGGCAACCGCACCCTGCTGAACCAGGAGCTGGACCACCTGCAGCAGCTCGGGGTGACCAACCTGCGCGTCATGGCCTCCTCCGAAGGGCCCAATACCGAACCGCACCGGATGGTGCCGGCCCTGATGGACGCACCAGGAGCGTACGACCAGAGCGTCTTCGAAGGTTTGGATTACCTGCTATCCCGAATGGGTCAACGCGGCATGAAAGCCGTGATGGTGCTCAATAATTACTGGCAGTGGTCCGGCGGCATGGGCCAGTACGTCTCGTGGCACGAAAAGACCCCCATTCCCTACCCGGGCGACTATGGAATATTCATGGCCTACGTGGCAGAGTTCTACTCCTGCGAAGAGTGCCAGACCTGGTACCGGGACCACATCAGGATGATCATTAACCGTACCAACGCTTACAACGGACTGAAATATCGGGATGACCCGGCCATCTTCTCTTGGGAATTGGCGAACGAACCGCGCCGCTACCCGGTTGCGTGGATCGATGATACGGCCGCATACATCAAATCGCTCGATCCCAACCACATGGTCACCACCGGTTCAGAAGGCACACCGCCGGGAGAAAGCCAGAACTTCATCCTTACCCACCAGGCTGCCACCATCGACTATGCCACCATCCACATCTGGCCGGGGAATTGGGGTTGGTATGACCCGGGCAACCCCGCCACTTATAATACCGGTGAGAGCCACGCGATCAATTACTTCCAGACCCATGCGGTTGAAGCGGCCTCACTGGGAAAACCGTTGGTATTGGAGGAATTCGGTCTGGCGCGTGATTGGGAACCTCTGCATGATATTTACAACCCGAACTCATCGACAACCTATCGCGACCGGTTTTATACCGCCATGTTCCAGCAGGTCAGCTTGGCCATCGCGCTGGGCGAACCAGTGGCAGGCGCCAACTTCTGGGCTTGGTCAGGCTCGGCTCGGCCGGGCTATCCCTGGATCGGCGACCCGCCCCATGAGACTCCCGGATGGTATTCCGTTTATGATTCGGACAGTACTACGCTGGCCATTATCGCCGATTTTGCTCAGCAGATGGCACAATTGAACAAATAGGCTTCCATGATCCTGGAGGAATGAATGCAGAGTGAACCTTCCGCAACACGCTCAGTACGCTTTTTCATCCTAGTCACGACGCTGCTGGCAACCGCGTGTGGGGGAGCCACAACCCGTCCGACCGCCAGTCCGATCATGGCTCCAACCTCCATTCCGGACCTGCCCTCAATCTCAGCGGTGGCACCCGACAGGACTGAATTGCCCCGCTACGAATCGCTCGAACTGTCCGTGGCTCTGAATGCAAAATATAGCAACCCCAACGACCTGCGCCAGGTCAGCCTGGATGGAGTTTTCACCGGCCCGGACGGCCAGCAGATGAAGGTCCCTGGCTTTTGGGATGGCGAAGCTACTTGGCGCGTGCGTTTCAGCCCCTCCCAGACCGGTGAGTGGAGTTATAGCCTTACGGTCAGGGATACACGCGGGGTCAGCCAACCGTATGCAGGCAAATTCACGGTGACCTCCTCGGACCTGCATGGCTGGCTGCAGGCCGGCAATTGGGTCAATCCGTCCTATAGCGGCCATTACCTGGTCTATCAGGATGGCGCCCCTTTTTACGGGGTGGGTCATTGCGATGCATTGAATATCCTGGTGGATGGTTTCAGCGCTGACCAGGGGGTTGGCCTCTTTAACGAGATGAAAAAAGACGGTGAAAACTACGTGGTCTGGTGGCCTCTGTACAACAACTCCCCGATTGCCGGAAGCTATGATAATTATTCAATTCCAAGTATGAAGGTAATTGACACGGTGGTTGCAGATGCCCAGAAGAAAGGCATCTTCCTGGTTTTCACCATCTGGGATCATCCTGAACTCCGTGACGATACCCATCCGGGTACATGGGGGAATGGCAATTGGTCGAAAAATGGTTTCAGCCAATTGGGTGATCTTTATTCATTTTTTTCGTCTGCGGAAGCCTGGGCTTGGCAGGAGAATTTTTATCGCTACATGATTGCCCGCTGGGGCTACAGCCCGGCTATCGGTATGTGGCAAACTGTTTCGGAGATCAATGGGACGAATGCGTACGACCAGGCGGATCCATGGCACAAGAAGGTCAACGATTATTTCGCTGCAAATGATCCTTACCGACACCCGACCACCGCCAGTAAGTCGGGGGGCGGCCTGGATATTCCCTGGCCGGAAGGACACAAGGTCATGGATGCGCCCCAGGTGCATATCTACGATCCCCTCAAGAATAATCCGGTCGGGGCGGCCAGCGTCCTGGCGCAATGGACATCCACCATGTGGAATGAGGTCGACCGGCCCAATTGGGTAGGCGAATTTGGCGACCAAATTAACAGTTATTCCAATTTCCCAGAGCTATTCCATAATTCCATCTGGGCGGCCTTGGCATCCGGAGCCGCAATGGCGCCTGCAACATGGAACTTCTCAAGTACCTCCCTGATGCCGCAAATATCGGCTGATAATGCCCGCTTGGCCAATTTCGTGATAGGCATGCCACTGGCGCAGTGGAATCCATCCCCGCTGCAAATTGTCAGCCGCGACCCACAGGTGCGCGGTTGGGGTGTGGCTGGCAAGGACGGCGGCCTGTTTTGGGTGCAAGATTTCTCCCTGCAAGGCAAGACCATCGAGGAGGTCCGCAATGGGCAAACTATTCGTAAGGGCGTTCAGGTGGATCTATTTGGAATGGCTGGCGGCATCTATACTATCACTCCTTACGATACCTGGCAGGGCACCTACCTGGGCACGCTAAGTGTGATCTGCACGGAAAGCCAGCTCTGCACGATCACCCTCCCGGATTTCAAAGCCGATATGGCCTTCAAGATCGAAAGAAAATAGACATATGGAAAAAGGGCCATTGATTGGAACAGGTCGGACCGCAGACGTCCTTGCGTGGGGTGACGACCGGATTATCAAACTCTATCAGGATTGGATGTCGGCCATTGCAATCCAGCGGGAGTTCACCATAACCCGCCTCGCCCGGGAGGCCGGCTTGCCGGTCCCGGCTGCGGAGGAGCTCGTGGAGGTCGATGGGCGGCTGGGGATCGTCTTTGAACGCGTCCAGGGGATTTCGATGCTGGAAGCTCTTGAGGCTCGGCCATGGGATATTTTTTCCATGTCGCGCCTGCTGGGAGAGTTGCATGCCAAAATCCACGTCAGCCTCCTACCTACCAATTCTTACACCCAGCACCAGCAAATCGAGCGCGGCATCGGATGGGCCAAGGACTTGTCGGAGATGGAGAAGCAAACCATCCTTGACTTGTTGACCCGGTTACCTGCTGGAAATGTGGTCTGCCATGGCGATTTCCATCCCGACAATGTCCTTATGTCCGACCATGGTCCGGTCATCATCGACTGGATGACCGGTACACGCGGCCATCCGCTCGGGGATGTTGCCAGGACCGCCTTGCTTTTTCAAACAGGCGGCTTGCCACCCAGGGTCTCTCTTGCCATGCGTCTTTTGATCAATTCCTCGCGCCGCTTGATCTATTCGGTATATTTAAATCGCTATCTACAGATCCATCCCAGCCTCCCGGAACGAGATCGGCTCTTGGCGGTTGCCATTGCTTGCAGCTCGCTTGTTCGAAGTGGAGAATTTTCCTCAGGAAAAGAGCCTCATTTTAGCCCGCATTCGGACCGAGCTTGTGAAAAAAGATGCTTGATTAAAATCGGAGTAAAATCAATCCATCTATGCTGATCCACTCCGCTTCCCAACTCCTCACCCTCCCGGGCGGCCCGCAGCGCGGGCACGCCCTGGGTACCCTCGGTTTGCTCGAAGACGGTGCCGTGCTTATCCGGGATGGCAGGATCCTGGTGGTCGGGCCCACCCGGGAATTACTGGCAGCTTATCCGGATGAACCCCGTCTTGACGCTTGCGGCTGCGCCGTCCTGCCAGGTTTCGTGGATCCACACACCCACGTCATCTGGGCCGGGGAGCGTGCCGCCGAGTTCGAGATGAAAATGGCCGGGGCAAAGTACCTGGAAATCCTGGCTGCCGGGGGCGGGATCCTCTCCACCGTCCGTCAGACGCGCCAAGCCTCACTCGAAACGCTGGTGGATGAAACCCGACCACGCCTGGAGCGCATGTTCGCCCACGGTACCACCACAGCCGAATCCAAGAGCGGCTATGGTCTGCGGATTGAAACCGAGATCCGGCTGCTGGAAGCCCTGCTGAAGCTGGATGCAGAGGGTCCGCTCGAATTGGCTCCCACCTTCCTGGGTGCGCATGCCATTCCCCCCGAGTACAAAGACGACCCTCAGGGCTACACCGATCATCTGTGTAATGAAATGCTACCGGCTGTCAAAGCATGGTGGAACAGCCAAAAGCTGACTGCCAATCGTCCGCTGCCATTCGTTGACGTTTTCTGCGAGACCGGCGCCTTCGATCTGGAGCAGTCCCGTCAGATCCTGGCGAAAGCCAAAGAACTGGGTTTCCCTCTAAAACTCCATTCAGACGAGTTCGACAACCTGGGCGGGGCGAGTCTGGCCGCCGAACTGGGGGCCATCTCGGCTGATCACCTGGTCAGGACTTCCGACGCCGACATCGCTGCACTGGCAAAATCCGATTCGGTGGCTGTTTCCCTGCCCTGTACGCCTTTCGGTCTGGCAGAGAACGAATACACTCCCGCCCAAAAGATCCTGGCTGCGGATGGCCTGTTGGCCCTGGCCACCGACTGCAACCCCGGAACGGCTTGGTGTGAGTCCATGCAATTTGTGATTGCCCTTTCCTGCCGGAACCTGAAACTGAGCCCCGCCCAGGCCATTGCCGCCGCCACCATCAACGCTGCCCATGCAATTCAGCGTTCCGGACAGATCGGCTCCATCGAACCCGGCAAGCAGGCCGATTTGCTGGTACTGTCCGTGCCGGATTACCGTCAGATCGGGTATCGCTTTGGGACGAACCTGGTCAGACAGGTTATTAAGCGTGGCAAGGTGTATAAGGTGGAAAGTGGATATTCTCTTCAGGAGATTGATCATGAACATTAATTTGTCCCAACTCGCCCCTTACATCTGGTTCCTCGCCGCCCTCCTTGCAGTGGTCGTGGCATTTATAGTCATTCGCTTCTTCTGGCAACATATCCTGAAATACTTGCTGCATGGCTGTCTGGCCGTCGTGGGGATAATTATTCTGCTGGCGGTATTACATTATTTCAAAGTGTTCTGAAGCCACTTGCGTCAGAGTAGCGGATAAATATAAGTTACAATTCATCCACTTAACCCTCCTCTTGCATAGAGGTCTTTTTCTTCCAGACAGGAGCACAGCATGAATCCTTTTCTCGCCCTGTTCATCACCCTCGTGGTCGCCCTCGCGGAAATACGCACATTGGACTTTGCCGCGCAGCGTGGTTGGATTGAAAGTCGTCTGAGCCGCAAGCTCATCCACATCCTGACCGGACCGTTCTTCGTGTTGTGCTGGTTGCTCTTCCCGACCCCGGATCTCTGGTTCTACCGCTGGCTGGCGGCACTGGTGCCGTTGCTGTTCACTGTCCAATTTGCGTTGATCGGACTGGGGGTGGTGAAAGATGAAGCCTCGGTCAAGGCTATGTCCCGTAACGGTGACCGGCGCGAGATCCTGCGCGGGCCGCTCTTCTATGGCATCATTTTTGTTGTCATGACCCTGGTTTACTGGAAGGATAGCCCCATCGGGATGGTTGCTGTAATGTTGATGTGCGGTGGAGACGGTTTGGCCGACATCCTGGGACGCGGTATTAAATCCCGAAATTGCCCTGGAATAAGGACAAATCGGTGGCTGGTTCGCTGGGGATGCTGCTGGGTGGATGGGTGCTGACGTTGCTCATCCTGGGCATCTATGTCCTGGAAAAGGCCATCGGCTTCGGAACCTTCGGTGCCTACCTGTTACCGGTGACAGTCATCGCCCTGGTCGCGACACTGGTCGAATCCCTGCCGCTCAAGGATGTGGACAATATCACCGTCACGTTGATGGCAGTGGCATTGGGCCATTTACTTTTCCGGTAAATTCCCCCCTCTCGCATAATCGATAATGGACGACTGCGAAACAAGCAGCCGCCCATTTTGTTTGGATGCAGTAATTTATGTACCCTTCTCGATCATGTCCATATAGGCACCTTTCAACAGGTCATCCTCTTCAATATGGAGGCGTATCATCATTTCTTCGGCAATGTCCTCACCCTCAGTTTCACTCTGTCCTTTCCGCAGGACCACTTCCAGTTCCATGAACTGGCCCAGGCCTTCGACATTATCGAGATGAATACGCGTCTGCCCGGCTTGATAGAGATAACGCGTTTTACGGACCACGCCGCGCACACCCAGGGCCCTGCTCAGGGCAGTCTTCAAGCCGGCTGGGTCATGTGTCTCATAGATATAGTAATTCGAGCGTTTGGGTCCGCCCTGGTCAGAACGCTCGTAATAGATCAATAGGGCAAAGTCAGGCCTGAGGAGGCGCAATTTCAGACGGCCTTTGGGGGTATGGAAGAAAGTATCTTCCTGCGGAATCACCTGGACGGGAGTGTCACTCAACCCTTCCGCACGACGACGTAGTCTGTCAAAATCACGTACACGCGCTTTGATTTCGATATTGGTTGGCATGGGAACAATTCTACTCTCTTTGGATGAAAAATCGGTGCGAACTGCGAAACATTTTTCTAAGATATCCTGATCTTAGGGAGGATTTTCACGGCATCAACCGGTCCGACGGGAGAAATTCCTGCAGGTTTTCAAGCCTGTCACTGGCATGGAAGCGAGCTTATGACCGCTCCCCGAGAATTTTCCTTTCCATTTAAAAGTCAGGCAGTGACCTTGCCAATGTTTGGAAACGATCATCAGGAAAGTCCATCGTAATGGCATCTATATTGTTGTGGAAAATGATTTGGCACTGCGGAAACAGCCATCATATCTGGAGATCTCGAAAAATGGCCCTTCGCCGATCACTATCAATAAATCAATGAGGAACAATTCTGGGCTGAGGACACGGTAAAACGCTCGGAAAGGCGCTTACCTTTTTGTTATGTGCTTTATCCATTCGAACAATACCAAAAGTGCTATACTAAATTTTCACGACCACACCGGAACTGAGCCCTGCCAACTCGACTTCCTCAGAATGGACACCCGCTGAACCGTCGATAGACCTTTCCATGTTGCATTACCTGCCACTTGCAATAATACCTCAACGCTTTTTTACGAATTCTGCCTGTATTATGGGAGCAGGGTTCAGACATTTTTGTCATTTTCTGTAAAAGCTGCACGGATTAATTCATGGGTTCGGGCCAGCCAGCCTGATAATGCAAGTCATTCGAGGTGACGAATGAAAGACGACGAGAAAGCCAGATCAAAACAAAGCCAGGGGCGAAAAAAAAGCCCCAGCCGTTCTTCGTCGATAAAACGCCCCGCTGAAACCTGCTGGATCGACGATACTGCCAAACCCAGGCAGCCAGAGCAGGCGTTGGCTTGGCAGGAAGCCATCTTTGAAGGATCGCGTGACGCAATTTTTATCACGGATGTGGATTCCAAAATCGTGGCGGTAAATGAGGCTGCATGCGTACTCACCGGTCACTCCAAGGAAAAGTTACTAACCATGCGAATTCCCGACCTGCACGAGGAAGCGGATCTGCATGCTTATCAGACCTACCACGATCGGATTATGGCTGGCGAGGAGACTCTTAGCGAAGCCAAGATATTCAGAAAAGATGGCAGCAAGGTTGACACCGAGTTCAATAACAGGCGCATTGTGCTTGATGGTTTACTATACATGCATACCACTGCCCGCGATATCACCGAGCGCAAGCAGGTACAGGAAAGACTTCACGAGAGCGAAGAGCGTTACCGCGACCTGGTCGAGAACAGCCATGAACTGATCTACACCCACGATCTGCACGGCCAGATTCTTTCCGTGAACCACACGGCCGCGCTGAGGCTGGGACATAACCCAACCGCACTGGTCGGAAGGAACCTGGATGAGCTGCTGGCACCTGAGGAAAAGTCGGGCTTTGAAGAATACCTGGGTAGGATCCGGCGGAAAGGGTCGGCCGCGGGTGCATGGGTACTGCAAAGCGCCACCGGTGAGAGGCGCAATTGGGAGTACCACTCCACGCTGCGCTCGGATGCGAAGCAGGGTCCTTATGTGCGCGGGATGGCACATGATGTCACCGAACGTGTTCGGGCGGAAGAGGCGCTGCGAGATAGTGAAGAGACGGCGCGCGCCCTATTGAACGCCACTTCGGATGTCGCCTTTTTGCTCGACGCATCCGGAAAAACGCTGGCCATCAACGACATTGCGGCAAGCTCATTAGGATCCACGACTACCGAACTGCTGGGTAAGAACCTGTATGAGCATATTCCGGGAGAGTTGGCGCAAGCCCGCCGCGAACATATCAACCGCGCCATCGAGACCAAAGAGATCATCGAATTTGAAGATCAACGCCGGGGCACTTGGTTTCTCAATCGCGTTTACCCCCTCCCGGACATCGGCAACCAACCGAAGCGCGTGGCAATTTATGCGCAAAACGTCACCGAGCGCAAGCGGGCGTCTCTACGGCAGGAGACCCTCTATCAAGTTCTTCACTCGGTGAGCGAGCAGCTCAATTTAAATCTCCTGGCGCAATCAGCCATAAAAACGATTGCCCATTGGACAACCTATCCACACGTCTGCCTGGCTTTGCCGGAAGAAAATGGCACACGTTGGGTAGTACGCGGCGCCGCCGGGAGTCTTGCGGCTGGAATAGGTGCCAATCACCCGATTCACCAGGGGGTGATTGGGCGGGCGTTCAAGACGAGGGAGAACCAGTGGGTGCGTGACATTCTGGAGGATGCCAGCTATATGCGGGATGTCGGTAGGGCGGGTGCGCCCGGATTGAGGAGTGAATTTGTGGCACTTCTGTGGCGGGCTGACCAGGTGATCGGAGCGCTCAACATCGAAAGTGAACGCGTGGACGCATTCGACGAAAAGGATGTAGAAATGTTCCAATCCTTGGCGGATATGCTCGCCCTCGCCGTGGAGAAAGCACGCCTGTATCAAGAAGCGCAAGAGGAAATCACCGAACGCAGGCAGGCGGAGAAGTTGCTCCAACAAGCCAAGGATTTTGCCGAGAATCTCATTCGTACGGCGAATGTGATTATTGTAAGTATGGACCTGACGGGTAAGATTCTGATATTCAACGAGACAGCCGAGAAAATCACCGGTTTCTCCAGAGCCGATATGGTGGGCAAGAATTGGTTTGAAGTGCTCGTCCCTAAAGATAGATATCCGCAGGTCTGGGAGGAATTTCAACAGGGTGGTGGAGGCTGGCCCAGGGTATACGAAAATCCAATCCTCACCAGAGCCGGAGAGGCACGTATCATCTCGTGGCAAAATAACGAGGTACAGGAGGCAGGCAAAATCGTCGGCTCAATTTCATTTGGCATTGATATCACCGAGCACAAGCGGGCGGAAGAGGCTCTCCAGGAAAGTGAACAGAGATACCGTTTACTGTATGAAAATAGTCTCGATTCCGTATTGCTGACAGCGCCAGATGGCAGTGTCCTGTCCGCCAACCCGGCCGCGTGTCAAATGTTTGGACGGACAGAGGCAGAAATCCGTCAACTTGGAAGAAACGGTTTAATTGATAAATCTGACCCGCGCCTGCCAGTGGCATTGGAAGAACGCACTCGAACCGGTTCATTCAAGGGTGAACTCACTGGTTTGCGTAGCGATGGAACCAAGTTTCCATTCGAATTGACCTCCTCAATATTCACAAACCGCAAAGGTCAGCCGCGATCTAGTATGATCATCCGGGATATCAGTGAGCGCAAACGGGCCGATGAGCTGCTCCGGCAGAGCGAGGAACGCTACAAGCTGATGTTCGAGCAGGCGCCTCTTGCCATCAACATCACACGCGGTACCGAGATTCTCTATTGCAATCCAACTTACATAAGCATGTTTGGTTTCTCAAGCCTGAATGAAATCCAGAGGATCCCGCCGCTCGAGCTGTTCACAGCAGAATGGCGCCCTTTCATCCAGGAAAATATCCGCAGGCGAAGCCAGGGACTCACGTCACCGAATGGATACGAAGCGGAATGTATTCGAAAGGATGGGACCCGCTTCCCCGTCCAGATGAATTTCGTCCGGACAATCTTTTATGACGGACTTGCGACCGTGGGATTTATTCTGGATATCACCGAGCGTAAGCGGGCTGAGGCAGCCCTGGCAGCTTCGCGCGAACAATTGCGTGCCCTCAGCCAATACCTGCAGGCAGCTCGGGAGGAGGAACGGACCTACATTGCGCGTGAGATCCACGACGAGCTTGGCCAGTCATTGACCGCCCTGAAAATGGACCTGGCCTGGCTTTCACGGCAACTTCCACCGGAACAATCCAGCCTGGTCGAGAAAACTGCCGGCATGTCAGACATGGTGGATGGCACCATCCAGATGGTGCGTCGGGTGGCCAGCCAACTGCGCCCCGGCATGCTGGACGACTTGGGGTTGGTGGCCGCGCTGGAATGGCAGGCCGGGGAGTTCCAATCCCGCACAGGCATCGCCTGCCATCTCGATCTGCCGGAGAATGTCACGGTTCTCAACCAGGACCAGGCAACGACCATGTTCCGGATTTTTCAGGAGACTCTCACCAATATCTCCCGGCATGCCCAGGCTACCAAGGTCCGCATCGCCATAAAGGAATTGCTGGGACATATCGAACTGATCGTACGGGACAATGGCATTGGCATTACTCAGGATCAACTCAACGATCCGCGCAGCCTCGGCCTGACCGGGATGCGGGAGCGCGTGCAAACATTCGGAGGTTCGCTGAAGATCAAGAGTACACCCGGAAAGGGTACTTCCGTGCACGTCCGGATGCCGCTGGTGAATATGTCATCGGAAAGGGAGGCCTAATGGAGCTGCGCGTATTGGTGGCGGATGATCACGCTGTGGTTCGCAAAGGCGTGTTGCAGATCCTGGCTGAGGACCCGGATGTCATGCGGGCGGATGAAGCTGCCTCCGGGCGGGAGGCGCTGCGGGCAATCCAGGAAAATGAGTATGATGTGCTGCTTCTGGATATCGCCATGCCGGAGGGCGGCGGCCTGGAAGTGCTGGAGGAATTGCGCAAACGTGCCAGTTCTCCGCATGTGCTGATCCTGAGCATGTATTCCGAGAAACAATATGCCCTGCGGGCTTTGAAAAGCGGCGCAGATGGCTATCTGACCAAGGACAGCCTGCCGGCTGAACTTCTCGCCGCCATTCACAGGGTGGCGGCTGGCAGGAAGTACGTCAACCAGGAACTGGCCGAAGAACTGGTGTTGGAACTGGCAGGCAATGGCCCGGCCGATGCACCACACAAGCAGCTCTCGGGACGGGAATACCAGGTGATGTGCCTTCTGGCAACCGGAAAAACCGTTGCACAGATCGCCGCGGAGCTTGGTCTGAGCGTCAGTACGATCAGTACCTATCGCCTTCGGATCCTCGAAAAGCTGGGGGTCAAGAATACGGCCGGAGTGATCCGTTACGCCATCCAGCACGGGTTGGTGGAGTAGTATACGTCAAAGCGAGCGAGCGTGTTTCGCGAGCAAAGCAATTTCATGGTATGAGGAGATTGCTCACCTGCACTCGCACCTGTTGCTTGTGCAGGTGCAAGTGTCGTTATAAAACGGCTCGCCCGTGTGCCTGCGCACAGTGCCGGCGATGACAGAACTTATTGTAGTCCAAAACATGACAGAAGAATGTCTTTTATGTGACACCAACACAAGTCATGAAACGATACTCCGGAGAGGGCCTTGGGATTATCCTTTAAAAAGGATTTCCCCATAATGGCGTTGGGATTCGAACAGCCTCCTTGACGCCATGGAAACACTCCATACGTAGGATAACCCCATGCGAAAAATCTATATTGCCGACGATTCAGAGGAAGTGCGCCAACGGCTGGTTGACCTGGTCTCCAGCCTGCCGGATGTGATGCTGGTTGGCCAAACCGGGGATGCACGCTCAGCGATCGCAGATATCCAGCGCTTGCAGCCCGATGTCGCCATCCTGGACATTCGCCTGGTGAACGGCAACGGCATCGAAGTGTTGGAGATCGTGAAGTTGCTAAAATCTCCCCCCTGGTGATCATGCTGACCGCTTTTCCAAACCTACAGTACCGGCGGAGGTGTATGAACGCCGGAGCGGACTATTTCTTCGACAAGACCAGCGAATTCGACCGGATCGTGGACGTCCTGAAAACCACCGTCAAGCCGGGAGTTGCCGCGCAATGAACTGGTTTCCCGATTTTATGCCGCCTAATTAAATTTATATAAAACAAAAAGAGGCACCGAATGTCTGAAGAAGATACTTCCCTTTCCCAAAGTTTGCAGCGCTCCCTGGTGGAGCTCACCGTGGCCTATGATGCCACTGTGGCAGCTTTTGCACACGCCCTCGAGATGCGTGAAGGCGAACCCCTCGGTCATACTCACCAGGTCACCGAGGTAACGGTCAATCTATCCAAAGCCATGGGTGTCCTCCTCCCGGAACAATCGCACATCCGGCGTGGCGCCCTCCTTCACGATATCGGTAAAATGGGCATCCCGGAATCCGTCCTGAAAAAAGAAACTGAGTTCACCAGGGCGGAATGGGCGCTCATCCGGCAGCATCCTCAATTGGCTTATGACCTGCTCTTCCCGATTGTTTTTCTTCATCCGGCTATTGATATCCCCTACTGCCACCATGAAAGATGGGATGGCACCGGATATCCCCAGGGATTGAAAGGGGAAAAGATCCCCCTGTCCGCCCGCATCTTTGCAGTGGTGGATGTTTGGGATGCGCTTACCTCTGACCGGCCTCAGCGGAAAGCCTGGCCCGAGCAGCAGGTATTGACATACTTATTAGACCAGGCTGGCCGGCAATTCGACCCGGCTGTCGTGGATACTTTCTTAAAAGCCAAGATCCGAAAAAAGGTCACCAAGCCGCTGGTATGAAAGAAACCAGGAGCTTGAGGTCATTTTCTCGCTGCCTCTGGAAGATGAAAAAACATCCTGACAGCCATTCGTAAGCAGATCGTAAAAGAAAGTCTGTAGAATACAGCAAAGAACGAATCCGGATTTGTATTGACTTTACAACTGATGGAAGAGTCATATGAAGAAAAACCCGATCAATACATTAAGTAGTATTGTTCAAGTAGCTTTCCGAAGCCAACCTGCTTATCTCTTATACGCGGCAGGGCTCCTAGCAATTTTAATCCTTGGAATAAGCCTGGGCGTTACCGTTTTGATGAAAGATTTACAACTACGAACAATTATCTTGGACGTGATTCCTGCATTTGTTGATCTGTTAACCAGTGCAGCTCTTTTCATCGCTGCAAAAAACTCTTCTGTCCGTTCGAAACGTCTTGCGCTTGCCTGGGGAATAATGGGCTTGTCCATGCTCTTCTATGCAGTGGGGGATATCATCTGGGTAATCCTTGAAGACGGCTTGAAAATCGAACCATTTCCCTCGATCGCAGATGTATTTTACCTGGCTTATTTTCCTGTTTTTCTGGCGGGAGCGTTTCTCCTGTTGGAAAAACCTGCCACCCGGGGCGAAACGGTTAAGAGAACGCTAGATATGGCTATTGTATTAGGGTCAGCCTTGCTCATATTTTGGAAATTACTGATCGGGCCGACCATGGGATCGACCGCCGTGCAGACGTCGCTGGAACAAGGGATATCATTGGCCTACCCGGTCGGTGACCTGGTACTCCTGGGGGCTTTGTCTCTAATCATTCTTTATCCTTCCGAGAAGCAAGGTATGGCACCGATTTTCTTTCTGAGTGGAAGTCTCCTCACAATGATTATCGGGGACGGTATTTTCAGCTACCAATCTCTCGCAGGGACATATGTCGAGGGAGGTCTCCTCGATCTCAGTTGGATCGCGGGTGTTCTACTTGCAGGGCTGGCGGGCATATCCCAATGGGTGGCTCTCCGGTCAACCAATATTTCCGGAAAAACCCCTTTCCTGGATAGATTTCTGGACCGATTGAAGGCAATCCAACCCTATGCGCCATATTTATGGGTGGTTATGGTTTTTATATTTCTTGGATCTCCTAATGGTAATACAACGTCATCTTCGACAGGGTTGGTTCCTCAATCCATTGGGCTTGCGGGAATAATTGTTTTAGTCCTGACCAGGCAAATAATTGCCACTTACGAGAACGACAAGCTGAATACCCGGCTGCAGAAATCAATGGATAGAGTTCAGGCCCAGGCAGCCGAGTTGGGCAAGACTAACCTGGAGTTGCAGAACGATATCACCGAACGCACGCTCGCGGAAGAGGCGCTGCACCAGAGCGAGGAAAAATATAGATTGTTATTCGAGAATATGGTCGAGGGAGTGTATTACCAAAGAGCCGATGGAGTCCTCTTTGATGCCAATCAGTCTGCACTGGCGATATTGGGGTTGACTCGCGACCAATTCGTGGGAAGGACATCCGACCATCCCGAGTGGAAAGTGACCAGGGAAGATGGAATTGCCCTGGATGGTAAAAAACATCCCTCGATGGTCGCCTTGCGAACAGGCAAGATGGTTCGCGATAAGGTGGTGGGTATTTATAACCCTGAAAAGCAAGATTACGTTTGGATGAGAGTCAATGCCATTCCCCAATTCAAACCCGGTGAAGATAAACCCTATCAAACATTTGTGACCCTTCACGACATTACCGCCCATCGGCAGGCGGAGGAAACACTGACGGCAGAACGCAATCTGTTTCGCACGCTGATAGACAACCTGCCCGACGCCGTCTATGCCAAAGATACCCAAAGTCGGTTCTTGCTCGGCAACGCCGCCGTCGCACGCGTCATGGGGGCTGCCACGCCTAATGAGCTTATCGGTAAAACGGACTTCGACTTCTTCCCTGAGGGACTTGCTAAGCAGTACTTCACTGACGAGCAGGCGATTATCCAATCAGGCAAGGCTGAAATCAACCGGGAAGAATCGATCATATACCCGGACGGCAGCCAGGGATGGGTCCTGACCACCCAGGTGCCTTTGCGCGACCAGAATGGCTCTGTGATGGGTCTGGTGGGCATCGGTCGCACCATCACCGAGCGTAAGCAGGCTGAGGAACAACTCCAGCTCTTGAAATATTCCATTGATACTGCTCCCGATGCAGCTTATTGGTTGGACTCTGAAGGACGTTTCATCTATGTAAATGAGACTGGATGCAAAACCCTGGGATATGCCCAGGTTGAATTGATGGATATGCATGTCTCGATGGTCAATCCACGCGCAACTCCGGAGAGGTGGGCCAAGGTCTGGCAGGAGCTGAAGGAAAAAGGAACTATCAATATCGAGTCAGTCCATCGCCGCAAGGATGGTTCCGAGTTCCCAGTGGAACTAACTTCCGTCTACGTTAAGTTCGGGGAAAAGGAGTACTGTAACGGGTTCGCAAAGGATATCAGCGAACGAAAGCGGTCGGAGACAGCCCTGACGAAAACCGAAAAGATCTTCCGCCAGACGATCACACAGACCGGGAGTTTCCCTTATCAGCGCAACTATGGCGAGGAAAAATATGCTTTCCTGGGCGAAGGCTTTGAACGCCTGACTGGTTACAATCCCGAAGAAATGACCGGTGCATTGTTCAACAGCCGGCTGCGGCAGATCGAATCGTATGGAGATTACAAGAATTTATCCCACGACGAACGCATCCGGCTGGCCCACCAGGGAGAGATCAAAGAGTGGCGTGAAGATTATGTGTTCGAGCGAAAGGATGGTGCGTTGATCTGGCTCGCCGACCATGCCGTGCCGCTATTTGGTGACTCGGGGAAGGTGGTGGGTACCCTGGGTATTTTGACGGACATCACCGAACGCAAGCAGGCGGAAGAAGCACAGCAGCAAAGCGAACGACTGTTTCGAGGTCTGTTTGAGCTCTCACCGGATGCCATCGTGCTCATTGATCCTCATGATCCCAACGTATCATGGCCGATCGTTGATTGCAACACAACAGCTTGCCAGATGAACGGCTACCGTCGCGACGAATTGATCGGGCAATCCATCGATATCTTGAACGTGACCCCTGGCAAACGGGAAGAGCGAAACGTTTATATGGAACAAATGCGGAAGGCGGGTATTTTAAAATATGAAACCAGTCATCGTCACAAGAACGGCACCATTTTCCCGATCGAACTTTCGACTACGCTCATTAAGGTGGGTGAACGCGAACTGGTGATAGGTATTGACCGTGACGCCACCGAACGCAAACGGTCCGTTGAAGCTTTGCGAGAGAGTGAGGAGCGTTACCGTAATCTGTTTCAAAATTCCCTGGAAGGGATTGGCCTTTCCATGGGAAACAAGATCATCGACGCGAATAAAGCCCTATTGGACATCTTCGGCTACGACGATTTGGCGGAATTCACCCAGGTACCTCTCTTAGCCAATGTTGTACTCGCATCACAGGGCTTGATCCGGGAATATCTGGAAAAGGTGAACAAAGGCGAACCTCATGACCTTAAGTTTACATATCAGATTTTCCGAAAGGATCGGGCAGTCAGAGACATCGAAATCTCAGTAGGGCATTTTAAAATCGGGGACGACGTATATACACTTAGCACGTTCCGTGACATCACTGAGCGCAAGCAGGCGGAAGAAGTCCTGCGTGAGAACCAGGCCCGGCTCGACCTGGCATTGCAATCGGCCAACATGGGCGTATGGCATTGGGACATTCTCGAGAACAGGCGCTATTTTGACGGACAGACTTGCCATTTGCTGGGACTCGATCCGGCGACCTTTTCCGGTACCCCCGAAGAGTTCTTCGCTTGTGTGCATCCCGACGACCGGGAGATTGTCAAAGCTGCCCTGGACCGCACTGTGGCGCAGGATGTATTGTATGATGTAGAGTATCGCATCCTTTGGCCGGATAAAAGCCTGCATTACATGGCGGCGCACGGCGTATTGGTTCACGATGGGACCGGGCAGCCGGTCAGGATCAATGGCCTCATCTGGGATATCACCGAGCGCAAGCGGGCGGAGGAGGCCTTGGCGGCAGAACGTAATTTGCTGAGTACCCTGATAGATAACCTGCCAGATAATATTTTTATCAAAGACTCCGATGGCCGTATTGTTATGGATAACAGTGCACATAGGCGCCTGCTGGGGGTGACTACCCAGGAGGAGACCATGGGAAAGACCGATTTCGATTTCTTCCCGCAGGAACTGGCTGCCTCATACTATGCCGATGAGCAGGAGAGCATTCGCTTGGGTGAAGCGTTGATCAATCGAGAAGAACTTACCGTCAATCCAGATGGCGAACAAAGATGGCTACTAACCACCAAGGTGCCTCTACGAGATCACCAGGGGATGATTACGGGGATTGTGGGCATTAACCGTGACATCACCGAGCGCAAGCGGGCAGAGCTTGAAATGGCCCGCCAGGCTGAGGAGCTTGCCCGCCTCTATCGCGCCTCTAGTTCTTTACTGACCGAATCGCCCTTTGACCTGCCTGCCCTTGCCCACACTATTCTTAAGATCGTTCTGGATGAGTTCGGGCAGAGTAATTGCAGTTTATTCCTTGTCGAAAATGGTTCCGACAAGCTCACCCGCGCTGCCGCCTTGGGCCAGTATACCGACCAGGTAAGCAAGGTCATATATACACTGGACGGTCCCGGGCTGGTTCCGAACGCCATCCGCGCCGGCAATTGCATCAATACACGCGATGTCCTGACGGATCCTGCCTACGTGCCTGCCTGGGATCTGGCCAGGTCGGAACTGACCATCCCACTCAAGGTTGGCAACCAGGTGATTGGAGCGATCGATATCCAGAGTGCACTCACGGGCTTCTTTTCTGTTGATGATGAACGAATGATGACGATCTTCGCTGAACGTGCAGCCCTGGCCTTGGCGCATGCGCGTTTGTACACCCAAACGGAGCGCCGCCTTGAGAATCTGACCGCCCTGCGGGTGGTCGATACGGCCATCGCCAGCAGTTTCGATGTCAACTTCACATTGGGCATCCTGCTGGACCAGGTAACAAAACGATTGGGGATCGAGGCAGTCAATATCATGGTCTTCAATCCCACCAGCCAGACCATTCAATCATCGGTGGCGCAGGGATTCCGTCCAGGCAGGCTGGGGCAGTCTAGCCTCCGGCTCGGCGAAAACCTTGCCAGGCAGGTCGTTCGTGAAAGACGGACCATTACCATCGAAAACCTGGTCAGTGTCAACGAGGAAATCCCCGGGGTTGCCGATCTGGTACGCGCCGGGTTCACCTCCTACCTGGGCGTGCCGTTGATCGCCAAAGGGTTCACAAAAGGGGTGCTGGAGGTCTACCAGAGCGGGCCGATCTCCCTTGACGAGGAGCAGCGTACTTTCCTGGATATGCTGGCCGGACAAGCGGCCATCGCCATCGATAGCGCCCAGCTCTTTGAAAACTTGCAAGGCTCCAACGTTGAACTGATGATGGCTTATGACGAAACGATCGAAGGCTGGTCGCAAGCCCTGGATCTGCGCGACAAGGAGACCGAAGGTCATTCCCGGCGGGTGACCGAGATGACAGTAAAGTTAGCCGCAAGTTTTGGTTCCACTCCGGAGGAGCTGATCCATATCCGCCGTGGAGCACTGCTGCACGATATCGGCAAGCTGGGTGTTCCTGATGAGATCCTGCGGAAACCCGGGCCGCTCACGGAGGAAGAGTGGGTGATCATGCGATCCCACCCGCAATTTGCATACGAAATGCTCGCCCCAATAACCTACCTCCATCCTGCACTCGACATTCCTTTCTGTCATCATGAGAAATGGGACGGCAGCGGTTACCCACGCGGCCTTAAGGGGAACCAAATCCCCTTGGCAGCGCGTATTTTTACCGTGGTGGATGTATGGGACGCCCTCACTTCCGACCGGCCCTACCGGGATGCCTGGGCCAGGGAAAAAGCTCTTAAGTATATCCACGAACAGGCCGGCCAACACTTTGATCCAGGGGTGGTCAACGCCTTCTTCAAGGAGATTCCAGATTATATATAATAACCGCTAGAAATGTTGGAGTTGAAACTTAGCACATCTGTGCTATAATGAATATTCGGCAAAGAATCGATGCCTGTCTTGCCGCATTTGTTTTTCCCACTACCTGATGAGCAGGTTGGGATGGTTTGCAACGCGTTTGCTCCAAAAATCAAGCCTCAGGCTGAGGCAGTTCCCAGCTGCTATCCTGGGATGTGGCCAGGTTCCTACCCCTTCTTACCTGAACGCATGCTATTCGCTCCTCTTTCGTGTTTTTTCAAGAACGGATCCAGCTTTGTACCAAGAGTTTTGGGAACCGGCGAAAAATATTCGTTCCGCGTTGTTTCATAAAAAAGGCACTTTAATTAATCCGGCTCGCATCCGTCCTTTTTTTTGCTGTTCCTATTGCATGGCAGCCGTGCCTGGGTGGGAAAGGATATGATGATCTTTCACCGAATATGACCGCTCCAGCGGTCATTATTCCAAAATTGGGAAGTTCGTCATTTGTCGAATGGGAAAAGAAGTGCTACACTTATGTCAACCATTTTGTCTGTAAAACGTATATTTCTTTGTTCACGGAGGTCTGCATGAAAGCTACAACCTGGATGTACATCGGGGCAGTCATACTCCTGCTTTTGGCGGCAGCTGGCATCTGTGTCGGAGGTTTTATCCTGCTGGGCGCGGCCGGTGGAGCACAGGGTGTAACAGGGGTTGGCAGTGCGGGGATGCTGCTTGGTGCATTGGCATTGGTTGGCGGGATTGTCATGGTCGTATTGGCTGCCCGCAAAACCAAACAGGAGACAGTCCAAAATGTCACCCTCAAAGTGGACCTGCCCGGAGAGACCAAGATTGAACAGATGAAATGCAAGTCCTGCGGTGGCACGTTGACTTCCGACAATATCAAGCTGGTCAATGGCGCGCCGATGGTCACCTGTCCGTATTGCAATACGGTTTATCAATTGACCGAAGAACCAAAGTGGTAGAAGGATGGCCCACATGAAACCTCGTCTGATCACTTCTTTACTGCTCATTGCCGTAATGTTTATATTCACCTCCAGCGCGGCGGCACAGTCGTATTCCTTCAACGTGAGCCAGGAAGTTGTGGATGCCTCTTGGAATAGCGACGGGACCCTCGACCTGGATTACCAATTCACCTTCGTCAATGACCCGGGCGGCCACGTCATCGATTATGTGGACGTGGGCATGCCCAATGGGAACTACGACCTTGGTAATGTAACTGCCGACGTGGGTGGCCAGTCGGTGAATATCTCGTCCGACTTTCAGGGGGATGGCCCATACGGCTTTTCAGTGGATATGGGTTCTTATGCCATCCAGCCCGGTGCGACAGGCAGCGTTCATGTGACTGTCAAGGGGATCAGCGGCGTTTTATACAAGGATCCGTCACAAGGGGAGGCCTATGCCAGCGCAGATTTTTCCCCGGCCTATTGGACGACCGCGCATGGCAACACGGAGATGGACGTCTTCTTCCATTTTCCCGCCGAAGTAACCTCCGATCAACCGCGCTGGCACAACACCCAGGGCGGCTGGCCATGCGGCGACCAGCCCCTGACCGGAACGGATGCGCAGAACAATATTGCATACGCCTGGAAATGCGCCACCGCCAGGGCCTCCACCAAATATACGTTCGGCGCCTCTTTTCCAATGAGCGTCGTCCCCTCCAATACCATCGTGGTGCCTCCAGCTTTCGACTTTGGAAGTTTCTTTGCGGGCATTTTCAAGAACCTGCAGCCCCTCTGCTGCATCGGATTCTTTATCCTGCTTTTCGTCGGCGCGCCGATCCTGGGAGCGATAAATGCAAAGAAACGCAAGCTTGCTTACCTGCCACCAAAGATTCAAATCGAAGGACACGGCATCAAGCGCGGCCTGACGGCGGTCGAAGCCGGCATCCTGATGGAGCAGCCGCTCGACAAGGTCATGACCATGATCCTGTTCGGCGTGGTCAAGAAGAATGCCGCCACGGTTGTGACGCGCGATCCACTCAAGCTCCAGTTGGCGAATCCGCTGCCCGCCGACCTGCACGACTACGAAAAGGATTTCCTGCAGGCTTTTGCCAGCAATGACCAGGCAGCCCGTCGCAAGGGGCTGCAGGAAATGACCGTCAAATTGGTCAACAGTGTTTCCGAAAAAATGAAAGGCTTCAGCCGGAAGGAAACCATCGCCTTTTACCAGAGCATCATGGAACGCGCCTGGCAGGAGATCGAAACTGCCGGCACGCCCGAGGTCAAGAGCCAGATGTACGACGAGTCCCTTGAGTGGACCATGCTCGACAAGAATTACGATGAGCGTACCCGGCGGGTCTTCACCGGTCCAATCTTCATCCCGATCTGGTGGAGCCGCTACGACCCGGGTTACCGTCCGGTCTCGACCGGCTCCGGTCCATCCGTCTCTGTGCCGACCTCCGGCGGACGGTCCAGTGTGCCGGGTGCGGCTTTTGCTGCTTCGGTCGTGGGAGGTGTCCAGGGTTTCTCCAGCAAGGTTCTCGGTGATGTGAAATCCTTCACCTCCGGCGTTACCAACCGCACCAACCCGGTGCCGGTTGTCAAGAGCAGTGGTGGTAGTTTACACGGAGGCGGAGGTTGTGCCTGTGCCTGTGCTTGCGCCGGTTGCGCGTGTGCCTGTGCGGGCGGCGGAAGGTAGGAATTACCATTTTCGATTGTCGATTGGTGATCCTTCTTAAAGGTGCCGAATGTTGACAAGGTTATTTAACCAAAAGGCCATCATCAATAATCCTCAACCTGGTCTCCACCACTACCTCCGTGAAGGCCCCGATGAAAAAAGCCGCATTCATCTGCGGCTCGACCCGGATGGTCACGGCACGTTGATCGTCAACGCCAACCGTATACTGCACCTTAACCCGACTGCCACTCTAATGGCCTACTACATCCTGGAAGAGACCTCTGAAAAGGAGGCTGTGCGCCAGATCCGTCAGAAATATCACGTCGGTGCCAGGCAGGCCCGCACAGATCTGGGAACCATCCGCAGTCAACTCGAGGAACTCATCCGGCCGGATGGTGCCTGCCCGATCCACGAGCTGGGGTTGGAAACGATCATGCCGTTCTCTGCGCGTCCCACCGCACCCTATCGCCTGGACCTGGCTCTGACCTATCGTTGCAATAACGATTGCGCCCATTGCTACAACGTGGAAGGCCGCCAATTGGAGGAGCTTTCCACGGACGACTGGAAGCATGTCCTCGATCGATCCTGGGAGCTGTGTGTTCCTCATATTATCTTTACCGGCGGCGAGCCAACCCTGCGCGAGGATCTGCCGGCCTTGATCGCTCACGCTGAACGTAACGGCCAGATCACCGGTCTTAATACGAATGCCCGCCGCCTTTCAGATCAGCATTATGTTGACAAATTGGTTGACGCTGGGTTGGATCATATCCAGATCACGCTCGAGTTCGAGCGATGCTGAGGTCCACGATCAGATGGTACGGACGAAAGGCGCCTTTCCGCAAACAGTCAAGGGTTTGAAGAATGCTTTGGCCAGCCCGCTTTACGTGATGACCAATACCACCATGCTGCAGACGAACGTTCAAACCATCCCGGCGACGCTGGATTTCCTGGCCGAGACGGGCGTCCCGACTGTTGGGCTTAATGCCTTGATCCACTCAGGTCGTGGATCCGTTGTGGGGACGGGACTGCCCGAGTCCGAGTTGACAGCGTTGCTGGAGGTGGCCCGTAAAAAGACCGAATCGCGCGGCCAGCATCTCATCTGGTACACGCCGACCCAGTACTGTAATTTTGACCCGATGGCACTCGATTTGGGCGTGAAGGGTTGCACGGCGGCTTTGTACAACATGTGCGTCGAACCGGATGGGAATGTTTTACCCTGCCAATCGTACTACCGGCCGCTCGGAAACCTGCTTGCCGACGGTTGGGACTCCATCTGGAACCATGAATTGGCGGTCCGGCTACGGGAACGCAAGAATTTGCCCGAAAAGTGTGATGGCTGTGCCCTTATGGTTGAATGCGGTGGAGGTTGTCCACTACAGTTTGAATCCTTGCAAATTCAATAGAGGTCTAATTATGATGAAACGAACCCTAATCCTTTTTCTCCTGCTAGCGCTTGTCTTGAATGGCTGTAGAGGCACCAATAAGTCAACTCCGAGTGTGGCGACTTTGGGGGTGGCCACGCTGGTCCCGTTGGGTACACCCGCGGCTAAATATGGTCAGGAAGTTGCACGGCCTCTCATCCGGGACTTTACAAATATCGGTTCCAGAGTTGCTGGTTCACAGGGGGAAACGCAAACCGCCCAGTACATTACGACGGTTTTCAAAGCGCTTGGATATGACCCTGAAACCCAGCCGTTCAGTGCCGATACTGGAAATAAGACCATTTCCTCGGTTAATGTGTTCGCCGTAAAGAAAGGGACTTCAACACAGGAGATTATTATCGGCGCGCATTACGATTCCTCAGATGTCGGGCTTGGAGCGGACGACAATGCCTCCGGCGTGGCAGTCATGCTGGAAGTGGCCAAAATTATCCAAAATGTGCAGACTCCTTACACCATTCGTTTCATTGCTTTCGGAGCAGAAGAAAGTGGTCTCTTGGGTTCCTATGCCTACCTGAATCAAATGAGCCAACAGGAATTTGAGAACGTTATCGCTATGGTCGACCTCGACTCCCTGATTGCCGGGGACGTCGCCTACGTCTACAGCGACGAAGGCCAACTGTCTGTAGTTCGCGATTGGGCACTCGAGTGGGCTTCCGGGAATGGCTTCAATTTACAGACCGTCCGAAACGTCGACTTGAAGGATCCCGCGACTGGTAAAGGTTCCTCTGATTACGCTCCATTTCAGGAAGCCGGGATACCATTTGCGCTCTTCGAAACCACCAACTGGACTCTCGGCGACCAAAAGGGTCACACGCAGGTGGATCCACGTTATGGCGAACATGGCGTTATTCGAAACACACAATACGATACGCTTGCGTATCTGGACACAACATTCCCAGGTAGGGTTGATGAACACTTGAACCTCTTCATTTCGATTCTCTATAACCTATTAACACAGTACGAGGTTCCGATAAAATGAAAACTCCTGAATTTGCATGGGTCAAAGAATTCCCCGGTGCGGTCACCGTCTGCAACGCGCACGGAATTATCCTCGAAATGAATGCCAATGCCGAAAAAATCTTTGAAGGGGATGGCGGGCGTGACCTGATCGGTAAGAACGTTCTCGATTGTCATCCTGAGCCGGCACGCACTGAACTGGCGGGCTTGATGAAGGCACGCCAGCGCAATATTTACACGATCGAGAAGAACGGTATCAAGAAGCTCATTTATCAATCCCCCTGGTACCTCAACGGCGAATACGCTGGATTCATTGAACTTTCGCTGGAAATCCCGTTTGATATGCCGCACTTTGTGCGTGATTAACAACAGGAGGCTGGGATGTCCCCAAACATAACGCATACTTTAGCACTCGTTGCAAGTATTTTCATCTCCGTGTGTATGCTTGCATTTGGCGCGTACCTTCTTGTCGCCGGCAAACTCAGGATAAGTAAATATGGTGTAAAAGGCGGGCTGGTACGTATTATCGGGGCTGTGATCCTGCTGGGATCCCCGATCTACTTTCTTTTCGTGCGTCGTGGGTTTTTCCATAGATACGGCACTATCATCCAGGTGGTTCTCCTGCTGGCAGGGGTGATCCTGCTCTGGATCCTCGCCGAAAAACCAGCTAAAGCCGCGCCGTTGCCCCCGGATACGCACACCTTTAAATCCGGACCGGACGAACCGGCTTACCGCCTGCACTTGCGCTTGTTGAAGGATGGCTCCGGCATCCTTATCGTCAATGCAGCCACCGTCCTGCACCTGAATCCTACCGCTGCCGAATTCGCCTTTCATATGATCAAGGGCACTCCTCCGGAACAGGTCGCCGGACATATTTCAAAGCGTTACCGCATCAGTCCTGCCGAGGCGCATAAGGATTTCCTGGATTTCCGCGACCGTGTACAGACTTTGATCCATACCCCTGATCTGGACCCGACCACTTACCTCGACTTTGAACGGGTCGCACCCCATTCTCAGGATTTGACCGCACCTCTACGCCTCGATTGCGCCCTGACCTACCGCCTGCCCGCTGGTACCCAGGCCGGATATGCCCCCACCAAGCGCGTCGACCGTGAACTGACCACCTTAGGGTGGCAGTCCATTATGGATAAAGCTTGGGCCGCTGGCATCCCTCACATCACCTTCACTGGCGGCGAACCAACCCTCCGCGAGGATTTACCTGCCCTGATTGCCCATGCTGAGAAGGTCGGTCAGGTAACCGGCCTGCTTACGGATGGCTTGAAACTGGCTGACAAGGATTACCTGCACACCCTCCTGCAGACCGGTCTCGACCATTTGCTGTTCATTCTCCAGCCTGAAAATCCGGCTTCTTGGAAGGCCCTCGAAACAATCCTGCCGGAGGACCTGTTTACCACCGTCCACCTGACGGTCACACCCTTGAATGTCGGGAAATCCGGAGAGACGCTTGAAAAACTGGCCAGGTTGCAGGTCAAAAGTCTTTCGCTGGGAGCCTCCGAACCTTCGCTGCATGAGCCGCTTCAACTCCTGCGCAATCAGGCCTCCGCTCTCGGTCTGGGTCTGCGCTGGGACCTGCCCGTCCCCTACTCTGCCGAAAACCCGGTCGCCCATGAAACCATCGAAGATGAAGTTCCCTCCGGTGCTGGAAAAGCCTGGCTCTACGTGGAACCGGATGGCGATGTACTCCCTACCCAGGGTGCAGCGGATCAGATCTTGGGGAATTTCCTGAAGGATCCATGGGAGAAAATTTACAAATCATGACCCTAAAAAAGCTTGACCCGAATGAAGTCCGTTTTTTCAGTGGCAGCTCCCACCCGCAATTGGCGGCCGATATTGTTTCTCATCTGGGTCTACCGCTCGACAAGACCTATATCAGCCGTTTCAGTAACGATAATCTGTACATCCAGCTTGGTGCCAGTGTGCGTTCGCGGGTTGTCTATATCCTCCAATCGCTCACGCCACCTGTGAACGATCACCTTGTTGAATTGCTGATGATGCTTGATATTGCCCGTTCCGCCTCGGCCAAGGAAATCCATGCCATCATCCCTTATTTCTCCTTCGCCCGTTCGGATAAAAAAGATGCTCCACGCATCTCCATCACTGCCCGCCTGGTGGCCGACCTGATCCAGACTGCCGGTGCCACGCACGTTATGACGATGATGCTTCATTCGCCGCAGGTGCATGGTTTCTTCAGCATCCCGGCTGACCCGCTTACCAGCCGCCCGGTCTTCAACCGGCATTTCGAGGGACGTGACCTGTCGAACACCATCGTGGTTGCTCCGGATATGGGACATGCCAAATCCGCAGCCCGCTTCGCGAAAGGCCTGGGGATGCTGGTGGCAGCTGGCGACAAGGAGCGTATTTCAGATAGCGAGGTGCTGATCAGCGGCTTGGTGGGACGGCCCATTCAGGGTTATCGGCGGGCGATCATCTATGATGACGAAATTGCCACTGGCGGATCCATTGTCGGGATCAGCAAGGTTCTTATCGAGCAGGGCATTCAGGAGATCTGGGTGGCCTGCACTCATGGTGTTTTTGTACACGGTGGTCTGGAAAGACTGGTTTCCATCCCACAGATCACGGAGATCGTGACGACGGATACGGTATATATTCCTCCTGAAAAACGCCATACTAAGCTGATCGTGCTCTCGGTTGCTGCGGTTTTTGGTGATGCGATCTCACGCAATTACCTTCGGCAATCCATCAGCGATTTGTTCGTCTATGGAGAAGAGGGTTGATATCCTCACCTACCGATCGCGCAGTTGCCGTTTTTGGTCAAAGGTTCAATTGCTCTCAGTCTGTATTCTCGGCATTCGCAAGGCGTTTTGGTTTGGACAAGCAGACCGCGCTTAAACTCGCTTCCCCATTCGACGGTGGCATTGCCCGGCGAGGCGAAATCTACGGAGCAGTGACCGGTGCGTTGTTGGTCCTGGGTCTTGCCCGTGGCGCGGATAACCCGGCTGGGAAGGAAGAGATTTACCGGCTTTCGCAGGAATTTATGCGCTTTTTCGAGCAGAAACACAGTAGCTTGCTTTGCCGTGACTTGATTGACTATGACATCAGCACCCCGGAAGGTTGGCTGAAGGCAAAGGAGACAGGCAATTTTACGACTACATGCCCGGTGCTGGTGCGGGATGCCGCGGAAATTGCCCGAATCTTGCTCGAACCGTCTGAATAAGAACCCAATATCCGGGGACACAAAGGATAAATTCCTGCTGCCATGAGCGACAAACCCATTCCAGGATCATACTGGGTCGTGCCAGGACAATTTCTAGCAGGGGGATATCCGATCTCCGGTATCGATGGATCGGCTGTCAATCACAATCTGTCAGGTTTCCTTGATGCCGGTTTCAACACATTCATCGACCTCACACGAGTGGGCGAACTGCCTGCCTACCAGCCTGTCCTGAAGGAAGCAGCCGCTCGTTATGGCATCTCCGTAACCTATCAGCGTGTTAATATTCAAGATAGAGGCCTGCCATCACAAAAACAAATGGTGACGCTCCTGGATACCCTGGATGCCGCACTGGCCTCCGGGCGAAAAGTGTACCTGCATTGTTGGGGCGGCATCGGGCGCACTGGCATGACGGTTGGCTGCTGGCTGGTTCGCCATGGGTTGACCGGGGGACAGGCGTTCATCCGTTTGAATGAACTTTACCAAAGCTCCGAGCAAAGTAGGATACATCCCCAATCGCCGGAAACCGATGCGCAGGTGAAATTCATCCTGGATTGGTTGGATGATGGATTGGCATAAGCGGTATATTCAACAGGCCATCTGGACGAAGGATCTGCGTTCCTACCTGTTCAGAAGGACTGGAATGGGGGTTGCCCATCGGGTTTTGGAAGTTGGTTGCGGGACGGGGGCAGTCTTATCTGACCTGAGTACACCCGCCGCCATTCACGGGCTTGACCTCGAATTTGTCCACCTGATGGAGGCACGCCTGCATTCCCCTCAGGCAATCCTTGCTTGCGGGGATGCCCTGTCGCTGCCGTTTGCCACCGGCGTTTTCGATATCACTTTTTGCCATTTCCTGCTCCTGTGGGTTCGTGATCCGCTGCAGACTTTGTGCGAATTGAAACGCGTCACTCGCTCTGGCGGGAGTATCCTGGCACTGGCTGAGCCTGATTACACCAACCGCGTGGACAAACCGGACGTGCTGGTACCGCTGGGCCGCTGGCAGACTGAATCCCTGCGTCGGCAGGGTGCTGACCCGGCTCTGGGCATGCGGCTGGCTCCCTTGTTCCGCCAGGCAGGCATCCCGCTCATCGAAACCGGTAGCTTGGGTACCGACGAAAAACATCCGCCTGCACTTGGTGATCGCGACCTGGAATGGGCGGTGCTGGAAGCTGATCTGGCAGACTTGGTCCCGGCAGATGAAATCCAGCGCCTCAAGCATCTGGATGAAAGGGCCTGGGACTGCGGCGAACGTGTGTTGAACGTGCCAATGTATTGGGCCTTTGGGATCTCAGTGGGTTAGTGTAAATACTGGTTCCTGTCCGGGTCGCGCATCCCCTACATTTTCATAATTTCAATAAATATAAAAAAATCCTACCAATGGCCCAAAGTGTTTTCCCGGGCTGAGATGGCGCAAATGGTATAATTCTTTCTGGAGGCCCCATTGTCTGACTTTTCCCCGGAGACCGGTCCCCAGCTTATCCCCGAAGCTCCAGCCGTTAAACCTGGCTGGAAAAACTTCCTGCAAGAGGTCGTGGAAACGCTGGGGTTGGCGGTTCTCCTTTTTTTAGTGATCAACATCATCTCGGCCCGCGTGCGCGTGGACGGGTTCTCGATGCGCCCTACCTTGGATGATGGCGAGTTTGTGCTCATCAACCGCCTGGCCTACCAGTTCGGCACTTTCCACCGCGGCGATATCATCGTCTTTCGTCCGCCGATGTACCCTGAGTCAGGTTTCTTCCGTAGTTTGCTCGGTCTGCCTAATATCAGCGATGATTACGAGGATTATATTAAACGCGTGATTGGTCTGCCGGGTGATATGGTAAGAATTGAAAAGGGGACGCTGCGAATTAATGGGATTCTTATCAACGAAACCTATATTGCCGCCCCACCTGATTATTCCGGCGAATGGACCGTACCGGCAGGAAATCTTTTCGTTCTCGGTGATAACCGCAATAACTCAGCCGACAGCCATGCCTGGGGCTTTCTGCCCGAAAAGAATATCCTCGGCAAGGCGCTGGTGGTCTACTGGCCTTTCCCGGACTGGAAGTTGCTAAAATCCAACATATCGGTCTCAGCCGCACCATGAGTACATCCATTCGATCGTTGAAGCAAATCCTTGCAGTAGCCGACACTTACAACCGGAAGCTTCCCGTTGCTCCGCCAACGCTGCCTGCACCGCGCGGAACCGAGATTGCTGCCTGGATTGACCATACTCTCCTCAAACCTGAGGCCACCGCCGCCCAGATCAAAAAGTTGTGCGAAGAGGCCCGGCAGTATCATTTTGCAACGGCCTGCGTGAACCCGGTTTATGTGCCGCTGGCGCGCAGTTTACTTAAGGATTTAGGGGTGGGAGTGTGTGCAGTCATTGCATTTCCACTGGGTGCCACTTTACCAGAAGACAAGACCCATGAGGCGATCCGTGTCATTGCGAGTGGGGCGACTGAAGTGGACATGGTTCTGAACTTGGGTGCACTGAAGAGCGAATCCTATGGCTTGATGCTGAACGATATCCTTTTCGTGACACAGGAGGTCCATGAGCACGCGTTGAAGATAAAAGTCATAATCGAGGCTGCCATGCTGACGCGCCATGAGAAGATCCTGGCATGCCTGCTCTCACTGGCTGCCGGAGCGGACTTCATAGAAACCTCCACTGGGTTTGGTACCGGCGGAGCTACGGTGGAGGATGTTGACTTGGTCCGCCGCGTGGTTGGCCCTGAGGTCGGTGTCAAAGCTGCTGGGGGAATCCGCACCTATAAGGCTGCTCTGGCGATGATCGCCGCCGGAGCGAACCGTATCGGTACAAGTGCGAGCGTCATAATAATGGATAAAGCACTGGGAGTATGATTATGACCGGCAATACCAAAGAAACCTTCCCATGCAGTGAATGCCAGACCGGAATGATGCATCTGCAACATATCACTTACTTCACCTGGCTCGATGAAGAGCTCGTTACAGTACCCAATTTCCCGGCCTGGGTGTGTGACATGTGCGGGCGGCGCGAATATGATGCTCGTGCGATATCCTGGTTGGTCACCATCCTCAACCCGGAGACGGGTAAAGCTTCAGCCATCAAACGCCGACCGCGCCCGCCTCTGAAGAAACACGGTGGGACTCGTCCCTCGCCGGAATAGATCCTGGATGGAGTGGAGAAGAGATGCCTGAATCCAACGTCACCCATCGCGTCCTCCCTGCTGATTTTGTCACTCTGAGCTATCGCGTGGTCGGTAAATTGAAGGTGCCTAGCACCGGTATGGTTGGGATGTTGAATGATCCGACCACCTCTTTCATGGAAGTGTTGGATGCCAAACTCGCTCGCATCCACATGCCGACCAAACTCGTCGGGGAATATAAAATGATCGACCTTGTCAAGAACAATATTTTTGCCGTCTGTCTCACCCGCAGAGAGGACGTGGGACCACATGCCCTGGCGCGCGGCGGCTATCAGAATCTCAATGAATACTACATTCGCGTTACCACCCAGGTTTACGAACTGGAAGGTAAGCTGGAGTGGGCCGGCCGGTTCGACTTCGCCACCATCATGGTGGAAAGCGTGCGTGATTTCGTTCCGCTCTACGATGCCATACTGACTGCCATCCTCATCCCGCAATTTCGCATCGAAAGCCCGGCAATCCTCTTTAATCGCAGGCAGGTCGATTTGCTGGGACTGATCTCTGAGAGAAAAGAATCTTCATGAATTGGCTTGACCGTCATGGGGGGGGATGGTAAAATCCGTCCGCTTAAGTACCCAGCCATGGGCACAAAACCAGCCCCCATTGTCTAGCGGTTAGGACGTGGCCCTTTCAAGGCTAAAACTGGAGTTCGAATCTCCATGGGGGCACAAATATCGGACAAAATCAGTCGTAATTCAGACAACTTGGATGAATATCTGGCTGGTTTGCGATTCGAGCAGAGGGGCAAAGTTGATGAGTTACCAATCATATTATGATCATACCAGCACAGTCTAAGCGAATTGGTTTCCTCCCACAGTTGCCGTTTCCATGCCATTGACCTACGCTGGGGAGTCCCGGAAGAAGCTGCCCTCGACCAGCAGATAATGAAGATCTGCCTAGGCGAGATTGAGCGCTGCTAGAAGACTTCCCATTGTCCCAATTTCAATACCAATTTACTATTGGTCATTAACCCTGGTCTAATGGTTATTTATTTATATAATATATGAGATTACCAAAAACTGGGAGTTCTACTTTTAAAAAAACCAATAGATAGAGATGATCAATAGAGGTTGGTAAACCAATCAAGTTGTCTGGAATTTGAGGCCTTGATATCGGCCTGCCTCGCCGTTTCGACACCAAACCGCTGGCTCCTTGCTGTCGATACCGCCGCAATAACCGCTTCACCTGCCGCTTACCCACTCCAAGCAGTTCTGCTACAGCGGCTTGTTTCAGCCGCTTTTCGTTCAGCCGGTGCATTACTTCCAACCGGTTTACTTCTTTTGCACTCATCGTTAGTAGGTCCACTTTTCTTGTCCCTTTCGCAGGGGACATTTTAACTTTGGTAGAAGGGGACTCTACTACTTTGGGCTAGCACAATTTTTTTTCGGCACTTTACAAATCCAGTCCTCCGTGGTAGTCTTTCTGCAGATCAATTCTTAAGGTGTCCCAAAGCAAGAACAATTCCAGAGAAGCAGACCTAACCTGCACCTTATTAAGAGGTCAGGGTACTTAAAGCAGTGAAGTCCTAAATGTGATGGCCGAAGTCATTAAAGAGAAGCTCGCTTGGCAACTTTTAGAATCTTGCCCGGATGCCGTTGAACTTTTTAACGTAGATGGATTTATCATTTATATTAACAATGCTGCCGCCCAGCGATTCGAAAAATCAGCGGATGAATTGTTGGGCAGCAATATTTGGAATTTATATCCACCTTCGAAAACGGCACATCGCAAAACGGTGGTGAATAAAGCTACGAATTCGGGTTTCCCTGTTCAATTTACGGATCGCTTTGAGGATCAATGGGTCGATGTGCTTATTTGTCCTCTCCCCGGACCCGACGGCAAAATCGAGGCGGTTGCCACTTATACACAAGACATTACACGGCAAGTTCAAGCCGAGGAACGTCTAAAGCTGGTAAGCTTGCAATTGTTCACTAACCAGGAAGATGAACGTCGCCGGATTGCTCAAGACCTGCACGATGATATCGGTCAAGGTATGACAGCTCTCATACTAAATCTACGGGCAATTCAACATGACGTGGGAACCAGCCACTTAGGAGTGGGGGATCAAATTAGGGGGACGATTCAAGTTGTCGAAGATATGATGCGACATATTCGTCGAGTGTTATATGAGCTTCGCCCTCCATCATTTGACACAATGTCAGTTCCCAAAGTGCTCGAAGAGTTATGTTCTTTCATGGCCTTGTCCACTAGATTACGAGTGGTATTTAGCAGCCAGGAGCAACTTCCACCGATTCCCACTGCCCAGGCTACCGCCCTATATCGATTAGTTCAAGAGGGAATGAACAACGCGGTTAAATATGCCGATGCAACAACAATCTGGATAAACTTGGATTATGTAAATGGTGAGGTTAACATATCGGTCGAAGATGACGGGAAAGGATTCGACCCAAGCGTAAGGCCAAATTTCGGTCTAGGCTTGCAAGGGTTAAGGGAGCGTTTCCTCATCCTAAGTGGTAACATTGATATCGAATCTGCTCCAGGGAAAGGCACAAGTCTTTATGGGTCTTTACCGGTTGCCAACCCTAATGCGAATTAGCAGAAACAGGATTTGCGAGTTGGTGAGTCTGTGGTGAAATATATTGGGAGGTAAAACAATGATACGAGTTGTGGTCGTAGAGGATCATCAACTTGTTCGGCAGGGGATTGTTAAATTACTTCAAGGAGCCGGTGACCTGGAGGTGGTAGGAGAAGCCAGCGACGGAATTCAGGCAATTGCGCTGGCCAAATCGGTGCATCCGGATGTGATCGTACTCGATATCTCAATGCCGAATCTCGATGGGCTCGAAATGTTGGCCGAAATTGATGAGATTAAACCCAAATCTCAGGTCGTAATCCTCTCCATGCATGCCGATCCCAGCATGATTCGACAAGCCCTCCGGGCGGGAGTATTAGGCTATGTTGTGAAACAATCAGTTGCAGACGAACTTCTTGCTGCAATCAGAGCTGCTAATAATGGGAGTATCTACTTAAGTTCGGCTATCTCTGGGGTAATTGCCAATAACTTCCTTGCCGAGAGCCCGCACAGCTTGCTTGACCGACTTTCACCACGTGAACGTGAAGTGGTCAAATACATTGTAGATGGGTATTCAACGCGTGAAATTGCCGATAATCTGCAAACTAGTGTTAAAACTGTCGAGAAACAGAGGCTTGATGCTATGCGTAAGCTTGAGGTAGAAAACTTAGTTGGTCTTGTGCGAATAAGTCTTGAACTCGGACTTGTGGTCGGGAAATCGGTGCATTCCAGAAATCCAGAATAGCGGTTGGTCATCTTGTGGTGTCATGGAGAACAGGACTGTTTTCCTGAAGAGCTTTCTAGAATCGGAGTCCCAAAAATGACAACCTATATTCTAAGCATCCACCAAAAAACTTCTGGTACTTGGGCTGTGATACTTGACCGCAAGACGAATGTGGTAGCATCTGCTTACGCTGACATAACCCAGCATTATCCACAGCTAGGATGGGTGGAACATGACGCAAATGAAATCTGGAGGGTTAGTCTCCAGGTGGTTGCTGAAGCCCTCCAGAACAGTCGGATTGCACCCGAGCAGATCGACGCGATCGGCATTACCAATCAGCGTGACACCACTGTGTTTTGGAACAAAAAAACTGGCGAACCCGTCGGCCGGGCGATTGTGTGGCAGGATCAACGTACCCTGCCTATTTGCGAACAACTCATTGCCAAAGATAAGGTAAACATCGAAACGAGAACAGGCATGGTCATTGTTCCGGATATTACTGCAGCAAAGATTCGCTGGCTCATGGATAACGACCAGACTATTCAAAAGGGAATTGCCAGAGGCGAGTTGCTGTGTGGCACGATCGATAGCTGGTTAATTTGGAAACTTTCCGGTGGTAGAGCCCATGTAACCGATCATTCCAACGCCTCAGTCACTCTCTTGCTCAACGCTAACTCGTTAACTTATGATGACGAGATACTTAACGAATTGGGGATTCCGCGTGAAATCCTGCCAGAATTACGGCGTTCGAGCGATATTTATGCTTATACCGATCCCGAAGTGTTCTTTGGAACCCGGGTACCCATCGGTGGTGCGGCCGGGGATCAACAAATTGCCGCCCTCGGTCAGGCTTGTGTCGAAGCTGGCATGGCTAAGAACACCTATAGTACCGGTTCATTTGTCCTCTTGAACACTGGAGCTCGCTATATTCCCCCAGCAGGCGGGTTATTTTCACCAGTATTCTGGACGATCGGCGAAAATGTGGTTTATGGTATGGAGGGCAAAGCTGATGTTGCTGGTGATGCCATCACCTGGTTGCAAGATGGATTAGGCATCATCCGCGAAGTAGCTGAGGCCGAAGGGCTAGCCAGCCAGGTTCCTGATACTCAGGGAGTATTCTTTGTGCCGCCCTTTGGTGGCTCAGATATAACTCGTTCAGTTACAGGTTCTTATTCCCGCGGTGCCATTCTCGGAATTATGCGAGGTATTACTAAGCACCATATTGTCAGAGCTGCCTTTGAAGCATTGGCTTATCAGACCCGTGATTTTATCGAGGTGATTAAGAAACGAGAACCTGAGTTGATGCCTAAGGTGCTACGTGTCGATGGTCAGGTCGCTAAAAGCGATTTTCTTCTGCAATTTCAAGCCGACATACTGGGTATCCCAGTGGAACGGCCGGTGTTCACCAATACTGCAGCACTTGGTGCAGCTTACCTGGCAGGATTGGCGATCGGCTATTGGGGGACAATTGAAGAAATCGTTTCTTCCTGGAAGAGAGATCGCTACTTCGAACCGCGCATATCTGAAGATCACCGCGAAGAACTCTATTACGGGTGGCAAAAGGCAGTGAAACAGGTTAAAAGCCCATTCAGAGGGTGAAAAGCGGTTTCTTATACTCCAACTGCGCATTACCTTACTCCATTGGAGTAACATAACCTTCCATTGCTTACAGTTTTGTAAGGATATTCTTCTTTAAATTGGGTTCGTCGCCTGATTTTCTTTGCTGTTCCCACGTGCAATAATGATGATTGTCTATGCCTATGGGAACGAAATCTGTCGATTCCTCCCTGTTGGGAAAGTACTTATGAATTTCCTCGGGAAGTCCCCCATTTTCATGGATCATGCTTGTTTTGTTAATAGGGTACTATGTATTTAATAAGGAGGATTATGAGAGATTGATAAAAATGCATTGCTCGTCAATAAGTTTGTTGCACCTCTATCCGAATCTTTTTCAAAAAGGAGAATGGACATGTTTAAAAAACTAATTGGTGAGGTCTTCGGTACTTTCATATTAATCCTGTTGGGTGATGGCGTTGTCGCTAATGTTGGTCTCGCTCCCCGCCTGGCTTCAGTGGGTTACGACTGGAATACGATCACGCTCGGGTGGGCTTTCGCCGTGATCGTGGCCGTATATGTCTCTGCCGGAGTTTCAGGTGCTCATATTAATCCGGCAGTAACGCTTGCGCTGGCTTTCAAACGCGGCTTCCCCTGGGGTCAGGTACTTCCGTACATCCTCGCCCAGATTGTAGGCGCGTTCTTGGGTGCACTCGGCGTTTACCTGTGCTACGGTGATGGATTGCGCGCAGCCGGCCTGCCCAACGTCTGGTGCACCGGGCCAGGATCGGTCTTCGGCCAGGCCTTCTGGGGTGGGGCTGCATCAGCCTCTTCCATGGGGGGTTACAGTTTCCTGACTTGCTTCATCACAGAGGTTATCGGGACGGCTGTTCTTCTGTGGGGCGTCCTGGCAAGTGGCGACTCCAAGAATACAGGCTTGATGCACAACCTTGGCCCGTTCCTGGTGGGCGGAACAGTACTGGCGGTCGGTTTGTCCCTGGGTGGCCCGAGCGGATATGCAATCAACCCCGCCCGTGACTTTGGCCCGCGCCTCTTCGGCCTGGTTTCCGGAACGACCGGACTGTTCTCAAGTGGGTACTGGTGGATCCCGATTGTTGGCCCACTTGTCGGCGCTGTGATTGGCGTCTACCTGTATGATTGGTTGGTAACAGCCATGCTGCCCAAAAAAGAGGCCTAGCCGATAAAAAACGTTAGGGGTCCGCTCAAATCCTTATCCGCCAGGCGGTCAAGAAACCTGCTTGGAATTTAGATGAAACCGGAGGTTTGAAATGGCTAAATACTCAGCCGCAGTTGATCAGGGGACGACCAGCACGCGCTTCATGATTTTCGATCATGAAGGCAAAGTGGTCGGTGTTGAACAAAAGGAACATGAACAAATATATCCAAAGCCAGGATGGGTGGAACACAACCCACTCGAGATCTGGGAGCGATCCCAGGAAGTCATCAAAGGTGGTCTTAAGAAAAGTGGCGTTTCTCCAAAGGATATCGCTGCCGTTGGTGTAACCAACCAACGCGAGACCACCGTGGTGTGGGAAAAAGCCACCGGAAAACCGGTTTACAACGCCATTGTCTGGCAGGATACCCGCACCGACACCATTTGCAATGAATTGGCTAAGAATGGTGGACAGGATCGCTTCCGCCCGAAAGTTGGGCTTCCACTGGCGACATATTTCTCTGGCCCGAAGATCAAGTGGATTTTGGAGAATGTCGACGGTGCGCGCGCGAAAGCCGAAAAAGGCGAAGTGATTTTTGGAAACATCGATACCTATGTCATCTGGAACCTAACGGGTGGTCCTAAGGGTGGTGTGCATGTCACGGATGTTTCCAACGCCTCCCGCACCATGCTGATGAACCTGGAGACATTGGATTGGGATCCGGACATGCTCAAAGTCATGGGTATCCCGCGCGCCATGCTCCCTGCCATCATGCCATCTTCGGCTGTCTATGGCAAGGCTGTCGGTGAATTAGAGGGTATCCCGGTGGCCGGTGATCTGGGCGACCAGCAGGCTGCGCTCTTCGGCCAGACCTGCTTCAGTGCAGGCGAGGCAAAGAATACCTACGGCACCGGTTGCTTCATGCTTCTGAATACCGGCACCAAGCCCGTTCAATCCAAGAACGGCCTGTTGACCACTCTCGGTTACAAGATTGGTCAGGAGAAGGCTGTCTATTGCCTCGAAGGTTCGATTGCCATCACCGGTGCCCTGGTACAGTGGTTGCGAGATAACCTGGGCCTGATCCAGAAGTCCGCGGATATTGAAGCACTTGCCAAGACCGTGGAGGATAATGGTGGTATCTACTTCGTCCCGGCCTTCTCCGGCCTGTTCGCTCCTTATTGGAAGAGCGATGCCCGTGGCGCGATCGTCGGTATGACCCGCTACGTCAACAAAGGCCACATTGCCAGGGCTGCCCTCGAAGCCACTGCTTTCCAGACCCGTGAAGTGCTGGATGCGATGAACAAGGATTTGGGAGTTAACCTGACCGCCTTGAAGGTTGACGGTGGTATGGTATACAATGAATTGCTCATGCAATTCCAGTCTGATATCCTGGGTGTCCCTGTCATCCGCCCGAAAGTGGCAGAGACTACAGCACTCGGTGCTGCTTATGCTGCCGGCCTGGCTGTAGGCTTCTGGAAGAACGTGGAAGATCTACGCGCCAACTGGGCCAAGGACAAGGAATGGAAACCTAAGATGGATTTTGCCCTGCGAGATAAGCAATACAAGGGCTGGAAGAAGGCGGTCACCCGCACCTTCGAATGGATTGAATAGCGATTCCCTGCTCGTAAGGAGGGGTGGCATTCACCCCTCCTTTTTTCTATCTGATCTTCAACATGGAGTGGTGCATGGCTAAAAAGAAAAAGACAATGACAATTAAACAGGTCAAACAGGAAGTAGAACAGGCAAGCGGGCCATGGATCTCGATGCGAAATGGCATTTTTATTGTTTCCATTGCCAGTATCGTTATGGCAGTTCTTACAGCTATCCAGACCGTCCCGGCTAAGGGATGGGTGGAGGGGCTTTTGTGGAGTGTCCTTTTTGGGGCTTTAATTTGGGCAATTTTTTGGGGCTTAATCTTCATCAATCGTCTATTGAGGCGCTGATGCAAATTGGAAAAGTTAAACGATTTAACCAACCATTGGTCAACCTCAGGAAGCGGTGATAACCTCAGTACCTGTAATGCCATTGATTTTTGCCAGCCTGTTTGTCCGCACTTAAATAGCTTCACACAATCGATTGATTTTCATTTTTTTATGAAGAATGGTACCGATGACCTGCGGTTTACTTGACCGAAGGACTTTTATATATCATATCAAAATTCGTCAGGACACCTTGTACCAATGCATGTATTCTAGATGGAGTTATCGCTAATGAGCAAACCACATGTAATTGTCATCGGGGCCGGATTTACAGGAACTGCAACTGCACACGACTTGGCGCTGCGCGGCTTTGACGTAACCGTCATCGAGCGTGGCGATATCTGCAACGGTACATCCGGTCGAACGCATGGTCTCCTTCATAGCGGCGGGCGGTATGCTGTAAGTGATCAGGAATCTGCCATTGAGTGTATTGATGAGAATATCATCCTCCGCAAGATTGTCCCACAGGTCATCGAGCCAAATGGCGGGTTGTTCATTGCCCTCAATGAAAGTGATCTGCAATACGGGGAGACGTTCATCGAAGGTTGCGAGGCCTGTCATATTCCCTTGGAAGAGTTGAAGCCAGAACAAGCTTTGCGATTGGAACCAAACATCAACCCCCGGATTTTGACAGCCTTCCTGATCCCGGACGGCACTTTTGACCCATTGCGGTTGGCACTCTCGTTTGCCGCAACCGCCAAGAAAAATGCGGCAAGATTTAATACCTACACCGAGGTAAAGAGTCTGGTCCTGGACGGAAAGGGAAATGTTATCGGGGTGAATTTGCTCGATCGTAAGTCAAATAAACCCTTCGAACTGCGTGCCGATATCGTCGTCAATGCAACTGGGGCCTGGGCTGGTGAAATCGCCGAAATGGCAGGTGCGAGCGTACCGGTGAAGCCCACTCCGGGCGTGATGGTCGTTTACGATCAGCGTTTCGTCCAGCGTGCCATCAATCGATTGAATAAACCTGGGGATGGAGATATAGTCCTTCCTCAGCGTCGGATGGTCGTTGTCGGCACAACCTCCTTCGAGGTGGACAATCCAGATTACATCCCTGTGCTAAAGGACCAAGTTAAAAATGATGCTTGAGCGGGGTACCGAGCTCGTGCCAGGTATCGCAAATGCTAAAGTACGGGGGAAATACATGGCCACCCGCCCATTGATTGGTGCCGGGGAAGGACGCAGTGCCGCCCGAACATTCAAGTGCTACGATCATAAAGAGATACACAACGTCGACGGTTTGGTGACCATTACAGGGGGAAAAGCGACTACCTGTCGTGCAATGGCTGAAAAAACGACTGACATTGTCTGCAATAAGCTTGGAATCAACAGCGTTTGTATGACAAAAGAAGTACCGCTCCTCTCCTATCGTCAATACTATATGCGACCCAACTGATCAGGAGCTCCATGAGCGATGCAAAGTGGAACATCACGCTAAAGATTTATCGTCAGAAGGAAGGTAGACCATCTCACTATGACGAGTTTAAAGTCGAAGTCGAACCTGACGAATATGTACTCGATGCTATTGAGCGAGTTTGGGCTTTTCTGGATCGATCGTTGTGCTTCCGGCATGCCTGTCATCATTCCACTTGTGGGGCATGCGGCATGCGGGTCAATGGCAAAGAAAAACTAACCTGCATCACACTAATTTCCGATGTAACCCAAGATGGGGCGACCATTAAAATTGAACCGCTGCGCAACTTCCCGGTCGTAAGTGATTTGACCGTAGATATGGGTATTCTGTATACGCGATTGGAATCAGTCGGCGCTCGGGCAGTTTTACCTGTACCGGAGGCGGAAATCGAAAATCCACCTAAAAGATGGGCAGCGGATGATAGGCAATATATCCGCCTGTCAGACTGTATCGAATGCGGGCTGTGCATCAGCGCCTGTCCGGTCGCGGCGACTTCATCAGTCTATCTTGGCCCAGCCGTTCTGGCAGGAGCACAAGCGAACGGCATAAAACGCAATCCTGAACTCCTGCAGCTCGTCGAGGGCGAAAATGGTTTGTGGCGCTGTCACAGTGCCTTTGAATGCACAGAGGTGTGCCCATCCTTGGTGGATCCGGCCCGACGAATTATGGACCTTCGCACACAAGTTGTAAAGGAACGAATTAAACGCCTCTTTTCCAAGCCGTGAATTCAAAGGAGATTTCTACCATGGGAAATCAAACTAACCAACCCTCTCCGGCCAAGTTCTGGATGTGGTTCAACCCTGTTGGACGGCAGGCAGGCGGTTGGGCATTTCTTGTAAGTCGCATTACAGCCATCGGGTTGACGTTCTATCTCTTCCTACACCTGGCCATCCTTAGCCTGTTGGCCAAAGGTCCCGCGGGCTATGATAGTTTCCTGAAACTGGTGCGCAATCCGATTTTCACCGCTGGTGAGTTACTGGTTGTAGCAGGTGCTTTCCTGCACGGGCTTAACGGCATACGGATTGTGTTGACCACGTTTGGGGTGGGCGTAACCCGTCAAAAGCAGCTTTTCTATGGGTTGATGACCTTTGGCATTATCGTCATCATCGTCTTTGGTATCCGTATGTTCGCCATGTGATGGAGATATGAAAATGACGGAAAACATGTCACCTCAATCTACCTTGACGCCTGAATCTGGTAAGCATACGTGGCTGTGGCTGCTTCAGATCGTCACAGGGCCTCTGTTGGTCATCCTTCTTTTTATCCACCTGATCGTTAATCACTTCATCGGCGGCCAGAATGGGTTGTTGACTTACACAGATGTTGTCGCTTACTATCGTAATCCAATCATACCGATCATGGAAATAGGCTTGGTGGCTGTCGTCGTCACGCATTCATTGATTGGTCTGCGAGGCATCCTGCTTGACCTGAAACCTTCGCTGATCGCCTCGAGGGTGATAGACTGGGTTCTCGTAATTGGGGGAATTTCTGCTGTTTCATTCGGCATTTGGTTGATCCTTGCAATTGTTTCGAAGGGCTTATAAATAGTTGTTGGATTCTAAGCTTGCCTTGGGATCATAATTTTGTCATGATGGGATTTCGATCATGACAATGAACTTCGGCTGTTTACATGCTACTCCAACAGAGTGGCAGGATTGATTGCCGATCATCCGAATACTAGCAATGTATGCTCTACATGTAGAGGAGGCGAAATGATGAATCCGCATTCCCAAATTACAACCCTATTTCTAGATATTGGCGGCGTCATGCTCACGAATGGCTGGGACCATAGCATCCGGATGAGTGCCGCCGAGAAATTTTGCTTAGATTATGACGAGATGAACGAGCGCCATCACCTCACTTTCGATACTTACGAACAGGGTAAGCTAAGTCTGGATGAATATTTAAATCGGATCGTTTTTTATCAGGATCGTCCATTCTCGCGGGAAGAGTTTATGGCTTTCATGTATGCCCAGTCCCGTCCTTTTCCGGAAATGATCGAACTAGTATGCGGACTCAAGGCTCGATACGGCCTCCAGGTCGCGGCCGTCAGCAACGAGGGCCGCGAGCTTACAATGTATCGCGTTCAACAATTCAAACTGGGGACATTCATAGATTTCTTCATTTCCTCCTGTTTTGTGCACTACCGTAAGCCGGATCAAGATCTATACCGAATTGCATTGGACATTGCACAGGTGCGCCCTGAACAGGTGGTTTATATCGACGACCGGGCCATGTTTGTTGAGGTTGCACAAGGTCTGGGAATACAAGGCATCCACCATTCCAACTACAAAGCGACCCGCATCGCCTTGGAAAACCTAGGCCTTTCACTTATGAAAGCGAAACGGTAAAAACACGCTGCTTTTCTTTTCCCATCACCTTATCAGTTCGTCAGTGCCTTCCCGTTCAAAGTTTTGCTTTTATACGAGCGTTATCAATCATCCGCTCGTTCTGCCACTTCGCTGAGGAATGCAACGAGTTCTCGACAAAAGTCGGGAATATCGGCTACAACTCGACCCCAAACTAAATTTCCATCGCGGAAAGCAGGTTCATCGACCCAGATTGCCCCTGCATTAACCAAGTCATCTTTTATGCCTAATGATCCGGTAGCCCTACGCCCACGAACGATGCCGGCAGAAATGGCAACAAGTCCGCCATGGCAAATGATTCCAATAGGTTTCCCTTTTGCATTCATTTCCCGGACTAGATTGGTAAGGACGGGATATCGCCGGAGCTTGTCAGGAGCCCAGCCCCCGGGGATGATAAGGGCAAATAAATGATCAGACCTAAGGTTATCAATAGTTGAGGTTGGGTTTACTTCGAGTCCACCTTTTCCGTGAACAGGTTTGAGATCTATGGCAGCAGCCACGATCTCAGCCCCTTCTTCTTGCAAGCGCATCATTGGCACATAAAACTCTAAGTCTTCCACCCCTTCAGCAACGAAGATGGCGATCTGTTTTCCATTTAGACTCTTCATCGTGTCCCTTCTTAGCTTCGAAGGTTATACTGTGACGAATAAATAAGAACGTGGGTATGATGAGCCTCCCTGGAAGGCGTGCAACCAACCAAAAGGAGACTCATTATTCACCAACGATTCAAGAGGTTATCACATACCATATATGAGTGCAAGTATCATATTGTGTTCTGTCCGAAATACCGATACCGAATCTTCAAGGGCGAGAGAGGAGAATATGTCAAGCAACAGGTAAACCAATTATGCAAACAAAAGGAGCAGGTAGAAGTTCTAGAATTGAATGTGTAAACCGACCATTTGCGCTTGATTGTGTCGCTAGCGCCGAAGTATTCGGTATCAGAATTCATGAGTTACCTGAAAGGCAAGATGGCCTTGCGGTTGTTCCAGTAGTACGAGAGCCTGGGACGACGAAATTGGGGTCTCACTTGGGCAAGGGGATACTGTGTGAGCATGATAAGGCTGGACGAAGAAAAGATCCGGAAGTATGTCCAGTGGCAAGAGCAGCAAGAAAAGCAAAACAAAGTTGTGCAGGCAAGTTATTCGATCAACATTTAAAGTATAAGAGCGCCTTCCGGGCGCATTATTCCAAAGCCGCCGCCAAAGGCGGCGGTGGTTTACTATCAAATCACCCTCATTCGGTTTTTCTTCGGGTTGTTTTCCAGTTCAGCCAGTCCCAATGCTTTCATTGATGGGGGATCTACATGGCAAATCGAACCCGCAATTGGCACGCGAGTTATTGGCCCATGCATTGGCAAACGTAAAAGAAAAAAACCTGAGCGATGTTCGCTCAGACACGGAACGCAGGACCAACCCATCATGCTAACTCTCTTTTTTGACCCAGGCTTCTTCCGCCTGCAACGAGCGTACCGCGAGGGGTTGGATTTTGCGATAGACAGTTTCCGGGGGTTGAGTTAGCCCATCCACCTCGAGCAGTTTCTCTACACCAATCCCAAACAGGCGATCGTTTTCTTCCAGGTAAGGCAGGATTAGGTTCCAATCAGCGCCAGTCATGGGAGTAAATTCGCCACCATTAAGCTGGCCATCCTCGATCCGCAGCCGAGGGTCGCGTACGTAGATCGCCCCGCCGGAAGCTAGCGAAAACAAGTTGCCGCCCGGATAAGGAGCTTCCAGCTCGAAGAGCTCCCCGTGCTCATCCAGGTACACCCCATTCAACACCACGAATCCCCCGCCATTCAAAGCATCGCCGGCCATGAACGACTCCGCGAGATAATCCAGGCTGGTACCGTTGATGATCACCCGCGGTCGTCCGACCGCATTGATCAGCGGTCGGCCAGCGGTATTGCCCAGGATATAGGCCTCGCCGCCCTTCGCCCCGTACATGAAGGTCTGTCCCACATCTCCGAAGACCACCAGCTTGCCGGACTTCATGATCTGTGCCAACTGGTCTTGGCCATTGTTGTGCACATAGATTTCCAAGCCGTCGATCCCGGAGGCCAGGTAATCGCCGGACGAGCCATAGACATCGATCCTGATGCCCGACGTCTCCGGGCCTAAGCCATTACCGATGAAGCGTTGGCCTTGGGTGTTAACCACCATTATCTTGCGAAACCCGCCCGTGGTCAGGTGCCTGAGGCAGGCGGCCAGGGAGTTATTGCCTTGCGGAGGAAAACCGCTACTATCCAGGATGGCTGTCTGTTGGTCATTGTCGTTGGAGGGAAGCGCTCTGTCATAGGATATCCAGACAAACTTGTCCTCCGGCGCGCGCCGGATCGCCTCCAACACATGCCCAAAGCACTCATCGTAAAGCGCAAGTAGGCTGCTGCGGCGTTTATCGCCCAGCGGATAGCGCCGGTCGCTGAGCAGGGTCAGCGCCTGTAAGGCCTCTCCCTGCCTGCCCTGTTGCTCACCTAATTCTTCCAGGCCATTGAGCAGGCCAAGGACCTCTTTATACGACCAGCCTGGGAGCCGTTCGACCGCCCAGCGATAGATTTCTTCTCCGGCAACGAGCGGGACAGGCTGCGGTCGGACGGAAACTGGTATTTTCTCTTTTCGATATGGGACCTCGGGTGGGAGGCTAACTTTGCGGCCGAATTTGTCCGTGCACGCCAGGCTCACCTTCCCGCTCTCCTCGGGCTTGACGCTGAAGAGGAAAGCCCCTCCATCAGTATAACTGCCGCCGCGCGCATTCCAATAGCGATCGGCTCGGCTCCAGAAACGAGAGTCCTCGCTCGCCAGGCTCTGCAAGGCGGCATCGATGGCTTGTTTCTCAGAAGCAGCGAAGCCAACCGCTATTCCCCCGTTCTCCTGCAAAGCGAAAACCTGCGGGCGGAGCATGCTGGTATCAGTAATGCCGATCAGGCGGTAGACGTCCTCGCGCCAGTCCGATTGGGCGATGAGGAAAAACCAGGGGCCATCCGGAGAAGCGTGCATGTGGGTCACCTGGAGCATTTCATAGAGCCGGCGCTTCTCGGGTGGTAATAGGACAAAATCACGCTCTGTTGTAGGAGCCAGGGCCTCAATGACGTATTCCAGCGGATAGCCGTACGTACGCTGCAGCAGGTCAAAGACCTGGACGGAAACCTCGGTATCCGTCAGGAAGAGCGGTCGGATATTGCGTTGAGCCAGATATTCGCAGATAGAGGCATAATTGGCGAAGTCGCCGTTGTGAACTAGGGCTTCGTTAAGGCCGACAAAAGGATGGGCTCCGCCCGGGTGCCAGACGCGTCCCTTGGTCGGGAAGCGGTGATGCCCAATCCAGATATGGGCATGTAATTCTTCGACCTGGTAGTAGCGGATGCAATCATCACCATATCCGACCATTTTTAGCACAAGCATGTTCTTACCGTGCGAGAGTACAAAGGCCCTCTTGTCTCCGGTTGAGGCATAGAACTCGCGATTGAGCAGGTAAGAGTTCTGAAATGTGAACTCATCTGCCAATCGATCGGGATCGCAATCTTCAAGGTGGTTCTGCGAGGCGAATGCTGAGAGCGCTTGCTCCTTGGGACGCACGAAGTATTCGACAACTTCCGGTGGTTCAACTTCCAGGCCGGAGACCGCGTGAAAATCTGCCAGGTGCGGTTGAATGCGCACTTGGTCTACGTCGAAAAAAGGGGAGATACGCTTCCGTTCGAGGTCGGCGCGACAGAGCGGATTTAGGTAGGCAATTGCCAACAGGGTGTCATTCTGCAATACCTCCCTGCTGACACCAAACTCCTCCGGCAACAAGCCGACCGCCGCTATTCCTCCGCCCTTCCCATTGCCGCGGTTGCGCATTTGCGCCAGTGATTGAAGCAGGTGCCGTGCAGGGATCTGCTCGCTACAGGCGATGCCGATGACACCGCAACCGCCTTCGGCAGCCTCCTTTCCTTTCGAAGAAGGTGGCACAGCATCGGGGTTGAGCTTTCGACGCGAGGCAATGATTTTAAGGGCAAGGTCATGTTGGGACATCGAGATTTTCCTCCTATCCACCGGTGTACTTCAGCAGATCAACACGCCCGCACAACTCTCCGATTGAGTACAGACCGAGACGGCGCAGGATTTCGCGCAGTTGCAGGGCGATTGCTGCATATAGGTTGCTGATGCGCTCTGAACCCCATTCAGGGTCGATTAATTGGGCGAGAAACGGGTCTGTGCTGGTCAAGCCGTACGGGCAGCCGCGCCCGCGTTCGCAGTTGGAGCAGCGCGTGCAGCCGAGCGCGATCAGGTCGGCGGTGCCGAGTACACAGCCATCCGCCCCGAGGGCGATCGCTTTGGCGATATCATAGGCGGTCCGCACACCGCCGCTGGCGAAGATGTTGATCTCATCCCGGATATTCTCGTCCTTCAGACACTTGTGTACCCTTGGAATGGCGAACTCGATGGGCATGGCGATGTTCTTCTTGGAGATCTCCGGTGCGGCACCAGTCCCGCCGTAGGCGCCGTCCAGCTGGATGATGTTCGCTCCGGCATAATAGCTTCCTACAGCTACCATATCCACGTCGGTCGGTGTGGAGACCTTGATCGATACCAGCACCTGCGGATTAATCGTCTTGATCCAATCCACATGTTTGCGGTGGTCCTCCACCGAGTATACGGAATGGAAAGGGAATGGTGAAAATAGGCTCACCCACGGCACGCTCTCGCGCATTTTCGCCACCGAGGTAGTGGCTTTATCGCCCAGCAGATGGCCGCCCAAGCCCGGCTTTGCCCCTTGGGCATATTTGAATTCCATCAGGCGTGCATACTGGATGGTCTGCTCACGAACTCCGAACATCCCGGTCGCCACCTGGGTGATGATGTGATCGCGGTAGCGTACAAGCGCCTCCGGGTAGCCGCCTTCTCCCGTGGAAGTGAATGTTTCCCATTGTTTGGCGGCTTTTGCCCGCGAAAGCATAACCTGCTCGCTAACAGAGCCGTATGACATCCCACCCCCATAAAGCGGGATGGGAATGGTGATCCGTGCGCCTTCCACGCGCCGGTTAAGCGGTACGGACAAGTCGATCTGGACCTCGGCTGGTGTCCACAATGCTTCCGGTAGGAATTTGAAATCCAGCCGGTCAAAACCGCCCCGCGAGTTGCCGGTGCGGTATTCCAGGCCATTTTCAGGGGGATGCCCGGTTTCGGCCATGACCCAGGTTGAAAGGATCAGGTCAGCAGTCCATCGTGCATCCCCCAGTGCGGGCATGCCTTCCGGTCCAATCGTAGTCCAATAATGTAGTCCGGAACGGATATTTTTAGTGTGCTTCTCGACGATCAGCTGTTCATTGGTTTTATTGTCCATAGCCTTCAACTCCTGCAAACGCCTCGGCTTCCAACTCTTTCATGAACATCGCCCGGCCCATCTCGCCACGTAGCCTGCGTACTTCACGCAATCCCATCGCACCCAGGACTTCGAGCAGTTGGTCGCGCCAGGAGGCGCTCAAATTCTTTAACCGCTGCACTCCCCATCCGACCGTGAATTTCCTGGGGAGGACAAAGTGGTTGTTCAGGCCGTCAAGAGCCTCGCCGTCAAAGTTCGCCTGCCAGGCTGCCATCAATGGGGAGTCAAGGGCAATCAGGTCGACACCGCATAGAATGGCCTTTGGCAAGTGTTCGGCGGCGATCAACCCGCCTGAACCGATCAGGGTGACCGCGTCCCGGATCCCAGCCTCCACGAAAACCTGGTGTGCTCGTCGGATCAAATCCAGCACAAATCGACCGTCCTTGGACCGCCCATGGAGGTCGACCACCAGGTGGAATAAACGCACCCCCTTTCGATAAAGTTCAAGTAGGTCTACTTCAAAGGGAACTCGCAGGCAGATCTGTGTCTGCGGAAACGCCATCTGAAGATACGTAAAGGCTGGGGCGTCCCAGCCGTCCAATTCAAGCATCCGGGGGGTGAAGGGGAGCTCAGGATGCTCCTCTACCTCCTCGCGGTTGACGATGGGAACCAGGTGATTCCCACTCAGGGCATACCTGGAGAGGCTCTGAAGAGGGATCACCATGAGTGTCTGGATTGTCAGGGCTGCTTCGTTGAGGGCTGTCCAAACTTTGGCCGATTCCACTGAGACGGGCAAGGCGTCGAAGATGAAAGGGACTGGGATTGAGAAAGTGTGCGGCGACTCACCCTCCAGCTGGCCCGCTTCGCCAAAGACCAGAAAATTCGGTTTCGTACCAATATCTACGCTGGTCGATATAAATTCGCGCCCGTGGATCCCATCCCGCGTCGGCCGGACGATCTCGGACATGTCCGTCCACATCCCATCCCAGCCCTCGCCGCCGAATTTGCCCCGATAGCCGGCACCCTTGACCGGTACCATGCCTGTCTCGGCCTCGTAGGTCAGCTGATCCACATAGTCTGAGGTAAAGTATGAATCACCCAGCGTCCAGTGTGCAGGGTTGGGGCTGATCCGTACGAACTCATGGTATTCATTCATACATCGCAGGCACGCCACGCAGTGCTTTGGGCGGGGTGCGAAGCCGCCGATCGGACCGGAGAAGACCCCGTAAATACAAGGGCGGCTCAGGACCACCTCCATATTCACCCGGGCGTGAATCAATTCCTTTATCAGGTGATTCGCCAATCCGATTTTGCCGACCTGAACACGAAAACGGGTGGGCCAGTTTGCAATGCCTGGTGTATTGCGAGCTTCGATGTGGTAACGGTGATAATCTGTTGAGCTCTGGGCCATGCCAGTACCTCCACATAATAAAAAAAGCAAGGTATATCCCTATACCCTGCTTAAGAAAATCTCGGGAAGAAACGCGTGTCCCTCTCAAAATTGGTTCAGGTCTCGATCCTACCTGACCTGTGCGCTGCCTCTTTGCCAGACCATTGCCGGCCAATTTTTGATTTCGGACAACAAACAGGGTTTTTTTTAACCCGTTTCTTGGCCGGAACGCTTCACCCGGAAATGAGAGCTGGTCAATCCGATTTTATATTAAGACGACTGATAGTAACACCCTGCTTGAACAAGGGAACAACCACCCTTTTATCTTGCAGAAGGTATACTTAGCCGCTTCTTCTCCTATATTCCATTGTAAACATAACTCTGCAGATACTATTTGCTGCAATGATCTAGATTTGTACTTTCACATCAGGTTCCTCGCCGGAAACTTTACCTTGGCTCAGGTCTATCGCCTCGTCATCGTGAGATTAGAATCCATTTGAGAGACGTTGGCTTAGAACGGTGTGTGCAGGAACACGAGTACAGCGAAGCACTTTGCTTATACCACGGACTTATTGGTGTGAGTAGGGGAAGATTAATTCCGAGTGGTCATGACATGCCCCCAAAGGTTGTACTCCTCTCTCCAAAGCGCAATCAAGATCTTGGCTTCTTCCGTTGTATTATTAAATATATAAGTGCCTGTTTAAAAACCCCTTGAAAAAGCCCAAGTGAATACCGTAAAAACAAGGTTGCCACGTCCTTCGAGGTGAGGTATGATTTAAGAGAAAGGAGCAGCGATGAACATTTTCGAGGCCAAAGAAGCAAAAATTAAATCTTATCTCAAGTACCTATACAAGGTCGGCGCCACCACTCGGAAGAAGGCTGTCAAGATCGAAGATGTGGAGAGCGCTCTCAAGATCGAAGACCGGTTATTCGATGAGATAACCAAATACCTGCTGGCAGAAGGGTCTATCCAGCGAACTGCGGGGGTTGTTTATATTACCAAGGTTGGATTGGGGAAGCTGTAGAACCCTAATGGCAATAAATAAACGCCCTTTTCAGGGCGTTTTCTTTTTATTCAGCGCTTTTTCGGCATCCAGTATGGGATCAATAACAAGAATCCAACCGCAATCACCGCTTCGCCGATCTGCACACCGGTCGCTTGCCATGGACCGAAGAATGGGACACGCGGCCGCAGTTGTGAGCCAAAGCCAAATACATCTGCCATGCCGGAGAATACAGTTATGACGTACCCTGTTGTCACCAGCCGTGTGCCTATCTCAGCCGGGATGGTACGCTCGCCATTTCTCCAGAAGGCCATCATACTGACATACCCGCCCATACAAATGATGGCCATGCCCACCAGGAACACTGCTATTTGCACAAACCCGACCACAGGGCTGCGGTCCATACCGAAGATGGCCGGGCGGACGCCCACCAGGAAGACAAGCAGACCGATCAACGTCATCAACAACCCGGCACGCATGCGGAATCGGGACGGGATGTTTTCCGGGGTTGTATCAGGAGAAATGGGGGAGGCTGTATTAATGCTCATGCTGGTAAATAAGTCCGTAGATGACGCAGCCAATTCGCGCCAAGGATGGCCGCAACCTCTTCTTCGTTATACCCTTTCATTTCCAGGATGGGACCTAGTTTTTGCAGGTCGGCAATCGTGTCGATACCGGTAGGAACAGAATTCAACCCGAAACCACCGTCGAAATCGGTGCCGAGGCCCACATGCTGGGCATCCCCGGCCATCTGGCAGATATGGTCAATGTGGGCGGCCAGGCTTTCAAGTGTAATACCGTCACGGGGATCCCCCTTTTTCCAGCCGGCCTCCAGGAACGCGCAGAATGGTACAACACCGATAATGCCATCGCGCGCAATCAACCCCTTGATGACCCCGTCGGGAGGCAGGCGGTTGCCGTCGTAGCCCGGCAGAAGCGCCGCGGCGTTGGCATGGCTGGCGATTACAGGGCCTTCGTAAATGTCCAGGGACTCTCTGGCTGACAATACGTCCATATGGCTGAGGTCCAGGGTAAACCCAAATTCGGACATTGCCTTAAGCAGGGCGCGACCATCCTCGGTTAACGGACCCGGATCCCGCGTACCACCACAAAAACGCGTACCGGCCCAAGCCAGGCCAATCATCCGCAGACCGGCTTCCCACCATTCATTCAGTTCAGACGGGCTGCGCACGCCTTCAGCTCCTTCCATCAACGGGACAAGTCCAACCGGGTGTTCCTGATTGCTGGGATCATTCCAGTGGGCCAGGACAGTTTCCAGGTCCGCGCGTGTGGCGATGAACTGAAAAAGATCCGGGACTTGGTCAGCCAGCTCGTGATAAGTATCCAGTTGGGCGCGGTAAAGGCGATGAGCCTGGTCGTAGTCTGTGTAAACTTGTTTGTCCCACTTTTCCGTTTTGCGACGGACAGGTGTGGCGAACAAAGTACTGAAAACGATCGCCACTCTTCCGCGTTGGTATTCTGGCCAGCCGAGTAATGTTTGACCGTTATGATCAGAAACCTCCGGGCTGGAGGCAAATTCAAGCCGGCGTGTTTCAGCTACGGAGCGGGTGTAATCCCGTCCGAATGTGAGCATGTTATAAGCTAAATCCTCATGGGCGTCGACAATTAGTGGAGGTTGCATGGGCAGTTAAGAAACCCGGCTTCAGGAGAAACCGGGTTCCGGGGGACCTATTCGGGGGTTTCCCCGGCAGGGGGTTCTTCGTCGGTAGGAGGTTCTTCGACGGCAGGGGCTTCTTCGACGGCAAGAGGTTCTTCGACAGCTGGTGGCTCTTCGACAACCGGTGGCTCTTCGACAACCGGTGGCTCTTCGACAGCTGGCGGCTCTTCCCGCACAGATGTCACTTCCGGTGCGGGCACACCTTCAGCCATTTCAAGGCTGACCCCTTCCAGACTGATCTGTTTAAGATCGAGATCTTTGAATGCACCCGAATCCACCTTGCGCAGGCTCAGGCCGATACGGCGTTGTTCAGGATCGATTCGGATGACACGTAAAGTTACGACATCACCCTCATGCAGGCCGGCCTCTTTGGGGTGTTCGATGCGGTTCTCACTGATTTCCGAGATGTGTATGAGACCTTCCAGGTCGCCCTCCAGGCGGGCGAACGCACCGAACTTGGTGAGACGTGTGATGACACCTTCAACAAGCTGACCAACTTTGAACTTTTCAACCTTGTTTTGCCAGGGATCGCTCTGTAGGGCACGGATGGATAGACCGATCCGCCTCTTCTCGCGGTCGATGTTGATGACTTTGACCTGTACTTCCTGCCCCACTTCGAGCACTTCGGAGGGGTGCTGGACGCGATCCCAGGAGATCTCAGAGAGATGAACAAGACCGTCGGCTCCGTTGACGTTGACAAAAGCACCAAAATCGGCCAAACTGGTAACTTTTCCGTTATAGGTCTCGCCCTCTTTCAGCGACTCAATGACACGTTCCTTAATGGATTGGCGTGTCTCACTGGATGCCGCCCGCTCGGAAAGAATCAGGCGCCGGCGTTTGCGATCCACCTCGATCACACGCACACTGATCGGCTCGCCAATCATTTTGGCGTAACGCTGATCAGGTGTGTCGCCCGTGACAGCCATGCGGCGGGAAATGCTCAATTGCGAGGCCGGGATGAAACCACGCAGTCCGTAAACGGGGACAATGATGCCGCCTTTGTTGAAACCGTCCACGCGGCCTTCGTAAGTGGCACTATCTTCGAGCATTTTCTCGACTTCAGCCCAGCCTTTTTGCTCCTGGGCACGCGTGTATGAGAGCACCACATTTCCATTGTCGTCCTCGGCATTCAGCACATAGACCAAAATCTCCTGGCCTACCTGAAGAGCGGCGCGCTCATCAGTCGGAATGGTTTCAAGCTCACGACCGGTAATCACCCCTTCTGATTTTGCCCCAACACTGACCAGGATCTGTGTTGAACTGATACTGGCGACTACACCTTTACGAATTTCACCCGGTTGAGGGAAATCCAGAGCCAATCCTTCCTGGTTGAGAAGGGTTTCCATGTTGATATTGTTATTATGTTCGGCGGGCTGATTGCTCTCGGGCACAGCCCCCTGCCCGAGCAGGGCATCGTTTTGATCCATATATGGGAAACTCCGACGGATAAGATAAAGGGATTATACAGGTGAATGGACAAGTTGGCAACCCTTGCATCGTTTGCCGTATCGATCTGGGGATACTCAATTTTAAAAATTCCGGGTGGGATCTCTGCATCCCAACCGGAAAGCGACCATTTACCGTTCTATTTACTGAGATTTCTTTTCGCGCGGTCTGCTTCCGCCCAAAGTTGTACCAACCAGCACGATGATGACAATTAAGATTGCAAGCGCGATTATACCGGTTGTATCTGCAGAAACCGGGACTGGGGTCGGAATTGGTGTTGGAACCGGCGTTGGGGTGAGGTTGGCGCCCTTGTTTGTCTGGGCACGGATTGTAGCTGTTGGCGTGACAGAAGAAGCCGCGCGGGCAGATCCAAATGCGTGCATGGTTCCGGCTAGAAAGGTCACGGCAACCAGAATAAAAATTAAGATAATAAGAGAACGTGGGATGTGAACTGGTTTCATGGGCCCCCCAAGTATAACAGAATCCTGCCTGCACACGATACCAACCAAAATATGACTCATCCCATATTTCTTTGGGATGGGGTGAAAAATTCCGAAAATGATCATCCTCCATCCCCCCGCCCCTCTTCCCAAGTGTGATAAGGGGGTGTAAATTTCGAAGAAAAGGGGTGGGGGTGGGAGTTTTCCTCAGAGAATCACCTGAAATTATTAACTTCGGGGTGACTCATGTTTCCTGGCGGAGAGGGTGGGATTCGAATTTTATCCCCTTTCGGGGGCCCGCAAACCTAACAAAAAACACCTCTTTGAAAAGAGGCGTTTCCTGGCGGAGAGGGCGGGATTCGAATTTTATCCCCTTTCGGGGGCCCGCAAACCTAACAAAAAACACCTCTTTGAAAAGAGGCGTTTCCTGGCGGAGAGGGCGGGATTCGAACCCGCGAACCTTTGTGGGTTACACGCTTTCCAAGCGTGCGCGCTAAGCCAACTACGCGACCTCTCCGTTTGAGCGGGGCGAATTATACCAGAGAATCTTCGGTGCGTTTCACCAACCGCCCATCCAGAACTAATTGCTTCCCGTTGGCCGGTTTGCCAATCCCATTTGGCTTGTTACTTATGGGTTCGGTTTTCTTTTTCTGGAAAGGGGAAATATCGCGGGCTGGCAGAAGCCCCCAGCGGCTGGCACCCAGGTACAAGATTTCGAGAATCAATTCATCGTAGGGAATACCTTCAGATGCAGCCTGGATACATAGGTCACTGTAGCTGGGTGTCAGGCCGGGTAGAGTGTTGATCTCTATCAAGCGCGGCTGACCCTCGGCGTCGAGACGGATATCCGTACGGGAGATATCCAGGGCGCCTAAAACAACATGAGCCCGGTAAGCCAGATGCTGAAGTTTCCTGGTCAATTCTGGTTCGACTGGGGCAGGACACAGGTACCCAGGCGCACCATTTGAACCGACCGATTGAGCCTTGGCAGCAATACCATAAACTCCGGGCGTGACCGAGCGCGAGCTATCCAATTCCAGCACGGGCAGGCGGTGATAACCATCCTTGTCGTACCACTCGGGATGGCGGGAATAAAGGATGGTGTCGTGACGGCCCATGATCCCGACCGTGAACTCGCGGCCCGGTAAAAAGGCCTCAACCAGCGCCGGCTGGTGGTACATGCGAATTACGTATTCAGCGCGCTCGCGTAGTTCGGGTTCGTTATTGACGATGGCTTTGGCATCCACTCCCATGCCGGTGCCCTCGCGGGCCGGCTTGACAAAAAGAGGGAAGCGCATTTCAGGGCGCAGGGGCTCGTCACCAAATGTGAACTCCTGGAATGGGGCAACCGGCAGATTGCGGTCTCGCCAGAGACGTTTCGTTAGTGTCTTGTCGAGCGAAACAGCATTGGTCAGGACACGGCTGCCGGTATATGGGATTTTTTAACATTTCCAGCAAGGCCGGTGTTTGGGCTTCGCGCGCATCACCCCCTAACCCTTCGGCAATGTTGAAGCAAATATCTGGCTTTACTTCCTTCAGTTTGTAGGGCAGGTTCGCGTCGGCCTGAATAAAGAAGGTCTGATGGCCATCAGTTTCAATGGCTGCCCGGATAATATCTATGGTTTCTATATAATCGTAATCCGCGCCGGCGTCTGGGGGTACATCCTGCGGGAGGGGTTTATCGTGCTCCTTGATGTTTGCGAGCACAGCCACCCGCCATGGACGCGCCTGGCGCGGCAGTTGACTGGGAGGCTTTTCATTGTCCTTTTCTTGATCTTGCATCGGAATGGTCATTTTATTTACCTCGTAATAATATAGTCTTCAACTTTGTAGTATACGTTAATATACGAAAATTACAAGAGTTGGATGAATATTTTAAGCTTTCTATCACTTAACAACACCCTTGCGCAACAACCGTTTCAGCTCATCGAAATTCACCCGACTGGTGAGGTCCAAACTGAGCGGCGTCACGGAGACCTCGCGGAGGACGCGCAAAACATGGACATCGCTGCCTTTGTATTCTTCATCCAGGATGGCGCCTTCCACATAGTCAACCACTCCAGGTTCTTCCCAGGTTCTCCGTCCTCGGAGAACCGGCTCGTAATAACGTTGGCGGGCTAACCAGGTTACCCTCCAGGCCGTTTTTTTTGTGGCCCCGGCAGGCACGTTCACATTAAGGACATCCACATCGGCTGGAAATTGTTTCTCTAAAATCTTGCGGGCAAACAGAGCTGCGAAACAGGCTGCAGTTGAGAAGTCGATATCCTTGGAATACGACATGTGATGCTCCTTGCCGGTCTCCAGAGACATTGCCAGGGCAGGGATGCCGTGCGAAGCAGCCTCCAACGCCGCCCCGACTGTTCCGGAGATGGTGACACCGGTGGCTACGTTTTCGCCGTAATTGATGCCCGAGACGACCAGATCGGGACGCTGCGGCATGATCTCCAGGATGCCATGCAAGACGGCCTGGGCAGGACTCCCGCCAACCGCGTGGACGGTCCACTCCTTGCCACATACGCTCATGACTTGCGTCCGGATGATGCCGTCCGAGCTGGAGGGCAGGCTGCGGCCCATCCCGGAGGATTGTTCCTGTGGCGCGGCCACGGTGACAAAACCGAGATCAGAGAGTGCTTCGGCGGCCGCCCACAGGCCCGGCGATTTGATTCCGTCGTCATTGGTTAGCAATATTTGACACTTCCTCATATAACCTCCTGAAAAGGAAAGAAGCGGGAGTTCCCGCTTCTATGGCGCCCCTTGCGCGATTCGAACGCGCGGCCTTTTGGTCCGCAACCAAACGCTCTAATCCGCTGAGCTAAAGGGGCACAGGTATTAAGCGGGTAAAATTCTACCCGAGAAATCGGTGATGGTCAAGCTTTCGGAATTTTCTTTATTGTTTTTTCCGTTGGGGCACTGCGGAACGCTCGAACCCCTGTGTCTTTCCAAAAACCCACCGTGCCTAAATTCGTCCAAGCTTGCATATCAAGCTGTAGTTGTATATACTATTAAAATTCATTTACTTGGAGGTTCTCATTAATAAGATCACGTCCATTCTCTTTGTGGCTGTCCTGCTTCTCACATCCTGCGCTCAGGGGTCGAAAACCTCCGCACCGGCTCCCATACAATCCCCCACAGAAAAACCCGCCGAACCGACCACCATGCCCTCTCCCAACCCAAAACCCACCGGCGTCACGCTAAACTATGAGGACAATGCCCAGGTGGAACTGGTCACACCCACCGGCCGGTACATTTATATTGATGTATACGACCCCAGCCGGCTGACAAAAGACCCTTCGGCAGACGACATCCTGTTGACCACCCACCTGCATGCTGACCATTATTACGCCTCATTTGTAAATGCCTTCCCTGGCCAGCAAATTTTTAATAGAACTGGCAAGATCGAATTCCCGGATGTGACTGTCATCGGACTGGCTTCCGCCCACAATGCCAATGATCCTTTTCTGGACAAGGGCGGAACAGACTATATCTTTATCATTGACACTGGCGGGTTGCGCATCGTTCATTTTGGGGACATTGGGCAAGAAGCCCTGACCAATGAGCAATTGACCGCCATTGGCTCGGTGGATGTAGCCATCACACAATTCTCGAATAGTTTCAGCAACATGGACGCCACCAACCTGAAGGGCTTTAATTTGATGGACCAGGTCAAGCCGCGCTTGATTATCCCCACCCATTCGGATAGTGACACAATTAAGATAGCCGTTGAACGTTGGGCAGGATATTACTCGGATTCACGCACGGTACCGCTCCCAACCAGCGCTCTTTCCTCCAAAAAAAGCATTCTTATCCTTGGGAATATGGCCATCGCCTACGGTGCCATCTACAACCTGAAACTCTGGAATAGCTCTTTCTCAAAATGACTAACTCCGAGGTTCCTTGGCGACCAGGCTTGACCTGAGCCACCGACCACGTCGGCCGGACAGGCCGGGAAACCCTATACTAAAAATCACCATTTTCAAACAGAACCTCCCCCTCGCTTTATCGTGACGGGGACTGTTTAATTCTCAGATACTTGTCTAAACTTTTATTGTTCTTTGGGGGCAGTACTTCGGTAACATGCCTGTTATTGATAAATAAGTTATAATGGAATATGGACAATTTAGAGAAAGGATATCGCAATGGAAAACGAACAGCAACGTCACGAAGCGCTTATTTCTGGAATTTCAAAACAAATGAAGAGCATTCTGGATTCCTCCCAACAAGCCATCTATATCTATCTGGACGATATCCACAAGGTTTGTAATGCAAAGTATGCCACCCTCCTGGGGTATCGCTCGCCTGAAGAATGGGCAGAAGAGGTTGATCCTTTACAAGCAACTGTTGGCCAAGGCAGCCAGGAAACGCTGGTTAAGGCTTACAACCAGGCGATGGAGAAATTGATCCCATCGACCATCCAGGTAACGTGGAAGAAGAAGACCGGGGGCACGGTTGGAACAACGGTAGTTCTTGTCCCCATCGCTTACGACGACCACCTGTTTGCGTTGCATTTCGTCTCCTGAAATACGGTATTACATCCCCGTCGTTATTCATGACGGGGACGTAAACTCGTAAATCGCCAGATCAGACCGGAAAGGCTTGATACCCGCGTTTCTTAACCGCGGCAATGATCTGCGCATCGCTTATTTTTGTTTCATCGAATTCCACCACCATCTGTCCCTTCTGATAACTGGCAGAAACCTGCTTGATTCCCGGCAGGTCATCTTCGATACTCTCCACTTCCATCGGGCAATTGGAACAGTGCATACCTTCTACCCGAAACGTTTTCTTCACCATAATCACCTCAAGGGCAGACGGGGGCATCCGCCATTAATGACTAAAGATGATCTCGCCAGTGTACATGCCCATCGAGCATGAAAAGCGCATCATCGTCCCGGCAGCCTGCGCCGGGATATTGACCGGCACCGTGCCGGTCTGAGGAAGCAGCTTCTCAACGCCAATGGCAGAAATGACGAAATCACGTGCGCAGGAATAGGTATTTGCTGTCACAATATTGAGCAGGATCGGCTGACCGGCTTTGGCATATAGACGCTGTGGAGAATAGCCACTGTTGGAAGCGTTCAACAAGAGTGTACTGTCGGGGATTGATGAAGATACCTGGCTGGCGCCAGGGGACGAAAAGAGCGACGTGGACCAGATTTTGAGCCGAAAGCGGCGACCCGACCAGACTAAGACCGTTATTTATCGAGATCAGTCCCAGAACAAGCAGCACGATCGCCACGAAGCGCATGAAAGCTTTCTCCAATCTTGACCCCAATTGCATGGTCAGGTAAGCCACCAGAAAAAACACCGGGCTTGTGCCAAGGATAAAGGCAAACATCAGGACCGCACCCTGAAAGGGGTTGCCGGTCCCGACTGCTACAGCCATCATTGCCTGCGTCACGCCGCACGGAATGAAGACCGTCAGCGCACCTAGAAATAACGGGGCAAAGAAACTCTCAACGTTCCTGGCCCTGCGACGGATATAGCGTGTAATGAACTTGGGTGGCTCAATGGAGAAGTAGCGGAAGATGGGATGAACGTTGAACATCCGCAAAGCATTGCCGACCATGAAGATGCCAATGGCAATTAACAGGATGGCGCGCGTAACGGCATTTAACTGCAGTACCGAACCCAATGCACCAAGCAGGAACCCAAGCAGGGCATACGCAGCGAGTTTGGCAACCAGGAATAGAAGGATGGGCAGCGCCAGGCGTGGATGCTCCAAAATCCGCTCGCGCTCTTTCCTTGTCCGGTGAGACCGGCGCGCGGCTACCGCCTGTTCAATTTGTAGGTCGAGTTGTTGTTCCAACTGGTTTTCAAGGGAACTGGCGAGGAGGCCGCCCTGGACAGCCAGGCAGCTTAATCCGCCAGTGGTCAAGCCGGTGATGAATGCAATAAATGTCTGATTCATTTTTCCAGTACCCTTAAATTTGAGTTTTCCGCAACCTTAGGGAGTTGGAGACGACAAATACGCTGCTGAACGCCATTGCCCCAGCTGCCAGCATTGGGTTCAAAAAACCCATTGCTGCCGCCGGGATCAGGATCACGTTGTAAAAAAACGCCCAAAACAGGTTCTGTTTGATGGTGCCGAGTGTCTTGCGGGAGAGCGAAATAGCTCGTGCCACACCATACAGGTCTCCACTGATCAACGTAATTTGGGCGGCTGCCATGGCCACATCCGTGCCAGTGCCGATGGCAATACCTACATCTGCTTGAGCAAGGGCAGGTGCATCGTTTACGCCGTCGCCGACCATCGCCACAATGTTAAAACTGGAATGTCGCCTGTCTGACTTATGACTGCCTGTCCTCGAATTTTGAAGATCGACTTTCGATTGTAAATTCTTGACCTCCGCTGACTTGCCTTCCGGCAGCACTTCTGCTAGGACGGTATCCACACCAACCTGCTTTGCTATCGCTTCAGCAGTCTTGCGGTTATCGCCGGTGATCATAGCAACTTTCAGATCCATACCATGTAACTCATCGATTGCGCCTTTCGAACCGTCTTTGAGTGTGTCGGCTACCGCGATCACACCCAGCACAGACCCATCTACCGCCACCAGCATGGCGGTCCTGGCTTCGGATTGGAGTCGCTCCACTTCGGTCTCGAGTCCATTTAACAGATAACGCGCGAGGTCATCATTGGTAGGTTACCGACTGCCACGTGGCGACCATCCACATCAGCTTCCACCCCCGCCCCGGCTTCGGCTTTGAACCCGCTCAGTTCCGACAAAGACAACCCACGCGTGGTCGCTTCGGCCCAGATTGCCTCGCCAAGCGGATGTTCACTGCCTTTTTCAACGGAAGCCGCCAGGCGCAGGAGTTCTTCACTGGTGACAGGTGATTGTTGACTGGTGACTACGTCCGTCACCGCCGGTTGTCCTTTTGTGATCGTCCCGGTTTTATCCAGCACCACCACCGAGACCTTGCCGGCCCGCTCAAGTGCTTCACTATTGCGGAAAAGGATCCCCAATTCCGCACCCTTACCCGTCCCGACCATTACCGCAGTGGGCGTGGCCAGTCCCATGGCACACGGACAGGCGATCACCAGCACAGCGACCATGTTGATCAGGGCACGCGTGAATTGCGAAACAGCCGGGGTCACCGGGATGACGAAGAACCAAACCAGGAAGGTCACCGCCGCAATACCAAGCACTGCCGGGACGAAAATCGCCGAGACCTGGTCTGCCAGTTTCTGGATCGGCGCTTTACTGCCCTGGGCTTCCTCCACCAGTCGGATTATCTGCGCCAGGGCGGTCTCTTTGCCGACTTTGGTGGCCTCGAACTTGAGCAAACCAAGTTTGTTGAGTGTCGCGCCGATGAGCGGGTCGCCGGGTCCTTTCTCGATCGGAAGGCTTTCGCCCGTCAACATCAATTCGTCCACCGCCGAACGCCCTTCCACCACTACGCCGTCCACCGCTATCTTCTCACCGGGCCGGACAAGCACCACATCCCCCACCCGTACTTCCTCCACCGGCACTTCTAGTTCCGCCCCTGAGCGGCTGATGCGGGCTGTCTTGGCGCGCAAGCCAACCAGTTTCTTGATGGCTTCGCTGGTTCTTCCCTTGGCCCGTGCTTCCAGGAACTTCCCCAATCGGATAAGTGTGATAATGACCGCAGCCGTCTCAAAATATACATGCCCGGGAAGCACTCCAAGAGTAATGAAAATCGAGTAAAAATATGCAACTGAGGAGCCCATCGCAATCAGCACATCCATGTTAGCCGAGCGATTGCGCAGCGCCTTATAAGCCCCCACGTAATATTGCCACCCCACATAGAACTGAACCGGTGTGGCAACTGCCCACATCAGCCCATTTATCCATGCGGCGTGCGCCCACATACCCAACAGGCCCAGGTCACGCGCCATCGAAAGCAGGAATAGCGGGAGGGTAAAGGCTAGACCGATGATCAGCAGGCGGCGCTGGTTGGCAATCTCAGACTCGCGCGCCTTTGCCTCTACGTCTTCCGCTTCACCGCCCAGCTCCAATGCTTCAAATCCTGACCTGGAGACTGCTGCCCGAATCTCAGTCTGACTCACAACCGTCGGCACGTATTTTACGCGTGCCCGTTCGGTGGTCAGACTGACGGATGCTTCGAGCACACCATCCAGTTTACCAAGCGCCTTTTCGAGACGGCTGGCGTCATTATTGTCGGCCAGACGTTTAATTACCAGGTCCGCTTCGCCGGTGGCGATCCCGTACCCGGCGCGTTCGATCCGCGCAACAAGGACCGGCAAACCCACCGCGAGCGGGTCAAATGTCACGGTTGCGCGCTCGGTGGATAGGTTAACCACCGCTGTCTGTACACCATCCTGTTTTTTGAGTCCTCGTTCCACGGTCGCCACGCAATTGGCACATGTCATACCGGTAATGGGCAGAGTGAGCTGTTTTATTTCAGGCATAATTCACCAATAATTAAATGGGGCACGGCTTCGCCGTGCCCCAAGGCTGAGAGTTATTTACGCTGCGACGGGGTAATTGATCTCCGCCAGCAATGCCTTGATCATCTCCTCATTCGCCGGGGCATCAAAGACGATTTCGACAATTTTGCTTGCCTGGTCCGCCCTGACAGATTGGACACCTGTCACGTCTGCCACCTCTGTCTGGATGGTGTGCACGCAGTGCATGCAGGCAATATTGGGAACGCTATACTTCACCGTGGTCATGGTTTTCTCCTTATTATGAATTCTTTATTGGCGCTGGCTATACTTTTGTGGCAGCTTCAAAAACATCCGTAATTTCTCTCATTACCCGCTCACGTTCCGCTGGGTTCTCCCCGCGGATGGCGGTTGTCACGCACGAATTCAGGTGGTTTTCCAAAATGGCTGCGCTGACTTTGTTGAGTGCCGCCTGAACTGCCTGGATCTGGCGGATCACATCGATACAGTAGGCATCTTCCTCCATCATCCGGATGACACCACCCATGTGGCCTGCAACGATTTTCAATCTTTTTAGAGTCTCTTCGTTCTTCATATGACGCCTTCTCTCGTACCCCACCCCCCCGGGGGGGGTATTGACTTCATTTTACACCCAATCGATCTGGAATGTCAAGATAAGTGAGGCCACCATATCCAGGAAGGCTTGCTTGTGTTATAACCTCCACAACCATTGCACGAAGGAAACAATATGCCCCCTATCGCTATCATCACCGACACCGATTCCAGCCTGCCCCTCGATCTGGCTAGGAAATATAATATTGTTCAAGTCCCCATCATCGTCCAGTTTGGGGATGATTTATATCTCGATGTTTACGAAATTGACAACCCGGTCGTGTTTGGCCGCATCGATAAGGAAGGAAAGTTTCCTACAACCGCTGCTCCCTCTCCCGGTCAATTCGCCGAGGCGTTCAAATCCGCCTTCGAGGCCGGGGCAAGATCGGTGTTATGCTTCAATGTCAGCAGTGAAGTCAGCGCCACCTTTGTTTCCGCCCGCACTGCCGCTGAAATGTTCCCCGGCAAGGATATACGCGTGATCGATACGCGCAACTTGTGCCTGGGACAGGGATTAATGGCGATTGCCGCAGCCGAATTTGTCGCCGCGGGGGCTTCTGAAGAAGAAGCCATCGCGGCTGCAGAAAGTGTTGGGCAGAGGGCGCATCTCTTTGCATCTCTCGCGACCCTGAAATACCTGGCAATGAGTGGCCGCGTTGGTCACCTGGCAGCTGGGTTCGCCGGGCTGATGGATGTCAAACCGATCTTGACGGTCAAGGACGGCAAGCTGCAACTGCTTGAACGCGTCCGTACCCAGTCCAAATCGTGGGCCAGGACCGTCGAAGTTGCTGTCGAAGCCAGTGCCGGATGCAAACTGGAGCATATGGTCATCCTGCACGTCAACGCTTTGGAGGCCGCCAGGCAGTTCGAGAACCTGATCCAGGCCGCAATGCCCTGCCCCACGGATGTCATGTACGCCGAAATGAATCCGGGGCTCTCCATTCACTCTGGGTCCGGATTGGTGGGTGTGGTCTTCGTTATAGCAAAATAATCAACCATTCGTCCATTTCGAGTACTGACCCATGCCTTACCTGATTGATGGCCATAACTTGGTCCCTAAGCTCGGCCTGCGGCTGGCTTCCATGGATGATGAAGAGGAACTCATCTCCCGCTTGCAAGAATTCTGCCGCCTGCGGCGTGCCCTTGTGGAAGTTTTCTTCGACGGCGCGCCACCAGGGCAGGCAACTACGCGCAGGGCGGGGGCGGTGACAGCCCACTTCGTTCACCAGGGGTCAAGTGCGGATGCGGCCATCGAGATCCGACTCGCCCGGCTTGGGAAGGCGGCGAAGAACTGGACGGTGGTTAGTTCAGATGGACGTGTCCAGCAGGCTGCACGCGCCGCTCATACCGGTGTACTCTCTTCTGAAGAATTCGCACAGGAAATGTCCAGAATTCAGACCATGAGCAAAACTATATCAAAACATGAAGCCACTCTTGCCCCGGATGAGGTAGAGGAGTGGCTGGATTTCTTTAATCGTAAGAAGGGCTGAAGGTGGCTTTAGAATAACCCCCGGACCATCAGCAATAACCCAAAGATGATGAAGGGGATCCCGACAATTGCCCCAACAACGGTTACCGTTAGCACCACGCCGACGATCAACAAGACCAGGCCGAGGATGACAGCCACCAATCGCCCGGTCCCCGCAACAATTCCAATCACCAGTTTCCAGATGGCCCAAAATGGCCAGAGATACCAGGGGACATGCTTTTTATGCGTTGAAGTCATTTTTGCCTCCACATGTTATTTACGCATCCCCTCAACAGAAGTTGTATCAATGAGCTATGGTTTGCAATCTGTCCCAAGGTTGTGATGAGAAAATCCAACTTCAAGGTAACATCGCGATAGACCGGGGTGTAGTGGATGAGCCTCTACTCCCCATCCTCTCCGAAATTAATGAGAACTGTCATCTCACGCGTCCAAATGATAGGTATGATACGGGTTCTCACAGGGATTGCCCCAGGCAATATGCATTTCTCGGGCGGTCAGGTCAATCACCATGGCATTGACGGTCTTCTCCCGGTCAAGCGGGTCATTGACGTCCACAGCGTGGTTGCAGATTGAGTTCGAGAAGTTGACGTGGTCACGCTGGATGGTCTGCAGGGTCTTAATCGTGTGCTGGTCCTCGCGTTTGACCAGCCGCAGGGCGCGGAAGTAACGCACACGCGATGCGATCAAATCCTCAGGCTCACGTTCCACCGGCTGCATTACGGGGGAGAGATAGTGGTTGGTATGCACTATGTACCCATCCTCGCCATACAGGATGCCAAAGTGGCGGGCTGAAACCTCCACCGAGTATAACTCGCCGCTCTCATGCACCAGCAAATGGTTATACCCGGCCGCGCGCTGGGCTGAGAGCATGTGGCGGATGGCTTCATCCGGCGTCTCTGAAGCCAGCACGGCGCGGCTGACCACCAAACGCGGCGTCCCAATGCGCGAAATCGTTCGGATAGACCAAATCGCATAACTGGGCGATGCCATACGCATTGAAGCCGATGTTGGGAAGTAGACCGCCGTAGGTCATTGCCAGGAAGGGCGGTTCATTTTTAGGCTTCGCGTGGACGATGAAAACGTCATCCTCGTCCTCCGGCACCCAATCCTCGTTGTGCGCCAGAAGTACGTGACCATCAGCTGTACGATCATCATTGATTGCCATGCTGGTACAGCGGGTCAGGTGCAATGCGTCCGACGTCACGGCTTCCATGGAGTTGACCACAGCTACATCTTCAAAGGTGACATTGGCTCCTTCGGAAATGCCCATCATTTCGTCCACATATTGCTGATAACGCTCCTGGGCAAATGGGATATATTTGCGTGCCTGGATCTGCGCACCTTCCCAGGTCAGTTCCAGTTGGACATAAGCATCCGAGACCAGTTTACGGCTGTTCTCGATGCCATGCTGGACCTGTCTGCGGCAGGCTTCGCCGATCTGGCGTCCCATTTCGCGATGCGTTCCTGAGACTTGGACCAATGGGGGTGGATTTGGGTGCTGAGGGGTCTTGATATCTGGTGCCATAGGTAAACAACCTTTCTGGTATCAAGGGGAAACTAATTATATCATCACCCCTTTGAAGATAAAAATGCCCTGGTTTTAGCTAATAAACTGGAAATTGTTCGTTTCAACAACCTACTTAAGAAAAATGAAGTCCCCCAAGGCGTCGGTGGGAGTGGGGGATTTCCAAATGCTCAAGGGATCTTGCTCAAAGGGTGTCGCTCAGAGCGCTTGGATTTGTTTATACGCTTCCGTCTCCGGATGAGCCGATCTCCTTGTTCTCACCGGTGACAATGAACACCGTCCGCTCGCAGATATTGGTGACGCGGTCGGCGAAGCGCTCCAGGTTGTGCGCCGTCCAAAGCAAGAAATTGGCACGGTCTATGGTTTTGGGGTCAGCTAGGATGTATGTCATCAGTTCTCGATAAACCTGGGTGTAGAGGCCATCCACTTCGTCGTCTTCAGCCGGGATGGCCCGGGCGGTTTCCACATCCTCGTTGACGAAAGCGGTCAGGGCACGGTGAAGCATGTCCGAGGCCTTCTGTGCCATGCGGGGGATATCAATCAAAGGCTTTAATGGAGCCTCAATCCCCATGCGAATGTTGATCGTGGCAATACCCTTGGCATAATCACCCATGCGTTCCAGCTCTGCACTCACCTCCAGTATGGAGGCCAGCAGACGCAAGTCATGCGCCATGGGCTGTTGGGTGGCGATTAGGATCATGACTTGTTCTTCTATGCCAAAACGTTTGGAATTGATTTTTAAATCATCGTTAAAAATACGATGAGATGTCTCTATGTCGCGTTTCTTCAAGGCCTCGACAAATTCCAGGATCTGTTGTTCCACCATGCTGCCCATCAAGAGCAGTTCATCTTTCAATTGCTGGATTTCCATTTCGAAGGTTTTTCGCATAGGGAGCCTCTCTTGCTTTGATCGTTTTTCAATTATAACCATTTATAACCACCAATACTATCCAAACCGGCCTGTGACATAATCCTCGGTGCGCTTGTCCTTCGGACGGGTAAAAATGACGTTGGTCTGATTGTATTCTATCATCCGTCCGGCGCGCTGCTCGTCGATCATCATCATGGCGGTGTAGTCCGAGACCCGTGCCGCCTGTTGCATGTTATGCGTAACGATGACAATTGTATAGCTCTGCTTGAGTTCCTGCATTAGCTCCTCAATTTTTAGCGTGGATATTGGATCGAGTGCCGATGCCGGTTCATCCATCAGGATGACTTCCGGTTCGACTGCCAGAGCTCGGGCGATGCACAAACGCTGTTGTTGTCCGCCGGAGATTGACAGGCCGGATTGATGGAGCTTGTCCTTAACCTCATCCCACAGTGCAGCCTTCTGGATGGATTTTTCCACAATCTCATCCAGGTCCGCTCTTCGGCGGATGCCGTACAAGCGCGGACCGTAGGCCACGTTGTCGTAGATGCTCTTTGGGAACGGGTTCGGGCGCTGGAAAACCATCCCGACTCGCCGTCGTATGTCGACCACATCCACACCGGGGGCATAGATATCCCCTCCATCCAGGCCGATCTCGCCTCGGACGCGGCAGCCGGGAGTCAAGTCGTTCATGCGGTTGAAGGAGCGCAGAAGGGTGGATTTTCCGCAGCCCGAGGGTCCGATGATGGCGGTGATCCTTTTCTCATGCATTGACAGGTTGATGTCTGTCAGCGCCCGGAATTTGCCATAATATACGCTCAAACCCTTGACCTCCACCTTGGCAGGGCTGTCCCCATTAACCGTGGGTTTAAAAACCGATTCCGGGATTTCCATTTTCATATCCATGGGATTAACCTTTCATACGGCGGGTGCGATTCTGTATCCACACCCGCGCAGTCACATTGACGATTAAGACAAACAACATCAGCACCAGCGCCACGGCCCAGGCTTGTTCGACCCGTTCAGGATATGGCTGCTGGGCATATTTCCACAGGGCCAGCGGCAGCGAATCGACCGGCTGGTTGATGACGCGGCCGATGATGGTAAAAACCGACTGGTGTCCCTGGATGCCACCCCGTATAATTTGTCCTATGTCAAATCGTTCATTGCCAAGTGAAGTCATCAGCAGGGGCGCAGTCTCGCCGGCGGCACGTGCCAGCGCCAGTAGAAAGCCGGTGATGATGCCATTGGAGGCGGCCGGGAAGAGCACGCTCAGCGAGGTTTTCCATTCCGGAGCGCCCAGTCCGAGCGACGCTTCCCGCAATGTCGCAGGGACCAGTTTGAGCATTTCCTCGGTCGTACGGATGATGGTTGGCAGCATCAACACGGCCAGCGCCGCACCTCCCGCCAGTCCGGAATAATGGCCCATCGGTACGACCAGGACAGAATAGGCGAACAAGCCAACGACAATGGATGGTACCCCCGAGAGCACATCCGTGCTGAAACGCAGGGCCACCCCCAGCGGTGTGTTCGGATTGCGGGCCACGTAGAAAGCCGCCAGGACTCCGGGCGGGATGGCAAAGAGCGCCGCCAGTAGCGTAACGATCAGCGTCCCTTCAATGGCAGACAGCACCCCTCCGCCGGCCACCCCCATTGGACGCGGCAGATGAATGAAAAAGTCCAGGTTGATGTTCTTCCCGCCTCGGATGATCACGTAACCAATGATCCAGAAGAGCGGGATGAGCGCAAGGATCGTCACCAGGCCGGTCACCGAAAGCATGGCCGCGTTGGCAGCCTTGCGCTGGCGGATGCGGCTCACGCGATTGCGATTCATTAATTCGGAAAAGGCACTCATGAGCGTGCCTCCTGGGGAGCCTGGCGGGCCACTTGCCACACGAGGTAACGGGCTAATATGTTCAAAAGGAGCGTAATGGTGAACAGGATCAGACCGATTTCAACCAGTGCATCCGTATGGAGTTGCGAAACTGCCTCGGCAAATTCATTGGCGATGATACTGGCCATGCTGTAACCGGCATCCAGCAGGGAGATTCCCCCTTGGATGCTGTTACCAATCACCATGGTGACGGCCATGGTCTCTCCCAACGCACGCCCGAGACCCAGGATGACGGCCCCCAGTATGCCTGATTTGCCGTACGGGATCAGCACTTGCCAGATGGTCTCCCACTCGGTCGCGCCTAGAGACTTGGAAGCTTCCCTCTGCGAAATCGGGATGGCCAGGAATACCTCCCGGGTCACTGCCGCTATGGTAGGAATGATCATGATGGTCAGGATTAGGCTGGCTGCCAGCCTGGAAGCCCCACTGGCGGGGATCGGGCCTGCGAACAGGCTGCCGATAAGCGGTACCCGCCCGAGCGTATCCCCCAGGAAGACCCCGACGGGCGCCACTACTTCTGGCAGGAAGACGAAGATTCCCCACAGACCATAGACCACGCTGGGGATGGCCGCCAGCAGTTCCACCATCCAGGTCAGTGGCGTGCGCAACCAGGCTGGGCAGAGCTCCGCCAAGAAGATGGCAATCCCGACCCCGATCGGCAGGGCTAAAACGATGGCAAATAACGAGGTCAACAAGGTACCGTACAGGAACGGCCAGGCCTGGAAATGATCATTGACGGGGTCCCAATTTGGATTGGCAGTCGGTACTAAGAAGGATAAGCCGAATTTTATTCTGGCTCCTGCAGATCTGACCCATAGCATCCCGCCAATGGCAAGCATCAGGATGATCACGAGAGCAGACACCCCGATGATCAAACCTTGCCAGGGTCGGTCACCGTGCTGGAAAAACTTTACCAGGCCTCCGAGCCGGGAGCGGGAGGATGATTTATTTTTTTGCATGGTGTCTCACCTCAATACGTGTGACCAGTTCCTTAACGCGTTCCCCGATCTGGTCGCGCACCTTTCGGAATTCCTCCAGCGGCAGCATTTTGGGGTCGGGCAGATCCCAATCTTCATGCTGTTCCGCCGGGATGAAAGGACATTCGTCTCCGCAGCCCAACGTAATGACATAATCATATTTGACTTTGGGAATCTCTTTCAGGGACTTTGATGAATGGCTGCCCAGGTCATAGCCCAGTTCGGCCATGACGGTGATTGCCTGCGGATTTATCTGCCCGGATGGCCGGGAACCGGCGCTGAAGGCTCGGATCGCATCAGGTGCATAGATATGCGCAAATGCCTCAGCCATCTGGCTGCGGCAGGAGTTCTCGGTGCAGACGAAGAGAACATTTTCTTTCTTTGGCATTGGATTACCTTCCCCGCAGGTGGAAGCCATTTCCATCAAGGTGAAGCCCCGTCACGTTGAGGGAAATCCCTTCTCCTGCAATTTATCTGGTTGGAGGGCCCTCTGAGAGGTTGAAGGCCCTCCTTGGGGCCAGACAGGGTGTTGTGTTATTTCAAATTGCTTATTTCAAGGGTTGACCGTTGCAGGTTACCTGGGCCAGCTTGCCGAGCACATTCGTGCGGACGGCATCTGGTAGAACGGAGTAGCCAAGGCTGGTGGCAGCCTTTTGGGCAGTCGGATCGGTTTGAGTCCACTTCAGGAAATCGAGGATCTTCTGGGCTTTGGTGCAGTCTTTCATCGAAGTGGTATGCAGGATGATATAGGTGTAACCGCTGATCGGCCAGGCGCCATCGCTCTTTCCATCCACGATGATGGCGGTCAGTTTATCGGTGAAAGCGTTGGCGAATTCGGCCATGGCGGCTTGCACAGAGTCTCCATTGGCGGTGACGGTCTTGCCGGCCTGGTTCACCATCTGGGCGTAGGACATGCTGTTCGAGATGGCGTACGCCAGTTCGACATAACCGATCGAGTTGGGCGTGGTAATGACGGCAGCCGCCACACCCGCATTGCCCTTGCCGCCTAGACCTTTACCGGGCCACTGGACGGATTGCGCACCGCCGGCTTTCCAATCCGGGCTGAAGGAAGACAGAGACCGTGTGAAGATCTCGGTCGTGCCGGAGGCATCCGAACGGTGGACGGTGGTGATGGCTGCCGCCGGCATATAATCCTTCAAACCGGGATTGAGGGCTATGATCTTGGGGTCATTCCACATCAAGACCTTACCATTATAAATATCCACCAGGGTCTGGCGGTCTAGCACTAGCTTTGGCAGCGTGATGGCGGTCGCGCCAGCTGCAGGGGTCGGGACGGGTTTGAAGGCAATGTTGTAAACCGGGACGACTGCACCAGCGACCATGGGGTACATTTGCAGATCCTTGCCATCGGTATAGTTCTGGTCGGTCAGAAGCGAGTCAGAGCCTGCGAAATCAACAGTGTTGTTGATGATGGCAGTCTTGCCAGCGCCGGAGCCCACGCCGTTGTAGTTGATCGCCACGGAAGGATCAACAAACTGGTAGGCGTACGTCCACTGGGTGTAGAGCGGCAGCGGGAAAGTCGCACCGGCTGCGGTGACCTGGATGGAGCCGGCCGGGAGCGGGGTGGCAGTGGCGGGGCCAGGGGTGGCGGTTACGACCTGAACCTGGTTGACCACCTGGGTCTGTACTTGCACCACGGTCTCGGGGGTGGGCGTGGCTGCAGTGCCGCAAGCGCTTAGCACCAGGACGGCCGCTAGCAGGACAAACATGGAAACATGTAGATTTTTACGCATTTCTTTTCTCCTTTAATAATATGACGAATTCAACTTTGGGGTATCTCAAAACCATAAAGAGCGGAGGAAATTGACATGGCACCAGCCTTGACGAGTCCAGAGATGCCCCAGATAAAACTAGTGAGAAGAACAGCAAGTAGAATAATGAACATTATTATCCAAAGAAGTCTCTCGCCTTTGCTGTTGAGTTTCATGCTCACATGATATCAAACCAACGTTAAGGCTAAAAAAACACCTGTTTAACATTTGGTTAAAGAAAAAGAGCGACGCACCTGTTTGGTGCGTCGTATTTTTATAATGAAAGGCCCGTTTTTGAACCGGGTCTAGGAATTAATGGGTAAGAGCGGTCTATTGAGTATTCTCTATATTATGGTCAGGCCTTGATGACGACTGGGATTGTAAAGTAAAACGTGCTCCCCTGCCCTTCCATGCTCTCTGCCCAGATCCTGCCCCCGTGTGCCTCAACCAGGTGGCGCGAGATGGACAGCCCCAATCCCGTCCCCCCACCGGAACGTGCCCGGTCGGCTTTGTAGAAGCGCTCGAAGATGCGTTCCAGGTCCTCGGCCGGGATGCCAACCCCGTTATCGCGTACACTGAAACAAACGAAATCTGATTCGGTCTGTGCCGCCAGGATCACTTCACCGCCTGGACGGCTGAATTTGACGGCGTTGTGGATCAGATTGACCAGCACCTGCTCCAGGCGTGGCGGGTCTGCCAGTACTTCAGGCATATCCCACGCTGGTTCGATGCGTAGAACCAGACCGGCGCGTTCGGCCTGGGCACGCATGCGCTCGGCTGCCGAGATCAGCAAGGCCCCCGCTGGCACGGATTTGCGCTCCAGCGGTACCTGCTCCAATTCGATCCGCGAAAGCTCCAGCAGTTCTGTGGCCATCTGGGTCAAGGCATCTACTTCGGTCTCGATCCGCCCAAGGAAACGCTGCGCGGCTTTCGCGTCCTTTAATGCACCATCCCGCAGGGTCTCTGTGAGCGCCTTGAGGGAGGCCAGTGGGGTACGCAGTTCGTGGGAAACGTTCGAAATAAAATCTCGCCGGACGGTTTCCAGACGGCGGACACGCGTCAGATCCTGTACCAGCAGCAGGCTGCCGCCGGTCTGTCGATCGGGGAGAACAACCAATTGCAGAAAGCGCCGGCGGGCGGGGAGTTCGATCGATTCCTCCTGCGCTTCACCGGTCTCGCGACTGCGCTGCCAGGCTTCCACCAGTTGGTGTTGGCGCAGCACCTCCACCACCCGCCGACCCATGGCATTCTTGGTTTCGAAGAGTCTCTCGACGGCCGGGTTGGCGAACTGGATCTGCCCGCTGGAATCTGCGATCAGCACGCCGTCCGTCATCCGGTCCAGTACCGCCGCCAGCCGGGCGCGCTCGGCATCCACTAAAGAAGTGTGTGCTTCCAGAGCCAGGGCCAGGGTCTTGACGGTATTGGAAAAATCCTCCAACATCGGTAAGTCTTCCGGCAGATCGCTGACGGATTTTTCTCCATCCGCAACAAGGTGTAACAGGACAGCATAACGCGTCAAGTGGCTGCGCAGGAGAAGGTAGCGCCAGCCGAACCAGAAGCCGGCCAACGCCAACACCACTGCGAGGATAATTAAGAACCAATTCATACTTTGCTTTTGTGAAAGAAGGTTGTAAAGCGCATGGTTCAACCTTCGAACCGGTAACCCCCGCCGCGCACGGTGACGATGCGGGTCGGTTCACCTGCATCCTTTTCGATCTTCTGGCGTAGCCAGCGCACGTGCACATCCACCGTACGGCTGTCTCCGATGTAATCCCAGCCCCAGACGCGCTCGAGTATGAATTCGCGTGAAAGCATCTGACCTTTATGCTGGGCAAAAAACAGCAGCAGGTCATACTCTTGTGGCTTGAGCGCCAACACCTGGTCATTTAAAAGAACTTCCCGGCGGGTCAAATTGATCCCAAGATTTTTGAAATTAAGCACTTCCTGTGGGGCATTTGTCTCGGGGTTTTTGAGCCTTGCCATTTCATCACGCAGTATCCCTGTCCGGCGCAATTGGGCCTTGACGCGTGCCATCAGTTCGCGCATGGAAAACGGCTTGGTCAGGTAATCATCCGCCCCCACTTCTAAACCGACCACCCGGTCGATTTCATCGTCGCGGGCGGTCAACATCAGGATCGGAACGGTCATCTCCTTGCGCAGGATCTTGCAGACTTCGAAACCATCCAATTCTGGTAGCATGATGTCGAGAATGATCAGATCCGGGACCATCTTCCGGGCGGCCTCGATCGCGCCGCGGCCATCCCCGGCTGCTTGCACATTGTATCCCTGCTTTTCCAGGTTATAGACCAGAGTCTCCTGGAGTGAGGGTTCATCTTCGACAACTAATATCTTTTCCGCCATGGCTTTATCTTATCACAATCGACCTATCCCACTCTGGTCGGGTTCCCATGACTGAAGGTCCAACAATCTGTTCATCGCCCCGCTGGTATTTTCTATTTACTATTGATTAATTCCCCAGATAATCCGCAGACCGTCCAACGTCAACCAGGGTGCATGGATCTGGATGACCGGGGTCTCTTTCGCTATCAGCCCGGCCAATCCTCCGGTGGCGATAACCTTCATCTCTGGGCCAAGCTCTTCACGGAAGCGCGCTACCATGCCTTCGGCCATGGCCACGTAACCGTAGATTAGTCCGGATTGCATCGCATGGGTGGTGTTGCGACCGATGACTGAGGGTGGCTTCTGCAGGTCAATGCGTTGCAACTTGGCTCCATGCGTGAAAAGCGCCTCGGCTGCCAGGTTGATCCCGGCTGTGATCGCCCCACCCAGATAATCCCCCTCCTTCGTAAGGGCGTTGAAAGTGGTGGCCGTGCCAAAGTCAATGATGCAGGCCGGACCGCCGTACAGGTGCATCACCGCCACTGCATCGCAGACCCGGTCCGCGCCGACTGCTTTGGGGTCCTCATAGCGGATGCGAATTCCGGTCTTGATGCCGGTGTCCACCACCAGGGCTTCCTGCTTGAGATACTCGCGGCAGGCCTGGGTCACGCGTCCGGTCAGCGGGGGGACGACCGAGGAAAGGCACACGCCCGTCAGGTCGGTCGTTGTCCGCCCGGCATTGGTCAATAAGCCCAGTAACTGCAGGCCATATTCGTCCGGCATGCGTGCCTGGTCCGTTGCCAGCCGCCAGTGATGGGTCAGCGTTTCGCCTTCGTACAGGCCGATGGTCAGGTTGGTGTTGCCTAGGTCAATGGTGAATAACATAGAGAAAAGAGAAAACAGAGAATAGGATGAAGAATAGAGAGGTCTGGTTGTGCTCTGCTCTCTATTGTACCGCGACGGCTGTGAAGAGAACAAACAGATTTATACAAGGGACAGCACGCCACAGGGTTTTGTCAGCCGCCGGGCTGGCAGCGTTCGATGATCTCTGCTGCCAGGTCATAGCGGCTGAACTGCGGCATTAGGTAAATTCCCTGCGCCCAGGGCTTGACCGCTTCGATCAGCGCCAAAGCCAGGTCCACGCCGACCTTCGCCCCGTCTTCACCGGCATTGTCCATCTGCTTGCGTGTCTCTTCCGGGATGGAAATCCCCGGCACCTCGTTATGCAGGAAGCTGGCATGCCGGCCGCTGATCAGTGGCAGGATTCCAACCAGCACTGGCCGGTTGAACGGCTCGTATCTGGCGGCATATTTTCCGAAGAATGCTGGACCTTCTTCTGGACGGAAGATGGGCTGTGTAAGGAAGAAATCTGCACCAGCCATTATCTTGCGGTGGGCGTTGCGGATCTCCTGATCTGGTTCCGGCTGATTGAGATTAAGCGCCGCGCCGACGAAGAAAGACGTTGGCTGGCCAATGCTTGTGCCGGAATGATCCACCCCGGCGTTGAAACCCTGTTTGATGAGTTTGATCAGGCCGGAGGGCACCAGGTCATAGTTATCCATGGCGTCAGGGTAGTCGCCGACGGAGGTCGGGTCGCCCATGACAACGAAGATATTACGCAAGCCGAGCGCGTGGGCCGCCAGCAGGTCGCCCTGGACGCGTAGCAGATTTCGCCCTCTGGTGGGAAAATGCAATGTCGTCTCAACCCCCACCTGGTGCTGGATCACATCGCATACCGCCCAGGCGGACATGCGCATGTGCGCCAATGGGCTGTCAGCCACGTTGATCACATCCGCACCGGCCTCCTGAAGCAGGGAAGCTCCGGCGATGAGTTTATGGGTGGAGAGCCCGCGTGGCGGATCCATTTCTGCTGAAATGATGAATTTTCCTTTGGACAGCTTTTGAGCCAATTTGGAGGCCGGCCCATATGCATTGGAGACTTCCGAGATTTCCATTGCTTCGGAAGTTTGGAGGACTTGCACCCCACAGCCTCCAGGGTTTGTATCCAGGGCCTTGCGCATGGCAGCGATATGGTTCGGGGTGGTCCCGCAGCAGCCGCCGATAACGGTGGCACCGGCTTCACAAAAAGCCTGTGCGTAATCGCCAAAGTATTCCGGGTCGGCCGGGTACATGATACGCCCGCCAACCTGCTCCGGCCAGCCGGCGTTGGGTTTCACCCAGATTCTTGCTTGTGCTTCGGCTACGCGCATTGCCTTTAGCAGCCGCAGTAATTGCGCCGGGCCGCCTGAACAATTGACCCCGATCACATCCGCACCAGTCTCCACCAGGGTATGAGCCACCTTTTCAGGGGAGTCTCCTAAAACGGTGCGGTCGTCACGTGTGAAAGTGACGGAAGCAATAATGGGCAAACCCGCAGCAGTCTTGTGAACCGCCTGGATGGCCGCCTGGATTTCGTACAGGTCGCTCATCGTCTCAATTACGATCAAGTCCACACCCGCCTGGCTCAAGGCGGCCACCTGTCCGGAGAAGGCTGCGCGCGCCTCCTCTGGCTTGACACGGCCAAACGGCGCAATGCGAACACCCAGAGGCCCGATATCGCCCGCCACAAACGCCGAACCGGCTGCGGCATTCCGGGCCAGTTCGACACCAACCCGGTTGATGGTCCCCAGCTTGTCCTGCAGACCGTGTTTGGCAAGTTTGAACTGGGTGGCCCCGAAGGTATTGGTCAGCAGGATCTGTGCCCCCGCTTCCCGGTACTCGGTATGGATGCCGGTCACTACCGCCGGGTTGCTCATGTTCAACTCATCGAAACACCGGTCGAATGGGATGCCACGCGGATGCAGGAGCGTCCCCATGGCCCCGTCTGCCAGCAGCGGCAAGGGAGCAGTCTGGAGTAGCGAGAGGAATTTATTCATCGGATCTCCTGGATGCAAATCTCTCCGTCAAGCACAATGGGAGGAATCGAAGCATTGGTTTACCTCGTTAAGTGCTCTACACGGCTCTCGCCGGTGCTGTAATATTTTGCCTGCGGGTGATGGACTATGATCGCTGCCGTGGATTGCTCTGGCACCAACTGGTATGCTTCCGTCAGGGTCATGCCCAATTCTTTTTCAGCGGGCAGCAGGTCGAAGACCTTGCGATGGTCCTCCAGTTCCGGGACAGCTGGGTAGCCCCAAGAGTACCGTTTCCCCTGACCCTCAGCGATACCCAGCTCACGCCGGATATGCTGGTGTAGATACTCGGCGGTGGCTTCTGCAGTTTGTACTGCCAGGCCGTGTGTAAAGTAGCCTTCGGAGTAATTGCTTTCCACCTGGAACTGGTCGAAACGCTCGGTTGCTGCCTGCCCGACCGTCACAACCTGGAAGGCGACCACATCCATTTGGCCGGAGTTGACCGGAGCGAAGTAATCCGCCAGGCATAGATGGTCATCGTGGGGTTGGCGTGGGAACGTAAAGCAGGAAATTTCTTTCAATCCTGCCGTCTTTACATCGCTCTGAGGAGAATAGATGATGAGATCGTCTCCATCGGACTGGCATGGGAAGAGACCATAGACGGCCTGCGGTTTGAGCCAGCCTTCTTTCAGTGCTGCGTGCTTCATTTTTTCAAGGCGGGCATCGAACTCCATCTTGAGTTTATCCCATTCAGTGCCATGTGTATTTTTAGCGCCCCAGGAGAGACGGTAGAGTTCGTTGGTATTCAGGTGCTGGAATATGAGCTCGAGCGGCATCGAGTTGACAGCCTTCGGGCCGAAGCTCACACTGGCGGGAAGTGTGATAGGCTGAGGGATAACAAAAGAGCGCTGCGCTGTTGTCTGATTTTCCCGTGGTCCTGCAGCTCGTTCCATTTCCATATCCGCTTCCTTGCGGATCTGTTCCATCAGGCCTGGCTTGCGTTGCGGATCGATTAACTGACCCATCGTCTCCAGCCCCTCGAAAGCATCCTTGCAGTAGAACACGCCTGGTTCGTAACGGCTTCCATCCTCGGTAAAGAGGATGCGACGACCGAAACGACGGTTGATCGCCGCGCCGCCCACCAGCACAGGGAAATTCAACCCGCGCCGTTGCAACTCGTTAATGATCAGCGGCATCTGTTTGGATGTATTGACCAGCAGCGCCGAGAGACCGATCGCCGTGGCATGGACTTCCACGGCTTTTGTGATAATGCTCTCGGCGGGTACCTGCTTCCCGAGATCAACAACGGTATATCCATTGTTGGCTAGGATGGTCTTGACCAGGTTCTTGCCGATGTCATGCACGTCACCGTAGACGGTGGCAATGACCACCGTTCCCTTGGTTACTCCTTCCAACTTTTCAAGATAGTTTTCGAGATGTGCGACGGCTTTTTTCATCACTTCGGCTGATTGGAGTACAAACGGCAGTATCAGCAGTCCCGCGCCGAACTTGTCTCCGACTTCCTTCATGGCAGGCAGCAGGACGGTGTTAAGGGTCTGCACGGCTACTTCGTGGCGGCTTTTTCCTCCTCCCCCTCCGAGGCCTGTGCCCGTGAGGGTAGAGGTGCTGGGGGAAGCCCCCAGCATGGGGGTAAGGGATCGATTGATGATTTCGTCAATATCCGCCTCCACCCCTTCCTTATGCCGGTGAACAATGCGCCAATGTAGGCGCTGTTCAGCAGTCATGCCCTCGGTCGGGTCGACCGAGGCATTTTCTGTTGACGCGGGGCTGACGCTTTCGAAGTGTTCGATGAGGCGCTGCAATGCATCCGGACGCCGATTAAAAATCAGGTCCTCGGCGAGTTCTTTCTCCTCGACGGGAATGTCTGCATATGGTGTGACTTGCGCCGGGTTGATGATGGCCATATCCAGCCCGGCTTGTACACAATGGTAGAGCATGACCGAGTTGAGTGCCGGGCGTGCCTGTGGCGCCAGCCCAAAGGACAAATTCGAGACGCCCAGCGAGGCCAGCACACCCGGTAGGTTCTGTTTGATCAGCCGGATACCTGCAATCGTCTCGATGGCCGAATTGGCAAATTCGGGGTCCCCTGTGGCCAGGGTGAACGTCAGGGCATCGAAGACCAGCGCATCCGGGCGTAGGCCGTGTTCGTTGACGGCAATCTCGTAGATGCGTTTGGCCACTTCCAGCTTGCGCGCAGCGGTTTTTGCCATTCCACTCTCATCGATGGTCAACGCGATGATGGCTGCATTATACGTTCTTGCCAGTGTGAATATCTTATCAGCCTTGGTGCGGCCGCCTTCCAGGTGCGTGGAATTGATGAGACAGCGTCCCGGGGCAGTCTTGAGGGCCGCTTCGAGTACGTCCAGTTCGGTGGTATCGATCACCAGTGGAACCTCGACACCCATCTCCAGTTTCTTGACCACTTTACGCATCAGATCGACTTCATCTGGACGCTCGGTGACGGCAGTGGAAATATCCAGGGCATGCGCACCGAAGCTGACCTGTTCGCGGGCGATTTCGAGGATCGAGTCGTAATCTTCTTCAAGTAGCAGTCGTTTAAACTTTTTGCTCCCCTGCGCATTGCAGCGTTCGCCGATCAACAGTGGCGGTGGGTCCTGGTGCATGGCCATCGCCGTTGTGGCTGAGGCAAGGCGCGGCTCCGATCGCGCCGGCCGTGCCGGCTGGGAATGCGAGCCCAGTTTCTCGACCAGCAGTTTCAAATGAGCCGGGGTTGTCCCGCAGCAACCACCCACTATCGAGATATGGTTTTTCTCGACAAATTCCTGCAGAGCTTCTGCAAAAGGCTCCGGCTCGAGCGGGTAGACCGCCTGTCCGTCCACGTTGAGTGGCAGGCCGGCATTCGGGATGCAGGAGACCGGCAGGCTGGCCTGCTCGCCCAGGATGCGGATGGGCTCGCGCATATGCTCCGGGCCGGTGGAACAGTTCAGGCCGATCACGTCGATGGGCATGCCCTCGAGGATGCTCAGCGCCGCGGTGATATCGGTACCCAGCAACATGCGTCCGGTTGTATCCAGTGTGACCTGGGCCTGGATTGGCAGGCTGATGCCGGTCACCTCAAAAGCTTTTTGAACGCCGGTGATGGCAGCCTTGACTTCGAGGATATCCTGCGAGGTCTCGATCAGCAGCAGGTCCACCCCACCGCGCAACAGCCCGACCGCCTGCTCACGAAAAACATCCACCAATTCGTCGAACGAGACGTTGGATAGTTCCGGGTCGTCGGCTGAAGGCAGCTTGCCGCTGGGACCCATGGAACCGGCCACGAACCTTTCCTTCGTCCCCGGCTCTTCCCCCAAAAGGGCTTGTGCCCGTGAGGGTAAAAGGGTTGGGGGAAGCCCCCAGAATGGGGGTAAGGGAACGCGTGAATACTCATCCGCCAGCCGCCTGGCCAATCCAGCCGCGGCCATATTGATCTCGATTATCCGGTCCTGCAGTCCGTACTCTTTCATGGTTATGCGGTTGGCGCGGAAAGTGTCTGTTTCGATCACGTCAACACCCACCTCTAGGAACGAACGGTGGACGTTTTCAATGGCTTCGGGGTATGTGATGACCAGGTAATCATTGCAGCCGTTGTACTGTTCTCCACCGAATTCCTCGGCAGTTAGATTCATTTTTTGCAGATTGGTGCCCATCGCGCCGTCGAAAATAAGAACTCTCTTATCGAGGGCGTCCAGGTAGCTTCGGTTGGTGTATTTGCGTAACATTATCAATCCTTCGATAAAAATCGCCTCTCTGGAATAAGAGAGGCGTCACATGGAGATGTGTGCTTTCTCATCTTCCAGACCATTCGTCTGCCGGAGTTGGCACCAGCTTGCGCGGTTGCCGAGGCTTCAAAGGGCCGGTCCCTCCACCTCTCTGGATGAGTTGGATTGTATCCGATTACGGTGACGGGAGTGTATCACGGGCAGGCAGGCCTGTCAAACAACCTGTGTACATGACACATCGATCCCAGAATCGGCATTTTCTTGACTTTTACCCCCCATTTGTGCTAGATTAAGGTATCTTATTTTCTGAGGATTGTATGCATCACGAACGCGTTTCCGAGAACGTCTACTGGTTCCAAAGTGAAATCTATGCGCAAGTTACAGCCGGTGTGGTGGCCGGACCACAGTGGGCCATCGTCATTGATACACTGGCCTTGCCCGAAGAAACCCTCGCCATCCGCGACTTTGTGGAACACGAGGTGGGTATCCAGGTGCGCTATGTCATCAACACCCATTACCACGCTGATCATACCTGGGGCAACTGCTTCTTCCCCGGCGCGACGATCATATCCCATTCCCTGTGCCGTCGGTTGTTGGCCGAGCGTGCCATCCCGGCGCTGGAGAACGCCCGCAAACAGAATCCAGCCTTTCGCCAGGTAAAGATTGTCCTCCCGCACCTGACCTTCGACCAGGGTGTGATGACTCTGCGCGTTGGCAAGAAGAATCTGACCATCATGCCAGCCCCCGGGCACAGCGCGGACGGGATTGCCGTACTGATTGAAGAAGACCGCGTCCTGTTCGCCGGGGATGCCTTCATGCCCCTGCCTTACGTTGTGGATGGCGACGCCGACGAAATGGCCGCTTCCATCAAAAAAATCGGACGGATGGGTCTGGAGAACATTATCCAGGGACACGGTGACATTATCCTGCGCGGCGAGATCGATGCGGCCGTCAGGGAAAATCTGAATTACCTGGCCAGCATCCATAAGGTCGCCAGAACGGCTGCCCGGCGTAAAGCCTCCCTGGATTACCTCGACGAAAATAATGTTGAGAGTAGTGGAAAGAGTCGCGTCAATCTGAGCGGCCTGGCCGAAGAACTCCACCGCCGGAATTTACGGGCGCTCCTGCGGCAGGAACAGGCCGCAGTTGAAGCCGCGAAAAAAAAGTAATGGAAACCACCGCACCCATAAAGTGCGGTGGTGAGTTTTAAGCTTCTTTTTTTGGACTTTTGGTCTGCTTACGTTGCTGAAGCATGGCGGGTAACCCATGCCGGCGTTCGGTGCCTTCCCTCAATCGCCTGATATTGGGGCGCAGTGCCCAAATCATCAAAATCTCAGCCAGTACACCGTAAATGATGTATTCCCAGGGTCCATGGCCGAGGGCAGCCCGCACTGTAAAGATGACAATCGTGATCAGGCCTATGCTTAACGTTGTGACCGATGCATATCCACTGCCATACCAGGCCAGCAACCCAAACGGTATCAGGATAAAGGCTGCCGGGGGCCACAGACCGAAAGTGCCACCCCCGGCGGCTGCACCACCCGCCCCGCCGCGCAAACGCGTACGACCGTCCAGCCCGCGCTCCATCAGGAAGATTGAGTAATTATGTCCCAGGATGGCAGCAATGGGTGTTAAGGCATGGACCCACACGTTCGAGGTTAATGCGCGTGCCAGCCAGACCGTCGCGGCAGCCTTAAGAATATCCAAAATAGCGGTTAGGACGCCAGCCCAGGGTCCGGCGGCGCGCATGGCATTTGTCCCGCCCGTTCGGCCGCTGGCGATGGTCCGGATATCCTTGCCTGTCATTGATTTCACGACGATCAGGCCAAATGGGATGGAACCGAAAATGTACCCCGCAAGTAGGATACCGGCATATATCAGGAATTGCATTACACGCTCCTCGAATCAAAATCTTTGACACAAATGTTAACACAAAAAAAGGATAAAAGTCTCTCTTAACCCACCCCGCACCTCTGATTTGGTTCCTCACCATGGAAAAACAGAAATTGCTCCCACCCGGGAAAAAAGCTAGTGGAACCAGACCATCAAACCGCACAACAGGATAAGCATGACAGCCGGCTCGATAATTGCCTGGCGGGGGGGATTTCCCTCGACTAGGCTGACAGCCAGAGCGGTCAGCGAGTAGACCGGGCCAAGCAATCCCAGCCCGAAGCGGACTGGGGTTAACGGCATATAGTACAGAGCCGCGCCCAGTTGGACAGCGACCACGGCAATGCCTGTCGCCCAGGTCGCCTCCCACCGTTCATTCAGACGCAGGTGCAGGGTCCGTAGCGCGACCAGGCCGCCTCCCAGGAAGAGCGCCGGGGCTACCAGGAATAGACGCGCATTGGAGGCTTTCAATGCTACCGCCAGGATCAAAAAGATGACGAAGGCTAACACTGTCAAAACTGCTGTTGCAAATGGATAACGCGCGTCGTTCGGATCCACGGCCACAAATTCGGCAAAGAAAACCACCAGGAGGATGGCCGCTCCCAGACCGAACCCCAACCACCAGATTGTTGTCGGTGGCAGGGTATATAGGGCTACCCCGATCACAAGCACTGTCAGAGTGGGGAGCAGCCAGTGCTCGCGGGTTTCACCTTTTTCCAGGGATGGGTGTGTACGCAGTAGCCAGTCCACACCAGCGGCTGTCAGGCCGGCAGCCAGCAACACGATCAGGGTGTTCAGGTTGAACGATAAAGAAACAAAAAAACCAGCCAGCGGAACGTTCAACTCATAGATGGGTGTGTTGACAAGCCGCGTCAAGGCGAAGGCCAGTAGGACAGTCGCCGTCAGAATGCTGACCCTCGACGGATCCGGTAGGTAGCGTTTTTCAGGCATTGGCTGGATTGTACCTCAAATTCTTTGGTCAGCCTCCCGCCCGTGGCTTTACGGAAAATCGATCCAACTTGTGCCTTTGTGGCTTTTTGAGTAGACTCCAGCTATTCAGATAACTTATCCTCGCTTCAAGTAAAATCAGTCCTGTCATATGGGGTTACTCGCCTATAATGAAAACGATCGAACGGGAGACGAAAATATAGGAGGATTATGGACAATACCAATTCATTGTATGAAGGCCATCTGGTCCGGCTTGGGCCGCTTGACCATGAAAAAGACCCGCCGGTCGTCGCCCGCTGGACTAACGACCCACTTTGGCGTTCCATTCTGGTTGAGGTCGCCCGCCCGTTATCGGTGGAAGCCGTCCGCAGGCTGCTTGAGAAGGTTGAGAAACAGATGGAAGAAATGAAGAATCTTTTCCACTTCACCCTGCGGCTCAAGCAAGACAACCGGCTGGTGGGGCTTGCCAGGATCTTCTGGATCGATTTCCACAACGGGACCGGGGTATTAACTCTGGGAATTGGGGATTCAGCGGACCGCCGGCAAGGCTATGGTTCCGATGCTTTAAACCTGCTGCTCCATTTTGCTTTTAACGATCTGAACCTGCACCGGTTATCCGCATGGCCTGGTGCAGATAATCTCCCTTTCATCCATATGGCTGAAAAAGCCGGTTTCGTTGTGGAAGCCCGCCGTCGTGAAGCCGCCTCTCATGACGGCAGGTATTGGGACGTGATCATGATGGGCTTGCTGCGGACGCAATGGGAGATAAAACAATGAGCAACGAATTATTTCAAGGCTCACTCGTCCGCCTGTCCTCCGAGGACCCACAGGTCATGGCCGAGGCTTTCTCGCGCTGGAACCAAAACTCCGAATACTTCCGCCTGTTGGATAGTGACCCGGCGCACCTGTGGTCATCCAAGAAGATTAAGGAGTGGTTCGAAAAGGAAATCGACTCCGCTCTGCCTAGTATCCTGGAGTTTGCCATCCGGACGCTGGCCGATGATAAGCTGATTGGTTTCATCGCCTTCGACCTCATTAATTGGACTGATCGTGATTCTTACGTGTCCATCGGCATCGGCGAGCCGGCTTTCTGGAGCAAAGGTTACGGCTCGGATGCCATGCGTGTGATGCTTGGATACGGTTTTAAGGAATTGAACCTGCATCGGATATCTTTGACGGTCTTCGAGCAGAACCCGCGGGGGATCCGTTCCTACGAGAAATGCGGATTCAAATACGAAGGCCGTATCCGGGATTTCCTCCTGCGGGACGGCCAGCGTTCGGATATGCTTCATATGGGCATCCTGCGTAGTGAATGGGAATTATTGGAAAATACGGAAAAGGGTAAACCAGAGTAAAATCATTCCACAACGCCTGCCAAACCATTCGCCTTCTTCATAAGGAGATCTCTATGCAATTACGCTGCACTTATTGCCAGACCATGTTCTCCATCAGCCAGGATGAAATGCTGGCCGGGCTGGAGCACATGGAAGAACATGAATTGACTTATTACGATGCCCACTGCCCGAAGTGCCGCCGTGCCAATCGTGTGGAACGTGTCCGCATGGTACGCTTCTTCCCGGATTGGAAGAAAGCCATCAAGACCATGGCGAAGGAATCCTCCCAGACCAGCACCGTGACCGAAAAGCCCGCTGCACCTGCACCGGTAAAGGTTGCTTCGTCTCCGAAGGCAAAGCTGTCCTCGACCGTCAAGAATTAACCCGGTGGGGCCAGGAAGAAATGACCATCCGGGCCGTTTATATCGACCTGGGAGGTGTGATCGCCCGCACCGAGTACCAGGCGCCGCGCCAGCAACTTGCGGAACGCCTTGGCATGGAGTACGAGGACCTGGTAAAACTGGTCTTCAATAGTGAGACTGCTAATCAAGCCACCCTCGGCCACATCCGCGCAAACGAACAATGGGCTGCCGTTATGCGCAGGTTGCACTTGCCGGAATCGCAGACCCGGTTCATCCGTGATGAATTCTTCGCCGGCGATATCATTGACCTGGGCCTGCTTGATTACATGCGCAGTTTGCGTGGGCAGTTCAAAGTTGGGCTCATCAGCAACGCTTTCTCGGACCTGCGCGCCTGGATCGTCGATAAGAAGTTCGCGGATGTCTTCGATGCCATGATCATCTCCGCTGAGGTTGGAGTGGGGAAACCGGACGCCCGGATTTTCCAGATTGCGCTTGAAAAACTGGGGGTGGCACCCTCGGAGTTTGTCTTCCTGGACGATTTCCCGGAAAATGTGGCAGCTGCCCGGGCGGTTGGCATGCAGGCCATCCATTTCACCCAGCCGGAGCAGGCATTGAAGGAATTGAAGCAATTGCTCGCTAACCACAATTGATTACTAATAACATCCCCTTCCCGTATTCGGAAAGGGGCTGGGGGAAAGTGCCCCGAAGGGTTATAGGTAAAGATCACCTTCGGAATTATTTGAGCTTAAGCTTGGCTTCGAAATAACTCCTGCAAGAACATTCTTGCGTCAATATTTACTTTAGCCATGCCATCTGGCATATACCAGGATCAGCGCAAAAACGATCCCACAACCCCCCAATCCTGTCAGGGCGTTCACATACCATTTTCCATGCCATGAGAATTTCCGGGTCAGCAGGAAGAAAGTGACTGCCAGTGCAAGCCCTATCAAGCCGGTCATGAATAAAAATATCCCCGCTACGTCATAACCGGATTGGTGCAGTTGCCCGAGATACCAGCCGTAACTCATCAGGATTACTGGCACAATGCCAATGGGAAGTGCCTTAAGGATTTTCATTTTCACCTTTCGGATAAAGTATACCTCCATAGGGATCCAGCTATAGAACTGGTACGGTGGCAACGCCCCGTACCAGTTTTATCGCCTCTTCTCTCTTTCGCATAGGGAATGGGGCGGCGGGAAAGTTCCCCGAAGGGGCATGGGCCGTTGCAGTAAGTTGCCATCCGGCTTTGAGAAAGCCTTGGAGATGCATACCGAGGGAGTGACGTATACCCTGCCCCTACGGGTATAATTGACTCATGGGCACCCTCTATCTGGTCGCCACGCCAATCGGCAACCTGGAAGATCTGAGTCCGCGCGCAATGCGTATACTGCAGGAAGTATCCCTCATCGCTGCCGAAGACACACGCCAGACTAAGAAACTGCTTTCCCATTTTGACATTCACACTGCCCTGACCAGTTATTTTGAACATAACAAACTGACCAAACTCGACTCTGTTCTGGCCGCGCTGGCACACGGCGATGTGGCTTTGGTTTCGGATGCCGGGACTCCTGCCATCAACGATCCCGGTTACGAACTGGTGCGGGCCGCTCTGCAGGCGGGACATACCATCTGCCCCATCCCCGGACCGTCCGCTCCGCTGGCAGCCCTGGCTGCCTCCGGTCTGCCCACCGATTCTTTCCTCTATCTCGGCTATTTGCCGCGCAAAACCTCCGAGAGAAAAGCACTCACACGACAGATCGCCAGCCTGCCCTACACCCTGATTTTTCTCGAATCCCCGCACCGCCTGCTGGACGGGCTGGCCGATCTTGAGTCCACCTTCGGTGACCGGCAGATTGCGATTGCCCGTGAACTGACTAAGGTCCACGAGGAGATTTGGCGCGGACCGATTAGCGCAGCCCGCGCATATTTCACCACAAGTGAACCGCGCGGCGAATTTACTCTGGTGGTGGCGGGAAATACGAAAAACGAAAAACAAAAGTGGACAGAAGACACGGTTATGATTGCCATCAAGTTCGGGTTGAAGTTTGACGAAACACCCTCTACGCTGTCGAAGCGGGTGGCTGAAGAGAGCGGCTGGGACCGGCGGGAAATCTACAAGATGGTAACCAATTTTCAACCGAGGTAAACAATGGATCTCGACGATTTTAAATCCTTCGGCAAAATTGACCCGCAGAACATGCTGGGCGAAATTGACAAACTACCCAGGCAGCTGCAATCCGCCTGGGATTTGGGCAGGCGGCAGCCTTTGCCGGATGCCAAAGGCCTTACCAGCATTTTTATCAGCGGCATGGGTGGTTCCGCCATCGGCGCGGATCTTCTGGCAGCCTGTGTCGCACCAGTCTGCAAGCTCCCGGTCATCGTCCACCGCGACTATGGCTTGCCTGCCTGGGCGCATGGCCCGCATACGCTGTTCATCGCTTCGTCTCACTCCGGCTACACTGAGGAGACCCTCGATGCTTTCGAGCTGGCTTTCAAAGCCGGCTGCTGCATGCTGGCCATCTGCACCGGTGGTGAATTGGAGCAGCGCGCTAATGCCCACAACATACCTGTCTGGAAGTTCGCCCACACCGGACAACCACGCGCTGCGGTCGGTTTTTCATTTGGGCTCTTGCTGGCGGCATTTACCCGCCTCGGCATGGTTCCCGACCCGGAAAATGAACTGTTCGATGCCCTGGCAGGTATGCGTTCTCAACAGGAGACGCTGCGGGCAGACGTTCCGGTGGCACAGAACCCGGCCAAACGCATGGCCGGGCAACTGGTCGGGCGTTGGGTCAATGTCTATGGATCCGGCAAGCTGGCTCCGGTGGCGCGTCGTTGGAAGACCCAGATGAATGAGATCGCAAAGGCAGGCGCCGGCTTCGAGACTTTACCTGAAGCGGATCACAACGCACTGGCCGGACTGGTGAATCCACCCGTCCTGATGCAGACGATGACACTTTTCCTGCGCTCCCCCTCTGATCATCCACGTAACCACCTGCGCCTCGAACTGACACGCCACGGCTTCATGGTCGAGGGGTTGAACACGGATATCTACTCTGCAAATGGGGAATCTCCGCTGGCGCACGTCTGGACTGCCCTGCACTTCGGAGATTATCTGGCGTACTACCTTGCGATGACCTATGAGGTGGATCCAACACCTGTGGATGCATTGCTGAACTTAAAAGCCGCCATGAAGGCAGCCCGGTAATAAATAAAAAAAATATTCCGGTGGGAGTCAATCCCGCCGGATTTTTTATGCGTTTCTCTGTCTTACATGATTACCAGGACAACCCCTCCTGCGACCGCCCCCAACACCACTCCGGCTGCCACATCTGACAGGTAGTGCACCCCCATCGCCACGCGTGCCAGACTTACCAGTGGCATCCAGACACACAGAAGAACTGCCAGCCACCATGGTCCCATTCCGATTACCAGCATCGCGATGAGTGTTGCCCGCGCCGCGTGCCCGGAAGGGAAAGAATGCGGATCGGTGTTCCGGTATATTGCGCCCCATTCACCCTCCGGCCTGCGGCGGCGGATGCTGAATTTAATTGCCAATACGATCACTGCCAGTGCTATGATGGAGAGAAGCACCGTCAGCGCCCAGGGACGCCAGAACACATTTCCGCGCCACCATAGCACGGCCAGCCCGGCCCACCAGAACCATGAATCGCCTGAATGAGCGAAAATGGCTGCAACAATCCGTAATAGACCCGGACGCTCGGCCACCCGCATTTGTGCGGACAGACGAGCGTCCAGTTCAAGCAGGCGTGTCCAACTCACTTTTCAGCCGTCTTCGCAGGAATTTCTTTTTTCGAGGAGCTGGCCTTCTTGGAGGCACGCCCGGCCTTCTTAAGTTGTTTCTTTAGGTCCTCACGCATGATCTCAAGCTGGAATAGCTTGTCGACATCCATGCCGACCTCCGCGTACGGGCAGACAATGGCTTTCCCGGTAATATTAAGCCGCTTCATGATGTTCGATTCCGCTTTCTCGAGCATCAATTGACCGGTCAGGAGCAGGAAAGCCGTATCGAAACCGACCAGCGCGGCTTGCTTTAAGGGGCTCTTGCGCGCATTCGTGATTTTTTCCCAGATGCCCGTATTTTCATTCATTAGCAGGCTGAGCCGACCAACGTTCATGTCTCCGCCGCACACTTCCATATCCTTGAGGTGAGTCCAGGTCCGTTTACATCCCGGATACCGTTTTTCCATCACCTCGCGCTGGATGACATGATAGTACACATCCAGGTTGGATTGCATGTCTGTATTTACCACCCAGTCCACCATTTCGCCGGTGATGCCCGGAATATCCGATGAGACCATCAGCACATGCTCGGCTTCCGGGGTCACTTCCTTCACTTTCCTGGCGCCGGCTTGCAGGTTCTGCACCATTTTGCCCTGGTTGGAGACAAAGTACATTTTCTTCTTGCATTCCAGGCCCATCTTCTCGGTCAGGCCTACAATGATTACGTTGTCAACGGTCTTGGCTTCGCTCAGGGCATCCAGTACCCACTGGATCATCGGCTTGCCGGCCACATCGACGAGCGCCTTGGATTGCCCAAGCGTGGCGGGATAGAGCGGTTCCTCCGGGAGTGGGATTCCACCAGCAGTCACGATTGCATCCATAATATGGCTCCTTAATTCAATTCCTGCAGCGACGGTTCAAAGCCGAGTTTCGTCAGCATTTCCTCGTACTCGTCATGCGTCAGGACGCGTTTCTTGCCTGAAAGCGCGATCAAGGCTGACTCCATCATGTTGGTGCCAAACGAACGGCCATCCAGCACCGGCGTGGTCGTGACCAGGTATTTCACACCGCATTTCCGGAAAAGTTCTACATCCTCAGGCGTGGTGGTGTTCGTGACCACCACTTTACCGCGCATGTCGTCCGGCATGTAGCGCTTGATGTAGTGACAGTCGCCCGCAATGACCGTGCCCCATTTGAACCACTTCGGGTACTTGGGTTTGCGTTCTTCCTGCTTTTCGCCGGTCGGGTAGACCCATTTAAAGGGCAGACGTCCAGCCAGGGGCATTAAAATCGCTGATAGGGTTTTAAGCTGCTTTTCGGTATGTAGAGGAATATTTATGCCCAGGGAAAACATAAAATCGCCGAAGGTGCATTCATAACCCGCTTGGACAAATCCATGCGTCATACCCCAGCGGTCCGACCCGGTCATTTCGAATACTTTCTTCCCACCGTTCTTAAGTATATAGTCGCCCAATTTGGCTTCCACGAATGGCGCCGCTTTTCTTTCCAGGCTGTTCTTCAGGCCGGTGCCGTCGACTACGGGCGTTTCCTTGATGAACCGTACCATCTTCTCGACCGAATAGAGCCGGTACCATTTGTCATCCACCATCAGGCCCAGGTCCGCGCCGCCCACGCCGAAGGCGTCCACTTTGCCATCCAATTCCTTGTACTTTTGTGCCGCCGATTCCATGTCTCCATCGGTGCCGATGCGTTCGATGCTGATTTCTTCCCCCAGTAAAGTCACCGTGACCGCCTTGTCGCGTTTCGACGATCCGATGCTGATACTGACTGCACGTTTCATAAGGGCATCCTCCTGACAGGATTTTCTGAAATGAGAGTATACACCTAACCCTATGCTACTGCGTAGAGATTAAATCAAAATTCACTTTTCACCACGCAAACCCAAAATCTTTTTCACCTCTGCACCTGGTTGAACCGGATTAGTTTCCACCGTCCCACCTCTTCCTGATAATTCACTTCTGTCAACCCGCACAGATCCACCTGAAAATCCCCTCGCCTAAATACCGGGATCCCTAGTAAATAACACACCCACAACCGGATCAATCCATCATGACTTACAATTAGTATGTTTTCTCCCGGGTGCTTCAGCTGCTTTTCGGCCACGAAATCCATGATCCGGCTTTGTGCTTCCATTCCCGTCTCCCCCCCGGAAATCGAAAATCCGCCGTGCGTGCCGTATAGGCCTTCCATTCTTCCGGATAGGTCTGCTGGAACTCCTGTTCGGTCATTTCGTCCACCAAGCCGTTGTTCAATTCATTCAGCCGTTCATCCACTATTGGATCGAGTTGGTAGTGTTCCGCCACTGGCTCAATGGTTTGCCGCGTGCGTTGATAGGCGCTGACCTAAATTGCCGCCAGCTTTTTATCCGCAAAATAACCGGCCAATTTCTGTGCGTCTTGCCGCCCTTTGTCGCTCAACGGCTGGTCCTGGTGCCGTAAATGCGGATTATGAAAATTTCCACGCTCTTTTTCAGCGTGCCGGACGATATACCATGTCATCTTTTCAATTCCATTAATGAATTGAATACTTCATTGTACAACCAAAACCTTCCTCAAATGACAGTGATCTAAAAGATGACTGTCATTTGATATTTGCCGGACAAAAGGAATTTCCATTTCAAATATTTCTGTAACTTTCTGCGATTACCTTAGTGGTCTTCGGGTTGAATTTCTCCCTTCCAATATCAGAACATTTGTGCTATAATTCGTGTTGCTTCTTTTCCGCCTTCGCCTTCCAATTGGAAAAATACCTGCCATGCTTCCTGCCCACTTCCTTACCATCCTTTTTCCTCATACTACTCTCTATTCTCTTTTTTACTTGCACTCCATTCGTTTTTTCAGTTTTCTAAAAAAGGTGCAAAATAATCCCTCCCTGCCTGCCCGGCTCGAAGACCACCTGAAGTTTCCTCAGTTTGGGCGAGGCGCGGTTGCCTGCCTGTCCCGGGTACTTCGGGGCACCCGGTTCTGCCTGCCCCCAGGCTATGGAGGTCGAGTGTTCCTCCTTTGCCTGCCCCCTTACTTTGGGGGTTTTGGGCTTAAGGAATTGTGCCTCCTTTCGTTTCTGAGGTTCAATTCCCAGATGATGATCAAAAATCAACAACCTTCAATCCAAAATTCCCAATCGAGGACTATTCGTTTTTTTTCGATACGAGGATCGAATATCGTCCACGGTAGGGGATCTTGTCCCCGTTAGGCAAATTCCGGCCTTTGGCCCAGGCACGAGTTGGTTATAATGGACTTAGAGAACTGTGAATTCGTACTGGTGAATTGCGTTCAGGAAAAGACATGCCCTTGCGACGCGTTACCGTTGCCCTGCTGATTCTGTATGCCCTGATAACGGTCTATTCCATTGTCGGCCGGCCTCTGGGTATCGCGCCCTCCCCTTTCATCACCCCGCTTGTCACACTGGCTGGTTTTACCTTTGCCCTCGTACACGCCGGGCAGCGCGAAGGCTGGGAGCGCGCCCTGCGTCTGTTGGCGCTGGTCATCGGCGTCAGCTTGCTTTTCGAGAGTGTTGGCGTGGCAACTGGCTGGGTCTACGGCCCTTACCATTACACCAATCAGCTTGGCCCCTTGTTCCTCGGTCTCGTCCCATACCTCATCCCGCTGGCCTGGTTCATGATGAGTTATCCATCCTTCGTGATTGCTGACTGGCTTGTGCCATCCGGTTGGAAACGCTGGCAGCGCCTGCTGGCCGTGGCCGCCGTTGGCGGATTGGTGATGACCGCCTGGGACCTGATCATGGACCCGGTCATGGTGTCGGGCGGCCATTGGGTTTGGGATGTGAATGGGGCCTACTTCGGTATTCCTCTGCAGAACTTCTGGGGCTGGTGGCTGACGATCTTCACCACCTTTGCCCTCTACCTGTTGATTTCCGGCCACTCTGCCAAACCCGCCCAGGCCGCATTCGACCGCCTGGCCCTGGCAAGTTATTCGGTGACCGGCCTGGGAATCGTAATTGCGGCGCTGCTCAGTAACGCGGGTGCCTGGGCGCTGATTGGTTTCTTTGCCATGCTGCCATAGGCCATCACTGGGGCATTGAAAATGACTTAAATGGATGCTTCAATGACCACTTCAATGGAACCCTTACCTGCCATCCTGTTGGTTGACGACGAGACCGCCATTACGGACAACCTGGCCCCCTTGCTGGGCCGGTCCGGTTTTGCGGTGATGGTTGCTGCCAACGGGGAAGCCGCGCTTGAAAAAGTGGCGGCTGAAAAGCCGGATTTGCTTGTTTTGGACGTATTGATGCCCCGCTTGGACGGCCGCGCAGTCCTCCGCAGCCTCCGCCAGGCTGGCAATTGGATTCCCATCATCCTGCTTACCCAGGTCGGCGAGGCCTCCGAACGCGCCATGGCACTCGAGGAAGGCGCCGATGACTACCTCAATAAACCTTTCGACCCGCACGAATTGGTCGCCCGTATCCGGGCCGTGCTGCGGCGTGCCCAGCCTGGCCGGCCGCCTTTGTCGGCCGCCAATCGCCTCGCCTGCGGAAAATTGGTCCTGGATCGACTTTCCCGGCGTGTCTGGTTGGACAACGGCGAATTGACCTTGACTCCCAAATCCGTGCTGTTGCTCGAGTACCTGCTGACGCATCCTGACGAACTGGTCTCACGCGAACGTCTTCTGGATGTTGTCTGGGGTTGGGACTATCCGGTCGGCACACGTTCAGTCGATACGCGCGTAGCTGAATTGCGCCGGGCGCTGAACGACGATCCGGCCCGGCCATGCTACATCGAAACCGTTCCTGGTCAGGGCTATCGCTTCGTCGGACTGGTGGAGAGTTTATCGTGAGGCGCTGGAGCTGGTTGGTTGCGGCTTTTCCGGCGGTCCTGGGAATATTGCTCGCCATATATTGGTCGTTCATCTCCGCCAATAACCCTACCGCTTTCCTCCGGATCGATCTGGGCAGCCTGTCGTTGATCCTCGGCTTGGGAGCTTCTGCCCTAGCCATAGCTATTCTCTCCCTCCTGGTGGCATGGCAGCAGCGTCAGCAGAAGCTGGTCGCACAGGCAGCCGATGAGCGCCGCCGTTTCTTGCGCCGCCTGGATCACGAACTGAAGAATCCGCTCACTGCCATCCGGGCTGGGTTGGCCAACCTGGCCGAGTCACCTTCGGAGCACGTCCGCCAGGAAGCTTTGCTCAGCGTTGATGCCCAGGCCTTGCGGCTGAGCCGCCTGGCAGCCGACCTGCGGAAGCTGGCCGAATTGGAGATCCGTCTGGTGGAACATTCCCCGGTGGACGTCCCGGCCTTGCTGCAGGAAGCCTTCGCCCTTGCCCAGGATCAACCCGAAGCAGCCGAACGGCACCTGTCTTTGAGCATTCCTCAGGCTCCCTGGCCTCTCCCCAAGGTCTCTGGCGACCCGGATCTGCTCTTCCTGGCTGTTCACAACCTGCTGGAGAATGCCCTGAAGTTCACCCGACCCGGCGATACCATCGAGCTGCATGCCTCCGAAGATGGCACCAGCCTGCTTATCGAAGTCGCTGACACGGGACCGGGCATCCCAAGCGAAGAACAACCCCACGTCTGGGAGGAACTCTACCGCGGCGAGGCCGGGCGCGGCATCCCGGGCAGCGGGTTGGGGCTGGCGCTCGTGAACGCCATCGCCGAAAGACACAATGGCCAGGTCAACCTGCGCAGCCGGCCCGGGCAGGGAACTGTCTTCACCCTGCGTTTGCCGGTTAAATCATGAGGTTTTGTTGTTTCCAACCTGTAACACCTGTTTTCGAAATGGTGACCTCCTTAAAACACCCTCGTAACATGCCGCCTATAAAATGGGAAGCATACTCAATTCTCTCTGGAGGCCCTATGAAGATCTTTGGATTTCTCACATTTTTTGTTGTAGCTTCATTAACCGCTTGCGGTACGTTTCAGGTCGGGATCGATTACGCACCGGCTGGCACGGCAACTCTCCCGGGATCACCAACTGGTGGGATACGCGCCACTGCCGCACCCGTACAGCCGTCGCCAACACCGATCCCTCTTCTGCCTTCCGAGACGCCTATTTTGCCAACTGAAACACAGGTCGCTCCGGATGTCACCTCCGGGCCGCAAATGGTGCAGATTTTCCTCATCGCAGTGGATGACAATGGTCAGGCTGGGCAAAAGGTTGGCTGCGGAGACAGCTTGGTTCCGGTCCAGGTTGAGATTCCTCCCTCGCAAGGCGTGCTGAGGTCAAGTATGGAGGCGCTGCTCTCGCTTAAGGATCAGTACTATGGACAATCCGGGCTTTATAACGCCTTATACCAATCGGATCTTCAACTGGAAAGTGTCACGGTTGCAGGCGGCCAGGCTGTCATCAAGTTGACGGGTACTTTGACACTCGGTGGAGAATGTGATAACCCCCGCGTCGCAGCCCAGTTGGAAGCGACCGCCCGGCAATTCCCGACAGTTAGTGAAGTATCGATCTATATCAATGGCAAGGCTTTGGCGGATGCCCTTTGGTTAAAGGGTCTTCCAACCAATTAATTGAAATATTGCAACTTTTCCATCGTCATAAACGTCAGTTTCGTTTCTTTGCGTATTAGTCCAGGCAAGATCGTTGCTCGTTTCGGTTAGGACGCGGGTTTCTCCGTTGGTGTTTCCGTGGGGACGACCGGCGTTTCCGTCGGAGAAGACGTCTCCGTTGCGGTAGATGGCTCGGTGGCGGTTGGAGTGGCTGTCGCAGTGGTTCCGGGGACTGGTGTCAGGGTCAGGCTGGGTGTCTCCGTGAGATTGCCTGTCGGAGTCGGGCTCCGGCTGCTGACATTGATTACCACGGTTAGGATTGCCCCAAAATGCTCGCCGCTATCATCCAAAAGAACCCAGAATCCCGTCAGTTTACCGGTCTTGTTAGGCACCTTCAATTTGACCGAAAGATCAACCTGTCGGCCTACCTGGACTGTCTCGGCTAGTGCCACCGGTTGCCCACCCATCGCTTCGCCATAGGAAAAGGCCAGCTTGAAGCTGGTTGTCCATTCGCAAGTGCCAGTGTTTTTCACACGCCAGGTTTTTGTGAACTCTTGACCTATCGCCATCTGCGTCCCATCCGGGATGGTGACATCTTTGATAAAAGTGTAATTTGCACAACTTGCAACGGTCGGGATTACCAGAGTTTTGGTTGGGGTGGCTGGCGTGTAGGTTTGGGACGGTATAGGTGTGTCGGTAGCAACCACCGTAGCTGGCATGGTCAGAGCCATTTGTGTCAATTGGACAAAGGCTGTCTGGGCAGCCGCAGTGGAGATCGCTATAAGAGGATCTCGGGTGGGTGTGGAGTTCTTAGCTGCAGATCCGCATGCGTTTAGGACAAGCATGGTAATGGCGGCAGCCAAGAATATATGCAAGCCTTTTCTTTGCATTTTTCCTCTCCTTGAATGTTGTTCACAGAAAAAATTCAGCCTGGCAGGGTGCGTGGCGCGTAGTCGAGCTGGGAACGGCTGTCGTGTGATCTCTCTCAAATTTTGGAACCGTATGCATACCGGCCAGATTGTCTATGATTTGAATCCCCGGCAAGTAGTTTGAATCCCATTTTACCAGACTCCTCGTCCCGACCCGCTACCCCAGCAGGACGGTAAATGAAGGTTGCAACTGTAGCAGAACTGGCCTGTTGACCAGGGGGAACCTGTCCGCTTGATGGGTGGAGGTGATAACATTACAACCTATAATTATTGTGAGGAAGGACTTTATCGATTTCCGCTTTATCGGAATATTACTTGAGGTGACCCTACAGGTAGCGCTAAAGAGGATCGGGATTTTTTGGAGGGCTTTCTTGTGAAATTGACCATCCGCTTGCTTTGCTTCATCCTCCTGTTGGTCTCCTGCGCAGTAAAGGGCGCTCCGCTTGCTACTGAGCCGCCGATCCTTCGCCAGACTTCCACCCCGTCGAACTTGCTCTACAAGGATCCAAGCCAGCCGGTCGATGCACGCGTCGAGGATCTCCTCGCCCGGATGACCCTGGACGAGAAAATTGCCCAGATGGTCCAGCCTGACGTGTACTACAACTTGCCAGCAAGTGCCGTAAGCGCGTTTTCCTTGGGTTCCATATTGAGCACTGCTGGAAGCATTTCCGAGACCAATTCCCTCTCTGACTGGACGAATATTCCCGCCACCTACCTTGAAGAAGCCGCTCAAACGCGCTTGGGCATCCCCCTACTCTTCGGCGTTGATTCCATGCATGGGTTTGGACACGTCAACGGCGCGACTATCTTCCCCCACAATATCGGCTTGGGGGCTACGCGCGACCCTGTCCTGGTCGAAAAGATCGGGCAAGCAGTGGCCGAGGAGATGCGCGCCGCCGGTATTCCTTGGAATTTCGCCCCGGTTGTGGCCGTCCCGCAGGATATCCGTTGGGGCCGTACCTATGAAGGTTTCAGCGAAGATACCGCCCTGGTGACACAACTCTCTCTGGCGTACATCCTAGGTTTCCAAACCCTTCCGCCTGGTTACAACGCCACTCCCGGTCAGACCTGGTTCGCAGGCGCGACCTCCAAACATTTCATCGGAGATGGCGGGACGATCTGGGGTTCTTCCAGGATGTTCCTGCTCAACGAACAATTCATGCTCGATGAAGGCAACGTTCAGCTTCCCGAAGCAGCCTTGCGGAGGCTGTTCCTGCCGCCCTATCAGGCCGCCGTGCAAGCCGATGTCATGAGCGTCATGGCCTCTTACAGCAGTTGGCAGGGCACCAAGATGCACGCGCAGAAGTATTTGCTGACGGATCTCCTCAAAGGGGAACTTGGATTTAAAGGTTTCATCGTCTCGGATTGTGCCGGCATCGAACAGGTCGATTACGACTATTACAAGGCTGTCGTGACTTCCATTAATGCAGGTGTGGACATGGATATGTGCCCGGGAAATTTTATCTCCTTCATGGGCACGCTCAAGCAAGCCGTGGAGAAGGGCGATGTCATGCAGGCGCGCATCGACGATGCCGTCCGCCGCATTCTGCGCGCCAAATTCAAGCTCGGACTGTTTGAAAAACCCTATGCCGATCTGAGCCTGGTGGCGACTGTCGGTTCGGCGGAACATCGCCTGCTGGCCCGCCAGGCGGTGCGTGAATCACTGGTGCTTTTGAAAAACGATAACAATGCCCTCCCGATCGACAAGCATGTTCCCACGATCCTGCTAGCTGGCATCGACAATTCCGGCATCCAATCCGGTGGCTGGACTCTGGAATGGCAGGGCGTGACCGAGAATCTCCTCGGTGCGACGACCATCTTCACGGGTATCAAGGCGGCCTTAAGTCCGGAAACCCGTGTCTTTTACGATAGTGCCGGTAATTTCCCCAATTTCAACGGTACCGCCCCGGTGGGAATCGTAATCGTCGGCGAACTCCCGTATGCGGAAGGGGTGGCCGATTCGGCTGACCTGCGGTTATCACCCGGGGACATCCAGATCATCCAACAGGTCCGCTTGAAAGTGGATAAATTGGTGGTGGTCATCCTTTCCGGCCGTCCGCTGGTCATCACTGACCAGTTCCAGAGCGCGGATGCCTGGGTGGCAGCCTGGCTGCCAGGTTCGGAGGGGGAGGGCGTGGCGGATGTATTGCTTGGAGATTATCCCTTCACCGGCAAACTACCGTATACCTGGCCACGTTCGAATGAGCAGTTGCCCATCAATGAGAACAACACGATCGGTAAAACGGGCTGCGCTTCTCCGCTCTTCCCCATCGGATATGGCCTCGGACAGGCCGGCAGCCAGCCGATCGAGTGGATGGATTGCCCTTGACAAATAGACAATTATCTATATAATAATGTCAAATAGAAGGAATTCTATATGAAGGAATTTGACCCGGTTCTTTTTGCAAAAGCCCTCGCCGATGAAACCCGCCAGAAGATCATGAAAATCTGCTGTTGTAACTGGCTCTCGGTAAATGAGATCGTCGAACATCTCAATGTCACCCAGCCGACTGTATCCCACCACCTCGCCATCCTGCGCGAAGCCGGGCTGGTGAATGTCCGCGAAGATGGCAAACAGACTTTCTACCAGCTCAATCAGAACTCGTATCACCTCCTGCTGTGGCCGGTTACGGACAACCTTCGCGGCGGAAGCGATATCCGAAAAAAGCATTTCTTAATGCCTTTTTTTTACCAAATATATAGACTTTTATCTATTTGATCGACCAATATCCAACTTGGAGGCAAAATGACTCAAAACCCCACCCCTATCCAAGATAGTGTACGCGAATTTTATGCCGCACAAGCCCGTTCATCCGGTTCATGCTGTGGTTCGGATTCCAGTTCGTGTTGCGATCCTGCCCAGAAAAATGCGCTTTATCCAGCAGAACTTCTCACCACTTTACCCGAGGATGTGACGAACTTCAGCCTGGGTTGCGGGGACCCGATCAGCCTGGCCGGGTTGAAACCTGGCGAAACCGTCCTGGATCTCGGGTCTGGCGGTGGGCTGGATTGTTTTTTGGCAGATCGCCAGGTTGGTGAAGCCGGTTCCGTGATCGGTGTGGATATGACCCCCGAGATGCTCGCACGGGCACGCGCCAGCGCCGTCCGAATGGGCATCAAGAATGTTGAATTCCGTGAAGGGTATCTCGAAAGCCTGCCGGTGGAAGACGGGTCTGTGGATGTGGTTATCTCCAATTGTGTAATAAACCTCTCCCCCGATAAGCCCAAAGTCTTCCGTGAGGTCTTTCGGGTTCTGAAACCGGGTGGCCGGGTGGCCGTTTCTGATATTGTCACGAACGGTGCATTGCCGGAATCTGTCCAGAAGGACATGCAAGCCTGGGGAGCCTGTATGGCAGGTGCATTGGATATGAAAGATTACATGCGGGGCCTGGAAGAGGCGGGCTTCATCCAGATACAAATTCAACCCAAGGATGGCAGCGGCAATCCGATTCCAACCCTCCCGGTCGGCCAACCTTTCTCTGCCACGATCACTGCCCAGAAGCCAGCTTGAGTGCTTCACCCGTATAAACCTTCATTGAGGAGCTACAAGCTTGATCAATCTTGACTCCATTGCCTCGGTGCCAACGATTTTCCCGACAAAGCCTCACCTGACTGCTTCCAACCGCTGGGACCATTTTCTGGCGCGCCTCGGCGTGAAGCGCAACGAGCACCGCGTCGAACCGGGCCTGTATGCCCTCGGAAACCCCACGCCGGATTCACCGGTTTTTATCTCGGCCAACTACTCTCTCAGTTTTGATGCCCTGCGTTCGTCTTTGGATGGGATCGATGGCTATATCCTAGTCCTCGACACCAAAGGCATCAACGTCTGGTGCGCGGCCGGGAAGGGCACCTTCGGCACGGATGAGATCGTCAACCGGGTCCTCGCAACGCACCTCAAGGAAGTGGTCAACCATCGTAAGTTGATCCTGCCCCAATTGGGTGCACCGGGCGTGGCTGCCCATGAGGTGAAGAAACGCACCGGCTTCTGGGTGGAGTATGGTCCGGTTCGGGCAGTCGACCTCCCCGAATATCTCAAGACACATAAAGCCACCCCGCAGATGCGCAAGGTCGAATTTACCCTACGCGACCGGCTGGTGCTCATCCCGGTGGATTTGACCCAGACTTTCCTGCCCATGCTGGCGGCAGCCATCGTTCTATATTTCGTTGGCGGGTGGGTATCCAGCTTGGCGGCCATCGTGGCTGTTTTGACCGGTAATGTCCTCTTCCCGATCCTGCTGCCCTGGATCCCGACGTATAATTTCAGCACGAAGGGTTTCCTATTGGGCGTCCTGGCAGCCATCCCGTTTGCGTTGTCGCCTTTCATTCGACATACGGAATGGAGCTGGTATCACCAGCTTGGGCAGGCTTTGGAATTCCTGCTGGCTATGCCGGCTGTAACAGCTTTCATTGCCCTCAATTTCACCGGTTCGACGACTTTCACATCCCGCAGCGGCGTAAAGCGCGAAATGTTTGCCTACATCCCTGCCATGGCCTGGACCTTCGGGAGCGGCATCCTGCTCGCCATTGTTCTCATCTTCATCCACTAAGGGAGACGGAAAATGCTGAATGCCTACCTGGAAAATACGCTTGTTTACGACCCGGCGCTATGCAACGGCTGCGGCATGTGTGTGGACGTTTGTCCGCATGCCGCCTTCGAGATGGACGGTCGCCTGGCTGTACTTGCACGGCCGCATGTCTGCATGGAATGCGGTGCCTGCCAGCTTAATTGCATCACCGGCGCCATCCACGTGGAGAGCGGAGTTGGCTGCGCCTCTGCCATGATCCAGGCTGCCTTGAAAGGAAAGCAGGAAGTCGAGTGCAACTGCTCTTAGAAAGTTAACGCCCGGACCGTTCGATACGGGGCGAACACGGGCGTTTCTTCTTACTTTCATGCATAGACACTTGTCTATTTGACATATTCGGACATCACTAAGGTAAAGGAGACTCATATGACGTACATCATTCAATTGCTTGAAACAACCCTCGATAAAGTCCTGCTGGCTTTTGCCCATAACTGGCCGTACCTGCTTGCCAGTATTTTGGTCGGTTCGCTGATCAAACTATTCCTCGATAAAGACCGGGTGGCCGCTTACTTGCAAGGACATCAAAAGGGCGGGGTGGCTCTCGCCACGGCCGTGGCGGTCGCTACGCCGTTATGTTCGTGCGGTACCACCGCCATCGTCATCGGCATGATGGCATCGATGATGCCTTGGGCACCGATCGTGACCTTTATGGTTTCCTCGCCGCTCTCCTCCCCGGAGGGAATGTTCTATACTGCCGGTCTGTTCGGTTGGCCATTCGCTTTGGCGGTATTTATCGCCTCCATCCTGCTTGGCCTGGCCGGTGGTCTGGTTGCCGGTCTGTTGGAACGAGGCGGCTGGCTCAAGAATCAGGCCCGCCTGGTTACCACCTCGTTGGCCTCGGCTGCTCCAGTGGCTCAGTCGCTGCCGGTCCCGTCCTCCTGCGGCTGCCAGCCCGCCCAATTGCTCGCGGTGACTGCGTTGGCTGTCCCGGCTGCCTGTGGTTGCCAGCCTGCCCAACCGGCTGCAACCAACCCGGCCTAGAGTTCCCGTGGATGCACATCCACGCAACCGGTTCAAGCAGCCTCCAGGCCGCACGTGACCCTTCAATTGGCCGGCCAACAACTCCTCCAGGATGCCCCGCGCCTGCTGGTAATGTTCTTAAGCTTTGCCTTCCTGGGTTACCTGCTCAATGGATTGATTCCCAATTCCTGGATAACAAGTTCTTTTCGGAAGCGGGCATGCCTACAGCCTCCCATTGGCAGCCACCCTCGGCCTGCCGTTTTACGTTAACAGCGAGGCCTCCCTGCCAATGGTGCGCGCCATGCTCAATTCAGGCATAAGTCAGGGTGCCGCGCTGGCCTTCCTGATCTCGGGGGCAGGAACATCCATCGGAGCCATTGGAGGCGCGCTAAGCATAGCCCGCTGGCGCGTGATCTGCATCGTTGTTGGCACATTATGGGTCGGCTCGATGGCAGTCGGATTGATCTTTGATCTGTTGTTGAAAAGAGGATTGATCTAGCAGATGGCTGATATTACTTCGGGTAGACCTTCGTCTGCCCGAAGTAATTACGCAAGGAAAAATCTTAATTTTACTTTCGTTCCTTTGCCCACTTCGCTTTCCACCGAGATGCTCCCACCATGTGCTTCCACAATGGACCTGGCGATCGCCAGTCCCAACCCGGATTCACTCCCCTGTGCGCGTGCCGGGTCAGCTCGGTAAAATCGATCGAAAATATGCGGTAGTAAGTCTGCGGGAATTCCCTGGCCGTTGTCCTCGATACAGAACGCCAGCATATCTCCTTCCCACCCGGCGGTCAGGCGGATTTTTCCGTCTTCGGGAGTGTAACGCATGGAATTGCTGATCAGGTTGCCGAAAACCTGTGCCATCCGGTCCGGGTCCATGCGGATCTCGGGCAGGCCGGGTTCGCTCTGCACCTCCAGCGTTATTTTCTTTTGAGCGGCCAAATGGTTGTAGGATTTCGCCATCCGTTCGAGCAGCGCCAGCGGTGCAACCGGTTCACGGTTGAGAGTCAGATCCCCGGAGTCTGCCTGGGATAGCGTCCGCAGATCTTCCACCAGCCGTTGGAGATGTCGGACTTCGTCATGGATGGTGTCGAGACGTTCGGAGGTTGGTTTGAGCACACCATCACGCATGGATTCGACATATCCGCCGATGACGGTCAACGGACTGCGCAGGTCGTGGGCGATATCGGCAGTCATCTGCCGGCGGGACAGGTTGAGACGGTCGAGGTCTGAACTCATCTGGTTGAAAGCGTCTGCCAGTTCTCCCAATTCATCGCCTGATTTTACGGTCACGTGCTGCTTTAGATTGCCTTTCGCCATGGAATGGATGGCCGCAGTCAGATCGCGTAGCGGATGGGTGAGGGTGCGTGCCAGGATGATTCCCAATGCCAGGGCAACCAGCGCAGCGCCCAGAGCCGCATACAGCAGTGCCTGGTTGGTGCGATTGAGGTACTGGCTTTCGAGTGGGCCGAGTGGTGGAGGGTTACCGAGCACCAATACCGTGCCGACTTGTTTACCGTTCGCATCAACCGGCGTTCCCTGCCCCAATTTTGCACTCGGAATAACCTCTCCAACCTTGTATTGCCCGGCCGGTACGAGCACTTTCCCACTGGCATCAGCGAGAAGGAAGGCAATTGAGGATGATTGCATTTGTACATTCCCAGGACCCACAGCCTCCTGGTTTGGCCCATGAACAGGGCCGCCTGGTTGCGGGGAGGAGTTGCGCAGATTAATATAATCCAGGACGCCATTCCACGTCCCATTCATTTGGTAAAACAGGCTCACGTCGGCAACGAAGCGATCACGGGATTGGTTGAAAACCAGCTGCTTGAACTCGCGTACGGTCAGCCAGTAGGTAATGCCGGAGGCCAGCGCTACAACGGTCACGCTGACGGCCAAAAAAGCCAGGACCAACTTGGCAGTGATGGAACGCGCCATATCATTTCTCGATAAAACGATATCCGATACCAAAAACCGTTTCGATATAGCGCGGGTTGGCAGGGTCTGCTTCGATCTTGGTCCGCAAATTGCGGATATGCACGTCAATCGTCCGGGCTATTCCCTCGAAGGAAGTCCCCTGAAGGTCTTCCAGCAGGTCCAACCGGGAGAAGACCCGCCCGGGTGCATTCATCAGGAGCGCCAGCAGGTCGAACTCCGAAGGCGTCAAATGGACCGGCCGGTCACCACGTGACCGAATGGCTTTCCCGATCCAGGACGATCTCACCAATCTGCAGCCTGGAGCTTGGATGGGGCATCTGCCCGGCGCGCCGCAGCACGGTATGGATACGTGCCACCAGTTCGCGCATGCCAAAGGGCTTGGTGACGTAATCATCCGCGCCGAGTTCCAAGCCGATTACTTTATCGGATTCCTCAAGTTTGGCAGTCAGAAGGATGATCGGAGCGTCGGATTCTTTGCGGTAGGCGCGGATGAATTCAAAGCCGTCCATCTCCGGCATCATGATGTCGAGCAGGATCAGGTCGGGTTTTTCCTGGCGGGCCGCATAGAGGGCGTTCTGCCCATTCTCAGCTGTCACCACGCGATAACCCTGCTTGGACAAATACTCTCGCACGAGGGTGCGCACATTAGCTTTATCGTCCACCACCAGAATTGTTTTTGACATAGATTTTTTCCATGAGGGTCTTGCAGCTTCACGATCCTGGGTTAATTATACCTTTCCGGTATTGGAACGCGGGAAAGATATTGTTAAATTTGATGGATGCCGCGTAACAGGTGTTGCCGGTCCTGTGGGCCTGGAGGGAAAAGAAACGCATAAAGGCATCAAATGGGAGTTCTCAGTACCAGTGGATTGGAAACAACCAGCTTGCGGCGATCCTGGAAGGCTGTTCGGATTTTAGAAAGAAGACCGGTTGCGGACATCAATTACCTCATGAAAGGATTTTCACTATCCAAGAATATCAGAAAAATGTTCAGGTTTTGTTTAGATGTTTTGTGAATCTGGTTATCTTTTTTTTAACATTTCCTGAAAGAAAACTGGCGGAAGATCAGCTTTCCGACAGTAGATTCGAGACAGGTGTTACTCATGCAGGGGCTAGGCAATTTTCTTCTTCAGCAATTCGACCAGTGCGTTGATCAGCGCCGGGGTTACCTGGGTTGTGCTACTGGCAGACTGGCTGGTAACTGCCGAGGTGGTGCTGGTCTGGGTCTGACCGGAAGATTGCGCTCCCGTTACAGCAGAGATGTCACCGCCCATATCGGAGGGAGGATTCCCGCCGCCTGGACCTCCCGCGCCTGCCTGGGACTGTACCGAACTTGCATTGGTTGTTTTTACCGTGCTGGACGTTGTCGAAGATGCGCCGGTATCTACGATGGCAACCGCCAGGTCCTGCTGGCTGAGTTTCATGGCGGTGATGCTGGAAATTTGCTCAGTGCTCATGGTACTCTTGATCTGGCTGACGACCGCATCCACCTCCTGCGAGGCGGCCGTGCCGCTGGAAGCCAGGGATTGCAGCGTCTCCCAAAGAGGCAATAATTGTTTAGCCTGGGTAGCGCTAACCGCCAGGCTGGTTGACTCCAGCTTCATTGTACCTACCAGGAATTGCCCTTCCATGGACAATTCGGTGGTAGCCTTCGCGGAGGCTCCAGAACCTTGTGTACTTCCACATGCACTCAAGGCCATAACTAGCGCAATCACGATTGAAACGATCATCCATTTTTTCATTTTGATCTCCTTTCAAGGCTTCAGGCATCTAGAGGATCCACATGCCTTGATTTTCCTTAGGATAACAAAACGATGTTTGGAATTTGTTTAGAAATAGAGCGGATATGATTGGGCTTTTCAGGAGGAGGGTAAAAATGGGGTCGAGCTGGCACAAGACGCCGCTCGCCCCATCTTCATCAAAACTACAACTATCCGCTATAAGGAGTAATTATTTGATCTTTTTCTGAAGCAGCTCGATCAATGCGTTCAGCAACGGTGGTGGAACCTGGTTGCCCATGCTTTTCGGCTGGCCGGATTGAGGTGTGGTTGACGCACCGCCCTGCCCGCCGCCCATATCCATCCCCCCACCCGGGAAACCGCCGCCGCCCGATGGAGCGCCACCCCCGCCTGGAGCACCCCCACCGCCCGGAGCGCCACCCCCACCTGGAGCACCGCCGCCCGCATTACCGCCTCCCGGGAAATTTCTCATGGCTAGTGGGGTTGTTGTGCTGCTGGCGCCGTTGGTAGAAACTCCGGCTTGACTCATGATAGACATGACATCCTGCTGGGTCAGCTTCATGGCAGTGATCTTCGCCATTTGCGAGGCGGTCATGGTGCTTTTAATCTGATCGACTACCGCGTTGATCTCTTCAGTTGCAGCGGTGCTGCTCGTCGAAAGCGCTTGCAGCGTCTGCCAGAGCGGCAGCAATTGCTTGGCCTGCTCAGGTGTTATGGCCAGGTCGGTGTTTTCCAGCTTGAATGTTCCGACGAGCAACTCAGCCTCCGTTGAAAGGGGGGCTGATTTTCCTGCAGTTCCTGTCGTGCTGCTGGTCTTATTGCATGCCACCAGCACAGACAGGATGGCAAGGATGGTCATTACAATTATGGTCTTTTTCATCATTTCTCCTTATTCTTTATTCATGTTTTGCCGCGCCCCTCAGATTCTTTCGCTTGCCTGGTTTGGCTTGCCCGAATCTATGGGACATTTTGCGTATTGAAGGTATCAGAACAATCAGGGGAGAATGGGGGGTGTGCGGGCGAATCCAGCCTCCGCACACCCGCACACCCCCGCCCCTTAATTAATTGACATCCATTTGGCATGGCCTATTCGTGTCGCAATGCATCGATCGGGTCAAGCTGGGCGGCCTGGTTGGCCGGGTAGAAGCCGAAGAAAACGCCCACTGCGGCTGCCGATCCGAAAGCCAGCAGGATTGAGCTGGGTACGATGACGGTACGCATGCTGCTGAGGCTGCCAAAGATATAGGCTCCGCCGACCCCGGCTACCGCGCCGATCAGCCCTCCCACCAGGCTCATCAACAATGCCTCGGTCAGGAACTGCCCACGGATATCGTTCGGCGTTGCTCCCACCGATTGACGGAGGCCGATCTCCCGGGTCCGTTCGGTCACGCTGACCAGCATGATGTTCATGATCCCGATACCGCCGACGATCAAGCTTACGCCTGCCACCCAGGCCAGCAAGCTCCGAAAGGCCGCCGTGGTAGATTCCTGCGTGGCGATGATATCCTGTTGCGTAGTGATCGTAAAAGAATCCGAAGCCAGTGTAACGTTGTGGCGCTTGGCGAGCAGGATCTTGATCTGCAGGATCACGTTATCCATATTGGCATCCGGATCAATTTGCACGTAGATCATCCGGATTGTATCTCCCATGATCCTTGAAAATGGGGTTATGGCGAATTTCTGCAGCATCACCGAGATTGGGATATAGGCACGCGTATCGTAATCCACCTCGCCCACAGTACCTTTTTCTGCCAGCACGCCGATCACGGTCAACCTGGTATTGCTGACCAGGATGCTCTGACCAATCGGATCTGTGGTTCCGAAAAGCTCTTCCGCCAGTTTGGATCCCAATACAACCACCTTTTTCTTTTTGGTAACATCCTCTTCGGTGAAAAAGCGTCCACTGGCTACTTTTATCGCCCGCACCGTCAGGAAATCAGGCGAAGCACCTGTAATAGAGGTACTGCTCAACGACACATCCCCAACCTTGACCGTTTCCGAAGCATCCTGCTCGACGACGACGCCTGTCACCCCGGAAATCGAATCCGCAATGGCGGTGGCATCATCGTAAACCAGTGAAGTGCCGCTGCTCATGCCCGGGCCCATACGGGTGAAGGAGGTTGAAACGAAGATCAGGTTTGTGCCCAGGCTAGTGATCTGTTCGCTGATGGTGGCTTCGGTTCCAGCACTGATGGCGATCATGACGATGACCGCGGCCACACCGATGATGATCCCCAGCATGGTCAACAGCGAGCGGACCTTGTTTTTCCCGATCGCTTCCCACGAGATGCGTAATACTTCGCCAATGTTCATGCTGCCACACTTTCCATGTGGTGGTTCTTACCATTATGAACCACGGTATCAATATGCCCGTCTTTCAAATGGACGACGCGCTCCGTATACTGGGAAACCACCGGGTCATGCGTGACGATCACAATAGTCGCGCCCTGCTGATGCAGCTTGTTGAGCAGCTTCATGATCTCTTCCCCGGAATGGCTGTCCAGGTTGCCGGTGGGCTCATCGGCAATAATCATGACGGGATCGGTGATGAGGGCACGTGCAATGGCCACACGCTGCTGCTGGCCGCCCGATAGCTCCTGCGGCTGGTGATCCATGCGATCGCCCAGTCCGACCTGCTCAAGCATTTCCTTTCCCAAGTTCTCCCATTTATCGCGCGGATGTTTGTGGGTGCGGTCATAGACGAGCGGCAGGATCACGTTGCGCAGGGCGGTGGTGCGTGGCAGCAGGTTGTAGGATTGGAAGACATAGCCGATCTTGGTGTTGCGGATGGCGGCCAGCTTGACTTTGTCAAGGTTGCTGACGTCCTCACCATCCAGGATATACTGACCGGAAGTTGGTGTGGAGAGACAGCCCAGGATGTTCATCAGGGTGCTCTTGCCGGAGCCGGAAGCTCCCATGATGGAGACCAGCTCGCCGGATTTGACCTCCAGGCTGACGTGATCCAGCGCTGTTACACTGGCATCGCCCATGCCATAGATCTTGGTAAGATCAGCGGTCTTAATAATCGTATGCATGGAGGTCATTTTTTCGTCTCCACGACGCCGGTCGTAACCACATCCCCGGCCTTCAAGCCAGATTTTATCTCTGCGTATGTGTCGTCCTGCAGGCCCACTTCCACCGAGGTCAGCGTGGGTTTGCCGTTTACCATGACGAAGACCGTATACGAATTATCCGACAGTTTGTGCAATGCCTCCACCGGCACCAAGACGGCATTATCGGCCTCTCCGGAGATGACGTCAATAGCGGCTTCCACTCCTACGGGTAATCCGATCTCATCCACCGATTTATCGAGTACGGCCGTCCCTTCGATCATGGACGAGCCTAATACTGAAACGAGGCCAGGCATGATTTCTGTCACTTTGCCGGTGAAAGTCTGCCCTTCCAGGGCATCAAAGGAAACCGAGGCTTCGTAACCGACCTTCGCATTGGTCCAGTCACTCGCATCCAGGTAGAATTGGATCGTGGTCTTGCTCAGGTCGTCGATCGTCATGATGGTGGTATTCGATGAGATGGCTTCTCCTACCGTGCCACTCAGGGTCATCACGATACCCGACATGGGTGCATAAACTGTCGCATCGTCCAGGTTAGTCTGGGCAGTTTTTACAGCCAACTGCGCCTTTCTTAAGGCTTCCATATTCGAGCCGGTCGCATCGGAAGGTACCGTCCCGCCGGTCAATGCCGTCAAGTAATTTTGCGCGTTCGTCAATTGGGCTTTGGCCAAATCCAGAGTTGCCTGGGCTTCATCGACTTGCCGTTGGGTCGGTTTCTGGGAATAGAGACTGTAATAATAATAGGCAGTGTTATACGTTTGCTGTGCTTTATAGAGCCTCTGGTAGGCTGACGCCTCACCAGAGTTGTTAATATATTCCCCAACATTTCAATGAATCATAGGAATCCTGCGCCTTTTCCAAATTATCCTTGGCGATGATATAACTGGAATAGTAATCCTGGATCAGGGCAGTATTTTGCCAATATTGGTTGTTGTTAACGCCTGCCTGGGCAGTGATGACGGATGACTTGGCTGTAGTGACAGCCAGTTCAGCATTCGCTATTGCTTCAGGAGAAGTCAACTCAAGCAGGGCAAGCTGGGCTTCCTCCAATGCATATTGCAGGTTGGCGTCATCCAGCTTGGCCAGTACCTGACCCTTTTCTACTGTGTCGCCTAATTTGACGTCAATTTCCGAGATTTTCCCGTCGATCTCGAAAGCGATGTTTGATTCGGAGGCTGCCACGAGGTAACCCGTTCCGCTGGCTTCCAGGACCAGGTTGCCTGATCGAGCGGTGGCGGTTTGTACCGTCGATGTTGTGGCTGCGGCAGCCGCGGTTTGGCGCGCTTTTATGTAGTAATAGGCACCACCGCCGAGCAGGGCAACCACAACGACGAGAGCTGTCCAGCGCAACCATTTCGGCCACCGGGAGAACAGGGAATGTTTGATTCGTGATTTTTCTTGTGTATTTGTATTAGAGCTCATTTTTTCACCTCTTAAAGATTTAATTTCGTCCCTAGGGTACCAAAAGGATGTTCAGATTTTGTTTAGAAATATATGGAATCTGATTGAGATTCGGGTTAGGCGGGATTATGAAAAAACTGTAAGCGATCTCTAATCCTTCTTGTCTTGACATACAAGTGGTCACGAATTATCATAAACATACCGACCAGTCGGTATGTTTATGATCAAGGAGTACCTCATGCCTCAACAACGTGCTGAAGAAACACGTGGTCGCATCTTGGATGCCGCTGTCAAAAAATTCGCCATCGCCGGTTACAACGCTGCCAGTGTGGATGACATCTGCGCTGAGGCTGGGGTCAGTAAAGGTGCGTTTTATCACCACTTTCCTACTAAGCAGGCCATTTTCCTGGCCCTGATGCAAGGCTGGCTGTCAATGATTGACATAAGCATGGAGGCAATCCACGCGGAAACAGTCCCTGAGACATTGATCCAGATGACGAACCTCCTGCCGGGTGTCTTCGCAGCTGCCGAGGACCGTTTGCCGATGTTCCTGGAATTCTGGTTGCAGGCCAGCCGCGACGAGACTGTCTGGAAGGCCGTGATTGCCCCGTATCGTCATTATCAGGAACATTTCGCTAGACTTGTAGAAGAAGGCATTGCCGAAGGCTCGCTCAAGCCAACGAACTCACTGGTGGTCGCACAGGTCATTCTTTCCCTGGCGGTGGGGCTGGTACTGCAAGGTGTGCTCGATCCACTCGGTGCCAACTGGGAACAGACTGCACGAGAGAGTATGCAAATTTTGATGAATGGATTGGCTAATTAAGAAATAGGAGATAACAATGATTCTTGTTACCGGTGCAACTGGACATATTGGTAACGTGCTTGTCCGCAAACTGCTGGAGCGGGGAGAAAAGGTTCGTGCCCTCATCTGGCGCGGTGAAGATACCACACCACTCAAAGATCTGCTTGTGGAGCAGGTTGTTGGCGACGTACTCGACCCGGTTTCGCTTGAACCTGCCATGTACGGCGTGGAAACCGTCTATCATTTGGCAGGGATCATTTCCATCATGCCGGGACGGAACCCGTTCGTCTGGCGGGTTAACGTGGAAGGGACGCGCAACGTGCTTGAAGCCGCCCGCCGGGCCGGTATCCGGCGGTTGATCTACACCAGCTCCATCCACGCCATCGCACGCGCCCCGCAAGGTGTCACGATGGACGAATTGCTCGGGTTCGACCAGAACAACCCCTATGGCGAGTATGATCGTTCGAAAGCCGCCGCCAGCCTCGAGGTCCAGAAAGCTGCCGCCGAGGGCCTGGATGCGGTCATCGTCTGTCCGACAGGCGTCATTGGGCCATATGATTTCCGCGGCTCGGAGATGGGTGAGGTCATCCGCAACGCATCGGAAGCACGGCCGATGTTCTTCGTCGAAGGTGCGTACGATTTCGTGGATGTGCGCGACGTGGCGGATGGCATGATTGCCGCCAGGGAACGGGGCCGACGGGGTGAAAGTTACATCCTGAGCGGGCAGAAACTCTCGGTGCGTTATCTGCTTGCGACGGTGCGCGAGGTGACTGGCAAGGCCTTTGCCAGCATCAAGATCCCGTTCTCGCTGGCTGAAATTGCTGCCAGATACACGCCCTGGTACTACCAGAGGACGAAAGCCAAGCCGCGTTTCACACCCTACTCGCTGGAAGTGCTGCAAAGCAATTCGAATATCAGTTGTAAAAAAGCGCTGACGGAGTTAGGCTATAAGCCGCGCCCTGTCTACGAGTTCGATTACGGATACGGTTCGCTGGTTCCTGGAGAACCGACGAATGAAAGCCGTTACATAATGATCGATCATTGGAAAGGTAAACTCGCGGTCATTACCGGAGCCTCTTCGGGGATTGGGGAAGCCATCGCCCGTAAGTTAGCCGCGCAGGGATTGCAAGTGATGCTGGTGGCGCGCCGGCGTGAGCGCCTGGAGAGCCTGGCCGGGCAGATTCGATTGAATGGCGGAATTGCCACCATCCTCCCCGCTGACTTGAGGCGCGAGTCTGACCGGTTGCGTCTATGCGAAAAGGCCGGCACAGTCGACGTGCTGGTCAACAACGCCGGGCTGGGTTGGTATGGCTATGGCGATGAGATGGCATGGAAAACCGCCCTGGAAATTTTACAGGTCAATGTGGAAGCTGTTGTGCAATTAAGCCTGACCTTCTTGTCGAATATGCGGCAGCGTAACACAGGACATATCATCAACATCGGATCCATCTCGGGCAGCCTCCCCAGCCAGGGCGTTGCACTGTATGGAGCAACCAAGTCCTTCCTGGATAACTTCACCACTGCCCTCCACCGCGAATTGGCCGGGACGCGCGTCCACGTCAGCGTGGTACGGGCCGGTCCGGTCCAGACCGAATTCGGTCAGGCCGCCCTCCTGCACGAAAATGGAATGCACCTGCCGACTGAAAGGCTGGGGGTATCAGCCGAGCAAGTCGCGGAGCGTATTTGGACCCTGATCCGGCGCCCCCGCCGCTTGATCTATATCCCGGATTATTTACGCCTGGTCCCCTGGTTGGAGCTGTCGTTCGGGTGGATCATTGACCGGCTGGGACCGTTGCTTTTGAAGAAACAGAAGGCCACGATATAAAGAACCTCCCGTTGGTTAAAAACCAACGGGAGGTTCTACTGTTTCAGCCACTCAGGCTTTCCCTGCCACGTTCATCTCGGGGATTAAAATATACGGCGCATGGAAGGTGTTGTAGACCCATTGGGATTCCTCGCTGATTGCTGCCACGTTCTTGAGCAGTTCGTATATATTACCGGCGATGGATAGATCCTTGACCCTCCCGACGATTTCACCTTTCTGGATCTTAAAGGCCAGAGCCAGCGGGTTGGAAAAGGCGCCCGAAATGATGTTCCCCTGCCCTAGGCCGAGTAAGCCTTCAACCAGGATACCCTGGTCGATTCCGGCTAGAATATCCTTTAACGGAATTTTTCCGGGCTGAATGACGAAGTTGGTGAGGGCCGGTTCAGGTGGATTGAACAGGCTGCGCGTGGCGTTGCCCGTCGAAGCCACCCCGGACTTTGCCGCCGTCTTTAGATCGTAGATGAAACCCTTGAGGATCCCCTTTTCCAATAGTACGTTACGGTGGTGCGCCACGCCTTCGTCGTCGTATGCCGCGCTGGCGAATTTTCCATCGATCGTCCCATCATCCAGGAGGGTGATCTTATCATCAAAGAGTTTTTCGCCAATTTTGCCTTTCATCGGGCTTGTGCCCTTAAAGACTTCCTTGCCGTTCAGGCCCACGCTGAGGGGCAGGCCAAGGGCGAGCGTACCGGTCGGGGCGAACAGGACCGGCATCCTGCCGGGCCGGATGGTGGTAATGGTGCGAGCCTGCTCGAGTTTGTGTACCAGGCGGTGGGCAAAATCCAGGTAATTTTCCTCCCACAACGTGGTACCGAATTGGTCATAAAGGATCAGAACATCATCGCCCTCGATTCGATCAATCTCGAACCCGAGTGCCAGTGGTGAGGTCTTGACGCTGATGTCCAGACCGGTCTGGTTGCGGATGGTTGCTGAGGTCTGGTTGCGCTCCAAGCTGATGTTGCAACGAGCTGCCGGTTCGACGCGTAATACCAGATCAAGAATTTCCCTGCCCATCTCCACTAGGCGCGCAATGGGAAGGTCGGCAATAATCGGGTCGAAAGTCCGGACAGTCGATGCAGGCTGAATTTCCGGGAAAGAGAAGAGCGTCTGATCGCCATAAGTGGCCGATTCGAGCGCATTGACGGCCAATTTATTCATGGCTTTCTCGTCGCTGGAAGCTGCGAAACCCAGGCGGCCTTTGCGGATGACACGCACAGCCGTACCTTTGGTCTCTGTAATGGTACAGGTCTTCAGTTGGTTGGCCTCGTACTCAACCGTTGTTTTTTCGCTTTCCAGGGCTACCACTTCGACCTGTTCGGACTCTTTTTTGAGTTGGGTCAATATGTCCATGCTAACCTCCCGTCATTCGCCGCCGATGACAACGTTTTGGATGCGGATATGGGGTGCTCCCATCCCGACCGGTAGAGGATACTGGTTGCCCTTGCCACATCCGCCACCGGTATTCAACCATTTGAAATCGTTCCCAATGGCGTCGATGTTCTCGAGCGTACTGAAGAGGTTCCCGGACAGGATGACATCCTTTACCATTTCGGCGATCTTGCCATCGCGGATCATGTAGGCGTATCCGGAGCTGAAAGAAAAGTTCTCAAGCTGGGTCTCTCCGCCATAGGCTTTGCAGGCATAGATGCCAAGTTTAATATCTTTGATCATGTCCTCAAAAGAGGTGCTGCCGTTGTCAATGGCCGTATTGGTCATGCGCACGATCGGGGCGAACCGATAATTAATGGCCCGGGCATTGCCGGAGGCGCTTTCGCCCATCCGGGCGGCGGTCTGGCGGGAATGCAGGCGTCCGACCAGCTCCCCTTCACGAATAAGCCAGTTGCGGCGGGCGGGTACGCCCTCGTCATCGTACAGGGTAGTACCACGCAGGTTGGGAATTGACCCATCATCGAAGGCGTTCAGAATACCTTTGCCAAAGCGCCGGCCCATGGTCATCATCTCACGCGCTTTGGGATTTTCGTAAACGAAGTCCGCCTCGGAGAGATGACCAAACGCCTCATGAATGAAAACCCCCGCCAGCTCTTGGTCCACCACCACCGGATATTGCCCGGCTTTGACAGGATCGGCATTCAATAATTCTACGGCTTTCTGGGCAGCCTTGCGGGCCAGTTCCTCCTTGTCGAGGACGTACTCGTAGCCCTGGGTGGAGGCGAGGCTTTCGTAAGCCTGCTGGACGTTGTCGCCGTCGCGGGCGGTGGTGAAGGCAGCCACCACTACGCTGGGCTTTTCCTGATCGATGTAAGTCCCTTCAGAGTTGGCCAGGACGAGATGGGTGAAGGCGTCCGAGTAGGCAGTCCGGGTATCGATGATCTTGTCGCTGTAGCTCAGCAGGACCTGGTTGTAGCGTTCTGCTAGGGACTTCTTCTCTGCCAGGGAGATATCGCGGAAGTCACCCTTCATTTCAGCGGTCATCACCTGCTCGATCGGATCCACCAAGGCCATCTCGACCGGCTCGGGGACCGATCCAACTTGGGCACACTGGAAAGCCTGATCGACCTTGATGAGCAGGTCATCGAGATTGTTGAAAGTGGCTACCCCCCAACCCTTGTTCTTGATCAGACAACGGACGATGCCACCTTTGTCGATATTCGCGTTTGCAAGTTCCAATTCCTTCCCACGGAATGCCACGCGGGTGGTTTCTCTTTCTTCAATGCGAATCTCGGTATAGTCGGCTTTACTGCGTTTGAGGGCTTCCTGAATTCGATCACGCATCTAAACCTCACTTTCCTGTAGAGACCCCGATTGTAACCCAAACGAACAAGGCCTGTCAGTAGGACAAACAGTCCTTTCTCAATAGCGTGCATAAAGAGATGAAAAATTGGTGTGGGGCGCTTTGCGTCCTGCACCAATTTTTCACACGATCCTCACTTTATGCCATCAACTGGCCAGGGAAAGATTGCCGGATATGCTCTGCTGGGTTACCTTGACCCCCCCGCCCTGGATCTCAACCATCTGGTTCCCGTTCTGTCGCGAAATGGAAGTTGCAGTTAATTTGGTGGAGATCTTTCCGCTGATGGTGTGGAGTTCGGCCGAGCAGTGCGTTTCCGGAGGGATCAATAGTTTCACATCGCCGGAAACCGAATTGAAGCGGTATGGCCCTTCACCAAAATCAGTCTGGTAAACCATCCCACCGCTGACCGTATGTGCCTCAACTGAGCGCAGGTTAAATTCCTCCAGCGACACATTCCCGGAAACCGTATCCAGGTGGGCCGATCCGTGGATGCGATTGCCCGAAACCTTGCCGCTGACGGCATTCAGGCGCAAGTCACCGGCCAGGTCTGTCAGGTTCACTTCACCACTGACCGTATTGACTTTCATCGGGCCGGTTAGGTCATGCAGGTTCATCTCGCCGCTTACCGATTGGAAGGAGAATTCGCCTTCAAATCCTTCAGCAATCAGCTCACTGCTGACAGATTTAACCTTGAGAGAGCATTTTCGAGGCGCGTGGACAACATAATCGACACGGCACGGAAATGAGCCGAACAACCAGCTCCAGGCACCATCCGGGAAACGCGTGACAACTCTGACGGTCCCGTCCGTGTCCTGGGAGAGCTCGATCTCGGTGCTTTTTACGTCGCCGCTTTTCGTATCCTTGGTGGCACTCACACGGATAATGCCGTCCTCTCCCGGACGGATATCCACACTGCCGCGGATATTGCTGAGATCCAAATGCGCCGGAGAAACGACCGTGAAGGTTTTTTCGATTATTTCAGACATAAAGGGCTCCTGTTCTGCTTGAATTTCTTTTGGCATGATTATCGCACCTTCGCGGTTTTTTTGCCTATCGATTGTCTATCAAGCCCCTAATAATTTCCTGTGGAAAGGATACTTCAAAATGATTTTTCCCCTTAAATTAGGAGAGTCCTCTCTCATTCAGAATGAAATATACATATTACCTACACAATTCTCTAACCGCCCGTTTACAGTCCATAACTATACTTCACCCTGTATTGAAATCTATTATTCTATGTGAGGTGATACCATGCCAACTAATTTTTCCGAAAAGTCAGAAAATAAGGTCTCAACCAACGCAAAGCGGCCCAGGCGAGTGCTTTGGATTGGGTTGGCGGTACTGGTTGTTGCCATCGCTGCCGGTGCTTATTACTTCATCACCAAGCAGCAGGCCAAAACGGCCGCAGCCGCCAGCCAGCCCGCCCTTCAGACCGCTACCGCACGCCAGGGTAATATCATCCTGCGCGCCAGTGGGACCGGCACCCTGATCGCTGCAAAATCAAGCAGCCTGGGATTCAAGACCAGCGGGACCCTGATCGCTCTGAATGTAAATGTGGGTGATCAGGTCAAGGCCGGCGACTTGCTGGCGCAATTGGACGACTCGAATCAAACACTCCAGTTGGCCCAGGCTCAAGAGGCCTTAAATGAATTGACCTCCCCTTCAGCCATCGCGAACGCTCAATTGGCGGTCACCACGGACCAGGCAAATGTGATTAATGCTCAGGCGGCCCTGAACAACCAGCAGTATTGGAAGAACAACTCGCTGATCCAAGATTACTATGCCGCTTATGTCATTGCCAAGGCTAATTTGGATAAGGCCCAGAACAATTATGACAATGCGAATGTCGGGCAATACATTAACAATGCAGATGAAGCCAATCTCTATCAAGCCCTCTATAATGCCCAGCAGGCCTTCAACACCGCCCAGTATTATTACAGCCTCTATTCGCAGGCACCCACCCAGCGGCAGGTCAATGCAGCCCAGGCGTCTCTGGCACTGGCCCAAGCGCAGGTGGTCGAAGCACAGAATCTCGTGGCAGCCCTGACCGGCGGCACCGTCCCGGATAATGCCACCGGGAGCGGACTGAACCAGCTCAACCAGGCCAAACTGGCTGTCCAGAACGCCCAAACCAACCTGGATAACACGAAACTGTATGCGCCCATTTCCGGGACCGTCATGACCATCAGCAACTTGGTCGGGGATACGATCAACTCTGGAAACGTTTTCATTACGCTCGCCGACCTCACCAAGTCCGAACTGAATATCTATTTGGATGCGCTGGACTTCAGCAATATCAAGGTCGGTTATACGGCGAATGTCACCTTCGATGCCCTGCCGAATCAGACCTTCACCGGCAAAGTGACCCTGATCTCCCCGCAACTGGTTACCATCCAGGGCAACTCGGTTGTGCAGGGTCTGGTCCTGCTGGATCAAAAACAAGCCTCCGGGGCCACCCTTAATCTGCCTCTTGGGGTGAGCGCTTCGGTGGATGTCATCGCGGCCCAGGCCAATAATGTCATAGAGGTGCCAGTCCAGGCGCTACATGAACTCTCGCCAGGCAATTATGCCGTCTTCGTCGTGGTTGGCGGGAAACCAACCCTTAGAATAGTAACCGTCGGCCTGCAGGATGCGACCTTCGCCGAGATCAAGACTGGTCTCAAGGCTGGCGAAGTGGTCAGCACCGGCATCCAGGCCACTACCGGCGGCAGTCAGGTGACGACACCATGAACGCAACACGAACTGTCATCGAAACCGCAGATTTGACCAAGACCTACGGTATGGGCGAGGCTAGTGTAGTTGCACTGGACCACGTCAGCCTGGAGGTCAAATCCGGCGAGCTGGTCTCCATCATGGGACCTTCCGGCTCAGGCAAGAGCACCCTGATGAACATCCTGGGCTGTCTCTCCACGCCCACTTCCGGTCAATACATCCTCGACGGAGAGAACGTCAGTAACCTGGACAAGGTGCAATTGGCCTCCATCCGCAACACCAAGATCGGCTATGTCTTCCAATCCTACAACCTGCTACCCCGCACCACCGCCCTGCGTAACGTGATCCTGCCGCTCGTCTATGACCGCACCCACAAACATCCGCGCGATAAATGGGAGAACTTGGGAAAGGAAATGCTTGAGCAGGTCGGACTGGGCGATCGCATGGATCACCAGCCGCAGGAGCTTTCGGGCGGACAGCAGCAGCGTGTGGCGATTGCGCGTGCCCTCATCACCGATCCGGTCATGATCATCGCCGACGAACCGACAGGCAACCTGGACAGCCATTCCGGGGAAGAGATCATGAAGCTGCTTTACAAGCTGCATCAGCAGGGCGCGACTATTGTGATCGTCACGCATGACCCGGTGGTTTCCCAGTATACGGAGCGCGTCGTCCATTTGAAAGACGGGCATATTGATACCGTGGTTCATAATGGTAAGAACCACCACATGGAAAGTGTGGCAGCATGAACATTGGCGAAGTATTACGCATCTCGTGGGAAGCGATCGGGAAAAACAAGGTCCGCTCGCTGTTGACCATGCTGGGTATCATCATCGGCGTGGCGGCTGTCATCATCATGATTGCCGTCAGCAACGGCACAGCTTCCGCCATCGCCAGCCAGATCACCAGCCTGGGCTCCAACCTGATCTTCATCTCTCCCAACTTTACCAGCAATGGTCCGCAGCGTGGACCCGACACTGGCGGGCTGGTCTTCACCGATGCCGCTGCCATCCAGCAGAATGTCCCGAATGTGGCGGGTGTCAGCGTGGAGCAAGGTACCACCGAGACTGTCAAAGCCGGCGCGGTTTCCCTCAGCAGCATCTCGGTCCTCGGTTCCCTGCCGGATTTCCCGACCGTGCGCGACATGAAAGTCGCCAGCGGGAGCTATTTCACCCAATCGGATCAGGACCACAAGACCAAGGTGGCTGTACTGGGTTCCGGCCTGGCGCAGAAGTTGTTCGGGACCGCCGATCCGATCGGGCAGACCGTCCAGGTGGGCAATTTCTACCTGGATGTCATCGGAGTGATGGCCCCCAAAGGCATGGTGGGTGACGTGGATTACGATGCCCGCCTGTACCTGCCCCTTTCGACCGTCCTGCAGTATTACACGCCCTCCCAGTTTGCCCGCTTCCTCGGTCAGCGTGTCCGCACCATTTATGTCACGGTGGCGGACCCGAAGAAGATGAATGCCACGATCGACCAGATCAGTCTCCTGCTGGAACAACGTCATAAAGTATCCGCAACGGCTCCAGATTTTGCCATCACCACCCAGCAGAACATCATCACTACCCAGGAATCGACCACCGCGGCCTTCCGTAACCTGCTGGCCTGGGTGGCCGGCATCTCCCTGATCGTCGGCGGGATCGGCATCATGAACATCATGCTGGTTAGCGTGACTGAACGGACACGTGAGATCGGCCTGCGTCAATCCGTGGGCGCCACGCCCAATGACATCCGCTGGCAGTTCCTCTCGGAAGCCCTGCTCCTGAGCGTGATCGGCGGGTTGATCGGCATTCTGGTTGGGGTCGGCGGCTCCTGGCTCTTCGGCAAATTAGGCACCATGCAAACGGTCATCCTGCCCAGCTCGATCTTCCTGGCCTTTTTCTCGGCTGCCGCCGTGGGTGCTTTCTTTGGCTTCTATCCGGCCAACCAGGCCGCCCAACTTGATCCAATTGATGCCCTACGGCATGAATAACTCAATCAATTTACAATAAGGAAAACTCATATGAAAACAAAGCGATTTGTAATTCCCCTGGCCGCACTAATCGTGATCCTGGTCATGGTGCTGGTCGCCTGCGGTGCAAAATCAAGCACCACTACCTTGCAATCCGGCAGTTCCAATGGTGCGGCTGCCAACGGCACTCCGGTCGCCCGCAACCTCACCACCCAGCCGCTGCCGCTGGCCGAAAGCCTGGTGGTTGGCACGTTCAAGCTGGAAGGGACGGCCAACGCCATCACCCCAACCCAGGCCGCCGCCCTTGTTCCGCTCTGGCAGGCGTATGCCCAATTGACTTCCAGTAATACGGCCGCACAGGCCGAGATCGATGCGGTCGTCAGCCAGATCCAGTCAACCATGACCCCCCAGCAGGTCCAGGCCATCACCGCCATGAAGTTGACCCGCCAGGACTTGACTAACACAATGAGTACTCTTGGATTGAGCAGTGGTTTCGGCGGTAATGGCACCACAACTCCCCGCGCCCCCGGTGCTGGTGGCGGTGGCGGCGGAGGCTTTTTCCCTGGCGGTGGTGGAGGTGGCGGTTTTGCAGGTGGCGGAGCCGGCGGTGCCGGCGGTGCAACCAGAGCGACCCCGAATGCCACCGCCCTGGCCCTGCGGGCGCAGTTTGCCAATCGCATTTCCACACCCCTGATGAATGCCTTCGTCTCTTATTTACAGAAGACCGCCGGGGCATAGTACCCTGGTTTAGCCGGGCAATCCCATTTGCAACTTGCTGCTCCCCTCAAATGGGATTGCCCTATCGAAAGCAACCAAAACATTATCCTGTAAAAGCCGTGACTGCATCAACTGTGCTGAACAAATATCATAAGATTTGATATACTGATTTGAGCAGCTTAACCGAAAAGAGAAATAATGACTGCTGCAAAGACTGTCCTGGTTGTGGATGATGAGGCTCGACTGGTTTCCCTGGTCGAAACCTACCTGACCCAGAGCGGATTCCGGGTTGTGACCGCAGCAAATGGGCGGGAGGCGTTGTCCGTTGCCCAGCGCCAGGAACCTGATCTGATCATCCTCGACATTATGATGCCTGAAATGGACGGATATGAATTCATGCGCCTTTACCGGGCGGAACACGATACCCCCATCATCCTTTTAACTGCCCGGGTGGATAGTGACGAAAAAGTGGTCGGGCTTGAGTCAGGTGCCGATGACTACATGACCAAGCCATTCCGCCCACGCGAATTGATGGCGCGTGTGAAAGCAGTACTGCGCCGCAGTGGTGAAAAAGAACCTGCTGGAAAGGTTTTGCATGCGGCCGATATCGTTTTGGATCGCAGCGCTCACGCGGTCCAGGTGGCGGATCGCTATGTTGATCTGACACCTTCCGAATTCGATCTGCTGGCCGCATTGATGTCGGCGCCAGGGCATGTATATTCCCGTCTCGATTTACTCGATATTCTCCAGGGTGTACGCTACGAAGGTTACGAACGTGCTATTGATCTGCATATAAAGAATCTGCGCGCCAAGATTGAACCGATCCCCGGTTCACCGCATTACGTAGAAACGGTTTATGGTGTGGGATACCGTTTCGTCAGGCAATAAATCCATGCGCTCGATCACGGTCAAGTTGTTACTCGCTTTTTTGGTCATCAGCATGCTCAGCGTCGTGCTGATCGTGATTTCTGCCCGTTGGCTGACAGAGAGGGAATTCAGAAGCTACCTGTTTGATCAAAACCGAAATTCCATCATAACTGCTTTGGCAGATTATTACAGTAAGAACGGAACGTGGATAGGTGTTGAAAATGCGTCTCTGATCCCGGGACAATCCTCTACTCCGCGCTTCGGTCCAGGAGGGGAACGGTTTTTCAGCCTGGTGGATACCAGCAATCGTGTTGTCCTTGCAGGTTCTGGTGACCAGATTGGTGACCTGTTGCCTCAATCGGTCGTTCAGAGTGGCAACCCTATCAAAGTCAATGGAAAGATCGTTGGAACCATGGTGACCAGGCAGCCCACCATCCGTGTGAACCCGGCAGAGACGGCCTTCCTGGACCGTGTTAAGCAGATTTATACGTTGAGTGCGATTGGCGTCATTGCAGTGGGTTTGCTTCTGGCCTTCCTGCTTTCGCGCACGTTCACCCGTCCGATCCGTGAATTGACGGCGGCTACACGTGCAGTTTCAGCCGGCCAGTTGGAGCATGCAGTCCCCGTTCGCTCACGCGATGAACTGGGGGAACTTGCGGCTTCGTTTAACCGTATGAATTCTGAATTGGCACGCTCAATCGGGTTACGCCGGCAGATGACCGCCGATATCGCCCACGAATTGCGTACACCCGTCAGCGTGATCCTGGGACATGCCGAAGCGGTTCACGATGGTGTCATGGCACCCTCCCTCGACACTTTCGAGATTATCCGTGACGAGGCCGAGCGGCTTGACAGCCTGATCGAAGATCTGCGTACCCTATCAAGGGCGGATGCCGGCGAGCTTCCCATCGAATTCCAACCCGTTTCCCCGGTTAAGTTGCTGGAAAAGGTGCAGGCCATCCACAAGCAGAGGGCTGCGAAAAAGAATATCACTATCGGGCTGCAGACGGCATCCGACCTGCCTGAGATCTCAGCAGATCCGGGGCGGATGGTGCAAGTCCTGAGCAACCTGGTGGATAACGCCCTTCTGTACATACCAGAAGGTGGGAGCGTGAATCTGTCTGCCCGGGTGGTTGCCGACGATCTAGAGTTCAGGGTTCAGGACAGCGGCCCTGGGATTGCAGAAAACGAACTGGAGCGTGTTTTTGACAGGTTCTACCGCTCGGACCCCTCCCGCCAGCGTTATGAAAATGGTTCAGGCCTGGGGCTTGCCATTGCAAAATCACTCGTTGAAAAGCATAACGGCCGCATCTGGGCCGAGAGCAAACCAGGCGAAGGGACAACCATAATCTTCCATATCCCCATGTCGGAAAAATAAGATTCAAATCGGGATTGACAATCTCATTGAGGGGGATTATAATAGTTAAGTAATTAAACTATTTAATCATTAAACTAATATGAGAGGCATTCATGCAGGCACCCGACAAGCCAACTGAACAACTGATCCCGATCGCCATCGAGGCGTTCTGGGCGACCATCCCGCAGGTCTGGAACCGGATCAAAGGGAACATCCGCTCTATTGCGGTGGAACATTATGACATTAGTGTTGAACAGTTCCATATCTTGCGGCACATCCGCAAGGGTCTCACCTCGGTCAGCGAGCTGGCAGAAGTAAAACAGATCAGCCGCTCGGCGGTCAGCCAGGCAGTCGATCTGCTGGTTGACCGCGGATTGATCTGCAGGCGGCAGAACGCCCAGGATCGCAGGAATATTCCGCTGGAATTGACCAGGTCTGGGGACCAGCTTCTGGATACCATCTCGGAAAGGAACCGGGCCTGGATGAAGAGCCAGATGACCTCCTTATCGATTCAGGATCTGGAAACCCTCACCTGCGCCATGGAAATCCTCGCCAAAACATTTGATGAGTTGGTTGGATAACTCTTAAAGGTATTTTATACATGCTGAATGTGATTAACAGAATTCTCCCCCTCGTCAAACCTTATTGGAAGCGCGCAACCCTGGCGCTGGTCCTGCTGACCTCTCTGGTCTTCATGGACCTGTCCATCCCGCGCCTGATCCAGCGTATCATCGACCAGGGTATCCACCAGCACAACCAGTCGGTTGTTTTGCAGACCGCCGCCATCATGATCGGGATTTCCATCCTGAGCACTGTCATTGCTGTTGGCAATAGCATCTTATCCGTACAGGTCGGCGAAAACGTTGCGCGCGATCTGCGTGAGGCCTTGTTCCTGAAGATCCAGAGATATTCCTATGGAAACCTGGACCGCCAGCAGACCGGGCAGTTGATGGTCCGCCTGACCAGTGACTCCAGTGCCGTCCAGCGCCTGGTGCAGGTCTCCCTGCGCATCGGGACGCGCGCCCCACTCCTGATTGTTGGGAGTTTGATTCTGATGTTCAACACCAGCCCGAGCCTGGCCTTGACCATGCTGCCGTTGCTGGTGGTGACCTCGGCGGTCATTGTATTCTTCATCGTCAAAATGGAGCCACTCTTCCGCTCTGTCCAGCAAAAGCTCGACCGGCTGAACACCGTCCTTCAGGAAAACATCGCCGGAGCGCGCCTCGTCAAGGCCTTCGTGCGGGCCGACTTCGAAGGGGAACGTTTCGAGACGGCCAACGAATCCTACACCGACCATTCGGTCCGGGTGATGCGTTTCATGTCCAGCATGTCTCCAGCCCTGACGGTCTTCGTCAACATCGGCATGGTCATCGTCATCTGGGCCGGCGGGCTGCAGTCGATCCACGGAAATTTGTCGATCGGTCAGATTGTCGCTTTTACAAACTACCTGCTCACCACCATGACCCCCCTTACGATGATGACACAACTCTCCCAAACCTGGGCGAACGGGTTGGCTTCGGGGAAGCGCGTGCTCGAGATTTTGGACACCGTGCCCGAGATCCAGGATGCACCTGAGGCGGTTAAGCTGCCCCAGATAATCCGGGGGAAGGTAGTCTTCGAGAACGTCGACTTTCATTACAACGGAAATGGGGATGAAGCTGTCCTGAAAGGCGTTGATCTGGTAGCCGAACCTGGCCAGACGGTCGCCATCCTGGGCGCCACCGGCGCTGGTAAGTCTACCTTGATCGACCTGGTGCCGCGCTTTTACGATTCATCCTCCGGCCGGGTTCTGATTGACGGGGTGGATGTCCGGCAGATTGAAGAGGACAGCCTGCTCGCGCAAGTCGGGATTGTACCCCAGGAGACCATCCTGTTCTCCGGTACCGTACGTGAGAATATCCGTTACGGCCGTCCGGACGCCACCGACGAACAGGTTATTGCGGCTGCCAAAACCGCCCAGGCGCATGACTTTATTTTGGCGATGCCAAAGGGTTACGACAGCCACGTCGAAGCGCGGGGCCAACTTTTCAGGCGGACAGAAACAGCGCATTGCCATTGCCCGGGCGCTGCTGATGGATCCCAAGATCCTGATCCTGGACGACAGCACCAGCTCGGTGGATGTGGAAACCGAAACCAGGATCCAACAGGCTCTGGACCAGCAGATGCACCAGCACACTAGTTTCGTCGTGGCCCAGCGTATTAGCACCGTTCTGAATGCTGACAAGATCATCGTCATCGACAAAGGTCGGATCGCCGCCCAGGGCACGCATAAGGAACTGATCCAAACTAGCCCAATCTATCAGGAAATCTACGAATCCCAGCTTGGGAACGGCTTTCACCCTGAACAAGTGCCGCTCGTCATCCAGGAACGGAGCGAGGCGAAATGAGCTTCCAAACCGCCCCCCAAACCAGTAGCGTCCGTTCGATGATGCAGCGCCGGCCGGCCGACCCGGGCAAGATTGACAAGGCCAAGGACCCGAAACGGGCTTTGAAAGGCCTGCTGCGTTACCTGGCTCCTTTTAAGGCCGGCATGGCGCTGGTTTTCGTCTTCGTCCTGATCTATACTTTGCTGGGATTGGTCGGTCCGTATCTGATGGGCCAGGCCATCGACCGCTTCATCTCGAACAAGCAGGTTGCTGGGCTGGCTACCATTGCCCTGTTGATGTTGGTTGTCTACCTGTTGAACAACCTTTTCCAGGCCATCGCCAACTGGCTTATGTCGGATATCTCGCAGCGTGCCCTTAAACAGATGCGCAAGGAATTGTTCACCCACCTGCAGGCGTTGCCAATCGCCTTTTTCGACCGTAACCCGGCCGGCGAGCTGATGAGCCGCCTGACCAACGACATCGATGCCGTCAACCAGGCCGTCTCACAAAACGTCACCTCCTTGCTCGCCAGTGTCCTTACCATGGTCGGTATCCTGGCTGCCATGTTTATCCTGGATCGCTGGCTCGCACTGGCCTCCCTGCTGGTCGTCCCGATCATGTTCTGGTTCACCCAATTCGTTGCCCGCTACACCCGCAAGGGCTTTCGCGAGTTGCAGAAGCACTTGGGCGAAATCAACGCTGTCATGGAGGAATCCATCAGCGGTCAAAAGGTCATTAAGGCCTTCCGCCGGAATGACTCGGTCGTGGCAAACTTCCGTGAGCGCAACCAGGCGGTTTTTAAGGCTGGCGTCTACGCCAATAGCTATGCCCTGCTGCTCATGCCGCTTACCACCGTGCTGGGCAACTTCTTTGTCATCGTCCTGGCTGGGCTGGGCGGCTGGCTGGCCCTGCGCAACCTGGTCACTGTAGGTGTCATCGCCACCTTCATCAGTTACGGGCAGAACTTCACCAACCCTCTGCGCCAGTTGGCCAACCTTTACAACTCTATCCAGGCTGCTCTGGCGGGGGCCGAACGCGTCTTCGAGGTGATTGACACACCCGTCGAGGTGGATGACGGTCCCCAGGCGGTCGCGCTGGAATCGATTCATGGCAACGTCCGGTTCGATGACGTTAATTTCTCCTACCGGCCGGGCGTCCCGGTCCTCAAGGACGTGACTCTCGAAGCCAGGCCCGGGGAGATCTTCGCTTTGGTCGGCCCAACCGGCGCTGGTAAGACCACCATCATCAACCTGCTGACGCGTTTCTACGAGATCAACGGCGGAAAGATCAGCATCGACAGTCGGGATATCCGCGATATCTGCAAAGCCGACCTGCGGCGTGAGCTTGGCCTGGTCCTGCAGGATACCTTCATGTTCTCCGATACGGTCAGGGAGAATATCCGCTTCGGACGGCTGGACGCCACTGACGAAGAGGTGATCGAGGCGGCTAAGATGGCGGACGCCGACCATTTCATCCGCCAACTGCCACAAGGCTACGACACCCTGCTCTCGGAACGCGCCAGCAACCTCAGCCAGGGACAGCGCCAGTTGCTCTCCATATCCCGCGCCATCCTGGCCGACCCGGCAATTTTGATCCTCGACGAAGCCACTAGCAGCGTGGACACGCGCACCGAGGCCCGCATCCAGAAGGCCTTGCTGCGTCTGATGGCCGGCCGAACCAGCTTCGTCATCGCCCATCGCCTGAGCACCATTCGGGACGCCAACCACGTCCTGGTGATCAACAACGGCGAGATCGTCGAGCAGGGTACCCACCAGGAGTTGCTGGATAAAAAAGGTTTCTACCACCACCTGTACCTCAGCCAGTTCAAGGGCCAGGCGATTTAATTCTTTTGGATGCTCAGAATTAGTTCTCCTTTTGCCCGCTCCTTTCGGGAGCGGGCAGATGGTTTGTAAATCGGGGAGTAAATCTGGGGGGAAACGGATCTCAATCATCTTGACACCATCTTGAAGCTTTTTTAGCCTTTTTTGTCATCCGCTTGATAGGACTCTTTGTACAATCCCAGCGCTTATGGAATTGTGATGGAGTTCAAGATCAGGATGACGACAAAGAAGATCCCCCGGACTGTGAAGTTCGTTATTCGCGGCCTGCCCCTGGCAGGCGCAATTGCCATGGCCCTGCTGCCTCTTCAGCGGATCGGCCAACAGTTTCTGATGTTGATCGTACTACTCTGGATCCAGGTGTACTTCATATCCGAAGTATTCCTGGCCGGGAAATAATACCTTTATGCCTGAAACGCGCTTGCGTATTCTGGTGGTGGATGACGAACGGCCTATTCGGCGTTTCCTGAACGCTTCCCTGAGTGGACAATACACGGTCCTCGAGGCAGCCACGGGCGAAGAGGCCCTGGCCGCCGTCGTATCCGGGCGCCCGGATATTGTCATCCTGGACCTGGGGCTGCCCGATATGGATGGGGTGGAGGTCGCCCGCCGCCTGCGCGAGTGGACCCAGATCCCGATCATCGTCGTATCCGTGAGGGACCAGGAAGAGCATAAGATCGCCGCCCTGGACGCCGGTGCCGACGACTACCTCACCAAACCTTTCAGCGTTGGCGAGCTCACTGCCCGGGTGCGGGCTGCCCTCCGGCGATATGCCCACCCGGAGTTCTGAACCGGTTTTTCAAAAGGACGACCTGCTTGTGGACCTGGCCCGCCGGAATGTCGAGTCTCACGGCCAGCCCGTCTATCTGACTCCGACCGAATACGATATCTTGCGCGTCCTGGTTCAACACGCCGGGAAAGTCCTCACACACCAGCAGTTGATCCATTCGATCTGGGGCGGCGAGGCAGTTGACGATCAGGAAGACTCCCATCTCTTGCGGGTCAACGTCAGCAACCTGCGCCGGAAGCTCGAAACCGATCCTTCCCGGCCGCGCCACATCGTGACCGAGCCGGGGGTCGGATACCGGCTCAAAACCACTTGAATTCGTCCCCGGCTTACCGGAAGTAAATCGATCTGCGAAAGAACCTAACTATTAAGGAAATGCGTGATTTTCTCAATCGCACTATTAATCGTGATCGTCTATATCGCTTTCCGACTGGCTCCGGTTGAGAATAAAGAACATGCTGCCATCCATGGCGCCGGTCAAATCGGATTACTGGCCGCCGTTGCTCTTTTTGGCGTTGATTATTTCACTTCTTATTTTTATGCCACCGGCGAAATGATGAGCGCCCTGCATCCATATGGTCTGCAAAAATACGGCTATATTGCCGTGGCGGTCATCGCCTTTGCCAATTTTGTCTTTGGTGGCTTGTACATGTACTCGCTTGGCATTTTCAACGAAGGCGGCGGATCGTACACGGCTTCGATGCGGTATCTCAAACCAACCCTAAGCCTGATCGTGGCAGTCACTTTGATCGAAGATTATGTGCTCACCATCGTCGTCTCTGCGCTTTCGGGTGGCGACCAGTTGCTCTCGATCCTCAACGCTTATGACACTCATTGGGGCTGGCATTTTGCCATCGGGGCTGCCCTGGCAGCCATCACCTGGTTCCTGACCATCCGCGGTCGGGGCGAATCCTCCCGGACCGTTTTCACCATGCTGGGAATATTCATCTCCTTGACGATCACAATGGTGGTCGGCTTGTTCATCGCCCATTTTAAAGGTGTTCCTGCGGTCGTGGCGGCGATTGCACCTCTCCATGCAACATTGGGTCAGGCCTTCTTGCATATGATCACCGCCTCCATGAAAGGCATGGTCGCATTGACCGGTCTGGAGGCCATGTCCAACGGGATTCAGTTTGTCATCAATGAGGATGTCAAGGTCGTAAAATGGGGAAAGAAACGTCTGCCGCGCTTCAATAAGCTCTGGGACTTTTACAGCGGTAAAGAGGGCATCGGCCGCTTCGTTCAGACCTCCTTCCTCTTTTACGGCGGGATCACTACCCTGATGTTGACCTTTTTCGCAATCCGCTTTGACGTTTTCGACGGCACCCTCGGACGTACCTTGGTTGGCAACTTGGCTTTTGTCGGATTTAGTCAGCTCCCCGGAGGCATCATCCTTTATTGGGCCTACCAGATCCTGGCAGTTGCCTTGCTGGCCGCCGCCTCGATGACCGCTTTCCAGGATGCCCAGGCCACCGAATGGCGGGATGTGGCGATTGGTGAAATCCCGGAAGTCATTATCTTTCGTGACAAACGCGGCACTTTTACCCGTTCCGTGACGATCACTTTCGGTGTTTCAGTCCTGATCATGCTGCTGGTGCACGGACGGACAGACCTTGCGGCGCCTTTTTATGGAATTGGCGTTTTCCTGCCGATCATGATCATGGGGCTGGCGATCCGCCAGCATTTGCTGCAGAACTATACCGGTCGCATCCGCGCCTGGGGAGCCGGGATCGCCTTGTTTGCTGCCATCCTATCGGGATCCGTCTTCATCGGCCAACTTGTGGGCAAATGGGAGGAGGGCGGCTGGATCCGCTTGATCACTTTCACAACCTTGTTCACAACTGCTCATCTGGTCATTCTCTCGCCGGTCGGCTACCGTGACCCCAAACAGATCCACCGCATCGTGCGCCAGAAAGCCCGCGTTCAGGGCGCCATGGCCTCCATCGTGGAATGGCAATCCCTCAGGATGCAGGAATACCGTTACAGCCTGCTGGTGGGCATCGCCCGTTTTTGGCAGCTCTTCGGGATCAACCGTCCCGTGCGCTACGACCCGCCGGTGGTCGCTGGAGACTACGACCAAGCCATTCACGTCGACCGCCCGGGTGCGCCCTCCCTGCTTGAGCAATATCTGGAAAGCAACACCGCCCAACCAAGGGTAGGTGGTGCGCCGAAACAGACTGCACGCGGAGATGAGGAAGGCAAGGTCGGATAACTTTGCCTACCGCGGTCGGTTGAAAAGCTTGCCGGCATTTACCGTCAAGCTTTTTTATTTGCTTGGTGGAAGCAATCCTTATGGGTTTTGATTATTTCTTGATGGATTCAGCCGCATTATTGTGTGAATTTTGATAGGAAAATATGTATATTCCAAGCGTACCCAAATGGACTTGATCCCGGAGGTGCCTATGGTTGATTTGATCTATATCGTCCTGACCATCGTTTTCCTGGCTGCAAGCTGGGGCTTCATTATTTTCTGCGACCGTTTGATGGAGAATAAGAAATGAACGCACTTTATCTCATTACCGGTCTGATCACCCTGGCCCTGTTCATTTACCTTGTGATTGCTCTTTTAAAACCGGAGTGGTTCGAATGAACGGCTATAGTTGGCTTCAACTCATATTCTACATGGTCGTTTTGATCGCCCTTGCCAAACCGCTCGGTGCATTCATGGCCAGGGTTTATCAGGGCGAAAAGACCTTCCTCACCCCGCTCCTGCACCCACTCGAGAAATTCATCTACCGCCTGAGCGGTGTGCATCCCGATCAGGAAATGAACTGGAAAGTCTACGCCATTGCCATGCTGCTGTTCAATGGCTTGGGGCTTTTGGCGGTCTATGCCTTCCAACGCCTGCAAGGTTTCCTGCCACTAAATCCGCAGAGCTTTGGCGCGGTCTCCCCGGATTCGTCCTGGAACACAGCCGTCAGCTTCGCCACCAATACCAACTGGCAGGGCTATGGCGGCGAAACCACCATGAGCTACCTGACCCAGATGCTGGCCCTGACCACTCAGAACTTCGTCTCGGCCGCCACTGGCATGGCTGTCGTGATTGCCATGATCCGCGGGATTACCCGCCACACGGCCAAGACCATCGGTAACTTCTGGGTGGACCTGACCCGCACGGTCTTGTATATCCTCCTGCCACTGGCGTTCGTCCTGGCCCTGGCACTCGTCTCCCAGGGCGTGGTGCAGACCTTCAGCCAGTATAAAACGACCAGCTTGCTGCAAGCCACGAGTTACCAGCAGCCCAAGGTCGATGCCAATGGCAGCCCGGTCAATGATGCCTCAGGCAACCCGGTGATGGTGACAATCCCACTCACCCAACAGGTATTGGCTGTCGGTCCGGCGGCGTCGCAGATCGCCATCAAGCAGTTGGGCACCAACGGTGGCGGCTTTTTCAACGTCAACTCGGCCCATCCATTCGAGAACTCAACGCCATTTTCCAACTTCTTGGAGACAATGGCTATTCTGCTGATCCCGGTGGCTTTGTGCTACACCTTCGGGAAGATGGTCGGTGACTCGCGCCAGGGCTGGGCCATCCTGGCGGCCATGACCATTATTTTCGTCGTGTTGCTCTCGGTGACCGTCTGGGCCGAACAGACTGGTAACCCGGCCATTGCTTCATTGGGCGTGGACATCAAACAATCCGCCACCAACCCGGGCGGGAACATGGAAGGCAAGGAGGTGCGCTTCGGTGTGGCCAATTCGGCTCTGTGGGCCACCGCCACGACTGCCGCATCCAACGGTTCGGTCGAACTCGATGCACGATTCGAACATGCCGCTGGGTGGGATGATCCCCATGTGGTTGATCCACCTGGGTGAGGTGATCTACGGGGGGGTCGGTTCCGGGCTGTACGGTATGCTGGCATTTGTCATTGTGGCGGTCTTTGTCGCTGGGCTGATGGTCGGGCGTACTCCCGAATATTTGGGAAAGAAGATCGAAGCCTACGAAATGAAGATGGCTTCGCTGATCCTGCTCATCCCGGTCTTCACTGCCTTGGTCGGCACTGCCATCGGTGTAATGACATCTGCTGGTCAGGCCGGAATTCTTAACCCTGGCCCGCATGGTTTCAGTGAGATCCTCTACGCATTCTCCTCTGCAACTGGGAACAACGGCAGCGCATTTGCCGGGCTGTCTGTGAATACGCCCTTCTACAACACCGCCCTTGGCATCATTATGTTCTTCGCCCGTTACTGGCTGGCCATCCCGGCCCTGGCGATCGGCGGTTCGCTGGCTATCAAGAAGAAAGTCCCGGCCGGCGCCGGTACGCTGGCCACGCACACGCCTCTCTTTGTTTTCTGGCTGATCGCGGTCGTCATCATCGTCGGGGCTTTGGGCTTCCTGCCGGCCCTGGCCCTGGGACCGATCGTCGAGCATTTGATGATCTTTCACTAAAAGTAACAGGTTTTTGCTATGACCACTCAACTTAAAAAACAAACCGCCTATCGACAGGAACTTTATCAGCGCGCCATCCTGGATTCTTTCGTCAAGCTCAACCCGCGCCGGATGGTCCGCAACCCGGTCATGTTCGTGGTGGAAGTGGGTAGCCTGCTCACGACCGCCTTATGGATTCAGGCGCTTTTTGGTAAAGGCGAAGCCCCGGCCGGTTTCATTGGTGGTGTGGCTATCTGGTTGTGGTTCACCGTCCTTTTCGCCAACTTCTCCGAGGCCGTCGCCGAAGGGCGTGGTAAGGCCCAGGCCGAAGCGCTTCGCAAAACCCGCCAGACCACCCAGGCCAAAAAACTCTCCCGCCCGGACCGCCAGGCCAAATACGAGCTGGTTGCCTCGACGTCTTTGCACAAGAATGATGTCTTCCTGGTGGAAGCCGGAGATACCTTGCCTGTGGACGGCGAGATCGTCGAAGGCATTGCATCGGTGGACGAAAGTGCTGTCACCGGTGAAAGCGCTCCCGTGATCCGCGAGTTGGGTGGAGACCGCAGCGCGGTGACCGGCGGGACGCGCCTGCTCTCCGACTGGCTGGTGGTGCGCGTTACCGCCGACCCTGGCGAGGGCTTTCTGGACCGCATGATCAGCCTGGTGGAAGGTGCAAAGCGCCAAAAGACTCCCAATGAAATCGCCCTGGACATCCTGCTGGCAGGCTTCACGCTCATATTCCTGATAGTCTGCGCCACACTCTTGCCGTATTCGCTGTACAGTGTCCAGACGGCTGGTCACGGCATACCCATTACCATCACGGTGCTGGTGGCCCTGCTGGTCTGCCTGATCCCGACTACCATCGGCGGGCTGCTCTCCGCCATCGGCATCGCCGGCATGGACCGCATGATCCAGCGTAATGTCATCGCCATGTCAGGTCGGGCGGTGGAAGCCGCCGGGGATGTGGACGTGTTGCTGCTCGACAAGACCGGCACGATCACCCTGGGCAACCGCCAGGCGGTCGAGTTGATCCCCGTCCAGGGCGTACCTGCCCGGGAATTGGCCGAGGCCGCCCAACTGGCCTCGCTCGCCGATGAAACTCCCGAGGGTCGCTCGATCGTCGTGCTGGCCAAGGAAAAGTACGGCCTGCGCGGCCGCACCATGGGTTCCAGTGAAGAAGCCCCGCTTGGGATGCACTTCATTCCGTTTTCCGCCCAGACCCGCATGTCGGGAGTGGATTTCGATGGTACCGGTATTCGCAAGGGTGCGCCTGAACTCGATGTACAAACTGCTCCAGGAAAATGGCCAACCGGTCCCGGAGGACTTGAAAATAACGGTCGAACGTATCGCCCGCGGTGGTGGAACGCCCCTGGTGGTCGTGCGCAACAGCCAGGCCCTGGGTGTGGTCCACCTGAAGGACATCGTCAAGGGCGGCATCAAGGAACGCTTCACCCAGTTGCGCAAGATGGGCATCAAGACCGTCATGATCACTGGCGACAACCCGCTGACGGCTGCCGCCATCGCCGCCGAGGCCGGGGTGGACGACTTCCTGGCCCAGGCTACTCCCGAGGCCAAGCTCACGTTGATTCGCGATTCACAGGCCGGCGGCCGGCTGGTCGCCATGACCGGCGATGGTACCAACGACGCCCCCGCCCTGGCCCAGGCCGATGTGGCCGTGGCAATGAACACCGGCACCCAGCCGGCCCGCGAGGCCGCCAACATGGTCGACCTGGACAGTAACCCCACCAAACTGATCGAGATCGTTGAGATCGGCAAACAGCTCTTGATGACGCGCGGTGCTCTGACTACCTTCAGCATTGCCAACGACGTATCCAAGTATTTTGCCATAATCCCGGCCGCCTTTGCCTCGACTTATCCGGCTCTGGGCGTACTGAACATCATGCATCTGGCCACGCCGCAGAGTGCCATCCTCTCGGCGGTCATCTTCAATGCCCTGATTATCATTGCCCTGATCCCGCTGGCGCTCAGAGGCGTCCCTTATCGGGCGGTCGGAGCAGCCCGCTTGCTGCGTGACAATCTGGTCATCTATGGCTTGGGCGGCCTGGTCGCCCCTTTCATCGGCATCAAGTTGATTGACCTGCTCCTGGTGGCAATCCACTTAGTTCGATAGGAAATTGGAGGCTTCTCATGAACCAAACCCGGTTTTCCCTCACTCTCCGATATCTCAGGAACAGCCTGCTGGCCGTCCTGGCGGTCGTCGCCACCACCATTCCCTTGGTGCTGATCGGGCGAGCCACGCTCGGCGAAGCCGTGATCGCCCTGGTCTACCTGGTGCCGGTGACGTGGAGCGCCAATCGCTGGGGCCAACTCCCTGGCATCAGCGCCGCCCTGACGGCCGCCCTGGCATTTGACTTCCTTTTTACCACGCCTTTCTATACTTTCGCCGTGGACCGCCTGGAAGACTGGCTGATATTGGCCATCTTCCTGGGCGTCGCAATCGTCGTGGTCGAACGCATCCAGACCAGTTTAACCAAGGCGCGTGAAGCCGTGTTCATGTATGAAATGAGTGCGGCCATCTGCGGTCAGCGTACGCCAGAAGCGGTTGCCTATGCCGTCGCCAGACAGATCCAGCAATTGTTCCAGGCCATGCTGGTCAACGTGATATTTCGCCCGGACAAGCATTTGCCGGGTATTGTTGCCAGCGAACCGAATGATGGCACAGGCAAAGGCCGGCCCGATCGCGTCCTGCCCATCGTGAATTCCTGGGGTCTGGTCGGTGAAATCCAGATCTGGCGCGGGTTGTATTCGGAACTGCCATCGGAAGATGGTCGTTTGTTCCAGGACTTTGCCTTGCAGACCGCGCGCGCCTTCGAACGCACTTATCAGTTCGAAGCCGAAAAACATGGCAAGGGCACGTTGACCAGGACTTCCACCCATAATAAATAGAAGGTATATATGCGCAGCCAAATTCGACCAGCCTTGATGGCTTTACTCATTTTCACAGTACTGATGGGCCTTATTTATCCACTGGCGGTCACCGGGATCGCTCGAACTCGTTTTTCCCCGTCAGTCCAATGGCAGCCTGATCGTCCGAAATGGCCAGACTGTTGGCTCGAGTCTGATCGGCCAGTCTTTCGACGACCCGAAATATTTCTGGGGACGCCTTTCGGCCACCGGACCGTATCCTTATAACGCCGCGGCTTCCTCCGGGTCCAACCTCGGCCCGACCAACCCGTCCCTGCTGGAGGCGGTCAAAGCCCGCATCGCCGCACTGAAAACCGCCGATCCGGCCAACACCCAACCCATCCCTGTGGATTTGGTTACCGCCTCTGGCTCGGGTCTTGACCCTGACATCAGTATCGCCGCAGCCCTCTACCAGATCCCGCGCGTGGCAAAAGCACGTGGCCTGGGTGAGACGGTTGTCCGGGCTCTGGTGGACAAGTTCACGCAAGGGCGCCAACTCGGCTTTCTGGGTGAGTCGCGCGTGAATGTCCTCGAACTCAACCTGGCACTGGATGGAATAAAGCCGTAGGGGCGCAGCGACCTGTACCACGAAGTGGCACGCTTGTCCCTCTATTTCGATCTGCTTCTTCTACTTGATGTAGCCATGGATAGAAAATATATAGCTCAACGAAGCATCATTTTGGATGGAGAATCAAATACTCTCACTACAAAGGGCACAAAGGAACACCAAGGAAGAACAATTAAATCTCGGGATCATGTTTCTTATGCTCGATTAATCCATGTACCCGATCGGTTGGTAGGACAACCAAGATACCATTTCCCGGCTTGTTCAGATCCCCGGCAATTTGTTCGGTCACAGCGATGATGCGTTCCACCAGATCATCGTTGACAATAGTAAAAATTGTCCGGCTTAATTCCTCACTTTGAACATAAAAATCGCTCAGTGAGGGCATTAGCGGTAGATCGTCACGCAGAGTATTGTCTCGAATGATCCGCCCCATCCCGGTGCTGAAAAACACCGTCGCGCCGCTCGCGCCGGCTTCCTTCCAGGCATTCAACAGGTCATAGACTTTGGTTGCATCGTGAAGAACGAAAAGGATCATTTTCATGGTTTGCTCCTTCTTGCAGGCTGGTTACCCGTCCCTTTACTAACCTGGAGTTCTGAACCTTAATCTTCCTTATTTTTCCTGTGATTTCATATTCCGTGTTTCTTTATTAATTGCGGTTTTCTGTTTCTTCCTTGGCCTCGCTTAGACGTATCACCCTTTGCCTGGAAAACGCTCGCAGTAGTGGGGGCGTGAGCAATGTGCTGATCAACACCGCCAGGACGATGGCCGAGAAGGTGTTGCTTTTGATCAATCCCGCCCGGCTTCCCAACGCGGCCACGATCAGGGTCACTTCTCCGCGCGCCACCATGCCTGCGCCGACCTGCCATGCCCTGTGGCCGGTTAATCCGCCCAGGCGCGCCCCTCCGGCTGCTCCCAATAACTTGCCGCCCACCGCCACCACCGTCACCGCCAGGATCAGCCAGATATCGGTGATTTGCAGACCGCACAAGTTCACTGCCAGCCCAATGTTGATAAAGAATATCGGGACAAATAAGGCGTACGCCAGGCTATTCATCCCTTGCTCGATCAGCCCTTTTTCCGGCGTTCGGGCGAACATCAGCCCGGCCAGGAACGCCCCGATGATGGCAGCCATGCCCCCTGCCAGCTCCGCCGCCAGCCCGTATACCAGTAGCATTGCGATGGCAAATGCCAACGGACCCTGGCTGATATGCAGCCGGTTGATTCCGCGCGAAAGCCACGGCAGCACCCACAATCCGAATACAACCGCCCCTGCCAGGAATAGGAACATGCGTGCTGTCGTCCATACTAAGTCAGCCGCTCCTCCGCCCCCGGAAGTGACTGCCAGGAAGACTGAAAAGGCCAGGATGGAGAGAATATCATCCAGGACTGCCGCCCCCAGTAGGCTCAAGCCAACCTGGCTTCGCAGCAAATCAAGTTCCATCAAGGTCCGCGCGGAAATACTAACGCTGGTGGCTGCAATGGCAATACCCAGCAGGATCGCCGCGGTCTGATCCATGCCAAACAGGCGTCCGGCAAGCCAACCTAACGCGATGGAAAGCAGCAACCCCCCCAGGCTGGCCAGCAGGGAAACTTTGCGATTTCTGGCAAGTTCTCCCAGGTGAAGTTCCAACCCGGCCAGGAACATCAGCAGCAGCACCCCAAGCTGGCTCAATTCAGAGACGGTGTCCCCCAGGCTTGTGCTGGAAATGAATGGTAGCCCCAGGATATTGACCAGTGAAGGCCCGAGCAGCACGCCTGCCAATAGTTCACCGAGGACTGATGGCTGTCCCAGGCGCGTGGCGATATAACCGGCTGCCTTGGCTGCCAGAAGGATGACCACCAGTTCAAAGGCGAGTTGCAGGAAAGGTGACATGGGAGCAATTCAAATTCTCTAAATCGGGTTTCTGATTCTGATCAAAGGGATTGCAACGTAATCTGGTTTCTGGTAATGGAAAGTTGTGATTGCAGGGATGATAAGACTCACGATTTTGTTCGAAGCGTTCCATTAGTCGTCCGATCGAGTCAGGTGCGGTCATAAAAGCCCCATGTGCGGAATTGTCTGAATGCAACAATCATACAGTAAAACTCCCCTCCCCGCAACTCTTCCTTGGTTCACGCCTGTCCCCAAATTCGGGGGTCCTGGTGAATTTCTCCCTTCCTGAATTAGAATATTTGTGCTAATATTCATAGTCGCCGATTTTATGGCTTTTCTGTCTGTCCTGCTGGGAAAGAACTTGTCATGCTGAAATCCTCTGCCCTCTTCCGTACCGCCCTTTCTCCTGGCACTAAGTGCCCCATACTGCGCGGTGGAGTGCCTACCCCTTCGCGCGGCACAGGGTCTCCCCTTTCGGGGACTCGTACCCCTGCAGTGCAGCGTTCAGCCATCCAACCCCGGAGCCTATTCGTTCCGCAGAAAATTCAAAAATAGTGACTTTAATTCCTTTATTAGTTGCTCATCACTCATCTCTGCTCCCTGCTTTCTTCTCTCTCCCCTCGAGAATATTCCTCGATTTGTTCTTGAGGAATAATTCCCTTGGGAATACTTTCTAAAAACTGAGTCAAATGCATGTCCATATATCCTCCCAAATCCGGAAAAATGAGTAAAAAATGCCTGAAAATGCCCCCTTCCTGCACCTCTTTTCCTTTTACTTCTCTTATTTTTCTTCTCACATTTTTCCGAACCTTGAATTGTTCCTTTTTTTTGTTTTCAAAGTTCAATTCCCCACTCGTCAATCAGCAATCAGCAATAGCGTCCCCTTTGGGGATTAAAATGCTAACCTCCCCCTATTCGTTCCTCTTTCGTTTTTTTATCTTGGAACGAAAATTACCCCCGCAAATTTGAAATCCTAAATCAACAATCTAAAATCAAAAATCATCAATCCTCAATCTGAGCTAACCGTAGTATATTAAGACTATGCCAACCGAACCTTCCCGTCCCGATCCGGATAAATTGCTTGCTCAAATCCAGGCCGAAGAGCAGGCGCGCGCACGCGGCAATCTGAAGATTTTCCTGGGCTACGCCGCCGGGGTCGGGAAGACCTATGCCATGCTGGAAGCCGCCCACCAGCGTAAGAAATGAGGGGGTGGATGTGGTTGTCGGTTATGTCGAAACTCACAAACGGGCCGAGACAGAAGCGCTCGTCAGTGGGTTGGAAGTTATCCCGCGTGCCCACCTCACCTATCGCAACGTAGAATTGACCGAAATGGATATCGACGCCGTCTTGAAGCGCCAACCCAGGCTTGCCCTGGTGGATGAGCTGGCTCATACCAATGCGCCCGGCTCCCGGCATGCCAAGCGCTACCAGGATGTGATCGAACTGCTCGAAGCGGGGATTGATGTTTACACCACCCTGAACGTCCAGCACATCGAAAGCCTGAATGACGTGGTTGCCCAGATTACCGGGATGAAGGTGCGTGAAACCATCCCCGATAGGGTCATTGACGATGTCAACGATATTGAGCTGGTCGACCTGCCTCCGGACGAGCTGATCAAGCGCCTGCAAGCCGGAAAAGTCTACATCCCTGACCAGGCCCAGCGTGCCATCGAGAAATTCTTCCGCAAAGGCAACTTGACCGCTCTGCGCGAACTGGCCATGCGGCGGGCCGCCGAACGGGTGGATGTTCAGATGCGCGCCTACATGCGTACCAGTGCCATCCCCGGCCCCTGGCCGGCCAGCGAACGCCTGCTGGTCTGCATCAGTCCGGGGGCGCTGGGGGAACGCCTGATCCGTACCGCCCGCCGCCTGGCGGACGAGCTCAACGCTGAATGGTTTGCCATTTACGTGGAGACGCCGGACGAAGCCCGGCTCTCTCAGGAACAACGTGACCAGGTAGCCAATTCATTACGCCTGGCCGAAGAACTCGGCGCCCGCGCCGTCAGCCGGCCCGGGCAATCCGTCACTGAAGCCGTGTTGGAGTACGCCCACCGCCACAACATCACCAAGATCATCGCCGGGAAACCCAGGCAGGCGCGCTGGATTGAGTTCCTGCGCGGCTCAATGGTCGACCGCCTGATCCGCATGAGCGGGGATATCGATGTCTATGTCATCAGCAGCGAGGCCGAACCGCAGGCCCGCCGGATGGTGGAAGGCTGGCGTCCGCACCGTCCCTTGGGACGATATCTGCTTGGTTTGTTATTGGTGGCTGCTGCAACCGGCCTGAGCGCGTTAATTGCCCCCTATATCTCACCGACCAACCTGATCGTAATTTATTTACTCTCGGTCGTAGTGGCAGCCATCTATCTTGGGCGCGGTCCGGCCATCGTTACTTCCGTCCTGGGGGTGGCAGCCTTTGATTTTTTCTTCGTGCCCCCGCACTTAACCCTGGCAGTTACCGATACCGAATACCTGCTTACCTTCCTCGGCCTGCTGGCCGTCGGGATCGTGATCAGCCAGTTAACTACCACGGTGCGCGGCCAGGCCGAAGCGGTCCAGCGGCGGGAAACCGAAACGGTCGAGTTGTACGAACTCGGCCGTGACCTGACGGTTGCTGCCAACCTGGAAGCCGTTGCCCAGGCTGCCATCGCACATGTCGGCCAGACGCTCGGCCGCCAGGTGGCCATTTTCCTCCCAGAAGGCAACCGGGCCAAAGTATATGCGACCTCTCCCGGGCTGAGCATCTCGGACAACGACCTGGCTGTGGCAGATTGGACACTCGAGCATGGCCAGGTGGCAGGACACGCCACCGAGACCCTGCCTGAAGCCGCCATGCGCTACCAACCGCTCAAAACCACGCGTGGTGTGGTGGGCGTTTTGGGTATTAAACCGGTCGATCCCTCGCGGCATTTGACGCGTGAACAGGTGCGCACCCTGGACGCCTTTTCCAACCAGATTGGCCTGGCCATCGAGCGTGCCAGCCTGGCCGAACAGGCCCGCCAGGCCGAAATTCTCGAAGTCACTGATAAACTGCAAACCGCCCTTCTTAACTCCATCTCGCACGACCTGCGCACCCCGTTGGTTGCCATCACTGGTGCCCTCAGCAGCCTGGCGGACGACCAAATTGTCCTGGATGAATCCGCCCGGCATAGCCTGATCGAGACTGCTGGCGAGGAAGCTGACCGGCTCAACCGGTTGGTAGGCAATTTGTTGGATATGACCCGCCTGGAATCAGGGGCAATGCGATTTAAGAAGGAAGCCTGTGATATCCAGGATATAGTCGGTTCGGCGCTGGAAGAATTGGGGCAACGTCTCGGCAAACGCTCCATTAGCGTCGAGATCCCTGAGGATTTTCCCCTGATCCAGCTCGATTTTGTGCTGGTCGAACGTGTCTTGGTAAATGTAATTGACAATGCCCTGAAGTATTCCCCGGCGGATACGCCCATCGAGATCACGGCTCACATCGCTGGTGCTTTCATGGAGATCGAGGTGGCCGACCGCGGCACGGGCATCCCACCGGAAGACCTGACCCGCATCTTTGACAAATTCTACCGCGTCCAAAGGCCCGACAACGTCAGTGGCACCGGCCTGGGTCTGTCCATCAGCAAAGGCATCGTCCAGGCGCAGGGTGGGTTTATTGCCGCCGAAAACCGTCAAGGAGGGGGTACAATTATTTCCATATCACTTCCTTTGCAATAAGCGATATGGCTGAGACTGATCTGCGCGTACTGGTGGTGGACGACGAACGTTCAATTCGCCGTTTTTTGAAAGCCTCCCTGGGAAGCCAGTTTGTTATTCTGGAAGCCACTAACGGCGAGGAGGCTCTTACTGCTGTCGCCACGGAACATCCCGATGTTATCATCCTGGACTTGGGGCTCCCTGACATCGACGGTGTAGAAGTCACGCGCCGCCTGCGCGAGTGGACGCAAATCCCTATCATCATTGTCTCGGTTCGCGAGCAGGAGAAAGATAAGATCGCAGCTCTGGACGCGGGCGCGGACGACTATTTGACCAAGCCCTTCGGTGTCGGGGAGTTGATGGCCCGCCTGCGGGTGGCCCTGCGCCGTTCCGCCTTGACTGATAGTGAGCCGGTCTTCACCACTGGCAGTCTGGTTGTGGATCTGAACCAGCGCGAGGTACGGGTGAAGGAGCAAGCCATCGCCCTGACCCCGACCGAATATGATCTCCTCCGCATCCTGATCAAACACGCCGGAAAGGTATTAACTCATGACCAACTTCTTAGAGGAGTCTGGGGAACCGCCTACGAGAGCGAAACGCACATGCTCCAGGTGAATATCAGCAACCTGCGCCGGAAGATTGAGCCGGATCCGGCACGGCCCATTTATATCGTTACCGAACCAGGAGTTGGATACAGGTTGAAAATCATCTGAGTCAATCTCGGAAAGGTTCGAGCAAGGCTGGTGGGAGGCTTTCCCACCTCAGATTAATTGAAAGCAATTTCGAAGGCCGCATTCATTACGCGGCCTTCTCTTCTTTCCTGGGGGAGGTAATGCCTGAATGCTCATTTTCTTGACACTTTCTTGATGTTTTTCAGTCATTTCTTGTCATCGTCTTGATGGATCTATATATACAATCCTGTCCGTTGTCTTGACACTGCCTTGACGCATATGGACCATCTATTGTTACCGGCTTGACGTGTTTGTCCGAAAATTCCATCTGGATCGAATTCATTCCAGTTGGGATGAAAGTCAATAATATGAAAGAAAAGAAAAATCGGTCGATAAGCCTCAAAGTCGTCATCCAAGGTCTGCCAATCGCAGCCGTAGTGGTGTCAGCATTTCTGCCATTACAACGGTTCGGGCAGCAACTTACGATGCTTATCGTGTTCTTGTGGATTCAAACCTTCTTTATCATCGAATGTTTCATGATCAACAAATGAGTTGAGTTTTATGGACGAAAATAAACTGCGCCTCCTGGTGGTGGACGATGAACGTCCCATCCGGAAATTCCTGAATGCTTCCTTGAGTGGAGCATATACGGTCCTGGAAGCGGCTACAGGGGTAGAAGCCCTGGCCGTAACCGTATCCGGTCGTCCCGATGCGATCCTGCTGGACCTTGGACTCCCCGATATCGACGGTGTGGACCTGACCCGTCGCCTGCGTGAATGGACCCATATCCCGATCATTGTGATTTCGGTGCGTGATCATGAAGAGGACAAAATCACCGCCTTGGATGCCGGCGCGGATGACTACCTTACAAAACCCTTCGGCGTAGGAGAATTGATGGCCCGCCTGCGTGTGGCACTTCGTCGGGCTGCCACGCCCGAGAGTGAGCCTGTTTATCAGGCCGAACAATTACTCGTGGATCTGACCCGCCGGGAGGTTACCGTCGAAGGCCAAATTACGAACCTTACCCCCACGGAATACGACATCCTGAGGGTGTTGATTCAGAATGCCGGGAAAGTCCTCACACATCAGCAGCTCATTCATCTGGTCTGGGGGGACAACTATGAAGCCGATTCACATCTCCTGCGGGTCAACATCAGCAACCTGCGCCGGAAGATCGAATCGGACCCCTCCCGGCCGCGCTTTGTCATGACCGAACCGGGCGTTGGTTACCGTCTCAAGACAGTCGAGGCTGTCAGACGTTGATCCGGAAAAGAAAACGCTGACAACATTACAGAAAAGGGTATCATGTTCTTCTCTATTGCTCTACTTATTGTGATTATCTTCCTGGCATTCAAAGCTGCTCCCATCGAAAAGAAGGAGCACGCAGCTGTCCACGGCGCCGGGCAGATTGGCCTGCTGGCGGCCATGGCTTTGTTTGGTGTGGATTATTTCACATCCTATTTCTATGCCACCGGTGAAATGATGAGCGCTCTGCATCCCTATAACCTGCAGAGATATGGCGTCATTGCTGTGGTGATCATTGCCATCGCCAACGCCGTATTCGGCTTCCTGTACATGTACTCATTGGGTGTCTTTAATGAAGGTGGAGGTTCCTATACCGCCTCGATGCGCTACCTCGCCCCCGGATTGAGCCTGGTGGTGGCGGTAGTCCTTCTCCAGGACTACATCTTCACAATCGTCGTCTCCAGTCTTTCAGGCGTTGACCAGTTACTTTCGTTGACCAATTCCTACAGCACAGTTTGGATCACCCGCGTCGGTTTGGGAGTGGCGCTCGTGACCGTGACCTGGTTCCTGACCATCCGCGGCCGAGGCGAGTCCTCCCGGGTGGTATTCACCATGCTGGGGATTTTCATCTTTTTGACCATTGCCATGACAATCGGCTTGTTCGTAGCCAGGGGCAACCATGTGGCCGCTCTTCCCTACGTGCCGGCCAAAACCACCCCATCGCTCTGGCAGGCCATGTACCATATGCTGACTGCCTCCATGAAAGGTCTGGTGGCTCTGAGCGGTCTTGAGGCCATGTCGAATGGCATCCAATTCGTTGTCAACGAAGATTTCGCCTTGGTGAAATGGGGCAAGAAAAAACTGCCGCAATTGAAGGGTCTGTGGGGTTTCTACAGCGGTAAATCCGGGATCGGTCGGATGGTCCAGACCTCCTTCCTGTTCTATGGTGGACTCACGACCGCCTTCCTGGCTTACTTCGCCGTGCATTTCAATGCTTTTGACGGCACTGCCGGACGCTCCTTGGTTGGCAACCTGTCCTTTATCGGCTTTAGCCAGATCCCAGGTGGCATCATCCTTTACTGGGCCTATCAGATCCTGGCAGTCGGACTGCTGGCCGCCGCATCCATGACGGCCTTCCAGGACTTGCAGGCCACTGAATGGCGGGATGTGGCCATTGGCGAGATTCCGGAGATCATTGTATATCGGGATAAGCGCGGCACCTTCACCCGTTCGGTGACGATCGCATATATCGTCGTCATCATCATCACTTTCGTCATCAAGGGAAAAACGGCTCTCGGCATACCCTATTACGGGATCGGCGTGTTCATGCCGATCATGATGATGGGGTTTGCCATCCGCCAGCATATATTAAAGACTTTCCCGAAAGGTGCCAAACGTTCCTGGGGTGCCTTCGGAGCTGGGTTCGCGGCCATCCTTTCCGGCCTGGTGTTCATCGGGCAGATAGCCGGCAAATGGACCGAAGGCGGCTGGGTGGTATTGATCTCCTTCAGTGCCCTGGCGCTGACAGCCAACCTGCTACTCATCTCACCGATCGGCTTTCGCGAACCGAAGCAGATCTACCGGATCGTACGCGAAAAGGCACGCGTCCAGGGCGCCATGGCCTCCATAGTGGAATGGCAATCCCTACGGATGCAGGAATATCGATATAATTTAATCGTCTGGATCGCCCGTTTCTTTGAGCTGTTCGGTATTCGCCGCCCCGTCCGCTACGAAGCGCCCACTCCGGCCGGGGACTATGACCATGCCCTGCATGTCGACCATGCGGAAGCCCCATCTTTGCTCCAGCAATACCTTGATAACCATCCTTTGGAGCCAAAATTGGGCGGCGCCCCCAAACAAACTGCATCTGGGAACGCTGAAGGAAAATCAGATTGATTGTCTGCAACCTCATCCAAACCGAGTTGTCCAGTTGGGCAACTCGGTTTGTGTTTAACCATTCCGGCCGTATGAAAAGAATTGCGCCTGATATTTCAGTACATCCTTTTCTCTGTTTACTTCCTCCTTCTATGCTCTTGACATAATCTTTATACTTTTACGTATTATCTTGACATATACTTGACGTTCTTCTGGAAAGGCAGGATAATCACTCTCTTGTCTGAAAATGAAGAGTTTGGTGGAGGAATTGATCCATCAGCATAAGCTACAAAAGATAAAGAAATGAACGGAAAATAATATGCTTTTCTCGATTGCTTTGCTTATCGTGATCGTCTTTCTCGCCTTCAAGGCTGCTCCGGTGGAAAAGAAGGAACATGCTTTGATTCATGGCGCCGGGCAGATCGGCCTCCTGGCAGCCCTGGCCCTGTTTGGCGTGGATTATTTCACATCCTATTTTTATGCCACCGGCGAGATGATGAGCGCCTTGCACCCTTATAACCTGCAGAAATACGCGTTCATTGCTGTAACCATTATTGCAGTTGCTAACGCCGTGTTCGGCTTCCTGTATATGTATTCCTTGGGGGTATTCAATGAGGGTGGGGGTTCTTACACCGCTTCGATGCGCTACCTAGCGCCAGGGTTGAGCTTGGTCGTGGCAGTGGTGTTGATCCAGGATTATGTATTTACGATTGTGGTTTCAACGCTCTCCGGCGTTGACCAGTTGCTGTCCCTGACCAATTCCTATAGTGCCTTGTGGGTGATCCGTTTTCTGATCGGTGCAGGTCTGGCAGCGATTACCTGGTGGCTGACCATCCGCGGGCGCGGGGAGTCGGCGCGTGTGACCTTCACTATGCTGGGAATATTCCTGATGCTCACCATTGTCATGGTGATTGGTCTGTTCATTGCAAAAGGGAATGGCACAGCAGCCCTTCCATATACGCAGGCAAATCCAACCCCATCCCTGTGGATGGCCGCCTATCATATGTTGACCGCCTCGATGAAAGGACTGGTCGCGTTGAGTGGTTTGGAAGCCATGTCGAACGGCATCCAGTTCGTCATCAATGAGGATGTCAAAATCGTGAAATGGGGCAAGAAAAAGTTGCCAGCCCTGAAAGGACTCTGGGAGTTCTACAGCGGTAAATCAGGCATCGGCCGTCTGGTCCAGACCTCCTTCCTTTTCTACGGTGGCATCACCACGGCTTTCCTGGCGTATTTTGCAATTCGCTTTAATGCCTTCGACGGTGTCGCAGGACGATCTCTTGTCGGTAATCTGGCTTTCCTTGGATTCAACCAATTACCAGGTGGAAATATCCTTTATTGGGCTTATCAGATTTTAGCTGTCGCCATGCTTGCGGCCGCTTCCATGACTGCCTTCCAGGACCTGCAGGCAACTGCCTGGCGCGACGTGGCCATCGGGGAGATTCCGGAAGTGGTGGTGTATCGCAACCCGAAAGGTACATTCACACGTTCGGTAACGGCAGGATTTATCGTCGCAATCTTGATCCAGTTGGTCGTACGCGGTAATACAAGCGCCGCAGTACCGTATTACGGGATTGGCGTATTTATGCCCATTATGGTGATGGGATTCGCCATCCGCCAGCATATTCTTAAGACATATCCAAAAGGCAGAAAACGTTCCTGGGGAGCTCTTGGAGCCGGCTTCGCCGGTGCGCTCTCCGGCATTGTTTTTGTCGGCCAGATTGCCGGGAAATGGACAGAAGGTGGCTGGGTGGTATTGATCTCATTCAGCGTCCTGATCCTGGCGGCCAACCTGTTGTTGATCTCCCCGATCGGATACCGCGAACCGAAACAGATCTATCGGATCGTGCGCGATAAGGCGCGTGTCCAGGGCGCCATGGCCTCGATCGTGGAATGGCAGTCGTTGAAAATGCAGGAGTATCGTTATAATATTATTGTGTGGGTTGCACGCTTTTTCGAAGTGTTGGGCGTCCGGAGGCCACTGCGTTATGAGCCGCCTGCCCTGGCTGGTGATTACGACCATGCCTTGCACGAAGACCACCCTGAAGCCCCGTCCTTGCTCCAGCAATATCTAGATAACCAACCCAGAAAGCCGAAAGCAGGCGGTGCACCCAGGGAAACCGCCCCGGGGGATGAAGAAGGAAAAACGGACTGAACCCAAAATGCAAAACGCCGGGACAGGAAATTCTGTTTGGGCTTTTTTTGGTCTACCGCACCGGTGCGTGGTGTTTATGCACGACGCTGGAGCTGGCTTCTACTGCCTGCCGGCGCTTCTCCGCATTTCGGAGGCCCAACAACACCAGCCAGTAGACCGTCAGGAACAGCACCACCAGGCCGGATACCTCGTAAAGGATTTTCATGGATGGCAGGGCGGTATCGGTACCAGCGTAATAACCATGCAGTGTTGCCCCGATATAACCCAGCAGACTGAGAATGTGGATGGTTCGAAAAGAGCGCGTCCCGATCCGGTTGCGCAGATAAAAGGTCAGCGTGACCAGTAATATGATATAAAAGGCGATCACGCCAACCCCCACCCAGAACGGACGGTATGGGGAGATGAATGGCACCAGGATCTGGACGAGCGAGTAAGGCATGTAACGGTCCAGGGTCAGAACAAACACATGCACGAAAGTGAAAAACACGCTAAGCAGCGAAATGAATTCGTGGAAATCGTAGGTGAACAGTCGGTCCAGCATGCCGTCCAGATATTTACTGGTCACAGCCAACCCCAGCACTGTGGAAAACCACAAGAGCAGGTAGGCGATGATCCCGGAGGCGCGCGTCACGTACCACCAGATCTGGACGCTGTCCGCCGCGAAGAGAAAACGCAAATAATTTCCGAGGCTTTGCCCGGCTGGGGTCAAGGCGGCTATCGCCGCGCTCAGGATAAGTCCGATAACGAGAAAAGTGACCAGGATACTGACGAGTATCTGCCAGGCCGAATAGGTCCGGTTTTGACTTTTAGGCGGCTGCGTTGACATATAATTTCTCCGAACTTTGCTGGTTCCCCCAGATTTTCTTCTCTTGGTCTATTGCCAGGTAGGTGAGTGGTATTCCGCTGTTGCGGACTATTTCTTCCGCCTCGTGCGGCCCGCCAATAAGTAGGGCCTTGGCAAACACTTCCGCCTCGCAGGCATGCGGCGCAACCACCGTGACGCTGATCCAGTCGGAGACTGCTGGTTCTCCCGTGCGCGGATCGATGATGTGGTGACGGTTCCTGTCGCCCTGTTTCCATGCCCGTTTTGTAACCGTGGAAGTTGCTATGGCACCGGGGTTGAGTTGCAGCGAGGTCAGGATGTTCTCGGGCTGGAGTGGATCTTCCAATTCCACCGGCCACCATTCCAGGCCGTCCGGGTATCCCATCAGGAACATATCGCCCCCGGCATCCACAACACACGCCGTTGCAACCTTGGAAAGAATGACGGACGCCTGTTCAGCGATCCATCCTTTGGCGATCCCACCCAGATCGAGTGCCATTCCGGGTGGCAGCCGGATCGTCCGCTCTGCTTCATTCAAGTCCATTTCACTGAAGGACGGACGTTCGCTTGTCAATAGGGATTCAAACAAAGGCGCCGGACCTTGTTCGCGCAACAGCTCCATGCTGCGGTCGTAACCAACCCGCTTCAGATCTGCTAGGATGGACGGATCGAACAGGCCGCGGGTCAGGTGGAAAAAGCGTCGGGCTAGGGCGATGACCGTGAAAAGGTTCTGGGAAGCATGAAACCATTTCCCTGCCGACCGGTTGAGTGCAGTCAATTCACTTTCTTCTGAAAAGCGGCTGAAACGCTTCTCCTCTGCCTGGATGAAAATGCATGCCTCTTCAAACCCGGTAGCCAGCTCGTCAGCCTGCCCTTCTGCTGCCAGCAGAATGTCGGTGTTCATGGCGCGTAAACGAATCGTTTCCATGTCAGGAACCCCTTGTTCTCAATCTCGGCGTACCGATGCTGGGCTGGGAATTGGCAGGGGCATTATTCGAGAAAAAGCCCAGGCCATTATTATTGACGTTGCTGCCGTAGGCTTGGATGGGAGGCAGGGTCGGCAGGGCTGGCGACTGGACTGTTACAGCCTGCGCCTGGACTGGCTTGGGGGAATGCGCAAGGATGACCCACCCGCCCAGGAAACTGAGCACACTGGCGATGGCGATCCAATAGCGTAGTAATTTTCTGAATAATTTCATGCCAGCCACCTTAATTACCAATGACCATGATCTGACCTTGATTGTTAATTTGAATTAGCCCGCGATTCTGTAAATAGACCAGCAACTGCTGTACCATTTGCATTTCCTGGGCGGCCTGGCTCAATTGCTGGTTATCACTGCTGAGGGCAGCCTGGTATTGCTGATCGCGTGCCTGATACTGGGCCAATTGGGCCTGTAATTGGGCGATCTGTATCTGGGTGGAGTCCGCGTTGGTGGAAGAGCTCGCTGCTGCTGCGGTTGGGGAATTCGAAACCGTCACGCCGTTGGGGTTGCTGGCAGCATTCACGCCGACCACCAGCATGGACAGGGCCACAATCGCGGTGATGATAAAAGCAGAAAGGAAGGCAACAACTTGTTTTCGCATGGTATTCTCTCCTTTATTTGGTTCGTGGAGGATTTTCGGGTTGATCAGGGGTTCTCTTCCTCGATCGTGGGGATTCTCCATAACCGGTAAGCTTGGCGTAGTATATATAATCAAGATGAATATAAGATGAATTATCTGAATAAATTCCCCTGGCTGGATTATTCATCTGACGGTAATGTTTGCGTGCTACAATCTATAGGATCGAAAGGGCTATTTCATAAGAACTGGAGAGCGGGTGTGCGCATTTTGCTGGTGGAAGATAATCGTCGCTTGAGCGACTCCCTGCGGATGATCCTTCAGGAAGATGGCTATGCCGTGGACACCGCTTATGATGGCATCGAGGGGGAGGAGGCCGGCATGATCTCCGGCTACGATGTGATCATCTTGGATATCATGCTGCCGGGGAAGAACGGTTTGGAAGTTTGCCGGGAATTGCGCAATCGCCACATCACCACACCGATCCTGATGCTGACTGCCCGCGATGCGCTGGAAGACCGCGTCGTCGGTCTTGACAGCGGCGCCGATGATTACCTGGTCAAACCTTTCGAAGTGGATGAGCTGCGTGCCCGCATCCGCGCCCTGCTGCGACGGGAATCCTCGAGCAAATCCGGCATCCTCCGTATCGCCGACTTGGAGCTGGATCCCGCCTCCCACACGGTCCAGCGTGATGGGCAGGCGATTGAATTGACTGCCAAGGAGTTCTCCATCCTCGAATACCTCATGCGGCATCCCAACCGCCTGATCACGCGCGCGATGGCGGAAGAGCATTTGTGGAATTACGACCACGTCGTTGCCTCCAACGTGGTGGATGTTTATATCCGCCGGTTGCGACGCAAGATCGACGATCCATGTCTGCTTAAGCTGATCGAAACCGTTCGCGGCGCCGGTTACCGCATCCACGTACCAGAGGATCGATGAGCTCACCAGACCTTTCGACGGTCCGTAAGCGAATTTCCTCGATCCTTCATAGTATCCGTTTCCGGCTGGTCCTGTGGTTCACTGCCATCCTGGCGCTGGTTTTGTTTGCATTCAGCGCCTTCATTTTCATAAATCAGGCCCGCGACATCTTGGGCGAATCGGAATTCCGACTGGAACGCAAAATGGCTGCTCTGGGGGCAACATTAACCGTCACTTCGGATGGGATCCTGGTTCCTCCGGGAGTTTTGCAGGATACGGATGTGCTTTTATTTACAAATCCGAGAGGCCAGGTGCTCGCCAGCCATGGTCCTCTCCCCACTCAGGACACTCTCAACCTGGCATCCCATGCCCGCCACGAGTTCGAGAACCGTGGCTCACCCGATAGTGTTGCGTCCTGGACGGAAAGAGCCGGTGCATCTCGTCTTAATTACATGTTCGTCACTGTCACCATACAGACCGGTCCCGGACAGAGTGGTCTGGTCGTTCTTGGTAGCCCTGCCGATCCGTACGGCCTGGGCTCGCGCCTGCTTATTACCCTGATAGCCGGTAGCCTGGTAACTCTGTTAATTGCTTTGTTCGGTGGCTACTGGCTGGCTGACCGGGCCATGCGCCCTGTCCACACCATCACGCAGGCCGCCCGCACGATCGGCGAGACCGATCTGAGCCGCCGCCTGAACATGAAGAGCAGGGATGAGCTGGGCGAACTGGCCAATACGTTCGACGGTATGCTCGGGCGCTTACAGGCCGCCTTCGAACGCCAGCGCCAGTTCGTCGCGGATGCTAGCCATGAATTGCGTACTCCCCTGACCATCGTCAACCTGGAAACCAGCCGCACCCTGGCTTCCCCGCGTAAGACGGAAGAATACCGGAACGCCTTGGCCATCATCCACAGTGAGAACGACTTCATGACTGCCCTGGTCAACGACCTGCTGACATTGGCCCGTATGGACGCCGGTCAAGCTGTTATGCAGAGTCTACCTGTGGATTTAAGCGATGTGGCGCTTGAGACCATCGAACGGCTCGCCCCGTTGGCAGCCCGTAATGGCGTCCGGTTGGATGCCGGAGAACTACCCGAGGCGCGTATCTTGGGGGACCGGCAGCACTTGATCCAGATGGTCAGCAACCTGGTTGATAACGGGATCAAGTACGCCGCCGGGGAGTATAAAAAAGTCTCTATCGAAACGGGAAAGACCGGGGAAATTGCTTGGGTACGGATTTCAGATAACGGTCCTGGAATCGCCCCGGAACACCTGCCCCACCTGTTCGACCGCTTTTACCGGATCGACAAAGCCCGCACACGGGCTGGGGTCGAGGCAACCGAACCGCATTCTCCCAGCGGTAGCGGACTTGGGCTTTCGATTGTCCAGTGGATCGTACAATCGCACGGTGGCGAAATCAGGGTCGAAAGCCGGGTCGGAAGCGGAACCACCTTCGAAGCGAGGTTCAAGGCGCTTTGAACCAGTCTTCTTCACTTCTAAGCGAGTGAAAAATCAATTTAGGTGTGCTCGGCGCGCAGCGGTTTCCACGCTTTCTATAATGGACTTCCGAAATGAGATTTTCTTTGGTAAATTTAATCCGCGGTTCATCGCAATTTCATCTTGCAGTTCTAGAATGGGAGCCAGAAGTCAGGGTTTCCTGACCAGTTAGGTTCTTGGAGGTACGTATGACAAAAAATCGAATCCTGTATCTGGCGCTGGTGATCTTATTGGCTGGAGTTGCGGCGCTTTCCGGCGCGGCCGCGGGTGGTGCTATTGTCTACCAGGTTATGAACCGTGTCCAGCCTGCCCCTTTGGCGGTCACTTCCCCGGTGATCGAATCGAAGTCCACCAGCAGCAACAGCCAGGGCCAGCCGGCTACATTAATTGTTGATAGCACCAAGATCGAAACAACCATCACCCAGGCGGTCCAGAAAATCGGCCCTTCGGTCGTGACCGTGGTAGGCAACGTGCCCAGCCAACTTAGCCCAATGGGGATGAGCGGTAGCGGAACCGTCAGCGGCAGCGGCGTATTCATTTCCGATCAGGGCTATATCCTGACCAACAACCATGTCGTGGAAGGTACACAGGGAGACCTGACCATCGTCCTGGCGGATGGCAGCCAGGAAAAAGCCAAAATTGTTGGGACCGATCAGTTTTCCGATATTGCGGTCTTGAAAACTGCCGGGAAAGTCCCTGCAGTAGCGACTCTGGGCAATTCGGATGTTCTCAATCCGGGTGAGTTTGTCATCGCCATCGGCTCGCCGCTGGGCGATTTCAAAAACACCGTCACGGCGGGAGTCGTTAGTGCCACGGGCAGGTCGATTGATACTGGTCAGGGCTATACGATCGATAACTTGATCCAGACCGATGCGGCTATTAATCAGGGCAACTCAGGCGGGCCGCTCGTCAATCTGGCTGGCGAAGTGGTCGCAATTAATACTCTCATCGTGCGCAACAGCGGCAGTGGAACGGTTGCGGAAGGATTGGGCTTTGCCATCCCCATCAATACCGCCAAGGCGGTCGCCGAGCAGCTCATCCAGAACGGTTCGATCACGCACCCCTACCTGGGGATCAGCTTCCAACCCATCACCCCTGACATTGCCACTGCCTACCGCCTCCCAGCTCAATGGGGAGTATATGTCACCGATGTAGCTGCCAGCAGTCCGGCCAGCCAGGCTGGCCTGCAGCAAGGTGATATTATCACCAGCCTCGGGGGCGTCTCTCTAGATGCCACACACTCCTATATCAATACATTATTCACCTTCAAACCTGGTGACAAGGTGACCGTGGAGTACATTCGCAACGGCAAAACCATCCAGGTGCAGGTTACCCTGGGTCGCGCGAATTCAAATTAATTCCTTCATTTGCTAAAAAATCTGTTAAGAATAAACGGGGCTGTCCCAAAAGTAAGGGACAGCCCTTCACTTTTTAAGGAACCGTGATTCAATCGGGGCATGAAAAAAGGACACAGTCAAGTCACATTCAAGCCCTACACGATGGACCAACCGGCCTTATTACCGCCGAACCTGGAAGAGTTGATTCCCGAAGATCACCTGGTGCGGGTGGTAAATCGGGTGATCGACAGGTTGGATCTGGAGCCGATCCTGAAGCAGTATAAAGGGGGCGGGACGAGCAGCTATCATCCGCGCATGCTGCTGAAAGTACTGGTGTATGCATACACCCAGAAAGTGAATTCGTCCCGACAGATTGCCAAGGGGCTGCGGGAGAATGTGAACTTCATGTGGATCAGCGGGAACAACCGGCCGGACTTTCGGACGATCAACCGGTTTCGGGGAAGCGTGATGAAAGAGGGGATCGAGGTGGTGTTCAGTGAAGTGCTGGAATACCTGATTGAAGAGGGGTATGTGAAGTTGGAGAACTATTTTCTGGATGGGACTAAGGTGGAGGCGAATGCGAACAAATACAAATGGGTCTGGGCAAAGAGCACGGCGAAATACAAGACCCGTTTGCAGGAGAAGATCCAGGAGTTATTGAAGCAAATTGAGCAGGACAATGAGGCCGAGCAGGAAGCCTATGGAGACAAGGATCTGGAGGAACTGGGGGGAGGTGGCCAAGGGGGTGGGGGGATCGATAGCGAGGCATTGAAGAAAAGGATTGAACGCTTGAATGAGCGGCTGGCTGGCAAGGGGAAAGACAAGCGGACAGCCAAAGCTATACGGACCTTGCAGGAAGAATATCTGCCGCGTCAGGAGAAGTATGAAGAGCAGGAGCGGATCTTGGGAGAGCGCAATAGTTATGCCAAGACCGATCACGATGCAACCTTCATGCGCATGAAAGACGATGCCATGCACAATGGTCAGTTGAAGCCTGGCTATAACGTGCAGATCGGGACCGAGAACCAGTTTGTGGTGGGGTTCAGTATTCACCAGAAAACCAATGATATCAACTGCTTGATTCCTCATCTGAACCAGGTGAAAGAACGGTTTGGCTATCTGCCCCGACGAGTGATCGCCGATGCGGGCTATGGCAATGAAGAGAACTATGCCTATCTGGAACAAACCGGAACAGACGCATATGTGAAGTATTACTTGTTCCACCAGGAGCAAAAACGCAGCTGGCGCAAACAGCGCTTCCGGGTCGAGAACTGGGATTATGACCCCAAACAGGATGAATATCTCTGCCCCGGACAGCAAAGATTGGCCTATCTAGGGACCCGGCGCGTCACGACTGAAAATGGCTATCGTACCTTCCGGCGAGAATACGAGTGTAAATCTTGCGCAGATTGTCCTCTCAAACCTCAGTGTACCCGGGCGATTGGGAACCGCCGCATTTGGGCGAGTCCAACCTTGAACCGCTATCACGAACAGGTGCGCCAAAAACTGCTCTCCGAGCAAGGCAGAAGACTGCGTTCGCAACGTTCCATTGAGGTGGAGACGGTCTTCGGGCGTATCAAACAAGATTGGGGTTTCCGCAGATTTACGCTTAGGGGCATGCAGAAAGTGAAAACAGAATGGGGTTTGCTCTGCATTGCCCATAATATGGCAAAACTGGCGGTCCAATAACCGCCAGTTTTTTTGCCCAATCTTCATTTTGGGCTTTTTTCTGATTCTTAGGGCTGTCTAAAGTTGCTTTTTAGACAGCCCCGTTAAGTATCCGATTTTCAACCTTGCAGCCATAACAATAAAGCGGTTAAGGAAAAACCATCTGTAAGCACTTTGTCTCTTATAAATTGTTTGACTTCCTCCCTCGTAAACCAGCGGGTTTCGCTCACTTCGTTCTTGTCGAAATCTTGTGTTTGTTCCTTGGCTTTGCAGTGTACAACATGGAATAATTTATTGGCACTCCCATTCATTGGATAATAAGAATACATCAAATGATGATTATCGGATGTATACCCGGTTTCCTCTAGCACTTCTCTTCTGGCTGCTTCAATTATTGTCTCTCCAGCCTCAACTCCCCCGGAGGGTAATTCCTACTCTGTAGCTCCGGTGGTGTAACGACAAATCTGAGCAAATACAATATTCCCAAACTCATTCTCAACTATCGCCGTAACCGCTGCATGCGGGAAATCCAATAAGTGAAATTTCTCAATTACAAGACCATTTGGAAATTTCACTTTATCCAGGTAAAGGTTTACCCAGGGGCTTCGATACACAATCTTTCTTGATAATCGTTCAGGTATCATATTAATCCCTTGTCATTAATTACGTAGCGGATGATGTTGCCCAACGATTACTTTAATGAAGCAACCCTGGCAGCCAGTTTCTTCACAGTATTTATACCACGCAGGGTAGATTTCACTCCAAGGACCTTTTCAAGTACAGCATTGGAAAATGCTGATTTACTTTGCTTCCTGCGACACAGCCAGAACACCTCGCGCCCATGAGTGGCGAAGGTGTCAATGTCCGTCTTCAATGCAATCAGCTTCTGTTTTGCCTTATCGTCGAGCGGGCTGGACAGAAAGGCGATATTGAATGCCGTGGCTGAATCCACATCGGATCGTGGAAAAGCCTGGTATGCCGCAATTTTCGATAATTCCGCTGCGCTCCGAATAAATGGGATCACTTCATAGCCCAGCGCGTTTTGCAGCCCGCCGGTGATATTTGACTCGAGGGTTACAGCATCCTGGGTCGTTGTTTGAAATAGCACGTTGCCGCTTGCGATGAATGTCTCCACTTCAGAATAACCAAACAACTCAAAGAGCTTGCGTAAGGTTTCCATTTTGACCGTGTGACCGCCGACGTTGATTGCCCGCAGGAAAGCGATATAACGGATCATAGCTGGAGTTTTGGTGTTCCTCATAAGATGAAATTGGTGGTGAGGAAATTGGACTTGTTCTTGCGGGTGATGTCGGTAATGATGGCCTTGTTGAGTGGATCCGCCCTGGCCGCTACAAGCGTGCGAATGGAAAAGACCCGCAGCGCATCTGAAACCGATAGGGTGCCCTCAGCCGAGTCTTTGCGGCCTGTGAACGGGAAGGTATCCGGACTGCGCTGGCACTGGCTGTTGAGGTTTACCCGGCAGACCTGGTTCACCAGCGGGTCGATCAGGGCTGCCAGCATGTCAGGGTCCTTCCCAAACAGGCTGACCTGTTGGCCGTAATTCGACTCGATGATGTAGCGCATGGGTTCCTGGATGTCGTCGAACGGGACCACCGGGACGATCGGGCCAAACTGCTCCTCGGAATATAACCGCATGGTGGCATTCACCGGATAGACCACCGCCGGATAAAAGAAAGTCTCTGCCGTGGCACCCCCGTTCGGGTTGACGATCCTGGCACCTTGCCCGAGCGCATTTTCCAGCAGACTGCTTAAATATTTCGGTTTGTCCACTTCCGGGAGTGGCGTCAGGTTGACTCCTGGCTCCCAGGGCATGCCGACTTTTAACTGGCTGACTGCTTCCGAAAAGCGCTGCAGGAAGTGCTCACAGATGCTGGAATGCACGAACAGGATCTTCAGGGCTGTACAACGCTGTCCATTGAAGGTCAGGCTGCCTGATAGGCATTCCCGGACAGCCAGATCAAGGTCTGCATCCGGCAGGATGATTGCCGGGTTTTTTGCGTCCAATCCAAGCACGGTGCGGAGCCGGTGGGGTTTGGGATACTGCTTCTTGATCGTGTCGGCCACCCGACTGGTGCCGATGAAGGCCAGCGCGTCCACTCCCCCGGAAGCCATCAAGGGTCCGATGATCTCCGATCCGTTCCCGTAAATGGTGTTGACAACCCCCGGCGGAAACGCCTCCCGGAAGGCTTCCAGCAGAGGGCGAAACAGCAGCACACCGAACTTGGGCGGCTTGAAAATGAGCGTATTCCCCATCAACAGGGCCGGGATGAGGGTGGTGAATGTCTCGTTGAGCGGATAGTTGAAAGGTCCCATGCTGAGTACTACTCCAAGAGGCGCACGCCGGATCTGCCCGATGATATCCCCTTGGATGACGAAACGCGATGACACCCGGTCCAGCTCTTTCATGGCTTCGAGCGTATCCTCCATGTAGGCTATCGTGCGATCGAATTCCTTTTCTGAGTCCTGGTAGGACTTCCCGATCTCCCACATCAACAACCTGACCATCTCGCTTTTCTTTTGTTCCATGCGGAAGGCGAAATCCGCCAGGGCCTCGATGCGCTGCTGGACCGAGCGGGTGGGCCAGACGCCCCGCCCGTGGTCATAGGCTTTGGAGGCGGCTGCCAGTGCCTCCAGCGATTCCTTCCCGGTCAGTTGCGGGTGACGGCCGATCACCATCCTCCGACATCTGGCTTCGGTCTCCTCACAGACCGGGGAAGTGACCTCATGCATCGGCCCATCCCATTGACGCAATTCCCCGTCTATCAAGTATTCGGTTTGATTGACCGGCTCGGGCAGGGAATATTCCGCCGGGATGGTGCCCGGCTGTGGATAAAGGTCCTCAAGAAAATTAGCATCGTTCATAGGGTACTCTCCCTTGAAAAATGTCAGCCTTTGGTCTGGTCCACGAACGATTTCAATTGGTCGCGGTAACTCTTAAAGGCCTTTCGGCCTGCTTCGGTCATGTGGCAGAGTGTCAACGGGACTTTACCCCGATAGGTCTTCTCGATCTCGATATACCTCGCCTGTGCGAGCTTCGAGAGATGCACAGAAAGGTTGCCCTTGGTTAGGCCGGTCTCGCGCTGCAAGTACAGGAAATCCGCGCTCTGCACTGCAGCCAGGACAGCCAGGATGATCGAACGGGAAGGCTCGTGGATGAGCCGATCCACGTCCGAGAGAGAGCGTAGATTATTGCTCATCAGTCGTTACTGAGGAAATGGGGTTCCGGCGTAGGTACTTCCACAATGTCACCCCTCCGGAGGCAAGCAGGATCAAGCCATTCAAACCGAAAAAGAGCGGTAGACTAAGTGTGATGCTGAGGCCACTGATAACCAGCCCTGTGCCGATGAGTATGCCAAGGAAAGCCAGTATATATAACCGGGGCAATGCAGAACGATAACCAGCCCGCGCCAAAATGATGCCCATGAGTAATCCACATACTATAGGTCCCCAATTAGTAAGTTTGGTGTCCTTTACCGTAGTGAACACAACAAGAGCGAGGAGAAGAGCCATTACACCGATGGCAATCATAACATCGCTTTTATTCTTCCAGCCGCTTTCGTACGCTACGAAGCCGGTACGAGGATACGTGGTGTGTTCTTTGATGCGCTGGATAATCCGGCGGCCTCCAAATCCCGCACCACAAACCAATAAGACTGAGGCAATGCTTAAAATCCTGCTCAAAAGAGATCCGGGTGCTGTCTCTTGGAGGTAATAAATAATTGCCACCAGAAAAAAGATAAAGCCCACACTGATCTCGCTTACTCCATCCACGAGCCAATATTGGAGGGCACGCAATTGAGGTTTCTTGAGATTATCATTCATAAAACAACCTCTTTTCACAGACTGGTCTACATTATAGACAAGTTTATATATTACATCCTTGGCCACGATTTGTCAAGAGTGGACAGAAGACCTTTTTCCTTTGCCCGGCATGCAACAAAGCTATTCACCGGGAAGTGCCGAGATGAGCTAGGAAATGGGAAGCATTGGATGGCATTGATGTGCTCTAGAGGGTCCGCCGGATGGAAAATATATAGAAAGACAAAAAGACGTTCCTTGGGAAAATATTCAACCCGGGTGTGGTTCCTGTTGGTATTGCCTTGGATCCTGGAGTTTGGATGTACAATAAAATATCCCAACTCCTGGGGATTCTGGCCATGCCCGCCCCTGATAGTATCCTTATATTCTTTCGTCATAATAGTCTATGGTTGAAAGCCCTGATCGCAATTTCCCTAGCTGTGTTGATCGCCGCCTGCAAACCGATAGCTACTAAACCTGCGGCAGGTTGCCCACGCGGGACATACGACGGGCAGATCATTTCAGGAGGGCAGTCACGCCAATACCGGCTGCATATCCCATCCGGTTACCAACCGGATAAACCCATCCCGCTGGTTTTCGGGTTTCACGGCGCTGGGATGACCGGACCAGACTTCGAAAGTCGCTCCGGCTTTTCCTCCCTGGCCGATCAGGTCGGTTTTATCGTTGTTTACCCGCTAGGTCTTGGGAACATAAGTAATTGGGATACAATGCCCAATTCACAGGATGTGCCGTTTGTGCGTGACTTGCTCGACAGCTTGGAGAGACGTTGCAATATAGACCCGAAGCGTGTTTTCGCGACTGGATTCTCGCGTGGTGGAGGCATGGTCAACCGCCTGGGCTGTGAACTATCTGACCGGATCGCAGCCATCGCCCCGGTATCCGGCGATTACGCTTATTCGGGCGATTGCTCCCCCACCCGGCCGGTGGCAGTTGTTGCCTTCCACGGCACCCTCGATCCGACCTTCCCTTATAATGGCTTCGGTCTCCCCGGCGAGATCCTCGAGTCTTATGTACGCCTCGGAACACCTATCCCCACCTGGGCAGCCACCTGGGCGGAACGCAATGGCTGCAATTCTAAATCAGTCACTGTTTTTCAAGAGAGCCGGGTAAGTGGTCTGGAGTGAGGCAGCTGTCAGTCCGGCGCCAGCGTGTTGCTCTATACCATCAATGGGGGTACGCATCAATGGCCGGGAACGATCAACGCTGCAAAGCTGATTTGGGATTTCTTCGCCCAGCATCCTTATAAATAAAATGCCTAAATACGCTCGATGCTCACCCGCTCTGACTCGATGACGAACTCCCAGTGGCCCAAATTCCCGAAATCGTAAACCAGCTCCAGGCTGGTTGGCGTCCGTTCAACTGATTCGAGTTTCATGGGACGTTCTGGGCCAAAAGTGATTAGATCCTTATCCCAATCGCCTTGTTCTTGCGGGCTGTAATCCTTCGGAGGGTCATACAGTCGCTGGATGCCGGTCTCATCCAACAACAGCCGTAGGATGGCTTCCGGCGCGTCCATCGTCCATAACAGGCTGGCGGTGGCTTGTTCTTCCACCGCTTTAATGCGTTCCTCTTCGTCCAATTCCCACTGCACGGGCGACCAGATGGCTGGGATATCATCGACATACATAGTCTCGGGGTCTATGACAGATGGCATAGGTAATCCTCCAGAGTCATTATACCTTCCCACATACATATTCTAGAAATGCTTTCACCGCATAGCACCATAATTCTCACAAAATCTGAAAGGCTTGAATCCCCACCCCCTACCCCCGCCCCAAGGCGAGGGAAAAGAAATTTCTGGGGGATTGGATGGCGGCAAAGCTGTCAGCCATTCCCCCAGGCCCGATTTCGTGAAAGGCGTGTTACGGAAATGCATAATACTGGTCAATAAACATAGCTTTATGCTACAATCTCTTTACGGGAACCTTTTCGTTCCATTTCGCTATTTGAACCTTCGGACAAGGAGCAAAGCATATGACCGGTTTCACTGGACCCATCGAAAAATTGACTGAAAAGAACCATTATTTCCGCCAGGTACTGTTCACCGGCAAACACACCCAGCTCGTTGTGATGTGCCTGCAGAAAGGCGAGGAAATCGGCAACGAGGTGCATCGCAAAGTGGACCAATTCTTCCGGATCGAAAAAGGGGAAGCCAAATTCGTCTTTAATGGTTCGGAGGAACATATTGTCGGAGAAGGGGACGCGGTCGTCGTTCCGGCCGGCACTTACCACAACGTCATTAACACTTCCAAGACCAGGCAACTAAAGCTGTATACTTTGTATTCACCCCCCAACCATCCGGATGGGACGGTCCACAAGACTAAGGCCGAAGCGGAAGCCGCCGAAGCAACCGAGCACCATTAAGAACATGATCATCTAACAAACCCACACGGGCTGGAAGACTGCCCGTGTGGTTCTATAAGCTATTGAACATTTCGAAGAAGCGAGAGAGACCTATTCCTGGACTGGCAGGATAATACGGATGGTTGTCCCTCGGCCCGGTTGGCTCTCGACGGTAATCGTCCCCCCATGTGCCTCGACTAGATGCCTTGCGATCGGCAATCCCAGGCCTGTGCCGCTCGAGTTCGCATGACTTGTAAAAACGGCTGAATATGTGGGGCAAATCGTCCAAAGCAATCCCCACCCCGCTATCTTCAACGATAACTTCTGCGGACTTTCCGTCACCAGATTTGTTGAGGTTAAAACCCACGTGTATGGATCCATCCCGTGGGGTATAGCGCAACGCATTGGCAATCAGGTTGGATACCACCTGGCGGATGCGTTCGGGGTCGAGATTGAGCAGAGGCTCCCCTGATTCCGTCTGGAAGTCGAGCTTTACACCGGCGGCATCCGCCTGGGTTCGAAATGCGGAGACGGTTTCTCCAATCAACACGGCCAGGTCGGTGGGTTCCTTTTTAAGTTGCAGGGCACCACTTTCAGCCAGCGCGAGCGTCCGCAAATCATCCACTAGCCGCGAAAGGATTTGTGTCTCTTCGAGAATGGATTTCAGGTGGGCCTCGTCGGGGGAATAAACCCCATCCAGTATGCCTTCCAGGTTGCCCTGGATCACCGTTAGTGGGGTGCGTAATTCGTGGGTAATGTCAGCCATCAAGTCACGGCGTTGTTCCTCGGTCAATTGTAGCCGAGCAGCCATCCCATTGAAAGCTTGCGCCAGCGAGCGAACTTCCGATGGGCCTCGCTCCGTTACGCGTTGGGAATAATCCCCCTCGGCGATGCGACCTGCGGCTTCCAGTAAGTCACCGAAGGGACGGGACATATGATGCAATCCACGCCCGGCCCAGACAAGCGAACCGAATCCGAATATCAACAGGACGATACCGACAGGAATGATCCATCCGAGCGGGCTGTAGAAGATGTGTATGATGCCCAGGCTGTTTAACACCGTTCCCAACACAACCACAAAAACAAAAAAGGCCAGCAGATTGACCATCACTACCAGGCAGCCCATGCGGCGGGAGAAGCGGCCGCGCATTCGCCGCCAGTGTGGTCTCGTCGGAGGCCAGGACTCGTTTTCAGGCCACCAATCCGGTTTTTTATGGTGAAAATCAGACTTCCGGTGGTGAATATGGATGCGGATGGGTGTTTGATCTTCTCTGATATCCATATTAATCGGTAAATTTATACCCCACGCCGTAGATCGTGAGGATAAAACGCGGCTCACCCGGTTTCGGTTCGATCTTCCGGCGAATGTTCTTGATATGGGCATCAATGGCACGCTCGTATGATTTAAACGCGACCCCGTGTACCACGTCGAGCAGTTGGGCGCGTGTGAAAACACGTCCGGGATGCCGGGCCATGGCAACCAGCAGTTCAAATTCGGTCGGCGTAAGCTCCTCCACCTCCCGGCCCTCCGCCGTCACTCGCATACGCGGCACATCCATAGTCAGATCGGCAGCACGGAATACTTCTGTCTGCGCCTGGTTGTAACTTTCCATCCGGCGGAAGACCACCCTCACGCGCGCCACCAGTTCCTTCGGGCTGAATGGCTTGGTGATGTAATCATCTGCGCCCAGTTCCAGGCCGATCAATTTGTCCGTCTCTTCAGACCGGGCGGTCAGCATAAGGATGGGCACGTTCGAGTCCTTCCGCAGGGCGCGGGTGACATCCAATCCGTCCATCTCCGGCAGGCCCAGGTCAAGAATGATCAGATCCGGTCTTTCTGAGTGGGCCAGTGCCAGCGCAGCCTTCCCATTCGGTGCTGTTAACACGCGAAAACCTCCACGCACCAGGAAATCATGCACCAGTTGGACGATCTTGGGTTCGTCGTCAACAACGAGGATGGTCTTCATATTCGATGGCAATGATTATTACCGATTGCAGTGATTAAATCCAGCGCCTGACCTGTTCCTGATACTCAAGGTATGACTGTCCGAATTTTGCTGTAAGCATTTTTTCTTCCATTGGGATGAAAAGTCTCTCAATCAGAACAATGAAAAACGGAATCACAAAGAACGGTGTTAATCTGCCCAACAGAAAAGCGACGCCAACCAAGAGAAGTACATACCCAAGATATATCGGGTTACGGCTGAGACGGAAGACACCCATTGTGACAAGAGCGTTCGACTCTTGATATGGTTTGATGGTAGTTCCGACCTTACGAAAAATTCCTTCTCCCATCAACAATAGAACGATTCCAGACACCAGGAATATTACTCCAATCACGTTCCAGGGGGAAGGAATAACTCTCAAGACGGGAAACAGAAAACGTAAGGCGATCATCACGATCAAAGATAGATAAAAGTACGTTGGTGGTAAGACTTTGGGTTTGTTCATAAGATTTTGCATTTCCAACAGTTGACATTCGAAGCCCAAGCCTCAGAGTGAGGCTCGGGCTTATCCAAGCGGGTGTCAATCTTTCTTTCCTTCTTCCGGTTCCCCGTGTGCCCGGCGATGCCATTCGGCGAAGAAAGGTGGAACATCCTTGTCGTTCTCGTCACGCCAGCCCCAGTGCCTGCGGTGCATGTGGCGCCAGCCCATCGGTCCATGCCACAGGAGTGCTCGCATGCTGGCAAAGACCAGGAATAACAGGAAAAGCGGTACCAGGCAGCCAAGCAGGCCAAATCCGAACCCCCAGAAGGGCTGTCCGAAGTGCAAGTAAGGCATCCGAACGGATTCACCTGCCGGGACCTGGACTTTCTGTGCGAGCCCCTGCGCCATGCCGATGTTGTAGGCATACACGCCGATGCCGATAATGGCAGCGACTAACACCACCGCAACCAAGACTCTCCAAAGTATTCTCATTTTCTTTTCTCCTTTTCAAAGTGTTTTTGGTTTTGTCTCAATAAAAAGGGCAAGGTGCTCTGCTATTGGGATCCACCAATTCTGATTTCTCTTGAAATCTAAACGGGAGTATAGGCCACAATTGTGAAGTGAGTATGAATGCACTTGGGAGGAGTCATGGAGACGCAGGGAACCGTCCCCAAGGTTCGGAAGAAGAAAAAACTAATATGAACGCGGAGGACGGGCTTAATCAGATAAATCCGAAACGCTGGTTTGCTGCTTGCCTCTCCAGCCGCTTTATGCTAGACTTCATATAAGCTGCAGGGAACCTCGATATGGCTGAAAAAATTCTCATCATTGATGATGATATGGATACCTTGAAACTGGTCGGACTGATGCTCCAGAAACAGGCCTACCAGATCGTCGCAGCCAATAATGGCCTCCTGGGCTTGGAACGAGCGGAAACCGAAAATCCCGACCTGATCTTATTGGACGTCATGATGCCGGGTGTGAATGGCTATGAGGTGGTCAAGCGCTTGCGCTCCAACCCGCTCACAGCCAATACTCCCATCTTGATGTTTACTGCTAAGACTTAATTGGACGACAAAGTCACCGGATTTGAGGCTGGCGCGGACGATTACTTGACCAAACCAACCCATCCCTCCGAATTGACCGACCACGTAAAAGCTCTCCTGGCGCGTACTTCAAAGGGGAAAGTTCCAATTTCACAATTGCCAACGGAGAAACGTGCGTTTACTGTCGGTATCCTTAGTCCGCGCGGTGGGCAGGGAGTCTCCACCGTGGCCGTCAATCTGGGAGGTGCCCTGCTCCTGGCCACCAAGACCGATATCATTGTGGGAGAACTGCGCCCTGGGATGGGCTCCCTCGGGCCTGATCTGGGCGATCCTGACCCTAAGGCGCTGGTGGAACTCCTGTCTGGAAATACGGCAGACATGACCCGCCAGAAGGTAAAAGAAGAACTCTTTGTCCACGGAACCGGCTTGCGACTGATGTTCGGCTCGGTCCAGCCGAGAGATACCGCCCTGGCGAGTGCTCTGGTACCCATGGAGACACTTGTCAACCGGTTAAGCTACCTGACCCCTTATCTAGTCCTCGACCTGGGAGCCGGTCTGACACTCCTGGCCCAGAAACTGATCGCTTCCTGCAATCTCCTGATTGTATTGGCGGAACCGGTGGCGAACGCTTTGACCCATTCCAAGAAGCTCATCGACGATCTGGTCAATCTGGGCGTCCCCCTACCAACGATCATGGTTGTGGTAGTCAACCGTGTCCGCTCGGACACGCAACTGACCCTGTCACAGATCGAAAGCCAGCTTGGCCAGAGCCCTGTGGTCTCCATCACCCCAGCACCCGAGCTCATCTTCCAGGCCAATCGCGTGAAGACAACCGCCATCGACTCCCGTCCCGACAGCCTGACGGCACAACAGTTCGCTAGATTGGCGGCTGCCGTGCTTAACTTTGAAAAAAAGTCATGAATGGCAACGAAAAGCGGCTTGAAAGTTATCGGCGCCTGATCGATATCGCGCATGACCTGGCCTCGACCCTCGACCTGGATATCCTGCTCAATCGCATTGTATCCGCATCCGCCGATCTGACCGACGCGGAGGCTGCCTCGATTCTGCTCTATGATGAAGCCGCGCGTCAACTATATTTCCAGGTCGCGACGAATCTCGACCAGCCGACCATGCGCGGTCTGGCGGTCCCCTTGGAGGGAAGTATTGCCGGTTGGATCGTAACCAACTGCCACCCGGCGCGTATCCCGGATGTCAAGTACGATCCACGCCATTTTGCGAGCATCGAAAAACAGACGCACATCACCACCAGATCCCTGCTTGGTGTTCCACTTATCACCAAGGATAAGGTTGTTGGTGTCCTGGAAGTCATTAACAAACAGGTCGGGGAATTCACGAATGATGACGAGGATTTCCTGCAGGTATTGGGTGCCCAGGCGGCAGTCGCAATCGAGAATACTCGCCTGTTCAACCAATCCGACCTGGTCGCCGAATTCGTTCACGAATTGCGTACTCCTCTGGCGACTATTGGTACAGCTACCTACTTGCTGCTTCGCCCGGAAATGGCACAGGAACAGCGCCAGTCAATCATCAATAACATCTACAATGAGACCTTGCGTCTGAATACAATGGCCTCTTCATTCCTCGATTTGGCACGGCTGGAATCCGGGCGGGTCCAGTTTAAATTCACCTGCTTCGAGCTGGTCCCTTTGCTGAAAGAGTGTACGGAAACCATGCAAGGCATGGCAGACGAGTGCGAAATCACTTTGGAACTCGAAATCCCACCTGATTTTCCTGAAGTTGAGGCCGACCGCGAGAAGATAAAACAGGTGGTGCTCAACCTGTTGAGTAACGCAATCAAATACAACTGCCCGAATGGTCTGGTGACAATCAGTGCTAGATTGGAAGGAAACGATTGGTTGCTCTCCGTTCGCGATACCGGCTCAGGCATTCCAATCAAAGCGCTTCCGCACCTCTTCCAAAAGTTTTACCGGGTGAAGGCTACCGAAGGCAAGGTGGCCGGTACGGGTCTGGGGCTTTCCATTTGCAAACAGATCGTTTCGGGACATGGCGGCACCATTGAAGTCAAATCGAGATACGGCAAGGGAGCAACTTTCACAATTCGTATCCCAAAACAGACGAAATGACAGGCAGCCGGTCGGCTGCCCGTCCGTTTTTTCCCGAGCCTCCCGCTTGGTACGAACCATCCTTATGGTTCCAAGAGTACTTTCAACCTCCCTGGCTCTTGTGCGGCTGCCATGGCCTCCAGCGCATTTGTAAGCGGATACCGGCCTGCAATCAAGATGGTCGGGTCCACTTCCCCACGTTCCAAAAGACGCACGGCGGGCGCAAACGGCCCGCAGCGTGAACCGACGATGGTGATTTCATCCACCACGAATGGCGACCAGTCGACTGTCAGTTCCCCACGGTAGGTGGATTTCAACACCAACGTTCCTCGTGGGCGGATTGCCTGGCGTGCAAGGTCGAAGCCGGAAGGCGACCCGGTGGCTTCCACCACCACATCCCATGCCCGCGGCTGGATTTCCTGCTCGGAAATATTCCGGATTCGGCGGCTTTCCAATAGGGCTTCTTGGTTTGGGTGGCGTGCCAGCACGCGGAGGTCGCAACCAGTTAACGCCAATGTCTGGGCGATCAGTTGCCCCAGCCGCCCTGCGCCAACCACCAGGATCCGGTCCATGGGCTGGATGTGCACCTGTTCCTGGATTTCCAGCGCGGCCGCCAACGGCTCGGTGAAGACCGCGGCTTCGTCCGGGACTGAATCGGGGACAATGTGCAAATTTGCCAGCGGCAGGGTGAAATATTCGGCATGGACTCCATCACGGTTTAAAATACCCAACACGCTGCGGTTCTCGCAATGGGTGGTACGGCCATTCCGGCACTGCCTGCACTCTCCACAAACTGCGTTGATCTCGCCCACAACGCGTTTGCCAATCCAATCCTGTTCTGGGCTTTCCAGCACATCACCGACGAATTCGTGGCCGAGCACGCCGGTGAAGGGATAATAGCCGCGCACCATCTCCAAGTCTGTACCACAGATGCCGGAGAGACGGACTTTGATCAGCGCCTCGCCGGGATTGCTTGGTTTGGGAACGTCGCGCAGGGAAAGGGATTGGTTTTCGAGCCAGAGCGATTGCATGGAAAAATCACCTCGCACCCTTGCGTCCGAATTGTTTTTCCAGCATGTCCACCGACAAGTGTATCATCGTTGGCCGACCATGCGGACAGGTGCGTGGCGAGGCACAGGTCTCCAGGTCCGCCAGCAGGGCGCGTTGTTCGTCGGGTGATAGCACCTGTCCGGCCTTGACCGCCAGCCGCTTGCAAACCCGCCCGGCAATTCTGGCTTCGATCTCATTCTGCAGCGGGGCTTCATCTTCTTCGAAATCCTCCACCAGGGCGCGCAGTGCTGCGACCGGATCACTTTTGGCGAACAGGATTGGCATGGCGCGCACCTGAAAAGCATTTATGCCGAAGGGTTCCACCTCGAAACCAAAGTGCTGAAGAACCGGCAACTGGGTAATCAGGATTTCAGCTGATGAACGGGGCAGGTCAACCACCACCGGGGTAAGCAGGGATTGCGCAGGAATGTTCTTTTGCGCGTATTGGGCCATGAGTTTTTCAAATAAAACCCGTTCGTGGGCGGCATGCTGGTCGATCAGATAGAGTCCATCCGGACCTTCGGCGACCAGGTAGGTGGCGCCGATTTGTCCGATGAGTCGCAAAAGCGGAACCGGTGAGATGATGGATTGTGAATTGCTGCTTACCGGTTGTGGATTGCCTTCCGCCTCTTGACTGCTGGTGACGGATTGTGGATTGTCTAAGCTGGAAAGTCCTTCGTGCCCGATACTCCAGGCGGGATCCACGCTCCGCGCTGGCACGCCCCATAAAGAAGAGGTCGCCAGCTGGGGAACCGGGGCATAGGCCAGCAATGCCCGCCGGGTGGCTCGTTGGACGAAACTGAAGGCTTTATCCGGGTTGCGGAAACGCACTTCAGCCTTGGCAGGATGGACATTCACATCCACTTCCTCAGGCGGTACTTGAATGAATTGGGTCGCCAGCGGGTAACGCCCGACCATCAACAACGTGTGATAAGCCTGGAGTAGCGCCGAAGTGAGCGGAGTATCCTGCACCCAACGTCCGTTGACAAAGAAGGTGATTTCCCTGCGGTTGGAACGCGTCAAAGCGGTGGGACTGATAAAGCCGGTCAGCTTGAAGCCTTCCTCATCCGCCAATATGTCCAGCATCTGACGGGCCACATCCACTCCGTACAGCGCTGCCAGAATGGCCCGACGGTCCCCGTCCCCGGCGGTATGCAGAGACGGAGTATCTCCCTCGGTAAGTCTGAAGCGGACGTCCGGGTACGCCAGGGCATAGCGAGTCAGGAGAGCATCAATTGCCCGGCGCTCGGTGGCGTCCTGCTTGAGGAACTTGAGGCGGGCCGGAACGTTGTAGAATAGGTCTTCCACCTTGACCACCGTCCCAACCGGTGCACCGATTATCTCCAGTTTGCCTATGCTGCCACCTTCCACGCGCAGTCGCGCACCGGTAGATGAATCCGCCGTGCGCGAGGTAATTGTCATCCGGGAGACGGACCCAATCGAGGCCAGCGCTTCGCCACGGAAACCCAGCGATGCAATGTGAAAGAGGTCATCCGCGCAGGCTAGTTTGGAGGTGGCATGGCGTTCGATGGCCAGGGTCAGTTCGGCCGCTGGGATGCCTGTGCCATCATCGGCCACCTGTACTAGGGTCCGGCCAGCCGTGGCGATTTCCACGGTTACGGATTTTGCACCAGCGTCCAGGGCATTTTCCACCAGTTCCTTTGCCACCGAGGCAGGACGTTCGACCACTTCGCCTGCGGCGATCTGCGAGGCAACTTCGGGGGAAGGATTCGGATGGGCATGTCTGTATTATATACCGCTTATAATAGGCCCATGCATTTTTCCACCTTCTTCTTTGATCTCGACGAGACTCTCTATCCTCACAACAGCGGGGTTTGGGAGGCAATTGCCGGACGAATTAACCGGTACTTGATCGAACGCATGGAATTCCAACCCGAACAGGTGGTTTCAATCCGGGAGAGATATTTCCGGGAATACGGTACGACGCTGCGTGGCTTGCAAGCCAACCACAACGTGAATATGGACGATTACCTGGCCTTTGTCCACGACGTTCCCATTAGCCGTTACCTTCACGCGAACCCAGAACTGCGCACGGTTATCCAGGGGATGCCTGTCCGGAAATTCATCTTCACCAATGCCGATACAGGCCACACCAGGCGTGTGCTCGAGGCAGTGGGACTGCAGGAATTATTCGACGGGATCATTGACGTGCACGTTATTGCCCCCTTTTGCAAGCCCATGCCGGAGGCATTTGAATTGGCACTGAAGTTCGCTGGCAGCCCGGACCCGCACACCTGCGTCCTGCTGGATGACCAGAGGCGTATAACGCGGGTGGCACGCCGCCTGGGTATGTACGCCGTTCTGGTGGGCGAGGTTGCACCTGGTGATGACGCAGATGTGGCGCTATTGCATCTCACCGATTTGCCTGGGCTGTTTGAGGGAAATATTTAATATATCTCTTACATGTTCCTGTTAAAATTTCATGTTGCGTTAATGCGGAGGTGTTAATATCTGACACTGCCCGTTAGGAGGCTGTTATGAAGAATAAAGCTTCACGTGTTGCCCTGATAATCTTAGTGGCGATGGTATTGGTAGTCGGTTCGTTCGGCAGTGGATTCGCGGCCGGACATTTCTTACCCTACAATACCTATAGATTGTTCGTTCCTTTCTGGAAGGCCTGGAATATTGTTCACCAGGAATACGTAGACCAACCGGTGAATGATACCAAGTTGATGCAGGGGGCCATCAGCGGCATGATGCAATCACTGGGTGATCCCCATACCACCTATATGAGCCCCGAAGAATATAAGTATGCAACCTCTGAGCTTGCAGGTAGTTATGCCGGAATTGGAGCTCTTGTTGACACCAGCGGCCAGTTGCTGACCATTACCCGGCCATTCCCCGATTCCCCGGCAGAAAAGGTTGGCCTGCAGGCAGGTGACCAGGTCATCGCGGTGGACGGTAAAGATGTAACCAGTTTGGTGCCCGAAGCAGTCCATCAGATGGTGCTCGGGCCTGAAGGCACAACCGTCAAACTGACCGTCCAGCGCCCGGGTCAGAGTGCACCGATTGATTTCCAAATAACGCGCGCGATCATTGTCGTCCCAAGTGTTACCAGCAAGATGCTGGCCAACGACATTGCCTACATCCAGATTTCCACCTTTGGCGACACCACCGCCAAGGACTTGCATAAACAATTGGCTGCCCTGATGGCTCAGAACCCGAAGGGTCTGATCCTCGACCTGCGTAATAATGGCGGCGGCTACCTTGCAACGGGCATCTCCGTGGCCTCCGAATTTATCCCCAGTGGCCTGATCGTCTCAGAAAAGGCTGGGGATGGCACTCTGACACCCCACGAAGCCATTTCAGGAGGGCTGGCAACCAATAATAACCTCCCGATGATCGTACTGGTAAACGCATATTCGGCCTCAGCCTCTGAAATCGTGGCTGGCGCTCTGCAGGACACCGGTCGTGCCAAGTTGCTTGGCGAGACAACCTACGGGAAAGGTACCGTTCAAGATTGGGTGCCGTTGTCTGATAACCAGGGCGCAGTCCGTGTAACAGTTGCCAGATGGCTGACCCCTAAAGGGCACACCATCGACAAGAAGGGTCTGACACCTGACTTTGTGGTAAAAATGACAGTGGATGATATTAAAGCCAAACTCGACCCGCAACTGGATGCGGCTGTAAAGCAACTCCCGAACCCTTGATAACGTATATTATGTGGGCTGTTTTTCATCGGCCACCTGCGCCCGGAAGGGCGTAGGGAAAAGAGGTGAAGCATGTTCTTTGACCCAACTTATCTTCTGTGTGTGGCTGGACCAACTTTCTTGCTGATGGTCATCACATCCATTTACGTCAAATCAGCTTACCGGAAATGGAGCCAGGTCCCGGCCCGCAGCCGGTTGACCGGCTATGAAGCCGCCCAACGGTTGATCGCCCGTGCCGGCCTGTATGGGATCCAAATCCAGGGAGTGGCCGGAAACCTGACTGATAATTACGACCCGCGTACCAAGGTCCTGCATCTATCACAAGACGTTGCGGGAACTGCATCAGTTGCTTCGTTGGCAGTGGCTGCCCATGAACTCGGCCATGCACAACAGGATGCGCAGGGCTATTTCCCTCTGCGTTTCCGGGCTGCGTTGGTACCGATGGTCAACATCGGTTCATACTTGGGCTGGATTCTGATCATCCTCGGACTGTTCCTTAGCTACGCCGGTATGGCATTGGGCGTAAACCTCGCCTGGTTGGGTGTGGCGATCTTTGCTGGAGGAGCAGTCTTCGCACTGGCAACATTACCGGTGGAATTGAATGCCTCCGCCCGCGCTCGCCTCTTGCTGTCTGAATCCGGCATCATTTCCGGACCGGATGAGCAGCGTGGCGTCAGCAACGTGCTGAACGCGGCTGCCCTGACCTATGTCGCCGCGCTGGTAACCGCGGTACTGCAATTACTCTATTACGTTATGCTGGTTGGCGGTCTGGGACGCCGGCGCAGGTAACCTGGTCTGGCAAGGAAAACATCCAACCCCTCCCGTAGGCCGATGCTCTGCGGGAGGGGTTGATTGAGGAAAATCCAGTATAATTCCGCCATGAGAAAAGTCATCATTTCGCTGGTTTTATTCCTGGCGATTGTTTTCGTCATCCTCCGTATTTCCGAACTTAAAAATATCCTGGCAACCCTGCATCGCAGCAACTATCGCTTCCTGGTAGCTGCCGTGATTATCGAGCTGATCTGGTTGTTCAATTCCGCAACCGATTACGGTTCAATATTTCGTCTTGTGGGGATTAGGGAAAAAACCCTGCACCTGGTTCTGGTCGCCACGGCTGCAAATTTCGTGAATGTGATCGCACCGAGTGTGGGAATCGGGGGAATGGCAGTCTTCATGGATGATGCCGCGCGTCAAAACCATCCGACCGGCAGGGTGACAGTGGCAGGAGTGCTCTACATTCTGTTCGATTACCTGGCCTTTTTTTGTGTTCTTGCACTTGGTTTCCTCGTGTTGATCCGCCGCAATAATTTGAACGCGGGGGAATTGACAGCCGCCGCCATCCTGCTGGCAATCGCCGCCGGTGTGGCCTTTCTCCTTTATCTCGGCTACAGGTCAGCCGAAAGGTTGGGGAATACCCTGGCCTGGATCTCCCGGCTGATCAACCGTATTTTACGACCCTTTATACACCGGGATTACTTGCAGGAAGAAAGGGCTCATTACTTTGCCGGTGAAGCCGCTGAAGGGATTTCCACGCTGCGCGGCAAACGCAGGGAACTGCTATGGCCATTCCTTTATGCTTGTAATAACTTTGCCCTGTTGATCTGTGTGCTGGCATTCACCTTCCTGGCCTGGGGAACACCTTTTTCGGTCGGGACGCTGGTGGGAGGGTTCGCCATTGCTTATCTTTTTCTGATCGTTTCGCCAACTCCCTCCGGTCTGGGAGTGGTTGAGGGTGCCATGACCATCGCGCTTAACACGTTACGGGTCGAATGGGCGGCTGCGGTTTTGATCACCCTGACCTACCGTTTCATCACTTTTTGGTTCCCGTTGGCAGTGGGAGCGGTCGCGTTCCGGACCTTGGGCGGCAAGCCAAAACCAGCTCCCGTTTCATTGAAATAAGAATTTCCAGCTGCTATCTCAATCTGCCAGGATTTTCACAAATTCTGGATTTGATTGTTGCTAAAACCACTTCCGTTTACCCAGGGGGATAGAGAATGTCAAGTCTTTCGGACTTCGTGAAAACCCTGCTCAATTATCTTGACAAAATAGAATGTTTGTTCTACAATCGTTATTGTCAATCTTGTCCTGCCAGGAGGGCCTGTTATGTTTGAGTTACCTGAATTGATCACTCTCTCCAGACAAATTAGTGAAACGCTTAAGGGAAAAATCATCCGGGAAGGCTCCTTGGGAAATTCACCGCATAAATTCGTATGGTATAACCGGAAACCGGAAGAATTCACCCATTTGACCGAGGGGAAAACCATCGGGGAGGCATATGTCAAAGGCCGATGGATGTTTATTCCTTTGGAACCTGGATATATACTGGTGCTGGGGGAATGTGGAGGTAGGATTTTGTACCATCCTGCAGGGGTGAAGCTTCCCGAAAAATATCACCTCTTCTTGAGGTTTGAAGATGATTCGACCTTGACCGTATTAACACAAATGTGGGGAGCAATGGAATTGTTTGAAACAGGCCAGGAAAATGAACGTAAATATATTAAAGATATGCGAATGACCCCCATTGACCCGGAGTTCACCTTCGACTATTTCTCCTCCATGATCGAGGCCCTCTTGCTGGGTGAAAAACGGAGTATCAAGAGCCTGCTGACGCAGGACCAGCTCATCCCCGGCCTTGGGAATGCAATTGCCCAGGATATTATGTACTACGCGCACCTGCACCCACGCCGCTCCCTGGCAGACCTGACCGCAGGCCAACGACGTGACCTGTACGCGGCTATAATGGACACAGTTCGTGAGATTATCGACAGGGGAGGGCGAAATGATGAGGTGGACCTTTTCGGAAGGCCAGGCGGTTATATCCGTCTCATGGACAGTGCTGCGTCCGGCAAACCCTGTCCCGCCTGCGGTCGGACGGTGGAGAAGATTCAATATCTAGGCGGGGCATGTTATTTTTGCCCGAGCTGCCAGGTGTAAGGAAGGATCCGAGCGGGAGCGCATGCACCCGGTCGGTTCTTTTTTAAGGATGAAATAATATTTGGCCAGTCGACCAGGTTCAAGACTATTCTCGAGGCTGATTAAAGAAATGGAAATACCTTCTACACTATGTATGATCAAGTTGAAAAAGCAATTTCAGGCCGTGCAATCCAAACTTTCCTGAAGCCATTGACAAGTTTAGCCTTGATAAATCTGATCTGCTGATCAGGATAAATCTAAGGAGGAGCATAACCATGAAACGCTACCCATTTTTCTGGTTACTCACCAGCCTGGTGGTTCTGTGGCTGGCTGGATGTACACCACCTGCCACACCAGCACCAACTCCTACCCCGACTCCCATTCCAGCCACTCCTACCCCTTACGCCCAGGATGTGGTCAGTAAGCTGCACTGGTTCGGAACATCCGCTTTCCTGTATAACGGTTCCAAAGTCATCTACTTCGACCCGATCAGCCTGGTTGGGAACCTTCCCAAGGCTGATTTGGTCCTGGTGACACATGCGCACAACGATCATTGGTCGGTGGCTGACCTCAAGAAGGTGATTGGTCCTCAGACGACTTTGATCATCGGCCCGATCGTGACAGTAAGCTATCAAGCTGCCAAAGGCGATCTCGACATTCCTGCCACAATTCTTGCGGAAGGTCAAACCATCCAGGTGGACGGTGTCACGGTTCAGGCCGTGCCAGCGTACGATTCCATCGGTCATGTGAAAGGTTCCGGTGGAGTTGGTTTCCTCGTCAGCCTCGATGGCATCACCTTTTATCACTCCGGCGGGACTGCCGCTCACCCGGAAATGGCAGGATATAAATGCGACATCGCTTTCATTCCCGTCTATTCCAAGGACCAGGCCCAGGCGATGGCTGAGATCATCCCAGCCAGGGTGATCATTTTTGAACACACTTCCTACTACGCCGCCAAAGCCGTGGCTGATCTTTTCTCGAAGAGCATCGTGGGAGGAAAAACGTTTGTAGCTATGGTAGCCGGGCCATATACCCCCTGAACAATCCAAACCACGAACAAGGACAGGCAAATGCCTGTCCTTGTTTTTTAATCCGTTATCTTTCCGGGTCTGGTCCAGATAGAGTTCCGTGCGCCGGATTCACCTACTGGGTTGTTTGGAACTGCACTTCCACGCTCATGCCGGCGCGCAGCCCGGCTGGCAGATTGTCCAGAGCGATGATCGCCCGGTAGACCACGTCCCCGCCGAGAGTTTCCGCCAGCGGACTTATTGCAGTGACCATCCCCGGCACGTCCTGATTTAAGGGCTTGATGGAAACCGTGACCACCTGGCCAATCTTGACCAGCGGGACATCCCGCTCACTCAAGTCGGTCGTCTCCACGTGCACGTGGTTGATATCGCTGATGACCAGGATGATCTGGCCTGGCAGGACGTAATCCCCGGCACTCACCGCAATGGAGGCGACCTCGCCCGCGAAGGGAGCCACCAGGCGGGTGGCATCCAGGCTCGCCTGCGCAGATTGAACATTAAGTTTCGCCTGCATTAAAGCTGCAAAACCCGTCCCGGTGGGATTATCAGGCAGCTTGCCGCCGGTTAGAGCTGCCACAAGGGTTTGTGTCTCAAGGACCTGCGCCTGAGCCAATGCAAAATTCGCCTGCGCTTCATTAAGTTGTCGTTGTGTGGGCGGTTGCGAATACAGGCTGTAATAATACTTGGCAGTGTCGTACGCTTGCTTGGCATTATAGAGCGCCTGGTATAGGGTTGCCTCATCTGCATTATTAATATATTCCCCTACATGCGCGTTATCGTAATTCGTCTGCGCCTTGTCCAGATTGTCCTTCGCAATGACATAAGCGGCATAGTAATCTTGGATCAGGGTCTCGTTTTTCCAATATTGTTGGTTGTTCAGGACTGTCTGAGCGTTGATCAAATTTTGCTGGGCTGTAGTGACAGCCAGTTGGGCGGTCGCGATGGCGGATGGCGAGGTCAGTTCCTGCAATGCCAGGGTGGTTTGAGCCAATTGGATCTGTTGAGCGGTATCGTCCAATTGAACCAATGCTTGACCACCCTGTACCTGATCTCCCACCGCCACGTTGATAAGTTTGATGTTGCCTGCCAGTTTGAAAGCGATGTGAGCCTCCTGGTCGGTGACAATGACCCCCGAGGCGATCACGCCCCCGCCACTGCTGGAACCGGGTGCCGGTGTGGAACCGTTGTTGCTCAGATTGATGGTCGGAATGGCAGTCGGCGTTTTTCCAACGGCGGCGCACGCTGCCTGAAGGAGCAGCAGGAGGACAGGTAAGATAAGCTTATATTTCATTCTACCTCCCCGCACTTATTTCCCAGTCCCATTGCTTTCCACGATTTGACCATCTCGCAACGTGACGACCCGATGGGCATATTTTATGACGCGCGGATCATGCGTGGCAAATACGAAGGTGACACCCGTTTCCTTGTTGAGTTTTTCCATGATTTCCATGACCTGTTTACCGTTCTCCGTATCTAAATTCGCGGTGGGTTCATCTGCCAGGATCAGGGCTGGTTTGGGCGCCAGGGCACGTGCGATGGCCACGCGCTGCTGCTGTCCGCCGCTTAACTGGTCCGGGCGGTTTTTGGCGCGGTCGGCCAGGTCAACCGCTTGGAGCAGGTCTATCACCCGTTCGCGGCGTTCCTTTGGATTATGACCATTCAGCAGGAGTGGCATTTCCACGTTTTCATAAGCCGTCAGGGTGGGGATCAATGCAAAGAACTGAAAAATGAAACCAATGTGACCGCGGCGCATATCGGCGCGCTGGTTACGGTTGAGGCGGGTGACATCCTTGCCATCCACCCAAACCGAACCACTGCTGGGCTGGTCGAGGCAGCCGATGAGCTGCAAAAGGGTGGTTTTCCCGGAGCCGGATGGGCCCACCAGGGCGGTAAATTCGCCTTTCTCGATGATAAGGTTGACGCCGCGCAGAGCCTGGGTTTCCACCGAGCCAACTTTGTAGGTACGGGTAGCATTATCAACTTTTACGACTTCCATTTTTTCTCCTTTTTATTACTGCGCTTACTTCTCTGCGCGCAGGGCTTCGACCGGCTGTAAACGGGAAGCCATGATGGCTGGATACAGGCCAGCCAAAATGGTTACGATAAAGGTCAGGATGCTCAAATTGATCGTGTCGTTCAATGTCAATTTGGCGAAGATCGTGTCCGCGACCATGAAGCCTGTCAGGTTCATGCCCCCTATATAGAATCCATGGATATTGAACAGGTAAGTACCCAGCACGCCCAGGACCACGCCCATCAGCACGCCGCCGACCGCCAGCAGAGCGGATTCGGCCAGGAACAGCGTCATGATCCGGCCGTCCCGCATTCCGATGGCAGACAGGATCCCGATCTCACGCGTGCGCTCATAGACCGACATGATCAGCGTGTTGATGATGACCGAGGCAGCGATCGCCAGGATGATCAGGTACAAGATCGAAATATAACTGTTCGCCTGGGTCTCCCAATCCAGGATTAGCGGGTTCAGATCTTTCCACGTAAGAACCTTCAAACCAGCCTGCGCGGCCGTTCCTTTCAAGGCAGTGGCAACACTGTCCGTGGTGGAAGCGTCCTTGAGCAGCACGAAGACAGTGCTGGCGTGATTCTGGGTCTGGGTGATGGCTTGGGCTTTCGCCAGCGGCAGCAAGATGGTGGCGCTGTCGAAGCCATAGGTGTTGGTCGAGTAGATGCCGCGGACGACGAACGTCTGCTCGGCCACGTCGCCGTTGGCTGTGTTGACCGAAAGATTGACGTTGTCACCGGCCTTCAAATGCAGCTTGTCCGCAATGGGTTTGCCGATCAGCAAGCCTCCACTGTCATCGGCGGCCAGGTAACTCCCGCTAATGATCCCCAGGCGGTACGGGTCGTTCGCCGCCGACGCTATATCGATCCCGTAGATCCTTGCTCCTGCCGATTGGTTTCCGGCGGTGATAAAACCGCTGGCGAACAAACGCGGCGTGGCCGCTTTCACCTGAGGCAGTCCATTAATCTGACTGGCGATCTGATCCGGATTTAAGACCAGATCCTCCCATTTCAGGCTGGATTTATTTGGGTCGTAGCTGGCTGCCCTCACCTGAATATGACCGGTTTCCAGGATGATGGCTCCCTGAACGGCACCGCCCATTTCTCCATTTACAACGGAGGCCATCAATATCAAGATCGCCAGCCCCACGCTGACTGCCAGCGCCGAGAAAAAGGTACGCCGGCGGTTGCGTCCGAGATCGCGAAATGACATTTTTAAGAGTTGCAGCATGTCTCACCTCATACGTAATGCAGGGCTGCAGCGGGTTCGCGTCGCCCGGCTTCGATGGCAGGGATGAGAGCTGCCAGCGCGGAGATGATCGCCACCACGGAGGCGCGCATGACCAGTTTTTCCGTGCCCCAGGTGGGATAGATCTTCCCCTTGATCAGCGCCATGTAGCTGGTGGCGGTTGAGAAGGAGCTGAAATCAATCCCGACCTTCATCAGGAGGCCGTTGAGCGCCAGCCCGAAGACGATCCCCACGGCCACCCCCACCAGACCGATCATCGTCCCTTCGAGGATGAATAGCAGTGATATCTGGCGCGGCTTGAGTTCCAGTGCCCCGAGCATGCCGATCTCGCGCGTCCGTTCATAGATCGCCATCAGCAACAGGTTGAGGATGCCGACCCCCGCGATGCAGATGATGATCACACTGAAAATGTTCATGACGCCGCCTTTGGTGCTGATGGCGGAAGCCAGGTCGGGGTAGTTTGCTTCGAACGATTCAGCTTCGTAGCTGACCGGGCTGAGTTTCATGTTTTGGATGACCGCGTTTTCCTGCCCGATATGCTTCAGGAAGACCGCCACCTCGGTGGATTGGCCGTTCAGATCGTAGAGCGATTGGGCCTCACCGAGCGAGACGTAGACGGTCTGCTTCTCGATATCGGTCATGCCAAGATCGAAAATACCGACCACAGTCATCGTGCGCTGGCGCATCTGCTCATGCTGGGAACGACCGACCAGCGTGATGCGGTCGCCCACCTGCACGCCCATTGCATCCGCCAGGCCTTTGCCAATCAAGGTATTGTCCATGTCGGCACTGGTGAGATTGCGACCGGCTTTGACGTATTGCCCAATGATGTTCAAATTCAACTCGTTCTCCGGCTCGACGCCCGTAATCCCGACCGCAAAGGCGCCCTCATGGTTGGTGACCAGCCCGCCGGTGTTGATGCGCTGCGTGGCACCCAGCGTATAGGGACTGGCTTGCGCAGCTTTGATGACGGCCTGCGGATCGGCCAGCGGCAGCAGCGGGGTCGAACTCGCCTGGGCGCGGTAGCCGGCCGCGTGGACCTGAATATTTCCTCCCAGTACCTTTACCGCGTTCCCGTAGATTGTGTCGGTAAAGCCACTCACTACACCGTCGTACCACATCATCAGGGCCAATGTCAACGACATGGCAAGGACGATAATGATCGTCCGGCGGCGGTGGCGCCAGATATTACGCCACGCCAATCGCAGATAAAGTTGCATACTTGCACTCCTTTTCAGGTTGATATTTGACGAATATTACCAGAACTAAGTTCTATTTCCTGGGCCGGCTCAGTCACCCATTCTTTCAACATGTCCAAATCTACCAGCGGCAGGGAACCGGCCGGTGCTCCAAGGATCCGTTCCAGCGCCTGTGAATACGCACTCGCGATGGCCTCCAGCCGCTCCAGTGCATCCGCCGGCATTTCTTCGCTTAGCAACAGTTCGGCCATGGTATCTCCCGCTCCCTGGGAAACTCCTAAGATGACGCTCACGATCTGGTCGGGATATCCGGTAGTAAAGACGCCTTCGGCAATACCCTGCCTGATGATCTCTACCAGTAGGGGTGCGATCCGCTTGAATGCAGCGGCCTCCTGCTTGATACGCACGATGGCATTGGAATCGGTATACCAGACCCGCAGCAAATCGAACATGAAGGCTTTCCGGGAGGTCTTCCAGCGGCCGCTGGCGGAAAAATACCGCTGTAATTTTTCGATAGCCGGCAGATCCTTTGCATCCACGATCGGTCGCATCACCTGTTCGGCCTCGTCCAGCATCCTTTCCACCATTCCATCCAATAAAGCCTGCTTCGAGTTAAAGTAATGATAGAAGGCGCCCTTGGAAATTTCGAGCTGGTCCAGGATATCCTGGATGGACATCTGTTCGTAGCCCGTGGAAAAGACCAGCCTCTGGGCTGCATCCAGGATCTCCTTGCGTTTCACCGCGTATTCTTCTTCTTTGACAATCCGCGCCATAATTGCCTTCTTTATAAACCGACCGCCGGTTTATTTATAAAGCTATTATATACAAATTGCTGTCTGAGTCAATAGTCAGAGGGCCTGTGTGGACATGGGTATAATGGTTCCCATGACCCTGGATAGCCTGCTCTCCCACTGGCGCACGGACCCCCTGACCGCCCCCAACCTGTCCACCTGGCAGACCACGCCGCCGCGTCTGGCCAAAATGCATCCCTTTCCTAGTGACATGCCGGCCGCGCTGGTCGCTGCATTCGCTTCACATGGCATAACGGCCCTCTACAGCCATCAAGCCGAGGCCTGGGAGGCGGTCCGGCGCGGAGAAAACATTGTCCTTGCCACCGGCACCGCTTCCGGGAAGACCCTAGGGTACAACCTGCCTGTCCTGTCCACCTGGCTTGAAAATCCTGATACGCGTGCCCTCTATCTTTTTCCCACCAAGGCCCTTGCTCAAGATCAATTTGCCAACCTCACATCTTTTCAATCTACAATCAAAACTCTTAAATCCGCCATCTATGACGGCGATACACCCTCCTCCCACCGTCCGCTCATCCGAAAAAATGCCAACATTATTTTTTCCAACCCCGACATGCTCCACACCGGCATTCTGCCTCACCACACCACCTGGGCAGACTTTTTCCGCCGCTTGCGCTTCGTTGTTATAGATGAGATGCACACCTACCGGGGGGTGTTCGGTTCGCATTTCGCTAATGTAATTCGACGGCTGAAGCGGGTGGCGGCATTCTACGGAGCCGGACCGCAGTTTATCCTGACCTCTGCCACCATCGGTAACCCACAGGAACTGGCCGAAAGGCTGATCGAAGCTCCCGTCACATTGCTGGAGCGGGACGGGTCATCGCGCGGCGAGCGCCATTTCCTGATCTATAATCCTCCTCTGGTGGATGATGCCCTCGGCCTGCGCAAGAGCTCCATGCTGGAGTCGGTGCGGCTGTCACAGGAGTTGTCCGCGCAGGGGATCCAGCAAGTTGTGTTTGCCCGTTCGCGTCGCAGCGTGGAGATCCTGCTGAAGTATTTGCAGGAAGGGTCCCCACCCATCTCCCCCATTTCGACAGGAAATAAGGGAGGCCCGGGAGGGGGTGCCGGGAGGAGGTTCGGGGCTACCGTAGTGGTTATCTCCCCTCCCAGCGTCGCCTCATCGAAAAAGGTCTTCGGGATGGCACGATCAGGGCTGTTGTTGCCACCAATGCCCTCGAGCTGGGTATTGATATCGGCGGCCTGGGCGCCGCGCTGCTGGTGGGCTACCCGGGAACGATCGCCAGCACCTGGCAGCAGGCCGGCCGCGCCGGCCGTGGCGACGACCCAGCTCTGGCAATCCTGGTGGCTTCCGCCAGCCCGCTTGACCAGTTCCTGGCTCATCATCCCGATTATTTCTTTGGCCGCTCTCCCGAACAGGCCTTGATTGCCCCTAACCACCTGGTCATCCTGCTCAACCACTTGCGCTGTGCCATGTTCGAGTTGCCTTTCCAAAAAGGGGAAGGGTTCGGTTCCCTTCCCGCCGGATTGGTGCAGGAATACCTGGATTTTCTGGTAACCTGCCAGGAGGCGCATCTCTCGCAGGAAAAATATTTCTGGATGGCGGATTCCTATCCGGCAGCCGCGCTTTCCTTGAGATCCGCCAGCCCCGAGAATGTCGTCCTGCAGGTCCAGGATGGCGGTGCGCCCTGGACCTTGGGCGAAGTGGACATGGCCTCTGCACCCTGGATGGTGCACCCGCATGCCATCTACCTGCACGAAGGCCAGCAATATTTCATTCAGGAGCTGAACCTTGCCACCCAGACCGCCACGCTCATCCCGGTCGCTCTGGATTACTTCACCGAACCCCAACGCCAGACGGAAGTAAACATCCTGACCGAGGCAGCCGTGGCGGATGTTCCGGGCGGGCAAAAAGGCTGGGGCGAGCTTCAGGTCACCCTGCACGTGGCGGGTTTCAAGAAACTCCGCTGGCTCAACCACGAAAACCTGGGGCTGGAGCCGCTCGATCTGCCGCCCAGCGAGTTTCAAACTTCCGGCTACTGGCTGACTCTTTCGGAACAGACGATCGAGAACCTGCGTGCGGCCGGAGCGTGGACCAGCGACCCTAATGATTATGGTCCCGGCTGGAACCGCTTGCGGGAAGCTGTTCGCCGGCGGGACGGGTACCGCTGCCAGGTCTGTGGCACTCCCGAGACCTCCGGCCGCCAGCACGATGTACACCACAAGCTCCCGTTCCGGTCATTTATCTCACCTGAGGAGGCCAACCGGATGGGCAACCTCATCACCCTGTGCCCGTCCTGCCACCGGAAGGCTGAGCAGAACGTGCGTATGCGTTCCGGGCTGGCAGGAGTGGGAAACGTGCTGGGCCAGCTTGCCCCGCTCTTCCTGATGTGCGATCCGGGTGATCTGGGCATCCACACCGATCCATCCACCGCCACGCTCGGCGGGCCAAGTATTGTGATATATGATGACGTCCCGGCCGGCATTGGTCTCAGCCAGAAACTCTTCGAACTTCATGAAGAACTGATGCAGCGGGCATTGGAGTTGGTCAGCGAGTGCGAGTGCAAGGATGGCTGTCCTTCGTGTGTAGGGCCGGGAGGAGAGAACGGGGTGGGAGGCAAGGCCGAGACCCTGGAAATTCTTATGCAATTGCAGGCAGGTAAGGACTAATTAATAAACTCTGGTAGTATGAGTCCACCCAGTTTTTTTACATAGGATTATCTATATATTATCGTTTTGGTAGGGTGATAGCGCTTTTTTGATCATATCGCTTTCTCTTACTGCCCGGGTCGCGTTGCTTGCGTCCTTGCCCGAAAGTCGTATTGTAATGAGACCTGTCCAACTGGCTAGGCTGATTCTCTACTTTTGGTCGGGAAAAATTAACAGGGAATGTGTTATAGTTTAATTAGGAAAGGATACACGGATGACCACCAAAACTTCCCCCCTCAGCCGCCGGGACTTCTTGCGCCTGTCAGCCATAGGCTTGGGCAGCCTGGCAGGCGGCCATCTGCTAAGCGCCTGCATCCCCAACTCCGTCAGTGCAATCGCTTCTCCCACTGCTGCTGCCACCCTTCCTGCCCCTGCAACGGCCACGACCGCCGCCACGCTGGCAACAGGTTTGCGCCCGGAAATAATAAAATTCTTCCCGGCTGTTCCGAGCAAGGTCATCCAAACCCATCATTCGGGGGTCTGGTCGGATAAGACCCTGGTGCCCGCTGCCCTCCGAAAAATGCTGGATGCCTCCATCACCAAGCTGACCGGCCTGAACGATGTTAAAGAGGCCTGGGCTACCCTGTTCAAGCCGGGGGAACGGATTGCCATCAAGGTCAATACTTTCAGCAACAGCCTGATCTGGACGCACGTCCCGCTCGTCCTGGCAGTCACGGACAGCTTGCAGGCGGCTGGTATTCCGGCTGAACAGATCACCATCTTTGATTACCGGGCCTCCGAGTTGAATGTCGCCGGTTACAACGTCAATGTGGATGGTCCCGGCGTGCGTTGCACCGGCATGGACAGTAATTACAACGCCGAAACTACCGTTGTTAACGGCAGTCATATCAATCTTGCCAACCTGTTGAAGAATTGCGACGCCCTGATCAACATACCCGTCCTGAAATCCCATATGATGGCCGGTATTACCTTTGCCATGAAGAACCATTACGGCTCCTTCTATTATCCCGATAAGTTGCACGGTGATTCAATGCGCGGGGTGGCCGCCCTGAATGGCCTGCCCGAGATCAAGGACCGCACCCGTCTGATCATCGGCGATGCCCTCTCCGCCAACTTGCACTACGCCAATTCCTACCCCTATTGGCAGGAGGATTGGATCGGCGACTCCATATTCATGAGTTTCGACCCTGTCGCTCATGATACGATGGGGCTGCAACTCCTGACTCGCGAATTGGAAAAGGCCGGCGATAACCCAGCCAGTCTGATTGGAATGGCCGCTCCGGCGATGCAGTATGCGGTTGAATTGGGCATCGGGACAAACGATCCGACCAATATGGAAGTGATTGAGCAAACGGTAGCCTGACATGACTCCTATCACCCGTCGTGAATTTCTGAAACTGGCTGGAGTGGCTGCGGCCGGCCTGGTTCTCCTGGAGACCGGCTGTTCGCCGCAAGGTCAAAAGGCGGCCGGTTCTGCCGGTCGACGCCAGGCGCCTGCTCCCACCGGAAACCAGGCTTATCTTGCGGTGGCCCACGGCGCAGATCCGGCAGCCATTGTCAAAGCTGCATTAACTTCTCTGGGAGGCATCCATCGCTTTGTGAAAAATAGGCAGGATGTGATCATCAAACCCAACATCTGCGTGGATTATCATACGCCGGAATATGCCGCCACTACCAATCCGGTCGTGGTTGCCACGCTGGTGGCCCTCTGCCTGGGTGCGGGAGCAAAGCGGGTACGGGTGATGGATTCGCCTTTCGCCGGTATTTCGCCCACCTCGGCCTATGCTGCCAGCGGTATCGAGGCGGCCGTCAAAGCTGCCGGGGGGGAAATGGAAGTGATGAGCCCGATCAAGTTCGCCAAATTCGATATTCCACAAGGAAAAAGTATCACATCCTGGGATATCTACCGCGACGTGATGGAAACTGACGTGCTGATCGACGTGCCGATCGCCAAGAATCACTCTCTGGCACGCCTGACCCTCGGCAGCAAGAACTTGCTGGGCGTTGTTTCCAATCCCAACCAGATCCACAGCGACCTGGGTCAGCGCGTCGCAGATCTCGTGAGCATTATCCGCCCAACTTTGACGGTGGTGGACGCCTACCGCATCCTGGTGGACCATGGACCGACTGGCGGCAGCCTGAGCAATGTCAAGCAGACCAACGTTGTCATCGCCAGTCATGATATCATCGCCGCGGATGCTTACGGCTCCACTCTTTTCGGCCTGACTGGCGCAGACATTCCCTGTGTCAAGCTAGGTGCCGAGATGGGACTGGGCAGGTTGGATCTACGCGCTCTGAAAGTGGAAGAAATTAATGTCTGATGGGTATCACAGTTTATTGAGGTGCTCCTTCTTCCGTCGCCTGATGCCAATCTGGGGCATGATCCTGCTTCTGCCGATCCTTGTGCCCGGCTGCACAGCCTTCAAACCCACAGCCAATCCGGCGTCTCCAGATCCCGCCAGCGTTTTCCCGACTAAAAATGCCATACCGGGCTGGGATATTTCCCAAAAAGTCGCGACCTATGATCACGCGAATTTGTTTAACCTGGTGGACGGGCAGGCTGATTCCTTTTTTGCATACGGCTTTGATAAGGTGGCTGTGCAGCGCTATAAAAACGCTGGGGGTACTCTCCTGAATGTGGAAATCTGGCAGCTGGCAACCCTCGCCGACGCTTATGGCCTGTTCAGCACCGGGCGGACTGGGGAACCGGCAACCATCGGCAACGAAGGTGATTCGGATCCCGGGCGGCGGTTGGCATTCTGGCAGAACTGTTATTTTGTCAGCCTGGAGGCGCTCCAGCCTGTACCGGATGCGACACTGCAGGCCTTCGCCCAGGCCATTTCCGGTAAGTTGCCAACCGGAGGCGAACGGCCCACGATTGTGGCCCGGCTTCCACAGCCAGGATTGATTGAACAAAGTTCCATTTTCTTCCATGAGGAAATGTCGATCCAGATGGAAGTCTGGCTGGGAGGCGAGAACATTCTGGGTCTCAGCCAGGCAACTGATGGCGTGCTGGGCCGCTACCAGGTGGATAATGCAACCGCCCTGTTGATGCTGTTGCAATATCCCACCTCCGGAGAGGCTGACAAAGGGCTGAAAGCCCTGCAAGATGGCAGCATTGACGATCTGGTCGCATCTGGTGTGCGTGGCAACCTGCTTGGGGCTGTTTTCGGTAAAGTGGATATTGCTCAGGCACAAATATTACTGCAGGCAGCATTGAAGTGAAAATTCGATCATCCTGGAACTTTTGGCGGCTTGTCCGCCAAACGGTACAAATCCTGTTCTTTATTCTGTTCATTTTCCTGTTGTTTGCCGGTCTCCAGAGGCAAACCGTCTCCCCACTGGCAGACGTCTTCTTCCGCATCAACCCGCTCTCGGCTCTTGCAGCTATGCTGGCCAGCCGGACCTGGATCCCCCGCCTGGGATGGGCGCTGATCACAGTAGGATTAACTATCCTGATCGGCCGCGTCTGGTGTGGCTGGATTTGCCCATTAGGCAGCCTGCTGGAATGGATCTCGTTTCGCAAAGCGCGCCAGCGCGCCAAAACTATCTCCCCGCGTTGGCGATCGGTCAAATATGCCCTGCTGGTCGTCATCCTGGTAGGGGCGCTGCTCGGAAACCTGACACTGCTGATTCTCGAGCCGCTGGCACTGTTCACGCGGACTATGACCACCGTGGTCATTCCGGCGCTTAATTACACTTTTAATGCCACTGAGACCACCTTCTACTCCTTCGCTTTCATGCGCCCTGCCATCAGTTGGCTGGAAGAGTTCATCCGGGGACCTATCTTGCCGGTCGTGCAACCTGTATTCAATTCTTCGCTCTTAGTCGCTGGCCTGTTTTTCGGTATTCTGGCCCTTAACCTGCTGGCGGATCGGTTCTGGTGCCGCTATCTATGCCCGTTGGGCGGAATGTTGGGCTGGTTGTCCAAATTCTCCATCCTGCGTCCATTGATTGGCCATACCTGCACCGGCTGCACTCGCTGCGCACTTTTATGCAGGCCGGGAGCAATTAAAACCTCCCTGCCACAGCCGAATCTTCCCGGGAAGTCGAGATCATGCCGGCCGAATGCACTGTTTGCTTGGATTGCCTGGCGAGTTGCACAAAAGATGGCTTGAGGTTTGGACCAGTTTTGAGACCCGCTCCGGTACAGGAGTTCGACCTGTCACGGCGCCAATTCCTCCAAAGTATCGCCGTTGGCGCAGCCGGAATCGTGCTGTTGCACCTCGACTTGCGCTTGCGTACCAGGAATTCTCGCCTTATTCGCCCGCCGGGTGTCAAAGATGAGCAGGCGTTCCTTTCGAATTGCTTGCGCTGCAGCGAGTGCATGAAAGTCTGTCCTACGAATGGTTTGCAACCCCTCCAGGGGGAAGCCGGTCTGGAGGGATTGTGGACACCCGGCCTGATGCCGCGTATCGGTCACTGTGATTACGGATGCAACGCCTGCGGGCAGGTCTGCCCATCCGGTGCCATCCCAGCCCTCACCCTTGAGCAAAAGCGGAAGGCCATTATTGGCACCGCAATCGTAGACCGGAACCGCTGCCTGCCTTGGGCGAGCAATACTCCTTGCATCGTCTGTGAGGAGATGTGCCCGACACCGGAAAAGTCCATCCGCCTGGAGGAAATTAGCCTGATCAACTCAGCCGGCGATACCATGACTTTGCAACGACCATCCGTCTTACGCGAACTTTGCATCGGCTGCGGCATTTGCGAGAACCACTGCCCGCTGGAGGGCGATGCAGCCATCCAGATCTACAGAATGTAATAATTGTAACTTCTCAATAAATCGGGGGGCATGCGGTGTGCGGTCGGCTCTGCACCCGGCTCGGCCTTCGGATCGGCAGGAGCCGGGCACATCCGCTTCGGTTTTTCGTGCTCCACCGCCCAGGTTCAGGAAGCCGCCGGTTTGCTTCCCGTAGTGCTACGCGGCGTAAAGAAATAGACAAAGAGTACATTAATAAAAAAATTGGGCCACCCAAATGGGTGGCCCAATATAATCAATGACCATCTATTTTTCTAATGCACCAGTATCGATCCACTGCTTGACCAGTGTCAATTCATCGGGAGTCAAATTCAGAAAGTGCTTGGCACTCTGGATCTTGATCAGCAAGCTGTTGGCTGAATCACCAGGTACAACAATGGCACCGTCCTTACCACCTTTCATCACACCGGTAAAGCTACTCAAGTCCAAGTTGGCTGTTGGTGAAGTGCTATTATGGCAGGCCGTGCAGTTAATAAAAATTGGTTGAATATTGGCATCAAAGGTGGGATTACCGACTACCGGGGCCGGTGTAGGTGCCGGTGTGGGGGTGGGTAGTTGGGCTTGCAGAATAGCGTGCAGGGAGGGTGCATCGAAACCGGCATACGTGAATTTGGTGCCGTGGCAGGCACTGTTCGAGCAGAAGGAAGTATTGGAAGTTCCACCGGCGTCCGCAACGGTATGGCAATCTTTACAAGTCCCATCGAAGGCATTGTGGTGCAGGCTGATCCAATTGGGGTTGAGATGCGACTGGGGTTCCGGACCTCGGTTGATCTGGATATCGGTTACAAAATCCTGGGCTGTGGCCACCACCGGGATGGAGTGGCACAGATTACATTCTAGACGAACGGCCTTCTGTTGGGAGTTCAGGTGTTTTCCATCGTGGCAGCGGAAACAGCCGGGAGAATTGATGTGACCGAGATTATTGGGGTGGGTGGTCCAATCCACTTTCTGATCAATGAACACCGTCTGGTTGTAAATACTTTGCAGTTCAGTGATCGCTGATTTGATCACATCCTTGTTATTGGAATAGAAATCACTGTAGTACTGCGTATAATAATTCTCCAGACCCGCAATGCCACTCATCGCAAATGGTTGGGATCCATAGGCCACTGTCAAAACTTCAACGGCTTTCAGCCGTATTTCCGGGATCTTGGTGGAGATCAGGCCGGCTGCCATGGCGTTATCGACTGAGGCGTCCGGCTGGGCAAAATTGTGCGTCACACGGTTATGACAGCTAATACAATCCATCGTCTTCAACTGACTCTGGTCAATCGTAGAAGGATCGATGTTGGATTCAGTGTCAATGTAATCCGTGGTCGTACCATCGGCGTTGAACACACGCACAAACGGGATGTTCTGGCTCAAGGGATCGGTGGTGTAATAATCAACCTTGTTGACAACGTGCCAGTGAATGCCGGACCCCACTCCCTGCAGGTTGGCGCCGCCGCCTGTTTTCATCATCATGTAAATGCTGAGAGGAGTATTATTCAAGTCAGGCGCGAAGTGGTTGATGACGATTGTCTTGTCGCCCGAGAAAGCCTCTGGCTGATGGCATTTATTACAGGTTTCAGCTGCCGGGCGAGTCCGGCTGGCCTGGATGGGAAAGGTGTATGTGTGGAATACCATGGAGTAAACCTCATACACGTCTTCCGTTTTGCGAGCGAGCACGGTACCGAAAACGCTGCGGCCAACGTGACATTCGGTGCAATACACATTGGCATGCGGAGAGGTCAGGTAGGTGGCATTTTCAGGCGGCATGGTATGGCAGGTGTATCCGCAGAACCGCGGAGAATTGGTGTAATTCCACCCAAAGACGCCACCGGACACTAGGGCGATGGAGATGACGGCCAGCACCAAGTAAGGAAGGATGATAAGCCAGCGCGGGGAGCCAGCTGGGGGAAAAAGAATCGTCTTAGTCCAGCTTTGATGCGTTTGAACATGCATTGTCTCCTCTACCGATTATTATAATCTGATAAACGGTAAACGGAATAAAATCCGGGTTTCTATGGATATCAACATATTACGCCGGATTTTGCTTAATTCCGTCGGTTTTTATTAGGCACGTCGGCTGCGGTCCAGTTTTTCAAGTAAACATGACTTATCCCAAATTTATTTCGGAGATGAAAGAAACCGAAAATAATCCTCACCCATCTACGCGGTCCTTTGGGCTTGCCTCAATAATGTGGACACGATTAATGTCCTGACGAAAGCTCGAAATCCACTGGACTAAGATAATCCAGGGTTGAATGCAATCTTTGGCGATTGTACCAGCCCTCGATGTAATCAAAGATGGCTGTACAAGCCTCAGCCTTGCTTGTGAATGGTTTAGTTGCGCACTCCGCTTTCAGAGTGGCAAAGAAACTCTCCATGGCGGCATTGTCATAGCAATTTCCGGTGCGGCTCATGCTCACCTGGCATTGCAGAGCGGCTAATTGTTCCTGGTAATCTTCACTGGTGTACTGGCTGCCCCGGTCCGAGTGATGCAATAAGCCCGCGGATGGTTGGCGGTTGAGCAGTGCCATCTGCCAGGCTCCTTCTACCAGGTTCTCGTCGATTTGTTCACCCATGGCCCAGCCCACCACGCAACGTGAATACAGATCCAGGATGACAGCCAGATACAGCCAGCCCTCAGCAGTGCCAACGTAGGTAATATCGCTGACCCACTTCTGGTTCGGAAATGCAGCCGAGAATTCGCGATCGAGCAGGTTGGGTGCAATCTTGGCACCTGAGCGTTGTTGAGTAGTCGTAGGATGGCTTCTATGCGCTTTTCTGGCCACGATCTGGTGCTGTTGCATCAGGCGTGCTATCCGATTGCGCCCGTAAAAGTACCCTTTCCGCCGCAAATAGGCATGAATTCTTGGGCTGCCATAGGTTCTGCGACTCTTCAGATACACTGCACGGATCTCTACCAGCAGTGCTTCGTTGGCGCGTTCACGCAAACTCGGCAAACGTTGTCTCCAGGCATAATAACCACTCCGCGATACCCCTAATACCTGGCTCATCTGTTTCAACGAGTATTCCTGCTCGTGCGCCGCCATGAAAGTGTACTTCATTCGTTTTTTCGCGAGAAGATGTTTAGCGCTTTTTTTAGGATCTCACGCTCCTCCTCTGCCGCACTCAGCTCACGCTGTAATCGGCGAATTTCTGCCTTGGCTCCTTCCAGATCACTCGGCCCTAATGGCTTCTCATCCACCCCTTTCTGAATCACTTGATAGCGTTGACGCCATTTCAACAGCAGCCCTGGCGTGATCCCTAGTTCACGTTCGAGTGCTCCGGCGCTTTTGTCTCCACGTTTCAACAATTCAAGTGCCTCCAGCTTGAATTCCTTTGCATAGGCGCGATATTTCCGATCGTCCATTCCGTTTCTCCTGATGGTGTTAGTCTACTCCATCAGGACATTTTCTGTGTCCATTTTTTCGGGGGAAGTCCACTTTTCCCAAGTGTGGGAAGGGGGTAAATATCGAAGAAAAGGGTGCGATCGACGCAAAGCACCTGCTTGAATTCTCTTCTTCGATAAAATTCCCCTCCCCCGATTTGGGGGAGGGTTGGGGATTCTTTCTGTAGAGAATCACCTGGGATTATTAACTTCGGGGTGACTTATATTCAAGCTGTTTGGGTGGTACTCTATTGGCCGCGTGCTGGGGTTGATATTACCATCCATCCCTTCAATGAAGTCTATTGTGTTCTGGAGGGTGTACACCGGATATCAACGCGACCCGTTTCGTGAAACTAGAACTTGCTATTTCATGGCGGCTAACGCCGCGTCGATCAGCGCCTCGGCATAGGGCATATTATGAACGCCATGACTCTTGTCTTCAACGGCAACCAGGAGATAATTCCACAAGGCACCCGCTTTCGCGGCGGGGTATTTCCCTACTACGGGAGCGCCGGTCTTATCGAGCAGACCAGCAGTAGTCAACGCGTTTCTAAGTGTTGCAACCTTGGCATCCAGTGCGGCTACAGCGCCGTTCATGTTAAAGTCTTTGGCATCGGTGTGACACTTCGTGCAGTATGCTACCTGCGGCGTGTAGGTATGGTTGGCGGCATCGCCTCCCATGTGGCAGTACACACAAGTATCCGTGACCTGTGCATAGTGCGGGCTGGGAGCACCAGTAACGTCACCGGCACCACCGACACCCAGCATCATCTCGGCCTGCGGACCGTGATGTGGACCCCAGTGGGTGCTTGTTACGCTGACCGTGCCATCCGCAGCCGGGGCAGGGAATGCCGTGCGTGACTGGTGACAATCGGCACACAGATTACCCTTGCCACCGTCGAAGGTCGCACCCTGAAGAGCGTAAAGCGGAACCGCGGCAGTGGTTTTTAATGCGAAGTCGTCCTTGGTGTAGGTGGTGTGGATGTCATGGCAAGCACGGCAATCAATGCGGGTAGGATTCGGATATACGGTCGTAAACTTATCCGGGTTTGTTTGCGCGGCTGCCATCCGATCGGCAAAGCCGACGCCGGTGTGGCATCCAGTGCAGGTTGATTCATTGCCCGCAATCCCGAAGGCTATGCCGGTCGCATGAACGGATGATCCCCAGGAGGTTGCCGGTCCATCGATCAACGTAGTGCTATTGTGGCACTGTGTGCAGGTCAAATCAGCGGCCTTCGGATTCGTTCCATTAGTGCCTGCAGGGCCGGCGGGGCCAGCAGGACCGATAGGGCCGGCAGGACCGGCAGGGCCAACAGGACCAGTGGCACCCGCACAGGCCGCCAAAAAGAACAGGGCGATGGCCAAGGCAACTGCTAGAACAACTATTTTTTTAACGGACATATCTACATTCTCCTTCAAAGAAGTAGTGGAAGGCAATAAAGAGACCAAATCAATTAAATCATAGTTCAGAAAGCTGCCTCCTGTTCCCGAGAATCAAACCTATTTTTATTGCGGCTCAATCTGACAAATTTGGTTTATATTATATTAAAAGTAAATTAATCACAAGGGATAGATGAGACAAACTAATGTAAAAAATGTCACAATTTATCCGTGTCATTCGTCATAAATGGCGAATTAGAGAGGATTGAGCAGGGAATCAGTAACCAGGAAATAGGCGAACGCCTTGCTTTGAGCCACAAAACAATCGCCCGTCACCGCGAAAGAATCATGAAAAAGCTCAACATGCATTCTCGCACTGAACTGGTCAAATTCGCCATCCGTACGGGATTGGTTCAATTAACCTGATAATGATACGAGAGTTCTTGGACCATCTTAATAAACAAAAGGCCTGGCGCGGCAATACATGCCGGTCAGACCTGTGAGTCTCTCATTTGATGGAACTACATTCGTATCCCCATTTTGCGCAGGTCGTCAGCATCAAAATGTGCGCAGACCAGGCCAACGCAAGCAATGGCGATAAGTACCAGAATAACAATTGCGGCGAATATAAACATAGTAACCTTCTTTTTTTCAACCTCTCGATAACTCTATATATTTAACGCCGTTCTAGCATTTTCGTTACACGTTCTTACGATACTGCAATTAAGAAACGGATCATTTATTTTTGCCTACCGGTAGAGTTAATCTGGGAAAAGGAGCTATCATACCCCGATCTATTTTCAGTGATACATCCACTTTATAATTCAACGTATAATCAAACTTGGACCTTCAATTCGATGTGTATGCCAAAACGACTTGCAGGCTCCGCCCATAATCCAAACTGAGCTTGGGCAAGGTGAAAGAAATAATATCAAACTGGAAACCATACTCTAATATCCTGGTCCTTTTTCTAATCATGCGCATCCTGCTGGGTGTGTGGATGTGGGGTGTTCGCCAGTTGATTCCGAATAATCCAGCCACCATCACCCCGGCAATGTACATGGGCGTCCCGGTGGAAACCATATCCTGGTTGGAACCCTGGCAACGCTGGGACACTCCACAATACCAGGCCATAGCAACGCGTGGATACGCTGCTTTCGATACCGCCCTATTCACCCCGCCCCTCTTTCCCTTCCTGATGGGCTCCTTGGCGCCTGTTTTTGGAGGCGACACACTGGCCTCCGGTCTTTTCATCTCCGGGCTTGCTTGCTTGGCCTGCCTGCTGGCAGTCTTTCAGATCGCCCGCGACGAGGGCTACGAAGACCACATAGCCTTCCGAACGGCACTCTTATTGGCTGTTTTTCCAACCGCTTTCTTTTTGTCCGCCGCTTACAGCGAATCACTCTTCCTGGCGGGAGCAATGCTCTCGCTTTACAACGCTCGCAAGCAGCGATGGATTGCCGCCGGCCTGTGGGGTGCCTTGGCCGCCCTGACGCGCATTACCGGTCCTTTTCTGGTTGTGCCACTGGCCTTTGCCGCCTGGCAGGCCTGGCGTAATAGAGAATGGCGTGCCTGGCTGGCCCCCTTGATCACTGGGTTGGGGGCTCTGATTTTTCCTTTATACGCTTGGTTTGGATTGCGCCAGTCACCTGCTGCCATCCTGGTTGCATCCATCACCCGCGGGGGCAAATTGACTCTTCCAGGCTGGAACCTGCTCGAAGCTGCCAGCCGCATCTTCCACGGTCAGCTGATCAAGGAAAACTCGATCGAACTAATCTTCACCGCCATCTTCATTGTATTGACAATCTTCATCTGGAAAAAGCTGCCGCATTTGTACGGGGTTTATTCAGTGACCCTTATGCTGTTGTTCCTTGCCCGCTTGGGCAGTCCTCAGCCGCTTGTCAGTATGGCTCGCTATGTCCTGGAATTTTTCCCGGCGTTTTTACTCCTGGCAATCTGGAGCCGCTCGGCTTGGGTCAACCGGCTGGTATTCTATTCTTCCCTACTGGGATTATTATTCTTTTCAGCCCAGTTCGCCATTTGGGGCTGGGTCGGCTAAAGGAAATCATATGATGGACTTTGATACGTACCTTTCACCATTCACCTGGCGTTACGGTACGCCTGCCATGCGGCGCCTGTGGAGCGAAAATAACAAGCGTCTCCTCTGGCGGCAACTATGGGTTGCCCTGGCTGAAGTCCAGGCGGAATATGGTCTTGTCAAGCCCGGGCAGGTCACCGACTTGCGTGCACATCAAAACGAAATTGAAATTCCGCACGCCCTCGAAATAGAAGAAGGGATCTCTCACGATCTGATGGCTGAAGTGCGCGTTTTCGCCAGTCAGTGTCCGGTGGGAGGCGGTATCATCCACCTCGGTGCAACCTCGATGGATATCGAGGATAATGCCGATGCTTTGCGATTGCGCCAGAGCCTCGATCTGATCCTGCATTCCCTCGCAGCACTTTTACAGATACTTGGTCTACTCATCGAGAAATGGGCCGATACTCCGCTGATGGCGTTCACACATCTCCAGCCCGCTGAACCTTCAACACAGGGGTACCGGTTTGCTCTCTACGGGCAGGATTTGCTGGAAGACTACCGGGTTCTCAGCAATCTGCGCTCTGCCATAAGAGGCAAAGGATTTAAAGGTGCAGTCGGGACAAGCGCGGCGTATGCCGAGCTCCTGGGAATGGAAAATCTTGCCACCTTCGAAGACAAGCTCTCCGGAAAATTGGATCTGCCTTTCTACACAGCCACCTCGCAGGTCTACCCGCGCAAGCAGGATTTCTACGTTGTATCCGCGCTGGCCGGGCTGGGGGCTTCACTCTACAAATTCGCATTTGACCTCCGCCTGCTTCAGTCTCCGCCTCTGGGGGAACTGTCAGAGTCGTTTGGTGAGAAACAGGTTGGGTCTTCAGCCATGCCGTTCAAACGTAATCCCATCCGGGCCGAGAAAATCGACTCACTCGCGCGATACCTTGCCACACTGCCACGACTTGCCTGGGACAACGCCGCCCACAGTCTGCTCGAACGGACATTGGACGATTCTGCCAACCGGCGTATCCTCCTGCCCGAGTTTTTCCTGGCTGCAGATGAGTTGCTTCGAACCACCACCGAAATTCTCTCCAAATTGCGCGTGGATGAAACCGCCATCAAACGTAATTTGTCCATTTATGGGCCATTCGCGGCCACCGAGCGTGTGCTGATGGCGCTGGTTAAATCCGGGGCTGACCGGCAAGAGATGCACGAGCGCATCCGTTTGATTGCCCAGCAGGCCTGGGAATTGGTTAAGCGGGGCGAAGAAAATCCCATCGTTACATTAATATGCCAGGATGCAGAGTTAAATAAGTATCTGCCGGAACAGAAGATGCGGGCACTAATGGATTCCAGTTCATACGTGGGCGATGCTCCGAGAAGGGCACGCCAGATAGCGAAGAGCTTGCTGACCTTAAATGCATAAGGGCGGACCATTGTTGTCCGCCCTTACCTGTAAGCTCCCCAACGGGAAGCCGCTTCTCAGTCTCAGTAGCCCATCGCAGTAAACATTTCATCATTCGTTGCAAATTTAAAGTCCTCCAGGCCGAGTTTCTGCGCTTCGGTGGACTCAGCGACCTCCAGTTTTGCCAGGTGGTCTTTATCCACCACGCGCTCATGGGTCTCCACCAGGCGTTGTTCGAACTTCTCAACCACGTTATCCAGGTCACGCATCGTCCCTTGGGACCGAAGGAACTGCATGACCGCCTCAGCTGCTCTCTCTCCATCCCGGCGTGCCACGCCGACCAATCCGGTGCTGGCCTGGCGCGCCCAACCTGCCAGGAAGACGCGTTCGATCGGTTGATTGGTGTCCGGGTTGAAGGCTTCGTATGAAACGCCCTCCACCGCGAAGCGCGGCTGCGGAGCAGACATGTAGGCATCGTTGAAAATCGGTACGCAGAAATCCTTATCGACCGTGTCACCAATGGCAAATATGATCGTATCGGCTTCGATCTGGCGTGTATTGCCTGTGCCGCGTGCTTTGACATTACCGTCCACACCGATCAGGGTATTCTCCTCAACTTTCAAGGCATTTACGCCGTTCATCCAATCGCCCAGCACACGCACGGGCGAAGCCAGGAACTCAAATCGGAAACGCGTCGACGAAACCGGAGCGAGTGCTTTGGGCAGGGCATCCAGAAAAGCTGCTTTGGAGGTTTCCGGGTCCTGACCAGCGGACCGCATGATGGGAGCCACACGGGCAAATTCGGTTTCAAAGGCCACCAAATCCAGGTTGCGGGCTACGTTTTCCATCTCTTTGCGGGTGAATTTAACGTCAGCCGGACCACGCCGCACAACAACAATCACATCTTCAACTTTTCGGTCCCGGACAAGGTAATGGGCAACGTCCATCATGACGTTCCCTGCGCCGACCACCGCGACACGATTACCTAGTAGATATTTCTTTTCGCTGAAGGGCGGCAGGAGGTTGTAATGAAAGATAATGTTCTTGGCATGGTAAACGCCGGGTAGATTTTCGCCGGGCAGGCGCAGCCACTTCGTGCCCTGGGCACCGGTCGTGATAAGCACGGCCTGAAAACCGGATTCGAGCAGGTCCTCCAGCACGATATTTCCCCCACAACAAACAACTACGTTACCATAATAATCAATCAAGGGCAGGTCCAGAATTTGCTTGAACTGAGCGCGCAAGCCTAATTTCATTTTGAGCTTATCCGGGTAAATGCCATACTCCGCCAGGCCACCGGGTTTGACATCGCGGTTGAACAATACCACGCGTGCCCCGCCCTCGGCTAGTTTTCGCGAAGCGTAAAGTCCCGCAGGTCCGGCCCCGACTACGGCTACCATGTATTTCGGGTCTTCCATTAATAATCTCCTCTTCCGATAATGCGGCTTAATTCTTAAGACTCAGTGGGAATCGCCGGGATAGAAGGGAAGATATGGGGATGTTGGGCGGGCAAAGCCCGCCCAACATCCCATTTTCTTCCTCATCCCTGACATTCCATGAGAACCAAATTATAGCTGCTGGTCAAGCGACGGACAAGGACTAATGTCCGGATGAATTTCACTGTAATTCTGCCCTTTCTTTCGTACTCTATGCTATAGTTAATCAACTCAACTAGGAGGCAGGCCATGAAACTCACTGACCTACCCGAAGAAGATCAAGAGTCCAACGCGGAATCGGGTGAAATTCCTGTTAGACTAAATCTCGAAATACCCGTTCAGTCCACTATACCCATTAACCTGCAAGTGCCAGTGAATATTCCACTGAACCAGACAGAACTGCACGAACCATTTACAGGTCTGCAAACCAGTCTCCGTCTGCTCTATTGCATGTTCAATAAGAACGCGCAATATCCCGAAGGAATTTATATCTGCGCGGAGCATGATGCTCCCACTCCTGGAACACCATGAAGAAACCTTTTTTTGAATACAAGTTTCCCAACGGCTTGAAAGTCCTGCTGAAAGAAATCCACACCGCCCCGCTAATCAGTTCATGGATCTGGTATCGCGTTGGCTCTCGGGACGAGCCATCCGGTCGCACCGGTATCAGCCACTGGGTGGAGCACATGCAATTCAAAGGAACTCCAAAATTCCCAGCAAGCCACCTGGACAGGGATATCTCTCGGGATGGAGGTATGTGGAACGCCTTTACCTTTATGGACTGGACTGCCTACCTTGAAACCATGCCCGCCGACAAAATCGACCTTGGGCTGCGCCTGGAGGCCGACCGCATGACGAACAGCCTGTTCGATGAGAAAGAAATCGCTTCGGAACGAACAGTGGTTATCTCCGAGCGGGAAGGTAACGAGAACGAGCCGCTCTTCCTGCTAGGGGAGGCCGTCCAACAGGCTGCGTTTAGAGTCCATCCTTATCATCACGAGGTCATCGGTGACCTGGTTGACCTGAAATCCATAAGCCGGGATGACCTCTACCAGCATTACCGAACCTTTTATGTGCCAAACAATGCAGTCGTGGGGGTCGCAGGAGATTTTAAAATTGAGGAGATGCTGTCTCGTCTCCGTGAGCTTTTCGAACCAATTCCTCCCGGTCCCGTGCCAACCCGCCTCGCCCGTCCGGAACCGGCAGCCAGCGGCGAGCACCGGCTGACAATCGAGGGACCCGGCGAAACAACCTTCCTCGAAATCTCGTATCACGCTCCGGCTGGGGATGATCCTGATTTCTTCCCATTATCTGTTCTAGACAGCCTGCTGTCCGGGCCAAGCGGCCTCAGCATCTTCGGCGGCGGAGGCCTTTCAAATAAAACTTCCCGTCTTTACCGAGCTCTGGTCGAGAAGGAATTGGCTATTGGCGTCAGTGGCAGCACCTCTACTACGCTGGACCCATATCTTTATAGTATTACCATCACTGTCCACCCTAACCACAAACCCGAGGAAGCGCTTTCGGTACTTCAAGACGAGGTGAAAAGCATCCAGGACAAACTTGTTCCTGAGGAAGAAATCAGCCGCGCTATCAAACAAGCGCGGGCTTTGTTTGCATATCATAGCGAGAACATTACCGGCCAGGCGGCTTGGCTGGGTCATGCCGAGATGTTTTCCACCTATGATTGGTTCCTGACTTACTTGGACAAATTATCGAAAGTCACTCCTGCGGATATACAAAGAACCGCACAGAAATATCTAAGAGAGCAAAATCGCGTCGTTGGCTCCTACATTCCAAAGGGGGTGGAGGTAAAGGCATGAACAACCACCAACAGTCTTTGCCCGGTCCAGACGACATTACGCGTGTCACAATCCCAAATGGTATCACCATCCTGGTACGCGCCAATTTCAACAGTCCATCAGTGGTCATCAGTGGTCACCTTTCTTGTGGCAGCCTGTTCGATACGGATGACAAAATCGGTCTGGCTGACTTCACAGCCCTTGGTCTGATGCGCGGGACCGTGACTCGTGCCTTTCAGAAAATCTTCGATGCGGTTGAATCGGTCGGTGCCAATCTGTCCTTCGGTGCTGGTGCCCATAATACCGGATTTTCAGTGCGATCCCTGAGCGAAGATTTACCGCTTATGCTCGACCTGCTGGCCGATACCCTTCGCCATCCGGTCTTCCCGACCGAAGAGATTGAACGCCTGCGGAGCCAATTCCTGACCAGTCTCGCCCAGCGGGCCCAGGATACTGCCGACATGGCCGCCATCACCTTCGACCAGATTGTCTTTGATGGTCATCCGTATGCCCGACCCGATGATGGCTGGCCGGAGACCATTCGATCCATTCAACGTGATGACCTGGCCGATTTCCACCAGCATTGCTACGGACCGAAGGGCATGGTGATTGCCCTTGTCGGAGCGATCGATCCAAAAACCGCTGTCGAACAGGTGGCGGAGGCACTCGGCGATTGGGCCAACCACGAACAACGAGAATTGCCTGACCTGCCACCGCTTAAACCGCTTAAAAAGACCATCACCCGCAAGGTGAAAATCCCCGGCAAGTTCCAGGCTGACCTTGTCATCGGGACCTCCGGCCCGCGCCGCAAAGATCCGGAATATATTGCCGACGCACTGGGTAACTCGGCACTCGGTCAATTTGGACTGGGAGGCCGCATCGGGGACGTTGTACGCGAGAAATCCGGCTTGGCATATTATGCCTCCTCAACCCTCAATGCTGGCATAGGTCCCGGCTCCTGGTGTATAAGTGCGGGAGTCAATCCAGCCAATGTGCAAAAGGCACGCGAACTCATCTGTAGAGAAATTACACTTTTTGTCGAGAAGGGTATCACCCCGGAAGAACTCGCCGACAGCCAATCAAACTTCATTGGACGGTTGCCCCTCTCGCTTGAATCCAATAGCGGTGTGGCTAATGCATTGCTCAATATTGAACGCTACGACCTGGGCTTGGACTATTACCGCCGCTATCCGGACCTGGTGCGAGCCGTTTCACCGGAGAATGTGGACACTGCAGTTCGCAAGTATCTGGATCCGGATCGAATGGCGGTGGCGATCGCGGGTCCCTGATTTACTATGATTCTCAGAACCGGAATTGACATCATCGAAATACCTCGCATCCGGGCTGCACTCGATCGTCACGGTGAACGATTCTTAAAACGCGTCTTTACAGAACTGGAGATAAATGCTTGTCGCGGACGCGCTGAAGAATTGGCCGTCCGGTTTGCCGCCAAGGAAGCGGTCTCCAAGGCACTCGGGACCGGCATCGGCCCGATCTCCTGGCGTGAGGTCGAAACCCTGCACAAATGGAGCGGAGAACCATATCTTGTCCTGCATGGTGCAGCCGAGAAAATAGCTGAAGAATTGGGGTTGGCGGTCTGGACGGTCAGCCTGAGTCACAGCCGCGAGAATGCCATCGCCGTGGTGGTTGCGACGAGCAATTAATATCAATCAATTCTTTTCTTCCTTACCGATCCAAAGGTGACCTGGCTGAATGAGACGGTTCGGGCGGACGGCTATCTTCCCTGCATGTCCCTCGCCCAGATCAGGGTTCGGTTCTCCCAGCATGGATGGATGGACCAGGCACAAGTCTGCGACGACCCCGTATTTCTTCCGGTAGTAATCTGCAGCGCGGTCGACTTTGGCAGTCAACGCGGTGCGAGGATCATTGTCATACCAGAGCATTCCAACATTCATATTAAACTCCTTATTCAAGAGGCGGGAGCCAGAATTTATTCCAATTACCGGATTGGAAGAGGCCGAATTGTTTTCCCGGCTGCAAGTCCGCCAAACCGATGGACGGTTCTTCCACCAAGGAAAGGGCATTCTGCATGTGTTTCACCTGACCAATGATGCAGGTATGGAAATAGTCCCACCAGGTTTGAAGAAGGGTCAAACGTGCAGGGTTGACCGAGATCACCGGCCAAATCTGCCGTTCCGGGCCATAGGTCAGCAACCAACGCAAGTCCCGCTGAGAAGGAAAGGCACTAGCGGTCATCAGGTCGAACCCATCGAAAAGCAGCAATAGCGTCTGACGTGTCTCGGGGAGCACTTCTGCCCAATTGACCAAGCGGGCCAGGAAGTCTGCTGCGGAGGGGTGATAAGCCGGCCAGACACCCAAGCAATTAGGCAGGGTTTCCAAGGCGGTCCATTCCTCCGGGAAGGGGGTCAGCACTCCGAACGAGATATCACCGGGATCCGGGAGGGTGGAGGCGCGCGCCAGGGACTGGAGGAACGCCGTTTTTCCGCTGCCTCTATCGCCTGCCACCAGTAATGGACCATTCATAGGGTCATATAGATCGAGCAGGACAGGCAAGCGGTCCTCGGCCATCCCCAGCAGGAGTGACCCGCCGGGGAGGTTGGCTGCGTGCACCGAAGAAGTCTTAACGTTGGAAGTCTCAGGGAGAGCCGGAAGGGGCGTCTGTTTCGGATGTAATTCCGTCTGGATTTCCTGGTAAGTCTGGAAGACAGGAGGAAATTGATCAGCAGTAGACATAGGGAACACCTTCACAATCAGAACTAGTGTTCTATTAATAGCACATATGTTCTGATTTGTCAAGGGATTTGTTCGTTCCGCGGAACGAAGGAGGGAACGAATGCCTCACCCCCATGCTGGGGGCTTCCCCCAGCCCCTCACCAAATGGAAGAACACATTTGGAGAGGGGAGAAAAACATGGGGATGGTCAATCTTCCTCGGGGGGAATGGCGGCAAGCTCTGCCAAGGCCTGTTCCATGGTGGTTTGACCACTGTAAATGAAGTGCTGGGCACGGCTGAGGCTCTCAATGCGGTCGAGATAATTAATGAGGGCATTGGAGGCAGAGACGACCTCACCCAGGTTCATATTCTTGTAATCTTTCAACAGTTCAGCCAGATGAGCAGCGTTTACACGCGCAAGAGCGATCTCGTCCACAAATTCGCCCTTTATATTTTCGTCCAGGCCGTGCAATTCAGCCTGTGTAAAAGCGGCTGAATAGAAGCCATGGCGGAAGGCATTGAGGTTGCCGGGCTGGGCGCCGCGCTTGCGTTTGAGGGGGGTGGGGGAAGCAGGCATGGGAGGATTCCTTTGGGTGTTGAGTAGGTATTATTTAAAATTAGAACATACGTTCATATAATAGCACGTCTGTTCTAATATGTCAACATTTCTGATCGATATAGATATAGATTTTGAATCAGAACCTTTTTTAAAGCGGACATCCGAAGCTGGATCGACTTCGGAGGTCTTATTTACTGTTCTTCCCCGCTAATTTCGAGCCAGAGGGCTTTGAATTTGAGAGCGTCCACTTCCAATACCGGGCTTTCGCACATGATCCGGCCTTTTGCTCCACTATCATGCAGGGCTCGCATCAGGTCCCTGAAATCCAGGTCGGCTTCTTCCATGACCAGGTGATTCTTTTCCCCTTTTGGACCGTAGTTGATGCCAGAGAGGTGTATGTGCATTTGGTGCATGGCCTCATCACCGAGGCTCTTGCGATAAAGATCCAGCGCGGAGATCCACTCAGAATAAGTGTTCATCGCACCATCGCCGAGGCGGGCATGCAGGTGCGCGAAGTCGATGCACGGGAGGATGCCTAGAACGGCCCTGGCCATCTCCAGCACGTCCGCCAGGGAACCCAGCATGGCGGCTTTTCCACTGATCTCCGGGCGCAGCGTGACTGGATTCCCTGCGGCGCGCAGTTCGTCCAGGCAGTCGCGCAGGCGCGGGATGGCAACTTTCAACACCTCGTCCGCCTGACGGCCAAAGTACGTACCGGGATGGAAGATGATGTCGGTCGCGCCAGCCAGGTTGCCAAAATGAGCTGCATCCATCAGGTAGGTTCGTAGACGCGGCCATTTCTCGTCGTCCCCATTCAGGTTGATGTAGTACGGTGCATGGACCGAGAGCGCCATGCCAAGCTCATCGGCCGTCTTCCTGATTGCCATGCAGGTCGTTTCGCTCACGCGTACGCCCTGGACCCAAGCCAGCTCAAGTGCATCCAAACCAAGGGAGGCGGCATATTGGATTCCGCCAACCGTCCCACCGGGTCTGGCCGGGGTGGCTGCGGGAGAGCCGACGGTGCCAAATTTAAAAGATAAAGAATTCATCACGAAAAAGAATCCACCACGACCCTCATAAACTGGGGGCAAGCGGAACACGAAGGGCTACGAAGGTAAGCCATTTTTATAAAACGAAATTACCTGCCAAGCAGGAATTTCATTTTCTCCCAAAGCGGCGGACCGAGGATGAGCAGGCCCACCAGGATGGCGGCCAATGAAGCGATCATGACAGCCGCGGCGCCCACGTCCTTGCCCACCTTTGCCAGGTGATGCTGCTGTGGGCTGGCCAGGTCCACCACCGCTTCCAGAGCCGTGTTAATGAACTCAGCCGTCCAGACCATTGCAATTGTCAGGAAGAGCACCGCCCAATCCCGCAACGGCAGGTGCAGCCACAACGCCGCCAGCAGCACCAACATGGTTATGACGGCATGGATCCAGGCATTCCGCTGAGTGCGGATCACGTACCACAAACCATGGAAGGCATGCCCAAAGGAGTGAGCACGTGAGACGAAGAATCCCCTGATCTTATTCATGGACGATCTTCGGTGAAACGCCGAGGCGAACCAGAACCTCGGCTTGGGCTGCCCACATGCGGTCCTTTTCACCCGCCCCGGCGTGGTCATGACCCAGCAGATGCAAAACACCATGCACAACCAGAAGCTGAATTTCCCCTTCGATGGAATGTCCACGTTCTACGGCCTGTTCCGCCGCACGCACAATCGAGATGACCACATCACCGTAGTAACGGCGGCCTGTCTCTGGGTCTTGTTCGTCCGCCGGGAAGACAAGCACATCCGTAGGTGCATCGTGACCGAGGAAATCCCGATTGAGGCTTTGGATCCGTCCATCATCCACGAGCGCAATCGTCACATCCCCATCAGGGACTCCGGAAAGGTCTAGTACAGCCTGTGCAGCCTTTTCTATTGAAATCCGCGGGGAAAACCTGACCAAACTCGTTTTCAATAAAAATCATTCGGTCTTCTCCAGCGGACGACGATGTGTTGGCACATCCGTAGTTGCGGGAGGATCCTTGGGATATTCCAGACGCGGGTGGAATGTGACACGCAAGGTGGTGACAAAGGATTCTATGATGTTTGCGATGTCACGCTGGGAAAGAGGAGTGTCATCCAGTTGACCATCCTGCTGGCGGTTATCAATCACGCTGCGGACCAGGTTGCGGACTTCATCATCATTGCCCGGATGCTCGGCGCGGGCGCGCGCCTCCACCCCGTCTGCGAACATCAGCAAGGCGGTTTCCTTCGAACGCGGGGCAGGGCCTGGGTAACGGAATGCCAATTCATCAATTTTGGACTTATCCCCTTCGGCGGCCCGGATGGCACGGTTATATTGGTATCCAGTGATAAACGTGCCATGATGCTCGGCAATAAAATCCTGCAGGCGGCGTGGCAGACGGTACTTGCGCGCCAGTTCCAAGCCGTCGCTGACGTGACGGATGATCGTCTGAGCGCTGACCTCGGGTTTCATGTCATCGTGCGAGTCCACCTGGCTGGGAGGCTGGTTCTCGACGAAAAAGAGCGGGTTGGCAGCCTTCCCTACATCGTGGAACAATGCCCCAACCTTCGTCAAGAGGGCATCGGCATGGATGCACTCAGCTGCCTGTTCTGCCAGGTTGGCTACCTGCAAGCTATGTTGATAGGTACCGGGGGCGCGTTGAAGGAAATAATTCAGAAGGGGACTGTCAGGCCGGGAAATTTCTAGCAGTTGCAGGGCAGTTGTCAGGCCGATGAATTGTGCCAGCAAAAACTGCAGAGGGAGCGCCAGGCCGGTCGAAGCCATTCCCATGAAAACTGCAGATCCCATCAAAGTTACCACACCAATCCAGTCTGTATCAGTAAAAGGCAGCCGGTAGGCGGCTATCATGGCTGCACCAGCCACTGCAATCGCTAAAGCAGCATACAAGAAATGTGCCACACGACGTCCCTGTCCCAATGCAAGGACGCCGAAAAGACAGCTCAGAGTATAGTACGACATCAATCCAAACGCATCCGGCATCCCATACGCACAAAGAATGCTCATCAAAAGACCAAAAACCATGCCACGTTCCATGCCAAAAAGAGCCGAAACTAACAGGGCAAAAGCTGGCACAGGAAAAAGGTACGGTATGATTGCCCGGTTTGGAATGGAGATTCGTGCACCCGCCAGAAAAAAAACGAAGAGTAGTCCAAGCAGAAGAAGACCGCGCAGATCAGTTATGGCCGATGGCTGTCGCCGGGAAACATACATGGCTGTAAAGACCGCTAAGAGTCCCACCAAGGCTGCCGCACCCAGAAGACTATAGAGTGGGTCTTTGGGTTGGACCAGACCCAGAGCTGTTAGAGCTTCCAAATCAGCCGGTGCAATGACCTGGCCACGCGTGACAATCGTTTGTCCTGCGACGAAGAAACGTGTTACCGGCTGGACTGCGTCGCGGGCTGTCTGGCGAGCTGCATCGGTCAGTTCCGGGCTATAGAAACTATTCGCCGCGACCATTGGCGAGACAAGCCCGACAACCAGCGCAGCTTCGCGTTCGGTCAGGGAAAAGCTTACCATTGTAGTCAAATTCTGGCGGATAGTGTCCAGGTTTTCGGTCCGGACGGGGTTCCGCATTGTTTCCACAAGCACATTAAAAGCTTCACCTTGCACGAGATTCCAGCGGGCATCGGATAAACCCAGTAAAAAATCAATCAAATCTGGCTGGAGGGTAAATCCCTGAATGGCTATCAGCGCATTCTTTTTTTCTTGGGAAGAAGAGTTATTATCGGAGCGGATTGTGGAGATGGATTGCAGGATTGTGGTGAGGTTTGTGGCTTGTGTGCGCGCGATTGCCGGGTCCGGCGCGGCATATACGGGGGCCACTGCGCGTTCTGCTGCATCACGTGCCGCATCCGTTAAGACCTTGCTGACAAACTGAATCTCGCGAGGAGCGCGCAAATCTTGCGAGGCGACATCTCCAACCGCCAGTGGTAGGCTGGTTTGTCTCAACGACCATGGCTGAATCAGGGCGAGGTAGCTTAAAAAGGTGGCACAAACCAGCACAACGGCCGATAGGATAATTTGACGGGAGAGGATGCGTGGTGAATGGCGAGAAGATTCCATTAAAATTGGTCCAACATATTCAACTACCGCCAGTGCCTGCCTTTACTTCTGCAATGCCTGGCGGACCATGGCGCTAACCTGGTCACCCGGAGCGCGACCAGCCATACGCGGCACAAGCAACTTCATGACCTTGCCCATATCCGCTGGTGACTTGGCATCTGCTTCGACAACAGCTGCTTCAACCATGGATATAAGTTCGTCAATGCCCATCGCCTCAGGCAGGTAGGCTTGCAGGACCACAATTTCAGCTTCGGTGGCAGCCACAATGTCTGGACGATTGGCACCACGTGCTTCCTCCACGGACTCCCTGCGGGTTTTGATTTCCTTCTGGATGATGCTTAATACCGCGGGTTCATCCAGCTTTACCTGCCGGTCAATTTCCACCTGGCGAACGGCCGCCAGCACCATGCGGACGGAACGTTTCCGTACATCGTCACCGGCTCTCATGGCTTCTTTCAAGGCAATTTCAAGTTTCTCTTTTGTATCCATAGTTTCATTATACCTCGCGGGTTTAAGGGTTTTGACACGCTTAACGGGAATTAGCGTGGCAAGGTAGGAAATAGGGGGTGTTGGGCGGGCGAAGCCCGCCCAACACCCCCAGTTCTTCCCTATTTCACAGGGATTTCCGATAAGATTTTTGATCCATGCAAAGAATGCCTAACAACCCGGGTGGCAGACCAGTTATTGTCAATTCATATTCATAGCGGGTGCGTTTGGCAGCTGCCATAAAAGCGTATGCGAACGCGGGACCGCGCGCCGGTGAATCCAGACTCATCCAGGCATGTGAATTGCGCGGTAAAAGCGGGAGGATAAACCGACCGATCCCCGGAATCCATGAGAATGGCTCCAAGGGCCAGTAGATCTTCCCGGAACGCAAATCCGGGCCCTTAAGCAGGGTCTCGTCAATGGCATCCATCTCGTCGGGGTCTGGCCGCTGTCCCTCCGGGAAACGACCCAACCAGCGTGTAACGTAGTTGCTGTGCGCGTAAAAATCCTGCGCGGCGTGCGTCAAGCGTCCCAACGCCTGCTGCGCCTTAAGGGCGTTCCCAGCCTCAAGTGCCGGACGGACGATTGCGCGGTTATGCTCTATGTAATCCAAACTCTCGTGGAAAGCATTTTGGTCAAAATGATATTCGGGATGACCGATCTGGCCGCGCAACCAATGGTCTTGTCTAAGGTTGGCAGTAATTACAACTTCGAGTGCCCACGGACTGAAATATGCGCTCAATGCCTGCGTCGTGATGGCACGGTGGTACTTCTTAAGCATCTGTTTATCCAATCCTATTTCAAGTTCGTGAAGTTGTAGATCTCCATCGATTGGGCTTTCCCCTTGAGAAATATCGGTTCCTTTCGAAATATTATACGTCAAATGTGACTCTTTTCCTGCCATTCTGGTTATAATTTCAGCATGTCCCGCATCTACAGTCGCAGCGGAGACGACGGTACCACCGGTCTGCTCGGCGAAGGTCGCCTGCCAAAATATCACCCTCGTATGGAAACCCTCGGCGTTCTCGACGAAGCTTCCGCTGCGCTCGGTCTGGCACGTGCCCTTTGCAAAGGTCCGCAGACCGGAATTCTCCTGAAAGAGGTCCAACACGACCTGTATATTATTATGGCCGAAGTGGCTGCCGCTCCGGAAAATGTGCAGCGATTTCGGATTCTGGACCAAGAGCGCGTTCAGTGGTTGGAATCCCAGGTGGATGCCATCACCGCCATCGTACCCGTCCCGGCAGAGTTCATTCTACCTGGAGATTCCCTTTCCGGTGCAGCCCTGGCCCTGGCTCGGACTATTGTCCGGCGTGCCGAAAGGCGGGCAGCCGAGTTGCTCGATACAGGTGAGATCGAGAACAGGATTTTACTGCAATACTTGAACCGTTTATCGTCCCTGTGCTTTGCTTTGGAAGTGCTCGAAAACGCACAGGCCGGGAAACCTACTACATTGGCAAGGGAAAAGTGATCGGAACTTTCATCAACGTCGCCGCCATCCTGGTTGGCGGCAGCCTTGGCCTGCTCTTTGGAGGCCGCCTGCCCGACCGCTTGAAAGCGACTGTCATCACCGGGATGGGACTCTTCACTGCCGTTACCGGCATTAAGATGTTCTTGGAAACTCAGAACTCGCTGGTTGTTTTAGGCAGCCTGGTGATTGGAGCTTTGCTGGGGGAATGGTGGAAAATCGAGGACGGCTTGCAACATCTGGGTGAGATAATCGAAAAACGTTTCAACCACTCCGAACGCGAAAATGAAAAAATCACCCCACACGGGAATTTTACCCCATATGGAGATTTTGTGCGCGGATTCATGATAGCCTCACTGCTCTTTTGTATCGGTCCGATTGCAATCCTTGGCTCCATCCAGGCCGGCCTGACCGGCGATTATAGCCTGCTGGTGATCAAATCGGTATTGGACGGGTTCGCTTCTATGGCATTTGCATCCACGCTGGGAGTGGGAGTGTTATTTTCAGCAGCCATGATTTTAGTCTATCAGGGAGCCATCACCCTGCTGGCCGCTCAATTGAATGCGATCGCAACCAAACCGATGATGTCAGAGATGACCGCAACAGGCGGGGTGCTCCTGCTTGGAATTGCCATCAGCAGCCTGTTGGAAATAAAAAAAATCCGTGTGGGAAATTTCCTGCCCGCCCTGGTAATCGCTCCTTTGATCGTGTGGATCATCAGCCTGTTCTAATGGACAGGCAAAATAAAACAAGCGGATTGCCGAAGTGGCCACCGCTTGTTTTTTACCGCCTGTCTCTTACTTGCCTGCCAACGCGGAATCAATCGCCTGGGAGGTTAGCGAGAAATTCGAAACCAATGTCCCATTTACAAAGATGCTCGGTGTTCCGGTAATGTTCAATGATTGACCTTGAGTTATGTCTTTTTGAACAACGCTGGCGTATTTTCTTGCCTGATAACATTGGTTAAATGCCGTCATATCCAGTTTTAAATTCTCGGCCATTTTTACGAGACGCTCATCGGTAAACATGGTGGCGCTTTCTGTGATCTGGTTGGCATAAAGCGTGTCATGATAGTCCCAAAAGCGGTTCTGTTCATTGGCACACAAGGCGGCGTTGGCAGACCGGAACGAAGCATCGGTACCATCGTTGTTGTCAATCACGAGATAAAAATGATAAGTGAAATAGACCTTGCCTGTCTCCACGTAATTTTGAATAATCTGAGGTTCAACGTTCTGCGAAAAATACATACAAGCTGAACATCGAAAGTCCTCATATGCGTCCACTTTGACCGGAGCATTGGGATCGCCGAGGTGCACTCCATCAACCCTTGTGCTTAAGACCCTGGGCGTAATGGTCACAACAGGTACCGGGGAGGCATTTTCGGCAGTTTTTGTTGCATTCGCAGCGGTCGTCGCAGTGTTAATGGATGGCAGGATAAGCGCGAAAGTCACTAATAATGCACCCACCACCACCAGCACGATAACAATGCTGCGGTTTCGGATTTGTTCGCGGCGCCGGCGTTCGCGGATTTCCTGTCGTTTGCTCATGATATCTCCTCACTTCGTGAATAGTGGCAGGATTTTGCCATAATCGAGGCAGTTTGTCCAGTGAAAACCCAGCCATCTGCTCGAAAACGGGGTTGCTCTCATCCGACCTTAATTCTTGCTAATGTTTGTCCAGCCAATCGAGCATATACGCGAACACTTGCGCCTGCTCCGGCTCGTTATGAATCTCGTGATACATCCCATCCCATACTTTAAGTGTTACTTTATCCCCGGCCTTCTCAGCAAATTCCTGGACGGCCTGGAGAGAGATAATGGAATCCGCCCCACCGTGCATTAACAACAGTGGTAATGGAAATTCAGCCGCATGTTCCAGTGCCCATAGTCCATTTTCGTAAATTCCAAAAAATAGCCGCGCGGAGATTCTATCGTGCACGAGCGGATCATTTTCGTAATTTCGTACCACAATCTGGTCACGCGAAAGGTTTTTGGTATTCAGATTGTTGGGCTGAGTATAACTGGGGTAGATGCCGTTCATCAACCTGCCCAGAATTACCTGATAAGCCGCTGGCCGGTAGGCCATCTTCAGCCAGGCAGCGGTGGCGATAACTCCTTTCAAATCCGGCTTACGGCGCAGAGCGTAGTTCAAAACGAGGTTACCCCCCACGCTGTGCCCATAGAGGAATCGGGGTAAACCGGCGTAACGCTCATCAGTCTGATGAAGGAAAGCGTCAATATCATCCAGCAGCGCTTCATAAGACGGAGTATGACCACGCCGCCCGCCAGATTTGCCATGCCCGCGCAAATCGAAACCCAGCAAGCCATAGCCTTTTGCTGTTAGTGCAGCCGCAACATGTTCGTAACGTCCGACGTGTTCACCCAGCCCAACAACCAGCACAAGAACAGCTTTTGGCTTTCCATTCGGCGACCAGCTGCGCGCATACATATCCAATCCGTCAAAAGATTTCCAGGTCCATTCCGAGATTTCCATATTTTTATTTGCCTCCGAGTTTGATTTTGTATTCAAAATAATGAGTCTTGTAGCTTGTAAACAGGGTAGCGTTCCCCGGTCTCACGAAAACCGGTCTTCGTGTAAAGGGCCAACGATGCGGCATTATCGCTCTGGGTGTTAACTGTCAGACGGTACATACCATGCCGTTCAGCCTGTTGGACCAAGTCTGAAACCAGGGCACGCCCCACCCTGCGTCCTTGAAACGCTGGCCGGACCGCCAGCCTGGCCAGGTGTGCTCCAAGCGGATTACGCGTGCTCAGCTGGTATCCAACCATCTGTCCTTCTGTTATGACCACTGTCGCCAGCACAGCCTGTAGGTAGGCCAGTTCCAGCGATGGGAGCGAATTCTGCCAGAGTAGGTCAAAGGCTTCCGCGTCGACCTCGGCGACAACCGGCAAATCATATTGCAGCATGGGCCGGATTGAGAAACCAGCCGGCAAGGAGGTCTCAACAGGTATCTGTTGGTTGCGTTCGAGCATGATGATAGACTGGTGACTGGAAAACCCACTGGCTTCTAGCAAACTGTGGTACCACTCCTGCAAAACGATGGCGGCAGCCATGAACCGGCCTTTACGCGCCAGATCAAGCCGTGCTGCATCCCAAAGAGTCTGCCAGGATTCGTCAAGGGATATGCTCCCGGAGCCGACGAACAGCCGCACCCAAGCCACCAGTGGCGGATCCGGCGGACAGGCCAGGACAGAAATAATCTGTCCATAGCTTTCAAGGACAAAAAAAGGCGCTGAACCGATCCAATCCAACGGGTAGCGCCAGTCCAGATGACGGTGGATGTATTGGCTGTTATGCATCAAATTGGTGATCTGATGTCGGTCTGTCAGGACCGCGGACCGTACCTGAACATCCACGCCAACCGTCATAGTCGGACAAACAGAATTTTCTTCATCAAACGTTGCTTTGAGGTTGGATTCTTGACACCCGCCAGTCCCGACTGTAAAGCAATAACGGCATCATAAAGTTTGAAACGCCGCAGGTACAGCATTGCAAGTAACTGCATGACACCTGCGCGCAGATCTCCTTCATTCGCGTTTTCCAGGGCCTCACCGGCTCTTTTATAACAATCTATTGCATCCTTCGTGCGTTTGAGACCTTCCAGGGCAGAAGCTTGGTTTGCCAGCGCCATGCCCTGACGCCGGTAGTCCTTGGAACCAGCGAAGATTGATTCTGTGCCTTCAACGGCCTCCAATGCAGCCTGTTTCTCTCCGAATAGTAGAAGTGCCACAGACTGGTTATTCTTCATCTCGGCAGACATGAGTGAATCCCCCAAATTTGCATACGCAGCTGCGGCCTCAGCAAACGCCTGTGCCGCCTGCAAGTAATCTCCGGCCTGATAAGTTCGCTTGGCTTGATCAGCAATTTCCTGCGGGGAAAGATCGCCTGTCATAGTTAGAAAGTTATTTCCAGCAGATCCTCAGCCACCGAGCGTAATTTATCGGTGGACATACTGCTCAACTTCATTGCTAGTTCCAGGTAAGGACGGTTGACTGGTTTGGAGACAAAACTCTGTAAATCGGGCGTTAGTTGTAAAAAGTCCTGAACGGATTTCTGTTGAATCATCCATTGTCCGATGGGACCAGTCTGGTCAAAAATTGTTTCGATCTGTCCGCCGAGCAATGCGACTAGACCTTCCAGTTCGGGTAGCGGGATGGGACGTTCGCCCATTTCGTATGCCTTGAGCCGCGCCGTTGAAACACCTGATTGTTCAGAAAGTGTCCGCAATGAGAGACTGGCATTTTCGCGTTGCTGGCGCAGGAGCGCCCCCACCAGCCGTTGACGTATGGCGATCAGGGCTGGCAGGTTCATACGCTCACTGAACGGCACATCAACCGAAATCGCCTCCTTGCTCCAGAAATGGACCAAGTGAAGATGGAGAGAGTATGCCAACACTTCCAATTCCGGTAGGGAAGGTGCTTTATGACCTTCTTCCCAGGAACGCAAAATGCCGCTTGTCACACCGACAAGTTGTGCACATTGCGAAAGGGTCATTCGCGCTGCCAAGCGGGCATCCCGGATCAAAACGCCTAGTTTTTTCGATCGAAGGGCAACTTGAACTTGTATGCTCATGGGATTTCCTCTCAATATCAGGGAACAGGACAAAAACATTATAGCAGAGAAGCCAGCCGATCACTTACGTCAAGGTATTTGCTGTCTATATTAGTAAAGAAATAATTTCATCTGTGATAAGGCTTCAGATTTCATCATATTCAATTGTCATCAAATCCTCCGGCTGGTCATCGATGTTTGCGATACTTATCCATTTCGACCATCTGGATGGCAGCCTGTTTCAGCAACAGTGTTGCCGAATCATTATGAAATCTGAAAGCCAATGGCTCGTGACGATTATTGGCAACGGTAAAATTGTCGCCCATATACGGCATGGTCACGCCGATGGACAGACCAAGCTTTTTCTCCAATTCCACCTTTGTCAGGCCTTCCAACCCGACCGCGCGGTTTTGGATTAGATAAATACGGTTCGAATCCACGCCTTGAGCTTTGAGATATTCCAAAACCGTCAAGGTCAGATCAGCAGTCGCCAGGTCGGTACTTAGGATCAGGACAATGACCTCTGCCTTCTGAATGATCGGCATACTGATACGCGAAAGGGATCGGCCTAAATCCACAAATACAAAATCGTAAGACTCCAAGATTGCTTGTAAGATTTCACCTATCCGATCACCTGATAACCTGTTGGCCGATTCCGGGTCCGGAGCACCAGCCAGCAGGTTGAAATACCATCCAGGAATAATTGGAAGATTATCTCTAAAATAAGTCGGGGTTATTTGGCTGGGACCCAGCGTAGCCGCTGTGGCTAGGTTGAGGCGGTCATCATAACCGACTATATGGGCAATAGAGCCAATCGGTAGAACCAGATCCACCAAAGCGACTTTTCGATCCGTATCTTCATTGGCCAAGCTCATCGCTATATTGGCACACAACGACGATGTTCCTGTGCCACCTTTGGCACTTAAAAAGGCGAATAACTTGCCTTGTTTAATTGGCGGCGGTTTTTCACCTGTTGAGAAGCGCGGCAACAGTTCCTGTAATTTCTGTAGCGTTTGACTCGACTTCACCAGATATTCGCTGCAACCGGCGTTCAGCAGGGTTCTCATCTCCTGGGGATCCTCCCGGCTGCTCAACACAATTAGCATGACCTTGGACGTCCGGCGATCTTGCCTGAGGCGGGTGACCAATTCCAGACCGGCCAAATCGGGTAAGACAGGATCCAGAATAATGATATCCGGGAGATCTCTCCAAGCCGATATCAAGCCTTCCCTACCAAGTGATGCTGATAGAACCGTATAACCGCTTTTTCCCAACATGGTTGCCAGGAAATTACGGCTGGCTGAATCACCATCAATCACCAAGACGGAAATCGGGTTTGTCTCCATGCTGCACCTCAGGAAAGATCATACCAGGTGTGAAAAAACAAGAATAATATCAAGAATAATTTATGGAAAAGTCACCTGCCACAGTAAAAAAAAGAAACGTCTTCAAAACCTGAAAACACAATAAACTTTAGAGCTAGTCTTCTATTAAAAAACACAGCCCGAAATGCTTCTATTCCTTGTATGTTGGTACAATTCCCGCCAAACATTTTGAGGTCTCAGGAATAGCTTGTAATATATAAATCATCCTTCCAACGGTGGCATCAGGTATCCCAAACCGGACCGTGTGACGATATGTTTGGGTGCATGGGGGTCATCTTCCACCTTTTGACGCAAGCGGGCTATCGTTACCCACAGGATTTCTTTGTCATCACGGTATTCCGGCCCCCAAACACTCGTCAGCAATTCTTCAGCCGATAAAACTTTGCCGATGTTATGAGCAAATTGAAGCAGGAGGCGGTATTCCGTTGCCGAAAGATAGACTGGCTGTTCACTCAACCAAACTTCAGCGCGAGCAAAATCAATCATCAGGTTGGCATGGGTAAAGAAACGTTCCTGTCCAAACTCAGCAACCTGGGCTCGGCGCAACACCGCCCGGACACGCGCAAGCAATTCCATGACAGAGAACGGCTTGACAAGGTAATCATCAGCACCAACATCCAGGCCTCGTACCCGGTCATGCTCTTCGCCTTTGGCTGTCAGCATGATGATGGGTACGGTTGAGTATTGCCGGATGCGCTGGCAGGCGGTGAAACCGTCCATGCGAGGCAGCATCACATCCAGTAAGATCAAGTCCACTGGGTTGGAGGAGAAGAATTCAACAGCCTCCTCACCATCCGTGGCGGTGAAGACCTGATAACCTTCTGTCAACAGGTTGGCTTCGAGGAGGCGAAGGTAACGAGGTTCGTCATCTACAACCAAGATGCGTACAGCCATGGATTTCCTTTCTTAGGGAACCTTCTTTTCGGTTAGAACGGGCAACTCGACAAGGAACGCGGTCCCTTTTCCCGGGGAAGTATTGACAGAGATCTGACCATGGTGGGCTTGCACAATCTGTTTGCATATAAAAAGACCCAGCCCGGTACCACGTTTGTTTGAGTGACTGGATACGCGGTAGAAACGTTCAAATAAGAATGGCAGATGCTCCGACGGAATGCCCTGTCCCTGGTCAGAAATAGTGACAATCTGTTTATTCGGTTCAACCTTAAGAGAGATGGTAATCTTTGAACCGGGTGCATATTTAATGGCATTGTCAAATAGATTGCCGAAAACCTGGGCCAAGCGGACGGTATCGGCCAGAATAGGAGGAGCAGGCACAATGTCTTGAATAATCTCCAGATCTTTATACCGGTTCTGGATGCGCATGATTATATCCCGGAGAAGCGAATCCAATCTTACAGGTTGAAAATCCATTGGCATGCTGCCGCTTTGCAAACGCGCCGAATCAAGGATATGATCAATCAGAGTCACGAGTTGGTCAGACTCTTCGTCAATGATACTCAAGAATTCGTGCTGGGTCGCAGGGTCCCAAACCGTGTCCGACCGAAGTAAGGAGGTCGTGTACCCTTTGATGAACCCTAGAGGGGTATGCAATTCATGTGAAATGGTGGCAATGAAATCGTCTTGAAATTGAGCACGTTGCCGGGCAATTTCAAGTTGAGTTTGATTATCTCTCAGAAAACGGCGCTCGAAAACTCGAGCGGTCTGTAAAGCCGCCAGTACAGCCCACGGCAGTTGTTCGGTTGTATATTCCGGTCCACCAAATCGAACAAAGACGATTGCGCCACTCTTGGTTGGAAGTTTGAGAGGTAAACCAAGCAAGTATGGCATAGCAATACGGTCGGAGGAAGATGAACTCGATGGAGTGGAGACAACGATTTTATCTGCGGCCACAACCTGGTTTGCAATTTCCTCACCCCAGGAGGCCTCGGCTTCCTTGGCCCGACCTCGACCGAGCGAGCGAGCGTAAACGGCCTCCGGTATGGCATTGGGCGTTTCACCCAGATAGATAACAAGGTTGTCAAAGACGAAATCTCTGCGTAGCGTGAGGAAAAGGAAATTGAGAGCTTTCTTCCAATCGTCCTTGACAATGGACTCGCTCAACTTATCAAAGAATTCCAGCGTTTGATCATCCATCCCATCACCATTCCCTGTCTTTTCAAGAGGTTTTCATCGCTGTCAAAAGGGGGAAGGAGAAAGAAGAACCTTTGCCTTCTTTTGAGTTAATCTCAACCATGGAACCGTGTGCACTGACAATCTCCTTCACCAGCGCCAACCCCAGACCTGTCCCACTATATCGTCGGGTGGAAGAAGCATCCAATTGATGAAATGGTTCAAATACTTCCTCCAACCGGTTGGCCGGAATACCGATTCCGGTATCATCCACTATGACCCTCACAAGTTTATCGTTCTCATTCTCGAGAGAAAGGGTTACCCTTCCGCTTGAAGGGGTAAATTTAATGGCATTATCAATCAACTGGAGGATAACCCAGGAAATCTTTTCCTCATCCGCCTGGACAAATGGAATATCGGGGCGGTTTACGAAATATAGAGACACATTCCGATCCTGTGCTTTCGGGCGGGAGTAGTTGATGATTTCTTCCGCTACTTTGTTAAGGTCGACCGGCGTCAGGCGTAGGGTCATCTCGCCTCGGGCTGCCATTGAGAAAAGGATAAGGTTGTCTATCAGACTTTCCAAACGACCGGTGGCGCGTTGACTGACCTTTAATGCATTTCTCTGGTCATCACTCAGTGGACCAAGTGATCCGGTTGACAGTAATTCCAAGTACCCCTTGACGTGCGTCAACGGCGTACGTAGTTCATGAGAGATATTGGCAACGAAGTTTGCTTTCATCTGGCTCAATTCAGAGAGCTTGCGCAACGCCTCCTGCAATTCTGCCGTCCTCTCCTGAACGCGGCGTTCCAGAAATCGGTTGGCATCCTCTAACGCATTCCGCAGTTGAATAATCTGCTCTGTGACCGCATGATCAATTTGCCGGCGGTTGAGCAGGTTGAGATCTATCAGTGCCTCTCCCAGAAGGCAACGCTGTCCACCATTCTGCTTCTCTTTCTGATAAGTCAGGGCTCTCTGTAAATCTGCCTCGGTAATATCACCATTCTGCACGAGGTGTTCTCCCAATCTGGGCACCAAGACTTCTGGAGTCAGTGGTGTGGTCATTTTTGAATTCTCATGATTGCCAAACCCAATCTCCTCCGACCATCGTCGCTACAGGCTGAATGGCATAGAGTTCGGCTGAGTCACAGGTGAACGGGTCATTATTGATAACAATTAAATCAGCCAGGAATCCGGCAGAAAGGCGCCCAAGCCGGTCTTCCATTCCGGCAGCGAATGCTGGTCCGGATGTAAATCCTTCAAGTGCTGAGCGGACCGTCAACCGCTGTTCCGGGAACCAGCCATCCCGTCCCGGAGAACCATCCTTGCGGCATCTGGTAATGGCAGCATGCAGACCAAAAAACGGGTTGGGGCTTTCCACTGGTGCGTCCGAACCGAAGGCAAGCCGTGCTCCGCATTCCAATTGGGTCCGCCATGCATAAGAAAACGCTGCCCGTTCGCCGAGAAGGCGGTCTGCCATAAACATGTCTGAAGGGGCATGAACCGGCTGCATGGATGCGATGATATCAAGTTTGGCCAGACGCCCGGAATCGTCCGGATGTATGGTTTGAACATGCTCAATGCGATGACGCAAAGCCGGTAACCCGCGTTCGCGTTCATAATCGCGCAACTGGGAAAAACCGTCCAAGACTTCGTGGACAGCCCGGTCGCCGATGGCGTGGACTGCCAGGCTGAGGCCGCTCTCGGCTGCTTGACGTCCGTACTCGAAGAGTTTTTCACTATTTATTATTAGAATACCACGATTTTGCGGCTCGTCAACATATGGATCGAACATCGCCCCGGTGTGTGGGCCGAGAGCCCCGTCCGCGAACAGTTTTACCGAACCGATCCGCAGAACGTCGTCCCCAAAACCGCTGTTTAAACCAAGTTCTACGGCCTGGGGCAACAATTCAAAAGGAATGGATTTCACCACACGTAGACGCAACGCGCCCCGTGCATGCATGAGCTGCAACGCCATAAAACAAGTACGCTTATCAAAATCATGGACACCGGTCAACCCGATGCGCCATAGTTTTGGAATCAGCTTTTCGAAGATTTTCGCAAGAGCTTCGGGATCTGGTTCCGGAATAACCGATTCGACAAGTTTGACCGCCTTTTCAAACAGAATGCCGGTTGGCCGTCCGCGTGCATCGCGCTGTATGCGTCCATCGCCCGGATCAGGAGTGGATGCGGTAATTCCGGCCATTTTAAGAGCCAGGCTGTTTATCCACGAGACATGCAAGGATTTGGCTGTCAGGTAAGCCGGGTTGTGCGGCGTGAATGCATCCAGTTCTGCGGCGGTGGGCCACTCGCCACCCCAGGCATTCTGGTTCCAGCCATGACCGCGCACCCATTCCCCCTGAGGCGTTTCCCCGACGCGTTCGCCCACCCGGTGCAGGATTTCCTGTCTTGACTCCACCTCGCAATCCACGACTTGCAGACTTAGAGCATATTCCTGAAGGTGGAAGTGGGCGTCCGTCAAACCTGGTAATATAATCCGTCCACCAATGTCTTCATGCTCGTTATATTCGCACGCGGTAAGGAGTTCCTCACCACCTATCGCGACAATATGCCCGGCCTCTATCGCTAATGCCGAGGCAACCGGACGAACCGTATCAAGCGTGTAAACACGGGCATTGTGGATGAGCTTCATGGCAATCCTGCAATGGCGATTGACATCCGCGTTTACTATTCAATCATTCAACAGCCGCTCCATCAAGGCGTCTAATTCCTCATCAGAATAATAGTAGATGGTGACCGTTCCGCCCTTGCGACCGGAACGCACTGTGACCTTTGTCCCCAAGCTGGAGCGCAGCCGTTCCTCCAGTTCAGCCACTTCGGGGACGGCAGCAAGTATCTGTTTCCGGGGCAACTTCTCCCCGGAGAGTTTACGGACCAATTCCTCGGTCTGACGTACATTAAGTTCTTGCTTCAATAAGGTACGCAAGGCAGCTGTCTGAGCATCTGGCGTGGTAAGTGCCAGCAAGGCACGGGCGTGGCCCTCGGAAATGCGGCCTTCGATCAGGGCATTCTTGACCACATCAGGAAGTTTAAGAAGACGTAATGTATTGGTCACGGCCACGCGGCTCTTGCCCACGCGCGTCGCAATTTCTTCGTGGGACAAGTTAAAATCTTCCGCCAGTTGACGATAAGCTTCTGCCTGCTCAAGTGCTGACAGATCAGAACGTTGAACATTTTCAATTATTGCCAGTTCCAAACGCTGCTGATCTGTGGCCTGACGGACAAGGACTGGTACTGAGACCAATCCTGCCAATCGGGCAGCCTCCAAACGACGTTCCCCTGCGATCAAAACAAACCGCCCATCCATGTCACCTGGTGTGACAATAAGCGGTTGGAGGACTCCATGCTCACGGATGGAGGCTGTTAAATCTACCAATTCCTCGGGATGCAGCATGTTGCGCGGCTGGCGCGGATTGGGGGAAACAAAATCCACCGAAACCATTATGACGCCATTTTCCGCAAGGGCATTTTCCCCACCCGGGATAAGCGCTCCCAAACCACGACCAAGTCCGAATTTCTGAGGCATAGGTTCCTCCTAAGCTATTCTACGCTTTCCGTAATCTCAACACAATCGTTCTTTAGTAGTTCTCGTGCCAGCATCTCATACGATTTGGCGGCATTCGATCCAGGCGCATACGTTGAGACCGGTAGCCCATAAGAAGGGGCTTCAGCTAACCGCACGCTGCGCGGGATAATGGTCTCGAAGACTTTCTCAGTAAAATATTTGTGCACTTCGGCTACAACGTCCTGGGAAAGATGTGTGCGACCATCGAACATGGTCAGGATTACTCCGCGTACTTTCAGGGAAGGAAAAAGGATCGAACGAACACGTTGGATGGTGCGGGTCAATTCGCCCAGTCCTTCCAAGGCCAGATACTCACACTGCACAGGAATCAGAACACCATCCTTGGCGGCTAATAACCCATTGACTGTCAGTAGCCCAAGTGAAGGCGGGCAGTCTATCAGAATATAGTCATAACGTTCCACCAAAGGCGCGAGGGCATGCTTGAGCTCTGGATTCGCGTCCATTCTCAGTGACAAGCTCCACTTCTGCCCCCGCCAAAGATGGCGAGGATGGCAGAATGGCAAGCTTCAGGCGCGGATTCTGTAGTATAAGGGCAGTTGCAGGCGACCCTCCCAGTAAAACATCATAAGTTCCCCCCCTGACGGCGTGTTTATCCACACCGAGCGAAGAAGTGGCATTGGCTTGAGGATCAGCATCCACAATCAAGACACGTTGTCCGAATTTAGCGAGGTAGGCCCCGAGATTGATAGCTGTGGTGGTTTTTCCCACCCCGCCTTTCTGATTGACCAGGGTATAGACGCGTCCCACTATATAACCTCCACCAGGCAGGTTTGAATTTCTTCCCTGGTAGGGATGCCTTCCAACCCGCGGCGCGTCACCGAGCATGCCGATAAGTGGGTGGCAAACCGTGCCGCGGCCCAAGGATCACGTGTAGTTGAAAATCGCCAGAAAAAAGCCGCTGCGAAAATATCACCTGCTCCGATAGGGTCTACTTCCTTGACCTGAGCCGCGCTGAATCTCCGTAAATCACCATTCCAATACAAGCGTGTTCCGGCTGCCCCTTCGGTTACAGCCAACACCCGGCATTTATTCGCCATCGCTTCTATTTGTTCCTCATCCCCACCTACATCTTCGATACTTAACACCGCTGCGTTCACTTTCGATAATACGCTCTGGGCTTCTACCCATGTGCCAATGTGGACACGCCCGCCATCATCCCAAGTCCGCAACCACCCCTGAGGTGTAAGACCGAGCATAATAGATGAAGGAAATCCCCCATCCGCAAGTCCCTTGCCTTCCCCCGCTATCGGTCCAATGTGTACAATGGGTGACTTCCTCCAGGTTTGAGGAATACTCTCATACCGGATATCTGGCGCGATATGATGAATAATCTGGTGACGTCCATCAGCTTTATAGATGTTTTCAAAGGTGGTACTATGCTCCGCTGCCTCGCTCCTGACCTGGATGCCGTCCAGAACTTCCAGGGGGATTTCCCCACCCCAGGCGGTTACTACACCCACCCTTAGCCCCAGGGCGCGTCCCGTCAGCGCAGCGTAAGTTGCCGTCCCACCCAGGCGCGGACCATCGGGGGTCAGGTCACAGGAGAGATGGCCTATGACCAGATAGTCCACCGGATTGAGGGGGACGATATTTTGCATATGTAAATTATACCTGAGGATGGGAATTCAAATTTATAGGGGTAACCGGTTGGTCACCCCTATACTTGTTCTATTTGGGGACAATCGTCACTTTTCGTGCGGGTTCTTCTCCTATGGATTGTGTAGCCACGTTGGGATGGTCGCGGAGTTCCAGGTGGATGACACGGCGCTCTGAAGCAGTCATCGGTTCCATAACCTGTCGGCGGCCGGTCTTGATCGCCTGATCGGCCATGCGGAGTGCCATCTGGCGCAATTGGTGTTCACGACGCGCCCGATAACCTTCGACGTCAACAATCACCTGGACCCAGTGCTCCACCTGCTTGCTGACGATGAGATTGACGATGTATTGCAAAGCATTCAGGATTTCAGCCCGGCGGCCAATCAGAACCCCCAGATCGACACCGTGAATATCCACCAGAACAGGACGCTGGTCTTCTTCGTCGGGTTCGCCGTAACGGACTTCAATGCGTGCCGGCACTTTCATTTTCTCCAGTAGTTCCGCTACGGTTTGACGGGAAACGAATAGGAGATTGTCATCCAATATACTAAAATCGGCTTCCGTGGCTTCGACGCCTTCGATCGGACTGGGCAATGGTTCAGCTGGGGGTTTTTCCATTTTTCCAGGATTGCCAGCCTCGGGCCTGGGTTGGTCCAGCTTGACCGTCAAGCGGACACGCGCCTGCCGCCCGCCAATACCCAGCAGTCCCCGGCTGCCCTCATCGAGTACTTCCACGTCAACGGCATCTTTTCCCAAGCCAAGTTCCGTCAGGCCTTGTTCGATGGCTTCTTCGACGTTTGGGGCAATTTTTTCAAGGGTGGTACGCTCGTTCATTTTTTCCTCGTCGCAAGTGCCGGAGCTGGTTTTTGACCCGGCAGTAGCGCCCGCCAGTTGACCTTCCCCAGTAGGGCGTATTGCGCAATCCCGATCACGTTGCCGGTTATGAAATAAACAGAAAGACCGGAAGCAAACGTCAGGGCAAAGTAACCAAGCAGGAGGGGCATATAGAGAGTCATCATCTTGCCCATCATGGCGCCCTGGTCGTTCGGGTTCGTCGTCGCTGGCATGGTCACCTTGGATTGAATGTACGTGGTGATCGCCACGATGATTGCCAGCATTGGGATGGCAATACCGAAAGCATAAATTCTCTCCGGCTGGCCCAGGTTCATCCAGAGGAATTTGCTATTCAGCGGGACCAGGTTGGCAATCGGGAAGAATGAATAAACCGTGCGCGTCAGGGTGAGTAACTGCAGCGGCGAAGCAGCCATGGCACGTGTTATGCTCTGGTACAAACCAAAGATGAGCGGAATCTGGATCAAGGACGGCAGACAGGAGGACAAAGGATTGTATCCAATCTCTTTATAGTACTTCATCTGCTCCTGGGCTAGTTTTTCTTTATCGTCCTTATACTTTTTCTGGATATCCAGCCATTCTTTCGAGCTTTGCATTTCCTGCATCTTGGTGCTGCCCTTGATCTGCGAGGCCATCAAGGGATGCGTAATCACACGTATAAGGATGGTGAAAAGAATGATCGCAATCCCAAAATTCCCGCCGATTAGTTTATAAATCATCAGCAAGGCGTTGGTAAAAGGGTTAACTATGATGGTTTCCCACATAAATCACATCCTATTTTGGAGGAATAAATGACCATTTGACAGCCCCTGTCTGATCAAGGGCCACCACAACGGCATCCCCGGCGGTTGGCGCGACCAGGATCAAGCTCCCGGCTGCAACAGGCGAAGAGTATACTTTTCCGGAAATGGAAATGGGTCGAAGGTTCGTGCCAGTACGGTCAATGAAATAAAGGTTTCCCGCCTCAGTGCCAACGATGATGTTGTCAGTTGTTACAAGTGGTGTACCAATAATGGCGCCATTTAACGGTTTGTTCCAGGACTGGGCTGTGCCGCTCAAGGGATGGGCATACAGGGAACCGTTTGAGTCCCCAAAATAGAGGGTATTGCCATCCAGGGCCAATCCGGACCAAATCCAAGACGAAGCCTTCGCCAAGGATCGGGTCGAACCAGTGACAACATTCAGGGCGTAGACTGTCCCGCCATACGACCCAACATAAAGCGTATTATCGGCTCCAAGAACAGGCGAGCCTAGCACTGCCCCATCCACATTCTGCACCCAGGCTTGTTTTCCGGTCTGGGCATTTACGGCGTAGACTTTCCGGCCAAGTGTACCAAAGTAGACGTTCGTCCCATCTGAAACGGGTGCCCCCCAAATGGATTGGTCGGCTGGAAAGGTCCATTGAAGTTGGCCTTGCAGGTTGAATGCATACAGATTGTAATCGGCATTGGGAGCATAGATCATTTTATTTACCACCAACACCGCGCCGATCCAGCGATCATGGGCGCCTGTGAACGGCCAAGAGGATTGTCCGGTCTGCAACCCGGTCTGCGGGTTGAGGCTGTACAGTTTCTTGTCGTACCCACCGACAATCAACTGCCCGTCAGATGTCAGGACAGGTTTGGCCTCGAATGGGTTGGTCGAGGCCTTGTCGGGAAAACGCCAGACTTGTGCGCCGGTCTGCAAATTTACCGCATAAACGTATGGACCGCCAGCTACATATACATTTGTGGTGTCTGTTGTCATACCGGGCCAGCCGGCGGCTGTCAGGCCAGTGGCACATCCGCTCAGGACCACGGCCAGGGTAAGCAATAAGCCCGTCAGAACAAGATATTTAGTCTTCATGGAGCAGTTCTTCTCCTACAGAACGGGGTCGTAACCCCCGGGATTAAACGGATTACAGCGCAACACCCGCCAGATCGCCTTGGCCCCGCCCTTCACTACACCAAACTTGTACACTACCTGATAACCGTAATGTGAGCAGGATGGGTAGAAGCGGCATGTATTGGGTGGCAGGGTTCTGGCTAAAGACATCTGGTACAAGCGGATGAGTCCCAATAGAGCCAGGCGCGGCCAGTTCCAGACTGTGCGTGGAAGGTCGCGCAGACGCGGCTCTTTGGAATAATCGTTGGGTAGATAATTAAGCGTCATGGGTTTGAGAAAAGAGGCCTGCTCGCTCGAGTAAATCGGACAACGCTGAAAGGGTATGTTGGATGTCCGATTTGGGCAGCGGGGCACGGGCAATCAGCAGCAAGTCAGTCCCGAGGGTTGTTCGCGATAGAAGTTCGTTCATCGCTGCTCGTAATAACCGTTTGGCCCGGTTGCGTTTGACTGCATTCCCAACCGCCAGACCGGCGCTCACCCCCACGCGAACACTCGCCTGGTCCGATTTCAGGGCATACAATACAACAAGCGGATGGGCATACGACTTGCCGGAACGCCGCACCCGCTTGAAATCGATTGACCGGGTCAGGCGAAAGCGCCGCTTCACCTGTACCTCGCATTATCCCGCGCGAATGTTGTTGCCTCGCGCTGTTGAACTCCTACCAGCGCACGTGCTTAACGTGGTTGTTGCTGCGGACAGACAGACGGATGCGGCCTTTCAGACGCCTCCGTTTGAGCACCTGGCGACCGTCTGCCTTGGACATGCGCTGGCGAAAACCATGCACCCGCACACGGCGCCGAATTTTGGGTTGATATGGACGTTTTGTTGCCATGCACTTACCTCGAAAATAATGATTAAAACACCAAACAGCGGATTTTCCGCCGGGGTTTTCGTATCAGTCCCGGATTGAGCACGGGGTAGGGACGGGTGGCAATTATAACCGAGGGGGGTGATTCGGTCAAACTACTTCGCCTTCTTCTGGTCAGCCTCTGGAGGATTTAATCTGGCGTAGACGGTTGCATGGCTGGATAAATCAACGAGCGCCACCTGTTCCAGCAAAAACGACAGGCGTATCAGTCCCGGATTGCAATCCCCGCTAACTGGTTTTGGAATCGGGGAAGATGGCTTTTCCCACATAGACCCCCCGGTATTCCTCGGGCAGTAACCCGGCAATGTGACACATTACCAGATCGGCATTATACTGGCGAGACTCACGCCGTTCGACCCCAATCCCTCTTACCGGTGGAAGCCGGATTGGTTCGCCGATGTGCATCTCCAACTTTGGACGCCTGCCTTTGGAAGCCTTCTGCCAAAAATCGTCCGTTGTGCCGACAATACCGACCGGGATAACCGGCAGACCGGTCTGTTCGGCTATATAGGAGACTCCCGGTTTGGCTTGTCGCAGGCCGGGGACATGAGATCGCCCACCTTCAGGGGCGATCAAAAGCGGGCATCCACCTCGCAAGGCTGAAAGGATATTGCTAACCGCGGCACGATCAAAATCACCTCGGTGGACCGGGATTCCGCCCCACAGGCGGGCGAGGATGTTCTGCCCAGGTCTATCCCAGACGTCCGATGCTCCGATGACCTCCAGTTGCTCTGGCCAGAATGCACCCACAAACGGCGCTTCGAAAAGAGATACATGGTTGATGGCCGCAATATAAGGTGTATGCAATGGAACGTTCTTCTTGCCGATAATCTTCACTGGCGCAAGGATATGAAAAAGCAAGCGGAGACCTATCCGCACCAATGGACGGGCAAGCCAGCGCCGCCACCATGCCAGCTGATATTCCACTACCGGCATAGGGCCTCCACTTTTGCAAAAACCTCTTCGGCATTCAACAGGTCGGAATCAAGGATTATGGCATCCTTGGCAGGACGTAATGGCGAAAAGGCGCGTGTCGAGTCAATTTCATCCCTCATGCGTACCCCGGCCAAAATTTGATCGTAATCAGCTTTTCCGCCGCGATTAATAATCTCGGTGTATCTCCGCCGGGCACGCTCCTGCGTCGATGCATCCAGGTAAATCTTCAGGTCGGCTTCCGGCAGAACCACCGTACCAATGTCGCGCCCTGCCATGACCACCTGTCCACGCATGCCGATTCGGCGCTGCTGGGAAGCCAATGCCCGACGTACACCCTGGTACGTTGAGACCGGAGAAACATTCGCTTCCACTTCGGGGGTCCGCGTCTCCCAGGTAATATCAATACCATCTGCCAGGACGTCACACACCCGGCCATCCTCTTTCGAAGGTGGACGTACATCTATCTGAACCGTTCCGGCCAGGCTTGTCACGGAAGATTCATCCTGCACCTCCACGCCACGCTGGAGTGTGACCCAGGTGATGGCGCGGTACATGACTCCGGTATCAAGGAAGAGATAACCCAGAGAATCAGCCAGCCGCCGTCCGAGTGTGGATTTTCCAGAAGCAGCTGGACCATCAATGGCAATGATATTTGGTATAGGCATAAGAGACTGGAATATATAAATCAGGGAGCAGGTTGGTTATCCTGGCTGTCGAGCATCAGGTCACTTCGCACCCACAGGATGACATTATCACGCAGCAGCGGCATTTGGCGATACATGAACCATTTCAGCCAATCAGCGGAAGAAGCCTTACGCCAATCTGCCGATTCGTGCAATACCAGCGGCTCGCCGCGGTATTTCGCTGACAGACTTAAATTCCCGGAGGGCGTAATAATCAACTCAGGAGTTGCATCCGGGGCTAGCTGATTGACCTCCTGCACCTGCCAGTCGCGGAACAACCATTGCAGGGCCGGAGAGTCTTCATCGAGGATGGTCAGTGGCAATTGGTCCGCATATCCGCGGTTCAGGTCCGAGATCTGGTTGGCAACTTTTAGGAGAATATCTACCCGCCCGGTGCGCGGTTCCTGCTGCCAGAGTTCAACGGTCAACGGTTGGCGCAAACCTGCAGAGCCAGTCGACATGGCAATTGTGAAAAGCGTCAATGCAATCAGAGCACCCCACACTCCGCCCAAGCGAGCCACAGCGAGCGACCAACCCGTGCCAACCAGCAAAAGGCTCAAAACTATCAGGAGTATCACTGCAGCCACCGGCCACAGGCGTGTGCGAACCAGGTCGCTGGTCCAATCCATGTTCGTAATACTGGCTAGATTGAGCCAGCCAAAGACCAGAAAGGCCACCACCACCGTCACAGTCCCGGCCACTTCCCAACGATTGCCATTTTGAAAATCAAAATGGCGGGCTATTTCAATGGCTGCCAGCATCCAGAGTGGCAGGAGTGCCCAGACCAGGTCGCCGGTCTGCTTGCCGGGGTAGATCAAAGCCAAGAGCAAGACCACCAGCGCCCAAATCCCCAGGCGGAGGGTATTCGCATCCCGTTTCAAAATCCCGCGCACCACGCTGGCAATTCCAAATGCAATCGGCAGGAATTCGTAGGCCGGAAGAGCTAGCAATGGGCGCCAAAGTTGGACATCCGAGGGAGTCCACCAGCCGCGCAGGAAGATTCCAAGCGATGCAACGAATGCAGGCAATCCCTTTGGAGAAAAGAATAGCAGACTGCCAGCAATGATCAGAGTTCCAAGCCCCCAGGAAAGCGCCACCCGCAATTCCTCCGGGTTGGAGCGCGCGTGGCTAGAGGTCGTTTCCGAATTCGGTGCATTGTCCTCCGGCAACGCGGGGACATTTTTACCAATGCCTGAACCGAATACCCAGGCCAGCCCTACACCAGCCAACCCGAACCAAACCGAGGGCCCGGAAAGCAGTCCCAGACCGGCAAAAAGGCCGGCTGCAGCGCGGCGTCCGGACATCCACATCATCGCAGTCAGTACGAGGAAGACAACCGCCAGCATCGGTCCTCCGGCCAGGTGCGACATCGCCACTAGTCCAGGGTCAATCGCCAGTCCATAAGCGAGGACGAGCGCCGGGATGCGTCCCAAGCGACCACGCAAGTACCACGCAGCCAGGACTAATACATTACCCGCCAGGGCAGGCCAGAATCGGGCCAGGAAGTTCGTTGCGCCAAAAATGTAGAACAGCACTGCGGTCAGGTGAACATAGGCTGGATTGGGACCGATGGCGGGTTTAATCCTTGAGTAATGTGCAGGGCCTGGAGCGCCCAGTCCGCTTCAAAATCGGAGAGCGGCAACGCGCCAAGGTGCACGAAACGCAGACCGAAAGCAATCGCGAGAGCCAGGGCATAGAAGGCATGTTCAAGGGTGGGTTCAAATTTCTTCATGGTGGTTTATTTTAACATGGTAGTTAAAATCAAATTCATTGCTACGGGACTTCGTAAATAACGACTTGTCCCTGTTGGAACACGGGTGCGAGGTGTTGCTGAAATTTTTGTTCACTTATACGGTAGGTCTGGCGTTCGAGCGTACCGATAAATACGTAACGAATATCGTATCGCTGCAAAATGGCTTTTGCGTCATCCCAACTGGTACTCTCATAAAGTTGGCGAATATCATTCAATCGGGAGCCTTGCGGATCATAAGAACCGCGCCATTGGGCTTCATGCATCGGCCAGCCCAGAACGGTTGGGAGACCACTGTAAATGGAAATGTGAGCATAATCAGAGTAACTGGCATCCACCTTGGTGGCTTCCACGATGATGCCTGCCGGAACAGCCCGCAGCCAGGTCGCCGCAGCCATATCGTCCGGGTAAACCGGCTGGAAAAAGGCGCTGCCATCGAGAGTCCAGACACCAAAACCAGTTGCCTGCGCCCGTGGACTTTCAGAACCGGGCGTAACGGCAAGATTCTTCATGAATTCCGGGATGCGAAAATCCTCTGTTTTTGTCAGCAAACCAAGCAAGGGGTAGACCAGCGCCATGATCAGGACAACTGTCAGGCCAACACGGTAGACCCAATTCCAGGTACCGCGCAAGCTCATCAATCAAGATCGCGACCCCGAAGGCCGCCGCCAGACTCCATAAAAGCCAGGCCTGGTAATAGAATTTTAAAGATGGTGTTCATGCGGTCGCCAAACTGGTCACGTAGATAGACAAATTCCGGTGCGAGCACGAGCAGGGAGGCAAGCAGGATCAGTAAAATGGCAAATAAAGAATTATTGGTGCTTTCGCCTTCCTGGTTGATTGCTTCATCACCTATCTGCATTCCAGTCTTCACCCTCGTCAGGATGGCCAGCGCTGCGCCTGTGGCAGAGAGAATGGTCAGAAGGCTGCCGATATTGGCAAGACGGCGTATGTTGGCCGCCGAGAAATACGTTGCTGCGTTACGAAAACCCTCGTCTGCTAGGTAACTGGTTACAAAATCTGGCATTTTGATTTGTGCCAGGATTGCCAGCAACCAGGAGAAACCCCACAGCAGGAAAGCAAGCCCCAAAGCAAGTCCAAAGCCGGCTTTCCAATTGGCCGGACGCTTTTCAACACGCCAGAGATAAATTATATAGGCAAATATCGGCAGGAGTAGCGGCCCAAACATGACCCATAACTGACCACCACGTGTCGAGAATTCCAGGTTTGGGATAACACCACCCGCTTGTGAGGAAAAACCGGCATAAAATGGCAAGTAGAGTAATATTGCGAGCACCCCCAGCGGAATTCCAAAAGCGAACAAATCCTTAAGTCGGTTCCAGGACCAACCGAAGGCAAGAACGCGCCTCAGCAAGTATGCGCCAGCCAATAAGCCAAAACCGGTCAAGATGTCCCACGTGTTCAGGAATGCCAGTCCGCCCAGAAGCAATGCGGCGGAGATAAATCCCAATGGGCGAATCGGAAGGCGGTAAAAAACCAGGTTGATCTCCCCTTTCCATCCGCCTTGGAAAAGGTTAAGGGCCAAGGCCACAGCCAGCAGGCTAAAAGGCATGGCGAGGATATGCGGATGCAAGTCGCCGAGCAAGTAAGAGAAGAACGGGAACTCGTCTATTATTTCATTCCACTTGCCAGCAAGATTGGTCTCTGTGATCACGCGCGAAGCTCGCCACCACCAGTAATACCGATCAGGCATCCAACTTAATTTCAGCGGAGCATCCCGCAAATCCTGAAGATCGAGCCATTTCCAGAAGGCAGAAGTGGCAGTGCCGTTTGCGTTGAAGTTCCAAAAAATTCCACGTTCATACAGAACTTCCAGGAAACCTTCAAAATTACTGACCAACAGGAGGAAGAGGGGGCCGAGCAAAGGCAAGCGGACTGGCAATTTAGGCTTTTCAGCCGCCGGCGCGAGGGCTTCCTTTAGTTTGCGATTACCCCGGATAACCAACAAATTGAAAACAATTCCGTAAGCTCCCACTGCACTTAATGCAAATACCAGCGCCAGCATAAGGTTAAAAGCCACGCTGCCCAATGTACCGGTTGCTTTGGCAAGCATGGCCGTCATAACGTAACCAAAGTAATAGTAAGAAATAGCATACCCCGAAAGCCAGGGATCGTGTGCCGGGAAGGTTGGCGAATGTATCACAGCGTTGATAAATGCCAGTTCCATTGGTTTTTCAGTACCGACAATTTCCGGGTTTCCCGCACGAATAAAAGCCAGGAAAGCGAAAGCCAGGAAGAAGACCACCTCATCCATGACAATTACGCGCAGATTTGACTTGATCCACGCCCCCAGAGATTTCCGCGCCTCCCTCCTCAGCAAACCGTACGCGGATGCAGCCGCCAATACGATCACCGCCAGCAGTAATCCATTGCCATCATTCTGGATAAGTCCCAGGCTGGCCATCATCCAGAAAATGTAGCTCCATATCAGCATCCCGAGGGCGCGTGCCAGGCTGAAGCCCCGGTCCGCCAAAGCCGGGAGCAGACGATAGGCCAATGGGAAAGTCAGCCAACCGATCAGGGTTATTAGTATGTACCAGATAAAGAACTGAGGCATATTCGGGCCATGGGCTTTCAGAGATCAGTAAATTCCACAGACTTTGGTAAAAGGAATTTACCATCCGTGCCGGGTTCGAACGCACGGACATCCATCACGGCATCCAAAATGATCGGACCGTAGATATGGGGAAAGAGTTCAGTCGGTAAATCTGCTCCTGGCTCCCAGCGTATTTCCGAGGTCAATCGCGTCGGATCTATCACCAGCAGCACCATTCCATGTTGGCCAAAGAAAACAAGGTTGGCTACGCGAATAATTTGATCCACTTTGGAGCAGTGAATGAAGCCGTCCCCCGCCAGCGAGTTGGCGATATATTCCCCGCTTTTTTGTGCGGAAGACCAGGCGCGCCGGGCTGTAATATGGAAGATGAATTCGCTCACGGATTCACCTCGTAGATCACCGTATTACCATCCCGGTAAACAGAATGCCAGTATTTTCCATTATAAAACTCGAATTTCGCCAGGCTGTCCGGGCTGCCTGCCGGGACGAGATTGGAAAAACCGCCAGGCATATATTTGGCACGCTCCAGCTCGCCTACTATGATGTAGCAGACATTGTATTTTATAAGGAAATCCAGGGTGGCATGAAGGTCGGTTGTAACGTAGAAGGCATCCTCTTCCAAACCGCGCGACTTGACTGTATCCGAGAACATGAGACGCTGCTGCAACTGGTGCCACTCCCAACCGACCAAGTCGGGCAGGCCGGTATAGATCGAGAACCGGTTGAACCACTCATATTGGATGCCGGCTCCCGGCGCCTCAGCGATCACTGGCGAACCCTTGACGTTTTCCTGCATCCAGAGAATGGCGCGGTAATCCGCGCTCAAGTTCAGGTCCGTGCCACGCTCATTATAGGTGGCATAATCCATGAAGGTCATGCTGTCGAGGGTATGCGGTACATCCGCGGTCATGCGGTCCTGGATCTTGCCCAACCCACCCATCACGAGGAAAAGGGCTGCACCGGCTGTCAGGGCAGCGCCGCCGATCTGCCAGCCGACCTTCCAACCGTGCGACCATTTGTGAAATTCACTCAACAGGAAACCGAAAGCAGTCGCCGCGCTGATGCCAAGCAAGGTCCAGGCTTGATAATATATTTTGAAAACGGTATTCATGCGGCCTATGTCGCCACCCATGACGATGACCTCCACAATCATCGTCAACAGCAGACCTGTCCCTATCATGAACAAGACTAGGCGCTTACCGTCATGAATCCCGGGACGGAATAGAAGGATCGCCGCCCAGGCTGCCAGAGGTAGCGCCAGCCAGAGGATGGTGATTTCCTTCCACGGAATGTCCTGGCTGGAACTCATCACCCAGCCCTGTTGGATTATCAGTACTAGAAAGAATATCACCAGCGCGGAAATAATGAGGTCACGATAGGGACGCAGTTTGTGCAGAGAGGAAACGGGTGTCCCGGCCAACCACTCGCGCGTTTCCCAGGTCATCCAGGAGACGATGAAAAACAGGAACACACCCCAGTGGACGAGATAGGAGGATATATCCGAACGCCCTCCCTTCCAAAGAGACATTATCGTATAGGTTGGATCGAGCAAGTACCAATGAGTGTACGGCGCGTATAAAAGGACCGATGCGCCAACCAGCAACGCCACAGCCCCACCCGTCATAATCAAACGCTTGATCCACGGCGATATTGCCAACGGTAGGCGGTTAATATCCGCATACCGCCAGACCGAATATGCCAGAACCACCGCACAAAGGACCAGATAGGTGTAAAAATCCCAGGTATTGGTAGGCTTGATGGCGCCAATGATCAGGCCGCCAAGCAAAATACTGGTGACAGTATCAAGATGATTCTTCCATCTAGCTCTGGCAAGCAACACGGAGAGCGCCCAGGCGATCGCGAGCACTGTTATCATGAGCGCGATCATATGTGCATGCAGATCAGAATAAATGAATGTAAAGAGTGGAAATTCGGTGATCGGTTCGCCAGATTGCGCTGGAAGGACCCGGCTGGGATCCCAATACCAGTTGCCAAGCCCATACGGAAGATGCATCTTTCCACCCAGCACCATGAAGAAACCTTCTAATGTCCAAAGGATTCGCTGGAAGATGTTGGCTCGATCAATCACCCCACCAGGCGCGGCGACCTGCTGGAAACCCTGATACAACATCCGGACAACGCCAAGATTGCCTATGAGAACCATGGCAGAGGAGGCCGAAATCCCGGCGATAAAGGGCGCGTCAAAGATCGAAGCCAACGGCCCTGGTTGTTTCACCGGAGGTTCGGGTGACTCGCAATTTTCGGCCCTTATTTCACGAATTCCATGCAATAAATTCCACCCCACCGAGAACGCTGCCGTTGCCAGACAGGCAAACAAAGTTGGCAGGATGAAGTTATAGGCTATGGAGGGGACAATGCCAAGCAGCTTGACTGGCGTCCCGACAATTACGTAGCCGTAGTAATAATAATTAATGTAACCACCCGCAAACCAAGGGTCGTAAGGCGGAAAGCTGGTGCTCCTAAGGATGGCGTTGAAATACGAAAAGTCCATCGGGCGCTCACCACCCTTGGAAGGATGCCAGAGGTCTGAATTTCCAAGGCGGATCAGCAAATCGAGCAGGAAGAACGACAGGAAGACACCTTCCACCAATAGAAAGTATTTCCAGCGTTCCTTCAATTCCTGTTTCAATTCCTCGCGTTGACGCCAGGCCTGCCACACACCCAGCAGCATGATCAGGCCGAGAGCACCGGCGATGATCAACTTGCTGTAGGAGAGACCGATTGAACCGGCCATCCAGGCCAACCATGCCCAGAGCAGCAAGCCGACGATGCGCGCCAACGGATAGCCATGGTCAGCCAGGCCGGGGAATGCAGCCCGCACCAACGGATAAACGAATAACCCGAGCACAAATATTACCAGGTACCAGAGCACAACACCCAATCCGGGATAGCGGTTATAAATGGCATTACGGTTAAACAAGTCCGACCACGTACCGCCGGCCTGCTGGGTTGCCAGCTGGTCGGCAGGAAGGAGCAGGCTTTTGTAACGGTCAGCCATAGCCGGCGTTAGCTGGATGACATTGCTCAGATCCACTGCGCCTAAGATTGCCTGTACCTGGGCTGGGTTGTAGTTGGGATTCTTCCGGAAAATAAGCACCTTCGGATGATCATAAAATGTAAAGGACTCCTCGGAGTTCTGGTCGTTGATAACCAGCGGGCCGATGGTCGGATACGATTTAAAGGTGGCGACCAGGTCAAAACCGAGACTGCCTTTGAACATGCCTGGCTTGGCCACCCGATAGCACCAGATGATATCCTTATCCGCCGGGCAACCAAGCAATTGACGATAATAGGTTGTGGTCAGAGGATACCGCTCAGGCAGACGGGTGGTTTGCATATATTGATGAGCGGTCGGAATAAAGATGTAATCTGTCTGGTTGAGATAGCTTTCATAGCGTGCCAGTTTATTGGCATTATCATCCCAGTAGATTTGCAGATTGAGATCACCGCGATAAATGCCATTAAATCCGTCGTAACCGTCCAGACGGAACGGCAGGTTCCAGTCATAATCGGTCTCATTTGCAATGGCGGAACCATTCAAGGTCAATGCAGTACCATTCGTATCAAAACGCAGGTAATAAGTGACCCCACTCCGCAGGGTGGCAGGGTGGTTAAGAACCAATTTGACGGGATTTCCGCGCACGTCAGCATTGGGAACAATGTCCGCCGTAACCGATGCGCTGGCAAGAACCTGGTCGGACGAGAAATCCTGTCCGGAGGAAAGTACCATGTTCAAGCTCTCCGCATTGGAACCCCTCATATCCACCACACGACCGAAGGTCATGTCCGTTAAGGTCCCGTCTGCTTGCGGAGCAAACCGGGCCTGGTAGGGCTGCCCTGCGCTCGCAATGCACTGGGTCGAAGGATCAATCATCTGTTCGATCGGGCTGGACGATGTCTTTATTGCCAGTTGAAGCGGCCCGCAAAGGTCCAATTGGAATGCTGGATCAAGCACTTCGACATTAATCAGATAATTCTGTTGGGCATTGAGTACGGCTTCCTGGCTGAAGAGCAATATTTGGTCGGCTGGTGTAGTCCCACCACCTGAAGTAGGAGCAACCAGCATGAAACCGGATGCCACCTGTTGTGAGTCCATTGGGTCCTGCAGGATGGTAACTTTCAGGATATGGTTCGTTACATATGGCAGCAGGATTTGATTCAACGTCCCATCTGCCTGCGCAGAAAAGGCCATTTGATAAGGAGCATTTGTCTGGATGACGCTGCCGGTTTGAAAAGGCAAGGGTTGCTGATAGGTTGTTCCATCTGCAGTTTGAATCTGCAAGTTGATGGGGCCGGGGACATTTTGATAAATCCAGTGTGATGCAGCCACTCGCGTTTCAGGTCGGAGGTAGATTTGGCTGAAGGCATATGCCCAGCCAAAGGTCAACACCAGGATGACCGTGCCTATTGCCACCGCCAGGATTGCCCGCCAATTGATCCGCTTCAATCCTGAAAGATGCGGACGCGCCCAATCGAAAACCGCCCAGGCTGCCATCATCGCCAGCAACGGGTAGACAGGCAACTGGTAACGCATGTTCGGGTTGAACTGGAACGACTGCCATACGAAATAAATGGCCGTCCAACTCCACAACAGGATGTGCTGCCGCCACTCGCCTTTCAGCATGCGCCAGCCCATCCAGAGGAAGCCGGCCCAGGCGAGGATACTGAGAGGCAGGCCTAGACCCCAGACGGTCAGGTTTACGAAGGAATAAAGATGCGTCCGGCGTGCCCATTGCAAATTCCACACCAACCCGGAATCCGGGCTGGCGTCGGCACGTTGTTCCCTGATATTCGCCAGCCATTTCGGGTTTAGGCCGAGACCCGAAAAAGCATAGGGTTGGAACACGCGGAAAGCCAGGATGGAAAACAACGCCCCGACCACCATAAACACGAACATTTTGGCCAGAAAACCGTCGAAGGTTGGGCGGGCAACCGGGGAGGGTGGAATATCCTGCACTTTCTTCTGAATTCGAAAATAACGTATCGCCAGCGCACCCGGTAACAGGATGGCCAGCGGTGCAGCATTCAGCTTTGAAGCGACTGCCATCCCCAACGCCAATCCAAACCCCACACTCAACCAGAAGAGAGGGGCTGCAACAAGGCGGGAAAAATAAGACTTAAGCTGCGAGAAGAAAGAGTGTGCCTCCGAAAATTCCTGGTCTGCATTTGATTCCGGCGCGCGTTCTTTTACAACCAAGATTTCCACGGCAAAGTAAGTCGCCAGAAGCATAAAAAAAGTGGCAAAGTTGTCCGTTGTGTAGAAATGCGACTGTTGGATTTGCATCACTGCCAGCGCCGAGAAAATGGCCGCCAGGATTCCGACACGCGGACCGTAAAGCCTCTTCACCATGAAATACAACAGCGCCACGGTTGCCAGATCTGCCAGCGCCGACATATGCCGGCCGAAAAGTTGAAGATTGGACAACTGGTGGGTTAAATCGGCCAGCCCGCGCACGATAAAAACAGGCAACGTGCCATAAACAAAGTAACCATGGCCTGTGTTATGTGGGTTGAGGGTCGAAGTGGCGGTATTAAAGTATTCGGCCAGGCTATGGACCGGCTGGATATCATATGTGACCGAAGTCAGGAATAGCTCGTCCGGGTGCTGGAACTGAAGTTCGCCCCAGTTGCTCCCTGCCAGGCGAAAGTATGCACCTACAAAAAGGATTCCAATCAACAGGATGTCATACAGCCAGAGGTATTTCTTTCCCGGATTGGAGCAGTAACCATTCGTCATACAAAACCTCGGTCACTCATTCGATGGTACGAACAAGATCAGGAAATTCTTGCCTTCCAGATTGGTGGCAGAGTGGAACGTGCTTAACACACCTTGAGGATACAATTGTTTTAGCAAATTTACATCCTGTGTGTCATCCGACTTGATCATGAACAACTTGGTACCATTAACATCCAACGTTTTATTGAAATCCTGAGGCCAGATGGCAAAATCCCGGTTCGGGATGCCTGCCCAGACGCCTGGCAGGCGCGTGTCCACCCAATAGGGAAACGCCACAATCCAGACCGAGTCGGTTGTTCCATATACCTGCCTGAATTGACTGATGACCGCCCCCATCTCCGATGTGTCGTTAGCAGAAGCGGTGTACTGGTCTGCATACTGGTGTAAAACCAGATCATAGTTCTGGAAGGAGGAACATACCGCCAGGAATAAAACCACAACCCAAGTCAGAAGAGTTCCGATGCGGCGGTTCATTTTGGCCGCGATGCCGGTTAGAAGCCCATCCAGGGCCATCGCCACAATCAGAAAAACCGGGATAAGCGCACCCCCGGTGCGGGTCAAGTCCGGGTTCTCATTCGGAAAGGCCAGGGACAGGATCGAGGGAAGTTCCAGCGATGGAATGGCCAGCAGCAGGATCAGGTCCTGCCAAAGCCGCTGACGAATGTAACGGATGAACACCAGAACGACCCCGATCATAAACAATGCACCGGAAACAACATCCAGTGCCGGGCGAAATACGATCGAATGAACCCAGGTATCACCATCGTTCCAGTTGAACATGCGTAGGGCGTTCCAGGTGTTCGAGAGAAAGATCTGGATAGCCGGTCCGGGCAAAGGACGTTCGAGCGTTCCCATGCGGGTCAATGCCCGGTAAGAGAAGGTGTCCGGGTTATCCAGCCAATAGCGTGCCAGCGGTAGAAAGACAACGAACGAAATCACCGCCAGGATCACCAACCATGCCAGCGCCTGCTTTCGGCTTCCTTTGGATTGGGAATGCAAAAGGTAAAGCCCAACCGCAATCACCACAACTAAAGGTACAATCCGCATCGGGGTATAGCCATGCAAGCCAAAACCCAGGAACAGGCCGGAAAGGATGAAATCATTGCGGCTGCGGGTCCGCAAGCCGCGGATGAGATAATAGAGCGTGGGGGCGACAAACAAGGGATAGAGTGGGAAGCGCAACCCCACCCGGCTGATGACATTTGGCCAGTAGGCAATCCCTGCGAAAAACACCGCCAGAAGACCAATACGTTTGCCACCATATTCCTTGCCGAGAAGATATAAATAAGGAAGTGTCGCCAGCCCACAGATGACTGTGCCAATCTTCAAGCTCAAGAATGACAGCCCGGTACCAAAGACCCATGACACGACCAGGGTCAGGTACATTTGGATTGCTTCACGGCCGGTGTTGCGCGGAAAGAAGATGTGTGTCTGGCCCTGGGATACATCGAACACATCCAGGATCTTCTCAGCATGGTCGCTGACCGGCTCAGACGGAACACCAGCCAGGTTATAAATACGGAAGAAGGCGACGACTGCCACCACCACCAACACGAGCAATGTCCAACGTGTGACCTTGATCTGCCAGGTATCGCGCACGAAGAAGACCCTGAACTCGTCGCCAGAATGGAGGGGTATCTTCCTTTGGCAGCCAGAAAGCCCAGACGAAGCAGATAATGGCAAGAACCCAAAGCAGGACATTCCAGATAGTGAACAGGTTATGGCCAAGAGTAATAAATGCGGCCAGTGCCAGCGGGATCCCCAAAAAGAGTGGCAGCCGCCGCACCCGCATCGTATCGGACCCGGAGCCGGTTTCCTGTACAGGCGAGAGGCTCCATTCGTGGCTGAAATATGCCCAGATCAGCAGGGCCAGGCCGAATGCGTAAAATATTAGCCCGATTCCCGCCTTCCGGTCTTGCACCGGCTCCCAGGCGCGTTGTCCCAACAAGGTCAATACCAATGCCAGGAGAGATCGCCACGGCCAGTGGTTGGGTCGCCCGATTTCTTCTTGGGGTGGTTCCGTCACTGGACTTTGTACGGATGGCAACACGGCGGGTTCCATTTCAACCACCTTGGGAGACTCCAGAGAACTCTCCTCCGGCGATTCGGCCTCAGCGGGAATCTCCACTTTTCCCCCGCGTTCCCAGAACTTCAGTTTGGATTTGAGATAATCCAGGACACTTGGTTCTTCAGGCATAGAGGTTTCTCACTCACTTCTGATTTCTGGCGACCCCGATGATACTCTCGCCACAACGCCTTGGCAAGAATGCCACTCTGCCAGCTAGAATACATCTACCCACTTGACATCTCTCGCAACTATCTATTCAACATCCACATGGCAGCGAAACACGCAGGCGCAATGAGAGGACTTTTCATTTGCGTCTTTGCAGGACGTTTTCGAAAATTTCTTCGTACCCGGCTGCAATCACATCCGGAGAATATTTGTGCATGATCTCGGCAGAGTTACCTCGATATAGTTCCGGTTGGGCCAAAATATCCAGGACAGCACGTGCTATCGCACCGGCATCCGCCACCGGAACAACCTTGCCCATGCCGCTCGTCTTTACAGGGACGCGTACTCCCGGTAGATCCGTCGCTACCACGGGGGTCCCGCAGCTCATGGCTTCAACTTGCACCAGGCCGAAGCCCTCGGTACTGTTCAGGCTTGGCAGGACCAGCACCTCGCAAGTCTTGAAAAAAACCGTTAACTCGACCGGCGACAGGTTGCCAAGAAGGGACCAGTGGTCCTTCAAACTTTCGATGAGTGGCAGAATGCGGGCAGCATATTCTTCCTCCCCAACCACGTTCTGGTAAGAGCCGACGAATAGGAGCCGCGCCTCCGGAATGTGCTCCAGAATCTTCGGCAATGCCTGGACTAGATACTCGACGCCCTTCTCGGTTGCCAGGCGAGCCACCATGCCGATGATCCGCTGACCTTTGTGTATGCCGAACTTCTCGCGAAAAGCCCGAATGTCCGCTTCGCCGGCCGGTGCCAGTTCCACCGGCGCATCCAGGATGCAGACTTTGTCCAGGTAGTGAGTCAGGTAGGGTGAATGCTCGGCGTAATCACGCGTGAGACTGACTATTGCATCACAGCCCCAGCCCGCAACGTGGTTGGCAACGTGCGAAACCTGGTTTGCTATCGCGTGAATCAGACCGTGCGGCAGACGCAAGTCGCAATGGTAGGTCAGGACCACTGGCTTTTGCATCAGCTTGCCAAACCAGGCTATGTAGGCTGCGTCAAGTTGCGGCATGTGCAAATTGATGACGTCAGCCCTGCGCGCCAATTTCCAAGCTTCGAAAGGCATGGCGGGCATAAGCAGTCCCTTGCTGACACGCATCAGCGCAGGTATACGCAATACTGTCACACCATCCATGCCTTCCAGGCGCGGCAACTGACGGTCGAACTGCGAAGTGAGGATGGTGACCTGATGGCCGCGCCGAGAGAAGGCGCGTGCCAGCCGTTCTGCATAGATGGTCAAGCCGGAAGTATGAGGACGGTAATAGGTCAGGCCGGTAAGAATATGCATGGCTAATGGTTGTGGTTGTTTACAGTGATATCACAGTACAGCTCGGCCGGGATGCAATCCGTACACTCCAGTTGCAGGGTGGCATGGGCGATCCCATATGTGTGATCAAGTAATTCAATGACCGCTGCCTGGATTTTCACTCCATCACTGATGGGAATATCATCGGTCAAAATATGAGCAGAAAGTGTCCGCAGTCCGCGTGTGATGGACCAAATATGCAGGTCATGCACACCGCGCACCCCTTCTACATGCATGATGGAATCCACGACCGCTGGCACATCAACATCGGCAGGGGTGGCTTCCATCAGGATGTTGACTGACTCGCGCAGGATGCCCCAGGCGTTCCAAAGGATGAGCAGACCTATGAAGATGCTGACCAGCGGATCAAGCCAGTTCAGACCGGTGAAATGGATGACGATCCCTGCCGTGACCGCCCCGACGGTTGACAGGAAATCACCTATAAGGTGCAGGAAAGCACTGCGCAGGTTCAGATCATTTTTGCTGCCCCGTCTGACCATTAATGCGGTAGCCAGGTTTACAATTACAGCCACCACGCCGACGCCAATCAGCACATCCGCCTTGACCTCAGGTGTGGTAAGCAGACGGCGATAGGCATCATAAAATATTCCCAGGGAAATTAACACCAGGGTGGTCGAGTTGACCAGCGCCACCAGGATGCCGGCACGATGGTAACCATACGTTTTCCCTGAATGGGCCGGTTTTATCGTTACGCGTAGCGCCCACCAGGTCAGCGCCAGTGCCAGAACGTCGGTGACATTATGCGCCGCATCGGTCAGCAGAGCCAAGGAATTGGCGTAGAGACCGCTTGCTATCTCAAACACCACAAAAGCAGCCGTCAGGCTGATGGATAGCGCCAGGCGGCGGTTGGCAGAACGGCTCAGATCAGTGATGTGTGTGTGTTCGTGTACCATAGGTCAGGATTGACAGATTATAACCCACCCCCGCTAAACAGGTTCTGTTCGAATCAGTAGGGTCATTGGGTATACTCGTAATAGATAGAAAGATATGGGGATGTTGGGCGAGCTTCGCTCGCCCAACATCCCCATTTTCACTCCATCATCACGCATATTCCCAAAGACGTAATCAATGGACAGCGCGGGAAAAATACAGCTTTCTCACATACGTTTTTGGATCGCCGAGGCAATCCGTTGCATTAACTCTCTATCCCGTTCATGATCGAATGGGACGGCATTGACAAGTTCCAGTGGATAAGACCAGGGCAACCCCCCGCGAAACTCTTCCGGTTCGTTCAGGTAGCGCGGGATGATGTGGGCGTGCAGGTAGGGATCGCTGTTTCCCAGGATGCCATAATTGATACGGTATGCACTGGTCACTTCCAAAAGGGCATCTCCGACCAAGGCCATATCACTCAGGTAGACAGCTCTTAGAGGGCGGTCGAGAGCGTTGACCGAAGCGACAACCGGGTCCGCCAGGAGGATGGTGTAGCCTCGCAGGAATTGCATATCACTCAAGACTGCCCAACCGGAGGGAACCCGGCAAATGACCGCAGGATTTGATCCAGTTCTGGCTTTCACGATGCGTTCAGGAATTTCTATTGGCATGGATATTTATCTCATCAGACATTCCCGGAATGTTCTTCCCGCTGCCGGTTCCGTAATTGGCGGTAGACCCCCATCAAGGTCTCGCCCTCACGCGAGAGGGCGTATGTCCCGAGCACACCATTGATGATGTAACCTATCAGGTGCGCAGTCAGGGCAGCTGCCAGTGCAGTGGATTGGTCACCGGAAAGTAGCGTCAGGGCGCCGCCCAACGCCGCCTCATAAGTGCCAACCGCACCGGGCAGGGATGGTATGGCGTTACCGAAGGCGACCGCGCCCAAACCAAACAGGGACCAAAGCAGCCGGGCTTGCGGGAAGAATGCCAATAATAGAAGCCAGAATTCTGCGATGGCGAGAGCCCAATTGAGCGTCATCCAGAACATGAAGCGCAGGAACAACCCGCCATCGGTCAGGATCGCCAGACCGGAGAAGAATGAAACCAGAATGTTCCCGCCCAATGTTTGCAGCTTTGGCCAGTGTGCGCTGAGACGCTGGAACAAGCCCAGAGCCCATTCCCGGTTGCGGGCCAGCAGGTACAGGACCACCATCCCGAGGATCACCAGGGCTCCGATGGCGATGGCAATGCGCCCTGCTCCAGCCGCGCCGACCACGAACGGTACTGCGCTGAGCAGGATGGCTGCTGAAAAAGCCAGATCCAGGACGCGCTCGATGACGATCGTCGATAATACGTCCATAAATCCCAGTTTTGCCTTTCTGCCGAGCAAAAAGGCGCGCCCGACCTCACCCAGGCGAAAGGGCAGGAAGGCGTTCAGGATGTAGCCCTCGCACAGGGTCCAGAAGACGTCCCGGTAGGAGGCGCGCCCGCGCAGCAGGGTGCGCCAGACAATTCCCCGCAACATCAGCCAGGTAACCGAAACGATCAGGAAAGCCAGTAGCAACCAGTAATTGGCTGAGCGGATGGCTTCCACGAAACGATGCAGGTCCACATAATGGACGATTAACAGGATGGCGATCAGGCTGATGACCACCCCAGGCAGCCAGCGCCGGGTGGTTTTCCAGAATTCAGACATCCGAGTTATTATTCCTCTTCCAGACTCAGGACCGCCATGAAGGCTTCCTGTGGGATTTCCACATTACCGACCATCTTCAGGCGTTTCTTGCCCTTCTTCTGCTTCTCGAGCAATTTCTTCTTGCGTGTGATATCCCCGCCATAGCATTTGGCCAGCACATCCTTGCGGGTGGCCCTGACGTTGGCACGACTGATGATACGCCCGCCCGAGGAAGCCTGGATGGCCACATCGAACAGCTGGCGCGGGATGAGTTCCTTGAGTTTGGTAATGAAACGCTGGCCTTTATGATAGGCATCCTTCTCATGGACAATCGCCGCCAGGGCATCCACCGGTTCGCCGTTGACTAGGATTTCGAGCTTTTGCAATGCATCGGCGCGGTATTCGAGGAACTGGTAATCCAGCGAGGCATAGCCGCGCGTGCGACTTTTGAGCTCGTCGAAGAAATCAATGATGATTTCTGAGAGGGGAATTTCGTAATTCAATTGGACCCGGTGCGGAGCGGGATAATCCTGGCTTTTATAAATGCCGCGCCGCTTGGTGACCAATTCCATGATCGGGCCGTAATACTCCGTGGGTGTAATGATCTCGATGTTCATCCAGGGTTCGCGGATTTCAGCCACCAATCCATCTTCGGGCAGATCCGCCGGGGAGGCAACGATCTTCGTCGTGCCTGTATGCAACAGGACTTCGTAAGCCACCGTCGGTGCAGTAAAGACCATCTCCAGGTCGTACTCGCGCTCCAGGCGCTCCTGGATGATCTCCATGTGGAACAGGCCCAGGAAACCAGCCCGGAAGCCAAATCCCAACGCTTGCGAAGTCTCCGGCTGGAAGGTCAGTGAAGCGTCGTTCAATTGCAGTTTATCGAGAGCTTCACGCAGGTTTTGGTAATCATCCGCTTCGGACGGGTAAATCCCGGCGAAAACCATCGGCTTGGGGATGCGATAGCCCGGCAGTGGTTGGCTGGCAGGATACGCAGTGCTGGTGATCGTATCACCGACGCGTGCGTCATGTACCGTTTTTAGGCCGGTCGCAACGTATCCCACCTCGCCCGCCGTCAAGCCGGTTACCGGCTTCATGGTTGGGGCAAAGATGCCCACCTCGATGGGTTTGACATCCACGCCGGTCGCCAGCATCCGGATGGTCTCTTCGGCCGTAACCTTTCCTTCCACTACGCGCACATAAGCGATGACGCCCTTGTAGGAGTCGTAGTGCGAGTCGAAGATCAGCGCCCGCAGGGGCAACTCCGCTTCGCCGCTGGGCGGCGGGACTTTCTGGACAATGGCTTCGAGGACTGCTTCGATATTTTTGCCTTCCTTGGCCGAGACACGCAGCACCTCCGCCGGCGGGACACCCAGCAGGCTGCCGATATCCTCTGCCACCTCATTCGGACGGGCGGTCACCAGGTCGATCTTGTTGATGACGGGGATGATGACAAGGTCAGCGCCCAGGGCGGAATACAAATTGGCCAGTGTCTGGGCTTCGATGCCCTGCGAGGCATCCACCACGAGCACCGCGCCTTCGCAGGCATTCAGCGCCCGGCTGACTTCGTAGCCGAAATCCACGTGGCCGGGAGTGTCGATCAGGTTTAGTTCGTAGGCGTTGCCATCCTTCGCAGTGTAGTTCATGCGCACGGCCGAGGCCTTGATGGTGACGCCCTTTTCGCGTTCCAGGTCCATTGAATCAAGGATCTGCTCGGTGGTATCCCGCTCGGGGACGGTGCCAGTCAGGTGCAGCAGCCGGTCGGCCAGGGTGGACTTGCCGTGGTCAACGTGCGCGATGATGCAAAAGTTGCGGATATGGTTCGTCATACTGCTTCTGGAAATACAAGATGGTCGGTAATTATTCCTTACTGGGAAAATCTTCTAGCTGGATGGAAAGACTTGCGCAGTACTTGTAAGCGAGGAAAGTATACCTGATTTTAGTCTACAAAGGACACGACATAATGGCGGAAGGGTCAGGTACACCAAGTATCATAAAAAGGCGACGCACAGGTGCGCCGCCATTCAAAACGACAAAACTTGAAAGTGAAATCTCTTCTTTCCAATCAACTTTCTTGTACGTTGAGAAAACCAAAGACTCGCCACAGGCCGCGCATCATGCCATGGCCAACATCTGGCTTCAGGAACTGGTTCGGGCACGAGCCGGGGATGACGGCGATACCATTCTCGCGGCACAAGCGGACTGCCTCGGGTGAGACGCTCGACATGCTGGTTGCCAGACCGGGCCTGGTACCCATCATGCAGTGCATCCAGACGTGCTTGACGCCCAGGTCCACGCACTGCTGGACAATGAGGTCGGTCACTTTGGGGCTGGCAAGGATGAAGACGGCCTCCGGTTTCTCCGGCAAGGACTTCAAATCCGGGTAGCAGGGATCGCCTTCAAACGTGCTGATGCGCGGATTAATCGCGAAAACTTGATAACCGGCCTCTTTGAACTTTTTATAGCTCATGTTACAGCCGGTCTCACGCTTGTCGGATACGCCCACCACGGCGATCTTCTTCTGCGCCAGGAAATCTTTTACGAGTTCATCAATTTTTGCCATAAGGATTCTCCTTGGGGAAATATATGAAAGCAGTAGCACGTCGATCTAAAAATGCTTTCGTTTCAATATACGAAAATTATACACCTGCGTTTGTTAAAAGCCTTTAAAGTGCAAAGGTGTAATCCGCTTCTTATACTCCCAAGATTTGCTGCACCAGACTGGCGATATCAGCGTTCTCTCCATCCTCGACCTCCAGCCACGCCAGAAACTCGATGTTGCCCTTCGGTCCCAGCACGGGACTACGCAGCAACCCACCTAAGCTGAAGCCCTGTCCCTGGGCAAAGGTCAGCACATCCACCAGTATGGCCTGGTGAACCGCCGGGTCGCGGATGACGCCCTTATGCCTGGCTGACTCTTTCCGCCCGGCTTCGAACTGGGGCTTGATGAGGGCGATCACACACCCCTCACCCCTGCACCCCTCCACCCTGGCGGGTACTCGTCCCGATGGGAGCGGGGACGGGGGTAAGGGGGGGGCCAACCAGCCCTTCACCACCGGCAGCAGGATCTTCAACGAAATAAACGAGGCATCGATCGTCACCAGGCTGACCGGCTCCGGTAACGACCCGAGGTAGCGTGCGTTGGTCTCTTCCATGACAATCACGCGCGGGTCGGAGCGCAACTTCCAATGCAGGATGTTCTTGCCAACATCAATGGCATAGACTTTCGCGGCGCCATGCTTGAGCAGGCAATCCGTGAACCCACCCGTGGAGGCGCCCACATCGGCGCACACACGATCTTCCACCTGGATTGGAAAGGCAACCAACGCGGCCTCCAGCTTGTCGCCGCCGCGCGAGACGAAACGCGGACCCTTATCCAGGTCCAGGCGCGCTTCCGGAGCGATCGCGGCGGAGGCCTTGAGCTCCACCTGCCCATCCACACGGACCTGTCCGGCCATGATCAGGGCCTGGGCCTTGGCGCGGGATTCGACCAGGCCGCGTTCCACCAGCAGGAGGTCCAAACGTTGCTTCGGCATGGCTCAATTATACGCTCGGGTGCGACCAGTTAAGAACCCCAATCGGGGGATGAACGATAGAATCATCGATTTAAGTAATGAAGAAGAATGAGAATATAGGAGCACAGACGACCAGCTCATCCTCCGGGAAAGACCACGACTTGATCCTCCTGTCATAGGAGCCCGAAGCCAGCCAGCGGACTTCCGGAGGGATGGCAAGCGTACGAATTAAATGCCTGCGCGATGAGTTGGCTGCAGTCTTGCTGTATATCCCGGGCGCTTGAAGTGAGTTGAGGGGGTTTAGTTGCAGGGGTTCCTGCAGGATTGAGCGTGCAGATAACAATCCAAACGCGCTAGAGATCACCAAGAGATGGTTGCGCCCATTATGAGAGTTTGGTAGATAACCAGGTAGTTATAGAATTACAGTAGAAAATTTTGGTGCTAAATCGGGGTTCCTATTAAGAGATCTTGGAATCATCTCATATCTTGGTTCAAGGTTCTGCGCCTTGTGCTGGAACCGGGACTACCGCAGTTCCCTGGTATCTCTTTGTGAGTATTGGCGCTTGAAATCAAGGGGGGAAAGTCGTAAACTAAAGTTGTAATCATTGTTAATTCAATGTTTGGCTGTACGGAGGGTGCCATATGAAGAATATCATCCCCGTGGGGGACATCATCGAGCGAAAGGTCAAGGAGGAAAAAATGTCAATAATCAGGAATATCTTGGCAATCGTCGTGCTATTTATCCTTGCCTCCTGTGGTACCAGTACCCCGGCGGCCACAGCCACATTGACACCCGTGCACGCCACCCCCACCCCCAGTCAGCAAGCTGTCGTACCCACAACAACCCGACCGCAGATCACGTCACCATCCTATCGCATCCAGATCAAGATCAGCACCAGTTCTGATTGGACTACCGTTCACCTGACTTCCGGCGGGTTCTGGTACGATTTCAACGTGACCTCGGCCAGCGAACAGGTACAGTCTGCCGGACTCGAAGGCGAATCCATTTTACTCAGCCAGTCGCTGGGCCAGGCTCAGGGAGGCAAGAGCGTGGAGCTGGTGGTCGAGGCTCTTCTCACCGACCTCGAACCAGCAAATCCACTCATCTTTGAGATCGAGCGCGGTCACATTGGCTCAACGCAGGTTGAAATCTCCAGCTACCCGGAGGAGACCCCAAGCGTCGTTACCGTTCTCACCTGGGACGGCATCAACTCAGGCGAGAGGAACACCCAGACCTATGAGGTCTCTCCGCAACCGTTCCTGGGTGCAGCACCAAACGAATACATCGTCATAGCGCAGCTCAACTTCTGGTACTATGGACCAGGTCAGTACGGCGGATTTGAGAATGCAGACGGGAGCCGAGTGACTCCCCTTACCCCGTTCCTGGGCAAGACGTATTATGCCAGCGACCCGAAAGTCGTCTACCAGCAGATCGAGTGGGCCGTTGAATATGGTATTGATGCTTTCTCCATTGAGTGGACAACACCACGCGGCATCGGTTGCTGCGGGTCCATGGAGGATACCCTAGATGATGTCTTTCTGAAGTCGCCCAACATCAACAAGGTTCGTTGGGCTATCTTCTATGATTTTCCGCTCCGTCTGATGCAAACTCCTGACCTGAATGTAAACACGGTACCGAACATCAATTTCGATCAACCTGATGTGTACAATACTTTCGTAGAGGATTTCGTCCACTTTGCCAAAAAGTACTTTGGCAATCCCCAGTATCTCACCATCGATGACCGGCCTGTGATCTACATCTGGGCTACAAACAGCTTCATCGGGAATTTGGCGGGGGCGATGCAGGAAGCCCGCAATCAGGTGGCAGAGCTTGGCTATGACGTATTCATTGTTGGAGACGAGGTATGTGTCGGATGCTTCAATCAGCAGCACGCCGCGTTATTCGATGGCAGCAGTACCTTCACGATGCTCATGCCCGGTCTCGACTCGGCTGGGATGGTTGATGTGGGCAAAGCGGCCGTGATGGTTGATGATGCTTTCAAGTGGTGGACCGATCGGATCGCAGGCTTGAAGGTAGCTGGCAGAGACGACTCGGTTAAACTTTCAGCCTGCCTGGGCCCCGCAGTATGACGAGAGATATTGGATATTCGACCACCCCACTTACGTTCCGGCGCAAAGCAAGGATCAGGTCATCGAGATGGCGACAGTGGCTCGCAAGTACGCCGAGCCTGTTGGCAGCAGCGGTCTAAAGTTGATCTGGCTCAACACCTGGAATAACTGGGCGGAAACGACCACTGTTGAGCCCACAGCCAACCTCGGGTCCAAGTATCCTGCTGGAAACTACCAGTTCGACATGCTCGAAGTGGTGCGCGAAGTATTCGGCAGTGAGACGTATTACACGTCTCCGGTGCCGTGAATCCTTCTGACCAGGACCAATGGCAGTTCTCCTGAACCGGTTCAAAGATCGAACCACGCTAGGCTTTTTTTAATCGCACTTCTCCCGCCTTCTGTGTTCATCTTTAACAATTCTCTGCCCCCCATCTAAAAACCGCGACCATCCCCACCGCCTCGGTTTTTCGTTATCTCAGTCAGACACTTTCCTTCCGTCCGTGAACCCCATTTGCTAGCGATCCTACCCATATGGACACAATCGGTGCTGAGTTTTTTTGATGAAATCCTAAAAAATAGCGTCGTCCAGGCGCGCCTATTGTCTGTGGTTCTTTTATGCACTTTGAGGTCAGGTAGTAAAAGGCCTAACTTCAAGTGCATGCTCGTTCAGGCGGTGACTTGTCCGCCGCAACGCAATCTATTGGGAAAGCCGCTGCTACTGGTTGTGTTCTTTTTCTTCTCGTTCTTCAATTTCCGTTTTTCCTTGGATTGAGCTTGGCTTTCTTGCGTTGTTCCTTTTTGCCTTTATCTTTACTTCCTTTGCCGCCCATATCTGTTTATCCTTGTTTTAATATTTTCCGCGCCAGACAAATTCATCGAGTGGATCATGCCATACTCCCGGCAGGGGAGGAAGACCGCCAGGCGGCTAGTCCTTCTGCTGCTTTTGTTTCTGTTGCGCTTCCAGTTCCTGCTGGTCCTTTTGGCGTTGCTTACGCTTCTCTTCGAGCTGCTTTTCCAACTGCTGCTGCTCCTGCTGGCGCTGTTTGCGCTCCTGCTCCTGCTGGTTCTCCAACCGTTGCTGCTCTTGCAGCTTCGGCTTTCGGCCCCGGGTCTGTTCCTGCTCCAGATTTTGCTGGTCCTGTTGGCGCTGTACGCGTTCTAGTTCCTGTCCATCGCGCTGTGTTTTTGGTTCTTCGCTCATGCTGTCTTCCTTCTTGAAAATGGTTTGGTGTGAATAACTGTTATGTTGTTCGTAACCAGCCTCATTGTACACCCTGTATTTATTGACTCGGCATCCGCCTTGTGCAATAATGATGTTGCCCTTGGTTGACGGAAGGAGCACAGTCATGAAAGATAATCTTGTATACAAGTTTACCTGTAGTTCCTGTGGCGGACATACCTTGATCATTACACATGTTTGGAGCATCCTGGCTGGAGAAAACAGCGAACGTTGGCAGGAATGGGGGCCGCTCAAAGGTAATCACCACTGGCAATATCAGTTTAAGGAGAAGATCAAGGAAAATCCTGACGACGAAGTTCAGAGGGGTGACTTCGGCGAGTATCAGGAAGATGACTCTGCTTCTGAACCGGAAGAATATGAAATTTTCGAGGCAGAGACCAACCCGGAAAGCGATGAGTTCTTTGTTAATTGTGAGGACTGTGATCGTGAGATTGCATTCGGCTGGTCGAAACCAGACCATAGCGGTCTCATTTTGCCGGTGGAATTTTCTGACTTCAACCCTTATGAAAGCTGGCCGGACCCTAAATATATGGATCTCTGGCAACAGAAGGGTTGGGTTCGGAAATAAGCCCCCAGCGTGCCTCCCCCAAGTGGCAGAAGCAAACATTCCCCGTCAGGTGGATGCGGCTTGGGAGGAATAGCTGTAGTATGAGATTATCAACCGGCATATCCTTCCGATGTATAATTTGACATTATAAGGAGTTGAACCTCATGGCAACCAAGACAGGCAAGTCGGGCAAGGTAAAACCCAAACGACCATCCAAGAGCAAGCGCACGCATGTGCGGCGGCTGAAACAGGAAGCCCGCAAGACGGCCGGCACTACCCCCGCTCACGCCTGACCCCCCACCTTGCCCTCCCCCAAATGGCGGAGAGGAACACTCCCCTGCTAATGGATGTGCCCGGGAGACGGCGGCCAGTCTGAAGCGGCTCACTTCTTTGAACAGGTAATGTATGCGAATGGGTGAGAATGTTGTCAAGAAATGGCAAGCATTTAATAAATAGCCGTATATTATCCATATTCGGATTGTATACAGGCTGTCCAATTAGCCGTTGTATGATCTGACTAATTATGGTATAGAAGAAGTTTGCCTATGACCTGATAATCCGCATCCCTCTTAAAGGCTGACAAAGGTCGCAGGACTCGACAGCCGCTATTCATTCACGTTTGAAAGGAGTACCACCTTGAAAATCACCAAGAATTTAGGTTTTCTGTTGCTGAGCATCTGGCTCATCCTGACCGGGCTGATCGAATTGTTCAAATTCAGCTTTTCGGCCCTGCCTTTAATTATGGCGATCCTTGCAATCGCAGCCGGCGTCCTCATCCTGCTGGGCCGGTAGATCGCATGCCACCCGGTCTTATAGCCGGGTGGCATGGATTGGTGAATGGATTTATTCCCGGCGAGGCTAGTAAGCCACTTTTTATTAAGGACATGCATTAGACAAAGATCCTTTGAATGATCATAAAAAGAAAAGGAGATCAGAATGGGAATACTTTCCTGGATCGTAGTTGGCTTGATCGCTGGCTGGTTAGCTGGGTTGGTTGTGAAGGGGGGTGGTTACGGTTTAATCGGTGACATCATCGTTGGCGTGATAGGCGGATTGTTGGGCGGCTGGATTGCTTCCCATTTCTTCCATATGGGCAACCCGATGACAGGCATCAACCTGCCATCCATCGCGGTTGCATTCGTCGGCGCAGTGATATTTGTGTTCATATTACGCCTGGTAAGTGGAAGAAGGGCTTAAGACCAGAGCCAAACTGTTTTGATAAACGAACGCGTCGCGTACTGGCGTCTTTTTTTGGGCTGGCTCCAGCGCTTACGGCTATTCCTTGGGTAATTATATACTCCAGCCGACAACAGGTTCATGTTTGGGATATGGCCTTCGTTCGCTGAAGGTCGCCGTGACCGTCGTACTTGACCTGCAAAGTCAACGATGCTATAGTATTAACGAGGTTGAGCCGTTCCCAGCCACAAGGAGGTTACCAGTATGCCGGAAAATCGGATTAAGGTTGCGCCCAATACAGTAGCGTATGCTGACGAGGAGAACCTCAAGCTAGTAGTGGAGTTCTCCATCCCAGGAGCGCCAACGGATACCATCGATCTGAAGATCCTGCCAGACAGCGTCCACCTGACAGCGCCAGCAAGGGACATCGAGTATGTTTCAGCACTGGCTTTACCTTGGCCAGTGAAACCTGACAAAGCCGAAGCGATCTACGAGAACGGCCTGCTCCGAATCGAGGTGCCCTTCAAAGATCCCATGGAAGATGCTGTGAAGGTCCCGATCAAAGCGGTGATCGCGGAAACCCCGGTCAAAGCGGTGATCGCGGAAACCCCGGTCAAAGCGGTGATCGCGGACACCCCGATCAAAGCGGTGATCGCGGACACCCCGGTCAAGAAACTCAAAGCCGGATGACCCAGTAACTCGAAAGGGTCTCTTCTCGTCCTACGAGGGGCTGACCTTCAATTCATCAGGTCGGACACTACCGCCGCAGGTGCCACCCGTGTTCGAGCGGTGAGTAGCGTCCCAACGAAGGACTACGACCGTCCACCAATGCTGATACCGTCGCCTCTCCCACCTGTCTGCCCATAAGATATTGAGCCATCAATAAGGCGAGCGTTTTATGTTGTAATATGAGGAATGCCTGAACGTGCAGCATTTGACTATGGAAGATTAGAGATTACTAAAAAGTGAGGAAAAATGATTGAATTGGAGATGAACTTTTAACCAAGCGGTTCTAGATTCAATTCCTGTCGAAGTACATTTTGAGACATGGATATTATTTTGTAACGGTTGGCGTTATCAGCTCGTGGGCGAGTGTGGATGATGTTGACTATAGCGGTAAACCTTTCAGCCAGAACCAACTCAATTTAGCGACTCGAATCCCACGAGTTCGTTGCTCGCAGTGTTAGGCGGAAACTTAGTCATCAACAAGCTGCAATCTACCTAAATCAAATGAGCCATTTTCATATGGCTTGAGACACGCATAGATAAAGTTATTCACGGGTGTGGGCACACCAAGATTTTTCCCTAATCGGGTGATTACCCCAATTATTGCTTCTAACTCAATCCGTTTTCCTTTTTCTAAATCAATGAGCATGGAAGGCTTGTATTCAGGAGGAAGATTCTTCTGACTATCAAGAATTTCGTCAGCAATTTCTGTTGATAAGTCAATTCCATTAGCTTGCGCAACGGAAATAGCTTCCAAAATTGCTTGTCGGAGAAGGTCCATCGTTTCGGGGGATTTTGAGATCACAGCCTTGTTAGCTCTGACAACACTATATACCCCTGCAAATCCAGAAACTATGCACAACTTCCACCACATGCGTTCCATTATGTTGGGAATAGCTCGGAACTCAATACCCGTTTCTGTGAGAATCTTCTGCAGATTAGCACAACGCTCAGAATTACCACCTCTTGTCTCTCCAAATTCAATGAAGTGAAATTGGCCAATTTGCTCAATAAAACCTGGTTTGCGAAGGTGAGCAACAATCATAGCTACACCACCAAGGACTGGGTCTAGACCTAACTCTTCACCAAGGATGTTGATGTGGTCAATACCGTTCAATACAGGAATAATTAGGCTTTCCTTGTTTACTATTGGTTTTATAAACCTTGTAGCTGCCATGGCGTCATAAGACTTTACACAGAAAAATACCAGCTCAACCTTACCGATATCCCCAGGATTGCTAACTGCATTAACTTTCTCTAATTGAAAATCACCAAAGTCGCTCTTGACCTTTAGTCCATTGTCAAGAAGCGCTTGAAGATGATCTCCTCTGGCAATAAAAGTAACATCATGCCCGGCTTTAACCATCCTCCCGCCAATATAACTACCAAGTCCACCTGCACCCATGATCGCAGTTTTCATAGCTGCTTTCTCCAATAACCTTGATATGAACTAATCATTCAATACACTAAAAACTTGTTGACGACTAACTCGCTTATAAGCGGATTGTGTAATAGCTTATAGGCGGTATGTATATCATCTAATCTGTTTAGAATGTTTTACGGTTATCGATGGCTGATCGCCTAAAATAATTATAGCGTGGTTTATCTTTCAATAAACGCAATTATCCTGAACGTGCAGTTTCTGACTATGGAAGATTAGAGATAACTAAAAAGTGGGGGAAAAATGAATGAATTGGAGATGAACCTTTAGCCTAGCGATTACAGGTTCAATTCCTATTGAAATACATTTTGTGGTATGAATTATATCTTGGTAACGGTATGGCTCAGCGGCATCAGCGAGACTGGCGAGACGCCACGACGATTATCGAGATGTTTCTGACGCAGCGCATGTTCTCAGCAGCGCAGCCGCTGTCCGCTGCCTGCCCTTGGCGTTTTTCCAAGGGGAGTCGGTTTTGAGCCGCCTTGATTTTGCCGATTACCCGCCATGGCATCATTCCGGCGGCCCGCCTTTCAAAAGCGCATTGGTGATCGTGAGAATGGCATCCACGGTTGGCGGTTGAGCGTAGCCCATCATATAGGTGGATATTGAAGAGCTCGTTTCTTCTCGTATCATCCATACACTAAAGCCCGGCTCCAGCGTAACGGTACTCCAATCTATCGCTGGCCCACTAATGGGGAAGCCTAACAGCGTCTCTCGAAATGAATAAAGAGCATCGTTGTAACCTACAAGCATTAGAGGGTAATACTTCTGCGGCGCCTGATGAAGCCAATCCATATTTACTAAAGAGACAGCATTCTTGTCAATCCAAAGAGCGACCTTCGCCTGGCTATGCTGCTTGAAATCATCAAATGAGTTGGTAACCATAACTTCGGGATGTAATCCCAGATCACTGGCGGCAAGCTGCCCTTGACCTTGGACTAGATAAATAGCCGAGATGATATTCGTATCAGACTGATTTGTGCTTGGACTTTCAGCACTTATGGCTATCGGCGCACAACCGACTAGCAAAAGCATAATCATGAGGACGGTAAAGGATTTCATGGCTCGACCAGTATGTCACAGCATTCTCGACCAAAGGCTTCACTGATACTCTCCCGTCTACGCGGCCCAACGGTTTGGCTCAGCGGCAGCGGCGGACTAGCGAGACTCCACAACCATTATTGCACATAATTTGGCAAATCGTGTCTGCGGACAGCGGCAGAGCCGCTGTCCGACTGGAGCCGGTGTTAGCTGCTTTTCTGTCTTCCTGCTTCCTACATTTGCTCCAATTCGACCTTTTGATTTATTGCTCATCTAAACTGCCAAGATTTAGGTGAGACCAGGAACTCTAGGGCAGTGAAACACAATAATCGGTTTGCCCCGTGATCAAACCATCATTTAGCGTAAAAAAGGACACTACCCTGAGTTTGGCAATTCTGCCGGCAACGAAATTTCCAATGGTAAATGCTGCCGTACCTTGCCAATCTTGTTCCAGTACAACGCAATCATCTTCAGCCACACATCTCAACACAGCTAGTTTACGATCTGGGAACAAACCTAATAGTTGTTTGGCAGATTCGCGGAAGGATTGGAGGTTTCCTTGTCTCCCTTGTGGCGTACCTGGTTTGGGTAATTCAGTCCATTTCAGTTCTTTTGAATAGCAGGTGTCCACCCACTCGAGTGTGCATTTATTGAACAGCTCAATGCAGCGTAGAACGGCTTGTTTATTTTCAACTGCACTCATTGATTGGCTACTCCTTTCCCTACTGAACCTGAGTAGATGGGTTGACTCAAATACTGCCTTCGGTTTTGGCTCTTTAGCAGCTAACTCGCTTTTAAGCGGATCGTATAACAGCTTATAGGCGGTCCGCATAACATCCGAATTCATTTAGGATCTTATACGGCCATATATTAATAATCGTCTAAAATAATTATAGCTTGGTTTGTCTTTTAATAAGCGCAATTATCCTGACCGTGCAGTATTTAACTACGGAAGATTAGAGATAACTCGAAAGTGGGGAAATAAAGTGAATAGGTATGAAGCTGTAATCTAGCGGTTCGAGGTTCAAATCATAAGAAGGAATTTTCTAGCCTTGATCTATTTGAATTTAAAAATTCCATGGAATATTGCATTAGTAAAGGGGGAGCCGCTTTCTTTTGCAGATAAACTCAAGTAAGTTGGATTAAAAGTTACATTATACTTCTTTTTATATCTAGCACCTCCTATATCTGTATAACTTAATTCACAGAATATAGAAGGAATTTCAAAATCGCCGAATTCAAAACCATGCTTTTGCATGGAAATAAAAATAAGAAACGAAATCAATTCTAATAAATATATTGGTATTTCTGAATTCAGACCTTGGGAGGTAACTGATGCGGGCATTAGATAAGCATATTCAAAATCTGAATCCAGATTTATGCCATCAAAGACCCCTTCAATCCCAATTTCCAGAAATTTTTTCTGAATATTAATAACTACGGGAATAGAATTTCTAAGACAATAATCTTGTATGGAATTCACAGTTTCTTGGATATCAAAATTCCAAGAAAAATTGATCTCTTTAGCAGCTCCAGCACCTATATTATAAATAGTTACATTTGGATTTTCATACAATTTATTTATGTCCTCTTTGACTTCTTTGTTACTCCAACGTGAAGCAATATAAAGTTTATTGCTTTCGTCAGGATAACCCATGATAAACGCATTTGGAATAATTAATTCTGGCTTTTGAGAGGATTTCCTTTGTTTCTCCATCTCTATCAAAGTGAGGAATACAATTAGAACAGTAATCCACGTGGCAATTTGTCCTATAATGACTATTTTTTGATCAATTGTCATATCGACCTTTTATTTCTGTGGAGAAAATACTCATTTTCTCGATAGCCAGATTACTAATATTTCTTGTTCATGATAGGCGTTGTTATCTTGAACTTGCAGTATTTATCTATGGAAGGTTAGAGATAACTAGGAAGTGGGGAAATTTGTATAAACTGGATATAAATCGTAATCTAGGAGTTCATGGTTCAATTCCTATGAAAGCCACAACACTGGTAATCACATAAAGTATCTATTACTACAAGTAAAGTGAGTTTGCTTCATAATCATTGTAAGTCCAATGGCGTTATTATTTCGATATTTCCAGTCCCAAGTGATTTTGCAGTGATAGGACCCATCTCTGGGGGTTGTCTCTGCGTTGTGATTTTTTCCCTTAATTGTTCTAATATACGGTCCCAGGTAATAATTCGAATATGCAAAGGATCGTAAAAGTAGGATCCTCGAACCATGATTGCTTTCTCATAAAGTATTCTTTTCTTTTCATTGGTGAAATTACCATCTACTAATCTGTTTTTATTACCTATAATAATGCCGCCAAAACGAACATAATCTGGATGGGTAACTCCAAAATCGTGGCGGGCTTGCTCATTACCTTTTAACTCATGGTAATAATGGAGCAATTGGTTCTCAGCTTTAAACAATTCTTTACTAGGTATTAAACGATTTTCGGTCTCTTTTTCAAAGAGATAGCACTGAGGCGCTCTTTAATTCCCAGATGTACGCTCGCACACCCTCTACGGCCTCTCTCTTCTTGTACCACTCCAGATATAATGTAATCAGGATTTCCTGAGTTACCACGACGTTCGGGTTCTATGTACACAAAGCATGTAACAGTTTCTCGTACCAAAAGTTCCTTTGCGTATTTCAAGTAATCTCTGCATTGAAGCTCCTTATTTTCTTTGGCAATAATTAATGCTTCAAGACTATCGCAAATTCTTTCAAATGGAATCTCAGGAAGCATTTTTTTGCCTCCATGAGCTTACAGAATAAGCAACTAGGTCTTCAAAATAATCATATATTGTTGAGATGGTTATTTCATCGCCATAGGATAGAAGAAAAGCCAAAGGGATACTGTATTCATATTGACCAAGTTCTTTGGTCATAACGGATTGCTTGTGATTCACCAAAATTATAGTTAAATCTTTGCCCAACGAAAATGTGAATGAATTTTTTACTACAACGCTATCGATCAATGTATTTTGGGAATTCTCTAATCTAAAGGCTGCCCCCGTGTTGATGTCAAGAGAAATTAATCCTGGGAATGGATCATAATTTTTGGTTATAAGTTCTTGTATTCGTTTTTATCCTCGTCTAACATAAATACAATCAGCAAGAATTTATTAGATGTGAATATAGACCAAGACAGATGATTGGAGGATAAGACAGGAGGTAAGAACGTGCGTACAGTCTGTGCGACGTTTATGAGCCGCTTTTTTATAATATCATTTATCTTATCTTGAATAATTTGACTAGTCATAAACAGAAAGTTCCCTTTTATTGTATGACCCAAAAAAGTGCTTAGTTAACAATCTCAGTATAAAGGTTTTTCGGTTGCAAATGCCGATTTTATTTCCTTTTAGGTAGATATGCGACAACTATTATCTTATGATTGAATAATATCACAGTAATAATAAGCGAATTTATAATAAACAAGAATTAGATTTATTTTTTCTTATGGCGTTGCTCTATAATAGCTTGTAGCTTTGCTTCGTTTTCTTTTTCTGTAAGAGTTAAATCTACAGCATCTACAAGTGTCTGAGTGGGGTCAAAATCAGCGATAGCTTCGATTTCTTTTGTAGGCATTATTTTCCTGAACATGCAGTTTTTAACTTTGGAAGATAAGAGATAACCAGAAAGTGGGGGAAAATAAATTAATTGAAGATGGCCTGCTGCACCCAGCGGGGGTCGTTCAAGTCTTCGGAAGCTTTCTTGGTTTCGAGAAAATAACGCGGGATGCCCCCGATGCGGAAGGAAAAGTCCACGAAGCCGCGTGAGACCTTTTCCTCCGGGCAAACCTCGTTGATGTTATCTGTATCCCATCCGAGCACGCGGAAAAGGGGCAGGATGTAGCCCTGCCGCGTGGCGTTCTCATTCATGCCCTTGCGTTGTGCGGGTGATAGAGCCTTGAACCTTTTTACAAGGTTTTCAATTTCGGCGTAGGTGCTCTCAGGTGCGGTCATAAAAAAGCCCCTTGGGTTAAATCCCCTTACGGGGACGAACGGTCGGATGGATATGACAATCATACAGCAAATCAACCCTCCCCGCAACACATCTCAATGCAACCCCACTCACGCCCTGTCTCTTCCCCTGGTACGGCCACTGCCTGCCCCGCCTGCCCCTGTTCTTCTTGCCCCATGTTCTTATAGGGGTGGGGGTTTGGGAAGGGGAAAAGAGCCACAATCTACCAATTTGCGGATCAGAAAAAAGCGGAAATGGGAATATTCACAGGTACAAAAAAGAAAGTATCATGTAAAATAGAGGCATGTTACGCGCCCTGCTCAAAACCATGCGGCCGCGGCAGTGGACGAAGAATGCCTTCGTCTTCGCCTCGCTGGTTTTCGACGTCAAGCTCTTCCACCTGGCCGATTTCCTGCGTACGCTGGCCGGGTTTGGCCTGTTCTGCGTCATTGCCAGCACGGTCTACATCTTCAATGACATTCTCGATCTGGAAGCTGACCGGCAGCACCCGGTGAAGCGGAACCGTCCAATCGCCTCAGGCAAATTACCTATTCCAGTGGCCATTACTGCCGGTCTCCTGCTCACCCTGGCTGCGCTGGTGGCCGGGTACCTGCTGGCCTGGCAATTTGCGCTCGTCCTGCTGATCTACTTCGCCATGATGCTGGTCTACTCCAAGTGGCTCAAGCATATTCCCATCCTGGACGTGATGATCATTGCAGCCGGCTTCGTGCTGCGCGTCCATGCCGGGACAACCCTGATCGTCGTGGAACGCTTCTCCCCCTGGCTGTATGTCATCATGACACTCCTGGCGCTGTACCTGGGCTTTGGCAAAAGGCGCGCCGAACTGACCCTGCTGGCAGAAAACAACGACGCCAGCCTCCAGGATGGGAGTTTCCGCAAGGTTTTGGACGGATACACCATTCCCCTGGTGGACCAGTACATCACGATCGTTTCCGGGACGACCATCGTGGCTTACGCGCTGTACACCTTTTTCCGTCCCGCCGCGCCCGAATCATTGATGCTGACCATCCCATTTGTGGTCTATGCCATCTTCCGCTACCTCTACCTTGTGCAGGTCAAGCAAATTGGGAGTGAACCGGAGGAAATCCTGCTCTCCGATCATCCATTACAGATCTCCATACTGCTGTGGGGATTGACGGTACTGGCCGTGTTCTATCTTTCATAGGGCGGATATCATCCGCCCCCACCCATGACAACCTCCTCCGCCCCCGGTAAGATCATCCTGTTTGGCGAACATGCCGTCGTTTACGGGCGTCCGGCGCTGGCGGTGCCTGTAACCCAGGTGCAGGCAACCGCGACGGTAAGTGAAAATTCCCGCGGCGGGGTCTGGATCGAAGCTCCCAATATTAATCTTTCCTCCGAACTTTCCCGGCTCGCCCCGGACCAACCACTGGCCGCGGTTATCAACAGCGTTTTCTCTGCACTGCGGATTACACATCCACCAGCCTGCACGGTCTATCTCCAATCCACCATACCGGTGGCGGCGGGAACTCGGGTCCGGTGCGGCGGTATCGGTTGCTATTCTACGCGCCCTTTCAGCGTTCCTAGGTGCCCCCCTGCCAGACGAACGTGTGAACAAGCTGGCTTTTGAGGCGGAAAAACTTCATCACGGCACACCTTCCGGGATCGATAATACCGTCGTCACCTATGCCAGGCCGGTCTATTTCGTCAAAGGTCAGCGCATCAAGACATTCCGCGTCGGCGCAGCGTTTACGATAGTCATAGGCGACACTGGCCTTTCTGCCCCGACCAAAGAATCCGTAAGCGCATTGCAAAAACTCCAGGAAGCAGATCCGCCCCGTTGGGAAAAAATCTTTGACCGGGTGGGGGAAATCGTCTGGGACGCACGCCAGGCCATTGAACGCGGGGATACCACAGAACTTGGCACACTCATGGATGCCAACCACAGCCTGTTGCAGGAGATGACCGTCTCAAGCGTGGAACTAGATCATTTAATTGAAACCGCCCGCGAGTCCGGTGCGCTGGGTGCAAAACTCTCTGGCGGTGGCCGCGGGGGTAATATGATTGCCCTCGTCCACAAAGAACATGCCCCGGCCGTAGCCGAGGCGCTCTTATCTGCAGGCGCCAAAAGGGCTATCGTTACCACAGTCCAACCAAAATAAAGGAGCTCTTTATGAAAACCATCGGCATGATTGGCGGGATGAGTTGGGAATCGTCGATGGAGTATTACCGCATTATCAACGAGGCAGTCAAGGAACGCCTGGGTGGCCTGCATTCGGCTAGGAGCGTGATGGTTTCCGTGGATTTCGCTGAGATCGAAGTGCTCCAGCGGGAAGGCCGCTGGGAGGAGGCCACCCGGGCCATGATCGAGGCCGCCCGGTCGGTGGAGGCTGGTGGAGCGGATTTCCTGATCATCTGCACCAATACCATGCACAAAATGGCTGAGGAGGTGCAGCGGAACATTGGCATTCCACTCCTGCACATTGCTGATGCAACCGCCGAGGTCATCAAATCCCGGGGAGTGCGGCGGGTCGGCCTGCTCGGCACACGCTTCACCATGGAGGAAAATTTCTACTGCGTCCGGCTGGTAGAAAAGCACAACCTGGAAGTAATCATCCCGGAACAAGCCGACCGCGAGATTGTGCACCGGATCATCTATGATGAACTGGTGCTTGGCAGGATCGAGTTAGCCTCGAAAGCGGAATACCTGCGCATCATTACAGATCTTTCAAAGGCCGGGGCCGAGGGAATAATCTTTGGCTGCACCGAGATTGGAATGCTGGTCAGCCAGGCCGATAGTCGCCTGCCACTCTTCGACACCACCCGCATCCACGCCCAGGCGGCGGTCCAGTTTGCATTACAGGAATAGACCCGCATGAATGCCTTTTCCAAGATAAAAAACACCCCGGCGGCGATCGGGGTGTTGCTGTTTATTTTGCCATCAATTGCGATCTGTTAGCCATTTTACAGGTTGATTCCTGCCTTCGGTAGTATCATACCCGCCGAAAGGAATGATCATGGAAAACAAATCCCCCAAGAAAAACCACATTCTAAAGGTTTTTTCTCTACGCGATTTTCGTTTGCTCTTTTCCGGGGCAACCACCTCCCTGCTGGGAGACCAGTTCGCGCTCATCGCCACTCCTTGGCTGGCGCTCAAGCTGACCGGCGACCCGCTGGCACTGGGCATTGTGCTGGCATTGGAAGGTTTTCCTCGCGCCATTTTTATGCTCGTGGGCGGCGCGATCACTGACCGCATTTCGCCGCGTATTATCATGCTTACCTCCGATGCGGTTCGCTTCGTGCTGACAGCCTTGATGGCCCTGGTCGTATTTACCGGGACCGTCCAGATGTGGATGCTGTATGCCTTCAGCCTGGGATTCGGACTGGTGGCCGGGTTTGCCATCCCGGCGGAAAACAGCATCGTGCCGATGCTGGTGGAGGAACAGGACCTGCAGGCAGGCAACTCGGTCATGATGGGTGTCGGCCAGCTGGTTGGCTTCATCGGCCCGACCATCGCCGGCATCCTGATCGGCGGATTTTCCAAATCCCCCCTGGGCATCGGGTTGGCTTTTGCGATCGATGCCGTTAGTTTTGCGGTCTCTGCCGTCTGCCTGTGGCTGATGTGTGGAGGCGGTCAACGTCGACCGGCTGGCGGTTCTGCTGAAAAGGAAAACGTCTGGGCTTCCATCCTGGCCGGGATCAAATACTTGTGGGAGGACAAAGCCATGCGCCTGATGTTCCTGGTTATCACGGCCATGAACTTCCTGTTCGTTGGCCCGCTCCTGGTCGGCATCCCGGTGCTGGCCGACCAGCGCCTGCCCGAAGGCGCCGTGGCCTTTGGCCTGCTGATGTCAGCCTATGCCGGCGGCAACTTGTCCGGTTACCTGCTGGCTGGATCCCTGCCTCGTCCGACTGGCAAAACGATGCAGGGTTTCCTGATCACCCTGATGGCCTCTTTCGGTCTGGCGCTTGGATCGTTCGGGTTCATTCGTTCCACCTGGGTGGATTTCGCCCTGATGCTGACCCTTGGGGTGGGCAATGGGTATATAGGCATCACGCTGTTCACCTGGATGCAGCTTCGCACCCCCAAAGCGATGCTGGGACGGATGATGAGCATGATGATGCTATCCAATATCGGCCTGGTGCCCATTTCGCAGGCCATTTCGGGTGCAGTCAGCAAATGGAGTCTTACCATCCTGTTTACTGGCGCAGGAATATTGGTCCTGCTGGTAACCTTCCTGGCAGCCCTCCAGCCGGGACTAAGGACATTCAGCAACAGCCTGACCGCCGGGAAAGAAGTGGGGCTGCCGGAAGTAGTCCCGGTTGAGGATTTTCTACCTGAAATATTGGGCCCTTTTCAAGGTAACAACAAGGAAGCCACGGGAGTGTGTAGGACAGCCTAAGCCTGTCCTATTCTTTTTTCTTCCGCACCACCGCGATATGCAAAGGACCGCCAGGATTTTCGCACAGGCTGAAAACCCTGGCAATCTCTCACCCCAAGCCGCTGAGGAAGAGGTTCTTGGAGTTCCACCACCCTAAACCTCGACTTTTTTTAGAAAACCGTGGGGAAATCCGGGATAATCCTTACCCACGACAGTTTAAGGATAGTATAATTAAACCGGTTTCCAGACATCGGATTTACCTTTCAAGACCGGGATCACAACCCAGGAGTGCTAATGATCGTTGGTGAACGCGTCCGGTTGCGCCGGAACGAACGCACTGACATCCCCAAGTTTGTTGATTGGTTGAACGACCCGGAAGTACGTCGATACCTGTCAATGGACATGCCTATTTCATTGGCAAATGAAGAGCAATGGTTCGAGAAAATGCTCAAATTGCCAGCACCTGAGCAGCCGTTCGCCATCGAAATCCGGCAAACATCCCCTGAAAAGGAAACCGAGGAATGGCAGACGATCGGCAATTGCAGTTTCATGAACGTGGATAATACCGCTCGCGGCGCGGAAGTGGGGCTCTTTATTGGCAGCAAGTCCTATTGGAATAAAGGTTACGGCACAGAAGTCATGCGCATGCTATTGCAATTCGGTTTTGGGACTCTGAACCTGAACCGCATCTTCCTGCGCGTTGACGAGGCCAATAAGGGTGGCATTCGCGCCTACGAGAAGGCTGGCTTCCTCCACGAGGGACGCTTGCGCCAGGCGGTCTACCAGGATGGACAGTATCGTGATTTATTATTCATGAGCGTACTCCGTTCTGAATGGAACCGGGAGAACAAGTGAAGGAATGACTCAATCTAGTGAATTACGTGTCTATGGTGGTATCAAAATTTACGCCGGAACGGCGAGTCCGGAACTGGCCCAAAAAGTGGCCGATTACCTGGGCGAAGAATTGTGCGGACGCGACATCGTCGAGTTTCCCAATGAGAATCTGTTCGTAAAGCTTCACACCAGTGTGCGCGGCCAGGATGTATATGTCATCCAACATACGGCCTCGCCGGTCCACCGCAACCTGATGGAACTATTAATCCTGCTCCAGACCTTGCGGCTTAACTCGGCCGCGCGCATCACGGCTGTGGTACCGTACCTGTGCTACGGGCGGTCGGATAAAAAGGACCAGCCGCGCATCCCCATCACCTCACGCCTGGTGGCAGATATAATCCAGATTGCCGGTGCAGACCGCTACATGACCCTGGACCCGCATGCCTACCAAATCCAGGGGTTTTTCTCCGTCCCCGGTGATGTCCTGAACGCCTCATCGATCCTGGTGGATTACGTCAAAGAAAACCTGCGCCCTTATCTCAAGGACCCGGTCGTCGTCACCGTGGATCTCGGCTTTGCCAAGAAAGGCCGCAACTTTGCCTTCGAAATTGATGCACCGATTGCTTTTATCGAAAAACGCCGCGTTGCCAACGAAACCAAGGCGCAGGCGCTGACTATCATCGGCGACGTGAAAGACCGGGATGTGGTATTGGTGGATGATGAGATTGATACAGGCGGTTCCATCGCACAAGCCGTCAATCTTGTCAAGGAAAACGAGGCACGGCGCGTATATGTCACCTTCGTCCATCCGATATTCTCGGCGAATGCTGCGGAACGGTTGGCAGCCTTGCCGGTCACGGAGTACATAACCACCGATAGCGTTCCAATTCCCGTCGAAAAACGCGCCATGTTCGGCAAACAACTCACCATCCTGACCGTCGCTCCGCTTCTAGGCGAGGTCATCCGCCGTGCCCATGAGGGCCGTAGCGTTGGACAAATGTTCAATGAGTAGGAAGGCTTGTGCCCTCCTACCGAATAAACAAGGAGGATCTTCATGAAAGGGAATGAAAAAATCATAGAAAAGCTCAATTTCCTGCTTGCCGACGAACTGACCGCTGTCAGTCAATACATGGTACAGGCCGAAATGTGCGACAACTGGGGGTACAAAGAATTGGCCGAATTGATCGAAAAGCGCGCAATCGATGAAATGAAGCATGCCGAGAAGCATATCGCGCGCATCCTTTTCCTGGAAGGCATGCCTGTGGTCTCCGAATTGAATAAAATGCATATTGGCGAGGATGTTGAGGCTCATCACAAAAACGATTGGGAGGCCGAGAACACTGCAATAAAGGCGTACAACGAGGCTATTAAACTGGCCGTGGAAGTGGGTGATAATGGTACACGTGAAATGCTCGAGAGTATACTCAAGGACGAGGAAGACCACATCGACTGGATCGAGGCCCAACTCGACCAGATCAAACAAATGAGCCTCCAGGTGTATTTATCCGAGCAACTCGGCTAGCTTTTTGCTTAAATCAGGGTGAAGATGGTCTTCACCCTGATACGCTTTGGACAGTTACGCAACCTGGGAGTAAGCGTATCTCCTCGCTCGTCAATCTTGACTAAGGATTCTCAAACCCACAACTTTTAATTTCTACTATGCCTGAACTTCCCGAAGTCGAGACCATCATCCGCACCCTGCGCCCGGCACTGCTCGGCAGGAACATCCTGTCGGCCGACCTGCTCTGGAAAGCCACGCTGGTCTCACCATCTCCGGCGAAGTTTCAATCGGTCATTCGGGGTCAGCAAATCCAGGATATTTTCCGCCGGGCTAAATTCCTCTTGATCAAGTTATCAACATCACATCTCATAATTCACCTGCGCATGAGCGGAGACCTGCTGGTTATCCTGGGCGGATACCAGCCTGCCAGGCACGATCGTCTTATCTTAAAATTGACGGAAGACATGTCGCTTGTCTTTTCTGACCCGCGCAAGTTCGGGCGGGTCTGGTTGGTGGATGATCCCACCAAGATTTTCCGGGACCTTGGGCCTGAGCCGCTTTCCGACGAATTTACCCCAACTTGGCTGCACGCGGCACTGCACACCCAGCACCGTCAACTCAAACCTCTCCTGCTCGACCAATCCTTCCTGGCCGGGTTGGGTAACATCTATACTGACGAGGCATTGCACATGGCAAGGCTCCACCCACTGACACCATCCGATTCGGTCACGGAAGAAGAGGCTGAAATTCTATGGATGGCTGTACGGGAGGTGCTGATGGAAGGAATCCGCCGGAATGGTGCCAGCATTGACTGGGTCTACCGCGGCGGAGATTTCCAGAACCATTTCCGTGTCTATGGCCGTCAAGGCGAGGCCTGCCCGGTTTGCGGGACGAAAATCGAGCGCATTGTCGTCGGCCAGCGCGGGACGCATTTATGCCCGACCTGTCAGGCATTCACGAAAGGTCAAAATCCGGTAAAATAAGCTAATTGTGTTCTGCGTAAAAGGATGCGAGGAGCAGAGTCCATGAGTACATCAGCCAACATTTTTCTATATTTTATCGTCTTGATGTTCGGGGCAGCCATTGGTGGATTGATTGAACGTGCGTTGAAGGGCCGTTCCAGAGCACGCCCGCCTCTGCCAACCACAAAGAACAATCTCGCTGAAGAAGGCGACGTCGAAGTTCTCGGTGCCTGGCGGACAGGTGGCAATAAAGTCTGGTTGGAAATGGATGGCAAGCGACTGGATGACAAGGAGGCGCTCCTGCCAGAGCAGCGACAGCGTCTGCTTGGCCTGGTGCTGGACTTGCGCCCATGGCTGGAAACAGTCCGGCCTGCCGCGCCAGAGCCGGCAACTTCTCCGCAGCCGGTCCAGTCTGTCGCGCCAGAACCGGCAACTGCTCCGCAGCCAATCCAGTCTGCCACGTCAGAGCCCGTAGTTGCTGTGCAACCGGTCCAGACCAAAAATACCATAAGTAAACTCACCGTTGAGGAAAACCCGCCCACGCCAGTTCTCGACAGTATCATCGAACAAATAAATAAAATATTGCAGGTTAAACTGTCGACCAGCGTGTTCAAAGATCGCGGCATCCGGCTGATTGAAGGACCAGGCGGCATTGTCATTATAAAGGACGGGTTAAACCGGTACGAAGGGGTTGAGACGGTACCTGACCCGGAGGTCAAGGCGCTCATCCAGCAGGCAGTCTCAGAATGGGAAAAGGGCACAAAGTAGCTGGCCCAGGCGGGACTGGTTCCCGTAGAATGGTATTAGGTGGCCTTTACCAGATATAGATCCCCCCGCTCGAAGCCGCGTTCGAGGTAATATTGGCGAGTTCCCACCGCCGCAATGACCGCCATCCGGCGGTATCCTTTAGCCCTGGCTATCCGGTCTGCCTCGGCCAGCAGGCGTGTGCCGAGACCCGCGTGTTGTGCGGCCCCACTCTGCTCAGTACCGACCGCCAGCGATTGCCCGTATACATGGACCTCGCGGATGATGGCCGCCTCGTCCAGGTCAGCCAAGCTGGTAACAGGAGAATCCGGGCCGGGCAGGGAAAGCCGCAAAAAACCGGTAATCTTGTCCTCGGGGGTGATGAAAGACAGGAAATGCTCCTCAGCGCCCTCGGGATGGTAAACCAGGTCGTCGAGACGTAGGGAAGCCGCCTCCACTTTTTCTCCACGCACCTCACGACAGCGAATGCAATCACAATGGGTGCCGCGCCGGGCCATTTCCGCATGGACGTCCTGCCGCAGGCTGCTGCGTTTGTTCCCGGCCACAATGTGAGGTGAGGGTATGTCACGGATGACGCGATTGACGCGGCAATAGCGCGGGATGGATGGCTTGATGTCTGCAATCAGGTTGACCAATTCCCCGGTGGTATATGGATGATATTCTCCACGTTGCCAGTACTCGTAGAGGGGAGCGGTTTCGAGGAGTTGCGTGGGATAAATCTTAATCTCGTCCGGGCAGAGACCTTTCCACAGTCGGGGAAAATCGAGGCGGTCCGAATCAGGCGTTGCCCCCAGCAGGTTGGGCATCCAATGTAAGACTATTTTAAACCCGGCGGCACGCAACAAAGCAGTGGCTCGCAGCGCCTCAGCCACGGTGTGACCGCGCTGATTCAGTTCCAGGATACGGTCATCCATACTTTGCACGCCCATCTGTACTTTGGTCACACCCAGGGACCGAAACCACGCCAACTCAGCGGGGCTAACCTCATCGGGACGGGTCTCAACCGAGAGGCCCACGTTGCGATGTGGAGCGGATTCATTGAGAAGGTGGGTTTCCCTCATCCCCTGCCCCTCCGCCGTGGAGAGCTGCGTTGTGGCAGCCCCACGAAGTAGGGGGATGGCGTTCATTGCCTCGAAACAGCGGCGGACGAACCACTCCTGATAATCCCGCCGGTACGAGGAAAAAGTTCCGCCCAGGATGAGCAACTCCACCTTGTCGGTTGGGTGGCCTACCGCTGCCAGGGATTCCAATCGTGAATTGACCTGCGTGTATGGATCAAAGCTGTGCTCAAGTGCACGCATCGCCCCCGGCTCATCGGGCAGGTATGATTTTGGCATGCGGATGTCATCAGGGCAAAAGATGCACGTACCGGGGCATGGATATGGCTTGGTCAACACGGTAACGGTGGTCACGCCTGAAAGCGTCCGTACCGGTTTTAGGCGAATCGCCGCCAGCATTGCCGCATCCGCCTCCCACTCGCCACTCTCTAGCAATTGGTGGTAGGCTGCCACCAATGCAGATTTGCTGACATACCCGGCCTCCACGGGATGTCGCCGGACTGCCTCCATTACCGGAAATCCGCCACGCACATCCTCCAGTATGAGACGGGCCAGGGCCAGTTTCTCGGGTGTTAGAGCACGAAGTTGCTGAAAGGAACTTTTTTTAACCACTTTTTCACACGAATCTTCTCAATAAAGTGGGTAGGATGCGGGTGCGCAGGTGGTCGAGCAGCCTACCCGTCTGCCTGTCCTGCTTGTCCTGCCTGCACTGCCTGCGCCAGCCTGTCCTGCCTGCACCTTGCCGCAGGTACAGGTGTGCCGCACATCGTCCCGATGTCCTTCGGGAGGCACACGTGACTGCCCTTGTCAGGACATTTTTGGCAGGGCACCCCGCCGGGGCGAAAGGGCGAAAGTTTCGAAGCTACCCGCCCCCCTCTCCCAGTTTATTAAAATATCACCTTCACACAGTATAATGAGACTGATTATGAAAAGCCAGACGGTTGGGCGGCTGCTCGCATTGAATAAACAATTCTACCAGACCTTCGGGCACGAGTTCTCTTCCACGCGACTGCGCCTCCAACCGGGCGTGCTCCAGGTGCTGGATAGTCTGGCAGGCGACGAATGCATACTCGACTTGGGCTGCGGCAACGGGGAGATGGCGCGCGAACTGATGCGACGCGGACACCGCGGCATGTATGCCGGGCTGGATTTCAGCCCCCCACTCTTGGAAGTTGCCCGGCATGGGTGGGAGGATGCCCCGGCTACCTTCATACGTGCTGACCTGACAAGCCCGGACTGGGATAAAAAGATCGTAGCATCCTTCACCCGACCCTTCGACCTGGTAACTGCTTTTGCAACTCTTCACCACATCCCCGGTCAGGAATTGCGCTTGAATATCCTGGACAAAGTGCATGCCCTGCTGCTGACGAGCGGACAATTCATCCATTCCGAGTGGCAGTTCATGAAAAATGAAAAACTCAAGGATCGCATCCAGCCCTGGGAGGATGCAGGACTTTCACCGGAAGATGTTGAAGAGGGTGATTATCTGCTAGACTGGCGCAGCGGTGGCCGCGGATTGCGTTACGTGCACCATTTCGACGAGGCAGAATTGGAGGCCCTGGCCGCGGCCAGCCGGTTCCGGGTCCGGCAAACGTTCCGCTCGGATGGCTCAAACGGGCTCTTGGGGCTGTATCAAGTCTGGGAGAAAATATGAGGACGAAGAAAGAAATCGTCCAGAACTGGCTGCCTCGATATACCGGCACACCGCTGGAGGATTTTGGTAAATACATCCTGCTGGTCAATTTCAGCAATTACGTCAGCATGTTCGCTGAAATGCACGGCACGCGCATCTGCTGTGAAGACAAGCCCATGCCTAATGCGACCGCAAACGGGATTACCATCATCAACTTCGGGATGGGCAGCGCCAATGCCGCCACCGTCATGGACCTGCTTTCAGCCATCCAACCGAAGGCCTGCCTGTTCCTGGGTAAATGCGGGGGATTGAAGGATAGACCCGGTATTGGTGAGTTTATCCTGCCGATCGCGGCCATCCGTGGCGAGGGTGCCTCCAATGATTATTTTCCGCCGGAAGTACCGGCGCTGCCAGCCTTCAACCTGCAAAAAGCGGTCTCAACCACCATCCGCAACTACCAGCGCGATTACTGGACCGGTACGGTCTACTCGACCAATCGGCGGGTTTGGGAGCACGACGAAGGGTTCAAAACGTACCTACGCCGGCTCCGTGCATTGGCAATCGACATGGAAACAGCCACTATTTTCATCACCGGGTTCTTCAATAAGATTCCCTCCGGCGCGCTGCTGCTTGTCTCTGACCAGCCGATGGAACCGGATGGCATCAAAACCGCTGTCTCAGACAAAAAGGTTACGGAAGATTTTGCCGGGTTGCACCTGCAGATCGGGATAAATTCTCTCAAGGAGATCATCAACGACGGACTGACCGTCAAGCATTTGAAGTTCTAGGAGAGTCTATGGGATTTTCGTATATTTAGCCTCCCGCCGGAATGACCCGGCGGAAGCTTTTTTATGCAGAATCCATAGAGCTGTAAAGGCTCTCTCAGCAAGGATTAATATAGTTTACGATTTTCTTGTTAAATTAGGATAAAATATCCTTCGCATACCCTGTTCGTGAGACATGGTAATGCATCTAAATTCTTATTGAGGATTATCATGAAAAATAAAAACATGTATTTTGCCCTTCTCGCACTTATGCTAGTGGTATCTGCCTGCAGTTCATCCAAATCGCCTGCTGCACCGACCGCCCCACCTGCCGCCTTCACCGCAGCCCTGACCCCAACATCTCAAGCTACGCCAACCTCGCCGGCTGTTGTGAATGTGGCCCAAAATACAAACCTCGGTTCCTACCTGGTAGATTCCACGGGAATGACCTTATATATCAGAACCAAGGACACGCCCGGTACGAGTAGCTGCTATAACAGTTGCCCTACAAATTGGCCGCCATTATTGACAAATGGAGCCCCAACTGCCGGTACGGGCGTGACAGCCTCCTTGCTGGGCACCACTACCCGCACCGATGGCACAGTCCAGGTGACATATAACGGCTGGCCGCTCTATTATTCTAATAAAGATAAGGTCATTGGCGACACCAACGGCGAGAGTGTGAACTCCGTGTGGTATGTTATGACGCCTGCGGGGACGCAAAAATAGAAAATAAAACCAAACAACCCTTGCCTTCCGCTGAAACCGCGGATAATATCTTTCTTTCAATGCTCGAATTTCTCCCTCCGGAATGAACCGGCGGGAGTTTTTTGGAGGTAGAATCCAAGTGAAATCTGACACAAACGAGGCTGATCATGAAACGCTGGAATGGCTGGGGGGATGAGGCTACCCACTACCCGCTGCCCGTCTCCGCCACTCGTTACCTGGCGAGCCTGATAGGCGAAGGCGCGCATCTGGAAGACGTTTCACTCGGGCAAGCCCTGGCGGGTGTTGGGGCTTCGCGAATTCCTGCACATCCCTTGATCTCCAGCGATGCTGAAGAGCGACTGCGGCATGCGCGTGGACAGTCGCTACCGGATTGGATTGCACTCCGCTCCGGGCGAATCGGCACCTTCCCGGATGGCGTAGCCTACCCGGCAAACGACGAAGAAGTGCAAGGCTTGCTGGAGTATGCCAAAAAGACCGGCGTAAAACTCATCCCCTACGGCGGCGGGACGAGCGTTGTCGGACATATTAATCCCATCCCCGGACAGGCACCCGTCCTGACCGTTGACCTGTCACGTCTGAACCGGTTACTCGAATTGGATGAGACTTCCCACCTGGCAACCTTCGAGGCCGGTGTGTCCGGACCGGAAATCGAAAAGCAGCTCAATGCACGTGGGTACACCCTCGGACATTTCCCACAGTCCTTTGAACTATCCACTCTGGGCGGTTGGATCGTCACCCGCTCCAGCGGACAGCAGTCCTACCTCTACGGGCGCATCGAGAACCTGTTCGCAGGGGCGCATGTCGAGACGCCCATAGGCGCAATGGAATTACCTGCATATCCTGCCTCGGCGGCCGGACCGGATCTTAAGCAGGTTTTGCTCGGCTCGGAAGGGCGCTTGGGCATTGTGACACGGGCCACGCTGCGTGTGCGATATTTACCGGAGTTCGAGGCTTTTTATGGCGTTTTCTTCCGCAACTGGGAGCAGGGTACGTCAGCCGTCCGATCAATTGTCCAGTCCGGCGTTGGCGTTTCCATGCTGCGCCTGAGCAATGCAATGGAAACTGCGACCACCCTGGCATTGGCCGGAAAGGAGCACCTGGTCAAGTGGGCCGGGCGTGGCTTGCGGCTGGCTGGATATGACAACGAACGTTCGCTGCTCGTCTTCGGCGTGACCGGGACACGCCGCCATGCCACCCAGGCTCGCCTTGAAGCGTTGGAAATCATCCGGGCTCATGGCGGTCTGATGACCGGGGTAACCATTGGAAAGATGTGGGAGAAATCGCGTTTCTCCTTTCCCTATCTGCGCAATACTCTCTGGGAGGCTGGTTATGCACTTGATACCCTCGAGACGGCCGTTCCATGGGCGGGCGTGATGGCAACTGCGACGGAAACGCAAAAAGTCATCCACGACGGGTTGGCAGAAGTAGACGAACGCGTTCTGGTTTTTGCCCATCTCTCGCATGTTTACCTTGACGGTGCCAGCATCTATATCACCTACCTCTTCCGGCGCGTAAAGGATCCAGAGGAAACACTCCGACGCTGGCAGGTCCTGAAAGGCGCGGCCAGTCGTGTCATTGTGGCCCACGGCGGAACGATCTCTCACCAGCACGGCATCGGACTGGATCACGCTCCGTACCTGGCTTCGGAAAAGGGTCCGCTCGGAATGCAAGCATTGGAAACGGTTGTCCGACTGTTCGACCCGGATGGGTTGATGAATCCGGGTAAGTTGCTGATATCTTAACGGAGAGGAACATCATCTTGCTCATCGTTAAAATCCTTAGTCTCGGGGCGCCTGAACGCTACGCTGTCCATCGGATGGTATCAGCCGTCCAACATGAACTTCAGGCGGCCGATCCTCGGCTTCCAATGACCATCCTCGAGGTAAATGATGCCAGCCAGATCATCCGCTATGCTTCGGTTCTAGTGCTGCCGACTCTCGTCATCAATGAAAAAGTGGTTTGCAGCGGACGGTTCCCGACCAGGGAAGAAATTGTCGTCTGGCTCCACGAGGCTGCTAAGGATCAATAAAACGGTAAACGAAACCTCGTGAGATAGTACAAAGAGGCATATATGTGGTCGCAAGGCTGGCGTGAGAGCATCTGGTCACAACTTGATGGAGAGTTCGACCTGATCGTGATCGGGGGCGGCATCACCGGCGCAGGGATCCTGCGCGAGGCGGCCCGCGCCGGACTCAAAGCCGTCCTGTTCGAGCAGGGCGATTTTGCCTCCGGCACTTCAAGCCGTTCCTCCAAACTCGTGCATGGCGGGCTGCGCTATCTCAAGAATGCTCAAGTCAAACTGACCTGGGAATCGGTCCACGAGCGTGAGCACCTGCTCAAGGAAGGCCGCGGGCTGGTCACGCCCCTGCCATTCGTGATGGCAAACTTCCGCAGGCGATAAAACCCCCGGCTGGGTTTTCGGAGTCGGTTTGTCAACGTATGACATCATGGCTCTCAAATGGAACCACGCCTCCTATGACCTCGATGGTCTGCACGCCCTCGTCCCCCAGCTGACTTCTCCGGAACTGGTATCCGGCTTCCGGTATTTCGATGCCCAGACGGATGATGCTCGGTTGGTATTGCGTGTTATTCAGGAGGCGGTGAAGGATGGCGCGCTGGCCCTCAATTATGCCCATGTGGAAGGGCTGCTAACCTGTACCCACGGTATTGGCGCAGGCAAAACGAAGAACCGCATCTCGGGTGTGGCAGTGCGGGACCTGGCACCGGGATCCGCAAAAACGGTTGAGGTGCGCGCCCGAGTCGTGGTCAGCGCAATAGGGGCCTGGGCCGACGAAATGCGCAGTCGGGTCGGAGGGCGCGCCCGGTTGCGCATCTTGCGCGGCAGTCACATTTTCCTGCCTCAGTCCAAACTCCCGCTGACACGTGCGGTCACTTTCATGCATCCTGCAGACGGTCGCCCGGTCTACATCCTGCCATGGGAAGGCGTGACATTGGTGGGAACCACTGACGTGGATCACGAAACGGCCCTCTCCACCGATCTTCGCATCAGTCGGGCTGAAGCCGATTATCTGATGGAATCCGTGGTGCACGCCTTCCCAGCCCTGGGCCTGACGTTGGCCGATGTACAGTCCAGCCTGGCAGGGGTGCGGGCAGTAGTGGATACAGGCAAGGCTGATCCGTCGAAAGAGTCACGTGAGTTTGTTTTGTGGAACGAATCCGGGCTGTTGACCGTCAGCGGCGGCAAACTGACCACCTTCCGGCTGATGGCACACAAGGCCCTGCGGGCGGTGCGCTCTGGTCTACCCGAGCATCCCCGGTTGGGGATTGAGGAGCGTGTACTCGATCCGCTGCCGCCTGAAACCAGCCTGTGCGATATGCTGCCGGAGTTACGCCTGCGCTTGCTGGGACGCTATGGCGCTGAAGCTTGCAACCTGGTCAACGCCGCACAGACAGGCGAATTGAAAGCGATCGGTTCCAGCCCATCATTGTGGGCGGAATTACGCTGGGCCGCGTGCGGCGAGGGAGTTATCCACCTGGATGATTTAATGGCCCGCCGGGTACGGCTGAATATCAACCTGCCGGGTGGAGGGATGGATGAAATGGAAAAAATAAGAAAGATCGTCCAGCCGGAGTTGGGGTGGAGTGATGAACGCTGGGAGCTGGAAGAAAAGACGTACCGGGAGATCTGGTCGGCTTACTATTCGCCGGTATAACTTACACAGGATATCTGTGGTGTTTATCAATCTCATTTCAACGAAAAGCGGGAAAATATTAGCGAGAAAAATCCGCAGATTTCCATTTCAGGGTTCCAGGCAAAATGGGATGGAATTCGTTTGCCCGTCCGGCGTTTCCGTCTCTCCGTTTTCGTCGTAGATTTTAATCCAGTGAATTTCTGGGAACTGCGCCAGGTTGGCGAAAATCAGGTTGCCGATGGTATAGGTTGAACCGCCCGAATTGCACTTCCCGGTCAGGAAGACACGCGCAACGCCTGCCTGGAGGGTCAATTTGCTGAAGCCATTTGTCCCGCTCAGGATAGCATCCAATCCCTGCAACTTTTCTTCTGCGGTAGGTCCTAGGAACAACTGCCTCAACACCATCTCAGGCAGGGAACCGGTCACCGGAACCATGCGCGTGGCGGGGTCCTCATACGGCTCCGTGCCGATCGCATAACGATTAATATTGGTGAAATAGACAGTTAATTTCACTGTCGCCTGTTTCGGAATGCAAGCAGAAATTATCAATAACAATCCGGTCAGTAAAAACAATGAACGTTTCATGGTTTTTCCCGTAGAAGGCATAGTGGGTGTCGTGTAGCTTGACCCGACTGCCCGGCGATACGACGAAGGAAATGCACGATACATGACTTGATTATATACGCGGTACAATTTGGCGAGAGGCTTTTCCCATGCACATTTTGGTTACAAATGATGACGGAGTACAGGCTCCCGGCCTGCTGGCGTTGGCGCAGGAAATGCGGAGTTTGGGTAATGTGACCGTTTTCGCCCCGGACCATAACTGGTCGGCTTCGGGACATGTCAAGACGATGGACCGACCGCTGCGGGCACATGAGGTGCTGCTGGCGGATGGGTCCACTGGATTGACAACCGACGGCGCGCCCTCTGACAGCGTGGCGCTGGCCTTGCTGGGGGTGGTCAAGGAGAAAATTGACCTGGTGGTTTCAGGAATCAACCCCCACGAGAATATTGGCCACGATGTGACCTATTCCGGCACGGTGACGGCAGCCATGGAGGCGGTCATCGGCGGCATTCCGGGGATGGCTGTCTCATTGCATGCCCCGGAGGATTTCCACGGCACGCTGGATTACAGCACGGCTGCTCAGATCGGGCGGCGCGTGGCAGCCAGGGTGCTGGCTGAGGGCCTGCCGGAGGGGGTTTTGTTAAATATCAATATTCCGTATCTGAAAGAAGATGAACTAAAAGGGTTTATGATCACCCGCCAGGGATTGCGCGTCTATCGCGATGCACTGGACGCCCGTACAGACCCGCGCGGCAAACCCTATTACTGGATCGGCGGTGAGTTCCCAACCGGTGTGCGTGAAGAAGGTACTGATTACGGCGCGATCAAGGCTGGATATGTATCCATCACCCCCCTGCAGTTGGACCTGACGGCGTGGGAGGCAATGGATCAATTGAGAAAATGGAAATGGGAATAATGGATAGTCAGACTTTGTCTGTCGGAAAGGATTGATCCGTTGCGATTCACGTCCCCTCCCGACCCAATCATTTTCAACCACCAGGTCTGGGATATCGTCAGGCAAATACCAGCCGGGAAAGTTGCCACCTATGGGCAGATTGCGCGGATGATGCCACCTCCGGAGGGTGTGGATGAGAAGGCCTACCGCGTCTTCGGTCCGCGCTGGGTTGGGTCGGCCATGGCGAAATGTCCCGAGGATGTGCCCTGGCAGCGGGTGATCAACTCCAAGGGCGAGATCAGCGTTCGCCCGGGCGCGGAGGATCAACACCAGTTGTTGGAAGAGGAAGGCGTTCAGTTCAATGAACGCGGAAGAATCGATCTGAATGTTTTCGGCTGGCAAAGCTCTCCTGGAGAGCCCGATCAGCCGCACTTACTTTAATTTCAGGAGGTAAAATGTTTGTCGCATCTGCGAACCGCTACGACAACATGAAGTACAACCGCACCGGGCGCAGCGGGCTGAAACTGCCAGCCATCTCGCTGGGTTGGTGGTACAACTTCGGCGGTTTGGATGTGCTCGAGAACAGCCGCGCCATCGCCCGCTTTGCTTTCGACCACGGTGTCACCCACTTCGACCTGGCCAATAACTACGGTCCGCCTCCCGGCTCTGCCGAGGAGACCTTCGGCCGGCTGCTGCGGGAGGATTTTGCCCCGTACCGCGATGAACTCATCATCTCCACCAAGGCCGGCTATGATATGTGGCCCGGTCCGTATGGCGAGTGGGGCTCCCGCAAGTATATGCTGGCCAGCCTCGACCAATCGCTCAAGCGCATGGGACTGGAATATGTGGACATTTTTTACAGTCACCGCCCGGATTCGGAAACGCCGTTGGAAGAGACGATGGGTGCACTTGCCAGCGCTGTGCGCCAGGGCAAAGCTCTCTATGTCGGTATTTCGAACTACTCACCGGAGCTGACCCGCCAGGCCGCTAGGATCCTGCGCGAACTTGGTACGCCCTGTTTGATCCACCAACCCAGGTATAGCATGCTCGACCGTTGGTTGGAGGAAGGTTTGCTGGACACGCTTGAAAATGAGGGTATTGGCTCCATCGTTTTTTCGCCGCTCGCGCAGGGTCAACTGACCGACCGGTATTTGAATGGCATCCCGGAAGGCGCTCGCGCAACGAAAACCGAACGCGTCTGGTTGACGCCCAACGACGTAAAGGGAAACCTGCCAAAAATCCAGAAGTTAAACGAGTTCGCCCGGCAACGGGGACAGTCGCTGGCGCAGATGGCAATAGCCTGGGTGCTGCGCAAACCGCAGGTTACCTCAGCGCTGGTCGGGGCAAGCAGTGTCAAGCAATTGGAGACGAATCTGGCTGCGCTTGATAATCTCACGTTTTCCGAAGAAGAATTAAAGGCAATTGAGGCCGTTTTGAAGGGATAGATCCTCCGAAAATCCCAAACCTGAAAAGCCCGCGCTGGGTGAACTCGTCCGTTGCTTTCTTCAGTGCCGGTTTTCAATAGGCTCGCTTGTGAACGTTTCGCCGAGAGGAAAAATCAATGTTTTTCGGCGAATTGAGAGATTGAAAAAGAAGGAGGCGAGATCCTGTCTCTTTGCTCACGTCCGAATTCACCCGACCTTTCGGCTAACCTAGTGTAAAATACCACTAATGGACGAACCCACCCTCATCTTTGACGCCCAGAAAGGCGATCTCAACGCCTTCAATACCCTCGTGCTTGCCTACCAGGACGTGCTTTATAACACTGCGCTGCGTATCCTTAGCGACGAGGATCAGGCCGCGGATGCGGTGCAGGAAGCCTTTCTTTCGGCCTTCCGTGCTCTAAACTCCTACCGCGGCGGTTCTTTCCGCGCGTGGTTGCTCCGAACTGTCACCAATGCCTGTTACGACGAGCTGCGACGCAAAAAACGTCGTCCCACCGCGCCCCTCGAACCCGAAACCGCAGACGGTGAGGAAGTCGAGTCACCAGGCTGGCTGGCTGACCCGAATGCCTCCCCCGAAGATATCCTGGACCAGGTCGAACTTGAACATGCCATCCAGCACTGCCTGAAAAACCTGCCGACCGATTTCCGGACAGTGGTCGTCCTGGCCGACATCCAGGGCCTCGATTACTCTGAAGTCGCCGTTGCGATAAAGAAACCGCTCGGCACAGTAAAATCCCGGCTTGCGCGCGCACGCCTGCGCCTGCGCGAGTGCCTGCGAGGTTTCAGGGAACTTTTACCGGCTGCCTTCCGTCTGGAAGAGGAGAGCAGCGTATGACAACCCCTACCTTCGGCGACATGGAAAACCTTTCAGCATACCTCGACGGGCAGCTATCCCAGTCCGAGAGAACGCGCCTGGAGATGCGTCTGCAAGCAGAGCCGGATCTTGCTGCGGCGCTGGAAGAACTCCGCCAGACACGTGCACTGCTCAAGCATATACCCCCACGGCGCGCCCCACGTAACTTCACACTGACACCCGGGATGGCAGGGATCCAGCCTCCCATCCCGCGCCTTGTCCCGGTATTCTCATGGGCCTCGGCGGTCGCCATGTTGTTGTTCATCTTCACATTGGGTACAAGCCTGGTCGGGCAACTTTCCATCAACACAGCTGCCCCGATGCTGGCGGCTGCACCTAGTGGTTTCGGCGGCGGCCCGGCAGCAGCCGAAACTAAGGCGCCTGCCGTGGCTGGATCTGCCCCCATGGCTCAAGCCACTTTGGCCCCAGCCACTTCGGCGCCCGCCGTGGCTGGACCTGCCCCCATGGCCGCCGCCACTTTGGCCCCAGCCACTTTGGCTCCCGCAACTTTGGCTCCTGCTGTGGTTGCACCTGTTCCCATTGCCTCAGCCACTTTGATACCTGCCTTGGCTGCACCTCCCCCCATGGCCCCAGCCATTTTAGCTCCAGCTACTTCGGCTCCAGCCACGTTGGCCCCTGCCATTTTGGCTCCAGCCACTTCGGCTCCAGCCACTTTGGCCCCTGCCACTTCGGCTCCAGCCACTTTGGCCCCCTCCGCGGGTCCCCAACGAAATGAAGATCACACCGGGCTGGCAACGCCTACTTCGGAAGCCGTTGTCCTATCGGTTCCTCAAGCAACACCACCCGGTGCGATGCGTGTTATCCAACCGCCGGTTGCCCTAAAAGCACAACCAAAACCGTTCAATCCCTGGCTGGTTATCTGGCCGGGTCTGGGCGTGCTGCTTGGTAGCTTGGCTCTGCTTCTCTGGTGGTTGAATTCAAACGCGCTTTCCAGCGAAAAACCCGCCCGGATGAGCACCCTCACGATTAAATTAGCCACCGAACAGGATAGCTCCCAACTTGCCAGACTCGCCGGCCAATTGGGCTATCCATCCAGCGCAGAGCAAGTGGTAACCCGGCTGGTAAGAATTCATTCACAACCTGATCAAGCCATTTTTATAGCCGAAGTGGACGGACGGATTGCCGGGTGGGTGCACATTTACGCCTGCCCAACAGTGGAATCTGAACTTTATACCGAAATTGGCGGCCTGGTAGTGGATGAAAATTCGCGCGGGCAGGGAGTGGGGAAAGCGCTCATGGTTCAGGCAGAGACCTGGTCACGCGAACTCGGAATCCACAAAGTGCGGTTGCGCTCGAACATCCTCCGCCAGGAAGCCCACCAATTCTACGAGGCCATCGGTTACAAGAAGATCAAATCCCAATATACCTTCCATAAAACCATCAGATGAAATAACCCTCCTTCCGTGCTAAAATAAACGCGAGCAAGGAGTGAATTATGGCAACTATCGCACCTGTTCGTCCGTCTGCCCTGGCCGGGACGTGGTACGAGGGCAATCCCAAGTCGCTTGCACGCGCCGTGGACCAGTACCTTGACCAGGCCGAAAACCCTGAATTGCCCGGCGAGGTGGTCGCCGTCATCGCCCCACACGCCGGTCACATCTACTCCGGTCCGGTGGCTGGCTATGCCTTTGCTGCGGTGCGCGGAGCGACTCCCGACTTGGTGGCCGTTCTCTCACCGATGCATCAGCCCTATTACGAACCATTGCTTACCACCGCCCACTCGGCTTACTCCACCCCGCTGGGCCAGATCCCGGTGGACGAGGAAGCCGTCGCGGTGCTTGATTTCACTTTAAAGAACTCTTGGGTTACGGACTGACGCGGGTGGCCTACGACCAGGAGCATTCCCTGGAAATAGAACTGCCTTTCCTCCAGCGTGCCCTGGCTGGGGATTTCAAACTCCTGCCGGTGATGGTGCGCGCCCAATCTCCCAGGATTTCACAGCAACTTGGTACCGCCCTGGCTGAGACACTACATGGCAGAAACTTCCTGCTGGTCGCATCGACTGATCTATCTCACTTTTACACCCAGAAAGAGGCCTTATCCTTCGACACCGAAATGTTGCGCCGGATCGAATCCTTCTCACCGGAGGATGTCTTCTGTGCTGAAGAGGAAGAGAAAGGTTTTGCCTGTGGACTGGGGGCATTAACCGCGGTATTATGGGCTGCCAAAGGATTGGGTGCTGATACCGTCAAGGTGCTTCACCATGCAACTTCCGGAGATGTGACCGGAGATTACAGCCGGGTGGTGGGATATGGTGCCGCAGTGATTCTGAAAACCAGGCAATGAAAGGGATTGTTCATGAAGAATAGCTTTATATCGAAAATCAAAGCCGGTCTGAAAATTATTGACCGGCCTTGGTTCTATCCGATCATTTTATTATTGGTTGGCCTGGCCGCTTATGGGATTATTTTCACCCGCCCTGGTTTTTACTGGGATGATTGGGGAAAAGTGTATGTTTATTACGCACATAATCCGGTCGTATCCATGAATTATTCACCCTCAAGGCCATTTACAGTATGGACCTATCTCTTTCTATTCACATTTGCCAAGATGACGCCATTGGTATGGCAAATCCTGGAGTTGATTATTCGCTGGCTTGGGATTTTATTCATCTACTACACCCTGATTGCGATCTGGCCCAACCGGGTCTGGCAACATAGATGGGTGGGCGTGCTGCTGTTTATTTTTCCGGGTTTCTTAAGTATGCCGGCTTCAGTGGCGTTCAGTGACCAACTCTCGGTCTTTTTGTTGTTTGCCTGTTCCATATATCTGACAGTCCAGGCGTTAAAAAACAGAAAGTTGTTCTGGTTATGGATGCCAATATCGATAGTGCTGGGTATCGCGCAGATATTCCTGATTGAATATTTCGTCCTCCTGGAAATTATCCGTCCCTTTATCATCTGGTTTACCTTGCGGTCTCAACACGAAGAAACGAAGAAAGCGCTCAGGAAGATATTTCTTTACTGGCTGCCCTTTGCGCTTGGAATCGTAGTTTTCCTTGGGTGGCGGTTATTTTACATACCTAAAACCTTAGGTTCTGACCCGAATTCAGTCGACCTTGTAAAAACCATCCTTAGGACACCTATAAGCGGGTTGGAAACCTTGATGGGGATGGTTATTCAAGATACCGTGCGTTTATTGATGTCTGTATGGACGGGGACTTTGGCTTTCGATAAGTTTATTATCCTTAATTCGAAAATTGCCAGGATTGCCTGGCCAGTGGGAATTGTGTCAGCAGTTCTTATCGGCCTCTATCTTCACAGATCAACCAGTAATGAAAACGCTCCAGAGCACCATTCATTTATTCAGATGCTTGTTCTGGGTTGCGTTGTTTTTTTGGCTGGAGCATTCCCGGTTTGGGCGACAGGGAGGTTTATTGTTGCCGGAAAGTGGTCCGACCGTTTCACTCTTGGACCAATGTTGGGGGCGGTTATTCTCATGGTTACTATTCTGGATTGGCTGTTCAGAACACGAAACCAGAAGCAATGGCTTTTTGTTATTCTGCTGGCCTCTTCGATCTCCCTGCAAGTGACCAATTCAAACTTATTCCGGTTAGATTGGACCAATCAACAAAACCTGTACTGGCAAATGGCCTGGCGTATCCCCAACCTGAAGCCTGGGACGGCGATCATCGGGTCCGGAACATTTACAGATAAAAGTTCGTTCTATGAGGGAGGTTTTATCGTCAACCTCCTTTTCAGCAACCAGCTTGGGGTAAAAGCGGAGTATGACTATTTCGATATATGGCATTTACCCCCTGATAGTTACAAGCCGAATTTGCCCCTCGACGATAAATTGCAGGGAAGTCATTTCAACGGCAATACCTCTCGAGCCATCGGAATGTACTTTAATATCAACAATCCGAATGAATGCGTGAGAATTCTCGATCCGATATATGCAGGGGACCCGAAGTTTAACGAAGGTATTAGCAATATCATTCCCATCTCTGACCTGAATAATATTAGCGCTGGAGACGCCTCCAGGATGCCAAACCCTGATATTTTCGGGGCGGAGCCTGCGCGCACCTGGTGTTATTTCTTTGAAAAGGCAGACCTTGCCCGCCAAATGAAAGACTGGGAAACAATTAATAAACTTGGCGCTGAAGCCAGGGCAAAAGATTTCAGCCCTTCCTCAGGAGGCGAGTATTTGCCGTTTATCGAGGCATTTGCCCAAACTGGGAAATGGTCGAAGGCCTACGACCTCAGCATTGCCGCTGAAAAAATCACCCCCGGCTTGAAACAAGTTCTTTGCAGCAACTGGGGCAGATTTCAACAGATTGCCGGCGGGCAGGACAGGGGCACTTATCTCGCACAAGGGAAAATAGAATTCTGTTCAAATGCGACTCCGTAACAAAATTCCATCCCTCAATGAGACTGAATCCAGGAAGGTTTTCCAGACATCATCAAAGTAAGAAAAAAGAGGCGGGTTGGCGAGCGAACTTCACTCACCAACCCTTTATGTTGCTGGCAATTCCCAACCAACCAAAAGTTAGGGCGGATTGTACGGTCACCCCTACGTTATAATGGAATTATGCAACAGTACGTCCGAATCGCCGTCAACATCCCATCTGTTACAGGCGTTTTCGACTATTCCTTGCCTCCCGTATTTCAGGGAAAATTAGGCACAGGGCATCTTGTCACGGTACCTTTTGGCAGGCAAACGGTCCAGGGCGTGGTATTGGGGCTGGTCGATCAACCTTCGGTGGCCGAGACAAAGCCCATCCTTGACCTGCTTGACCCGCTCCCGGTTTTAACAGGTATGCAGATCGAGCTGGCGAAGCAAATGGTCGCCTCCACGCTCAATCCCTTGGCGGCGATCATCGACATGATGCTACCATCCGGGTTGAGTCAGCAGGCGGATCAGAGATTCGATCTCAGAGAGCAGAGAGTAGTAGAAGCGAATCGGCAATGGACCGACACGCAGACACGCATCATCAAACTCCTGTCTGAAAAAGGCCCGTTGCGCGGGCGCCAGATTGACCGGCATTTCAGCAAGGTGGACTGGCGTAGGACGGCACAATACCTGGTGAGAAGCGGGGTATTGACTAGCCAATCGATCCTCCCGCCTCCCACAATCCGCCCAAAGTTCGTGCGGACAGCCCAACTGGCGGTCCCGCCGGAGCAAGCCGAAGCTGAACTGCCGAACTTGGGGAAAACCGAAGCCACCCGCATGCGCCGCCAGTCCGCCCTGCGTTTCATGATGCAGGAACCGGAGGCCGTCAACGTTGCGTGGGTCTACGCCGAATTCGGGCTGTAACCTCGCCGATTTGCAGGAATTGGATGAGCGCGGGCTGATCGTCCTGCGTGAGACGGAAATCTGGCGGGACCCGTTGGAAAGAATAGAAAGGGGAGAGCAGAGAATAGAGAATAGTCTCCCGCTCGAATTGACGCCTGACCAGCAAAAGGCCTGGGAGGCAATCCAGGCGGCTTTCCAATCCTTCTCGCCTCGCCCGTCCCCCTTTCTCCTGCACGGTGTGACCGGCTCCGGCAAGACCGAACTCTACCTGCAGGCAGCCGCCGAAGCCATCCGGCGCGGACGGCAGGCCATCATCCTTGTACCGGAGATCGCCATCACACCACAGACAGTGCGCCGTTTTCTGGCGCGCTTCCCGGGGCAGGTGGGACTCATCCATTCACGTCTCTCCGAAGGGGAGCGCTACGACACCTGGCGGCGTGCGCGCCTGGGCTTGCTGAAAGTGGTTATCGGGCCGCGTTCGGCTCTTTTCGCACCTCTGCCAAGTGTCGGTCTGATCGTGGCAGACGAGTGCCACGATGGGTCGTACTACCAATCCGAGCCGCCGTTCTATCATGCGGTGGAGGCGGCCAAAGTTTATGCACGGTTGTGCGGTGCGGTATGCATTCTGGGATCGGCCACACCGACCATCCAGCAACTTTATCAGGCCGGGGGCGGGGAAAGCGTCCGTTTGGAGTTGCCAAAGCGTATCCAAACATCCAGCGGTCCGGTGGATCGCGGCGGGCTGCCGCCCGTCTCGATTATTGATATGCGCGAAGAACTCAAGTCGGGTCGGCGCGGTATCTTCAGCCAGGCTCTGGTGAACGGACTGGAGCATGTACTCAATAAAGGCCAGCAGGCGATCCTCTTTCTCAACCGGCGTGGTACGGCCACCTATGTCTTTTGCCGGAATTGCGGCACGGTGGCGAGGTGTCCGCGCTGTGACACGCCGCTTACTTACCATGTTGAGCAGGTGTCTGACTTGCGCTGCCACCGTTGCGGTTATACCCGCAAAATGCCGGAGATCTGCCCACACTGCCACAGTGCCCAGATGCGCGCCTACGGTCTTGGCAGTGAGAAGGTGGAAGCCGAGGCGCGGGCACTCTTTCCATCGGCGCGTGTGCTGCGCTGGGATTGGGAAACCACCCGACAGAAGGACGCTCATGAAATCATCCTGAGCCACTTTGCCGCCCACCGTGCAGATGTGCTGGTGGGAACGCAGATGCTGGCGAAGGGTCTCGACCTGCCGCTGGTAACGTTGGTGGGGATTGTACTGGCAGACGTCGGCCTCAACCTGCCCGACCCGTTTGCCGCCGAACGAACCTTCAGCCTGCTGACGCAAGTGGCAGGCCGTGCCGGCCGTTCGGCCCTGGGCGGGCAGGTTGTGCTGCAGACCTTCCAGCCGGAGCATTACGCCATTCAAGCCGCCTCTCATCACGACTACGCCAGTTTCTACGCCCGCGAACTGGAAGAACGCCGCAAGTTGGGCTACCCACCGTTCAGCCGTCTGGTTCGGCTGGAATACCGGGCGTTCGACCCACTCAAAACCGAAGCCGAGGCACGGGCGATGGCAGCCCGCCTATTAACGGATATTGAAAAGGAGAAACGCGTACGGACGGATTTAATCGGGCCGGTGCCGGGTTTCTACTCGAAGGTGGGCGGCTGGTACCGCTGGCAGATCGTGGTGCGTGGGCCGGATCCGGTCACATTGTTACACGGCAAAGTGCTGACAGGTTGGCGAGTGGAAGTCGATCCGGTTTCGTTATTATAAAAAATCTTCTCTAAAGAAAAAATCAAGACCCCGCCCTGATTTCTCAGGGCGGGGTCTTGGATTGAATATCTGTTACTGCCAAACAGGATTTTCTAACCGGCAGGCTTGGTTGGCACGACAGGCGTCTGATTGGTTGGGGCTGTCACGACCTGCGTCCCGAAACGGGTCATCAAGACCGCACCCAGAGCCGCCATGCTCAAAAGGAAGGGCACCAGCCAGCCAACGCAGTTCAGCACGGGGATGCCTGTCAGGATTTTGGCTGCAAGCGTCAAGACAAATGTGCCCAACCCGGCTGAAAATGCCGGATGCCAGTTCTGATGAATGGCTTTGGTAAAACGCTGCCCGACCTCATAGCCGATGGCGATCCATCCAAAGACACCTGCCACGACCAGTGCAATCACGATAATGGGTGCCAGTGGGATCAGGATCAAAGTTACGATGGAAAGGAGGATCGCAATCGGAGCCACAACAACGGTCAAAAGACCGAGGCCGCCGGCAGTCAGCGGCTGGGCGATAATGGCATGTGCCACACGGTCCGCGTGAGGAGCCAGGAATAGCATTACCAGCATGGCCAACACGGCGATTCCCAGGGACTGTCCGAAACCATTCAGAACGGAAATAAGCGGTTGAAAACCAAATTTAACTTGCGGAATGACCGGCACAACTGGTTTCACCGGCTGAGGGATATTGCTATTTACGCCGTTGCTAATCCATGAAGTGGCTGTATTGTAGATCTGGCCATCCACCTGCGAACCTTTGGCACGATCAAGCGAGGCAGCCACAGTGGTAAGGTTACCAGCGATATGTGCAGCCGGCCCCAGGGAGGCTGAGCCACCGGTAATTGCCACATCCCCATTTACCGTGCCGTTCACCGTCAGGTTGCCGCCAAACAGGACCGTACTGCCATTGACCGTGGCACCTTCTTCGATTGTGGCGGAACCACCAAAGACCAGCAGGTCGCCGTTCATGGTATCGCCACTTTTCAGCGTGAAGGATTGGCCGAAGATCACCTGACCCTCGGACGAGCCGTTGGTGGCACCTGCAGATTGAAGTGGCAGGAAGAACAGGAACACCAGTAATAGTACAGAGGTAAATCTTAATATCGTTTTCATCGTTATACTCCTTGCGAAAACTTGGTAAATTTAATCAACGAGAACACCCATAACAGGCTCCAACCGCAGGCTGCAAATAGAACCACCGTCCAGATATAAGTTGGGATGAAGCTTGGAACGATCCTGAACAACACAAACCCGGCATGCGCCATTGCATCCACGGAAGCCCAGAATGAAAGTAGCGAGCCTAGCCAGGAAGTCAGCAAATCCACCGGCGATTGCAACAGGCTCGTGAGCACCGGCCAGGAAATTATTGTCAGAACACTCAATACACTCAACGTCAGGAGTAGGAAACCCCAGAAGTTTCTTCGGCGCAACGCCTTCTTTCGCGCGGCCAGCCGTACCTGGAAACGGTCCGAAAAACCGACGGCGGGCGCGGCCATAGTGACTGTTTTCAAAGCCAGAGTCACTTCAGCCAGCGCGCTGCATGAGCTGCAGCCTTGTAAGTGAGCGTCCAGTTGCCGTTTTTCAGAGACGGACAGGGTCTGGTTATTGAGCAGCCAATCTTCAAAAGGCCGGTGATCCATAAGGTTTCCTTTCGTGACGCATGGGCGTCGGTTTTTCTTTTTCTTCCCACAGGTCTGCCATTGCCCGGCGAGCCCGGTGCAGGCGGCTCTTGACAGCCGGTACGGTCAACTTGAGTGCCAGTGCGATCTCCATTTCCGAGCAATCCTGCCAATAGCGCATGACGACGGCAGCGCGGTCGGTTGGGTCAAGGGATCGCAGGCAACCCTGCAGGCGTTCCCGGGTCTGCTTGCGGACGGCTTCCGTTTCGGGGTCCGGGGCGGAACCATCGGGAATTTCAGTCTGGCCTTCTTCATCTTCGTCAATTGAAAACGAGCTGAACTTCTTCCGGCGGAGTCTGTCAATGCAGTGATGGGCAGCGATGGAGAGCAACCAGGTCGCAAAGGAACGCTCGACGTCGTAGCGGGCCAGGTTCTGGTACGCCTTGAGGAAGGTCTCCTGAGCCGCGTCTTCGGCGGCTTCGGGTTCTCCGAGCATCCGATAACACAGGTTGTAGACCGGTTTCTGGTACATCTCGACCAGGTTGGTAAAGGCTGCATCATCGCCTTTTTGGGCCTGGACCACCCAGGCCGTTTCGTCAGTCACTGTGGTTCCTCGTTGATCGTTCTAAATTGATATACGCAGATTTCCAGTGGGAGTCGCGTACTACCCAAATTCCCCACGCAGACGTGCCGGCAGTTGGGGCGCAATGGCAGCCATGACAATTCCCGCGGCTTGATGGTCTTTCTCATCCGGGCTGAGGCCACGCGGGATCTGGAGCTGGTACGGCCTGCCGAAGCGCAGGCAGAAAGCCCCGTTCTCTTCAAAACAGCCCACTGGTAGAATGGGAAAGCCCTGCTCCGCCAGCAGGAGTACAAAACGTCCTGCGCCTGCAGGCGGCCAGTTGAGCAGACCGCCGGGTTGGTCGCCGCCCTCCGGAGCCAGGCCGAGCAGGGCGTGCGGATGGGCTTTGGCGAATGCCAGCATGTGGCGCACGGACCGGGCGCGCGCTTTCACATCCTTAGGCCGCGGTGGCATGGGCGGCATGCTGGTGAACCCGTAGATGCGTGAAAACCAACTCAGCAGCCAGCGGCTCCCGGCCATCCCCAGCGGAGCATACCACTTGCCGGGGTAAGTCAGTTCGCCGGTCATTCCATAATGGATGTCCACCGGCACCTTCGCCGAAAGCACCAGCGCCATCCACCAGGCGTTGAAACCGGGACGGTAGTAATGGTTAAATGTGATGAGACACGGTCCGCCCTGGGGGATATTTTCCTCACCCAGTACCTGTATCGGCGGAATTATCCGCTCAACACATGCCTGCCCATCGCGTCGAAAGGAGCGCCGACCGCCAAACAATACAGTGGCAAACAATCCTGGAGCCAGACGTGTGGGGTAGGTATAGCGAGGATAATCCATACTTAATCAAGAAGACCCTAAAGGTCCGGGAGATCTTTAGGGTCTTTTCATGGTTACCACGCGTAGGCTTCGGGGGCGGTTCCGCCAGGACCGGGAAAGATCTCGTCCAATTTCCTCAAGGCGGCTTCATCCAGCTTGATCTCAAGGGCGCGCAGGGAGCCAGTGAGTTGATCGAAAGTGCGCGGACCGATGATCGGGGCGGTGACGACTGGGTTGTGTAACAGCCAGGCTAGGGCCACGTCCGCGGGCTCTTCGCCCAGCTCTTTGCAATATTTCTCCCAGGTTTCCAGCTTCGGGCGATTTTCTTCGATCCTCTTCTTCACCTCTTCCGAGGCGCGCCGGCCTTTCTCGATTTTTTCCAGCACTCCGCCTAGCAGCCCTCCCCAGAGCGGGCTCCACGGGATGACGCCCAACCCATAGGCTTGGCAGGCCGGGAGGACTTCGAGTTCGACCATGCGGGCATCCAGGTTATACAGACTCTGCTCGCTGACCAGGCCCATGAAGTGCCTGGCTTTGGCAATTTCCTGTGCCTGGGTGATATGCCAACCCGCAAAATTGGACGAACCGACGTAGATCACCTTGCCCTGCTGGACAAGCACTTCCATGGCCTGCCAGATCTCCTCCCAGGGCGTGAGACGGTCGACGTGGTGCATCTGATACAGGTCGATGTGGTCGGTCTGGAGGCGTTTGAGCGAACCTTCCACGGCCTGGCGGATGTGCAGCGCCGATAGTTTCTCCTGGTTCGGCCAATCGCCCATGTGTCCGTATACTTTGGTGGCAATGACGACCTTCTCGCGCCGTCTGCCACCCTGGGCGAACCAGCGCCCGACTATCTGTTCGGTGACGCCCTCGCCGGTCTTCCAGCCATATACATTGGCGGTATCAAAGAAATTGATGCCAAGTTCTAGAGCCTTGTCCATGATGGCGAAAGAATCTTTCTCCTCCGTCTGAGGACCGAAGTTCATCGTCCCCAGGCACAGGCGCGAGACTTTCAGACCGGTACGACCAAGTTGCGTGAATTCCATGATTTTCTCCTGATGATTAATTTACACAATCCACAAAGAACGGAGCCAGGCGGGCACGCAGGACACAACAGGTATAAACAACACATAGGCACCTTCGTGACCTTGGTGCCCTTTGTGGTTAATCGGTTAATGCCCGCAGTGAGAGCAATCTCCGCTGCCGCATGAATCACAGGACAGCTCGGACATGCCGGATACGGCTTTGCCGCCGCTCTCGGCGAAGAAGACCGAGATTTTACGCTTGGTGTGCTGCCCGCCGCACAGTGCGCACGGGATGGGTGCATTCGATTGTTCCATGGGACGGATGGTCTCAAAGGTTTTTTCGCAATCCTGACAGACATATTCGTAAATGGGCATGGACTCCTCACAAATCGGTTAATTTAGAACATTATTTTAATACTATTTGCGGTTGAAATCGGCGGGGATTTCGCCCCAGGCTTTGGTGTCCCATTTCAGAATGGGATTGGAAAAAGTGTGGTCAGCCAACCAGTTTTCGGAATAGGTGATTAGCTCGAAAAGCGGCGCATTCTTTTTATCGGCGACCAATTTGGTGTTGCAGCGTTTCTTCTTTACCCAACCAATGGCCGTGGCCGAATCAGAGTAGACCGGCGTTGTTGTCCCGGTTCTCGCACCTGGCGTGGTAGTCCCGGTTCTCGCACGGGGTGTGCTGGTCCCGGTTCCTGCGCGGGACAAGCTGCTGCTGTACTTTTTGAGCAACATCAGCGCATGGACGATCGCCAAGAATTCACCGACGTTGTTCGTGCCATGCTCATAAGGTCCCTGCTGGAAGATTTCCTTCCCGATAGGCAGGTCAACACCGCGATATTCCAAACGTCCGGGACTACCTGAGCAGGCGGCGTCCACGCAAATGCTGGGGGAGATGGGCGGGTCGGGGGAGAAAAGCCACTCCCCGCTGGAACCAGGTTTCCCAACGTGGGCAGTAAATTTGCCTCGGAAGGCCTGTTCGGCCGCCAGGCGGTTGGTAAAAGACTTGTAACGAGCGCCGGCAAAGCCCTGCACCTGGGCAGCGCAAGCCTCCCAACTGGAGAAAATCCCAGTCTTGCGTCCTTTCCAAACCACGTAGTATTTTGTCTTAAGACTCATATACACCTGCACCATTATTCAGGGTACCACTGCATTAAAATGACGGGTATGAAAAGGCCTAAAGGTTCGTTAAACCTTTCATAGTGACGACTATTAGTATGTAAAGCTGGCTTCGTCCAGCGTTGCCACCTCTTCGTCCGTCAACCTCCAGCCCATCGAGCCAGCGTTTTCCTGTGCCTGGCGAGCATTTTTAGCTCCTGGGATCGGCACTGCACCTTTACACATAAGCCAGTTCAACGCCACCTGCACCGGGCTCTTCCCGTCATGCGCCTGCCCGGTCTCACGCATCACGCGGATCAGAGGTTGCACATGGGCCAGCCGTTCCTTATCGTAATAATTACCGCGTATGCCGGGTGGAGCTTTCTCGGGTGTGTATTTGCCGGTTAAAACGCCTTTGGCAATCGGGCTGTAAGCAATCAATGTAATGTCCAGCTCTTGGCAGGCCTTCAGCAGCCCGTTTTTCTCTACATTACGGTTCAACAGGCTGTAATTCACCTGGTTGGAAGCCAGCAGGACGCCGCGTTTGGAGAGCACTTGCTGCGTCAGGCGAATTTGTTCTTCGTTATAGTTACACACGCCTACAGCACGTGCCAGCCCCGCTTCCACTGCATCCGCCAGGGCATCCGCCATGCTTTCGACCGAGAGAGGTGGAGTAGGCCAGTGGATCTGGTACAAGTCCACCACTGGCATATTCAAGCGCTTCAAGCTGTGCTGCAAGGCGTTAATCAACGATTTCTTCCATCTCCGCCAGGGAAAAGGTTTATACTTGGTCGCTACCACCACAGTCTGGCTTTTGGCATGGATGAATTTCCCCAACAGTCCTCTCTGACTTGCCGTGCCCATACCTTTCGGCGGTATCGAAGAAGTTGATGCCAGCCTTCAGGCTGGCCTGGAAAGCTTCCTCCACATCCGCTTCTTGATAAGTGCTCCCATATCCCCAGTATTTGCTGTCGCCCCATTGCCAGGTGCCGGCGCCCAGTGGGGTGATTTGGATCTCAGTCTTGCCGAGCGGGATTGTTTCGATGTTTGGGGTATTCATTTCGTCCATCGATGAGCCTGCTGACCCAGGGGATTATACGGTAGTTCTGCAAACGTCATCGTATTGCAATAAATTCACGGGCGAGCAAAATAAATTCCATACCGTTTGAAATATTCGCGCAATTCCTCGCCTAAGTTATTCAGGTGTTCGCTACAACCTCGCGAACCAATTGAGAACCAGTTTCTCTTTTCGTCATCCCATTTTTCTCGTACATCATCGGGAATCTCATCCAATACCACGCTGAGAGATTGGTCTGTGGTCGTAGAAAAGGTGGAGATCAGCTCGATATTATAGTGATTTCGTTTATTCCGGGAAGTAAGTGCCCAATTTGGTTGTGTATTGGAACCCGTTCGTTGCCAGGTAAACTCTGCAAAGTCGCAAAGGTATTGGCAAAATTCGTCAATGATATCGACGAGCATCAAAAACTTTTCCTGCTCGGTATAATTCACAATATATTGCTCTTTGCTTTTGATTAGCCTCGCTGGAGCGCCAACCACCAACATACCCGGAGGGATATCCCGGCTGACAACCGTACCGGTTCCAATCACGGCTTCATCTCCGATGGTCACCGATTGGTATATGAATATGTCACTGGATAACCAAGCCCCTTTACCAATATTGACTTCTCCAAATTCAACTGGGTAGCCATCGAGTTTAGACTTATATGAGCTGTGTGTATAAATGGAAGATCCAGGACCGACGCCGCTTTCTTCCCCGATCTCCACTTTGCGAGATGGATCGATCACCGCAAATGGAAAAATGTGAACTCGATCATGCAGGATGATTTTCGATTGTGTGCTGGAAATCAGCGAACGGATCAATAGCCACTTCACTGATGGTGACATCATTACCGATGGAAATTTCTTGGGCGTCAATGAGTACAAACGGTCGAATTTTCGTTCTTTTACCGATCTTAAGTTTTACACAAGTAATACTGGTTGCCATGCCAATCGTTGTTCCATCGCCGATCTCGATATGATTAGATAAAATCACTGCTCCAATACCAATTTTGACCCCTTTACCAATCTTGGCTCCTCGCCATTCGATAATAACCCACCTTCAAGGCGCTTGGTAAAAGGCCAATCGTTAGCATGTGCTTTATTGGTAAACGGGACCGATTAATAATCATATTGATCCTCCTCAAAATGCTCTCTAAAGCTTTTCTACGCTCTCAATCCCCCAAAGGGGCTTAGCTACCCAGGACATGCCGCTTGGTTTCGACGGAAAAAGGAAAGGACACTTTGATTGTGTTTTAATCATGGATTCGTACCCTGGGTTCAGCCATAATTCATCGCAGAAAACTATTATATAGGATTTTCCTTTTCCTTATTTCTCTTCTTCCATGTAGATTATCGGCGACCTTAAATATGTCGTCGCCTTGATCTTTTGGGCAATATCTGCAACCACTCGCTCGACCTGTTCCTTTGAAAGGCCCAGGGCTCCTGCAATTTCATCGTTCGTGATGCCCCGGTTGCAGCCCAGCCAGATCATATCCAGGATATCGAATGGGATACGGTAGAAGAACTCTTCCTGAGTGCTTCCTCCTGGATAGGTATCCGTCGTCGGCGTCCGCTTCAGGATTTCTTCCGGCAAGTCCAGATACCTGCCCAGCTGATAAACCTGGGATTTGAATAGGTGCCCAATCGGATTTACATCCATCCCCCCATCGCCAAATTTAACGAAGAAGCCCAGATCGTGCTCGTTTTTGTTTGCGGTCCCGATAACTGCAAAATTCCGTAACTCGGCATGATAGTAGAGCAAACTCATGCGTGTACGTTGCTTAAAATTAGAGGAAGCCACGACCTCAAAATACTCTTTCAAAGGCAAACGCTTGCTGTACTTCGTGTCCCTGAAGGTCAGTCACTACCAGCCTGAAGATGTTCAATGTGGATTCTTCAAGCAGATTTCCTGGTAGAACTATCTTGACACTCCAGCCTGTTTGGTATTCAGGAAAAATTCGCCGGATAGCTTCGTCTCGCCGGCGATAGCAGGCAAACCCATCCAATGCGGCTGAAATGTTCTCAGTAACCGTGTTTACCTGATACTGCTCAGCAAGTCGGTGCGCAAGATCTATACTTTCCGGGCTTGATTCCTTCTCAGGGAGTAAAATGCCTACAACCCGCTCTGGCCCGAATGCTCTGGCGCATAGGGCTAACACAACCGATGAGTCAATCCCCCCACTGATCCCCACCACCGCCCCCTGGCGGTGCAACTGGTGGTATACCGCCTGGCGCAGGCCTTCCTCAATCCGCTCTACTTCCTTTTCTGCATCCAGACCTAATGCCGCCCGGGAAAATGGTGCAATCTTTTTTATAACTGGTTTTTTTTTAATTTCGCTCATTTGCTCTCTGGCCTTTTTTTTAGATCAATTCGACACAGGAACACGATCGATAACCTTAATGTGTTTTTGTGGTCGGATTGTCGGAATTTTAAATCCTTTGACAAATAAATGGTCAACCAGCTGAGTGGAAAGGATCCCTACAAGAGCCATATCCTCCACTTCGCTCATCCTCACTCCCGAAACTGCTTTTCGAGCCAATTTGGTCACTGCAGCAGGTTCAAAATATCCACTTGATTGTAAAGCTTTTTCGGAAAGCAATTCTTGGACATACTCAGGTGGCGGGGTGGTAAAAAAGCTGCTGTGAATGGGGGCGCGGTAGGGACGCTTGTTCCTTTGCCAGATGAAGTCGGGAAGCAGATTTTTTCCCAAACTGCTTAAGCAGCCATTTCTCGATCAGCACCGGCATCTTCAGGTTCGACGGCAATCGATTGCAATATTCGATTACCCGGTAATCCAGGAATGGGTAGCGGCCCTCAACTGAATGTCCCATCGCCATCCGGTCGCCCTGGGACGATAGAAGGTAAGGCGATAGGAAGGTGGTAATCTCCAAGAATTGAGCCTGTGCTAAAGGCGACCACCGGTCAAATCCTGCTGGTAACACCAGGGAGTCAGGTGCGATTTCTCCTTCCGGTGCCTCTTGATCCCTGGACAGAAAACGCCAGGTGCGAGAAGCGTTTGTCCAGCGGATGGTGTGGGAATAGTACGGGGATGTGGTATGGGTCAGGTCTTTTTTGAAAAAAGCCAACTTAAAAGCGTTGGTACTGCCCATCCCGGAGATGTCAGTATAGATCCGACGTAGTAACAATGGACGTTTCTGCGAGGCGGGATACTTGGCCCAGAAGCGACGGATCTTCATTTCTTTAAAGATGTCATATCCTGCGAGTAGCTCATCTGCGCCCTCGCCGGTCAACACGACCTTGTAATCATACTCGTGGACCAGCTTCGAGAGTAAAAACATCGGCGTTGGTGCGGTGCGGAGGAGCGGGACTTCGGTGTGCCAGATGACCTCAGGAAAGGCAAAGCCAATATTTTCGTATGTGGTCAGGATCTCATGATGGTCAGTGCCCAGGAAGTTGGCCATCTTGCGCTGGTAGGGACTCTCATCAAAATCCTGGTCTGAGAAAGAGATCGAGAAGGTATCGAGGTGCGTTTTCGTATAATTGCGTATGATAGCAGTTGTAATAGATGAGTCCAGCCCACCGCTAAGATAAGCGCCAACTGGTACATCGCTTCTCAGCCGGATCTGGGTCGCGTTAACCAACAAGTTCTCAAATTCTTCAAGATATTCCTCGGATTTTTTAAAATGCGTCTCCTCTGCAAAGTCTAACGACCAATATTTCTCAATATTGATCTCTCTGTTCTGGATCAGGGCAAAATGGCCTGGCGGTAATTCATTGATGTTCTTAAAGATTGAGTGGGGTGTCTGTACGCTCCAATAGGTGAAGACTTGTTTGAGTGAGGCAGGATCTATTTCCGCCTGGATGCCGGGAAAGGCCAGTATGGACTTGATCTCGGACCCAAAGATAAACCGCCCCTTGTGAAATGAATAGAATAAAGGGCGTATGCCGACCCGGTCTCGTGCCAGGAATAACTTTTGTTGAATGCTATTCCAAATGGCTATCGCAAATTGTCCATTCAGGTACTGCAAGCAATCCGGTCCGAAATCCTCATAGAGGTGAAGAATTACTTCAGTATCACTTTTGGTCAAAAAGATATGGCCACGTGTCTCCAATTGGGAACGAAGCTCAATGTAGTTGAAAATTTCACCATTAAAAACGATCCAAATACTGCCATCTTCATTCCCAATCGGCTGGTCTCCACCGCCGATGTCGATGATACTAAGCCTGGCATTCCCCAACCCCATATGAGAATCCCGGTAGAACCCGAATCCATCCGGACCTCGGTGGCGAATGATTTCGAGCATCTGGCGTAAAATTGCCTCTTCAACTGGAGGTTGATCAGTTTGGTTGAGGACGCCGATAATTCCGCACATATGCAATTATGAAGCAGCAGGAACAGAGCGTTTACGCAGTTCTGATTTCATGACTTTACCTTGCGGACTCAACGGTAAGCTATCAAGGATCTCGATGATCTTGGGCACCATATAGCGAGCCAGCTTATGGCGGCAGTGAGAGATGATTTCTTCTGTTGTCAATGGGCTGCCTGCGCGTAGAGTCACAAAGACCACAATCGCCTCACCTCTGAGAGGATCTGGCTCTCCGATCGCTGCAGCCGACACAACATCTTCCAATTCAAGGATACAGGCTTCCACCTGTTGACTGCTGACCCGGTAGCCATAGGTCTTTATAAAATCAGCTTTTCGGTCAACGATATATATGTAGCCATCCTCGTCAACGGTTGCCAGGTCACCCGTACGATAGGCGCCATCAACGAACTTTTCTGCGGTCGCTTCCAGATTGTTCAAATAGCCCATGGTAATATTTTCGCCCCAAGCAACAATCTCGCCTATCTCTCCAGGTTTCACCGGCCGTCCTGCTTCATCGAGGACTTTCAATTCGACCCCAGGGATACCCTTGCCAATAGAGCTCATTTTTTCATTCAGCTTAGCTGTGGGTAGATAGGAAAGCCGGGCTGTGGCTTCGGTAGCGCCGTACATCACGAAAATCTGCACGCCAGGTAGGATATCAATCAACTCCTTGATCTGCACCGCAGGCAGTTTACCGCCCGCCTGCTGGACTTTCTTCAACGATTCCATCCTTCGCCTGGGCAAGGAGGTATTTCTGATCAAGGTATGGTAGGTGGAAGGAACGCCTGCAAATCCGGTGCAGTGATAAGTTTGCATCATATCCAACACAGTTTCCGGGAACGTAAAGCTGTCGCTCAAGACCAGAGAGCCACCCACCCGGAGGTGAGTGTGTAGCAAGGAGGTGCCGAAGCAGTAATAAAAAGGCAGAACAACCATGATGCGTTCTTCGTTTGTTAAGGTCAGATATTCAATAATTGATTCGGTGTTTGCCTGGATATTGTGATGGGATACCCTGACTGCACGCGGCTTTTGAGTGGTCCCCGAGGTAAACATCAATGCCGCTTCCTGATACTCATCAAAACCTGCAACTACTGGGTAATCTTCCCAGGGTTTCCCAGGCATTGTATTAAGACAATCATCAAAAATCAACGGAAGGCCGTCATTTAGTGCCTCTTTATATTTCCTGTAATAACGCTTCTGCACGAGGGTGACCTTGCAACAGGCAAATTCCCGATTGGCCTTAATATCATCGGGCGTTGATAACGTCGAAAGAGGTACTGCAACTGCACCCAGCTGTAGAATGCCAAGATAAGCTGCCACCCAGAAAAGCGAGTTTGCACCCAGCAGTCCCACCCGATCAGTGTAGGCAATCCCATTGTCTTGAAGAACCTCGATAATTCGTGCGGTTGAATTTCTTAGGTCTCGATAGGTAAATTGCCCATCCTCTGTAATAATTGCCAGATCATTATCGTTACCAACTTCGAGGAGATAATTTGAGATATTTATATGGCACCTGTTATTAACTTCCACTTGCACTAATCCCATGAATTCGGTAGAAAGATTTTAATTGGAGGTCATTTTATCGAAGGAAAAGCAACCCATCTTTTTAGGTCCCAAGGCTCGAAAATCTTCCAAATATAATTTTCTGTGCTCGTTTCGCGTAATTGATGCATGGCGATATATATTGGATCATAGAAAAATGATTCTACGGCATTCCTATCTGGAAATTCGACCACAATCAGGTAATTTCTTGTATTGTCACCATGTAAAGTGGTAGGATGCCAGCCGCTGGTAACAACTTTGCCGCCCAAAGAATTAATAACTCTCCCAGCTTCTCTGGAGTATTGACGATATGTCAATTCTTTGCCGGGAATAATGTCGAATAAATTTAAAGTATATACTGGCATTGGTCACCATTCAAAAAAGTTAAACAAACCATTTACCAGGAATTTAAATTTCTCCTCCTGCCTTCGAATCCATCTTGCTCCTGGTAAATCGGGAAAGTTTGCTGACAGAGTCAAAATTATCTGGAATTATTTCATTATCTTCGGTGGTAATGCCAAACTCTTCTTCGACGAACATGACCAATTCCAGGATATTGGTCGAATCAAGAATCCCGTTCTCAAGAAAAGAATCGTCATCCGTATATGGGTATCCCTTTTTACTGAACAGAATATTGTCTGCGATGTAATTGCGAAGCATTTCTTCAACTGGTTTCATAAAGGCTCTCTCTAAACACGGAAAGGATATCTCGTTGCAGAAGACAATATCTTCGATAAAATGATTTTGCAGAAGATGCTATTGAACCTGAGTCGGAATTCAACAAGACAATTACTCACACCAAAAAGACCATATCTGAGAATTTTACCCTATCTGCCGCCAAAGGAAGTTGATGGTATAAGCTAGAATAAACAAAGCGACCTTGAGCTCAAAACTTTTGGCTGTCACAGTATATCGGTATCGCGGATCAATGAAATAAGATCAGATAAAATCTTCCTGGATAATGGTCTTTTTGATTTCACAAGGAAATAAGACGAGTTTAGTGACCTGCGGCTTTAAGAACAGCTTACACGCTTTGCATACCCAAATCTATTGAATCATTATCGATCGAAATTAAAACGAAATTCATAATTTATCCTTTCGTCCCAACACAAAATTATAGTATCCGTTCAGCTAGAAAATAATAGCGAGACTCGTCCATTCTTAATTGATTAAACCGCATAAATAATAGAATTTTTTGGGATTTCATCTATTCCAGCACCTTAAAACTTAAGCCATAATCTGGTTGCGTAATCTAAAAGTGTTATTGCGTCCAGATCTCCGGTGACATTCAAAGCGCTCTTGGCACCATCTGGCCAGTGTCCAAACTTGATTAACGGACCATTTGAGGCTTCAATGTAATTGACCAACTGCAATTCGGTATTCAACCCCGAAAGGATGGTGTGATTGATATAGGTAGCGCATTGATTTGCTAACTCACTTGTGTCAAGAATGTAACCTTGGTTATGCAAAAACGATATGATCTGTTCGGAGGTCGTCGGCGACACGCCAATGAATGGACGGGGTCCGGGCGCTAATCGTATGTCCTTAGCGTATAACCTGGAGTATCTTTCATCCCAGGCTTGCTGATTTCCATTCAAATCCACACCACGAGTCAATATTGTTGCAAGCGGAGAACAGTTAAAAGTGATATGTAAATTGTCTGCACCATTTTCAATCTTAACTTCAAAATTGGTTTTCTCTATCCACCAATCACTGATCTCGCTCAATTTGGCAAGCCACACCGATGATTGCAAACGTTGAATTTCTTGGAAGAAGATTTTAAGCGGTTGTGCATAAACGAATGCCAATTCAGAATGGACGAGCAACGTGAACAATTCACCGCGCGCATGGATTTTGTGAAGTAGCTGACACCAGAATTGTGCAATTTCTTCTGGTCCCAAGCAAAAACCGTCATGGAGATCGAGATCATCCGGAAGGCAAACTGGAATCTCTACGAAGTCAAAATGCTTCCAGGGAATGCAAATAGTCTCTTGCGATGATTTTGCTAAATATATTCGGCGGAGAGTGTTCGAAAACTCGCTCCTTTTATTAAGAGTAGAATTGTAATCCCAGTTAATGGCTATATTGCTGCTGTAATTAAATAACTTGGAAGGGATTGCTTTAAGCAGATCTTCATTGCAACCCAAATATGGAACTCGAAAGCCACGCGCCTTGATGCCATGATTTTCGAAAGTTTGGGCTGCAAGCTCCAACGTTCCACAGGCTTGTTCAATGGGGATTTGACGTAGATCAATATGGTGATAGCCATGAACAGCAATTTCACAACCTGCATCCTTTAGTTTTAGAATAAATTTTGGATATTTTTTTAAGATGACCGCTGGGACAAAGAAGGTGGGCTCACAATCGAATTCCGCCAGTATTGCCACACAAGTATTTATTGGCTTGGTTATCTTCCCTGAGAATAGGCTGTATCTGGTTAGCAAGCTTATTAATCGCTGCCAGATAAAACGAATACCCCGCTTTTTATACCATTCATTGAGATATGATTTTTTCATGCAAAATGCCTCTAATATACTTCCCTATATCGATTCCTTTCCAAACAAGTCCTCAAATTTTTTATGGGGAGCGTCACATTCATTAATATCTTCATCCGGAAGACTAATAAAGCTATTCACCCATAACGTTTCAAACGAATATAGGAGATTTGTGAATGACAAATTCATCAGCGGCATGAGATTGGAATCTGTTTGTTGTTAATGCAAATCAAAAAAGTAAGAATTGGGAAAGTACTGGTTCGTCTGCTCTCCATCTGATTTAAAGTTCGAAGGCCAGGATATTCTGAATCAGATCTGCTTCAGTCATATCTGCCCTAGCAAGCCACAATCCTGATCGGTTTAATAGATCGTATAATTAACCCATTGTGAATCCCATTTTATCACACCCATCAGTTTACACTTATCCACGACTGCAAACGAGATAGAGTAATAACTGGCTTTTTAAACAATAAATGAATAAATGCTTGCATACCCCCACCTCCGTCCCGCTCCCACGAGGGGCGAGGAGAATAAGGTGAAATCAGGGGTTTGGATTCATCATTTCAATTCCTGGGCCATGGAATCCATCTCTTCCAGCACGGCGGGGAGTTTGTCCACGGGCAGATTCTCCTGGAAGAGCACCGTCATGCCATCCTCTAGCACGTAACGGACCTTGCGCCAGGAGGCCAGCTGTGGCACTCCCTGCGCCTGGGACAGATATCCGACGGCTGCATCCCATTGCGGCGAAGCCTGTCGGTACGGCTGGATCATCCCCAGCACGGAATTACGCAACGGAAACATCCCGGTGGCCTCGACCCACTGGGACTGGCTCTCGGGTGAGAGCAGCCAGCGGATAAACAGCCAGGCAGCCAGTTGTCTTGCGGGTGTGGATTTCAGCACACTGTATGATGGTCCATAAGACACCATAACGCTTCCCTGCAAACCGGGGAACGGGATGACCGTCCATCGGTCGGAATTTTTCAGGCGCGCCATGGATTCCACTTCCGCAGGCAGCCCGGTCAGGTCAGCACTGATAAACAGCGCCGAGCGTCGGGCGAATGAGTTGAAAGGCGTCGGCTCGGTGGACAGCCAGGCGCAATGACTGTCAAACAAACTTTTTTCAAATTGCAATGCCGCCAGGTTTGGATCGGTGCGGAAGCCATAGGCATTCCCGTCCGCCACCCCGCCGCTGAAAGCCAGCAACCAGGAATAGGTCGTCTGCCAGTGGGTGTCCACGATCCAGCCACCATATCCGTCGTTCTTCGGATCGGTGTCTTTGCGGAAGGACGCATTGGCAGCGCAGGCCTGCCTTTGGAAATCCTGCACGCTGGCTGGCAGGCTGCTAAAGCCCAATTCACGCGCCCAGGTGGTGTTGTAGAAGATAAGACGGGTCGAACGTTGGGCCGGGACGCCCAGCTGCCTTCCGTTGACATTATCCTGCGCCCAGAAAGCGGACGGGATATCTGCCACGGCACCGGCCGCCAGAGTCCATTGTGGGTCGGTGAGATAAGGATTCAGGTCCACCACCGCGCCGTTTGCATCCCACGTGAGGGTCTGCTCGGGCAAGGCAGCCACCAGGTCGGGTGGTTGGCCGGAATCCAGGGCGGTGCTCGCGGAGTCAAAAAGGTTTGTGTAATCGCCATAGGCGGTTGGCTGGACAAGGATGCCCCACTCGTTTTCGGAGGTGAACTGGGCCGCCTGGCGGGTAAACAAATCGTTGGCCGGGCCGGCGAAGGCATGCCAGACCTGGATTGTGAGGCCACGTAAAGAGCCCGGGTCTACGCCTACGGTGGGAAGCGGCGTCAGTGTAGGCCTGGGCGAAGATGTGGACGAAGGCGATCTCGAAGCCGTAGGCATCCGCGTGGAGAGAGGGCTGGGATTGCCGGTAAGGGTCGGCAGGACCAAGGTTGCGACGGGCGCCGGGGATCCCGGGCTGCAGGCAAAAAAAGTCAGCACGGTCAGAAGGGATAGGGCCAGCAGGCGGGTCAGTCGCATGATCTACTAGAATGATATAAAGGGAACGGGCATCAGAACAAGCAGGAAGATGACCAGCATCAGCACGGCCAGGGTTTTGCGACTGGAATCCAGCTGGGTGATCTGGTCGAGTGGCTCAGCGTGGGAACGGCCCAGAAGGAAGATGAGGAAAGCCCACATCCACCAACCACTCCAGAAAAAGCCCAGCAGGACGGTCAGTACAATGATGACCGGCACGATCCGGTTGACACGCCTGCCAAAAACCGCATAAATGACATGCCCACCGTCGAGTTGGCCTGCCGGGATGAGGTTCAGGAAGGTTACCAGCAGACCGACCCAGCCAGCCCAGGCGACCTGGTTGATGAAGACGTCCGTCGCTCCAACCGGGGATGGACTGCCAACAAAGAAGTAACTGATCCAATGGTACAGCAAGGGCAGGCCTGTCAGGTTCCCTGAAACGGGCAGGAGTTTCCCGAAGACAACGAATTTTACCAGCAGGTAGAAAAGGGAGTTTCCTTCAGCGAAGCTGCCCGGGAATGTGGTGACTGTTCCCAGGGAGGATTGGGACAAACCCAACAGCAGCACCGGTATGGCAACCACCAGACCGGCCAGTGGGCCGGCGATAGCCAAGTCGAAGAGGGCGCGTTTATTCCTGGGGATGGATTTCATTTGGATGAATGCGCCCATGGTACCGATCGGCGAGAAGGGAAAGGGGATGAAATACGGCAGCGTCACGGCCGCCCCGCGCGCCCGTCCAACGAAATAATGGCCGAACTCATGGGCCAGCAGGATGGCCAGCAGGCTGACGGCAAACGGCCAGCCGACCCAGAGATGGGTGAGCAACGTCCAGATCTGGCCAAGGGCATCCTTCGGGACGGGGCCGGTATAACTGGATGCTGCTCCGGCAAACAGGACGCTCAGGATGGTCAAAGCGAAAAGCAGGAGGTTGACCCACACTTTGCCTGGTCTTGGATGAATGACGCCGCGCACCAGCAGCACGACTTGACGGCCTTCCTCGAGGCGGAAGAGCGGTGTGATTTCATAAGGACGCAGGGTTTCGGCCAATTGTTCGTACGCCTCAACCGAATCGCGGATCAATTCACCCCGGTAACGGAGAAAATAGCCCTTGTTCGGATCACCCAGGGTGATGTCGTCGTAACGAAAGACCCGGCTGACGAGGCTATTCAGGATCTCGGAATCTGGTAAAGACATTATTCACCTCTAATTCGTTGGATAATATTCCAATAACTCTAAAGCCTTTTGGACACAACTCCTGAAGGACAGGGTCAAGCGGGCACGCCGGTCATTAAGAAAACAGGCGGGAGTGGATGGGTGTCGAACCCACCGCGGCCCGCAACGCGACCCGCCGCCGGTTTTGAAGACCGGGAAGCCCTCCGGGACCTAACCACTCCCGGCGACAAGCATACCCGAATGAGGGAGGTTTAGCAAGGAGAACTTAAGGGGTAGCTTAAAATTGCGGAAATTTCCCTGCGGCATCCATTACCACCGGCCCATGCCCGGAGCAGAGAATGCGCGCTCCGAGGGCGGCCTGCTTCCGCACGGACTCGTCCGACTTGGCCTGATCCCAGTTATTGGCACCGCGCGAGCCACGCAGCCCGGTCTCTTCCGAAACGATCGAATCTCCGCAGAACAGAATCCCGGAGGAGGCCAGGAACAGCGAAATATGTCCGGGGGTGTGGCCAAGGGTCTCCACTACGCGCAGCCCACCCAGGACCGGGAGAATTTGCCCGTCCGAGAGGAATTCATCCACCTGGATGGAGGCCGGCTTGAATAGTCTGGCCATCAGGTCGAAGAGCAGTTTGGTGATCTTGCGGCGGGGTTTGAGCGGGCGGGAAGAGTGCCCTTCCGCCATGGCCTGCGCTTCGACCGGGCTGGCAAAAATGCGCGCCCCGGTGGCAGCCTTCAGGGCCGCCAATCCACCGACGTGGTCAAAGTCGGCGTGGGTGATGAGGATGCGCTTCAAATTCTCCGGCTTGTATCCCAAGCCTGACATATAGCGCAGAATCTTCTTATGGCTGCCAGGCAGGCCGGCGTCGATCAGGGTCAGCCCATCCGAGTCGATGAGCAGGTAGGGATTGGCGACAATATTGGGGATGAGGTGGACATTCGGGAGGATCTCCATGACAGCCTCTTATTGACAGGGTTTGGTTGGAATGACCTTTTCGAGTATAGCACAGAGCGAAAGCGCGTTCGCATCCGCTCGAGGCACAGAACGAGTTTTTCAGGCATTCGAGGCAGGAAAAGTGCTACAATACCATTAAGCAAAGGCGTTCGGATACCTTTCGGCATCTTTGAGAGCCTCAGGAGAGCGACCTATGAGTAAAAGTAATGAAGATGATCTGCGGGATGTCCTTGATAAAACCGCGCTGGAAATAACGCAAATGTACAGCAACCCGCGTACCTGGCAATCGTGGATGATATATTTGCTGGGACGCCTGGAAGCTCAGGCAACCCAAAACCCTGCGCACATGGAATCCTTCAAGGAAATGCTGGCATCCCTGCAGGATGAATTGAGGAACCGGCTGAAAACGGGCGGCTGGTGAGAGAATAACGAGCGTCTAGATATCACTCAGTTCTCCTGAAAAGGGGTGTTATGACCATCTATAAACTCAGCCCTTCAGATCTGACCTTCAGCTGGGATGAATGCAAATTCTGTTTCTACCTGAAGGTGAAGCATGGAATTGTCCTGCGCACTGCGTTTCCCGGCATGTTTGGAAAGATGGCGAACCTGACCAGTGAGTTCTACCTGGGGAAACCGGTCAAAGAGATCTCTCCAGACCTCCCCTCAGGGATTGTGAAATACAGGGAGCGGTTCGTAAAATCCGCGCCCATTTCAATCCCTGGAGCGACGTCGCAGTGTTACCTCAACGGGCGGTTCGATGCCGTGATTGAATTTGAAGACGGTTCCTATGGCATCGTGGACTATAAGACCTCCGAAGCAAAAGATGAACATGTCGCCTTTTACAGCCGGCAACTCTCCGCGTATGCCTACGCCTTGGAAAATCCGGCAGCCAATGCCCTGTACCTGAGCCCCATCAGCCGGCTTGGACTGTTCGTCATCACCCCGCATCGTTTTGAACGAACAGTGGCGGACGAGATGATCTTTGTCAACAAGACGACCTGGATGGATGTGCCCCGTGACGAGAAAGCTTTCCTGGCATTATTGGGAGAAGTCATGGCTGTGCTGGATGCGCCAACCCCACCAGAACCTTCGGTTGAGTGTGGGGTATGTAATTATCGAAAGGATTTCAAACATGCAGGGATTTCGGGGTGATGTGCTCCAAACACGCTGGATTGAGGCAGTCCAGCAAGCAGGAAATCCGGTCCTGGAATCAAAGAACTCCGCTAAATAGCGAAGTCTATTTTTTTTACAGACCTATCCGCTGTTGAACCTATATTGGAAAACTTCCTCAACTGATTCAAACCATAGGATGGAGCATTGGAATTCTTTCATCAGCTAAGTTTGGCCAATCCGCTCAAATGAGAATCTAATTCGGACTCCTTTCCTACCGTTTTCCAATAGGTGCTTATTTAGTCGCTTCGACCCATTTGCCACCTTGATCGATATTAAAGACCGGACCGGAAGCGGAGCATTCACCCGTAGGGCCGCAGGTGATCGTGCCGGAAATTCCTTGATAATCTATGGTGCCACGCACGGCTGCAATTAGGGCAGTCCGCGGGATATACAGCTTGCCATCTGGACCGAGGACGGCCACCCTCTCAATGGCTTTGATCAGAACAGCTGCAGAATCGTATGCGGTCCAGCTGTAGGGAGAGAGCTTGCCGGCAGGCTGGCCATAAGCGGCCAGGTAGGCGGCATCGAACTTGGCCTTGGCATCCGAAGCAGGCGGGATGAGCGAGGTGGAATAGGCACCTTCGCCCCTCGTTCCAGTGCGATCCAGGAAGTCCTGGCCAAAGGTGCCATCATCACCAAAGAAGGTGACTCCCGTGAGGCCGGCCTGTTTCATCTGGTTGACGATCACGACTGCCTCGGCCACGTAACCACCATAGAACAGTGCTTGCGGGGATTTGGATGAAATATCAGCCAGGACGGCGCTGTAATCGGATTCGCCCGGGGTGATGGCCTGGAAGGCGACCACGGTGCCACCGAGACCGGTGAACTGATCGTTAACAACCTTGGCAAGACCCTGTCCATAAGCCTGACCATCGTGCATGATCGCCAGTTTCTTGATGCTTAGTTTGTTGTACAGATAAGCTGCAGCAAACTTGCCTTGGGCCGCATCAGTGAAGGTACAGCGATTGAAGACTTTGGAGCCGGTCGTGGTCAGGGCCGGGTTGGTGGCCGAGGGGGACATCATCGGGATGTTGGCTGCTTCGTAGATGGGTATGGCAGCCTTGGTCGCGCCTGAGAAGATGTGACCGGCGATGGCGACGACCCGCGGATCAGCAACGAATTTGTTGGCGACTGCTGCGCCGCCTTCAGGCGAGCCACCATCATCTTCGACGGCCAGCACGAACGAGAAGCTCTCGAATTTACCTGCGTCTGAGATGGCAATTTTGGCGCCGTTGGAGATATCCTGGCCGAAAGCTGCATTGTCACCGGTCATGGGAGCACCCATGCCGATCTTGACGGTTTGGCCGGGGCTGAAAACGGCGCAACTAACCGTGCCGTTTATACAGGCGGCATAGGCGGGCGAAGTGGGTGCGGGCGTCGCAGGAGTTTGGGTGTCGGTCGGAGGGATCGCAGGTACTGGTGAATTGATAATCTGCCTGAGGAACGTTGGTGAAACCGTAAACTGCGCAATGCTATTCCCCACAGAAGGTTGACCTATAAGCCTGAATGTAAACCAGCCGATCAAGACAATGAGCGGAATCAATCCAGCCAGGACCCAGACCCATGGAAATTTCCTTTTGATAGCTGGTATAGGCGTGCTGATTTCTTTTGGAACAACAACCGTTGGTTCCAAAGGTGGCTGCAATCCCCCATCTGGTTGGAGTAATTTTCCCTCACTCCCGGTGGTTTCGCCCGTTAATGGCTGTTTGAGGGAGGTTTTCGAGGATTGCGAGATGAGTGTTTCCTCACTAGCCAGCCGTTCCAATGCTTCAACGAACTCACCCATTCTTTGATAACGGTCTTCCGGTTTCTTCGCCAGGGCTTTGAGTAGTACCTTCTCGACCAACTCCGGTAACCCTGGCACGAATTGGTCCGGCCGTGGCAGGGGATCGGTGGTCAGCTTGATAAGCACCGCCGCGGGGGTATCGGCGGTGTAGGGCTTGCGGCCGGTCACTAGTTCATACATCACAACGCCGAGCGAGTAGATGTCCGACTGCGGGCCGGCCTGACCGGTCCACTGCTCGGGAGCCATGTATTCCGGTGTGCCAATACCCACACCGGTGCCGGTCAGGGTCTGAGTTCTCATCGCTTTCCAACAGCTTGGCGATGCCAAAATCAGTCAACATGGGTTGACCCTTGACGGTCAACAGGATATTGGAAGGTTTGATATCCCGGTGGACGATATTTTGCTCGTGGGCATATTCAAGGGCCTGTGCAATTGGGGTCAGTAACCACACAACCTCCTGCCAGGGCATGGGCTTGCCCAGGCGCTGTTTAAGGGTTCCGCCTGGGAGGTAAGGCATGACCAGATATGGTGAGCTTTCGTATTCCCCATAGTCAATGACTCCCACGATATTCGGATGGGTCAGCCTGGCAAGAGCCTTGGCTTCGCGCTCAAAGCGCTTCAGAACGGATTCCAGCATCGCCGGTGCGAACTGGTCAACACGGATGACCTTGACAGCCACATCCCGCTCGAGGCGGGTATCGTAGGCTTTAAAGACGGTTGCCATCCCACCCTCGCCGAGCTGTTCGAGGATGTGATAGCGTCCGAGGGTTTGGCCGATAAAATTGGACATAGGCATTCTCCTCTCTCAAGAGGAAAAGCAAGTGTGCGCTTCGTCGGATAAGACTGAAAAATGCCTGGGAACAGGACATGAATTACACAATGATTTCCAGCCCTCCGCTGGCAACCGTTCTTATTATCCATCTTTTTTAGTTAAAGGGCAATATATTCGCAACTGGCGAAAGCTGAAGTAAAGAATGCTCACCGTCGGGCTTCGCCGGCTGATAAATGGAGGCTGTCACATACGTTGGTCTAAACATCAATTAGCATCCTGGTTGGCCAGCTCATGAATTCAGAGCCGGCTTTTCAATCGCGTAGATATACAGGTTACCCACCTGAGCCCTGTCGAAATTTTGTAGACGCATCTCTGCGGACCGATATGGATGTTCTACACCTGCAAGCTATACTCGGGCACGCCAGCTTGGAAATGGTGCAACACTATGCGCAAATGGTTGACGATGATTGGCTCCAATCCCACCATGCACACTCTCCTGTTGATAATCAATCGCGCTTGCGATGAATCATCCCGCCTTTTGAAAGCACTTTCCTGGAAGTAACAGTGTCGCTATCTTCTAGACCGTGTTGGCCTTAATTTTATTTACTGCGCCTTTTAGTAGCACGTAAGTCCTAAAAGCGCTTACGCACGATTGTTACTGAATGGCGTTCAATTGAGTTCCGTCCGGATTTACGCGGACAAAATCAATATCCGATTCGCTTCTAGTTAGCAAAGTGCTTCCTGTTGTGGTGGTAAACTGCCAGATTGCGGAACTAGTTCCCCATGCATAGTTGTTGCGGGCTTCTACATACCACTCATAATGGGTAATGGGGTCCAGCGGCGGCCATGCAAGGTTTGTAGGTGGGGTGGTTACATCTATCCCATACCAGTAATCTCGATCCATATCATGCAAAGTTATGTGATACGCTACGGCTCCCGCGACGGCATTCCAATTAAGGATTGGGTTGCTGGGTGAGATGGAACCACCATTTGCCGGAGAAATCAAGATTGGGGATGGCAGAATAGTTCCTCCCGCAGGCCCAGAGTTAAAATGACCACTCTTCTGACCAATTTGGATGAACATAATCACCAGCATAATAAGCAGCGACTCGCCAATAATATTGCGTACTTGGTGAAAGGTTGTACCATAAGATTATTTGGTGCGGGCCACTGCTTGCAAAACCAGAAGCCTGACAATCTGTGGGATGAAGACTTGTACTTAATACCAGGCACGAACTCGTGTTGGCAGGTTGAGCACTCATATCCCATTGAAAAAGTGGGATCAGGGTATCTAGCACTGCTCCGTTTTGCGGAGCAATAAGCATGGGTGGTACTAAGACATGGTAGTTGTTAAGTACAAGCGATAGATAAATGGTATTTGTGAGAAGAGAGGTCGCCTGTGAATACGGTTGTGGCATTACCGATGTCGCTTGCACATCCACGGTCGATAGAGATACCACAAGAAGTATTACTATCGCCAAGATTACACCAATCAACCCTGAGGCTGACATGCGAAGAAGGCCATTCGATAAGAACCATGGAAGATGTTTATTGTTCATGGTATGGTCCTCCTTTGACCATAGGATTCATTCGCTTGTTGTAACGAGGCCATCCAACAGCTTATACACTATTGTGGTCAAATCACTAAAATGAATTTATGCATTAGGCGATTATTTATATACATCATATAACAAGTAATTTACGAATTCAAGAGTCTTCTCGTACAGGTGGCCATTTTCTTGGATTCTCTAGCTTCCACCTTCCCTTTGCCCAGGTATTGATTTCTTCAATCCCCCTACCCTTCCTTTAGTACATAAGCCAGCTTCCTTCCCCAGTCGGCCAACTTGGGACAGTATCGACCATCCGGTGTATCCGGTAGAAGCAACCGCACCTCTCTCAATCTTTCTTTGGCCGTCAATGACAGCCAGCTCCACTCACATAATTCATCTACCAATAAGTAACCTTCAAAGGAGTCATAACACTGCAAGTTCCGTAAATAATGCTCTGTGAAATCCGTTTTCTTTTCGAAGAAAAGGTAAAATAAAATTATTCAACAAAACCCGAGGAGAATTTATGGACACCATTGAATTTATCTGGGAATTGATTGCTGCTGTGCGCAATCAGACTGACGCCTCCATGAAAGATACGACCGTTGAACAGTTTAACTGGACGCCTCACGGAACTGCTAGCCCTATTAGCGCTATCTTTGTCCACTTGCTGAACTCCGAAGATTTCTTCTTACAAACCATCATACAGGGGAAACCACGGATTTGGGAAGGAGGTGGCTGGGGTGAAAAAACGGGCGTGAAAAACACGCCTGATTATGGTGGCAATTGGGACGAGTTCAAACACATAACTCTGGCCTTGGAACCCGTGTTGGCTTATCAAGGCGTAGTGCGTGCTGCCACGGATTCTTACCTGGATAAATTGACTCCTGATGAGCTCGAGCGTAAGGTGAAATTCGCTGGCGGGGAGCGTACCGTGGCTGCCATTGTTATCCACTTAGCCTGCCACATTTTAAGTCATGCAGGTGAGATTGCTGCATTGAAAGGCATCCAAGGAACCAAAGGTTTGCCATTCTAAAGGTGTTCAATCACGGGATTCCCTTCCCATCAAACGCACTCTACGATTGATAATTTTTCACGCCTTCGACAAACTCCCCCAAGCATTGCGGGTAAAAAAGGAGAAAAAGCCGGAGTAAAGAATTGTCACCCCCATCGGTTGCGTCACACTTTCGCGGTGGAGTATTTACGCAAAGTCGGTGATATTTTCACCTTGCAAATGATACTAGGTCCCAGTTCATTGGATATGGTCAGGCATTACCTGCAACTGGTCAAGACCGATACAAAGATCGCCCACCGGAAGGCTTCCCCCGCAGACAAATGGAGGCTATAGCACCCTTTGATGCAAGTATCTAATAGACTCACAACAAGCCAGCTCTTTAATTTAGGGCCGGCACTTTGTTCTGGGTCTAAAATAGCCCCCCTGGACTTGCATGCTATCCTTGGTCATGCCTGTCTGGATAAGGTGCAACCTATGCCTAAAAGGTTGATGATGACTCCAAGCACATCAGGCGTATTCTCCTATGGATAAATTACCACGGCTTCGTGAAAAAACCTTTAGTCCCCTCTCCAACGGCTGAGGTATCTTATTTTTAATTATCCAGTACAATCAATCCAAGCGAATCTGAGCCCGATTCACTAGAAATAATAGTCATGGTAAATCAAACTGTTTGAGATAGGAACCGTTGGGTCTTATTAATATTGGTCAGCCCAACCTCAAGCGTCATGTAAAAGTTGTTTGTGGTTAGGGTCTACTTCAGAGGTCATTATGAAGAAATATCAACGAATAATCATTTTTGCAAATTTGATTTGCGCAATCTTGTTTTTTAGCTATCTAACAATATCTCAGGCAGCTACAAAATTACAAATATCGGATTTCTCCATCTATCTACCGATAGTGATGAAGCCAGTTCCGGCTTTCAGTTTTGCGTCGATGGGAGACGGTCAGGATGAGGAAGCAAACTTCCCTAATACAACAAACCAGATTGCCTCACTTCATCCAGCCTTTGTCATTTTCAATGGAGATTTGGAGAATGATGGTGTAACTTCTTCCGAGATGAATGGAATGGTGGCAGGGCTAAGAAGCGCTGGTATATTTAACCAGACATTTTTGGTGCGGGGAAACCACGATGACCAACAATCGGGAAGCGCAGCATTATGGGAGAGTTATTTCAGCACCTCCCCGAATGTCAAGACTCTTCCTGATGGTGTGACCAATTACGTAGCATTTGATTTTAGTTCCACTTACCTGACCTACAGTTTCGATTATGGTAACTCCCGCTTCATCGGCCTGGACGTACCAGGCGATGCGACCCTGATGACAACGGCTGAGTACACATTCCTTGACCAGCGTTTGACAGATGCCGAGAGTAATGGATTGACCCATGCGTTTATCTATTTCCACGGACCGGAATACTGTGTGGAAAGTACCCATTGCATCTGCACCGCTAAGGATGACGGTTCATGTACTCAGGCGGCTTTCGTGAACCTGATTAACAAGCACCCAATTGTTTCGGCTACTTTCCACGGACACGAACACATCTTGGGTTGGGTTCACATGGATAACACCAGGGTCTCAAGCCTGACCAATCCTTACGAGGAGTTCTTTACTTCCCCTTCTGGCGGAGGTAGCTATAATCAATATATGTACCCTGCTCGCATTGATTACTATTATCCGGACATGCCAGATTATTACAATACGGGCTTTGGGTTTATCACAGTTAACGTTAATTCCTTTACATTCAGTTTATACAAAGTAGGTACGGCGGTCCCAGTGTGGAGTAAAACGTTCACAAAATAGTATAGTAATGTATTACTAGTTTCTGTCTATACCCCAAAAAGAAAATCCCGGTGATTAGGCCGGACCTTAAACCAAAGACTCCAATTTCTTGGAGTCTCTCCAGTCGGGGCGCCGGGAATTGCAATAGTCCCCCGCAGGGGGAAACCCGGACCGTAAATCAAAAGACCCCAATTTCTTGGAGTCTCTCGTGTCGGGGCGCCGGGAATTGCAATAGTCCCCCGCAGGGGGAAACCCGGACCGTAAATCAAAAGACCCCAATTTCTTGGAGTCTCTCCCGTCGGGGCGCCGGGAATTGCAATAGTCCCCCGCAGGGGGAAACCCGGACCGTAAATCAAAAGACCCCAATTTCTTGGAGTCTCTCGTGTCGGGGCGCCGGGAATTGCAATAGTCCCCCGCAGGGGGAAACCCGGGCCTCAAATCAAAAGACTCCAATTTCTTGGAGTCTCTCCTGTCGGGGCGCCGGGAATTGCAATAGTCCCCCGCAGGGGGAAACCCGGACCGTAAATCAAAAGACCCCAATTTCTTGGAGTTCTCGTGTCGGGGCGCCGGGAATTGCAATAGTCCCCCGCAGGGGGAAACCCGGGCCTCAAATCAAAAGACTCCAATTTCTTGGAGTCTCTCCTGTCGGGGCGCCGGGAATTGCAATAGTCCCCCGCAGGGGGAAACCCGGGCCTCAAATCAAAAGACTCCAATTTCTTGGAGTCTCTCCTGTCGGGGCGCCGGGAATTGAACCCGGGACCTCTTGCACCCCATGCAAGCGCGCTAGCCGGACTGCGCCACGCCCCGTCAGCCTGTCCCGTGGACGATCGTTCAAAACACGTTGATCTTTCAATCCAGGGAGCAAGCCGGTATTATAGCTGTAATTGGAGAATCTGGCAATCAATCAGGGATTTACGCCTGTCCCAATGGTGCCGTTCTGCAGGCTGGTCAGAACATCCTGCACCAGGCGCAGTTTCCCAGCACTGAGCAGGTCGGGGTTGACATCGGTCAGGAAGAGCGGCGTGGGGACAACCTTGCCGCCATGGCCGGCGATCAAATCCGGGAAGATGTTCTTGATGGCAGCGACCGTATCCGGCTGGATGCTGGCAATCCAATTGGGCCGCACATCCTCATTGGGCAGGCTTTGCCCGATGAGCAGCATTTTATTCTGGCTCATGTAGCCCAAGACCTCCGAAGTGGCAACCTCCGGATAGACGTAGGCTACTTTTACAACATTGTGGATCAATAGATCGGCGTAAGCCGTATATTCGCCCGGCTTGGCATCGGTCGGGATGCGGACAATGACCGGGTAGATCCCCGCAGGCTGGGGGAAAAGAGGATTACGACAGGAACCGCAATAGAAAGTGAAACCATTCCCGAAGGCGGTCACGGCGGCATCCCCGCCGCGAGTATCCTTCTGAGACAGGATCCCGACCTTCCACTCCGGGGCAACCAATCCGGCGATATATCCTGCCAGAAAGGCCTGCTGGTCCACCGGGAGGCCGGTGCCTCCTATGCTGGACAGGTTGGAGGCCGCGGGCAGGTCGGGAATATCAATAGCCAGGAATTGCACGTCCGGGGCGGCGGCCGTCAAAGCGGCCAACCCGGGATCCGGGGGCAGGGCGATGACGACTTTCAGAGCCGGACCGACGAAGGCCAGATCCGCCGGAGTGAGTGCATTGAGGACCTGCCAGCGCATGTTGTTGGCCTGTGTCAGGTCATAGACGAGAGTTTGGTAGCTGTCTTTGTCCTTCTGGGACATGTCGGCAGGCAGGACGAGGATGGTAAGCGGCATGGAGGCCGTCGGGTTGGCCGTCGGGTTTGGCGTGGGTGTGGGGGTCGCTGGTGCAGGGGTGAATGTCGGCCGCCCGCCGCATGCGGCCAGCAGGAGGGAGACGAGGACTAAAAAGAAACATTTCGGTCGCACAAAATTTCTCCACGGAAGGATGCAAGTATTTTACCTGATATTAAAGTTTCAGAGCGCCTTTGGGGCGCTCTGATACTGGAAAGCGGTAAGGTTCCTGGATTTGTTTTTACTTGACGGCGACCTTGATGGTGCGGGGACGGGCTGATTTGGCTTTGGCCAGGCGTAGGGTCAGTACGCCGTCCGTGATGCGGGCTTCGGCCTGGCTGGCGTCCAGGGCAGCTGGCAGTCTCATGGTCCGGCTGAAGGCGCCATGCGGCAGTTCGCGCACCAGGTACCCGGACTCATCACCCTGGAATTCACCAGCGATGGTGACTACGTCGTCCAGGATCTGGATATTCAGGTCATCGGCTTTCAGGCCGGGGACAAGCGCGTTCAGAATATAGGCGTCGTCCTCTTCCCGGACATCCACGGACAGGTTGAAATCACGGGAGGGTTCAAAACCAGCCATATGTGCCCAGCGGCGGGCCATGCGGTAGGGATTGGGACCAATAAAGTATGTCATTTGGGACTCCTTTCGGAAATCGGTGTCAATTGAATTTCCTCAATCTTATCCAGACCGCGTAAGAAATGCGAAGAAGAAAGGTAGATTTTATGTAAGAAACCTTCAACCCTGCCTCATTCTTGGGTCGGGGAGAATACGAAAAAAACCAGGATAGTGCAAGCAAAGCTCACACTATCCTGGTTTTCACTCTTCCTCTTCAAGGCAAGAGTATAATCATTGTATGGGCAATCTTTCGGATAAAGTCATCCTGGTGACGGGTGCGGGAAAAGGAACAGGGCGGGACGTGGCGGAAGCCTGCGCGGCGCAGGGTGCGCAGGTGGTCGCCAATGACGTATCACCAGTCAACCTGGACGAGACGGTTAGGCACATCACGGCAGACGGCGGAAAGGTCAAAGCCTACGTGGAAGACATTGCCAAGAAGATGCCAGTCCAGACACTGCTCAATGCCGTGCTGGATGATTTCGGGCGGATCGACATCTTGGTCAACTGCGCCGAAGTGGAGCCGCAAAAGAGCGTGCTCGAAATGGACGACTGGGACTGGCAACGCACCCTGGATGTGAACCTGAATGGGGCCTTCCTGCTGACCCAGTCTGCCGGACGGATCATGAAAGAAAAAGGCGGCGGGGTCATCGTCCATGTGGGTGAACGGGCCAAAGGCCCGGAAAGACGCGCAGCCTACTTTACCAGCAAGGCCGGCCTGGCGGCGTTATCCGCACTGGCAGCCTATGAATTTTCCGAGTACAACATCCGCGTCTACTGCGTCCAACCGGAAGAGACCAGCGACGTGGTCAGGCATATCCTGGAGTTGTGCGCGTAAAATGTCGGTGCGCTTGCGGGACCTGTTGCTGGGTTTGCGTGATTTACGGCTGGGGAATGCACCGGTCATCGTCCATTCATCCCTAAAATCGTTCGGGCAAGTGGAAGGTGGGGCACAGACAGTGGTGAGTGCGCTGGCGACCGCCTTCCCATGCATACTGCTGCCAACGTTCACCTACAAGACGATGGTCACGCCGCTAACCGGCCCTGCGAACAATGCCATCACCTACGGCTCGGGCGAAAGCCAGAACCGGATGGCCGAATTCTTCACCCATAGGAAACCGGCTGACCCGTTGATGGGCATTATCCCGGAAGCTTTCCGAAAGCACCCAAGGGCCGTCCGTTCGAGCCACCCAATCCTGTCATTTGCCGGGATTAATGCCGGGAAGGTCCTGGAAGCGCAGAGTTTGGACGACCCATTGGGTCCACTCGGCTTCCTGGAAAAACGGGGCGGATGGGTCGTATTGCTGGGCGTGGATCACACGGTCAATACCAGCATACATTATGCCGAAAAACTGGCCGGGCGCCGGCAGTTCGTCCGCTGGGCGTTGACGCCGAAGGGTGTAGTGGAATGCCCGGGTTTCCCGGGTTGTTCGGCAGGCTTCCAGGCTGTTGCGCCTGAGATGGACAAGTTCACCCGCAAGGTACAGATCGGTGAGGCGTTGGTGCAGGCTATGCCGTTGAGCATGTTGTTTAAAGTTGTCACTGGCTGGATAAAAAGGAACCCGCTGGCATTGTTGTGCCAGCAGGCAGATTGCGAAAGGTGCAACCAAATCCGCAATTTACAGTAACAACGACCGGTTGCTCATCGCTACGATAATTATTGATACAGTATTGGCTCGACGCGCAGATTCTCTTCGCCGACTGTATCCTTGAGCCTGCTCATTAGGTCGGTGCACAGGTGGGTGGTGTCATTGGGGAATTCGATCAGATGTCCGCGGCCCTCCTCGAAGATCTGGAAAGCGAAGCGGTCTTTGCCGGGATATGAAATGAAAGTGCCATGCAGGCGGCTGATGCGCCGGATATCGCGCTGGGCGTCACCCGAAGGGCGCAGGATGACCGTCAGCATTTGAGGAGCGTGGTCGTCATCCAGCCTGGCAGGAAGTTTGGCAACCGGCAGTTTCGGCGTAATGACCGCTGGGGGCGGGGTGAACGGAGTTTGCACTGCAGCCGCCTGAACAGCCGGTTGACTTTCAACCTTCGATGGAGCAGCCGGCTCTCCTTCGTGTAAATTCGGGGCGTTCACGACCGGGTCAAGGACGGGAAGTTGTGCACTGCCAAGCAAGTTATTTTCCCAATCGGGTGGATCTTCGGGCGGTGGAGGGGCATCGTCAGGTTCATAAGTGGTTCGTTGAGCGGATGGCTTCCGATAGGATGGAGTGGGCTCTTCGGCAACCCGTTTCGGGTTTGGAACAGGTGGCTTGTTCTCTGCACCAGGCTTGTGATCCTCCTGTCCCTGCACCACCGATGCAGGCGGAACGCTGCTCTGGGGCTGTGAAACCATCTTCGCCGGCCCGTTCACCTCGGCCTTGTTCACCTGTGCCTGCCCTGTTCCAACCGCCTGCGCCAAAACTGCAGGCGGGGCAGCCTCGTTAACCTTTATCTCAGTCCGAATGTTGTCCGCCAGCACCTTGGGAGGATTGGACTGGGCGTCGACTTTGCCGTCGGCCAGGATCACCCCACCGACTTCCAGCGCAAATTGGAATTTCTCCCAGGTCCGCGGGAAGACAACCAGCTCAATCGTTCCGGTCAGGTCTTCGATGGTGACCCACGCCATCATCTTGCCGGTCTTGGTCTGGTGCGGGCGTATGCCGGTGACCATGCCAGCCACATGGACTTTCTCTTCGTGAGCTGCCTCGCCCAGGTTGCTGGAGAAATAACTGACCACACGGCGGATCTCGTTCATGTAGGGCGTGAGCGGATGCTCGCCAATGTACATGCCGACCAATTCGCGTTCCCAGTTTAAGGTCTCTCGGCGATCGGCATCCGGGACAATCGGCAGGGTGACACTCTCGGTGACACCCGTATGCGCTCCAAAAAGCGATAACTGCCCGGCTTCGGCGGCGCGGAAGTGGGAGGAACTGACCGCTACCACACGATCAAGGGCTTCGAGCATGGCAGTGCGCGAACCGAAGCTGTCCAACGCGCCGACCTTGATGAGACTTTCCAGGGCACGTTTCCCGGCCGCGCGCAGGTCCACGCGGGCAGCGAAATCGTTGAGATCCTTGAAGGTGCCACCCTGCGCACGCGCCTGGCTGATGAGTTCCACCGGACCCTGCCCGACGTTCTTAATGGCACCCAGGCCAAAGCGGATGGCAGGCCTTTTTCCCTTGCGGTCCTCGATGGTAAAGTCCCAGCCACTGGCGTTTACGTCTGGAGGCAGGACTTCCACACTCATGTTGCGCGTGTCGTTGACGTAGAGAGCCATTTTGTCGGTCTCGTGCTTGGTGACTGAAAGCAGGGCTGTCATATACTCGACCGGATAATGTAATTTCAGGAAGCCGGTTTCAACTGCCAGCACGCCATAATCTGCGGCATGGCCTTTCGGGAAGCCATAACGGGCGAAAGCCTCCCAGTCATCAAAGATCAGGTTGGCAATATCCTTCGTGACCCCGCGCTGGGTGGCACCTGACACGAAGGTTTCGCGGTGCTTGCTCAAATCGTCGGCTTTCTTTTTAGCGACTGCCTTGCGCAAGTTGTCTGCTTCAGAAGCCGTGTAGCCCGCCAGGTTCATGGCTGTGTACATGATCTGTTCTTGATAAACAGTTATGCCATAAGTACTCTTGAGGATTGGTTCAAGTAATGGATGCCGGTACTCTACTTTCGTCTCGCCATGCATACGACTGATATAGTCGGGGATGAACTCCATCGGACCAGGCCGGAAGAGCGCCACCATGGCAACAATGTTATCGAGGGTCTGAGGCTTCATCTGCACCAGCCACTTGGTCATGCCGGAGCCTTCCAACTGGAAGACACCCAGGGTATTGCCTTCGCCCAGGAACCGGTAGGTCTCCGCATCGTCGGTCGGGATATTCTCGAGAGTATATTTCACATCGTGGCGCTGCTCGATCAGGTCGCAGGCGCGCGCCATGATGGTCAGGGTGGCCAGGCCGAGGAAATCCACCTTGAGCATCCTAAGCTTTTCGAGGATGCCCATCTCGAACTGTGTGACCGTCTTGATCGGTGTCTCATCGGAATTGCTGGTGGCGCGGTGGAGCGGCAGGTACTCGACTAGGGGCTTGTCCGAGATGACCACCCCGGCGGCATGCGTCCCGGCGTTGCGGATCACACCCTCCATTTTGGAGGCAGTGTCGATCAGCTCCCGCAGGTGGTCCTCAGATTGGTAGGCTTCCTTCAAGGCCGGCACGCCGCTGAAGTCATCAGCAATGATGTCCCTCAATGGGATCGCCTTGGAAGGCATGTTTGGGACGATCTTGGCCACCCGATCCACTTCAGGGAGTGGGATGTCCATTACCCGGCCGACGTCCCGCAGGGCGGCACGCGCCCCGAGTGTTCCGAAGGTGATGATCTGGGCAACCTTGTCATTCCCATATTTATTGACGGTATATTCAAGCACATCCGCACGGCAGTCGTCACGGAAGTCCAGATCGATATCGGGCATCGAGACGCGGCCAGGGTTCAGGAAACGCTCAAATAGCAGTTCATGGCGAATGGGGTCCACCAGGGTGATTTCAAGCGTATAGGCCACAATGGAACCGGCTGCCGAACCGCGTGCGTTATACCAGATACCCTGCTCGCGGGAGTAGCGACACAAATCCCACACGATCAGGAAATAAGCATCGAAGCCCATCTTATGGATGACGCTTAGCTCGTAGTCGAGGCGGGTCTGGACCTCTTCGCTGTCCGCGCGCTCGCCATAGCGGCGTTTGGCTCCTTCGTCACACAGGTTGCGCAGGTAAGAGTCGGCGGTCTGTCCTTCCGGGACTTCAAACTGTGGCAGGCGGTAATTATGAACATCCAGATCCAGATTGCAGCGCTCGGCGATCAGCAGGGTATTCGAAAGCGACTCGGGCACTTCGGTGAATAGGCGCGCCATCTCCTCCGAGGAGCGCAGATAGTAGGTTGGATCGGCCATGCGCATCCGGTCGGGATCGGACAGCAAAGCCCCGGTCTGGATGGCAAGCAGTATGTCCTGGTATTTGGCGTCCTCGGGGTAGATGTAATGGGCATCGTTGGTGGCGACGTAACGGGCCTGGTAATGCGGCCCCAACTCCATCAGGGTGCGGTTAACCGTCTCCAAATCGGGCACGTCGTGCTGTTGGAGTTCGAAGAAGAAGTTATCCTTGCCGAACAGGTCGTAATACCAGTCCAGGCTCCGGCGGGCGGCCTCAACCTGGCCCTGACGGATCTGGCGCGGTACTTCAGCCGAGAGGCAACCGGATGTGCAGATCAGGCCTGCGGCGTGCTTGGCGAGGAAATCCTTGTCAATGCGGGGATAATAATAAAATCCTTCCAACTGGGCTGCCGAAGCAATCTGAAGCAGGTTCTTATAGCCGATCTCGTTCTCGGCCAGCAGCAACAGATGGGAGGAGCGGCGGTCTTCCTTGGCGTCATGTTCCTTCATCGAGCGGGCCGAGAGATATGCTTCCAGCCCGATAATGGGTTTAATCCCCGCCTCTTTGGCGGTATGGTAGAACTCGATCACGCCGAACATGGTGCCATGGTCAGTGATTGCCAGGGCCGGCATGTTCAATTCTTTGGCGCGCATGACCAGCTTCTGGATGTTCGAGAAGCCATCGAGCAGCGAGTACTCGGTGTGGACATGCAAGTGGGCGAAGGACATGGGTACCGTTAGCAGGTTAGCTCATTAGCACGATCTTATACTTTACCATTCAAGCATGCCGGCTCGTGATCTGCAGAACCAGCGCGATTATAGCACGCATGTTTGGCTTAAAAATTGTTCCCGGTGAGTCTCGGGTTTATAATAGGGCTAGAAAAACCATCAGGAGAACTCCATGCTGCGCGTCTACAATACCCTCACCCGCAAGAAAGAAGAATTCCAGACCCTCGAGCCGAACGTGGTCAAGATGTACGTCTGCGGTGTAACTGTCTATTCTGACGCGCACATCGGGCATGCCATGTTCGCCCTGGTATTTGACATGGTCCGCCGATACCTGACCTATCGCGGCTATGAAGTCCGCCAGGTGATCAATTACACCGACGTGGATGATAAGATCATCAACCGCGCCAACGCCCTGGGTGTCGATGCCTCCGAGCTGGCTGAAAAATACATTCGGGATTTCCGCCGCCAGATCGATCTCCTGAACATCCTGCCAGCCACAGTCAACCCACGCGCCACACAGGAGATGCCCCAGATCATCCGCATGATCGAAGGGCTGATCGAGAAGGGCTTTGCCTATCCTGCCAGGAATGGCGACGTTTACTTCCGCGTCACGAAGGACCCGGATTATGGCAAATTATCAGGACGAAGGATTGAAGACATGCAGGCTGGGTCACGCATCGAGATCGGGGAGGAAAAAGAGCACCCGATGGATTTCGCCGTCTGGAAGGCCTCCAAGCCGGGTGAACCTGCCTGGGATAGCCCTTGGGGCAGGGGCCGCCCCGGCTGGCACATTGAGTGCTCGGCCATGAACCTGAGTCACTTGGGCGAGCAGATCGACATCCACGGCGGCGGGAACGACCTGATTTTCCCGCATCACGAAAACGAGATCGCCCAGACCGAATCCTTCACCGGCAAACCATTTGCACGTTATTGGATGCACAATGGCATGTTGCAGTTGCAGGGCGAGAAGATGTCCAAGAGCCTCGGCAACCTGGTGACAATCGACGATTTCCTTTCACGGCACGAAGCCGATGCCCTGCGGATGATGATCCTGAATGGCTCCTACCGCGCCCCGCTTTCTTATTCGGATGATATTGTGGACGCGGCCGAACGTGGGCTGGACCGCTTACGCTCCGCGCTTAAACCAGCACCCACAAGCACCCCGGGCGCAGCCTCAGAGCTACGGGCGGCACTAGACCAGCAAACCGAGACGACACAGCAATCTTTTTTGGACGCCATGGATGATGACTTCAACACTTCCGGCGGGCTGGCGGCACTCTTCGAACTGGTGCGCACGGTCAACACCGCCCGGGATGCTGGAGCCAGTGATGTCCAACTCAAACCTGCCCAGGACACAATCTGTACACTGGCGGGCGTGCTCGGCTTGCGCCTCGGCGAAAAGAAAGCCTCCGGTGGTGATGTGGATAAATTCATCGCCCTACTGGTGGAGGTGCGTAACGAGGCGCGCAAGCAGAAGAATTGGGCCCTTTCGGATTTGATCCGTGACAGGCTCAAAGAATTGGGTGTCGCCATCGAAGACAGCAAGGAAGGGACCACCTGGCATTGGTAATATTGATTTCATCGGAGACAATGAAGGCATCCGAAGTCTGGGATCCTTCGGATGTCTGATACCCTGTCGCTTGCTGAACAATTTTCTGTAGGGGAACCGGACGTAGCTATCCAAAATTGTAATGACGCCACAATATTAGAGTTCCTCTCCCGGCAAATGTTTCGGGGATGATCGAGCGGACCTAGGCATATAGGTGTATTCAATCGCGGCGTGTTTACACGCCCGCACGCATTTTTTGCAACCGGTGCAGGCATCCTGGTTCCGGATATGCACATGACCATGGCCCGCCCGATCCATTTTTATAAGAACATCTGCCGGGCAAACTTCCACGCATTTCCAGCAGCCCCGGCACTGCCGGGACGAAAGACGGATGTATTTCGTTTCTCGAAGATAGAGAAATGGGAATATGTTCATAGCTTACCTTAAATGCAGTATATAGAGCCATTGTGAACTGAATGTGAAGGCCTGAAGGAGAACCTGTGCATGTCATTGCGCCGCCCGCGTTGACAGCCCCCTTCCCAGACGGTACAATCGAAACACACCCTCTAAAGGAGAATGATATGTTAGAAGAGTTCAAAGCGTTCATCATGCGAGGCAATGTCATGGATCTGGCTGTCGCCGTGATCATCGGCGGCGCCTTCGGTAAAATTGTCACATCGCTGGTGAGCGACATCATCATGCCCTTGATCGGCCTGATCATCGGCGGGATCGACTTTTCGGGTTTGGCATTCACGCTTGGAAGCGCCAAGGTGACTTACGGCAATTTCATCAATAATGTGATCGACTTCCTGATCATCGCCCTGGTCATTTTCTTGATGATCAAGGGCATTGACAGCCTCAAGAAGAAGCCTGCTCCCGTCGTTGCCGAACCGGTCACCAAGGAATGCCCGCATTGCTTCTCGACCATTTCCATCAAGGCCACCCGCTGCCCGAACTGCACGTCGGAATTAAAATAATCAGTCGGGGCATAGCGTTGCTGTGCCCTAATATTTGCCCCTCATGGATTTTCTCGATAAACTCAACCCCCAGCAGCGCCAGGCTGTGACGGCTGGTGCCGGTCCCATTATGGTACTGGCCGGACCCGGCTCCGGCAAGACACGCGTCCTGACCCAGCGCGTGGCATATTTAATCGCAAACGTAGGAGTGCGCCCCTATCAGATGCTGGCAGTTACCTTCACCAACAAGGCCGCCCGTGAAATGGCAAAACGTGTGCGGGACATGCTGGGTGAACTGGCCTCCGACGGACTTTGGCTGGGGACGTTCCATTCCATTTGCGCCCGCCTGCTGCGACGCGAATCCGAACACCTGCCCTTCGATACCAGTTTCGTCATTTATGACGATGACGATCAGCAACGCGTGGTCAAAGGCGCCATCCGCGACCTTAATCTTGATGAGAAGACCTATCGTCCGCTGCCGGTCCACGCCGCAATTTCACACGCCAAGAATGAGTTGATCTTCCCGGAAGAGTATCCCGTCCAGACTTATCGCGACGAGGTGGTCAAGCGGGTCTACAAACGTTACCAGGAATTGTTGAAGCAAAACAACGCCGTTGACTTCGACGACCTGCTGTTATGGACGGCACACCTGCTCTCTGAATTCCCGGCCGTACGCGAGAAGTATGCCAAGCGCTTCCAGCACGTGCTGGTGGATGAGTTCCAGGACACCAATTTTGCCCAGTACATATTACTGAAACATCTGGCATCAGCGCATGGAAACATCTTCTGCGTCGGGGACCCGGACCAGTCGATCTACCGCTGGCGTGGCGCGGACTATCGCAACGTCCAGCGCTTCGAACAGGATTTCCCGGAAGCGCAGGTCATCCTGCTGGAACAGAACTACCGCTCGAAGCAGACCATCCTGAACACCGCTATGGCAGTAATCGACCGCAACCCGCACCGCCGGCGCAAGAACCTGTTCAGCGAACGCGGGGCCGGCGATAAGGTTTCCTATTATGAGGCGCTCGACGATTATAGCGAGGCGGCCTTCGTGGTGGATACCATCACCAATCTTGTTGCCGGCAAGAAGGTCGAGCCGGGGGACTGCGCCGTGATGTACCGCACAAATGCCCAATCCCGCCTGCTGGAAGAAGCCTTCCTGCAAGCGCGTCTGCCCTACCGGCTGGTCGGTGCGCAACAATTCTACGGACGGCGTGAGGTCAAGGATATCATTGCCTACCTCCGGCTGGTGCACAATCCGGCCGATGAAATCTCGCTCGACCGCGTGATCAACCTGCCACCGCGCGGCATTGGCGAAAAGACCATCCTGGCACTGCACACAACCGCAAGCGGGGCGGGTACTTCCCCTCGGCAGTGCTGATGGACCTGGCGCGCGGAGATGCCAGCCCCTTCTGGCCACAGTTCAGCGGCCGGGCGGCGCTGCCACTGGCTGATTTCGGTGCGCTTCTATCGAACTGGCGCGCTGAGGCACCCCGCTTCACCGTCACCGAACTGTTCGACCGCATTGCCAAGGATATCAACTACAAAGAGTATATTGACGACGGTACCGACGAAGGCGCCGAACGTTGGGAAAATGTCCAGGAGTTGCGCCGGCTGACGACCGAGTACGAGGATCGCACCCTGACCGACTTCCTTGAAACGGTGGCACTTATCTCCGACCAGGATACCCTGTCGGAAGGCAAGAACGCCCCCACCCTGCTGACCCTGCACGCCGCCAAAGGTCTCGAGTTCGAAGTAGTCTTCATCCTCGGTCTGGATGACGGCATCCTGCCGCACAGCCGGTCTTTTGACGACCCCGAAGCAATGGAAGAGGAACGCCGCCTGTTTTACGTGGGCATCACACACGCCGAAGACCGGCTATTCCTGCTGCGGGCTCTGCGCCGCGGCGGACGCGGCTACAACGAGGAGACCATCCCCTCCCGTTATCTGGACGACATCCCGGCCGAACTGCTGGCCGGCAAATCCAGAGGCGCAGGTTCCTTCCACAAGACCAGCCGGGCGTCAACCCCGGCCTGGCTGAAGGGCGAGCCGGTCTCTGAAAGCGCACCCGAGTCGAAGTTCCAGGCCGGGATGCGGGTGAATCACCCCACCTGGGGCGAAGGCATGGTCTTGAACAGCCGTCTCCAGGATAATGATGAAACTGTGGACGTGGTGTTCGAATCGGTTGGAATCAAACGACTGGCGGCAAGCCTGGCAAACCTGTCCATTTTAAAAAGTGCTGGGTAAGAAAGAAATCATCATGCTTAATAACCTTCCCACAACGCCCAAATCTTTGATTGCCTGGAGCTGGCCTGAAATCGAGTCATATTATCAAGAACTCGAATCCCGCTCGGTCAATGCCGCAAATGTGGATGCCTGGCTGTCGGACTGGTCGGGCGTTGGCGAACGCATCGAGGAACTGAACGCGCGCCTGGCGGTAGGAACATCAACGAACACTGCCGATAAGGAAGCCGAAGAGCGCATGATTAAATTCCTGGATGGCATATTCCGCAACGTGATGTCCACCGAGCAGAAGCTCAAGGAAAAACTGCTCGCTAGCAAGCTCGAACCGCGCGGCTTCGAAATTCCTATACGCAATATGCGTGCCGAAGCGAACCTGTACCGCGCATCCAACCTGCCCCTGCTGGCCGAACAGCAGAAACTTGCGCTAAAGTTCGACAAGATCTGCGGCGCACAGACCGTCCAATGGGACGGCCAGGAAGTCACATTGACGCGTCTGGTCATGAATTTCCAACAGCCCGACCGGGAACGTCGGGAAAAAGCCTGGAAGCTCAAGGCTGCACGCCAATTGGCGGATGTGGAGGCCATCAATGATCTTTGGGTGAAATTCATGGATATACGTGCCAGGATTGCCAAAAATGCTGACAAACCCTCCTACCGTGAATATGCCTGGCAACAGAAACTCCGCTTCGATTACACGCCAGCAGATTGTAAATCCTTCGCCAACGCCATAGAGCAGGAGGTCGTTCCGGCGGCAACCAGGATCTATGAAAAACGAAAGATAGCCATGGGACTCAGCTCACTCCGTCCCTGGGACCTGGTGGATGGCTGGTGCAACCGCCCTGCACCTCCAACCAGTTCGCCAACCCTCAAACCGTTCGAATCGATTGACGAACTTAAGCAGGGTGTCTCAACCATCTTCCTCAAGTTGGACCCGGAGTTGGGCGGCTATTTCGATACGCTGCTCACCGAGGGTCTCACCGACCTGGCAAACCGCAAAAACAAGGCTCCCGGTGCATATTGCACTTCCTACACATCCATTCGCAAACCGTTTGTCTTCGTCAATGCCGTCGGCACCAATGATGATGTGATGACGACACTGCACGAATCCGGTCACGCTTTTCACGTTTTCGAGACGGCCGGAATTCCCTACATCCAACAACTCGCAGTGCCGATGGAATTTTCCGAAGTGGCCTCGATGGGCATGGAACTTCTGGCTTCGCCCTATCTGACCAAACAGAATGGCGGCTTCTATTCGGAAGCTGAGGCTGCATACGCCCGCATCGAACATCTCGAGAGCCAGATCCTCTTCTGGCCTTTCATGGCCGTGGTGGACTCGTTCCAGCAGTGGGTGTACGAGAACCTCATGCAGGGAGCGAACCCGGCCGCTTGCAATGCCAAATGGGGCGAACTCTGGGATCGTTTCCTGCCTGGTGTGGATTGGAGCGGTCTCGAAGAGGTGAAGGAGACCGGCTGGCACCGTAAACTTCACATCCACACGGTACCTTTTTATTATGTGGAATATGGTCTGGCGCAGTTGGGGGCAGTCCAGATCTTCGGAAATGCACTGAAGGATCAGGCTGGAGCGGTGGCAGCCTATCGCAAAGCGTTATCCTTGGGTGGCACTGTAACCCTGCCTCGTTTGTTCGCGACCGCCGGAGCCCGGTTCGCTTTTGACTCCGCAATTTTGAAAACCGCCGTGAAATTGATGGAAAAGGTTATTGGCGAATTGGAAGAAATAATTTGACAACGGGTATCCAATAAAAGTTTGGATAATTTCATCTTTTTCACGAGCTTTGTTTATTACGTTTTTGTTCTGGAGGCAGCATGGAATATACCAACCTCGGGAAAAGCGGACTCAAAGTCTCACGCCTATGCCTGGGCATGATGACCTACGGCTCTTCCAAGTGGCGGAATTGGGTGCTGGACGAAGACCAGGCACTGCCTTTCGTCAAACGCGCCCTGGAGGCCGGGGTCAACTTCTTCGATACGGCGGACGTATACTCGGTCGGTGGGAGCGAGGAAGTGCTCGGCAACACTCTCAAGGCCTGCGGGGTCAAGCGTGAGAGCGTCGTCATTGCCACCAAAGTCTTCAACCCGATGAGCGATGAAATCAACGACCGAGGCCTTTCGCGCAAGCACATCTTCGATTCGATCGACCGGTCACTGCGCCGTCTGAAAATGGAGTATGTCGACCTGTACCAGATCCATCGCTGGGATTACTCCACACCCATCGAAGAGACCATGGAGGCACTTAGCGATGTGGTCAAGTCGGGCAAGGCACGCTATATCGGCGCCTCATCCATGTTCGCCTGGCAATTTGCCAAGGCCCAGTACACCGCCGACCTGCACGGCTGGAGGCGTTTCGTTTCGATGCAGAACCACTACAACCTGGTATATCGCGAAGAAGAGCGTGAGATGATCCCGCTTTGCAAAGACCAGGGCATTGGTTTGATCCCGTGGAGCCCAATGGCACGCGGCTTTTTCGGTGGCAACCGTTACAGGCAGGGCGGCGGCGAGACGTTGCGGGCCCAGGAAGACGAGTTTGCCGGGATGCTGTATTACCGCCCGGAGGATTTCAGCGTTGCCGAGCGTGCCTGGGAGGTTGCCAAAGCACACAACGCCAGCGGTTCGCAGATCGCGTTGGCATGGATACTCAGTAAATCCTACGTGACTGCACCCATTATCGGCGCGAGCAAGTTGGAGCATCTCGACCAGTCTATCGCGGCATTGGAAATCAAACTTGCACCCGAGCAGATCAAGCATCTCGAGGAACCTTACCAGCCGCATCCCGTGCTGGGACATTCGTAGAAACAAAAGGTATTTTCCAAGCATATGAAAAAGGCTGTAAAATAGAGACATGTCTACCAGTTTGAAAATTGTCATCCCGACTGCAGGATGGGCCACCCGTGTGCGCCCTCAAACGTGGTCCAAGCCCAAACCGCTGGTCGGCGTGGCAGGCCGGACAACTCTCGATCATTTGCTGGATACCTTCCGGAGCGTGCCAACCCCGGAGACTGCGGAGTATGTGATCATCCTGGGGCCCCATCTGGGCGAGACGCAGATCCCGCCCTATATGAAAGAACATTACCCCGATTACAAAGTCCATTACGTGGTTCAATCGGTCATGCGCGGTCAATCAGATGCGCTTTGGCTCGCACGCGAATATCTTGCCGGTCCAATGATCATGTGCTTCTCGGACACACTGATTGAGGCCGATTTCTCTTTCTTGGCAAATGAAAAAGCGGATGGCGTGGCTTGGGTCAAACCTGTCCCGGACCCGCGCCGGTTCGGGGTGGTTGATGTGGATAAGGATGGCTGGGTAACCCGGCTCATCGAAAAACCAGCCAGTCTCGAGAACAACCGGGTGGTTGTGGGTTGTTATTATTTTCGCGAAGGTCGCGAGCTCGTCTCGGCCATTGAAGAACAGTTGAAACGCAGGAAATCCTTGAGAGGTGAGTACTTCCTCACCGATGCAATCAATATTATGATCGAGCGTGGGTTGAAAATACGCACGCAGACCATTGAGGTATGGTTGGATTTGGGTACGATCGAAACAACGCTGGAAACCAACCGGTACCTGCTTGAACACGGGCGTGATAACACAAAGAGTGTAGACCGTAAAGATGTAAGGATCCTGCCGCCCGTTTTTATCCACGAAAGCGCCACCATCAAGAATTCCACGATTGGTCCAAATGCGTCCATCGGCGCGGATTGCAGGATCACCAACAGCCGCGTGGAAGACAGCATCCTGGAGACCGGAGTGGTGTTGGATGCAGCCGCGTTAAAGGGCTCGTTCATAGGCCGGCAGGCCCGGGTGCAGGGGCGCACCGCCGAATCCACGCCCATGGTATTGAATATAGGTGATAATAGTTCCGTTGTTCTTGTATAGCACCATTATTGGTATGGGATGAGCCTCCCAAGACCATGGCCGGACTTGTCCTACTGGATTGTTACTGGATGATTCTGCAATATGGCTGAACTTGTCGAATGCCAGTCCGGGTTCACTTATGCGGATAGGCCAATTGCCCTGACCTGGGAAGGCCAGCGCTTGAAGATCTCCCGGATACTGGCCGAGTGGCGCACGCCAGTGGAAAACCATTTCCAGGTGTGTACCGCCGACGGCAGGGAATTCGAACTGGCATACAGCCAGTCAACGGACGAGTGGCAAATTTTAAACCTTTAGGAGGTTGGATGCAGGAAATTTCTGATTCGCGCTATCTCTCGAAACGAGTCGCTGGATTGAAACCTTCCGGAATTCGGAAATTTTTTGACATAGCCGCCACGATGAAGAACGTCATCTCGCTTGGGGTCGGCGAGCCGGATTTCACCACCCCCAAGCCGATCCTGGAAGCCGGCATCCGCTCCCTGCAAGCCGGGGAAACGCATTACACTTCCAACGCCGGGAAACTGGAACTCCGCCAGGCTGTCGCTGATCATCTCAAGCGCCTGTATGCTGTCCAATACGATCCCGCCAGCGAAATCCTTATCACGGTCGGGGTATCGGAGGCGCTTTATCTGGCGATGAATGCCCTGCTCGATCCGGGCGACGAGGTGATCATCCCAACGCCCTGTTTCGTCTCTTACCAGGCAGAAGTCCTGCTGGCAGGTGGCGTACCGGTGGAAATTCCCAGCCCCGCTGAAGACAATTTTCAATTGGACCCGGCGCAAATCCGCTTGGCAATTACACCGCGCACGAAAATCATCTTTATCGGTTACCCTAACAACCCGACCGGAGCAGTCGCATCCCGCCAGGTCTTGACCGAAGTGGCGAAAATCGCCGAAGAACACAACCTGCTCATCGTTTCGGACGAGATCTATGACCGCTTGGTTTATAACCACGAACACGTCTGCGTCCCTGCGCTGGACGAGACGACCCGGCACCGGACCATCCTGTTGGGTGGTTTTTCAAAGGACTATGCCATGACCGGCTGGCGTATCGGTTACGCCTGCGGTCCGAGTGATATCATCAAGGCCATGGTTCGCATCCACCAGTACACTATCATGTCTGCTCCCACGACCGCCCAGAATGCCGCCTTGATTGCCTTGGCGGACGGTGAAGTACACGTCCAGGCGATGCTGGCGGAATACGACCGGAGACGAAGATTGATCGTGGATGGCTTCAACAAGCTTGGTCTGACTACCTTCGAGCCGCATGGCGCTTTCTACGTTTTCCCCGATGTGACCGCCTCTGGCATGGACGATGAAACTTTTGCCGAGACATTGTTGCGCGAAGAAAAGGTGGCAGTGGTACCGGGAAACGCTTTTGGTCCCGGCGGGGAAGGATTCGCCCGCTGCTGTTATGCAACGGCCTACGAGCAGATCGAGGAAGCCCTGAATCGGATGGAAAGGTTCATGAACCGGCACGGTTAATCAAGCCGGCAAGACCGCACACTTTCCCTCGCATTTATGGAGGCACAATATGATTTTTCAGGTTGGAGTAGAAAATAATAATGAAGGACGGTCCATCGCCTGGGCGTTGGAACATCCCGGTTGCTTTGCCTATGGAATTAACGCGGATGGGGCTGTCTTGAATTTGGAAAGTGCGCTCAGTAAATATGCTGGCTGGATCTTGCACCACGATACGCGTACCTGGCTTAGTTTTTCCGACGATGAAATTGAGATCGTCATCAACGGGACATGGGATGTGTACTACATTAACGACGATCTGGATAAAGCCACCGAGGCGGATGGCTACAGTGTCGACTCTTTCTTCCCCTACGATTGGAAACCTTTAACTACACTTGAGATCAGGCATGGGCTTGCAATGTTGACTTGGAGCCGCGATGATTTACTAAGATCCATTCAAGGATTAAGTCCTGAGAAGCTGGAAGCGACATATTCTGGAGAACGTTGGAGTATAAACGGGATACTTGGACACGTCGGCGGAGCCGAATTGTGGTATTTGGACCGGCTTGGTCTGGCCTTTCCGCGTGACCAGATGCCGGAAGCGCCTCTGCTGCGCTTGGAAAAAGTTCGCAGGCAATTCGCCTCTGCCCTCATAAAATTGGATGGGGTGAAACGGGTCGTCGGAGTGGACGGAGAATTCTGGTCTTCACGCAAGTTATTGCGCCGGGCATTGTGGCACGAACGGGACCATACCGAGCATATTCGCAAGTTGCGCTGATCTTGCGCGTTCTCCGTTCATCAGCCTTCTCTCAAGGAGATATTATGCAATCTCATTTACTTGTTGCCCAATTACGCTTCAGCCGGAGTGAATTCGTGCGTGGTCTCGAGGGTGTTACCGAGCAGGATGCCCTGCGCCGGTTGATGCCGATGAACTGCATCAGCTGGATGGTGGGCCATCTTGCCAACCAGGAACACCGTTATTGGGTTATCTTTGCACAGCAAAAGAATGTTGCCCCCGACCTCAATGAACTGGTCGGATACCGGAAACCTGCCAGCACGCCTGCGCTGGGAGAAATGTGGGCTGCCTGGCGGAAAGTGACTGCCGTTGCTGATGAGTATCTGGATACATTAACGCCTGAAATCATGCAGGGCTATCTGATGCGGGACGGGAAACCGGCTGACGAAAGCATCGGCACTTTGCTGATGCGAAATATCTACCACTATTGGTACCACACCGGTGAGGCTACGGCTGTCCGGCAGATGTTGGGGCACACCAATCTCCCGGAGTTTGTGGGAGAAATTAATACGGCCGCCTACCGGCCGGAAAAATGATGATAGGAAAGACAATACCCCTAAATGCTTGAGAAATTAGGCGCTTTCACGAGAAACGACGCCATCCGCCGTACGTTCGGCTATTATTCTCTTTTTATATGCCTGGGACTTGACTCTGCCATCATCGGTCCAACCTTGCCTGCCCTGGCTGTCCAGACTGCCTCTCGGCTGGGGCAAATGGGATTGCTTTTCTTGGTTGGTGCAATTGGATATACTCTGGGAACAATGATCGGGGGACGGGTGTTCGACAGGGTTCGCGGGCATCCGGTATTGGGAATAACCCAGCTCATCGCGGCCGCACTCATCTTCTTTATCCCTCTGGCACCCTGGTTCTGGCTCTTACTGTCAATACTGTTTTGCAAGGGTTTCGCCGAGGGTTTTATAAATACAGGCGCGAATGCCCTGCTGCTCTGGACGCATGCTGAAAAAGTCGGTCCATTCATGAACGGACTGCATTTCTGCTTTGGCCTGGGTGCGTTTCTCTCCCCGCTCCTTGTCGCGCAGGTGGCGGGTATGGAAGGTGGTTATCGCTGGGCGTTCTGGGCCTTGGCTGCCTTTGCAGCGTTGGTTGGCTTGCGTATGGTGAGCATGCCGGGAAGTCCCCGACCCATTCAGGCGCGCAGCCCTGAAACGGTCAAAACCGTCCATGCACCGGTTTCTTATGCCCTGGTCATCTCAGCCATGCTGTTCCTGTTCTTCTACGTCGGCGCTGAGATCACCTTTGGCGGTTGGGTTTATACGTATGCCGTCACACTCAAGCTGGCCAGCGCGGCCGGGGCAGCTTATCTGACCTCGGCGTTCTGGCTGGCCTTCACTATCGGACGCCTGATTTCCATCCCGGCCGCGACTCGTTTCACGCCAAAACAGGTGATCCTGGCAGCCTCGTTCAGTTGCCTGTCCGTCCTGGCTTTGGGAATAATCTTTTCGGGTTCGAGCTCGGCCTTGTGGATGATGGCGATCGGGTTGGGTTTCTGCATGGCTCCCGTTTGGCCGACCGGATTCACCCTGGCCGGACAATCCATTCACATGACTGGTAATATTACCGGCGTGATCCTGCTGGGTGATAGTTTCGGTGGCATGGTTCTGCCGACTCTGATGGGCAAGGTTATCGAAGGCAACGGTCCGCGCGCCATGGTTTATCTGGTTTTCGGCAGCCTGGTATTGAATTTGCTGGCTTTCACGGGCATGTTGCGCCTGCGTCCGGCCAGAGAGCCAATCATTGTGTAGGGACTGTTTCCGAGGAGTTGAAATGCCGGACTGGTTGGAAAAGGCCGTATTTTACGAAATTTATCCTCAATCGTTTTTTGACTCAAACGGCGACGGGATTGGCGACCTTCCGGGTATCCTGCAAAAACTGGAATACCTCCAATATCTGGGCATCAACGCCGTGTGGCTCAACCCTTGCTTTGCATCGCCGTTCCAGGATGCCGGGTACGACGTTAGCGATTTCTACCAGGTGGCTCCGCGCTATGGGACAAATGAAGACCTTCGAACCCTGTTCGTCGAGGCGCGCCGGCTCGGCATCCGCATCCTTTTGGACCTGGTTCCCGGCCATACTTCGACAGAGAATGCCTGGTTCAAGGAATCCTGCAAAGCAGAGCGCAATGCCTATTCGGATTGGTATATCTGGACAAACAGCGTCTGGATCTGGAAGACGCCGGGCGTGCATACGGTCAGCGGGTACTCCGAACGGGATGGCAACTACATCACGAATTTCTTCCATTTCCAACCTGCCCTGAACTACGGATTTGCCAGACCCGACCCAAACCATCCCTGGCAGCAGCCGGTGGATGCTCCCGGCCCGAAAGCGGTTCGCCAGGAATTGAAGAACATCATGAAGTTCTGGCTGGACCTGGGGGCGAGCGGTTTCCGGGTGGACATGGCCGGGTCACTGGTCAAGAACGACCCTGGCAGTCATGAGACCGCTCGGCTCTGGCAGGAGATACGTGCCTGGCTGGATACTGCGTATCCTGAAGCGCGGCTTGTTTCCGAGTGGTCCGACCCGACCGTGGCGATCCCGGCCGGCTTCCATATGGACTTCCTGTTGCCCTTTGCCAGCCCGGCTTATCAGACTCTTTTTCAAATGGCAAACATCCCCGGTTCGTCCCACGAGGCTTCGGGTGTATGTTTTTTTAACCCAATAAAACCAGGTAATATCCAGCCATTTCTGGAGAATTATTTGCCCCTTTATCAAGCTACACTGGGAAAAGGGTTCATCGTCATTCCAAGCGGCAACCACGATACCACGCCACGCCTGGGCAATGGGCGCACGCCACGCGACTTGGAATTGGCTTTCTTGTTCTTGTTGACCATTCCGGGTGTGCCATTCATATACTATGGTGATGAGATTGGAATGCGCTCCCCGGAAGGGATAAAATCAAAAGAAGGCGGCTATGGCCGTACCGGTGCACGTACACCCATGCAATGGGACACCACCCCAGGTGCCGGTTTTTCCAGCGCACCCAAGGAACGGCTTTACCTGCCGGTTGAACAGTCCCAGGACCGGCCAAATGTCGCGGTGCAGCGAGCGAACCCTGACTCTTTGTTGCACCGTGTGCGCCAGCTCATTGGCCTGAGACAGACTCATCCGGCGCTGTTTGCCAGCGGTTCGTTTGATCCGGTATATGCCGAGGCAGGCGAGCTTCCGTTCGTTTACAAGAGGCAATCGGCGGATGAAAAACTGATCGTTGCACTCAATCCGGCCAATCAGCCCTGTGAAGCAATCCTTGACGGTTCATTGTCCGAACAAATGCCCGAGACGTTGTATGGCGAACCGGATGCATTTAGACGCGCAGGCCCTCAATGGCGATTGCACCTGCCAGGGGTATCGGGTGGCTTGTATCGATTACCCGGATGAGGATTAACTAGATAACCACTATGGAAAAAGAAAATAAGACACTTTCTGCCAGCCACAAGCCATCCCAATTCCTCGATTATGCCCTGTTCTCCATTGCAGTGGTGTACCTGGTCATCTACCTGTGGATGGTGTACCAGCGGCTTCGTTATCCTTTTGAGTTGGAATGGATCGAAGGCGGGATGGTGGACCAGGTGCAACGGCTGCTCCATGGTCAAAGCATGTATGTAGCGCCAAGTATTAACTATGTGCCTTTTTTGTACCCACCTTTGTATTTCTATATTTCAGCGGCCGCCTCCCTGATATTTGGTGGCGGACTGTTTCCGCTCAGGTTTGTTTCATTTACTGCCTCCCTGGTTTCATTCACGGTAATTTTCTTGATCGTACGTGCAGAGACAAGGGATTGGCGGATAGCATTATTGTCCACCGGTTTATTCGCGGCAGCCTTTCGAGTGACTGGTGCATGGTTGGATATTGCCAGGGTAGACTCGCTATTTCTGGCTTTATGGTTGTTATTCATTTATTTTGTCAGGGGCAGGAAATCTTTAGGGTATTCTGTGCTTACCGGCCTATTGGCAGCATTGGCATACCTGACCAAACAAACCGCTTTGATCGCATGTTTGCCGGTCCTTTTTTATCTCTTCTGGTGTAATTGGAAATATGCGCTGTCTTTTCTGGCCGTTGCGGCATTAACCGTTGGAATAACCACACTGGTGTTCAACCAAGCCAGCGCAGGTTGGTACGGTTATTATGTCTTTGGCCTTTTATCCCAGCAAACGGAATGGGTGCCGGTGGAATTCGTAACCTTTTGGAATGACGATCTGCTGGTTCATTTACCACTTGCGATCCTTCTGAATATTTTCTTCCTGACAGACAGGCTAAAGCGGGACCGGCTTATCCTTATGCAGTGGTTGGCAATATTGGTGGGTGGGTTGGCAGGGGCATTCATAACCCGGGTGAAAATAGGCGGCTACGATAATGTCCTGTTGCCCGCTTATGCGGTGATCTCCATCTTGTTCGGGTTGGGGCTAAGTGAGTTATTGAAATTAACCAGGCAGTTGCATGTTGATTTCCGAGGTAGGCTGGAGGGCATGCTCCAGATCGCCTGCCTGATCCAACTGGTGATATTGGCCTACAATCCGTATGCCCAGGTCCCGACGAAAGCGGACCTGCAGGCTGGCCAGAAATTTGTAAGACTCCTTGCAGAAGTGAAAGGAGAGGTGTTTCTCCCTGATCACGGCTATATACCCACACTGGCAGGCAAGCAAACCTATGCTCAAGAGTCCGCCATCTGGGATGTTTTACGAGGAAACCAAATGACAAAGGGCAAGGCATTGCTGACGGAAGATCTAAAAAATGTAATTAGCCGGCAGACCTTTGATGAAATAATTCTTGACTCGGATTTGGATTTACATTGGTGCTGTGTTGACATCGATCAAACCTATACCAGGGTGGGCGAGGTTTTTCTGGATCAAACGGCGTTCTACACGGTCACAGGCGATAGAAAGCGGCCCACATATATTTATGTGGCAAATCGTTTGAAATAAAAGCCTCTGCCTTGCCACGCTCACTGGTCCGGGCTATATCTTCCCGCATTTGATGACCATCAGCAGGATGGCCCACCGGTTGTTGTGTCGCTCTTCTCTTTTTATCCCATCAGGCCAGTTTTACATTGACCGGTTGCTGGCGGATACGATAATTTCCGGTCTTCGCCAGCACCTGCCCCGCCAGCTTCTCCGGAACGTCCACTAAAGAATGCTTCTCCTGGATGAAAATCTTGCCTATGGCCGAACCGGGGATATCGGCGTGGAAGGCAATCGTCCCGACGATGTCGTTCGGGCGGATGCCGTGCTTCTTGCCCATGTTGAGACTCAGACGCACCATACCGCTTTCGTGCGAATGGTTACCCGGTGCTTCAAAACGCCCGCCGGGGCGGGATGAACCGCGTGACTGTGCACGCCCGCTACGCTCCCGTGACGGTCTCTCGCTCCGCTGATCCGCCACGATGTTGATTGGGGCGATCGAACGCTGTTTTTCCTCGCCACGCGCCATTTTCAGCGTAACCGCGGCTATTTCCAGCGGATCATGCCCGGCGGAGACCAGGCTTTCGACCAGTTCGCGTTCCCGTTTGCAGCGTCCGCGTTGGAGCCAGGCTTTCACCAGGTTCATCAGACGTTCTTCACGCTGGACCAGGATATCATCCTCGGTCGGCAGGTCCGCGCGTTTGATGGACTGGCGGGTAAAGGCCTCCACCTGGCGCAGGAGGCGCTTCTCACCCGGAGTGACCAATGAAATCGCTATGCCGGTTTTCCCGGCCCGGCCCGTGCGCCCGATACGGTGGACGTACAGTTCGGGATCATCGGGCAGGTCATAGTTGAAAACGTGCGAGATGTCTTCTATGTCTAGACCACGCGCGGCCACATCGGTGGCCACCAGCACTTTGACCTGGCTATTGCGAAAACGGCCCAGGGCCCGTTCACGGGCGTCCTGGTTCAAATCGCCGTTCAAGGCTTCGGAGGCGAAACCGCGTGCCGTCAATGCGTTGGAAAGCTCCCCGGTGCCGGCACGCGTGCGTACGAAGATCAGGGCGCTGGAAATTTCTTCCATTTCGAAGATACGCGTCAGGGCCGCCAGTTTGTCTCTGCCGTTGACAATGTAACAGCGCTGCTGGATGGCAGCCACGGTAACCTGCTCGCGCTGGATGGTGACAGGCTGTGGATTGTGCATGTAGCGGTCCGCCAGACGACGGATGGGAGCCGGCAGGGTGGCGGAGAAAAGAGCGGTCTGACGCTTTGCCGGAGTTCCGGCGAGGATGGTCTCGATATCTTCGATGAAACCCATGGAAAGCATTTCATCGGCTTCATCTAATATCACGGTCTGGATGCGGCTCAGGTTGAGACAGTTGCGTTCCAGCAGATCCAGTATTCGGCCGGGCGTACCGACCACCACGTCCACGCCCTTGTTGAGACGGGTGATCTGCGGACCGTAAGGCTGGCCGCCGTACACAGCCAGGATGCGCACGTCAAAAAACTGGGCATAGTCGCTGAAGGCCTGCGAGACCTGCAAAGCCAATTCACGTGTGGGGCACAATACCAGCGCCTGGACATGCTTCTGACCGGGATTAAGATTGTTCAAAATGGGGAGAGCAAAAGCGGCGGTCTTGCCGGTGCCGGTTTGAGCCTGGCCGATCACGTCCGCGCCGCCCAACATGAGCGGGATGATGGCAGATTGGATGGGAGTAGGCTCTCTATAGCCAAGCTCAGAGACAGCCTGCGTCAACTCGGGACGCAGGTTGAGGGTGATAAATTCTTCAGTCATCAAAACTCCTTTATTGCGTGTGCCATAGCCAGCGAAAAGAACCAGCGATCTCCTCGTTATGGGGAGATTGCTTTATCGGCCTTAAAGACCTCTTTCCATGACACCTGAAAGGCTGCTTTGATGACTCCGTCCCCCTGTCCCATTGCCTGCCTGCTCCGGGGCTTCCTTGCGGAAGTACCGCGTCTGGCAACAAAAAAGCCCGACCTGGTTTCCATCGGGCATGCTTCGGCAGTGATCAAAACAATTCCCTGAAACGTCCGCTCCGGTTGGAGCGCGGCGGGTAGTATACCACTAATTTGGAGAAATGGCAGGAAATTGTGACCGGCTCGGGAGCACTCGCGAAGAGCCAAGACTAATGGGGGATGTAATACCTTTAAATTTGGATTATAATGATATTAATTGGTATAATTATTCCCATTGATCGTCTGATAGCCAATGGAATGGAATGAAAACATGAATATTACCACGCACCAAGAACAAGGCCGCGTCCCGGTGACCGTTCTGCAACTGGTTGGCAAACTGGATGGTTCCAACTATATGCAACTTGTCGATGAAGCCAGAAGAACTTATCTCAACGGGGTACAGAATCTGCTGATCGACTTGAGCCGCCTAACCTATATAAGTAGTGCCGGCCTCGCGGCAATCCATAAATCTGCTTTGATTTTTCGCGGATCACCCATGGCCGAGGAAGAATCGGGCTGGGCATCCTACCATGCCATTGACCGGGACCGTGGCAGCGGGGTCCAGAGTCATGTAAAGCTGCTTTCTCCTCAACCCGAAGTCGCAAATATACTGGATATTTCCGGGTTCAAAACCCTGTTCGAAATCCATACCGACCTTGATGCGGCAGTTGCATCCTTCCAATAACCTCAATCCAAAAATCAGTTTATTAACAGGAGCGACCGGTTCGGTCGCTCTTTTTATCTTGCCTCTTGTGACTATTAGCCGCTTGCCCCTTTGAAGGGGTTGTGGTTAAATTCACCTGCCATGGATTCTAAAACCCTCACCGTGCTCGAATATCCCAAGATCCTCGCCCGTCTGGCGGACTTTTGTGATTTCTCCGGCTCGGCTGACCTGGCTCGGCTTCTGACACCCACGCCGAATTTTATCGGAGCCTCCGACCGCCTGGCTGAGACCAGCGAGGCTCGCAAACTGCTCGTCACCAGTGACCTGAGCATTGGTGGTGCGCACGACATCCGAGAGCAGGTGGAGCTTGCAAAACACGGCGGCATACTCGACCCGAAGGAGTTGCTGGAAGTGCAGTCTACACTGATATCTATGCGCAGCCTGCGACGCTTTTTTGATAAACATGCCGAAGCCTCTCCTCATTTGGCCGATATCGCCTGCCGTCTTCCGGCCCCGCTAGGATTAATTGAAGCCATCGCGCGTTGCATCACGGATAACGCCGATGTGGCCGACAATGCCTCACCCAGGTTGTATGACCTGCGCCGTCAGGTTCGGGTGGCGCACGACCGGCTGATGGCCCGCCTGCAGCGTTACCTGACAGATGCCTCCACTGCCTCGAAGTTGCAGGACAACGTCATTACCCAGCGGGATGGACGCTATGTCATTCCATTGCGGGCTGAATTCAAGGGCCAGGTTAAGGCCATCGTTCACGACAGCTCCTCCACGGGAGCAACCCTCTTCGTCGAGCCACTGGCGGTGGTGGAACTCAACAATGCTTTCCGCGAAGCTCAGATTGCCGAACGGGACGAAGTCCGCCGGGTGCTGGCCGAACTCTCGGCCCAGATCGGAGGATTGGCCGGGGAGATCGTCCCCGGTGTGGCAGCCCTGGCCGTTCTCGACCTGGCATTTGCCAAAGCCAAGTACGCGGACGCGATCGGAGCGAACGAGCCGATTCTGAAGGCGTGGCCGAAGGTCAAGAGTCAAAAGCTTGCCCTCCCGGAAGGACACCGGGATGGTGTGAGCCAAGTCGAAAGGTCGGACAATCCTGACCTTCGCACCTCGAATTCTGACTTGCCGACCATCAGACTTATCCATGCCCGTCACCCGTTGTTGGACCCTGCTACAGTCGTGCCAACGGACATTGACCCGCTCCCCGGAACGTTTGCACTGGTCATCACCGGCCCCAACACAGGCGGCAAGACGGTCACACTCAAGACAGTCGGTCTGCTGGCGGTGATGGCACTGAGTGGGTTGCACATCCCGGCCCAGTCCGGCTCGGAACTGCCCTGTTTCACGGCCATCTACGCGGACATCGGCGACGAGCAATCCATCGAACAGTCGCTCTCCACATTTTCCGGGCACATCACCAACATCGTACACATTCTGAAGAAAGCTGACCAGCACTCGCTGGTGATCCTGGATGAACTCGGCGCGGGCACGGATCCGCAGGAGGGCGCGGCGCTGGCGCGTGCCATCCTTTCGAATCTGCTCGGAAGCGGCATCACCACCTTCGTGGCCACCCACTATCCGGAGTTGAAGACCTTTGCCCATACCACTCCCGGCGTGGTCAATGCCTCGCTTGAATTCAACGTCCAGACCCTGCGACCTACCTACAAACTGACCTTGGGGCTGCCGGGTCGTTCGAATGCCCTGGCCATCGCCCAGCGCTTGGGAATGCCGCAGGAGATCGTTGAGGCTGCCAGGAGCGAGATCAACCCGGACGACCTGCGCGCCGACAAACTCATCGGTGATATCCATCGCCAGCGCAAGATTGCCTTCAAGGAAAGCGAAAAAGCCGGGCGGGCCCGCTCCGAAGCCCGCCGCCTGGAACGGGACCTGGCCGAGCGGCTTGAAAAAATCGGCGAGGAGCGCCAGAAAGTGCTCGAACAGGCGCGTGCCGAGGGTGAACTGGAAATCGAGGTCTTGAAGACCCAACTCAAAATGTTGAAAGACGAATTGAAGAAAGCCCGCCAACCGCTGGAAGCGCTGCACGCAATTGAAGAGAAAATTGAGGTTGTGGAAGAGCAGGTTCAGAGGCCTGTAAAACCTAAAACGCAGGATGGCAAGCCTGTTGGGACATTGAAGCCGGGTGACAGGGTGCTACTGCGCAACCTCGGCACGGAAGGTGTCATCTCCTCGATCAATGGAGACGAGGCTGAAGTCCAGGCGGGGTCACTCAGGCTGCGAGTCCAGCTGGAGGAATTGAAGCGTAAGATCGAAGTGGCGGAAACGACTGACGGAAAGCAAGGAACAAGTAAACAGGCTAAGAGCGGGGCAGATGCCTCCCCCGGTTATCACACGGTGATGGTGTCCTCCCCGGGGATGGAACTCGACCTGCGCGGACAGCGCGCCGAGGACGCCCTGGATATGCTGGATCGTTATCTGGAGAAAGCCTATATGGCCGGATTGCCGTTCGTCCGGATCATCCATGGCAAAGGGACCGGGAAGCTTCGCCAGGAAGTGCGTGCGGCGCTGAAAGGCCACCCCCACGTGGATTCGTTCGAGGAGGGCGGGCCAAAGGAAGGCGGCGAGGGCGTGACGGTGGCGAAGCTGGCTGAAGGTTAATACAGATCTCCGGGTTTTTGAAAAACCCGGAGATCTTTTCTTTCGGGAAATTCTAATCAATCCTCTGCCAGGCGCGTGCAAAACGCAGGATCCGGCTCCGAATGTAAAATACTTCCGGATCGGCGATGGGACGCTGCAGCTTGATCAATTCGATGGCTTCATCCGGATCGTATCCCAACGCAATCAGGATGGAAGCTCCCATGGCCGCGCCGCGGTGCCGGCCTTTCTGGCAGTGTGCATATACCTTCCCACCTGACTGGATGGTTTCCAGGGCGGCCCGCACTCCTCGAATCAGGAATCGGATGGGGATGACCAGTCCGGGGGTATCCACTGTCGGCAGCCATAAAAATCTTAGCGGCGGGTGGTGCGGGTCAATAATTGGACGTTTCTCGAAACGCATATTGATGACCAGACGGACGCCCAGTTCGCGTAAAAGGTCGTAATCGTCCGGACGGGGAGTGTCTCCTATAAACAAACAATCGGTAATCTGGGAAAAATTCATGGGGCAATCTTACCACAAGGGCTGTGGATTGAACATTTCAATTGCCCCGTAAATGCTGCGGCGTAAATGCACCCGGCAACAATCCGGCGACGGTGGTCTCCTGAACCAGATGACCCTGACTGTCGGCGATCAGGACAATTGTGTCGAGGCCAAACTCAGCCAGCACTTGACGACAGCCGCCGCAAGGCGATCCCCCGTTGGAGGTGGTAACCGCGATCACTTCAAACTCCCGCTCGCCCTCCGAGACAGCCTTGAACACGGCAACCCGTTCCGCACACATGCCGGTCGGGTAAGCCGCATTCTCAACGTTACAGCCGGTGAAGATACGCCCGCTCTTTGTGCGCAGGGCTGCGCCGACTTGGTAATTGGAATAGGGTGCATAGGCACGCCGCCGGGCTTCAGTAGCCAGTTCAATCAGGGCTCGGCGTTCCTCATCGCTTAGCTTGCTCATCTTTTCCCTCTTTCAACCTGCGGATGGGCTTGGCCGGAACACCCACCACGAGTGTATCCTCCTCTACATCTTTCGTGACCACGGCTCCGGCGCCGGTTTTGGCGCGCGCCCCCACTTTCACAGGCGCGACCAGCATCGTATCCGAACCGATGAACGCCCCCTCTCCTATCTCGGTCGGATTTTTGTGAACACCGTCGTAATTGCAGGTGATCGTCCCAGCGCCAATATTGACATCCGGACCGACCTTTGCATTGCCGATATACGAGAAATGGCCCATTTTGGTACCGGGTCCGAGAGTGGAATCCTTCACCTCCCCAAAGTTGCCCATGTGGACACCCTTGCACAGGTGTGCACCCTTGCGCAGGCGGGCAAACGGGCCGATACTGACATTATCTTCAACCAGCGCTTTTTCCATCACAGCCGCCAGAATTTTACAACCCTCCCCGATGGTTGTATCATCCGCAATGGTGTTTGGCCCAATGGTGCAGCCTGCGCCGATGGAGGTTTTGCCGCGCAGGTGGGTATTCGGCCAGATGACCGTATCCCGGCCAATGCTTACTCCTGCTTCGATGTAAGTCGCGTTTGGATCCACCATCGTCACACCGGCCAGCATGTGCGAGCGGTTGATGCGCGTCCGCATGGCTGCTTCCGCTTCGGCCAGATGAACGCGCGTGTTAATCCCAATCACCTCAGATAAATCGTCGCAGACCAGTGCCTGAACCGGTAACCTGGCCTTCACCGCCAGACCAACCGTATCCGTCAGGTAGTATTCCCCTTTCTTCGAAAGGGGAATCTGGCTCAGGGCCGCCCACAACCAATCGGCAGAGAAACAGTACGCACCGGCATTCAACTCCTGGATGGACAACTGCTCCGGCGTGGCGGCAGCCTCCTCGACGATCGCCTGTACGTCCCCACCCTGACCTCTGACAACCCGCCCAAACCCGCGCGGGTTTGCAGCGATGACGGTCAGCATGGTCATCGGGCCGGGGTTCTTCTTTTGGGTCTCGACGAGTCTTGTGAGAGTCTCGGGACGCAGTAGCGGCATATCTGCATAGGTGACCAGCACCAGGTCTGTTTTACCAAGCAGACCGGCTTTGGCCTGCTGGACGGCGTGTCCGGTGCCCATTGGCGGCTCCTGGAATACACAGCGGGCGGCATCGCCCAGGAAATCACGCAGCGCCTGTCCGTCCTTCCCCACGACAACCACCGGTTTCTCGGTACTGACCGAGCAGGCCACCTCAAGGGCATAGGCGAGCATGGGTTTCCCGCAGACAGGGTGCAGAACTTTAGGCAATCGGGTTTTCATGCGTGTGCCCTGTCCGGCAGCCAGTATGACAGCGGTAACTTTCATGGATATCTCCTGCCTCCCCTGCACCTCTCCCTTGAAGCATCCCCCAAAAAACCTAGGATGGAGGGTTGGGGAAAATGGTAAATAAAATGAGCCGGCGCAGCCAGCAAGGCCGCGCGAGGCCCATTTCCGGAAAAAAAGCCCCGCTTGCAGGCGGGAAATTCAGGCTGGGGCGCCTGGATTCGAACCAAGATAATCAGCTCCAAAGGCTGACGTGCTGCCATTGCACAACGCCCCAAAGCGGCCCAAATTGTATCACAGGCACTGCGGTGGGACAATCCCTGTCAGCCTGGTCGGTGTATTTTTTAGGGTTCATCTTCTGGAGCCAGGCCAAGTTCCTTCGCCTGGTCATAAGAGAGCATGTCTGGTTTGGTTGGGGCTTTGTGTTTATCCGCGGCCTTATCCCAAAAAGCGTTTACTTCGCTGGATTTAAGTTTCTTTTTGGCCTCTTTGAACAACGGCTCCATTTCCTGCATACTCTGCTCAACGACTTCCACTGGCTTTGTGGGCGGTTCCTGGGTTGCCGGAATACCCGGGGGAATTTCATCAAGCGCCGGTTCAAGGGCTTTGCGCGCAACCGAGAAGATATCGATATTCTTCAACACATGCTCCTCATCAGCCAACCCTTTCCCAATGACCAACATGGCATGCATCATCCCAACCGGGGCAAAGATCAAATCATATTGATCACCGTTGAAGACATACCAATTCGAGGCGACTTTCTGGCCGATCAAATGCGAGACTTTCTGCCCGGCGCTATGAATGGAAAGTAATGAGGAAAGAAGAGATATTTCATTATTCCTGTCAGGCAAGTCCCCGGCGCGCACAATAACCCGTCCATTCTCGTTCAATAAAAGTACAGCCTTCGCTTCCATATCCTGACGCAAATGGACCAGGACGTCTGGTATGTTGGTCTGGGGTTCTTCCGTTTTTACGGCCACGATCGGTTCCGGCGGTAGGAGTGTCTCCACCAGCCCCAGATGACGTTCAACCGAATCCAGGAAATCGGCAATGGGCACGGGTTTGATGAAGAACGCATCCGCCCCTGCCTCGGCAACCTGTTCCCGGATTTTCGGATCTGTCTGACCGGTGATGAGGATCACTTTCACCTTGGGACGATAGCTGCGCACCTTGCGCATTAACTCGATGCCTGTGATCCCCGGCAAACGAAAATCGCTGATCAGAAGGTCGATCGAATTTCGGGAACTGTCCAGGATCGCCTCTTCGCCTGATGGGATCTCGACGATTTCCAATTCATATTCCAACGTGTCCAGCGCCGAATGCAGCAGGCGGCTGACTTCACGCTGATCATCGACAATCAAAATGCGATAGGAGGGCATTTGTCTCCGGGGAAAAAGCTTCTACCGAAAGAATCTTGAAACACGAAGGACACTTAGTACATTCCGAAGAAAGATGCTGAAGTTCTAAAGGTAAATGTCCCTTGTTTCTTTTGCAGTAAACTCATTATAGCAAAGATTCTGGTTCCTTTTTTGACCAAATTGGGGTTTGAGTGGGGATCAGCGAGCCAGCGAGAAAAGTGCTGAAAAAATTGTTCCCTCCCCGATCAGCGATAATCCGTAACCGCCAGGCCAGGAGAGAACAATGAAAAGGATCCAGAAAAATAACCCAGCCGAGTTTAAGTCTTCCCACGTAGGCGTGGATCCAGCACATCCCGCAAGGCATCCCCAACCAGGTTCCAGCCCATGACGAACAGCACCAGGGTGAGGCCTGGCCAGACGATGATGTACCAATATGTGCTGAGACTGTCGATCCAATTACGGGCAAAACTGAGCACCTGGCCCCAGTCTGCATAACCAACCTCCGTACCAATCCCCAGGAAACTTAGGGCCGCGAAACTGAGCACTACATCGCCGATGGCCAGGGAGGCCAGCACCAGCGTCGGGAATATGGCATTGGGGATGATGTGACGGAAGAGGATGCGGCCATCCTTCACGCCAATGACGCGCGCGGCCATGATGTAGTCACGTTCCTTGATGGAAAGGATGTCGCCGCGGATGATACGCGCGTAGCCCATCCAGCCGAAGGTAATGAGAGCCAGCATGGCTGGAATCAGGCTTTTTCCAATCTTCGGCGTCAGTACTGCGGCCATGATCAGGGCGGCCAGGATGAACGGGAGGGTCATCATCACGTCCACAATGCGCATGATGACCATGTCCACCGTCCCGCCATAATACGCGGAAATTGAGCCGATAATCACGCCGATCAGGAACGTGCAGAAAGTCACAACCAGGCCGGTCTTGAAAGCCGTGCGCGTGCCCCAGATGATTCCATAGAAGATATCATATGAGCCTTGGGAGGTTCCCAGCAGATGCACCCAGTGATCGGTCTTCATGATGGGCTTCCACCAGAAGGGCAGTGGCGGCTCTCTGGTTTTCCATACGGTCCCCATGGGGCGGGGATCCGAGCTGAAGCCATCGCGTGGAATTTTATAGGGATCCTGAGAACTGTACGGCGGTGCGAGCAATGGAGCCGCCAAAGCGATGATGATGAATAAACCGATCAGCACAAATCCCATTATAGAAGCCGGGGTCTTGAGCAATCCTTTGACGATCCGGTAATTCTCGGGGCCTAAAAAGCGTTCCATCCAGCCGATTTTGCGTAAAGGCGCGGCCCCACGGAGCAGCGTATTATCACCCACAGGAATAGTTTCAGCCATGGAGATCTCCTTATGACAGGCGAACCCGCGGATCGACGAACGCGTAGAGCACATCAACGACCAGGTTCGCTACGATGAGGATTAAGCCATCGAACAGGGCGAAGCCTAGAACGGTGACAACATCCAGTTGCGCGGCTGCATTGGCAGCCGCCGCACCGATGCCCGGAAAATGAAAGACCGTCTCGGTAATGACCACTCCGCCCAGCAGGCCGATCACCTGGAAACCCGCTAGCGTCACCACCGGGATCATGGCATTCGGACGGGCATGTTTATAAATGACATTATGCTCCGACAACCCCTTGGCGCGCGCCGTGGTGACATATTCCATGCGCAAAGTCTCAAGCATGGAGGAACGCGTCACGCGCAGGAAAGTGGCCCAGTTAATATAGGAAAGGGTCAGGATCGGCATCAACATGTGCCTTAGAACGTCCCAGAAAATATCGATACGCAGGTTAAGTAAGGCGTCAATGGTTAACAGGCTGGTATAGTGGTGAAAACTCTTGGAATACACGATGATGTTCGCCCAGTCTGAAAGCCGGCCGGGAGGGAACCAGCGTAGATTAGCATAGAAGATCATCAGCATCAGCAAACCAAACACAAAGGTTGGAAAGGAGGTGCCAACGATGCTGAAGATTCTGGCAGCCTGGTCAATAAAGCCGTTTTGATGAACAGCGGCCTGCACCCCCAGCCAGATGCCGACAAGGATAACCGGAGCGACTGCCCAGAGGGTCAGATCAAGCGTGTTGGGAAAACGCTGCTTGATCATATCAACCACCGGCATGCTGGCCGTCTTCGACCAGCCGAAATTTCCGAACAGGATGCCGCCAAACCGTTGCCCTGTCGTCGCATCCACTTTTCCGACCAGCCAGCGCCAGTATTGGAAGTATAGCGGTTTGTCCAGGTCATAGCGGCGGATGACGCCTGCCAGTTGCTCTTCGGTCTTGGGAATATCGCGGATGAACAGCGAGGCCCGCTCGATCGGGCTCAGAAAAGACAACATCAGGAAAATCATCACCGTTACGCCAAACAGCAGGAGCGGGAGCAGCAGCAAGCGCCGAATGATATAAGTGGTCATCTTTATTCCTCACTGGCTCTCAGATTTTGTCATTTGGAGCGGAATGAATTCAGCTTCATTGCACTCCACAGGACAAAATTTCAGGGAGAAGGTGGGGGCCTGTTTTCAGGCCCCCACCCTGATGATCTTAGCCGGTTATACTACTAGTTCTTGGAAAGCGGATAGTAGTAGATATCGGAATAGATCGGGTTCAGGATCAACCCGTTCACCCAGCGCTGGACGAAGCCGTGGGTCGTAGGTATCGACAGGATGATGAACGGCGGGTTGTCGTATTCCACCTGGTTGATCTGCTTGTAGGTCGCATCGCGGGCAGCCGGATCGGTTTGAGACACACCCTGATTGATCAGGTCTGTGAACTGCTTTTTCAGATCAGCAGGCAAGCGCAAATACGAGCCAAAGTCGCCGATCAAGTAGGGCTGATACCAGTCATGCGGGTCGTTGTAGTCTTCCAGCCAGCCCAGGACGAACATGGGCAGCACTCTGTCACTGCGGGCTTTAAGGAAGGCCGCCCATGGCAGGCCCACGGTCTCGACGACGAACTTGGGGTTCACTGCGACGAGGTTGGCAGCCAGGATTTCAGCCACGATCTGGCGGGTGGTATTGCCCTGGTTGTAACCGATCTGCAGGCGGAAGCCGGTATCCCACACCGACTTGCCATCGGCTGACTTGAGTGTGGAGGCCTGGAACTCGGCCTGGCACTTGGCAGCATCGTAGCTGTAGTGCGCCGCGTTCGGATCGGCGCCGGGCATGCCGGGCAGACCCAGCGTGTAGGATTGGACTGCTTCACCCTTGAAGATATCATTGTCGTAGGTATCCCAGTCGAAGCAATAGTTGAAGGCCTTGCGGATGTGCGGATCGGCGAAGAAGTCGGTCGGGACACCCTTGCCATCCAGCTTGGCGGAGCCGATGTACGGATTGGAGCCACCCGTATTGGCAATGTTAAAGTTGAAGAACACATCGGTGCGGGTAATCTGGGGGGCGCCATAGTGCAGGAGGAAAGGACCCGTGCCGGTTTTCCCCGCTGCGCAAGGGACGTATCGATCTACACCCGTCTTGGTTGTGTCAAAACCACAAACTGGTTTTTCAGCATCGTAACCAAGCGTGGATCGGATTGTAGACCGCGATCGAACCTACCATGGCATCCATCTGGCTGCGGTTTTCCACGGGTACAGCCGTAATATCGGCGTCACCGGCCTGCATTTCAGCGAAGCGGGTGCCCCACTCAGTGATGTTCTGGATCACAACACGCTTGAGTTTTGCCACGCCGGTCGGTCCGCCATCCCAGGCGGGTGTCGTGCGCCAGTAGTTGGGGTTGGCGGTCAGCACGATCTCCTGGCCCTTGGTCCAGTGGTCCAGCATGAAAGGACCGGTACCGTTCATTATTGTGGCGAAGGGATCATTTTCCCAGGTGACACCGTAGTACTTCTGCCAGGTGTCGCAGGAGCCATCCCAACCGCCGCCCGCCGTGACCCACTTCTGGTCCATGACGGAGCCCCAGCTGTTGGCAATGATGGCCAGGAACGGGGCGTACGGCTGCGCCAACGTCATTGCGACGGTGCCGGCGGTGTCGTCGACCACGAACGCAGAGGTGAGCTGCGTGCAGACGGCCTTCAACTTGGCAGCATCGACCTTCTGCAAGTTGGCAGGATCGTCAACCAGGGCGCCGGAGGGATCAACCACCTCAGCGATGTCATGGGTGCCGATGCCAAAGAACGGCTCGGTCATCATCCACTGCGGCGAGCTGCCGCCGCCCTGCAGGATGCCACGCTCGAAGGAGAAAGCCACATCCTCAGGCGTCATTGTGTCGCCATTGTGGAACTTTACACCCGTGCGGATCTTGAAGGTGTAGGTCTTGCCATCGGCAGAGACCGTCGGCATATCGGTGGCCAATTGAGGCACAAATTGGCTGCTCTGGTCGGCCTTGTAGAAGATCAATGTCTCGTAGACATTCTGTTCGATCGAGCCGCCGGCGGTTTCATAGGTCAGGGCGGGATCCAGGCCTTCCGGTTCGCCGAAGGTGGCTTCAGTGAAGGTCGTCGGATCCTTGGACTTAAACGCGTTGGTCACCGGGGCGGCAGTTGCCGGGGCAGGCGCGGCAGTCGCCGGAGCCGGAGCAACGGTCGCCGGGGCAGCGGTTGCCGGAGCCGGAGCGGCAGTCGTCGCCGGGGCGCCGCAGGCCGAGAGCACCATGCTCGCGACCATCAAAAAGCTTAATACAACAACAAACTTACGCATAGTCTTCTCCTCTCAAAATTGAGTGAATACGGATTCGAAACTGGGACGGAATTGAAGCACTATTTTGTAAAACAACCACCTCCTTCCAATTTTGGAATTTTTCTATACTTTGACCATGTGGCAAGCGACGTAGTGGTCGCGCGTAATTTCGCGAAATTCCGGGCGCTGCTCCTCGCAGATCTTTTCGGCCAGCCAGCAGCGGGTACGGAAGCGGCAGCCCGAGGGCGGGTTCACTGGAGAGGGCACGTCTCCTTCCAGGACCCTGCGTTTGCGTTTGGCATCCGTAACCGGATCGGGGATCGGAACCGCAGAAAGCAATGCCGTGGTGTAAGGGTGCAATGGATTTTCGTACAGATCGAACCGGTCAGCAATCTCAACGATGACGCCCAGATACATGACGGCCACGCGGTCGCTGATGTGACGTACCATGGATAAGTCATGCGCAATGAACAGGTACGTTAAATGGAATTCCTTTTGCAGCTCCTCAAGTAAATTAACCACCTGGGCCTGGATGGATACATCCAGAGCCGAGATCGGTTCATCACAGATGATCAGGGAGGGCTGCAACGCCAGGGCACGCGCCACGCCAATGCGCTGGCGCTGGCCACCCGAGAATTCATGCGGGTAGCGGCTGGCAAAAGCCGGATCCAGCTTGACCACATTCAGTAGGTGTTCCACATGCTCCTGGATCTCTTTTCCGCTCGCCACACCGTGGACTGCCAGAGGCTCACCGATAATCTCACTGACCGTCATACGCGGGTTCAGACTGGCATACGGATCCTGGAAGATCATCTGCATTTCCCGGCGCATTTTGCGCATATCTTCACGCTTGAGAGTGGTCAGATCCGTCCCATTATAGTAGACATGTCCGGATGTGGGTTTATAGAGCTGCAGAATCGTACGGCCGGTGGTCGATTTTCCACAGCCCGACTCCCCCACCAGCCCCATGGTTTCACCACGCTTGATATCAAAAGAAACGCCATCCACGGCGTGGACCGCACCGACCCTCCGGCGGATCACGCCGCGATAAATCGGGAAATGCATGAACAGATCTTCCACATGCAGTAATACATTATTCTCGTTACTCATGAACGGCCTCTCCCGGTTTGCGTGTCAACCCAACAGGCCACACGATGTTTTACCGCAATTTCCTCCAGGGCGGGGTTCTCTTTCCAGCAGCGTTCCATTGCCCACTTGCAGCGCGGTGCAAACGGACACGAATTAGGTTTTTCGTACAGTACCGGAGGCAAACCTTCAATGGAATACAAGCTCTGGTGGGCCTTGCTATCTAGGCGAGGCAAGCTGCCAAGCAGACCAATCGTGTAAGGATGTTGCGGATTGGCATAAAGTTCTTTGACAAGAGCTTCCTCGATCAAGTAGCCGCCATACATTACAGACACGCGTTTAGCGAGACCGGCAATTACACCCAAGTCATGGGTGATCCAGATGATGGCCATTCCCAGCTCATCGCGCAGACGCTTGGACAATTCGATGATCTGCGCCTGGATGGTCACATCCAAAGCCGTCGTTGGTTCGTCGGCAATGAGGATCTGCGGGTCGCAGGACAACGCTATGGCGATCATCACACGCTGGCGCATACCGCCCGAAAATTGGTGAGGGTAATCCGGCAGGCGATCCTTTGCTTTCGGGATCCCCACCATGGAAAGCAATTCAGCCGAGCGCGCCCTGGCCTGTTTCTTGTTCATGCCCAAATGGAGCATTAAAGGTTCCTCCATTTGGACACCGATCGTCAGAACGGGATTTAAGGAGGTCATGGGATCCTGGAAAACCATGGCGATCTGCGCGCCACGCACATGCCGGATTTCCTCCCCTGACATCTTCAAGAGATCCAGTCCGCGGAAATATGCCTCCCCAGCAATGATCTTTCCAGGTGGCATTGGAATCAGGCGGAGGACGGAAAGCATCGTTACACTTTTGCCACAGCCACTCTCCCCAACGAGGCCAAGGGTCTCACCTTCTTCCAGTGAAAAGGAGACCCCATTGACAGCATGGATGATTCCTTCGGGGGTTTTGAACTGTGTTTCGAGCCCTTTTACATCGAGTAAGGGAGCAGGCATACACGTCATCCTTCGCTACATTAAATTCAATGACCCGAACCCCGTTTTTAATTGTCTAACAATCCAGGTCAAAGCAGTGAGATTATACACGATTTTAGCACAAGAGGTACCTTCTCAGTAAGCAGGGAGAACGGAGGGTGTGTGAGCGGTCGCGAAGCATACCCGCTACACCCCGAAGGGGCAAAGGGTACGAAGCCGCTCACACACCCCCCGCCCCTCTCAGTCGCTGGAGATGATACCACAAGGGCTTTGTTAAATTGTCATGTCAAGAAAAGGTCAATTTTCACTCTCAATATGGAGAATGCTATCAATCTATCTATTGACTGCAGGAAATTCCGGAATCGAACATTTCGATATTCCACAAGGAACTGGAGGCGGTCGGGTCGAGCGAGAAATGGCACACTCCCGGGCGGGCTGCGGCGACCTTTACGCGCCAGTATAAAGGAAGCACTGGCAGGTCCTGCGCAAAAATGAATTGGGCTTGCTGGTAGGCATCAATGTGAGTCGTCTCATCCGCCATGGATTCCTGGACAGCCTGGCAGGCCGCCTCGAAAGCCGGACTGCTGTAACCGCTGACATTCGTCCCCACCCAGTAATTGGAAGCGTTCGGGATCTCGGAACTGGTGAACCACTCACAGGGCGGTTCCACGCCTGTGCTGCCCATTGCAAACTCAGCCAGTTCAAAGTTGCGCCCAAAAAGTGGTCCATCCGGCCCGGCAGCATATAGACACCGTCTGATCGAGGTATTGGACATCCACCTTGATGCCGCATTGCGCCAGCGAGTTTGCCACAATGGTGCTGACCTGCACTCTTTGAGCCGCGCCGGTCGTTATGTAATTCAATTCCAGGAGTGTACCATTCGGTACATTCTGAACTCCCCAGGCCTGTCGCGGTGTCGATGGGTTGTTATCGACATCCCTCCAACCAGCCTTCTCGAGAAGTGCATTGGCAGCTTTGACATCGAAGGAATAGGTCGTCGCGCCGGAGTTGTAAAGTGGGTAATCTGCCGGAACAAAAGAAGCCGGGACCGACGAAAGACCTTGCAGCACCGAATCAACCACCTTCTGGCGATCGATGCACATGGCCACTGCCTGACGGAGGCGCGCATCGCCAAGGAAGTCCGGGCGGTCATGACCCGCGTTATAACCATTATCATAGACAGCGGGATGGATGCCAAATGCCAACTGTTCCATGACCGGCGGGGTTGAGAACAGCACCTGGAGTTGCTTCTGCCCGGCCATGGACTGTAACAGGTTCACTTGCCCATCCAGGTTGATACTGGGGTCGAGGATATCACAGCTGCCGCCGATCAGATCACTCACGGCTGTTGAAGGATCCGGTACGAACTTGAAAGTGAGGTTGGTAAATTTCGGCAATCCTTCTCCGGCTCGAAAGTAATGCGGGTTCTTCGTCAATGAGATATGGTCTCCGGCCACCCATTCCTGGATGACATACGGCCCCCAGCCAATTGGAGAGCGGGAGCTTTCGGGAGTTGTCTCGAGTTGGTTGATGGGAATCTGGCTCCAAAGGTGTTGGGGTAGAGGCATCCAGAAGTTCGTGAGATACGTGGTATCGATGAAGCCGGGTTTTCCCCACCATTGGACAGTCACGTCGTCGGCAGCTTCATAGGATTGTGTGCGTTCCACCAGAAATTTGGAACCGGATGAATTTGGATCAGCAGCAAGATTGTATGCAAAGACAAAATCGGCGGAAGTGAGAGGCAACCCGTCCGACCAGGTGAGTCCGGGGAGCAGGCGGAAGGTGACCTGCATCTGGTCCATCTGGATTGATCCTTTGCCATCGTACGCGACTGCGCAGGTATCGCTGCGGCAGCCGGCCGGGCGTATTTTCACCCCCACCGCCAGCGTAACCGGCGTATTGGTGGCATCCACCACCTCGTCACCCACGTAAACTGATTTCTTGAAGACTTGTGCATCGCCATTGGCCAGGTTGGGTAAACTCTTCATGATAACCGGTTGGTAACCGTAAGAATTCGTGTCAATCGGTCCGTCATAAACTGCCGCCAGGATTGCCTGCGCCGCCGACGAAGGATTGTCAACCGGAAACAGACTGGAGGGTTCTTGACCCAGACAAATGGTCAACAGACGTGGCGGAATGGCGGTCGGGGTGGGAGTACCAGGCTCAGGAGTGGCTGGCACGGATGTGGGGGTGGGGGTTGGGATTGACGCACTACATGCCGCCAGCAAGGCCAGGACAAGCAGCCAGCTGCCAAGGCGGATTGAAGATCGGTGCAAGGACATGCTGGGACTCCCTGGAAAGAACTTCATAAGGTGATTATACAACAGACCTCACCGCATTAACAAAATCCGCCAGCAGGCCGTAAGCGGTGCAGGCAGGCGTCGGATCCGTTTCCGTAATGGACAGCTCGCCCAGTACATCGGTCTTGAACTCGATCAGGGAACTCGCACCTTCGATTCGGTACAACGAGGAGGTTGGGGAGACCAGTTCCGGGGCAACGCGCCCCTGGACCAAGGATCCGGTACGTTCGGCTGAACAGACCAGCTTCCAGCGTTTCCCCTGCGCTTTTGCCTGTGCGACCATTTCCGGCGTGATCCGGCGGATACCGGTACGTTCCACTTGCCGGGGGGTGAACGGAATATCCATCAGTACGGTAATCAATGCCGCTACCTTGATGGCTGCATCCCACCCATCCACATCTGCGGCTGGGTCGGTCTCGGCCAGACCTGCGGATTGGGCAACCTTGACGGCATCATCGAACAATTCTCCGGCCTCCATTCGATCCAAAATAAGATTGGTGGTGGAGTTGAGAATGCCTCGGAACCCCAGCAGTTGGACAGCCGGCAGGGTGGAACGGAAAAGGCTGAATATGGGCGACCCATCCATCACGGAGGACTCGAAGGAGAATTTTTTGTTTTTTACTTTTGCGAGCTCAGAGAGTTCCTTATACGCATGCACAACCGGTCCTTTATTCGCCGTAATGGCATGCATGCCGAGTTCTAGTGCCAGGTGCAGGTGGTCAATGGCAGGCTGGCCGGTCTGATGATTTACGGGTGTATTTTCGAACAACACATCTGCTCCACAGTTGCGCAGGAAATGGAGATTGTCCTGAACATGAATCTTCGATAACGAATCCAGTGACTCGCCACTTTCGACCCTTTCAATCGCCCTGACGGTATCCAGCCCGGCCGTGTTGATGGCTGCGCCGTGGTTCCGGGTGGCAATCCCGGTCACGCGGAAGGTGATGCCATAGCGGTGCTGGAGCTCGGTTTCCTTGCGCTGGAGCAGATGGGCGAGTGCACCTCCAACATTGCCGAATCCGAGCAGGGCGAGGTTGTAGTGGGACATGTTTTCTCCTGTTTTACGGTATTCCGTGGTCACTTGCCATTGGATCACTGGAGTACATTATATTGGCGGAAAAGGAAAGGCACGCCGGTCCTCGGGAGGAGAAGGGAATCGCTCGGCCGAAAGAAGTGCCTCGGAACGCAACCGCAGGGCGGCCAATTCCTCCGGGTTGAGATATGGCCCGAGTATTGCTGGCAGGTCGTCAGGTTGCGTGAGATGCGCGTGGAAAGTGGAGAGGGTTGATAGCAAGTCGTGTGGGATGGGTTCACCGGCAAAATCCCACACCACTGTTCGAAGTTTATCCTCCGTATGAAAACACAGGCCGTGGTCGATCAGGTAGAGTCTGCGGGTACGTTTCTGAACCAGGATGTGGCTGCCTTTGCGGTCGGCATTGTTGACCAGCAAGTCAAAGAGGACCACCGGGCGCAGCCGGCCAAGCTCGTCAGGTTTGAAGGTGAAATAATGATAATTGGGGTTATGGTCTATATACTGCTGGAGCGAACCTGAGCCGAGCGGTCCATCCCTCAGGATTGTAAATGGAACCATGCCAAAGCCAAGTGCCTGGCTGACCAGATAGGCGCATACCTCCCGCCCGGCCAGCGTGTTCTCAGGGAAATCCCAGAGCGGTTGTTCACCTCGTCCCGGTTTGTAAACAGCCGGGATTTCACTTCCCTCATAGCAGACGTTTACCAGAAAGGTGTAGTTATGGCCATGCGTAAACTGGCCCTTGAGTTCGATCTCGCCGTTTTCAAGGATGGCATGGAGTTGTGCGGGACTGTTTGGTCATGATTTAATGCTTGTGGCCGTTTTTCTTCGGGCAGAAGTGGCCTTCGGGCTCCATCGGCTGACCGCACTGTGTACAGATGGGACGCCCGCGATTAATCACTTCCTTGCTCCAACCCGCCAGCCAGCTGGCCTGCTGGCGGCTGCACCAAAATCGCACGACCGAGGCTTCTTCCGGATCCCCATCTTCCATGACAATCTCGCGCACCAGGATGACAATCAGATCCTGATCGGCATCATACCCCAGGCCCATTTCGCCGGCGCGGAAGAGCGGGTCTACCGGCGGAGTGATGCGCATTTTATCTTCGTCGAATTCCGCCGAAAACCCGGCCAAAGCGGGGTTCTGTTGGGCAATTTCAGCCAGCATTTGCTCCAACCCGGTCGCAAGGGTTTGGAGCTGCACCTTTTCAATAATTATCGTTACCGGTTGGATATCGGTCTCACGCCAGCCTTGGATGTAAAAGACCCGCTGTCCGGGTTTGCCTATGGCATCTGAGGTGATATGCTGGATCGGGTTGAGATCAAGTTCGGAACGCGGCATAGTCATCCTTCTTGTTTGATGGAGAATATATCAAAATCGCGTGCCACGCGCACATTTGGAAAGACCACCTGAGCTTCAGCCAGGACATCCTTTTCGCGGTAACGGCGCGAGAGATGGGTCAGGATTAATTGCCCGATGCCCGCCTCGACCGCCAGTTGCGCAGCCATTCTTGCCGTCAAGTGGGAAAACTTCTTCGCCATTTCAGCTTCTTCCTCCAGGTAAGTGGACTCGATTACAAGCGCATCCACTCCCTGGCAGGGCGCCACCAAATCCTCGATCCGGCCCGTATCGCCGATATGCACCATCCGGACTCCCGGTTTAACGGACCAAGCACGTCCTCCGGTCCAACTGTACGCCCGTCCGCCAGAGTGACGGTCTTGCCATCCACAAGGTCGCGGCGGATGGGGCCGGCCGGAATACCCAATCCTTCCGCTTTTTCAGGCAGGAATGGTCGGTGCGATCGTTCCTCGAACTTGAATCCGAGGCTGTCGGAGCCCCGGTGGAAGACAGGGAAAGCCGTTACGGTAAAATCGTCCGCTTCGAAGAAGACTCCTGGCTTGAGCTCGTGCAGATTAAGGGTCATCGGCGCCTGTGCTCCGCGCAGGACTACCTCATAAAGCAGATCATGGATGCGGTCGAGGGCCCACTTGCCACTATATATGTTAATCTCATCAATTGTCTCCCAGCGCATGAATGTGGAGAGCAACCCTGCCAGCCCGAGAATATGGTCAAGGTGTCCATGGGTGATGAGGATATGCTTCAGGTTCTTGAAGCCAATGCCGGATTGCAGGATCTGGCGTTGTGTGCCCTCGCCGCAATCGATCAGGAAGCGAAACTCGTCGTGCTTGACCACTTGGGCCGAGAGCCCGCGTTTGGCGGAGGGAGCGGAGGCGGATGTGCCGAGGAAGATTATTTCAAACATTGTTGTAATTGTACCTCATTCAAAAAGCAGGCCATTCTCTCCCGACACTGCGGCAATGAGAGCATCCATGAATAGGCCGAAATGATCCGGGGATAATCTGACCTTGACGGGCAGGCAAAGGAACACCCTTGCGCAGGCAGGCTGAATTCCAGGAAATTCTTATCCCACCAGGAAACGGGCTAGCTTCCCGGCGATCAGATGCAAATGGAGATGACGTATCGTTTGCCCACCATGCACCCCCGTGTTAATCATTAGTCGGTAACCATTTTCGGCAACGCCCTCTTGCACTGCCAGTTTTTTTGCCACCATGACCATGTGCCCGATCAAGACCTCATCCGCGGGTTCCAACTCGTTGACTGAGTCGATATGCCGGTTGGTGATGACAAGGATGTGCGTGTGGGCAATCGGGTGAATATCCCGAATGGCCGTGACCTGGTCATCGCGGTAGATGATGGTGGCGGGGGCTTCACCGGTGAGAATCTTGCAAAAAACGCAGGACATAATAGGCAGTTGTCAGCCATCCGCGCTCAGCGGAGCGCTCCATAAGTCGGGGAACAGGCAGTATCATAATAATCCAATTCGGTGGGTTTGTTGGACTGGGCATAGGCGGCCGCATCCTTTCCAATTTGCAAAACATCCTTCAGGTGCAGGATGGCATCCGTGTCCCAATAACGCGGCAGAACCATGAGCGGGTCGTTGACGGGACCTTCCGGGATCCAGGTGGGGCGCAGTGGATCACCACTGTCTCCCAGTGGTACCCAGTTGAACATCAGTGGCCCGCGTGGATTGATCGTGAACCCCAGTCGGTAACCTGCTTGGCGTGCCATCCCGACCGCGTGCTGTGTAAATCCGCCACCCGGCCAGATGAAGGCGACAGGCGTTTTGTTAAAATGCCGGTGAAATACGTCAATCGAGCCTTTCAACTCTCCAAGGATGTACTCGTCGGTGGAATTCTGGGTAATCGGAATCGATGCCACTCCGTGGGCCTGGTAGTCCACCCAACCTGCAGAGTTCAAGCCTTCCTGCTGCTTCCATAGATCAGCGGTGGTCAGATCATCGCTGATCCAGGCATTGATTACCGGCCAGCCATAATCGATCCAGTATTGACGGAAAAGTACATTGAAATATGAAGCTGGATGTTTGTCGTCGGTCACAAGCAGAATAGAGTGTTCGGGGATTTTGGAGTTATGTTCCATAAATCCGGCCAACTGCAAAGTGGTGATTGCCTGGAAGCCGTCCAAGTGGAGGGTGCTCATCAACCGGCGAAAATTGTATTCCGAGATCTGGTTGGGATCTGTGATGGTTTCATCCGTAATTTTGTGGAACATGATGACCATCACGACTGTGCCAGGCGCGCTATTCGACGGGGACCATTTGTCGAGCAGGGATTGGCAGGTATCCTGAATGTAAGTGTGTGGCGTATCGAGCGGGTTCAGGAGGCTGGTCTGGTAAGGGCCGGGGAGAAACGGGGGCGTGGGACTCGGTATCAAGGTCGGCGTAGGGGTACTCTTCGACGCAGCCACTATGGTCGGGCTGGCTGCGATACTCGCCGTTCGAGTCCTGGTTGGGGACAATATCGTCTGAGAAGACACGGGGGCACAGGCAGATGGGAAAACAACCAGCACGATCATTGTCTGAAGGAGATAGTGTCTCAACATGATCCGATAATTTGAAGGAGGGTCAATTCCATTCCTCAAGGGATTGGCCCGAGCGTTGGAGCGCAAACGATGTTGTAGTATTCCAACTCTGTTGCTTTATTCTGCCCGGCGTAGGCCGCGGCTTCCTGCGAGATCTTGACGATATCATCCAGATGTTTGAGCGCATCCGTATCCCAATAGCGTGGCAGTAACATCAGGGGGTCATTGATGGGACCTTCCGGCGCCCAGCCTCCATGCACCGGGGTCACTTCATCTCCCAGAGGTACCCAATTGAACATCAACGGCCCACGCGCGTTGGTTGTGAACCCCAGCTGGTAGCCCACCTGACGGGCAATTTCAACCGCGCGCTGCGAGAATCCACCACCTGGCCAGATGATGGCGATTGGGACCTTGTTGAAATGCGTCTTGAATGCGTCAATGGAGCCTTGGAGTTCGCCCATGATGTAGGCATCGGAAACACCTGGCCACATCGGAGTATTATGAACAACACCGTGTGCCTGGTAGTCCACCCAGCCCTCGGCATTCAATCCTTCCTGCTCCTGCCAAAGAGCCGCATCAAGGTTGTCGCGCGAGGCGCTGATCCAGGCATTGACCACCGGCCATTTGTCCCCAACCCACCAGGGGCGGAAAAATTGATTGAAATAATCGGCGTGGTGCCGGTCATCCACGATTAAGATTGTTGAGCGCGGAGGTATCCTGGAATTATTCTCCAGAAAGGCTGCCAATTGCGCAGTGGTAATGGCTTTGAACCCGCGACTCTCCAAACCACCCATTAGCTCGGTAAATTGCTTTTGCGAAATTTGGTTATCGCCTACAGTATCGCCGGGTTTCATGATGGAGTGGAACATTACGGGGATCACCACTGTCCCGGGGATGCTGTTCGTTGGGGACCATTTGTCCTGCAGGTATTGGCAGGTGTTTGAAATGTAGGTATGGGGCGGATCAACCGGATTCTGGAGGGGAGTCTGAAAAAGCCCCGGGAGTGCTGGAGGGGTGCGGATGGCTGTCGCGGAAGGGGTAACTGTATCCGTCGGCATAAGGGTGATCGTCGAGGTGAGGGTTACCATTGAAGTGGGAGCAGGCGTGACGGAAACCGTTGGAAGCACCGTAGGCGTGCCTGTACCCGCGCAAGCTGCCAACAGGAACAGCATGAAAAGCAGATACAATGTTACTCGCATGATTTCCTTGCTACTTTTTGGGAGCAAGTGCATAGATACGGTAATAGGCGTCTTTATACACAATTTGCAGGGAATCACACTGCGTTGGGCGATAATCTCTTTCCGTCACCACGAAGTTCACACCATAGTTGGCGGCTACTTGTGGGAGTAATTTACACGGATTGGGATTGCTCTGATAGAACCGATTGACCCACTGGAGCCGTTCATACCACTCCATCACGTCCGCGTCACGGTCCGGGGCGGATTTGAAGTCCACCAGGATCGGCGCGCCAGTCACAAGACGGAAATTCTCCATCTTGGATGGGATCATGTAAATATCACCCGGGGATTTATGTGCGGCGACATAGTTCATCATCGGCAGGGCCGGGTCGGCCAGTTGGCGGGCGCTCTCGATTTGGAAACGTAATGCCCCGATGGTGATCAGGCCGGCCATCACCAGCATGGCCAACAAACCTTCCCAGCGATCGGCCTTGCGGGGTTCTTTAATCCAATCCATGAGTTTTGTGACACTATAAGCAATCAGGATGGTTGTCCCCATCGGTACCAGCACCACCGACACACGCCAGGGAAAAATCAGAGCCAGCCACTCGTTGGCGGACAGTACCTGGATGATGGTCAGTATCAATACCCCCGAGGTGACGATCAGGAGGATGGTGAACAACTTCGTCTTTCGGATAATGAAAAGACCAGCCAGCAATACCAACGCCTGGACCATGACGGTCCAATTCAACCAGGCGGTGACCAGCGCATGTTGTGGGTTGCGGAAATTCACCAGGACATCCAATGCCTCCTGTGCCAATCTCCGGGAGGAATCCGAAAAAATATGGATGGTGTAGATCAAGGCTGGTGCAATCAGCAGGAGCGATATGATTCCGAGCAGAAGGGGCTTCTTCAGGTTACGCTCTGCGCGGAAAATAATCCACATGTACGCAATTGTCAACAAAGCCCCGCCCAGGAGATACACAGGGTGAAAATAAACCGCCACTGCGATTGGCACCAGCGACCAGAAAGGATGTTTGAGCAGAAAAAAATAGATGGAGAGTACCAGCAACACGCCGAAAGTGCTCGGCTGGAAGACCTGGCCGAGGATGCGTTGGCCAGCCACACCCCCCTCGAACAGGAAGGTGGAATCCACGGAGACGAACCTCGATAATAAATAGCGTAATGCCGCAGAATGGGCGGTCAGGAAAATCGCCAGGAAAACCAACATCCGGGTTTTTGACCTGCGCAGGTCGAAGAACAGATCCATGATGCCAACCATGCTGAAGAGATACACTCCCATCAGCAAGGCATAGTAGAGATAAAAAGGCACCTTGCTGTGAAAAACCATGGTCGTGAGATAGACCAGCCAGGTGAAAACGGGCATCGATTCCTGCCGGGTCGCCAGCCAATCATAGTTCAGGTATCCAAACCCGGCATTTGCCAGCCCATGTAGAAAATAAGCGTTCTGGTTGCTTGTGAAAAGGGGCGATTGAGCGTAAATCACTCCAAAAACGAGCGACCATGCCAGGAAGCTGACCAGACCGATAAACCATTCGCGCTTGAATGTGCGGCGGGTTGCCATTACACTTGCTCCACAATTAAGAAAATTCTGCGCACCTCCACCCTCCAACCGAGACCTGGAGTGGAGGTGCGCAAAAAATTTAAACCGGTATTTATTCCCTGCCCTGGATGAAGGCTTCGGTCTTCTCGCGGCAGACGTCATCCCGGAACTGCTTGGGAGGGGTCTTGAAGAAATAGGACGAGGGTCCAATGATCGGTCCGGAAAGGCCTCGTTCGAGGGCCAGCTTGGCGCATCGGATAGCATCGATCACAACTCCGGCGGAGTTGGGACTGTCCCACACCTCCAGCTTGATCTCAACATTAAGTGGCACGTCGCCAAAGGTGGTCCCTTCCTGGCGGATGTAGCACCACTTGCGGTCAGTCAGCCACGGCACATGGTCCGAAGGGCCAACGTGGATATTACCCGGATCGAGTTGGTAGGGGATCATGCTTGTGACTGCACCGGTCTTGGAGATTTTCTTGGATTCCAGTCGCTCCCGTTCCAACATATTCAGGAAATCAGTGTTGCCGCCAAAATTAAGCTGATAGGTGCGGTCGATCCGCACGCCGCGATCCACGAACAGGCTGGCCAGGGCGCGATGCAAAATCGTGGCACCAACCTGTGATTTGATGTCATCACCCAGGATAGGCAGGCCTGCATCCTTGAAGCGTTTACCCCAATACTCCGAGCTGGCGATAAAGACCGGGATGCAGTTAACGAATGCACATCCCGCTTCGAGGATCTGCTCCACGTACCATTTGGTGGCCATCTCTGAACCGACCGGCAGGTAAGAGACGACTACGTCAGTTTGCGTATCTTTGAGCAGCTTGACGATGTCCGCCGTCGGGCCGGGGGCCTTGGTGATTACCTGGCTGAGGTATTTCCCCAAACCATCGTGAGTCATGCCGCGCACCACCGGGACGTTCAACTTTGGCACATCACAGAACTTGTAGGTGTTATTGGGCTCCGCGTAGATGGCCTCGGCCAGGTCCTTGCCGACTTTGGTGACATTGATGTCAATCCCCATCGTGAATTCTATATCCCGGATATGGTAGCCGCCCAGGTTGACATGCATAATGCCGGGTACACTGGCATCCTCGGTGGCATTTTTGTAATATTCAATCCCCTGGACGAGCGAAGAAGCGCAGTTGCCCACACCAATGATCGCCACACGGACTTTCTTTTCACTCATATTTTCTCCTTCGTTCATAATGCTAATCATTAACCCTTTGCCCACGACAATTCCCGGAGAACCCAGATCTTTTTTTTGCAATGTTCTTGCCAGGTTACTTTACGCAGTGGAGTAAGTGTACTATACCTGTTGCAGTATAATCGAATCACCTATGGATTCGGAAGTGACTCTGTCCTCGATTGAACGTTTTCAGTGTACGGAACGCCTTCTCGAGATCAGCCGTACTCTGAGCGCCTGCTTGGAACTGGAACCGTTCCTGCACAGCCTGATCATGGCTGCCGGAGAACTGACCGGCTGTGAAACTGCCTCAATTCTCGAACCAGAAGGAGACTCTGAGGTATTGCACTTCCTGGCTGTGCAAGACCTCCATCGCGACTTGTTGAAATCCGTTAAAGTTCCGGTGCAATCAAGTGTGGCCGGGTGGGTGTTCGAGAATGGACAATCAACAGTCGTCCCGGACGTGGCTGCGGAACCCCGTCACTTCAAGGGCGCCGATAAGGCTGCGGATTTCATCACACGTTCACTGATGGCAGTCCCCATCACTTTCCAAGGCGAAAAGCTGGGGGTATTTGAAGTGGTCAACAAGACCAACAAAGCCCATTATACCGAAGAGGACCTTACAATTCTAGAGACTTTGGCCTCACAGGCAGCAGTTGCCATCCAGAATACTCACCTATCAAATGAAGTAAAGAAGTCACAAGAGCAAATGGCCCGGCTGGAGCTCATGAAGACTGACTTCATCGCCATTACTTCCCATGAACTGCGTACCCCTCTCGGACTCATCCTTGGTCATGCCACTTTCCTGCGGGAGGTCGTCCAACCCGATTACCACGCCGAGTTGGATACCATAGTCCGTAATGCCATGAGACTAAAAGAGATCATAGACAGCATTGCGAACATGGACAATGCCCAGCGCGGTATGGCCAGTCTACGCGCTCGCTTGGTCTCGATCAAGAGCGTTGTTGAAGACGTGATGGCATCATTCAACCAGGAAGCGCAGAAGAAAGACATTACGATGCGTGCCGATATGGGTCATGGTGATCTATTGGTGGAAGGAGATGTTTCAAAGATTTCCATTGCCATCAGCAATGTGGTCAAGAACGCGCTCGACTTTACCAACCCGGGCGGACATGTAAACATCGCTGCAGAGCAGATTCCTGGATTTGTCAAAGTTACGGTTAAAGATGATGGGATCGGGATTCCTGTAAAAGATCTTACGCATATTTTCGAGCGTTTCTACCAGGTCGAGTCGCACCTGACTCGTAAACACGGGGGCATGGGGCTGGGTTTGTCTGTCGCCAAAGTCATGACTGAAATGCACGGCGGGCGGATTTGGGCGGAAAGTGTGGAAGGCAAGGGGAGCAATTTCACCTTCATCCTGCCTGTAACCCTGGATCAGCCTGACACTGGCGACCTCGTCTTTGTCCCGTGAGCAGATGGAACCGAAATTCGTTATTGCCGGTCGACTGCGCCGTGATTATTTGCTGCCCCCGGAAGGCCATCCGCTGATTGATGTGCCGGGGGGCAATCTGCTTTATGCAGCCGCCGGATTGGGGGTCTGGGATAGCAACGTCGGGCTGCTGGCGCGCGTCGGCGAGGATTACCCGCATGATTGGTTACTTTCCTTTGAAAAACGCAATTTGGATACGCGCGGGATTCACATCCTGGCCGGAGCCCTCGATTTGCGTTATTTCCAGGCCCGGCTTAACCCTGAGATATTCCAACGCACCAACCCGATAAACCACTTCGCCCGCATGAACCTGCCCTTCCCCAAGTCGTTGCTCGGTTACCAACCCCCGGCCGATATTGACGACCGGAAGGCCACCCACCCCGCCTCGCCTCGTCCCAGTGACATTCCCTCAGACTACCTGAACGCCCATGCTGCACACATATGTCCGCTGGACTTTTTAACCACCGGTCGCATGCTCTCCACTTTCCGGCAGGCAAACGTGACGTTCCTGACCATGGATCCCTGTGCAGCTTATATGACCAATTCGGCCTTTGACGATGTGCGCATCCTGCTCCAAGGGCTGACGGCCTTTCTGCCCTCGGAGGAGAAACTACGCGCTCTTTTCTGGGGCCGCACCAACGATCTGTGGCAGATGGCTGAAACCCTGGGAAACTTTGGGTGTGAATTTATCGTGGTCAAACGCGGGGCACATGGTCAAATGCTCTACGATGGCACTTCCAGGAAACGTTGGGAAATCCCTGCCTACCCAGCTCACCTGGTGGACCTGACGGGTGCTGGCGATTCCTTTTGCGGCGGCTTTTCAGCCGGCTACCTGAAAACTTTCGATCCTCTGCGCGCCGTGCTGCATGGGAGCGTCTCCTCTTCCTTGACCATTGAGGGCGCTGGCGCCTTCCATGCCCTGGATGCCCTGCCCGGTCTCGCCCAGGCACGGCTGGACTCGCTCTCCGATCTTGTACGGCAGGTATAACTTTATGGGGAGGCAGGCTCTCTGCATCCCAATTTCCTATGGATCATTTCATCCCTCGTATCCTTGACCTGGCGATCGCCATCCAGCAGATTCCTGCCCCCAGCTTCCACGAAGCCGAGCGGGCCGTGTTCGTACGTGCCCGGTTCGTGGAGGAAAAATTACAGGACGTGGAGATTGATTCCACGGGGAATGTCTATGCCTGCCTCGGCAGCAGTCCGCAACCATCCGATGCCAAATTCCCCCCGCTGATTGTTTCCGCTCATCTGGATACGGTCTTTCCGCTTGACGTTGACTTAAGTGTCAGCCACGATCAGGAGAGCCTCTTGGCCCCCGGCATCGGTGATAACTCGCTGGGCGTGGCCGGATTGTTAGGCCTGGTCTGGGCCTTGCGCGAACGCAACCTGTCCCTGCCCGGCGACCTGTGGCTGGTGGCGGATGTCTGCGAGGAGGGGCTGGGAAATTTACGCGGCATGCAAGCTGTAGTTGATCGCTTCGAGCCCCTTTCTGGGCGATCAGCCAGGCGGCCCGGACCACTGGCATATATCATCGTCGAAGGAATGGCATTGGGACAGGTCTACCATCAAGGGCTGGGCGTCCGCCGGTATCGTCTCAGTGTGCGGACTGCCGGCGGCCATTCATGGATGGACTACGGCCAGCCTTCGGCCATTCACGAGTTGACGGCCCTTTCCAATCGCATCACAACCCTGGAACTGCCGCGTTCACCCCGAACCACATTGAACGTCGGCGTCATCTCCGGCGGATCGTCCGTCAACACCATCGCTGCCGAAGCCATGCTGGAACTGGACCTGCGCTCGGAAAGCGCCGCAACGCTGGAAGATTTGGTCAGACAGGTGGAGCAGATCGTCACCTCGGTGCATAAGCCGGGTGTTGCGATAGAAATGGAAGCAATCGGCCTGCGACCGGCGGGAGAGATCCCGGCTGACCACCGGCTGGTGAAACTCGCCCAGGACTGTCTGCGGGAGGTGGGTCTGGAACCGCACCTGAATATCGGCTCTACTGATGCCAACCTGCCGCTCAGTCTCGGTCTCCCGGCAGTTACGATCGGCCTGACGACCGGTGGCCGGGGACACACCGTGCATGAATTCATAAATATTCCACCGCTGGAAAAGGGATTGGAGCAACTTGTCAAACTGGTCTCCCGGGCTTGGGATTAAGACCGGATAACAGAATCTGCTCCCGTTGCACCGGAAGCAGATTTTTTGTTTTAAACCTGCTGTAAAAAAAGAAATCTACATGTGGTTGATGATCGCGTTGCCAAATTCCGAGCACTTGACCTCGTTGGCACCCTCCATCAGACGGGCAAAGTCATACGTGACGGTTTTCGTCGCCACCGCCCCTTCCATACCTTTGACGATCAGGTCAGCCGCTTCCGTCCAGCCCATGTAGCGCAGCATCATCTCGCCTGAGAGGATGACCGAGCCTGGATTGACTTTGTCCAGGTCGGCATACTTCGGGGCGGTGCCGTGGGTGGCCTCGAAGATGGCATGGCCGGTCTCGTAGTTGATATTCGCACCGGGGGCAATGCCAACCCCACCGACCTGCGCAGCCAGTGCATCCGAGAGATAATCGCCATTCAAATTCAGCGTGGCAATCACATCATAATCGCGCGGACGGATGAGGGTAAACTGCAGGGTGACATCCGCGATGGAATCCTTGATCAGAAGCATCTTCTTCCACTTGCCATCGCCGTGCGTTGGCCACAATTTGAGCGCTTCCTCGACTTCATGTTTGATGCTACTCTGCTGGTCAGGGGACATCATGTCAAAGCCTGGATCGATCATCCTGGCGTTTTCCTCAACCGTCAGATCGGGCTTGGATTCTTTGTTGCCCAGGATCCAGGTCTCACGTTCGGTGACTATGGCGTCACGGAATTCACGCTTGGCCAGCTTGTAGCCCCAGTCCTTGAAGGCGCCTTCGGTGAACTTCATGATGTTGCCCTTGTGGACAAAGTTCACGCTCCTGCGCTTGTTCTCGAGCGCCCAGCGGATGGCGGCACGCACCAGCCGCTCGGTACCTTCCACGGAAACCGGCTTGATACCGATCCCGGCCGTGTCTGGAAAGCGTATTTTCTTGTATTCCGTAGGGAAGTTTTCCTTGAATAATTGCTTGAACTTCAAATTGTCTTCCATTCCATTGGCGAATTCGATGCCGGTGTAGATATCCTCGGTGTTCTCGCGGAAGATGACCATATCCACGTACTCGGGGTGCTTGACCGGCGATGGGACACCGTTGTAGTAGCGCACCGGGCGCTGGCAGACGTACAGGTCAAGCAGTTTACGCAAGGCTACGTTGAGCGAACGGATGCCGCCGCCGATGGGTGTGGTCAGGGGACCTTTAATACCTACCATGAATTCGGTGAAGGCTTGCACGGTCTCATCCGGAAGCCAGGTCTTGAACTGCCTGAAGGCTTTCTCTCCGGCGTAGACTTCCATCCAATGGATCAACCGTTTGCCGCCGTAGGCTTTCTGAACGGCTGCATTAAAAACGCGCACCGATGCACGCCAGATGTCGCGGCCGGTGCCATCGCCTTCCACGAAGGGGATGATCGGTTCATCAGGTACCCGGAGCCTGCCGCCCTTGATCGTTATTTTCTGCCCGCCTGTGGGGATTTTCACTTGGGTATACGTCATGGCTGCTCTCCTTTGGATTAATCCGGTATGAATTATAACAAACTGTGCCAAATTAAGACTAGGATTTTCTTTGAGTATCACCAATTCTCTTATGTAAGGATTTCATTCGTGATGTGCAGATGATAAAAAAACCCCGGAAATAAGTTATGATAGCAGGAAAACCATGCCTCTCACCAGATATCGAATCCCCTATGGCAAGTCAACCGTTGATTTTAGCCTGCCAGCTGGCATGCCGGCCGAGCTTGCCGTCTCGCGACGGGTTGAACCGGTTGTGGATGTTTCCGCTGCGATCCAAACCGCACTTGCCCATCCCATTAATTCAGCGCCCCTCCAGGAACTTGCCGGAACCGGACAACGCGTGTGCATTGTTTTCACCGATATTACCCGCCTCAGTCCCGACCAACTGTTGGTGCCTGCCCTGTTGGTCGAACTCGAAAAAGCCGGAGTTGTTGACAAAGACATCACACTTCTGTGCGCCACCGGCATGCACCGCCCATCCACCCATGCGGAAAAAGTCCTGAAATTGGGGGCTGGCGTCGTGGAGCGCTACCGGGTCATTGACAATGAACCCCAGAACCCGGCCGCCTTGGTGGATCTGGGCGTCACCTCCGGGGGTGTGCCCGTCCTGCTCCACCGTGCCGTCGTCGAAGCTGATCTGGTGATAGCCACCGGTATCGTCGAACCGCACCAGTATGCAGGTTACTCCGGCGGAGGCAAAACCGTCGCTATCGGAGCGGCCGGGGAAACGCTCATCGCCCATACCCACGGCCCGGCCTTCGTCGACCATCCCGGCACCCGCCTCGGAAGTATCGAAGGCAACCCTTTCCATGAGGCCGTCAGCGAGGTCGCCCGGCGGGCCAACCTGCGCTTCATCCTGAATGTCGTCCTCGACGATGACAGGCGGTTGCTGTGTGTCACTGCCGGGGACCCGGAATTGGCCTTCCGCGAACTGGTCGGTTTTGCGCGCTCCGTTTACGAGGTCCCGATCCCGCACCAGTACGATATCGTCATTGGCGGCGTTGGTTATCCCAAGGACAGTAACCTGTACCAGGCCAGCCGCGCCCCCTCCTACCTTTTCTTTGCGCCGACCTCAGTCATCCGCCCGGGCGGGTTCTTTATCATCCCGGCCCGCTGTGAGGAAGGCGCGGGGACTGGCGTGGGCGAACAACGCTTCTTCGCAACCATGCGGGATGCCCCCAGCGTGCAGTCCATCCTGGAAGACGCTCGCCGCAACGGTTATCCGCCCGGCCAGCAGCGTGCATTCGTGATCGCCAGGGTTCTGGAGCAGGCCAAGGTCGTCATCGTCGGGAGCGAATGCCCGGACCTGGTGGCCGCCTGCAAAATGATTCCGGCCGCGACCATGGACGAAGCATTGGACCTCGCCACGAAGGAATTGGGGGCCTCCTGCCGTGCCTTGGTTGTACCGCACGCCATGCTCACTTTGCCTGTTATCCACGCAGGGATGGGTAAATCATGAAGATAGCCGTGGGGGAGAATAAAAAACCGGGTCCTTTATGGAACCCGGCGTCAGTGGAAATAAAGAATTATTGGATGGGTTTGACGTTGGTGGCCTGCAGGCCCTTGGGTCCCTGCTCGACCGAGAACTCAACTTTCTGATTCTCCTCCAGGCGTTTATAGCCTTCCATTTCGATGGCTGAAAAATGGACGAATACGTCCTCGCCACCTTCGCGGCCGATGAAGCCAAAACCCTTGGTGGCATTGAACCATTTGACGGTACCGACGAAACGTTCTTCTGACATTTTCCTTCTCCTGCAAGAATTTTTGGTGCTCCGCCGGCTATGGTTTGATGTAGCCGGAGACGCGGGCGAAAGATTATCACGGATAAGGATAGGTGTCAAGGAAAGTTCCTCTCTACTAAAAGGCTTTCACAAAGTCGAAAATCAACCTCATGATCTCCATCCCCCTGCCCCCTTCCCAGGAAGGGGGAATAGAAGCAAAAAAGGGGTGCGGAGGCGCAAAGCGCCCCCGCACCTGTTTTTCCGCACAATCCTCACGTTCGAGAATTGGTTAAATAAAATCCTTCAGGGCCTCCGGCAGCGCCCGCAAGTCGTGGATGGTACGCTGCAGTTCGCCTGAGCACTCTTCGAGGGAATGCTCGTTGAACCAGATGGCTCGCATGCCACAGGCGTTGGCACCCAGTACATCTGCTTCGTAAGAATCGCCCACCATGCAAATGGACCGGGGAGGCAGCTTCAGGTCATTCAGGATATATTGATAGAACTCTTTGGATGGCTTCTTGTGGCCGGTATTCTTGAAGCAGTAAACCTTGTCCAGCAGGTGATCGAGGTTGACCCGCTGCAAAGCCTCCAGGATATCCGCCTCGGTGGAAACATCCGCGCTGGTGGCAAGGGCCAGGGTCCAATCGGGGCGCAGAACTGCCAGCGTTTCGGCTGCGCCGGAAATGGCCTCTTGGCGCGGCCAATCTTTCATGGGACCGCGGTAGTCCTTGAAATCCCTCATGAGGGTATCGCCCCAGTCGAACAGGAGACAGCCTTGGGGAAGACGGTCCACGGTTTACCGGCATGAGTCCGGACGGATGAAGGGTGGTTCGACTTCCAGGCTGATCAGGCTGCCGTAGCAGCCTGGCCTGCGATATGCGTTGCCCCAGACTTCGTGAAGGCGGTAGGTCCGCAGTCGCTCCAGGTCGAATTCGGCCAGGAAGATCCCTTCGTGCCCGTCCGCCTCGACCAGGCAGGTGTCGCGCGAACCGTGCTCGTCGAAGGCCATCCCGTCGAAGGCGACCGAATGCCCGTTCTCCTGCGGCGTGGCATAGTTGGCCATGGCCAGCCCGAGCGTGTTCTCGAAGGCGCGCGCCCGGTATTGGCCGATGCGGTTGGCTTCCAGCTCGCAGGCGTTCGGGGTCAGGATCAGCTCGGCGCCCTTGAGCATGAGTATGCGGGCGCTCTCGGGGAACTCGCGGTCGAAACAGATCATCGCGCCGATTTTGACCGGACCGCCGGCAGTATCCAGGTCGCAGATGAAGAAGTCGTCGCCGGGCGTCAGGGCGGCCTCCTTGTCCCAGCCGCAGGTGTGGACCTTGGCGTAGGTCAGGCGGATCTCGCCGTGCCGGTCGATCAGGGAAAGCGTATTGCGTGGGGCGCCATCCCAGCGCTCCAGGTAGGTCAGCCCGATCGCCAGGTCCAGCTCACGGGCCAGCTTTCTGAAAGAGCTGACATAATTACTATGCCGGTCGATGGCGTGGCTCTGCCAGGGTTCGATCTCGCCGGGTTGGGACGGATCGGGCAACTGGTAACCGATGTTCCACATCTCGGGGAACAGGGCGATATCCGCCCCCATTTGCCTGGCCTGGCGGCAGAACTGCTCGCCCTTGGCCTGGTTGGCGTCCTGATCATAGTTGAGGGAGAACAATTGCAGGAGGGCAACTTTCAATGTGCTCATATCCTGATCCTTTATTGGACACCATCACTCCCCCATCATCTGCACCACCAGCTCACGGCGGCGTGGACGGATATCAAAGTCCACGTAGATGACCTGCTGCCAGGTGCCGAGCGTGAGGGTTTTTTCGACAAAGGGAATGGTCAGGGAGGCACCGAGCAGGGAGGCGCGCATGTGCGAATGGCCGTTGCCGTCGTCCCAGGTGGCGTTGTGGGCGTAATCCCGGGTGGATGGGACGAGTTCCTCGAACATGCGCTTCAGATCGGCCACCGCGCCGGACTCGAACTCGACCGTGGTCAGGCCACTGGTGGAAGAGGGGCAGAAAACCGTCAGTGTGCCGTTCTTCAGCCCGGATTGCTCTACCAGGCGGACCAATTCGCGGGTGATGTCATGAACATCGGTATTGGCATGGGTATTCAGGGAAATACTGGCGGTTTTTACTGTCATAACTAAACTCCTAATATTTTCTCCACGAAGAACACCTGTACCTGCGGTACTGGCGCAGGCACGAATATCACGAAAAATCAAAGATCCAAGCGTTTCCATTCCAGTTTCGGATGGCTGCCGAAATTGACCACAACTCCTAATTTAATGCCCGTCGCCTTCAAGTAATTAAGAACCTGGGCTTCTTCCCTGCCTGAGAGGTTTTCTTGCGCCTTCAATTCTACAATGATTTTACCGAAACAAATCAAATCGGCAACGAAATCCTTTTTTAGCGTCTCGCCCTTATATTTTATTCTGATAGATTTCTGCGATTTAAAGGGTATTTGGCGGCGGGTCAGTTCCATTTCCAGGGCTTCCTGATAAACTGATTCCAGAAAGCCGGAACCAAGTTCGCGATGGACATCCATCGCGGCGCCCATAATCGCATATACCTCATCCTTGAAGATCAACTCCATGCGGCCTCCAGGAAAATTCGTGTTCTTCGTGGATAATGGCCTTTCTCACCAGTCTATCCACATTCAGCCATGGCCCTGGCCGCGGCGGATGGATTTCTCACCAAAACGGGCCTGCAGTTCATCCAACGTCTGCTGCAGCTTGCGGGACCTTTCGTCGCGCGCACCCCACAACTCCATCTGGCGCAATGGCGGGCCCAGCCCGCTCACGCCGACGCCGATCAGGCGCACGGCTTTGCCTTTGGCCCGGACCTTCGACAGCAGGTCCAGCGCGGTGGTATAGATCTGCTCATCCTGGTCGGTCGGCTGGGACAGGGTCAGTTGGCGCGTCAGGGTGGTGAAATCGGGCCAGCGCAGCTTGAGCTTGACCGTCGTACCGGCCAGTTCCTTCCTGCGCAAGTGGCGTCCGACCTCCGCCGAGAGTTCACGTAAGGTGTCCGCCAGGGCCTTGTCGTCGCTGACGTCGCGTGCGAAGGTGGTCTCCTGGCTGATGGATTTCCTCTCATGCTCGGTCGAGATGGGGCTGTTATCCTCGCCGCGGGCGCGCCGGGCCAGGTCTCGCCCGTTCTCGCCGAACAGGCGCGCCAGGTCCGCGGCGGGGTGACGGGCGATATCGCCGATCGTTTTGATGCCCAGGCTGGCCAGCCTGAGGGCTGTCTTGGGACCAACGCCCCAGAGCATCTCCGCCGGCAGAGGCTCCAGAAAGGCGGATTCCGTGCCGGGCGGGACGACCGTCACGGCATTGGGCGGCTGGCCCTTTTGGGCGGTTTTCTTGCCCACCTCGGTGGCGATCTTGGCGACCGGCTTGTTGGCCGCCACACCGACCGAGCAGGGCAGACCCAGCTCGTCGTTGACGCGTTTCTGCAGGCGGCGGGCGACCGTCCCGGAATCCTCCCGCAGGTCGCTGATATCCACGAAGGCCTCGTCGATCGAGATCTGCTCGACCAGCGGCGAGAGGTCCCCCAGGCGTTCAATGACCTTCCTAGACATTTCGCCGTAATTGCCGAAGTGGTGCGAGATGACCAACAGGCCCGGGCATTGGCGTAGCGCCCGGCTCATCGGCATGGCCGAGCGCACCCCGAAGCGGCGGGCGGCGTAGGAGCAGGAGGCCACCACGCCGCGTTCCTCCGGCCGGCCGCCGACTGCGAAGGCTTTGCCGCGCAGGCTCGGGTCGTGCAGTTCTTCGACGGCACAGAAGAAGGCGTCCAGGTCGAGGTGGAGGATGGTGGCTTCACACGCACGGCTCCACTGGCAGCGTCCACCTGGACGTGGGCAACGCGATGCCACAATGGCTTGATCATTCTCATACCACCCGAAAGCCACGCCGCGTCCTTGCACCACTTTATCCTTCCTCCCCTGCCAGGATGGACGAGCTCTCCCAGCCGGCCTGCTTCGGCAGCCGCCTTCAACACTTCCCGGGCACGCTCATCGACTAGATACCTGGAGGCGAAAATCCACCGCATCCATGCCGGCGGCCGCGGCCAGCTCATCCATGAACGATTCGTTCGCGAAGGTATTCTCCGCGCCGCCCAGGCTTCGAAAGGAGGAAGCCCGCAGCGGTAAGTAGGCCAGGTAATAGACGGTCACACGCTGGTTCGGGAAGGAATAATTGGTGGGGGCGTTGCGCTCTGCCCCGAAGGAAAACCCGAATTAAGCAGACGGGACCTGCCCATGGATAAGTTGACCTGCTACCAATTGCTCAGGAGAGCGCGCCCGTGCCACATGGCTTGGTGACCAGACATGGTAATCCCAGGCGACCACATTCCCCTGTGCATCCAGCCCGCCCTGCACTTCCATCACCATCGCGGGGGCTTTCGGTTCCCAGACGAACTCATCCTGGCGCGACCATTGCACGCGCACCGGCCTGCCGACCGCCTGTGACAGGATGACGGCATCTGCAGCGGCGTCATCCGACCCGTTCTGGCCATAACGCCTGCCCTTCCATGTGGATCAGGTGCACTTTTTCGGCTGGCACGTCCAGCAGTTGCGCCAGCGCCCCGCTTAACGGATACGGACCCGGCGTGCTTGCCCAGACCGTGATCTGATCGTCTTTCACATCGGCAACCGCACACGAAGGACCGATCGAAGCGTGCGCGTGGTAGGGTTGGTAATAGGCGGCGTGCAATTTCAAGGCCGCCTGCTTGAAGGCGGTCTATAATCTCCCTGTTCGACCACCACATTATCCTGCGTCGGCTGCGAACGCAGGGTCGTGTACAGATCCTGCATCGGCGGCAGGGAGGCGCTTTCCCGCCACTCCACCTTGAGCTGCTGGGCGGCCAGGATGGCCTGCTCTTCGCGTTCCGCCACGACCGCCACGAAATTGCCGCGCTGAACGACCTTCACCAGGCCGGGTATGCTTGCGACCGAACTTTCGTCCATCGAAATGAGCTCGGCACCCGCGCTCGGCGGGCGTACCAGGCGGGCATGCAGCATGCCGGGCACACGCAGATCTTGGATGAACCTGGGCTGGCCGGTTACCTTGCCGGGGATATCCTCGCGAGGGGTGGATGTGCCGACGAATGGTATAGCTCTTTGAATCCTTCAGCGGGGCCTCGCCCGTGACTTCGAGGTTGAATGCCCGGCCCCCCATCAATTCGGCACATGTGACCTTTTGCTCCGGATGCCGGGTGATTGAGATCAAGCCATTCCGAATGGTTAAATAGTCCAGGTGGGCATGCAGCCGTTCCGCCGCCATTTCCAGCAGGAGCCCGCGGCTGTTGCGGCTGCGTTCCGCAGGGCGGTGCCGCTCGAGCTGATAGTCATACTCCCGGCGGTATAGCCCTCGTCCGGCGTCTGTTCCGTATCCCCATGACCATGCGGACGCGCTCGAGCGGCAGCTCCAGCTCTTCGGCAACGATCTGGGCCAGGGCCGTGCGGACGCCCGTGCCCAGTTCGACTTTCCGCTGAAGGCGGTCACCGTCCATCCGGATTGATCGCCAGCCAGTCGTCCAGCCAGGTCGTCAGCTCTCCCCAGAAGGCCTCGCGCCTGCCCGACCCCCGCCGGCCTTGCCGCGGGTTCCCTTCCGAATTCCCCTGCCTGCCCTGCTTCGCCATATCGCCTCCCTTCCCCACATCAACTTCTCGGCCTATACAGCGGCAGGATCCGCAGATGGGCGCCGCAGCAGCATAAATTCCATCCAGGGCAGCCGGATCAGTTTGTAAGACGGGTGCAGAATTTTAAATAACAGCGCCGCAGTGCTTATGATCATCATTGACAAGAGCCGCAGCGGCCCGTTGCATATCAAAATTATAAACCTTTAGAGCGTAAAAGTATTTAGCTGCGCCTCCCATCGAGCGTGAACCTCCCCCCATGCGGGATCTTTCCTGGCAGCTTGGGAAAAGCGTATCAAATCAGCCGGATTTCACGGCTGCCCTGACCCGTTCGGGCGTGAATGGGATTTGCCGCAGGCGTATGCCCGTGGCATCGTAGATCGCGTTGGCAACCGCGGCAACAAGCTGCGGGCCGTTAAGTTCAAGTTCATTGCGCAGGACGCACAGGAGCGGTGTATCCGCGGTCGCCTGGACGGTATGCGGCTTCCCATTGACAATCAGAACAATTTCTCCCGGCATCAGGTTCTCCTTTGAACCAGACTATTCTATCACTCTGGAAGGGGCGCGTCGTGACGCTGCCCCTATCACAAACAGCCGGACCAATTCTCGTAAAGGTGTTGCGAAGAGGGGGCAGAATGTTATATACTGTAGAGGATATTACTCACGATCTGTTCGGCCCGCCTCTGTTGGCTGGACAACGGATTGGGCGGCCGGTATATTCGACTGTTCTGGTGGAGGTGAAAGATGAAACAAAAAAAGCAATCGATGGTTGTTGCAGTCATGGGGATGGCCTCTGTCTTGGTTTGCACCCTCCTGATCATTTCGAACGCATTCACGAGCCCGGCCATGGCAGCCGGTGGGAACGCGAACCCGGTCTCAACTCCCACGTTGATGGTCCTGTCCATCGACCCGCCGCACAGCGTGACAAAGATCACGGCGGATACGCCCGATCCTTCCTCGCCCGCCCAACCGGTTGCAGTGAGCGTCACCGTCAGCGGCACCGGTCCCACCCCCACCGGAACGGTTGACATCACCGGCTCCGATTCGGACTGCACCATCACACTCTCCGGCGGAAGCGGCACTTGTGACGTGGTCTTCAACACCAAAGGTAAAAAGACCCTCAAGGCTCATTATAGCGGCGATGGGACCTATAATCCCAGCTCGGCTTCCACTGGCCACAAAGTGAACAGGGCCGTCACTGGTACGACCATCACAGCCGATATACCCGACCCATCTGATCCCGGTCAGGTGGTGGTCGTGGACGTTACCGTGAACACTGCCGGTGTTATGACCCCGACTGGCAGGGTGGATATCACCGGTGCGCATACCAATTGCAGCATTTACCTCTCGGGTGGAAGCGGCAGTTGCAGTGTGAACTTCAACTCCGCCGGCTCCAAGACCATTAAGGCCGTCTACAAGGGCGATGCGTACAATGCCTCCAGTTCGGATTCCGAGAGCCATACCGTCAACAAGGGCTCCAGCACCACGCTCATCACTTCGGATAACCCCGACCCATCGATACCCGGCCAGGCGGTCAAAGTAAAGTTTAGCGTGATCGGAGGGGCTGACACACCCACCGGCACGGTGGTTATCACCGGCGCGGATATCGGCTGCAGCGCTACGCTCTCGGGCGGAATGGGCACTTGCTCGGTGGTCTTCCTTACCATCGGCGATAAGACCCTCACTGCCACGTACAACGGGAATAAGAACTACCTTTCCAGCACCACCACCGCATCCCATAGTGTCAGAAATGCTACCAAGACCACCATCACCTCCGATAATTTCGATCCATCCCTGCCCGGCGAGGCCATCGAGGTGGACGTTACCGTGACTGGGCCGGGTGCCCCTCCCACGGGTACGGTGGACATCACCGGCGCGGATGTCAACTGCACCATCACTCTCTCGGGTGGAAGCGGTTCTTGTGGCACCGTGGAATTTAATACCGGCGGCACCAGGACCATCACGGCCACTTACAATGGAGATCCCGACTATGTCGGAAGTGTCGGCACCGCCACCCATACCGTCCGCCGGGGCAGCACAGCAACGACCATCACTGCCGAAGCACCCGATCCATCTGCACCCTATCAGTTGGTCCTGGTGACCGTTACGGTGGCGCCAGCCGCGCCGGGAGTTGTGGATCCAACCGGTTACGTGGGCATTACCACCGACGGCGGGCCTTCTGTTTGCGCCATCACCCTCGTCGGCGGCACCGGTAGTTGCAGCTTGTTTTTCAACAGCTCTGGGTACTTCACCATCTTGGCCAATTACGGCGGCGATGGAACCTATCTGCCCAGTGCGGATACCAGGCCGCACACGGTTGGTTGATTGATCCGCTGATTAAAATTCCAAACCGGACTGCGCCATATTGGCGCAGTCCGGTTACTTATTTTAATATATCCTCGATCCATCCTATTTTTTTACGTCGGCGATCATAGTTGGTGGGGAGTTTTTGAAAGGCGCTTGTTCGTAACAGACTGGCACCCCTGTGGCTGTTTGCTGACTTATCATCACAGGTCATAGGCATGGATCAGGTGGTCGCGATTCCTGCCATCAGCCCCCAGGGAACCTGTGCATGTGCAAGGCGGAACTCTGCCGATGGTCGTTTGACGGCTTCGTCGACCACGGTCAGCGGTTACAAAACAGCCGAACGCGTTTTCCAATCATCCATGAACGCAGCCTTCTCGAAGCCTTCAACGAACGCACTGACAAGCTGCGCGGCGTTGAGGATATCTTCCATGACTATGTCATCCCGACGCTTGGACATGGGGGCGTGCGTGTTCTGAATAGAACACTTGAGCCGTGCCCAGGATTTCCGAGCGCAGCAAGGCGTTACGGCTTTGTTCCAGCGCCGGCGGGTGACCAGATCCACATCGCGCCCGAAGAGTTCCTGCAGTTCCTGTTCCATCCGGATATGGTCGAAGAGACTCCACTGGCTTTTGGGGGCGAAGGAAACCAGGGCATCAATGTCGCTCTGTTGAGAGAAATCCCCACGCAAAGCTGAGCCGAATAACGCGAACTCCACCACCTTCCAGCGCTTGCAGAAGCTGGCAATTTCTTTGGATGGGACGAGCGTTTGTACTGAGACCATGATTAAATTATACGCTGCTTTCCTTCACCCACAGGTGCAGGCGGATAGGACATGGCAGGCACAGGCGGTCATGGTGCTCCACGACCTCTTAAATGATTTTTTATGATCGTAAAAAGATGCTTCAATCCCCGGCGATGCTGGACCTAAGCAGCCGGGACAGTTCAGACTCGGCCTGAAAGGTCGGAATGGACAGGGAAAAGCCCCATTCGGCCAGCAGTGCATTCTGCACCTGCTTCAAAAAATATTGGTCGGTTTCGTTGAATGGCTTGCCCTGCCGGTAGGCCGATAGGTCGCGCACCACCCGGCAGAGCGATTCGGCCCGCCCATCGCTCAATTGTTCCAACAGCCGGGTCTTGCGTTCCTGGCGGTTCTCCGGGAGCAGTTCCCTCGATCCGGTCAGGATGGCGAACAGCTTTTTGAACCCGGCTGCCGGGGTCGGGGAGCGCAGGCGGCTTTTCAGATTGCCGTCCGCCGGCACCCAGACGGTCAGGTCGCGTACCTTGACCTCATAGTAAAGAGTCTTTTGGCCGGAAATGACCCGTTCTTCCAGCCCGAGCACCTTCCCGAGACCGAAGGTCCAGTGCATGACCATATCGCCAATCTGAAAGTTCACAGCGCCTCCTTGTTCGACACGAGCGGTAAAAAGGGCAAAAACGCCAGCCCTGCAAAAGGACTGGCGCTTGGAACCTGTCAATCTTTGGTGTTGCAGGCCTAATTATATCATGTTTCCCGGCAGGTTGGCCGCCTGCCTGTCCTGATGATCCTGGTCAGTATGTACTTTCAGGGCACCACCTGCCTGCACCCGGTTTTTTCGGTGTGCTCTGCAAGGGAACGCAGTGGCTTTGCGGCTTTGCGTTAAGCATTTTGTACATAGTCTCCAACCCAGGTAACCCAATCCAGTTTACCCTTGATGGCGTTGTACAAGCGCTTGTCGCCGGTGACCAGCGTTTCGCCTGCCCGCTGTGCCAGGGTTGGGTAGGCTGCATCGTAGACGCTGCGCTTGTATTGGCGCGCCAGGGGCAGCATCTCGCCCCATTCCAGCGGCAGCAATTCGATGTTCAACTCTGCCACCGCCTGTAAGATTTCATTGGCTTGGGCGCTGGAGATGCCTCCGCGCCGCTCCGCCTGCCAGACCGCGTTGCTTACTTCGTACACTACCAGCATCGGGGCTTTTAACCGTCCGCGACCGGCGGCGTGCGCATGTAGAATGGCTTGCGCCTGCGCCTGGGCTTCGTCGGTATCCAGATTGGTTTGTTTGAGATAGCGTTGTAATACGGTGATGCTAAATCTACTCCTCACCCGCCATTCCATTAATGTAAAAAAAGGGCTGTACCTCCCCTTGGTACAGCCCCGGCTATAATGGTAACTTGCTTTGGATTTAGAATAATGTGAACCCCCGATCATCCATTTCCTTTTGGCATTCTTCGACCGATCTAATATCCATTCTACAACATTAGTTGCTTCTGTCTGGATAAAAGATTTTTTTATAGATGATTTCCCCTTTAGAAATGTCCACCATTCTGCATAAAGATTCCCCATTGACAATTTAGTCATATTCCAAAATCCTCAAATGCATCTCTGGAAATTGAATCGGGCAACTCATCTACTATGACTTCTGCACCATAAAAACGACAATGGCCTATCTTAGGTTCGTTTACATTAGATTCCCCGGAACCATCATCCTCTTCGGCTTCCTCGTCATCATCACTGCCTTCTTCGTCATTATCATCTTCTAATAGTTCAAATTCATCAGCCATATCCATCTCTTCAGCATCATTGCATTCTTCGTCAAAATCATCTTGCAATGGTTCATCTTCGTCATTCATATCTATCTCTCCTTTGAGAATATATTCTCACTTATCAATTATTTTATCCAAGTTCATTCCAAGGCATCCCCTTGGGCTGGACGATTGGTTTTTTCCTACTCGCTCTTTGTGATGAAGAAATACTGATGGTGACAATTATTCTTATCCCCTTATTCTACAATCCTGCATTATCCACAGAACCCGCTCGCCGATGAGCTTCTTCGGTATCCAGGTTGGTTTGCTTAAGATAACGTTGTAAGACGCTGATCCCTTCGTGGCTCATCAGCGTTGCTAAGATGAAAACCCCCATTCCGTTTCGGAGCAGTTACTAACTCCTAATGAAAGACCCCCGCTTGGTTAGGGTGGGGATAGATTAGTGGACGGGTATCTAAACAAGTTCCAGATTGATTTTATTGGATAGGATAAAGGGGATTGAGAAGCACCCGGCTTTTTGTACAGGGTGTAAATGCATACTACCCGCCCTCGTAGCTTGCTCCACGTGAGAGGATTAGGGTATCAGTTGTTAGATAGGCTGGTTGGTTTGGCTGCGTGGAGTTCGCATGAGCCAGATCAAACCAAAACCTGTGAACGCCGCGGGAACTGCCCCGAAGGCCAATATATCAGACATTTTGTCGATTGACACGCCTACGATAAGGCCGAGAACGAGCCAGCCAACCATGCTGGCCAGTAGCCAGAGTGCAAGGCCCCGAATATGGCGCCATAGGATTGGTATTTGTGCCAGGCCCAGGACAAAACCTACCAGGCCAACCAGGAAAAGAAATCTGGGTTGGGAGGAGTACCCGAGCCATGACAGACCCGTGAAATGATTGATGGCTTGAACGACACCGCTTGCCAGTGCCACCCCGGCGGGCATGCCGGCCCCCGTGGCCAGGACCCACCACCCGAACCTGGGTATGCGTTGCCGGAGAACCAGCCACTGCGCTAATCCGAGCAACGTTGCCACGAGCGGGAACATGATCCAGCCGGCGAACCTGTCTTCGTTGAGGCCGGGATTAACAGCTTGAGCAATGAAGATAAGAGCGTACAACAGACCAGCACCAAGCAGGATGGCGGCTGTGCTGGCTGCCACCCAGCTGAACCATAACAGCCAATTGGGAAAATGCTTGCGAGGTTTAGGTAGGGCTGAATGGTCCATTTTCAAGCTCCGATCCTTTGGGTTTATTTCGTGAATTTTGACGTTTTTGAGAAAAGTATCCGGTCAGGTACATCAGCGCGAGTATCACGGTAACCGAGATCACCCCAGCCGGGCTGATATTCCACACGTTTTCCGGAAGGTGGTAGTAAGCCCGCCAATCCCAGGTGGCGTCGTTGATTCCGCCAATTGCCATCAGGACGATCAAACCAGCGATCATGCTCAGGATCCGCCGGATGGCCGTGGTCTGCTGGAAGTAGAACCAGGCCCCGGCGCTTACCGCCAGCGTGGACGCAATGATAAAGACCAGCAAGTAGGGATTGTGGTTTTCATCCATCATGATACTTATCCAAGCAAAGAAGACGTAAAATCCCAACCAGAGCAGCGTCCAGTCGTTCCATAAGCCGGCAAACAGGGCCCGTAACGGTGCAATGGAACGCCGCACAAGCAGGGTCAGCACAAGGATACCCAGGGGTAGCAGCCACATGCGATTATCGAGCCGGTACACCCCGTAAATGCCCATACCCGAAAGCCACCAGGCCAGGATCAACGCCCACCACAGATAAGAATATGCCCAGCGGGGAAAGCCGGCCAGAATGCCAGCTCCCAATCCGATTAGTACGAGTGCATCGAACACCAGGAAAGGATGCAGCCAGATCGGCAGCCTGGGTAAAGAGCTTCCAAAATGCATCCATATGCTGACCAAACCGTAGGCCAAAAAAGGCAATACTCCCAGCGTGGCTTGTAAGGCTGTTGCTGGATTGGTTTTGGCAGGAACCATGTTATTCATACTAATTCCTTTCACGCACTAAGAAACGTCCATCGGCCAGTTGGTGGTTTAAGAGCAGGGCAGCACTTCATACCAATTCTTCGATATGCCCAATAGTATATCTAGCATCAGTGGCTAGTCGGCAATATGTCCAATTTATTATCGCGCATTTAGGACACGTGGGCGATACCCAAAACGAGACCCCACCTTGTTAAGGACACGGGTAGATTAAAGGCGGGTACCTAAACAAGTTCAAGATTGGTTTTATCGGCTAAGACAAAGGGGATTGAGAAGTACCCGGCTTTTTGTACATAACGTGACGGCAGTCAATACCCCAGAAGAAAAATGTTTGGACAATTTGCAAAATCCCCGTTCCGATGGGCGATCTCTATGAACATCCCTGTCTATCCGCCAAACTCACGCGTTGGCCGCAACCATCTTTTGGTTATCTCAAGCGCGTTTGGATTGTGAACTGCACGGGCAAGCATTCCTCTAAATACAACGTAAACTGCTCGCCTTATCGCCGGCTCAAAATCTAATTAACAGATAGGCGGGAGGAACGAGTCGCGAGCTGCCAAGTCGCGACTGGTAGCGGAGGAGGTTAAACCCGGCGAACATTCTCGAGTGCGTGCCGCACTCGCCCAGCGTAAGGAGCCGCGTGCAGTTCTTCAAACGTGCTCAACGCGCGTGAATAATAGTCGCGTGCCTGTTCCGTTTTCATCTGGAGGCGGGCCAACTCACCCATTTCAAACAGGCTGCGACCGATCTGCCAGGGAGCCGGATAGTCACTGAAGATATCCAACGCTTCTTTGAAGCGCGCTTCTGCCTGTGGATACTCACCGGCCAGGGTGTGCGCCACGCCCCAGGCGCGCAGGGCGATGGCCAGGTGAAGTTTGTGATCGATGCGCCTGGCGGTTTCCTCGGCGAGCGCTACATATTTTTGTAGTCCGACTGGATCGCGCTGCAGTGCGGCGCCGTCAACCAGCATGGCGAACACATCATGATCCCCAGCGGGGGCCGCGTTAGCCGTTGAGCTCAACTTGAGCGCGGCTTCCAAGTGCTGCTGCATCAGGGCGAACTCGCCCTCCGCCATTAACGGCTGACTTAGTCAATAGTGCTCCGTTCGCACCCAATGATCGAACGATCCGGAGACTGCAGTCATGATGGCCTGCGCTTCTTTGCGCTGGGTGACTGCCAGGTCCAGCTCGCCGCGCATCGCATGAATGCTGGCGATAAACGCAATCATTCGACAGGAAGCCCCGATTTGCTCCCGGGGATAGCGCCGCTGCATATCCCGCAATTTATCTTCCAGGTTGAGGATGTCGTCCCAGCGGTCCAGACGGAATAGACAGTGAATTCTCTCATCGAGTGCATACTTCTCCATGAGAGCATCCTGCATTTGACCGGCAAGGCTCTCCCCCTCCAGGAGGTAGGGAATGGCTTGAGCGTATTCGCCGACGCGGATCAGCGCCTGGCCAGTATCAATCAAGGCCGAGACCCGCTCATGCATGTCACTGAATTGAATATCGCGGCTGAGCGCCAGCCTCCGCAGGCAGACCTGCACGAGCTCGCGCCAGAGCCCGCGATTAAAATACAGCTCGCCCAGCGTTCCGAGCGCCGTGGATAGCGCAAGCGCGCTGTCGAGTTTCTCGGCCATTTCCAGGGCGCGGCGTGCATATTGTTCTGCCAGGTCCCAATCCACAGGAACGCGAACATACTGGGCATTTGTGGAAAGGATCGTCAGCAGGCGGACTTTTTCAAGACTGGGCGGCAGCCTTTCAGCCGCTTTCAACGCCGCCTCCAGGCTGGCACTCGAAGCCGCGGCAATCTCGACCAGCGGCTTGAATTGATCTGCGTCGATACGCATTTTCAACAGCACCGCTGTTTCGACGATCTTGCCGTGCAGGCGCGCGCCGATCATTTTGTCAGCGCCTGTCTCGCCATACCACAATTCGAGCGCTTGCTGATAAAGCGGGATCGCCTGCGTGCCCACGCCCAGCAAAGATCTAACGTCAGCCAATTGTTCCATGGCCTTGGACAACCGCAGGGCGGGTTGCGTGCTGCCAGCTGCGCGTGCCCACCCAAGGGCGGCCTGCAGGTTCTCGTACTCCGCTCCTAACTGGTGCAACCAGATTAGTGGTTCTGCGCTGTTTAACTTGGCTTCGGCCTGCTCCGCAAACCTGAGGAAGAATTCCAGGTGATGGGCGCGCAGCCAGGCGTCCTCACCCGATTCCAGCAACTTGTCGTGCGCAAACTGTCGAATCGTCTCCAACATGTGATAACGCGCCTGTCCACCCTGCTCCTGCGGGACGATGAGCGATTTGTCCACCAACCGCAGCAATAGATCCATGACTTCGGGTGTCGCGATGGCTTGCCCTGCCGGCTCCAGCCCTGCCTGCGCCAGTACCGCAGGTACAGGTGCACCGGACGCAGGACGGTTTGTCGGAGGTACTGGTGAGCCCGCCGAGGATTCCGGCTCTGCACACACCGCCTCTGCCGCTTCCAGGGTCCAATCCCCAACAAAAACCGCCAGGCGCCGCAACAGAACACGCTCGGCTTTCGACAACAAATCGAAGCTCCACTCGATCATCGCACGCAAGGTCTGCTGTCGAGGCAGCGCGGTGCGGCTGCCGCCGGTGAGCAACCGGAATCGATCGTCCAGGCGTTCCGAAATCTGCTCCGCGGACAGCCCCCTGAGACGTGCGGCAGCCAGCTCGATCGCCAGCGGAATCCCGTCCAACCTAGAACAGATTTGCGCCACGGCGGGAGCGTTGTGGTTAGTCACGACAAAGTCCGATTTGACTGCCACACCGCGCTCGATGAACAACCGCACCGAATCGTACTGTGTCAGTCTTTCAAGAGAGGGCAGATGCTGTGCATCCGGCAGGGACAAGGATGGGACACGAAAAGACACTTCGCCCGCCATCCCCAGGGCTTCGCGGCTGCTTACCAGTATTTTTAGGTGCGGGCAGGCATGGAGCAATCCATCGGCCAGTTGGGCACAGGCTTCCAACAGGTGCTCGCAGTTATCGAAGAGAAGCAATATCGTTTTGGGTTGCAGATGGTCTTGCAGCGCAGCCATCAGGGGACGCGCTTGATCCTCATGCACTCCCAGCACGCTGGCCAACGCTTGCGGAACAAGCTCGGGACTTGATACGGGCGCCAATTCGACCAGCCAGACACCATCTGCAAAGGCGTCCAGGACCTCCGCACCGATCTGAAGAGAATGGCGCGTCTTGCCAACGCCGCCCGAACCCGTCAGAGTTACCAGGCGGTTATGCTCCACCAGACTCTTGATCTCAGCAATCTCCTGCTCGCGGCCAATAAAACTTGTTAATTGGATCGGTAGGTTATTGGGAATGCTGTTGAGCGTTTGCAAAGCAGGAAAGTCCTGGGACAAACCCGTTGCGACCGCCTGCCAGAGATGCTCGGGATTCAACAGCCCTTTCAGGCGGTGTTCCTTCATATCACGCAGGCTTGCGCCTGCAGGAAATTCGCCGAGCAGCAATTCCGCGCTGGTGTTGGAAAGCAGGATCTGCCCGCCGTAGGCGGTGGACATCACGCGTTGGGTGCGTGCCATGGTGGAATAGCCGGTATACCCGCCTGATCCGTCCGCGTTGCTTCCGACCTGGGCGGCGCCCGTGTTGATCCCCATGCGCACTTTGATGGGCGCCTCCCCCCAGTTTTCCGTCTGCAGTCCACGCTGCGCGGCGAGCGAGGCGTCCAGTGCTTCTCTGACGGTGTGAAAAGCGGCGCAGAAGGCGTCCCCGATAATCTGGAAGACATAGCCATTGTTTGCTTCTATGGCTGAGCGCAAAATGGCGTGATGGCGTGCTCGCAGCGCCTCCCAAGTGTCGCGATGTTCCTGTGCGAGTTTTGTGCTGCCTTCGATGTCGGTGAACAGGAAGGTAACCGTGCCGGAGGGGAGATTAGTATCCATTATCGATCTGCTCGTTAGATTATTTTATTATACGTTCTTCCACAATAATTACAATATTAGGAAGATTTTCACAAAAACCACTTGGGGAGCCGTCCAACTTTTTGCTAAGCTGCCATAAGGTAGCGATCCATCAGCTATGGACCTTTGCTGAACGAAAAATATTTTCAGGTGAACTATACAACAACCTCCATATCCCCATTCACCTAATCACGTCCAATATCAGTGACTGTCCCTATTTTGAGACAGCCTCAATCATTTCGGAGCAGTTTGGAGCTCAGTCAATATCCGGAGTTTAGTGCCATCTTTAATTTGGAGAAATCACGCATACCTCTTTCCATTCATGGAGCTTTTTTTCGAACCATTTCCGAAACCCTGCATCGTCAACCTATATAGCAATCATCATCCCATAGAATATAAGATCCGCACAAAGATCCATGATTTCTCCTCCTTTCGGTTGCCCGTTCTACAATCCTGCATTATCCACCTGACCAGCTCATCAATGAGCCTCTTCGGTATGCATATTCGTTTATTGCTAATGGCGCTATAAGACGCTGATCCCTTCGTGGCTCATCAGCGTTGCTAAGATGAAAACCCCCATTCCGTTTCGGAACAGTAACTAACTCCTAATGAAAGACCCCCGCTTGGTTAGGGTGGGGATAGATTAGTGGACGGGTATCTAAACAAGTTCCAGATTGATTTTATTGGATAGGATAAAGGGGATTGAGAAGCACCCGGCTTTTTGTACAGGGTGTAAATGCATACTACCCGCCCTCGTAGCTTGCTCCACGTGAGAGGATTAGGGTATCAGTTGTTAG
>CAWHAM010000004.1:0-197240 GCA_963827305.1 uncultured Chloroflexia bacterium
GGGCCGCAGATTGCCGGGATAAAGGTTCAATCCCTTACGGTTTATTACCCCCATGTTCTAATTATTTCCAATCTTTCGTAGTCAAATACTGCACGGGCAAGATAATTGAGCTAACAACATCAAAACGTGCAATAATATATTAATCTAATGCCGTCTAATATCCCTATTCGGCTGGGATTTCATACGGATCGCCCATATACTGTTACGAAGTGCCACGGAGTGGTAAAGTGCCACGGAGTGGTATACAATCCGCTTATACGCAAGTATTGCACATTCTAAACCTCAGGAGGTGGAGTAATGGCTGACCATGAGGAAGACTACTGGGATAGGTTTGCCAGAACGTTCGATGAAGATCAGAGATATATCACGGGGGAAGCTATTCAAAAAGCCATTCTCAAAGAACTGGCGGAGGAACAAAATTTGGGGCAGGTAATCGAGTTTGGATGCGGCAGCGGATTCTACACACAAGCGCTTGCGAAAAACTCAACACGTATCGTTGCTACCGACCTGTCCGACAAGATGCTGGAAATGGCACAGGCCCGGTTGAAGGGCATCGAGAATGTTACCTTTCAAAAAGCCAATTGCGAGAGCACCACTTTTCCGACGGAGATCTTCGATACTGCAGTCATGATGAACCTCGTCCAAGTGATTAACAATCCTCTCAATTCCTTCCTTGAATGCTCCCGAGTTTTGAAGAGCGGAGGGAAACTACTCATTGCGAGTGTCACTGGGCACAGCGTGAAGTGGTTCTATAAAGCAGGAGTTAGTGTCAGGTTTCTCATGAAGTGGGGCAAACCTCTCCCCTACTTCAGAGCAAACCTGTCACCCGATCAACTGGCGCCTCTTTAAGAAAAGCGGCATTTGAGGTTGAAGAGTCCAAGATCATTGGCGAGAAGACCAAAGCACTGTATGTGCGGGCCAGGAAAGAATCACAAAGAACGGCATAACCACTTGATGGAGCCGACCGGGTAAATCGGTTCAGCCGCTCGGTCAACAACGCTTTCTTAGGAGTGAGGCGATAATCGACAAGGAGTCTCGCAGGTTCCGCCGCTGCGCCTGAGCCACACCGTTCGGCGGCTGTAATCTTTATGAAAGGAGATGCTCATGATGATCGCAAATGTTGGCAAGCCCAGGTGGTTCTTTTACCCTGAATGGGTTGTACTGAATGCCATTACGGTTGTCCTCGCAGCCTTCATTGCCTGGACACTCGTTTCCCAGGCCGCGCGAGTTCTGGGCGGTACGATACAAGTCGCCGGGCAGACCCGCATCACAGAGGATTACCTGTTGTTACGTGTGTTGTTTCCCACCGTTGGTTTGATGACCGGTCTTCTACAGTATGCCCTGCTTAGGCGCCACTTAACGCGCCCCGGGTGGTGGATTGTTGCGACACTTTTGGGCTGGTTATTGCCCTTCGTTTTTGGTGCCCTCTTTACGATCATCCCCATTCCCAACCGCTTGATTGGTTCATTGCGGGCGATTCTTGTTATGGCTTTGCTGGGCGTGATGATTGGATTGCCGCAGTGGTGGGTACTGCGCCGGCAGGTAGGTCATGCGGCCTGGTGGATTCTCGCCTATGGATTCGGCTGGGGAATCATAGCACTGCTAAATAGCCAGACTTCTACACTTTTGGTGGTTTTATTGTCTTTGGCAACGTTTCCAGCCATTGCCACCAGTTTTGCCTGGTGGCTGCTGCTGGACTGGCTGCCAAAGCATGCGTTAGAGGCAGGTGGGGTACACCCTTGAGGCTGCAACCAAACCATTTGCCAGCCCTTTCAATGCCGCCCAAAACGCGGCTGCATCTGACGGAATGGGCTGTTTGGGATATCGATGGATGGGACCAGGGGAACGGCGGGGACAAGTACTTTGTTCATCGTCGCCTCCACTGGGTGAGCCAGCTACCCAGTTTGGGGTAGATACCCTCCACCAAAGTGATGAGGCCGCTCCAAGACAGAGTGGCCTTTTCATGTAGGGCGGAATACATAGTGTTCCTGATGACAACCAGCCGGGATATCGCTAGCATTAGAGTTGGACTGTGACCAGCCCGAACTGGTTGATGCCCGCATTCTCAAATTCCTCACGTCGGATTTGGCACCAGGCGATTGAGCCGCGAGATGAATGGTGGCGTAAATCCATTCTCGCCGGCGGCTGCTGTCTCGTCGAGGATGTCGATACCGTTGATCGTTCTTCGGAAAGGATAAAAATGAACAGTCCTCTAAATCTTTTCAAAACGCCTGAAGGCCAATCCAGGTACATGGCTGCATACAATTCTGCCTTGAACCTGTGGCCTGTGCCTGTCGAATCATCTTTTGTAACCACTGCCTATGGGCAGACACATGTCATCTCATGCGGCCCGGAAGAAGCCTTTCCATTGCTGCTTTTACACGCTGGACAGGCAAGTTCAACGATGTGGTTTCCGAATATTGCAGCTCTGAGCGGGAAATTCCATGTCCTGGCTCTTGACACACCCGGTGAACCCGGTAAAAGCGTTCCAGCATGCCGCAATGACACGAAACGCGATTGCGCGGCCTGGCTGGAGAGCGTTTTGGATGAACTGGAGATTTCCAGAACACACGTGCTGGGTCTAAGCCGTGGTGGCTGGCTGGCTTTGAATTTAGCCTTGCATGATCCAAATCGCCTGGAGCGGATTGTGTTGCTCAGTCCAGCGGGTGCATTCATCGCGCTGAACTCTTTCTTTTCAGCAGTGGCTCAGGCCGTGATGCACGTCCCATCGCGTTTCGTCTCGAAAGTTGCGCTTAACTCATGGGTGGCGCGCAGCTTCGTGGTAAATGCGGTATTCGCCGAGCAATTCATGACCGGACTGCAGAACTGGAATTGGCACGTTAATACCAGCGGCTATTCGGGGATTATGCCTTGCTTGTTCAGCGACGAGGAGCTAGGCCAAATCCAGCAAAAGGTTTTGCTGCTGATCGGCGACCAGGATAGGCTGAACCCACCCAGGGCCCTTGAACGGGCAAGGCGAACGATGCCCCACCTCCAAGGGGAGATCATCCCGCAAGCTGGCCACTTCCTGAATATGGAACAACCCGAAAGCGTGAATGCGCGCATCCTCCAATTCCTTACGGAAGGATGAATCGTTAAGAAGATTGTATCTGTTCCAGTAGAAAAAACCGCTATCGAGCAATAAAGAGAAGAAAGTAGATTTTACGATGTCCACATATCTTGTTCCACTCTCCACCTGGCTCCACGTCCTGGCTACCATAGTGTTTATTGGGTACTACCTGTTTACAAGCCTGATCTTCCTGCCAGTCCTCGAAAGTCAAATGCAGGCAAACGCCCTGCGCGGCCTGCTTGAGCGGATCTCCGCCCGCCTGCAACCCTATTTTGGTGGCTCGCTGCTCGTTTTCCTGGTCACCGGCACCTACCTCATGCTGATCAATAAGAACTACATGGGGCTTGGCCATTTCTTCGGCAACACGTGGAGCGCTCTGATCGTGATCAAACATTTCCTGGTGCTGGCATTCCTGGCCCTGGCTATTATTTCAGAGAGGGCTTTCCTGGGGCAGATCAGCGACCAAAAACCGGAGGCTTTGAAGCAATTCCGTTGGGCTTTGAGAATCAACGCATTCCTGGGTATGGTCATCCTGTTACTGACATCGATCGCACAGGCAAGCTAAGTACATGAACGATTTTTCCATAGGGAGCATCTTGCATACAGGGCCGATCCTGCGCATCCTGGGAAAACTCCAGGGATCGAAAACCCCAGTTAGGCAGCGAGAAATCAGGTGACAAATGAAAGTGCTGATTGTATCTTCCAATTCATTACCTGCCTCTCCATCCGGGCCTGTCTATCTGGCTGGGGCGGTCCGCCAAGCCGGGCATGCGGTGCAGATTTATGAGCGGCTGTTTGCCGGGGACCTGGCGGCCGAATTAGCCGCCAAGCTCCAGGACTTCCAGCCAGATGTCATCGGCGTCTCGATCCGCCTGGTGTTTGGGGATGAGCTGGACCCTCGAGCTCCCCTGGGCACCCGCCATACCGATCTGCGGCCGCGGCTCAAGGAGATTGTTGACATCCTCCGCCAGGGTTCAAGCGCCCGGATCGTATTGGGAGGCCCGGGCTTTAACTACTATGCACAAGATTGGCTGGAGTATTTGGACTTGGACTATGGCATTCGCGGCGAAGGCGAAGAGGCCTTCCCATTATTCCTGCAGCGGCTGGCAGACGGCGGAGATATTCACTCGATACCCGGGTGCGTATTCCGGGAAGGCGCCAGCTACCGTTCCATTTCTCCCTGCCCGGTCCAGGAATTGGACAACCAGGCCCTTCCGGCTTATGACCTGCTGGACTGGCAGCCTTATGCAGGGAGAAATATCACCCCTGCCATCTTCACCAAGCGCGGCTGCGCCTTTCTTTGCACCTACTGCCCTTACAGCAAGCTGGAAGGCAGGCACTACCGGCTGAAGAGCCCAACGCGGGTGCTTGCTGAAGCCAAAACCATCCTCCAAGCCACCCACAGCCATACGGTCATGTTTTGCGATAACAATTTCAACGCTCCCCGCCAGCATGCAGAAGCCATTTGTCGGGAATGGATCGCAAAAAAGGTCGAATTGCAATGGGGGACGGGAGACCTGCGGCCGGTCGGCATCACAGATGACTTCTGCCGTTTGATGGAGGCCTCGGGCTGCTTTTACGCCAATCTCGCCATCGAATTCGGCTTCTGCTGCGATGCTTCATTCCATGAGGCGTGGTTATACGGTCCGGCAGGTGCGGGAATCACTGGATGCGTTAAGTCGCTCGAAGATCCCTTTTGGCGCTTCCCTGATGCTGGGCGCGCCGGGAGAGACTCCTGAAACGATCGGCGAGACCCTGGCTGTCCTGGATGATTTCGAGATCCCCGAGGGGGTCTGGGTCACCATAGGCGTTTATTTATGGACCGACTACCAGGATATCGTCGCCGAGAGGCTCCAGGCGGGCGTTATAAAAGAAAACAAGGACCTATTCAGCGGAATGGTCTACCTTTCTTCCGGCCTGCCCAAAACCTATCTCCGTGAGCTGCCTGAAGCCTTGCGAGCCCGGCCGGGCTATTCCGTCCAATTCAATCAACCCAGCAAGGTCTGGTGGGATCCTGACGCAGGTGATATGTGAACTGGCCGAAGAGTTCCTCCTGGCCAGCCGCCGCAGCCTACCCGGTAAATTATGAAAACAAAAAATGGAGTTACAGGATCTGATAGCCCATCCAGCCGCAAGCCACGTAATGCTCGGGCGCATCCGCGCTCTCAACTGAGGTTGATTTCGGTCAACACTGAAGGTCCGTCTACCCGGGATTCTGAAAAGGAAGAATAAGGAGAAAAACATGAAAACTATATTCGCTGGTTCAAATGGGATGGCTAAAGTCGGGCCCGCTCGTGCTGGAGGGGTCCGCGACTGGCAGCGCTGGGTGCCCTACGCGGCGGTTGCGTGGTCACTAGTTTATGCCGCGCTGGGGGTCTACTGGGCGGTGGGCGGGACCGGCTTCCCTTACACTTCCGCAAGCGTGTCCGACATTATGGGGCCGCTGCTTGGACGGTTCGGACCGGGCGCGGCCTGGATAGTCGTGATATTGGCTGGGATTCCTGCGGCGGCGCTGGGTGCGGCGATGCTGCGTGGGGTAAAAAGGGCGCTCCGGCTTCTCCTCATAACTGCCGGGGCACTGCTCGCCGGAGCCCTCCTGCTGCTTATGACCGCCCTCGACCTGCTGGTCAAGCTCGGTTATATCCCCTATGCCATCCGCAGCCTCTTGACTGGCGCGCAGTTCGGCCAGAACTACCTGCAGTCTCTAACTCAATGGGCGACGATCCACCAATTGCTGTGTCTTATCGGCGGGTTTCTCTGGCTGGCAGCCACCGTCTGCTACGCCCGCCGGAGCGGGGGCGCCTGCCTGTATTGCGGCCGCCGGGACGGTCCCGAGGGGTGGCAGGGACCGGACCAGGCCGCGCGCTGGGGCCGGATCGCCGTGTCTGTGGCGATGGTGGTGCCGGTTTTCTACGCCCTCACCCGTTACGCCTGGGCGCTGGGGTTCCCGCTGGGGATGAGCGAGGAGTACCTGCGTCGCGGTCAGGAGAGTGGGATATGGATCTCGGGACTCTTCCTGGCGACCTTCGGCCTGGTGGGGGCCGTCCTCATGCTCGGATTGGTACAGCGCTGGGGTGAGGTTTTCCCGCGCTGGAGCTTCGGCCTGGAGGGACGCCGGGTCCCCATCGCGCTGGCGGTGGTCCCGGCCGCACTCGTATCGGTGTTGCTGGTGGTGGGTGGCATCGCAATCTGGTCCGGCCTGGCCAGTATGGTCACTGCTTTGGCGGCCGGTGGGGCACAGGGGTTGGGACTTATCGGGGCAATAATCTTCCAGGTCGGCCCCACCCTGCTGTTCCCGGTTTGGGGTGCAGCGCTTGCGGTGGCGGCGTTGGGCTACTATTACCGGCGGCGCGGCCCGTGCAGGGTGTGTGGTCGTGGCGCATTGTCCCAACCGGCTCAACAACGGGCCAAAAGCGTCGTTTGAATGGACGCGACCTGATAAGCGAAGGGCAACAGTAGGATCTCTCCCGGGAGAACAGCACTGGTAAGCCTTTTTCTTGTGGAAACCGTCCAAAAAGGCGCCGTGCCGTTACCTTGCACAATCAGAAGAGGACATACACAGGGTGCACGATTAGTTCAGTGGCTCTATATAAAAGTAGGGTTTGCCATTGAATACTCTGGCACTTGTTTAGGTATCTAAGACTGCTTCACTTAATAAGGATTTGCCCGAACCAGATCATCCAAATGGGATACAGGAGATAGGTTCCAAAATATCCAAAAAACGCAATATAGAGATACCATGGCATGGACTCCATGCTGTCAATTCCTGCCAGTATCCCTGGAATACCGATCAGACCAACTGCCATGAATGCTCCAACCACAAGCCCGAAAATGACCAGGTTGTGAGGCAAAGTATCGCCAATTAGCAGGGAATAACAAAAAGCCGCCAGCCATAAGCCGATCAAAGCGTACCCAATTCCTGTATACCACCCAGCCAGGACAAAGTCTGTGAAACCATAAATGATCAAGACCGATCCGATGATGGTAAATATGGCGCCAGCCAGCGCAAGGAGCAGCGAAATTTGACCCATCCACGGTGACCTGGCATGTTGTTCAGCATATACCATCCACGCCAGAATCACGCTTGAGATCCCGATAATGCTGTTGAAAACATCATTGACCGTGCCAAAAAAGGGCCCATTCACCGTGTACATCAGAGTGAGAAATACCACTGCAAGGATGGCTGAGACCCCTGTGGCGATTGCCATCCAGCCAATTGTATGGGTTGAGAAGTTACTGGTTGTCATACTGCCTCCTGAATTTTTGAAAACAATCCTCTTTATAGCCTAGGCCGATCTATTTTTGCTAAAGATGGTCTGCAAAATTAATATTGTGCGTATCGTGCCCCATACCAGGGTGAAAAGGAGAATCGTCATAATCAATAGATATAAATCCGGCGAGAAGCGCAACCCACCCATGATTGTTGTTTTGGTTTGCGGAATTTCTTTTACCAGCAGATACCAGGCCAGGAATATGTCTATCAAAATAGGCACCACAACATACCCTGCCACCTGCCGCCAGCGAGGGCTTTTTCCCATTGGCTGTTTGCGCCAGGTTTGCAATTTAACCAAGAACCAGACCAGGCTTGCTATCAGTAAAATAGTAAAACAAATAACCGCAGGGATTTGTTTTTCATTTTTGTCTCCTCTTGCTGTTTTCCGAAAAAATCCTTCGCAAAGGTGTTAATTGAATATTCTTTTAATTATTTTACTATAATAACCACAATTTAGACAATATTTATACTAATTTTAATCGTAATTTGGTGTCAAGTTCGGACAGATCCCTCGGCCACCCATACGCCAGTATCGCACACCGTTAGGTGTTCAGCGCAAAATCACTTGCGCCTAATTTGCGGGAATAGTTTCATAACTGAAGAACTTTCGTGATAGTATCAGGTGGGTAGCATGAGAGCTATTCTATTATTTCCAGGGAAGAGCCATGTCACGACCTGAGTCGATTGAGAACCGCTGGGATATTCTTTACCGCGACTATCCGGAGGTGTACGAGGCGTTTTCGAACACACCCTATCACCCGACAATTTACGAGCAACTGCCCGGGATTATCGACCTGCGCGGCAAGCGCATCGCGGACATAGGGGCGGGGACGGGTATTTCAAGCCTGGCGCTGGCACAGTCCGCGCGGCAGGTGATTGGAATCGAGCGCGAGACGGCAATGCTGCGGAAGGCGCAGGAAAAGGCTCGCGGTGACGGGATGGAGCGGGTCACATTTCTGAACGGGGACGCGCTGGCCCTGCCGCTGGCGGACGAACTCGGTGGATCTGGTCACTTGCATCACATTGGCACTGTACCCGCCGGAACATTACCGTGAATTTATCCGTGAAGGCCTGCGCGTGGCGAAGGGTTCCGTGGTTTACCTGGGCATTCCGCCCGGTTGGTACGGGGGCGATTTGTATGAAGTGATCGAGGGCGCGGAAAAGGTGGACGATGAGGTGGATCGTATTTTTATCGAGGAATTCCAATTTGCATACAAGGATATCTTCTCTGATCAGGAGTATGGGACGATTGAGCATATTGTCAGCACATATGGATTTATTTTTGGGAGGAAGGCGATTGAGTATTTGAAAAGAGAAAAGAAGACCGCCATCCGGTGGAAGTTCAGGGTGTATTGGCGGGAGTAGTGAGCAATGGGAAGTGTTCTGTGGGGTTATAACTATGCGAAAGACACTGTGAGCCGGTCCATGAAAAGCACCCATAAGGTTTCAGCTTTTACTCCCTTGAAGGATGACCCTAAAGATGGTATCTTAGCACGGTTAGATGATGGATACCCATATTAATATCTTTTGGGTTTGGATATGATGGGAATGAATTTCGCCGGATCAAGTTTGAAATTCAACTTGAAGGAGGAACTAATGGATACCCCGAGCCTGTTAGATGCTATCCGCATTGCAAAGGAAAATGAAAGTATATCAGTAGAAAGTTATGCCAACGCCGCCAAAAAAATTGACACATTGGGCAGGGTGATATTCGAACAATTGAGTGAATTTTAGAAATTCCATTACGCTAAACTGACTGAACTGGAGAAATCTCTTGAGAAAACAGGCGAATTTATTAACTATAAAGGGAAGGCGTTTATCCTCCCTCCAAAACTCGAAGTGAAGTTTGCTGAACAGCCTGAGCATAAAAGCATGCTGGACATTATCGATGAAGCGATGAAATTCGAGAAAAAGACAGAGAAAGCTTATGCCGACCTGGCTGGGCAGCTTACCGACCCAAAGGGCCGAAAAATGTTCATCAGGCTGTCGAAAGAAGAGCATAACCATTATGAAATTCTCGGTAGAGCATTTTGGGATGTTAACCAAACGGGGGTCTGGAAGTTGTCACGCCCATGATTTAGATGAGCAAATTATTCCGCAGACGCGTCGTTTGCCCCGCCTGCCTGCCTGCACCCGGCATTAACGGCTGCGCCTCTTTGGTGTGCAGTAGATTTAACAATATCGTAAAAAGAAAACGAGGCTAAACTTAAAGAGTCTATTAAGCGAAGACATATTATAATAACCTCCTGAAATACAGCTCCGCTAGCTTCTGATAAATTCGATTATCCATAACTATGAGAACGGAATCTTTATGGTAGATATCCACGAACATAGAGCACATGAAATTATTTGCTGGTTGGCAGGTGAATTAATAAAAGGCTGGAAAGCCTTTTTGGTAGCCGAAAAGATTTCCATTTCTAGTAAAAACAAGACTAGTTCAATCCCCGAGGAGTTGGCTAAAATAATTTATAACTCATGTTTAGAGACTTCTATCTTTGCTTTAGCAAAAATTACTGACAGCAACAAGTCATCAATCAGTATCCAATATTTGCTAAAATACGCAGAAAACAATCGTTCAGCATTTCCCCTACTACAATTAGAAGAAAATCAGAAGAAAATTATTACTGGTTACAAAGAGCTATATAAACAATTCACACCAACGTTTAAAAAGATTAAAGATCAACGAGACAAATTATTAGCACACCTCGACAAGAAACTTCTAAATGATCCCAATCTGCACATAAATAATCCAATCACCGAGGATGAGCTAAGAGATGCTTTTGCTCGTTTGAAAACAATTATCTATGAATTTGCTAATTATCTATCTGAAAAAGCCGATATACCAAGAAATGACAAGAGCTTGAATCACAAGATTGCAGATTATTTCACTATTCTTTTTTCTAAAAGCAGTTAACAAAAGGGGGCAGCAGATATCCTACTTAGAAAATTTATTAAGAGTAGGATTAGACCCTCGAACCTGTAGTTTCACAAACAATCTCGGATGAAAAGGGAATTGCTTATGACTGTTAGCACATGTCCCATCGCCACCATCAATGCACCCATCGAACGCGTGTGGGAATTTTTAGCTAAACCCGCCGACTATGATTTATGGTGGGATGCAAAAACACGTTCCATCGTTCCCGAAGGACGCGCACAAGTGGGACAAAGAGTCCATGCCAAAGCGGCCGGATTCAATATCCTTCTTACGGTCGATGCTGTGGATGAATTCGAAACATAAAATTGATTTCACGACGAAATTTCCCTTTGGCATCACAGGCTTCAATCACCTCACCTGCACGGCGCTTCCCAATTCAACCACGCAAGTTTCGTTTGGCTGAGACTTTGCCTTCTCACCTGTATGGTGGGGTTGGATATGGGAACACTTCGGATCGAAGCAGTTACATGATAGTGTCGCCGATTCGCTCGCGCGTTTGAAGCGCGCTGCGGAAGGAACATAAATTGGCTTAATGTCTTTGGTCAGCGTTTTGGTGGGCTGTTCTTGGCGATTGCCATAGATTAAGTTGGGTAAAAAATTTTTGGTATGTTGGTAGTGGTGTCTTTTTTCAGTCATAATCCTGGTAGGCACAAGGTTGCCCAACACAGCGTTCTCAGAAACCGCCAGTTTCTGAAGGTGAGAAAGGCCCAGCCTGGACAGATCAATCCGGCAAACTAGCGGCTGATGGTTAAGAAAAAGCAGAAAATCCCACTGCCGATCCAATGCAAAGCAGGCGTTCTCTCTTGAGGACGCCGTTGTTTCTCGGTCCCGGCATTCACGTGTGCCTGCGGCTCAGTGCAGGCAGGCCGGGACGAGTTGATATCCCAGTTTGGCAGCTCTCTTCCTCATGTATTTGAATTGCTGTTCCTGATACTTTTTCTCGTACTCTTCCACGCTGATCGTCTCGTACTCCACTTTGTACTTCAACATCCGGTACACCACCCTGGCAATCGCATGCGCCGTCGCCACAGTCGCCTGCGCCGGTCCCAATCTCGCTTTCAAGCGCCGATACGTCACCCCGAAAACACAGTCCGCCTGCTTCACAGATTGAGCAGCCATCCGGAACGCCTGCCCGGCGCGGTTTTTCGTCTTTAATGTCTTGTTCTTCAGGACTTTCCCGCCCGAGATCTCGTGTTTTGGCGCCAGTCCCAGCCATGAACAGAAGTGCTTCTCGCTTGGGAACTTGCTCATGTCTGTCCCGCACTCCATGATCACCGTCTGTGCCAGCGAGATCCCAAACCCATCCACAACGCTCAGGTCCACCCCGCTGATCCGTTTCAGGTGCTTGCGAATCCCTTCCGGGTTTTGTGGTCTGTTCTTGCTGTGTGCACTCCGTTTGCGCTCACCCAATGGCTTCACTTCTCCCACTTCCCAATCCGGCCGGGTCAATCCATACACACGCTCAACCTCTGTGTCACACACCTGGATTTGTTGAGTGTAGAAATCATACATCTCCAGTGATTGCTTGAGGATGAACAAGTGCTCCTCCCGCCAGGTCCCGGTCAGGGCCTTCCCAATCTCCTCCGCACTCTTCTTGCACCCCGGCTCGCGCATGGCAGCCAGTTCCTGCGGATCACGTTCCCCCGCCATGATCGCACGCAGGATCGTCAGACCGGTCACTCCGGTGATATCACTCACCGCCTGCGATAGCTGCACATTCATCTGCAGCAAGGCTTTCTGCATGTGAAGAATATGCGGACTGCGATGCTCCACCAATTGGTTTCGATGCCGCAGCAACGTCCGCAGCGCAATCAGTTCTGCCTGCGGACGGAACGAACTTTCCAGCAGTCCATAACTGTGCAGGGTCTGGATCCATTGCGCATCGGTGATGTCGCTCTTTCTCCCCGCCACTCGCCGTAGCGAGCGTGAACTGATCAGCAGGCACTCAAAGCCCTGGCGTTCCAATTCCTCGAACAGCGGGATCCAGTACACCCCCGTACTTTCCATCGCCACTGTCTTCACAGCGTATTCCTTCAGCCATCTCCCGATGGCTTGCAGGTCCACCGTGTAATTCCCGAACGCTCTCACGATCTGTGTGTGCTCGTCCCCTGCCACGCAGACCACGATCTCCACCGCCCCAATATCCACCCCGGCTGCATTCGGGTTGACCTGGCTCATCCCGGTGAATGGGTGCGCTTCTTCCAGACCCTCCGTCCGCTTGCCTTTTCTGCCCATCTCTCCTTCCTCCTTTCTGAATTTGTTTGGCAAGCCCGGTCACTTCAGATGTTTAGCTTTCTCATCGGGGTCGCCCTCTTCGCCGCCAGTTCTCAAATCAATTTGACCGGAAACCACGGTGCACCGCGGGACTGCGACACTGCGAGTCTCCACTGCTTTGTACGGCTTGCGTGCCTGCCAATTCTGAGTATACTTATTTCAGGCAGAGCGGCGGTTTCTCTCGTATAAAATGATGGCCCCCATCTTCTTGGGTGCACTCGACCCCGCCTTCGGCGGAGCTGCGTCCGCCCGAAGGTGCGCAGCGCGAAAATGTGAAGGGTCTCGCCCGTCAGCCGCTGCCGCCCTGGACAGTGACTTCGGAAGTCTTCGTCTACTGGGGGACAATCTGCAGAAGTTATGACCAGTAGACCAATTGACCAAATACCAGGTCATTGGTCATATTGGTCAATAGGTCAGGACTTCCTTCATTTCCCATCCGGCTGGCCGGAGAGATAATAAAAAGCCTTATTCTCGATCATCTCTTTCTTTACCTTCCCCTTCGTCCAGAGAGCTATCAAGCTTCTGCGGGTGTTGCTGAAGTCTTTTCCGAGCGTCTTGGCAATGGTTCCAATCGGTGCCTTTCCGATTTCCTCCAATACCGCCATGATCTCATCATCCGTTTCCCGGCTGCGCGCCTGCCCAGTCTCCCCCAGCGACTGCCAGGCGCAGGTGAGCGGGTCGAACTGCAGCGCCAGGTCGATGTCGTCCAGGTCGCGCCCACGCCCTTTCAGGGTGGCGCCTTTGCGACCCTGCTCGGTGTAGAGCGCCAGCACGCAGTCGGCCGAGGCGGTCAGGCCGGTGCTGCCGAGCACGTCGTCGACCGGGTCAGGGTCGAAACCGGCCGAGGTCTTGCGTGTGTGCAGGATGGCCACGATGGCGAGATGGTTCTGCTGCGCCATCTGCTGCAGCTTGCTGAGGACGTCATCGAAGAGCGCCCCGTCCTTGTTGAAATCCTTGCCGGGCAGGGCCCGCCGGATGGTGTCGATCACGATCATCTGGTACCCGCCGTACCGGACGGCCTGCTCGATCCCGGCCAGCCCGCCCAGGTGCAGCGGTTGGATGGACAGCTCGTATTCGATCAGCGCAAAACCGGCGATGCCCAGCCTGGCGGTGCGGTCCTTCAGGCGCTTCGGGCGGTCTTCCAGGGCGTAGTACAGCACCTTGCCCAAACGCAGGTCGCGCTCGAGGAATTTCCCGCCGACCGCCAGGGAACAACCCGCCTGCAGCATCAGCCAGGACTTGCCGCGCTTCGGTCGCCCACCCAGGATGGTCAGCCCGTTCGGGATCAGCCCGGGGATGGGGCCTTCCGGCTCGGGGAACTCGGCCGCGGCCAGCTCCTCCTGCGTCCAGCGCGTCTTGAGCGGCGCAGGGGTGGGCGGCAGGGGCAGGTTCAGGTCGCAGGCGCGCCGGGCCAGCTCGGTGGCGCCTTCCAGCATGCGGCGGCGTTCGGCCATTTCGCGCACCAGGCGGGCGTTGGCTTCCACGTGCAGCAGGCTCGGATTCAGATAGTGCACCAGGGGATGCAGGGCGTTCACTTCCTCCCAGTGCCCGGCCTTGACCAGTTCCTTCTGGATGGTGCCCTCGTCGATGTGGTCATCCGCCGCCCGGATGGCCTCGCAGGCCTCCCAGACCCAGCGCCAGCGCTGGATGAAGAAATCCGCGGATCTCAGCCCGGCGCGTGTAAAGGCCAGCTCATCGTACAGCACAGCGCCGACCAGGTCGCGTTCCGCTTCCGGTGCGCAGGGCAGGCGTTCCAGGCCTTCCGGCTCGGGCGGCGCTGCGGGGGAGGGGCAGGGCTGAGAGTTCATTGTGTGTCCATTCTCCTGTTTGGGATGTGGCAGTCACCTGAGCACCCGGTACTTTCGGGGGTCAATGTGACTTCCAAATGATCCGGGATCCGGAAGGCATTATAAAAATAGCACGGGATGCTGATAAGCCTTCCCGTGCTTGTTTATATAGTAGAACATTTATTCTAAAAAGTCAAGGGGGCACTTGGGAGGGGTTCTTGCAGAAGGCCAGGTTTTGACCCCTCCCCCGTCCCCTCCCCTTGGAGGGGAGGGGAGATTTGTGCGAAAAAAGGGGGTCAGGGTGCTTTGCACCCTGACCCCCTTTTTTCGTTCTAATTCATCCACCTGCGGGTTCTCCGCGAAGCGCCCCCGCACCTGTTTTTTCGCTCAATCCTCACTTAGGGAGGCGAATCGGATAGCGTAAATGCCAGAAATGGCGCGATAATATCGGAAAGGGTCTCGTAAGTGCAGAAAGTGAAGGGAAGGTGTGATGAGCAGGAAGCAACTCGCATTAATGTTCATATGCAGCCTGGTCATCTGGTCAGCGGGATATGGTCTGATACCACTGCTGCCAGTTTACGCCACGCAAATGGGAGCGAACTCCGCACTGGCAGGATACTACCTTGCCATTGCATACTTTGCGATCACCCTGGGGGCATTGGCAGCCGGGTGGGTGTCTGACAGACTTCACCGTCGGAAACTCCCGCTGATCATTGCGGGTTCAATCAACATTCCGGTGGCCTGGCTGATGGGCCGGGTACACACCATCTGGGCATTGACGGCATTTACCTCGCTGCTATGGTGTATGGCTGGCCTGATGCTGGCGTTGCTCAGCATCCTGGCGGGTTTGTCGGCCGGAGAGAACGAACGCGGAAAAATCTTCGGCATCCTGGCACTGACAATGGGTTTGGGAGCGGTAGCCGGCGGGATGGGAGTGGGTTGGCTGGTGGATCGCTGGGGTTACCCCAGCATGTTCACGATCCTGGCGGTTTTCAACCTCGTATTTCCCCTGAGCGCATTGCTCCTGGAGGAAAAAGAGCTAAAGCTACTCAAAGTGGAAAACCTCCCGGAGAAAAAATCCGCCGGGCTGGGGAGGAGTTTTTATTTATTATTTACAGCCGCCTTATTTTCTTCGATCACAGGATTTTTTGTCACGTTGATCCGTTCGATTGCCATGAACAACCTGAAATTTGGAGCGCTGGCAATTGCCAGCACCGGCGCCGTCGGAGGCCTGTTGGATATACCCTCCCCGCTCCTGATGGGTTGGCTTTCCGACCGGATCGGTCGGAAGGCTCTCATTATCATAGCTTATCTGGCAGGATTGGCCGCCCTGGTCGTGCTGGCGTTTTCCAAGGCGCTCTGGAATTTTTGGGTGGTATTTGCGCTGGTGGGGATCTCGACGGGAAGCATCAGCGTTGCGGACGCATGGGTGACCGACCTGGTCCCGCGCGAATCGCTTGGGAAAGGCCTGGCGGTTTACGGCTCATCAGGATGGATTGGCGGAGTAGTCGGTTTTGCGGTGGCAGGAGCCATGGTACAAAATCTGGGTTTTGGGCCCACGTTCATCATCGGCGGCTGCATGGCGCTGGCAGCCGTGGGAATAATCATCCCGATCCGGAGCGGGCCACGGGAGGTCCGGCAGCCTGCCGATTGACCTCGGGCTCAAGGGCGAAAAGGAAAGTAATCAATGCCGTTTCGATGACAGTCATACCGGCCTGATTGCGCGGCCGGTTTTTTATTTCCTGCAAAGGATCCGCTTGCGCAGAAAATGTCTCCCATTATGCCAAAAACCATTGTAAATTAAGATAATTATGGGTAAAATGATAATAATAATCCAATAATTTTTCATCGATGAAATATTTGCTCATTAGCGGACAGGAGGAAAATCGAATTAATCCCGGCATATCCAAAAATCATCCGATCAATTCCAAGTCCCTGGATTTACAGGCGCCCAGGAGAACCATGTCAAGAAGCAATCCCCGGCAGGTGAAGCGGGATTTGCAATTCATGGTTGGAGAGCAAGTTCCCTTGACCCACCACCCCATTTCACCGAACCAGGTCATATGAACTTGTTTATCGAATTTGATTATTTTTAGAAGTAGAGGAGCAGAATATGATCAAGCTAATCAAAATCCTGACAAGTCTGGTTGTATCGGTAATGTTCGTCGGCGCACTGGTGCCCGCAGCAACGGCGGTAGCCGCCCCGGCAATACCGCCGCAGCCTCAGCAAATCTTCTCAAAGGATGGGCAGGTTGTCGGCGGCCAGGCCAGCGCGATCAATAAAGCCGCGACCATGTCCGAATGGACGCTGGCAAATCGCCAGGCCGCCAGGCCGTTGGAGGTCACACTCAATCCGGCCGACGTTCAAGCCGCGTTGCTCACCAGCGGTGGCGGCGCTTCCGGATCCGTGGCGGGCAAAATGGCGGACCCATCTGCAATCGAACAGGCGAAAACCCAATTCCCGGATGCCTGGGCGGCAATGGCAAACCGGCAGTCTGCGAGCCTGCCGAACCTGCAGGTGCCCAGCCTGATCACCCCGCAAGGCACCAAGGGAGTTTACGACGGTTACCTGGGAAACTACTGGACACCCTTCTACCAGGGTTATCCTTTCTATGACATTGGGAGACTTTACTTTGACGATGGAGTAAGCCTGTTTTGGTGCACGGCTGCCCTGATCAGCCCGAACAGCGTGGTCGTCACGGCGGCGCATTGCCTCTACAATACCGATGCCAATTTCTGGTACGAGAACTGGTTCTTTCAACCCGATGACTACGCGGGCAGTGCTCCGCTCGGGTCTTACCCCTATTATCAATATTACGTGATGACCGCGTGGTTGAGCGCGAAAAGCTCCTCAAAAGGCGCGGCGCTGGACGTCGGAGTAGTGTCGTTTTCCGGCAATCCATCCTTTTACGGCTGGCTTGGCTACGCATGGGGCCAGAGCACCAAGAGCCTGCTGACCACCATCGGCTATTCCGCCAACGTCCTTGGCGGGGCGCCCACCTACGTGTGTGTGTCCGAAAGTTTCCCCAAGGGCGGGGACCTGATCGGGCAGGGCTGCCCGATGGACAACACCGCCGGCGGAGCGCCAGCCATCCTCGGGTTCTTCCCATTCGAGGCGATTGGGAATTACGTGGAGGGAGTTGTCCATGGAGGCGCAACCGGGACCAACATTTATGACGCACGCTTCAGCACCAAGAACTTCACGCCACTCTGTGCCGCCATCGGCTGCTGAGGTTGAACAATCCAAACGAGGACGGGGTTTCTCAATAAGGATTTCGAGGGGCAAAAAATCGAATAAGGTTATGAAAAAAGCCTGAGACAAAGAAACGGGGCTACCCAACCAGGGGCAGCCCCGTTATCGTTTCCAAAAGCCTTCTGCAAAAAACGCTCGGCAAACAAGGGTTTGATCTCCTGGGAAAAACACCCAGGACAGGCCCTTGGAAGAACACCTAGGACAGGCCCTTGGAAGAACACCACCTGTGCCTGCCTGCCTGCGCCACACCGTCCTGCGGTCGGTGCAGGGCAGGTGCAGGCAAGGGCAGGCCCTTGGAAGAACACCTAGGGCAGGCAGGCGGGGACGCTTCGCAGAGGCCTCGACGCCGGCTCAGCCGGGCCTCGGCCAGTTGGCGACTTATGTCGCCAATACAGCCGATCCCACGGGGATGCTACGCGGTGGCGGCTAGATGCCGCCTCGGCCAGTTGCAGGGAGGGGAAATTTACTGTATGATAGATGCATCCAACCGAATTATTCCAAGGGGCTTTTATGCCCGCACCTGAGAGCATCCAACAACTGGTCGCAAAGTTCGAAGAACACCGCGAATCCTATCGCTCCGGCAGGTACAACGAAGCGCAAATGCGCCAGGAGTTCCTCAACCCGTTCTTTGAGGCGCTGGGCTGGGACATGTATCAACAAGCAGCAATACGCCGAAGCCTACAAGGATGTGATCCACGAGGACTTCGCTGGAAGTGGAAGGGGCCGCCAAAGCCCCGGATTATGCCTTCCGCATCGGCGGGAGTGCGCAAGTTCTTCGTGGAAGCCAAGAAACCCGCCGTCAATATCGAGTACGACATCCATCCGGCCTTCCAGCTGCGCCGCTATGCCTGGTCGGCCAAACTGCCGCTCGGCATCCTGACCGATTTCGAGGAGTTTGCGGTCTACGACTGCCGCAGCAAACCCGACAAAAGCGACAGCGCCGCCACCGGGCGGGTGATGCTCCTGAATTACAAGGATTACATTGACAAAATGGGATGAGATCGCCGCCATCTTCTCGCGCGAGGCCGTCCTCAAGGGCTCGTTCGACCAATACGCCGAAGGCGTCAAAGGCAAGAACGGCACCACGGAAGTGGACGACGCCTTCCTGGAGGAGATCGAAGACTGGCGCGACCTGCTGGCGCACAACATGCCCTGCGCAACCCGGAGTCTGAGAACGTGCGCGAGTTGAATTACGCCGTGCAGATGACCATCGACCGCATCGTCTTCCTGCGCATCTGCGAAGACCGCGGCATCGAACACGGAGGACCAGTTCAAGGAATTGCTCGAAGGCGAAGGCATCTACGAGCACCTGTGCGAGCTGTTCCGCCAGGCGGACAAACGCTACAACTCCGGCCTGTTCCACTTCTCAGAAGAAAAGGGCCAATCCAGCCAGCCGGACGACCTGACCCTGCGCCTGAAGATCGACGACAAGGTGCTGAAAGAGATCATCAGCGACCTGTATTATCCCAGCCCGTACGTCTTCAGGGAAATCCCGGCCGACATCCTGGGGCAGGTGTACGAGCGCTTCCTGGGCAAGGTCATCCGCCTGACCGCCGGGCACCAGGCCAAGGTGGAGGAAAAGCCCGAAGTGCGCAAGGCGGGCGGCGTGTATTACACGCCCACCTATATCGTGGATTACATCGTCAGGAACACGGTCGGCAAGCTGCTGGAAGGCAAGACGCCCGAGGAAGCCGCAGCGCTTGAAGATCGTTGACCCGGCCTGCGGCTCCGGTTCCTTCCTGCTGGGGGCGTACCAGTACCTGCTGGACTGGCATACGAAATGGTATCAGCGAGCACGACGCCGGAGAAATGGGCCAAGGCGGCAAGAACCCGCGCATTTACCAGGCGCAGGGCGGCGACTGGCAGCTGACCACCGCCGAGAAGAAGCGCATCCTGCTGAACAACATCCACGGCGTGGACATCGACCCGCAGGCCGTGGAAGTGACCAAGCTCTCGCTCTCGCTGAAGGTGCTGGAGGGCGAAAGCCAGGAGAGCATCGGGACGCAGCTGGGCCTGTTCAAAGAGCGCGCCCTGCCGGACCTGGGCCGGAACATCCAGTGCGGCAATTCGCTGATCGGGCCGGATTACTACGAAGGCCGCCAGTTGACAATGATTTCATGGATGAGGAAGAACGCTACCGCGTGAACGCCTTCGACTGGCAGGCGGCTTTCCCGCAGGTATTCACTGCGGGCGGGTTTGATGCGGTGATCGGGAATCCGCCGTATGTACGACAAGAAGGATTAGGTGATGTAAAAGAATATTACCAATCTCACTACAATACTTTTGTTCCTACAGCCGATTTATATGTAAATTTCATAGAAAAAGGAATCTCTATTCTAAAAGATACTGGCCTTTTTGGGATGATTATTTCCAATAAATGGATTTCGAACTGCCTACGGAGAACCGCTAAGATCATTTTTGGTAAATAAAGCCACCTTGCTACAAATGGTTGATTTAGCTGGTTTACCTGTATTTGAAGGTGCTACTGTCCGTACCATTGTTTTGATTTGTTTTCCAAAGCCAACACTTCGAGAGAATTTCCTATACCTTGCTCCTCCTACAAAAAATCAGTTTGAGGCCATAAGAACAGGGGAGGATATGCAAAATCTTGCACTGACAAACTCGATTAGTTTGCACATTTCTGATTTGAATTTGAAAGGATGGTCTTTTACTGGGTCATCATCTACTGGATTGCTTGACAAATTCCAAAGTAACTCTTTGTTGATTACAAAATACATTCAGAGAAAACCTCTACGTGGCATAATAACTGGATACAACGAAGCATTTATTATTAGCCGTACAACACGTGACCAATTAATATCCATAGACCCGAACAGCGAAGAAATCATCAAACCGGTTTTGGGTGGGCGAGACGTGAGACGCTACTCAATTGAATATGCGGACAAATTCTTAATTTGGACTTATGTAGGTGTACCAATTGAAAAATATCCTGCCATTTTTAATTATCTTAAGCAATATCAGGCACAACTTCAGAAGCGATGGGACAAAGGTAAATATTGGTGGGAATTACGCGCGTGTGATTATTATGATACATTTGAAAAAACCAAAATAATCTATCCAGATATTGCTATAAGTTGTCGTTTTTCAATAGATGAAAAAGGATACTTTAGCACTAACACTTCCTACTTTATCCCAGGCAATGATTTGTATTTATTAGGTATTTTGAATTCGAAGGTAGCCCAATATTATTTCACTCAAGTGTGTGCCGGTCTTGAAGGTGGTGGAACAACATATCTTCGTTTCTTTGGTCAATATATCGAGAATTTTCCTGTTCATGTTAGTAACAACTCAGAAGACAAAGTTGGTCACGAACAGATCGTTTCGCTGGTGGAACGCATGCTGGAACTACATCGCCGGTCCGGGCGGACGCCAGAGGAGAAAGAAATGCTGGCACGCGATATCGAGTCCACGGATGCGCAGATGCCCCTTCGGGGTACCCTGATAGAACACAGGGCGGGCAGGTCGACCGACTGGTGTATGAGTTGTACGGTCTGACGGAAGAACCCCCAAATAGCGGGGGCAGGGAGATCAGGATCGTGGAAGAGTGGCCCTACCTGGCCTTCGGCCACCCTCCCCAAATCCTTTGGATTTGGGGAGGGGACGGGGTAGGGCAGGATCGTAAGGAGAGCAACAATGCCCGGAAGTACCATCTTCATTTTCCCCAACGGCCCAATACCATATCATTGGAATCATGAATTCCTGCGCTTGATTGCTGCACATTGGCAGGAAGCCAGGCAGCTTCTCTACAACGGGAGCTTTGCGGACAGCCTGAAAAATGGCCGGCGGGAGGATTGGGAGAAACTCGCCAGGACCATTCCGGCAGCCCAGCCGGACCAGGATGTGGGCCTGGGCTGCTTTGCCATGGCAGTCTCACTCGCCTCCGACAAATGGGTCAGCCCGGGCGGCATGCTGGCGGTGGCAAAGATGGCCGCCCAAAGCATGTCTCCGGCCTCAGCCAACGAAGCGAGGATCAGACAACTCCTGGAGGCCATGCCCAGGATCGTACGGATTTACCACGAAGATGATTCCTCGCCTGGATTCTTCTATGAGGAAGTGAATGAAGCCTACCGCTTTCTGGCCGGGCTGATCAACATCGATATGTTCCCTGCCGTCCAACCCGCTCCGCCGAAAAAAGTTTCCTTCAAATCCGTGGGCGATCCCACCCAGGATGCTGACCAGTTGCTGGCCCTTGATCCGGGCAAAGCGCTGGATGGACTGCGTTGGAAAAGTGATCTGAACCTGCAATATGCCTTGGAAATCGTGCGCGCGCTGTCCGCGATCAAAAACGCGGCCTCCCGCCAATTACTGGAGATGATGGAAAAGAGCAATAGACTTCCAAAAGGGATTCGGAGGCAGGCAAGGAAGTTTTTGGTGGAAAAGCCAGAGTAGCTGTTGTGATCGAAACCGCGCCTCACCTGTGCCTGCCCTGTCACGTGCACCTGTACCTGCCCTGTCCCGTCCGCTTGCGCCTATAGCGCACGCACTGGCGGGCCAGGACGGGGCGGTACCCTGGACTGTCCGTCCAGGACAGGCTGGCGGGCAGGCAGGCAGGACAGGTCCTTGGAAGAACCCCCAAAAATTCGGGGGCAGGCACAGGGCAGGCAGGCGGGGCCGGCTGCACAGAACATGCAGGTTCCCATATCATCCAGTTTTCAAGGAGAAACTGAACGTACTCCCTTTTCCTTCGCCCTGGCTTTCCACCCAAATTCGTCCCCCATGGTCTTCAATAATATGTTTCGCGATCGTCAGCCCAATTCCTGAACCTCCGCCGGCCTGCCTCGAGCGGGACTTATCCACCCGGTAGAAGCGCGTGAAGACCTGCATGAGGTGCTCGGCGGGAATACCGATCCCAGTGTCAGCAACGGCGATATGGATTTCGTCGCTATGGCGGGCTGCGGAGATGGTCACATCGCCGCCTGCGGGGGTGTATTGCAGGGCATTCCCGACCAGGTTGACCAGCACCTGGGTGATCCGGTCCAGGTCAGCCATCGCAGGTGGTAGATCCGTTGGCAGGTTCAGGTGGAGCCCAATCTGTTTACCCTGGGCTTGTGCTGAAAGTCGCTTTATCGTCGTCTGTATGAGCTTGGAAATGGAAATCGGGCGGATATCCAATGGATAGGCCTTGGCTTCGACCCGGCTCAACTCCTGCAGGTCGTCCACCAGCCGCGCCAGGCGGTCCGCTTCCTGGTGGATCTGCTGGTAGGTTTCTGGAGTGGCCGGCAGGACGCCATCCATCAGCCCTTCCATGGAACCCTTGATGGCCGTGAGCGGGGTACGCAGCTCGTGGCTGACGTCACCGATCAGTTGCCGGCGCATGGCTTCCACCTGTTCGAGTTTTTCCGCCATCTGATTAAAAGAATGCGCCATTTGCCCTAGTTCATCGGCGCCGTTCGTCTGAACGCGCTCACCGTAGTGACCCTCTGCAATCCGTTCAGTTGCTGTCGACAAAACCCGCATTGGCGCGATCACTCCGCGGCGTCAACAGGAAGCTGACCAGAATGGCAACCGTCCCGGCCGCCAGCGCAGCCAGCAGGAGCGCTTCGTTAAAGCTTGCCTGGAAGTTCCGGTACAGGTCTGACATCATCCCCAGGCCGGGATTGTATCCCTGCATCATTCCCATGCCGGGGGCATTGCCCGTTCCCGGGCCTGTCAGGTTTCCACCCATATGCGTGTTGAAGGCTGTTGGGACTGTAACCGTGCTTGCCAGGCCAAGTACCGCCACCCCGACCAGGATGACAAGGATATAGGAAAGAAATAGTTTGACGCCCAGGTGGCGACGGATATAGTTGATCATAGGGATTTCATCCTCGAAGCGGTAGCCTACGCCTCGCACAGTGGTAATGAATTTGCTGGAGCCAAGTTTCTCCGCTGATGTGGCCCAGGTGCACATCCACGACGCGCATTTCACCGAAATATGTGCCGCCCCAGACGATCTCCAGTAACTGCTCACGGCTCAGGACGCGCCCCGGTTTTCAGCCAGGGCTTTCAGCAGGTCAAATTCGATGGCGGTCAGGTCGATCGGTTGCTCATCTACCGTCACCTGGTGCGCTCCAACATCGATCCGCACATGCCTGAAAGCCAGCACAGTACTGTCGGACCCTGAGCCTGATCCCGGCTGCTAGGCGGCGCAGTGCCGACTTGATCCGCGCCACCAGCTCGCGAGGGCTGAATGGTTTGGTAACGTAATCATCCGCCCCGACCGAGAGGCCGACGATCTTATCGGTCTCTTCTGTTTTGGCGGTCAAAAGGATCGACATATACATTTAATTCACGCCGTAATTGCGCCAGCAGTTCCATCCCATCCATTCCGGGCAGCATCAAATCCAGGATGACCAGGTCTGGTTTAAAGGCTCTTGCAGCCTTCAGCCCGCTTATGCCATCTGATGCAGTAAAGACGTCGTAGCCTTCCGGTTTGAGGTAAGCCGTGACCAGGTTGAGGATGGAGGGTTCGTCGTCGATGACCAGGATCTTTGTCATGCCGGTATTGTAACGTAAAAAAAGGACGGGTTATCTGCCCGTCCCTCGGGGACTGATTTTTAGTAATCCTTGGCTTCCAAGAAGGTTCCATGCCAGGTGTGCAGGAAAACCTGTCCGCTGAAACCGTTGACGCTGAGCATCCCAACCGTCTTGCCATCCCTCAGGAAATCGATCGTGTAGTAACCATAGAAGGGATCGGCATCCGTGGCCGTCTTTGTACCTGGCAAAGCCGTGTCCAGGTACTTTTGGGCAATCTGCAGCGCCTGGGCGGAAGTGATTGGCATTTTTGCCGAGACGTCTGCGGGTGTTGCATTGCCGGCGATAGTTGCCCATCATCCCCATTCCGGGGAAATTGCCTTTGCCCCCGCCCATCATCTGTTGTCCGATCATCCCGCCGTACTTGAGATTCCACATCATATTTGGCCCGGGTTCCGGGTAAACAACCTGCGAGACAGGCTCTACGAGCAGTTCAAAGGCGCCGATGCCGGTGCTCTTCTCGACCACTCGCACGTAAGCGTTGTTGTCGAAGACCATCACCTCGGCTATTTTGAGATCCGGGTTATTCAGGGCCGCAAGGGTTTTCCCGGCAGCCTGGTAAGCTTGGTCGATTGTCAGCGGAGTGACGTTGTCACTGGTTGTACCATATCCTCTCATCATTCCCATTCCAGGAACGTTCCCGTAACCGGGGCCCCCGCCCATCATTCCGGGACCGGTTCCATTTTCGCCTCTCATCATGCCATGGCCATAGCCGGAAACAATATTTCCGGGTAGTTGACGGTTAACCATCATACGGTAACCAGGCTGCAGCCAGCCGAACCCAAAACCGGTCCAACGTCCGATCATTGCGCCTGCAAAGACCAATCCGCCTGCTAAAACCAGGATACCTAAACCGATCAGCGTAAATCGAATCATTTTACTCATTTTTTTTATCTCCTTGGGAATGTTCGTCACCGAACCAGATTGTTGATGGCAGGAGTATAGTGGCGCAAGGTAAAAGCAAGATGAAGGCTTTATAAAGATTGTGTAAAGATTGGGTTTCTATATAAAAGAGAGCGGTGGGCACGCAGCCTCACCGCTCAATTAATTCTGCTTGCCGGCTGCCAGACCCTTGGAGGAACACCACACGTGCACCTGTGCCTGCCCTGTCACGTGCACCTGTACCTGCCCTGTCCCGTCTGCTTGCGCCTATAGCGCACGCACAGGCGGGCCAGGACGGGGCGGTACCCTGGACTGTCCGTCCACCTGTGCCTGCCCTGTCCCGTCTGGGACAGGACGGGGCGGCAAGGTGCAGGCAGGACAGGCTGGCGCAGGCAGGCAAGGGCGGGCAGCGTGCTATAGTTTGGAAACAGCAAATTCCTTCAGCAGGCGGGCCTTCCGGTCCAGCTCAGCGATTGCGCCGGTACGCAGGGTTTTGTCCAGGATGGCCACGATCTGATCGGAGAGCCCCTCATCACTATTCAGCGGCGGAAACAGGCTCAGCCCACGCTCGAAAAAAGAAATGAGCAGGCCGCGCGCCTCCGAATCCATCCAATAATTGAGGACTTCATCGAAGCTGTAAGACTGCTTTGTTTTGCGGTCCTTGACCAGCTCAATGCCAATCATCAACCCGCTGCCCCGGACTTCCCCGATGATGGGATGGCTGTCCATCAATGCCGACAGACGGCTCTTCAAATATGCACCCACCCTGGCGGCGTTCTCGGGCAGTTTCTCCCGCAGGATGATCTCGATGGCTGCCAGACCAACCGCGGCACAAACCGGATGGCCGCTGTTCGTTGTGCCGTGCATGATGATATTCTCTTTCCCCCCCAGGAAGCGCTGGAAGATGGCTTCGGTGGCTAATGTGGCTGACAACGGCAGATAGCCGCCGCTGATGGCTTTCCCCAGGCAAAGGATATCCGGCTGAGGGTCCCAGTCCTGGCTGACGAAAAGCTTCCCCGTTCGTCCGAAGCCTGTTGTCACCTCATCCGCGATGAACAGCAATCCATACTGCCGGCAGGTCTCCCCGACCCGGCGATAATATTCCTCCGGAGGCGCGACCACGCCAAAATCGCCCATGACAGGCTCCATGATAAAAGCCGCTACGCTTTCCGGACCTTCGGTCTGGATGGTTTTCTCCAAAGCCTGGGCGCACACCAGCCCGCACTCCGGGTAGGCCTCTTTCCCGTACGGACAGCGGTAGCAATAGGGCGGCTCAATCTGCAGGAAACCCGGGACCAGGGGACCGAATTTTGCCTGATAATCCTCCGATCCGGATAAGGTGGTTGCACCATAAGAAACCCCATGGTACGATCCTCGCAGGGATATGATCTTGAAGCGGTCTCGATCCTTTCTGTTTGGGCTTTGGCGATGGTATTGGCGGGCAAGTTTCAGGGCAGTTTCCACGGCTTCGGAACCATTCGTGTCTAAATAGACATGTGCAAAATTGCCGGATGTGATCTGCACCAGTTTGGCTGCCAGTTCGATTGCCCGGGGGTGCGTCGCAAAGAAACACGTGCTGAACGGTAATTCGCGCATTTGCCGGCTGGCAGCCTCGACAATTTCCTCCCGTCCATACCCGATCGAGAAGTTCCAGGTGCATGATTTGCCGTTGATATAGCGCTGGCCCCGGTCGTTAAAAAGATAATGTCCCTCCCCGTGCGTCATGACGGTGGGGCCCATTCCCAGGACGGAAACGATTGTGTCCATCGGCGTATACGGATTCCAAAGATGGAATGGAGTGCCTTTATATTCCTTCGTCTTCATATCGACCTCCTGATCAACTCTGAATTGGATCAATCCCCCAGCCGGCGGTGGGTGGCTGCCAGCCAAATTAAATAGCGAAACCATTCCAAAATGGTTTCGCTGTGTTGTTACCAGGCCGGTTGGGATAAGAATCGGATATGCTGAACCTGGTTCAATCTTTTGGCAGCGTGATTAGTATAGCACGGGATTTTATGGATATCAATAAGACGCCGCCAAAGACCAGGGCCTGGTAAAAGTAAAATCGCGACCGTGCAAAGCTGTGGGGAAGCTGCCTTCTGTCTCGCCGGCTGCGGGAAGGAGAAAGCGAATCAAGGAGTGCGGATGGCTAAAAATTGCGCGATAATGATAAGGAATTCCAACATTCCAATCGAGGGTAGCCTCTCCGGCTATTATTTCTGGCAGATTGTTTTCTTGACAAGGCGCGTTCAAGGAGGAGGTTGTTTGTACGGAGGTGGAAAATGGCAGGTCCGATCTACAAATTCTATCAGTCCAGAATGACAGAAGCCTGGTTTCAACTCTCCGAAGAAGAGCAAAATGCTCATATGGCCAAGACCCAGGAAGAGTTGACGAAAGCCGGCGGCAAGACCATCCTGGCATGTACTCCGGTATGGTCAAATGAGAGCTGGCATGTTTGTGGCGTGGAAGAGTTCCCTGACGTTGATGCAGTACAGAACTATGCTCAGGTGCTGTATCAAATGAAACATTTTCGATATATGAAGGGGACATCCATGCTGGCAGTAAAATGGCCGCCAGAGTAAACCAGCATTGCAGAATCAACAATTCAATAATATTGAGCAGATCAAGTGCCCGGATTGAAGCCCAGCCCTCCTTGAACGCCGCTCGTCCAGAAAATGATTTGCCTTGCAGAGTTTTTTACCACAGATTGACATTCCAACATACTCAGATTTGATTGGCTGGGGATTGATTATCCCATCCAACCAATTCAATACGATCACCGCTACGCGGTACAAGGGGCTTTTATGAGCGCACCTGAGACCATCCGACGATTGGTGTATGAATTGTACGGGTTGTCCCCTGCGGGGATGATAACGGAGGAGCCCCCTGAAAAACAGGGGGCAGGGATGTCAGGATCGTGGAGGCAGGGTGATCGTCGCGGTTGAAACTGCCGGGTGGATAAAAAGATGAAATTGATCAGTGCCGAAGCACCAGCGGCAGGAAGCGCCAGAAACCCTGCCCAATAAGTGTTGCCGTGGGTGTCGGCGTCAGGGTCGGCGTCCTCGTATATGTATGTGTAGGGGTTTTGGTGCTTGTCGGTGTGTATGTCCGGGTCGGTGTGCTGGTGCCGGTGAATGTTGGCGTGCGGGTTTGCGTGCTGGTGCCGGTCGGGGTGCGAGTCCGGGTGGGTGTGTTGGAGCTGGTCGGCGTGGGCGTCGTGGGCAGGTGATAGGTTACGACCAGTTCAGGCACGCCGACGTTGGGATACTCACGACTATCGAAGGTGATGGAATAATCATAGCTTGCATTCCACGGCCCGCTCACTTTCACGCCGTAATTGTGCGCCGGATCGCTCTGCCAGGCCTGGGCAAAACTCGTGATGTACCAGATGGTGGGGTCGGTGACAGGACAGTCAACCTGGCTGTTTACGCCCGTCGTTGCCCAGGAGGGACGCGTATTGTACGTCACCGTGCTCTCATCCCAGGGACCGTCGACAAAATATGCCCCCAGCGGCACCGGATACGTACCGGACAGGTCGCAACCATTCCAATGGAGTTGAAGGGAAGCGCTGTCAATGATGGCATTCGCGGGCAATCCCGTCAGGTCGAACGAGATGAGGAAGATGCGAACGTACGTGAGAACCCCCTGGGAATCATACCAGTAATCCGCTTCCAGGAAAGGCCCCGTGTTCTGGAAGTTCATGTCCGGGAACTCCGCCGCGAGTGTAACATCCGCAACAGCCGGAAGGCTCAGGGTGACACTTGAGAGGCTGACGCTTCCATTCCCACCCGCGGCCTGCGCCGGGCTGTTCGCCAGCATCGCGAGAATGCCCGCAGAAAGAATACAACCAAGGAGCAGTCCGATCTTCATATGACCTCCTTGCGGGCTTGAGGCCACGCCCGCCGGTGGTACGCCCGAGCCGCGTTACAGATCCAGCCGGGCCGATCTTGAAGATGATGACGCTGCGCTCGTCAGTGTGGAGTTGGATGTTGCCGCGTGGTGGATAAAGTGATTAAATTGCGCGGCGGGCCTATTTCGTCACGAGAGGCAGGTAAACGCTCAGTATATGATATCGCCACAGGCTTTCACCGTCCGTGCCGGCAAACACCGCCGGCGTTTTTTCCGGCGTTACACCGAGTGCCAGCACGTACCTGCCCCACGGATTGGTCCCCAGCGTTGACCACGCAGCCGCATGATTCGTGGAAATGTAAACCCCGGAATAGGCGGCATACAGCGTGCCATCGGTTGTGTAATCCGGCGAAAGGGCCAGCCGGTTGATATACGGATAGGGCAGGCCGGTATCCGCTGCGCTCCAACTCCCGCCGCCGTTGGTGGACTTGTAGATGCCAACACCTTCCTGGGTGGCCGCGTAGAGAGTTCTGGTCGCTGGCGTAGGCTGGAGAGATCGCCAAAGCCCTCACGTTTAGATCGATCACAGCATCGTTGGTTTCGTTCCACGAAGTGCCCCCATTCGTGGTCACATATACCCCGCTGTCGAGCGTCCCAACAAACACGCAGTGGTCGCTGTCATAATTGGGCGATATGGCCAGAGCCGTGATCTGTTTGTCTGGCAGGCCGGCGCTGGTTTCATTCCAGCTGCCTGCGCCATCCAACGATTTGAAGACCTTGCCGTTATACGTCCCGACGAAGAGGGTCTGGTCAGAGCTGTAGGCTGGTGAAACCACCAGCTTCGTCAGCATGGAAATTGTCAACCCGTCGCTGGCAGCCGTCCAATTATCGCCCCGATTTACGGACTTATACACGCCATTGCCATAGGTGGCAGCGAAGAGGCTGTGATCGCTGGCGTAATTCGGTGAAAGCCCGATCTGCTGCACATTCAGAGCCGGCGGCAGCCCGGCGCTGGCTGGCTCCCACACGTCGCCCCCGACCGTCGAGCGGAAAACGCCCAACCCTTCCGTCCCAACGAACAGCGTGTGGTCGGCAGCATAGGCAGGTGAGACCTGCAGAGTTTGCACATAGATATTGGTGATGCCGGTGGTTGAGAGAACCCAGGAATCACCGCTGTTGGTGGATTTTGCCACGCCTGTAAAGGTCGTGCCGGCAAAAGCGCTATGGTCGCTGGCGAAGGCCGGCGAGACTGCCAGGCTTCGCAGGGTCTTGTTGGGCAGCCCGGCGTCTGAGGCGGCCCAGGATGTACCGCCGCTGGTCGTCTTGAAAAGGCCAGCGTTCGTACCGGCCAAAACGGTCTTATCGGAGGTATAGCCGGGCGAGATCGCCAGAGCGTTCACATACAGATCGGTGATGGTGCCATTTACCGCTGTCCAGAGCGTCCCGGCGTTGATGGATTTGAATACGCCGCCGCCGCTGGTGCCTGCAAATAAGCTCTGATCGCTGGCGAAGCCCGGTGAGATCGCCAGGGACTTGATATACGGATTGGTCGGGCCGGTAGTGGCTGCCGTCCACGAATCACCGTGGTTGGTGGAGATGAACACGCCGCCGTTGGTGCCGGCAAACAGGCTATGGTCGCTGGCGTAATTGGGCGAGACCGCCAGGGCGTTGACGGTCAGATCCGTCAGCCCGGTGCTGGCATCACTCCAGTCGGTGCCGGAATTCGTCGAGCGGACGACGCCGGTGTAGGTCCCGGCGAAAACCGTGTGATCGCTGGAATAGGCGGGGGAGATCGCCAGGGCCAGGGCGTGACCGCTTCTCAGCGATTGCCAGCTGGTTCCACCGTCCGTGGATTTGCTGATGCCGCCATGAAACGCGGCGTTGAACATGGTCTGGTCACTGGCAAAGTCGGGTGAAAAGATGACCGCAGTCATTTGCTTGAACCACAGCCCTTCATTCGCCTCCGTCCAGGTAACCCCGGCGTCGGTGGTTTTGAACACCCCGCCCTCGGACGTGCCCGCCAGCGCAGTATTGTCACTGGAAAAATTGGGGGAAAACGCCAGTGTGGTGATGGTACCGCCAAACATGCCCTGCGATCTTTTTACCCAACCCGATCCAGAGGCCAGGCTGATCGGTGACCCCTTCACCTGGGTCAGATAAGATCCAATCATCCCCTGCCCCAGGCTGAGCGCCAGCCCAAGGCTTATAACAGCCCTGATTAGAAATCGCCTGATGTTCATTGCGCACCTCCTTCCTAAATTATCGCGCAATTTACGGCGATTTGCGCCACCCAGATCGTCTTCCCCACCTGCCACCTGCAATAATTCTCTTTCCCCCTGTCCCTTCCTCATCCCTGAGTTCCATCCCTTGCCTGCCTGTACCGCGTACTTTGCGTGTCCGGCGCCCCGCACCCCCAAATATCGGGGGCAGGCAGAGCGCGGGGCAGGCAAGGACAGGCCCTTGGATGAACATAAAGGACAGGGAGGTCAGGATCGTGGAGGCAGGGTAGAAGGTAGCATGGAGATGGTTGGTTTTCAGAGGACCTTACCACCACACTTGAATTGCGGCGCTAATGATTGTACAATCCTTATAGAAATAATGCCCCTTTCTACCCGATGATTTATTCAAGGGAGAATTGCTTTGAATCTAATCAAGGTGGCTGCAACCTCCCGTACGTCTGCCGTGGCTGGAGCGATCGCGGGCGTGGTGCGCGAACACAAGCGGGCCGAAGTCCAGGCCATTGGGGCGGGGGCGGTCAATCAGGCGATCAAGGCTCTGATATTGGCCACAGCTTACCTGAAAGGGGATGGTATCGACGTAGTTATCATTCCAGAATTCGTGGATGTGGAGATAGAGGGCAATATGCGCACGGCCATCAAGATCGTGGTCGAGCCCCGCTAAACGCACGTTTGACCATGAACCAGTAGAATGTCAGCTTCCACGGTATTCCGTCTGCGGGATTTGGTCACACTACTCCTGGCGGTCAGTTTGATCCGGGCGTCAGTGGGCAGGTCGACCGGCTGGTGTATGAGATGAAAGGTTCCCGACTTCACATTCTCATGGCAAGTGTTCTCCTTGGCTTCTTCGCAGCCGCCATCCCTGCCCGGGTCGTTCAAGCTGATGCGGGCCCCAAACCCACCATGCAATTCATCTTTACCAGCCAAAAGAAGCCCGGACCAACCATCCTCTCCGGGCAATTGCTTGAATGTGCGGACAAAGCTTGTATCCAAGTTCGCACCGCTTCAGCAGCTTGGACCCCAACATTTCGAATGCCAGGTCAGTACCTGTAATTCGGTTGGATACCATTACAGTCCTTACCATCGCCTGGTAATTGAATTCTCCGATGGCGTCACCCGCCAGAGCAACACCTTTACCAAGCGCGCCTACAGCGCCCATTATGTCGTCATTATTTATGATAATGGCTTGGAAGTTGAAGAAAAAAACCTGGGTCCAAACGTACCTTTTTTTCATGAGGGCGCCCCGACCTTATTTGATCTCCTGGCAACCTTGACATTTCCCTTGATGGAGATCATCCTGCCGATCATCCTGGTAGCATTGGCCGTCAGGACCGGTCGTGCCGGAGCAACCCTCGCCTCGTATAACAATTGGCTGCAGGCAGCCTGGCTGCTTGCCATCCCAACATTGATCGCCGGGATACTGTGGACCCGAGGCCTGATCATCACGCTGGTAGTCGAACTGCTGTTGGGGGTTGGTTATGCTCTATGGAGGAAACGACCTGTCGATGTCATTCTCACCGTCATCCTGCTCCTGAACCTGATCACCCAGCCAGTCTTGTGGATCACCATCAGTGGTCTTAGTGGATTGTCCCCGTTCTTCCTGATATTTTTCGCCGAAATCGTGGTCTGTCTGGTGGAGGCAGGTGGTCTGTTCCTGTCCCAACGAAAATCCATGCGATTCCAGGAAGCCCTGTGGGTCAGTTTTGCCTTGAACGCAGCCAGTTTCATAGTTGGCAGCCTGCTCCCGCTATAACAATGCAATCCGGTTGGGAAAGAAAACAACTTCCTGGTGGGATGAATAAGGTTCCATCCGAAAATTCGGGAGGAGTTCGCATTTTGAGTGCGCGGCACCCAAAATGTGGTTCTTCAATATTTTTCGACTAGGTACTAAACAATTTTGCGGCCTGTGGTGAGAGCATGAATCTCACCGGAAGGAGGCTCGAATGCGAACCTTCAACATTGTGTGTGTAATTCTGGCGGTGATACTATTGCCAGCCTGTGGCAACGCTCCGGCAGATACGGGCGCAGTGGCTAAATCCGATCTGGCGCGCGAACTTGCTCCAGCCATTCCCGCCGCCGATACGCAATCCCTCCTGGATGGCAACAACGCCTTCGCCTTTGATTTTTACCACCAGGTGAGTGCGAAGAGTGGTAACCTGGTCTATTCCCCCTACAGCATTACCCTGGCGGCAGCCATGTTATACGGCGGCGCGGGCGGGGAGACGGCTTCCCAAATTGCCAGCAGCCTGCATTTCACTTTGCCGCCCGACCTATTCCACCCGGCCCTGAATGCCCTGGCACTTGATCTGGCCCAGCGGCCGGCACAATCCAAAAAGATCGATCCCAAAAACCCCCTGCAGCTATCCATCGCCAATGCGGTCTGGGGACAGCAAGGCTACCCGTTCGAGCAAGCTTATCTTGACCTGCTGGCGGTCAATTATGGCGCCGGGGTGCGGTTGCTGGATTTTGCCGCTGCGCCGGATGCCGCCCGACAGAAGGTAAATGACTGGGTCGACCGGGAAACGCAGGGCAAGATCAAGGACATCCTGCCGCCCGGCTCGCTTGACCCGACCACGCGCTTGCTCCTGGCGAACGCGATCTACTTCAAAGCCGCCTGGCAGGAAGCCTTCGTCGAAAAATTGACCGGCGACGCTCCGTTCACCCGGCTGGATGGGTCGCAGGTGCAGGTCCCGACGATGCGGACCGACAACGAGATTCCGCTCCGGCTCGCTTCCGGTGACGGGTACCAGGCGGTGGCATTGCCGTACAAAGGCGATCTGGCTGAGATGATGATCATCCTGCCCGATGCGGGCCGGTTCGAAGCGTTCGAGAGCAGCCTGGATACCGCGCAGTTTGCCACCATCATGCATGCATTGCAACTGCGCAATTCGAAACTGTACATGCCGAAATTTGAATTTACCACTGATTTCGACCTGATCCCGGTTTTGTCCGCGCTGGGCATGCCATTGGCTTTCGATCAATTTAAGGCGGATTTCAGCGGCATCACGAAGGCGGAGCAGTTATACGTGTACACGGCCTTGCACAAGGCCTATATCCTGGTCAACGAAGCCGGCACGGAAGCCGCGGCTGCCACTGTTTTTGGCGCCATGCCCGCCTCCCTGCCGCAGGAGCTGCGCATCGACCGGCCATTCATTTTCGTCATCCGGGATGTGCCAACGGGGACGATCCTGTTCGTGGGGCGGGTGTTGAACCCATTGGAGAATTAAGGTTTTTCTTTGGAATTTGCGCGATAATAATATATGAGTCCCTAAAGGTCTCGGAGACCTTTAGAGTCTGTGACTCAATATTTGGAGGCATAAAATGGATGCTTACCTTGAACCAAACCAATCCATTCATGATAATAACAAATTAGCCGCTGCCAGTTTCGTAATGGGGTTGGTGACGATGATTTTTCCAATCATCTCCACCTATTACCTGATTGCGGCAAATGGCGGACCGGGATATGTACAGAGTTTATTTTGCGGAATCCCGCTCGCATTGACCAGCATAATCATCGGGGGCGTGTCGCTCGTGCAAATAAAAGGGAAAAATCGGTCAGGCGCCTGGATGGCGATTCTGGGGATCGTCCTTGGAAGTTTGGTTTTTATTATTTCATGTGTCATGCTGGCTGGATTAATAATGCCCTTTTTTATGGGGTTTGCTGGATGAACATGGTTGTTTTTCAGACCTGTGAGTACTTTCCCCGGCGGGGCGCTACGCGGTCTACCGAGCCGGGCCAGTCTCTCACGGTTTGAATGGTTCCAGCCAGTACTCCGTCCCGTCGCCTTCGGCGGTCCAGCCGAAGCCGCCTGGAATCATTGCGTTCTCCACCTTCCAGAAAACCAGCCCGTCGGCACAGACCGGCCCCTGCACCACTTTCACCCGCGTCTGGGGGTAGATCTGGGTGATGACGGCATTGGAGCTGGCCGGCCCTGAGCGGACGCGGTCCGGCGGGTCGGCAGGGGCGCCGGCCACAACCGCCTGCACCCCCGGCACCAGCCGGGTGAACTTCCCCGCACAGGTGGTGCCAGGCTTGCTTAGGTCGGGGACACGGAACCAGTGCAGCGTGGCCAGGATCTCCCTGGCGGTCTTCCGCTGTGCCAGGTAGGTTTCGGAGGACATTTCCCCGCGTGGCATGCCGTTGAAGGTGACCCGGAAGCCGTTCTCCAGGTTAAATATATGGAACTCGCCATAGAAGGCATTGTTACTCTTGAGGTATAGTTTGGTGCCCTGGGAATCGTCGTACTCCTGGCCAGCGATCGTCCAGGTCTCGCTGGCAGCTTCCATGCGGTACTGGGACCCGATGCCCATCCCCGGGCAGGGGACCGACATAACTTCCGATGGGGTCATATGGAGGGGTAATGGCAATCGATGCACCCGGTATTTGCACGATGACACACAGACTGTCCGGCAGGATGGCCATCACGTAATCGAAATACTCATCGAAAGTGAAGCCGGGCGGAAGAACCTCATTAACATCCATTCCATTGGGACCATACTTTAAAATATTCCCTCCTGTTGGGTAATTGAAACTATACCCCAGGTATTCGTTGGTGTAGGTGCTCCAGCCGGGAAGCGGGGTAGGGCTGACGGCCAGCGTGTTCGCCGGGGTATAGTACAGCACCGGCCCGGGAGTGCTGGAGGGTTTGAACGGGGTGAAGGTTTCTGTGGCTGTTGGTGTGGGCGGTAAAGGTGTGGATGTCGGCGTGATGGTTGGAGAAGGAGGGATGGGTGTGCTGGTGGGAGAGGGCATGGCTTTATTCTGGCATGCGCACAGCAAACCTGCCAGCATGAAAAGATTGAAGATGCAATGAAAAGGCGTTTTCATAATTCCTCCTGAGAGCCTGGCGATCCTGCGCCATCCGGTGGCCCTGCCTGCGCCAGTACCGCCAGTACAGGTGCAGCGTTCCCTATGGGCATGCTGCGCGAGGGACCGCTTGGATCGAGCAGTTTTCAAGCTATTTATAGTATAAACGACTCCAGCCAGTATTTGGTTCCATTTCTTCCAGCCCGATCGCACCCGCTTGCCTGCCTGCACCCAGTATTATCGGTTGTCCCGTGTTCTTCGGGGCACCGCGAATCGGAGGGGTAGGCTGGAAGGAGGCAGGCAGGGGCGGGACTCAGAGGTGTTGCGGTTCGCGGGTCAGCGGGTTATACTATTTTAATCTTGATGGGAGTCTGGTCTGCCGCCGGCAATTATTCTATTGATTTGGGTTCCAGCCGAATGGCCTATATGCAAACAGGCCATCCATGACTATATTTAAGGGACAGGCTTCATCAAAAAGGCTTGCGGCTCGCTTGAGCAGTCGCCGGGTATGCCCGTGATAGCACAGGAGGCACATGAACAGGCGCATCGTTCAATTATTCCTGGCAGGCATGGCCGTTATTCTTGGGAGCCTGGCTTGCGCGGTTGGACCACTGTTCGCGACTGCCGCCACACCCACTCCTGTCTCCATCTCCAGCCCCACCCCCCAGCCGACCCCGCTACCGCCAATCCCGCTCCCGCCAACGGTCACGCCGGCAGCTGTGCTCGCACTGACAGACACAGCCATACCGGACCTGGAGGCTATTTTGAAAAACAATGGCTTCGAGCGCGATAAAACGCTTGATTCAGCCTGCAGTACTGCCTGCTCTGCCTACAAAAACTCCACCGTGAATGTGATCGCCGACTTTTATTACACCAATAAATCCTTCTCGCTGCTTTATTATGCCAAAGACAAGAACGGGCCGAATGAGCAGGCCGAGGCCGCCGTGATTACTCAATTGCTCGCGGGCCTTTATCCCGGGAGCCTTTCCAGTGACGTCATGTTGATTTCCAACGATTTTCCCAACCAGCTGGGGACCAACCGGGGCATCGCCGGGAACTATATCTGGACTGTCTCCATCAGCGTGACGTACAACCTGGACAAGACCATCAAGCAGGCCACTATTTATATAGCAATAACTCCGGGCTAAATCCTGGTCGCCGGTTCAGCGGGAGGCGGGGACTCCATCTCAATTGTCGCGCCATTTCCTCCAACCGATGCCGCGGCGCGCCCTTGCCTGCCTGCGCCAGCCTATCCTGCCTGCACAAGTGACGTACCTGTACCTGTTCCTCATCGTTCCGCGCCCTTTCTTCCCCTGTGTTTTCATTTTCCGCGGACTTGCTTGGCCGGTCTGGTACTTTTATCCTACTCCCATTCACGAAACTGTAATGTCGTCTACGAATCTGATAGGTCGCCGGGCATCATTTTGTCCTATAATTTTAAAGAACCAAAGCCTGCCAGCAAGGGAGATTCAGGTGGCAGGAAATTTCCCAATCCAAACCGGAAACACGGTTTGGAACCGAATTCGATAGAGGAGAAAATCTATGAAGATCAAAATCATGAACCTTCTCATCGCGGCCCTGCTTGCGTTCAGTGTTCTAATGACGGCCAGCCCGGTCTCAGCACATTGGTGGGGAGCCGATCTCAAAGGGCTCATTTCCGCCGTCGATACCGGCGCCAGCACCCTGACGGTCACCCCGAAATGGGGTGGCTCGGACGTGACCTTCAATGTTGACAGCTCCACGGTCATCACCCGGCTCCACCAACCCGCCAGCCTGGCAGACCTCCAGCCCGGTGACCGGGTGGATGTTCGCTATGACCCGTCCACGATGCTCGCCAGCCGAATTACAGCCGTCCTCAACCTTGTCACGCTTACAGGCACCATCTCAGGTGTGGACACCGGCGCGGGTACGGTCACGATCACCCCCAGAAATGGCGGCGCGGATGTAGTCCTCAATGTGGACTCCACGACTGTCATCAAGCGCAGCGGCGCAACAGCCAGCCTGGCTGACCTAGTGGTCAGCGACCGCGTTGAAGCCAGATACAACCCGGTTACTTTTCTCGCCGCATATATCAATGCCTGGCCGTACCTCGCCACGATTAAAGGCACCATCTCGGCCGTTAACACCGGCGCGGGCACGGTCTCCATTACCCCGAAAAAAGGCGGCGCGGATGTAGTCCTCAATGTGGACTCCACGACTGTCATCAAGCGTAGCGACGCGACAGCCAGTCTGGCTGACTTACAGGTCAGTGACCGCGTTACGGCGAAATACTACCCGGCTACTTTTCTTGCCGCAACCATCTCGGCCTGGCCAAACCTAGTCACGCTTAAAGGCACCATTTCAGGCGTGGACACCGGCGCGGGCACTCTCACTGTCACACCGAAGTATGGCGGTGCGGATGTGGTCCTGCATGTGGACTCCTCCACCACCATCAAGCGCAACGGAGCAACGGCCAGCCTGGCGGACTTAAAGGTCGGCGACCTGGTTGAGGCCAGATACAACCCGGTCACTCTGCTCGCCGCCAATATCTCGGCCTGGCCGAAAATTGTCGTGCTCTGGGGGACCATCTCAGGTGTAGACACCGGCGCGAGCACGGTCACCATCACTCCGAAATATGGCGGTGCGGATGTGGTCCTCAATGTAGATAGCAAGACAATTATCAGTCGCAACCATCATTCCGCCAGCCTGGCTGACTTGCAGGTGGGAGACCACGTCCTGGGCGGTTATGACCAGGCCAGCATGCTAGCGCTCTGGCTCATAGTGGTGTACTAACCCGTCCTCAGAAAACGGGTGGGCATTTGCATGAAAAGCGGAGTCTGGGGTTCCAGACTCCGCTTTCGTGAATACCACCGCACAAAACGCCGATGGATGTCGAAGAGCATCCCGCACGTGGAATCCTTCATACATTCGCTTCTTCCTGGTGATCCAACGCAGGTCTTTCCCTGATGCCATGGACATCAGTCTTTCCAAACAGAGAACCGCCATTGGGTCCTTGAATGCAGCTAGATTCTTCTCTGATTCAACCGCTCGACAAATCAATAGAAGAATGGCCGTCCGCGATACCTGGGATAGGTCCATGATCAATCTCCTTCTCCATCGTCAGCCTCCCATGGCTTCAGTGACGCTCTGCTTGAATTTCTCCCACTCCTGCAATGCATCATTGGGATCAATTGAGTGAGAAGATTCGTCGTCATTGGCAATCATCCTCAGGGTCTGGGTATATTCTGCGTCACTCCGCCGAATGCCATCCGCAACCACCGAAAGGACATCCTTGCGCCCGGTGGCAACCAGTAATTTACAGCATTCCGGAATGACATAAGAATATTGACCCTTCCAGTTCTTGATCATGTCTTTAAGCTCTGCGATGATCCGTTCTTGCAAAGTCGGCCCGCATTCCGGATAGTGACGCTCTGCCAGGCCGAGGAACCAGAGTTGCACATTCGCGTGGATGCGGTTATTTGCCACAGCCTCGGGGGTGTACATATACCAGACTAGAAGGTCCAGGGCTTCAATCGGGTGTTTATTAAAAATGGTTTGCACACTATAAGGAGAGCCATAGATGGTATTGAATAGACCGGTCCAAACTCTGGAACTCCGGCAGTTTATCTCCAGGAGTCGCACCGCCAGGCCCCCGGAGATATCTCCCTTCGAGGGCATCCCCAGATTGGAGCTTTCAATCAATCCGCTGAGAGTGGATTCGGGTAACAGATTGAATTGTTCGGCAGAACCAGTAGCGATTTTGCGAAGAAACGCATCCATTGCATTTCCCCTTTCAAGTGTTCCAACCCTTTCAAGCCCTCCACTCCCAAGAGTTGTTCAGCTTCAATAATGATGGCGTGGTCGAAGATTGCCCTGATCTTGGCAGGGGATGTATACGTGACCTCGACCACTGCCTGCTGAATGATCTCGATTTCATAGCTGCCCGGGGATTTTCCCAACCCCAACAAGCCTTTCCTGGGCGGAACGGTTATTTGGATGCTTTTTATGGTACTGGTTTCCCTAAGTTGCTTGACCGCTTGGCTTTTTGCTTCCTGCTCGTCAAATGCTTGCGCGTTCAAGACCTGACGTCCGGGAGGAATCAATTCCCGTTTGGATTGGATGATTGCCCCGGGGGGAACCTGTGACTGCACTTTCTCCCAGGCTGCCTGCGTGGTTTCGGCAGACGCCTGGAGCGATTTTGGCTTTCCATCTGAGAGGATCTGCCTAGAAAGAACGGCAAAACCATTCGGAACTTGAAGTTGCAGCTTCTGTTCGGCTTCTTCCAGCAATCCCGCTTCGACTTCAATGGTCTGGGATGACATCTTTCACACTCCTTGTGCCTGTCGTCTGGTGCACCACTTCCGGAAAAAGTGAGGACGATTTTCGGTCATATAGATGGTCCTAAATCTTTCGTACCAAGATATGGTAGTACCAAATCTCCCCATTCCTTTCTATGAGAATTTCAAACCCTGCTTGTTGAGCCAACTCCTTGACCTGTTGATTGGTCGGATGATAGTGATAGACGCTTTCGTCAGGCCACTCTCCATAAACAACCGGCAACCCGGCTTGTTGAGCCCTCTCGAAGGCTTGCTTGATTTCGTTCTCATCTGCATTTTCGACTGTCTCGGCTGTGAAATAGAGGTAGCCATGTTGCTTTAGCGCACGGTGGAAGTTGCTTAGTACAAGAGGCCAATCTTCAGGACTGATATTTTCCATAGCATCCATGCAAATCGCGCCATCGAAAACCTCTTGATAAGCCATTTCCTGCAGGCCAACTTTCTCGAATTGGACACCGGGGAATTTGGTCTTGGCATATGTGAGCATACCTTGTGATTGATCAATCCCGATGATGGAATGCCCCTTCTCGAGAAGGAATGGTAAATACCTGCCAGCCCCACAGGCTGCGTCGAGGATCATGCTGCTTTGTGGAAGAAGGCTTAAGAATTCTTTTATGAACTCCTGGTGGGTCACATTGCTATACACTCCCACTTTTCCTTCGCCGTATTGTGGAGCCCAAACAGTATCATATTGCTCTTCGCAATCACTTCGCATTTCTCTTAGCCAGGTGATTCGGTCCATTTTTGGCCTTTCCTGTTTCTACACAGCGCCTGACATCTGGTCCCCTGCAAGAACCAAGGTCAGGCAGGCGGATGGCCCGACGGGTTGGCTCAACCCTCTCCCACCGGGACGTGTGCCCACACCCCGCAGGGATGTTGGGTAGAGGGGCCGGGGTGAGGGCCGCGGCTGCCCTGCCAGGCTGCCCGCTGCGGCATGCTTTGTTGGATGCCATTTTTGCCGAAAGTCATATTGTCTTGCAGACCAATGCGCTTAAATGCGTTGTGGAATCATCTTTGATTTCAAGTATCTCAAACTCATTCAAGATTGACACAAGCTCTTCACATGTAAACAAATGATGCGGTAAATCCTTTTCGAACCCCTCCAAAGGCACATATGTATGTTTTTCTATCTCCATGTACTTGTTTTCTTTCCAATTACCTGGCGGAAATTTAGGAACGGTAAAATAGAAAAAACCGCCTGCTCGTAAAATGCGTTTCACGCCAGATAAAGTTTCCCGAATGGCACTTAACCGTTGATGGTGTATAACCTGAATGGATATTACACTGTCGAAACTTTCATCGTTCCACGGTAAGAAGCGAACATCTGCACACACCAATTCCACACTCAGACCTTCCTTTTTTATCCATTCATTAGTTCTTCGTATGCCCCAAAATGCATTATCAATCCCAATCGGTATGAATCCTTGCCTGGCAAGGAAAATTAAGTGACGACCGTCGCCACAGCCTAAATCAAGAATTCGGTTTGCGTTTTTGGTTTTCAAAAATCCAAGAAACTTCACAACGCCGTCGTGCGGAGATTTTTCCATGTAAGGATGTTTTTGATAGGCTGTGTTCCAATTAGCAGTCATTTTTCTTCTCCTAATTGGCAACTAATGGTTTGGCTCACGCCACTTCGTACCCATTCTGGGCACTTTGGTGCAGGGCGGCGGTGGGGGAACGGAATACCTTGCCAATATATTGTACTCCTGGCAAACTAGCTGCGTGTCCCGCATGCTCTGCCTGCCCCCAGAATGGGGGTGCGGGGGGGCCGGTGTTGGGCTGCTTCTCAGCATGAATTAGCCTGTCTCCACTCAGCCGGCTGTCCTACTGATCTCCAAAGATCTTCCTGGATAGGATCTGTCCAATCGTTCCGACAGTCGTATCCTGCTGATTGCTCAACACAATGATGGTAACATGATCGTTTGGATACCGCACAATGAGCGTTGTGAATCCTTCAATGCCGCCACTATGCATATTGATCAACCGACCATTCTCCCTCCATATACCCCATCCATAGCCATAGGCGGCTCCATCGCCATTAGGAATAACCGCTTGCGGAGCGAACATCTCATCCAAATACACTTTTGGAACCAGCTGCTCGGTGGACAGCGCCTGGTCCCATCGGTAAAGATCTTCGACCGTGGAATACAACCCCCCGGCTGCGTATGGGATCGACATATCGACAAAGTCCGTTGTCTGGGTGGAATACCTGTCTGGATAACCAACCGCCAGGCCGTTCGAATTGTGGTCATAGCCGGTATCATGTAGGTTCAGCGGGGTAAAGATGGATCGTTGGAGAAAGTCCTCATATGTCTGGCCGGAGACCTGCTCAATGATGTAACCCAGCACGATGTAGCCGGAATTGCTATAACTCCAACCCTCGCCGGGCTGGAAATCCAAAGGTTTATCCTTGAACCACGCGATGGTCTGTACAGGGGCAGAAGGAGTAGCCCGTATGCCCGGCCAGTTAACCACTGAAAAGAAATCGGGTATGCCGGACGTGTGCGTCAGAAGATGTTTGATCGTAATGGCTTCCCAAGTTGATGGACAATCGGGGATATAGTTACAAATGGGGTTTTTGACGTTGAGTTTGCCTTGGGATTCCAGAATAAGGATCGCCATCACCGTGAACTGCTTGGTGATGGAGCCAAGTCGAAAACGGGTCTGCGGTGTATTCGGAATTTTCTGCACACGATCAGCCATTCCGTAACCCTGGCTGAGCAGCACCTTGACTTGTTGAGCAATCAGCACCGAGCCTGTGAAAAGGCCTTGCTGGGCAAGATTCTCAAGTGTTGTGTTAAGTTCGGAAACCGACTCCGGTGAGATGGCGGTTGGAGTGGGGGTGGTTGGGATGGTGGTTGGAGTGAGGGTGGGCGGCTGCAGCGGTGTGAAGGTCGCCGAAGGTGAAGTGGCGCTGCAAGCAGCTGCAGACAACAAGATCAATAACGCTAAAATTGCGGGAAGGAGTCGCTTTACGTTTGGCATTGTTTTCTCCTCGAAAAGTCAATTTGATCTGATGCGCTCCAAGCATTTATCCACCTTGCGGTTCAGTCCGTTGAACCTGATCCATAAGCCACGCCAACGTCAAGGCAGTAGCACAGGCGGGTAAAAAGCCAAGAAAAAATAATCCGAACTGCCCGATGGAATTACCTTCTGTTATCAGGGCCAATAAACCCCAGCCCGCAGCATTTGCTGCTATCCACCAACCCGCCCATGGTAACCGCCGCCGCAACAACAGCCATTGCCCCACACCAATCGATAACCCCATCACGATAAACGCCAAATTTATATTAGGTGATGAGTTTGTCCAATGAAGCCAGCCGGGTATCAGGATCAGGAATACCCCCAGGAGCCAACCCCCGAATGTGACTGCCACCCACCAGCCCATCTGGAGCAGATAGCGGCGCAGAAGCCCATATTGCAGTACACCGGTCAAAAGACCCACAATCGGAATAAAGGCATACATCCCCAGGTAATCTTCCGTAATGTGGCGCACCCCATCTACATAGATAATGTCACCGATAAAATGGATGAGGATTCGCAGGATGACAAGGTCGAGAAAAAAGGCTATCGGGACACACAGGAATGTCAAAAGAACCCAGAGTAGATAAAAAGACCAAAGCGGCTTTTCATTCTTCGCGATCATTGTGAAGATCTCCTTTCGGTTGTACTACTACTGGCCCGGTTGCCAGCCGCTTAGAGGTGTTAGTTGTATCTGCTTCGAAAGATCATAGGCAGTCGACAGGTCGCTGTCGCTTTCCACGAGCACGCGGCCGAGAACAAGCACCGAATTGTTCGGCGAGGCTATCTGCTTCATATCGCCCGGCACCTGTCCTTTCCAACCCGGCCCCGAAATGAGATAGTCGCCCACCTGCGTACCGGTGGTACGTTTGCCGACGTAGGCAAAATTAGTGTTGTGCGACGGATCTGTGAACTGCACGCTGTAGTAGCGACCGTCCATGTCCGGCACATGCAAGACTTGCGGCCCTTTGGAGAGATCGAGCCAGCCGGCCGTAACGAGCGTGTCGTGGTTCACGCCGGTAGTCCATAATTTTGATGCCGAGGCGGGTGCGTGCAGGGGATCTGCAAAAAGCGCCTGGGGCTCCGTGTAGAGCGTATTGACCGGGATGGGGCCGTCGCCTCCTCCTTTAACGAGCAGCGCTCTCTTGTACACGGACAGCATCAAGCTTGGCCATAAGTAGGTGAAAACGAACCAGGCCGCCACCATGAACGAACCGAATATAAGCAGATGTATTAGCATATTCGAGATCACTTCACTTTGACAACCGGCGGCACCGAATACTCGCCATCCAGAATGGCTGCGCCGGGCACATACACGCGCAGCCAGAGTATGAACTTGCCCGCCGGCGCGGGCAGCCAGTTGGATTCATGACCTGCCGGAGCGGCGTTCTGAAGGTAAATGTCGACGGAGCCATCGGCGTTCGGCACGAGTCCAGAGCGATCGCCGACGCTGTACCGATGGATCGGATTCGCCACAAAGCGATTTTTCGCATCACCCATCGTCAGCGACCAGAATGCATTGTTCGGCGGGAGCCCGCTAGCCTGGAAGTGCACGATGTAGTTGTGCCGTCCATCCAGCGTGTGACCCCCTCCATCTGCGTTCGTCCACCAGTACATCGCCTCTTGCGGTACGTTTACCGGGCCGGGAAATAATTGGGCGTGCGCAGCTCGCAGCAGCGTGCCGTTGCCGGGCATGCCCAATCCGAACATGGTGATCCAGCCGTTGACCTTCTTAGCCTGGATCCTCGCGTACACTTGGGCCGTGAGGAACGCCAGCCCCCAGCCGATCAGGATGCCTTGCAGCACATCAGTCCGCACAGCTCTTGAACTGGTAAAGAAATGCCCAAAGATGAAAGAATTGATGAAGTAAAAACCGCATACCCCGCCGATCAGTACCGCCAGAAAGGTAGATGTTCTGTTCATATTATTTATTCTATCATTGGCTCAGCGGTGTGAGCTGTATCTGTTTTGCAAGGTTACAGGCAGTCGACAGGACGATGCCGATGAAGATGCCCTGGACTATGCCGTTGATGGTGGTTCTTTCGGCAGGAAGGTGAAAAGCCTCAATCCTATGATCCGATTTGCCGTGAAAAATGCCAGCAATTCCCCCACGATTATTCCCTGCACTACATCTGCGACGATGGTTCTCCTGAACATGAAGATATTGATGATGGTTCTCTTGAACATGATGGCGAACATCCTTTCGCGAGCATCAGGTAAAGTGGCGTATAACGGTTGGCGTTAGCGGTTGGCGGATTGCGCCAGACTCGCCAATTTCGCCCGGCCCGTAAGCAAATCCGCTGCACGCTTTGTTAAGCGTACATTGATGGAAATTGCGTTCAAAAGTTCTATCCTATCACTCCTTGAATAATAAAAATTAATAAGCTGAAATTCATTAAACCATGCCAGATAATACTCATCCAGGTTTTTCGCTGGCGTTGGACAGCATATGATACAAACAATGACCCAGGCAACATCGCTAACATATTCCAAGGCTGAAAGGTATGTTGAAAGTTAAACATCAGCCCGTTTATTATCCACGCATATTTCCCAAAAGCTACTTCTTGCCTAGGTAACATCCATCCTCTATACCAGAATTCTTCCCCTGCAATATTTAGAAACCAGCCTATGAAGTAAACCACAATGAGCCACCATTTTCCTTGGAGTGGCATTTCAAATAGAACGCCCTTTGTCAGGTTATTAGTGGGGTCAACCATGTCGGGTGGATACAACGGATGCGGCGAAAACAATGGGATTGATTTCAATAAATTTGACGTGAATGAAAGTGCGGCAAGAAAAACGACTGAAAATATGATCATTGCCAATGTCCAGACCCAATCGGCCCTCTCCATTTTGTCCAATCGATATCGAGATATGAATGCTTCCTTTGTGATAGGATGACCATCGACCCTATATGCAATTAAAGATGCCACAAAAACCAAGAACATTGAACTTACCCAGCCAATTAGATACCCGATAAGATAAGGTTTTCCAGTTGCCAACATATAAGCTGGAGCAAAATAATACAGGGTCACCCGCAATAGTGATGCTGCAATCAAAAATAAGATTAATGACGGTATCCATCCAAGCGGTTTGAGCTTCATTTTTTTTACTGTTATTCCAGTTTTCTGTTAGTTTGTACGCTCAACATCTTGTTATTCGGCTCGTCTAACAGACTATGGGCCATCCTTCATTCCGCAAGAAACAAAAGGAAATAAGCTGTTGCTTAGCAGCCGGCATTGGGCGGCTTTCCGGTTCTCAAACCAATTTATGATTAATATGCGCTATTTACAAATTAATGCATGCTTCAGCCGCAATCCAAAAGAGATGCTCGCGAACGGATTGCCTATTCCATTCTCTGGGATCCCAATTTGCGCTGCTTACATCGTCCCCACCATATAAATATTGACCGAACATAACTTTTCTAAACTTTGCTACCGCAGCAAATGCAGAACATTCCATTTCTACTGTACAACAACCTTCCGATTTCCTTTTTTTCACTTTACCGATGGTTTCTCGATAATAAGCATCCGTCGTCCATGTTTTTCCAATCAGATAATTAATTCCTTGTTTGTCCAGCTCCCTTGCCAGAACAGCAACAACCTGATCTGATATTTCGATTTCTCTGCTTGGTGATGCATAATGATAAGATACACCCTCATCTCTGACTGCGGTGTTTGGGATGATAATTTTACCGCACTGAATCTCACGATTTAATACACCTGCTCCACCGCAAGCCACAAATTTCGTAAAACCATGGGCTATCGTTTCTTCAAAAAGTCCTGCCGCGAGTGCTGCGCCGACGCCTGGCATTAAGAATGCTATATTTTTTTCTTTATAATTCATTTGATACAACGGGTGGTCACCCATTTCACTTTTTAAAACGCTTATGATTTCAACCTTATGATTTTTTATCACATTCTCGATCACTTCCTTAAAGAAGCAAATAACACAATATTCAGCACCCTTGATCGGTTTATAATGATTTGAAGGATTAATAATAGCGTCTTTTGATGGATCAAATTCCAATATAGGATACATGGTTTCCTTTTTTGATGCCCACATCTGGTCCCCTGAAAGAACCAGGGGCAGGTATACGTCCCGTCTAGCAGACTATAGGCAGTCTGTATAATGTCCCAACCAAATTAGGACGTTATGCCGCATTGGGTTATTTTTCGGGTGGATCTATATAAAGTATAACAAAATCCAATATCGTGTACAACAGGCCCCAACGACGAAAAGAGCCACCAACAAATTACAAGAATTTATTCGTCGATTTGACGGAATTAATGTGTCAGATTCCATTCGAGTTAACCATTATGATTTAACTAGACATGGCTCACCCCGAACTTAATCCTAGCAAGAACGGAGGTGGTCAGGAAAGCCAAAGGCGTCTAAGCGCCGAGAGGAAACGATAGAGTGGAGCCTTGTCCTTGAGGCTCCACTGCCGCCGTCATAGGGATTTGACGCTTGATTTGCTCTCTTAATGCGGTCAAGGAAAACCAGCACCAGGTACCCCACGCCGACACAAGCAATCGCTGAAACAAAATCCACGATGTTATTTTTCAGCAAGCAGACGAACGCCGTGATTGTGAGCGGAAGATAAAAAAGGATGTTCGTCGCCATGCCGGGAGAATATCGCCGGGTCTTGAATACTCCGCGAACGTGGAAAAATACAACATGAATAGCCTGAAAGCACAGGAAAGCCAGCCACGCGCAAATGCCAAAGAAATTGAAACTTCCTGCAAAATTGAATGTCCCCAATGTTACGAGCAAGGACAAAACAAGAGGGAGAGCGTTGATATTGAAGAAGTAGTTGTCTGTCATTGCCTGCGCGAATTGAGGGCGATCGCGTTTAAACCAATCTGCCCCTCCTCCGGGAAAGATAAATTCCTCAAATACATGCAGGCAAAAAGTGATGGGCAGGGAAAAAACCAATATGACACTCAATTTAGCGGGAAGGCCCTTCTGGCTGAGCAGGAAAAGGAGGCAAGCTACGGACGCTGCCTCCACTAAAGCGATGACAATACCCAACTTGGTTTTCATGTGAACCTCCATTCCATCCCATTATGGCAGGTCAATCCGTGGATGGTATCGGTAAAAGTGTCTATTTCGATCTACCCAAAATTGTTGATGTGCGAGCTTATCTCGCCACACGTGATTGCCAGGGCATCTGCATCGGTTTGATGGAATCATTAAGTCAGATTCCTTACTCAATTGAGATACTATTTCAGACTTAGTAAGTTTGCCTAATAAACAACAAAAAAAACCATTCTTAAGGGCTTTTTATCTAACGTATTGGCTCAACAGCGGAACGGAGAGGCGTCCGCTGCCTGTCCCGCACGCTCTGCCTGCCCCCAGAATGGGGGTGCGGGGGAGCCGGTGTTGGGCGGCTGTTCGGAAACACATGAAGTTAATGGCATTATTTCCCGACTATCGAATTTCAATTTTATAAATAACCGGAAAATCAGTAATATTAATTCCATCCAGCAGTACTTTATTCTCAGTGTTGGCAAATTTCATTTCCTGCATTTTTGAATTAAAGGGATCCATGGCTATCACTGAGATAGCTGATGTATCTTCAACTTCGATTGAGCTGGCAAAGTCGTCGCTTGCTGCTTTGGCTTCACCATCATCCCAAATGGCAATGTATTTATTGCCATCTTTATCTGCAAATGTGTAATATCTGACGAGTTTTGATTCGGAATGAACAATGATAGGAACCGAGTGTGTTTGTAGTCCATCAAGTAGATAAGCCAGGTTACAAATCATTCCACCTTCAGCCGGGCGCGCGACCGCATTTGTGCCGGAGGTTCCGACCGAAATATCCAAACCTTGATTAATGACAATCATTCTGCCAATGTATTTTGCTGCAATTTCGGGCTCGTAAGGATGATAATCTCCGGATTCTGATTGCAATGAGTTGAGGCTGTAATTCGATCGGTAATTAAGTTCATCGGCAATATATTCACCGTGGAAGCCATGTGTCTCTGCTATTTGTTTGATGTTTTTCCACATTACATCATAACCGTAATAATATTCACTGTGAAATACCGGAGAAGAATCATTATTCACCGTATGCAGTGATATAGCATCACCGAGGGCTATGATATCGGATTGGAGAATTTTCATTGAATAGTCCTGGACATCTTTATCGATGTAACTACTGGTGCTGACCAAAACTATTTTCGTCAGTGGGTCAATTCCTCTAATCAGCGGGATAGCAAGCTTTGCCACTCGGATGTAATCTTCTGGTGTAATTCTCTGGTAAGAGGCATAGTTGGCGTCAGGTTCATTCCAAAGCTCATAACTATCAACCAACCCTTTTAATCTGGTCACCACCATTTTTACATACGCCAAATAACGCTCTGTTTCTCCTGCCGTACTTAACCGGTTTCTCGAAATTGTGCCACCATTCGTCCTGTACTCCATATCCCAGAAGGACAGGCTGTAGCGTGTCTTGATCCCAAGATCTTTCATTCGCCTGAACAAATCCACGTAAGCATCCGGCAGTTCTTTTTCAATGGAAGCGTAAGATAAATCGACGGCGGGTCCATCCGAGAAATTGAGCGTAAATCTTGTCTGCTTAAATCCATCGTGCTTTAAGCCTCTTATCCAGTCGTACCAATCAGAGGCCGGATTCTTGATACAGCCCGAGACCAGGGAATTGATACGCGTGTTGACCAATTCACTCTGGTCTTTCAGCATTAACGGCTGAATTGAGTAGGATATTTCAGTTTGGGTGGCTTCAGGAGTTTTAGTTTGTGTAGTTGTTGGCACCAAGGTTTCGGTTGGAGTACTTGGTAAAACAGATGTGCTTGTCGGAATTTGTCCGGTTGTCGTTGTACAGGACACCAGGGAAAAGATAAAGAGCATGTAAAAACAAAAGACCTTTTTCATGTTTATCTCCAGTTCGGATGTTGGGCGGATCATTGTATAACTTTTTCACTGCTTGTTAGTTTTTTCTTTCTATCAAAATAACTACAATTGTTTTCTGCCAATACCGCAGACCCAACTCCAACTATATTTCTCAAACATCTGAACCTCTGCATAACCAGCTCTCAAGAAAATTTCGCGAAGTTCATTGACGCTGGGAAATGTTATTTCTATCAACTCCGCATACTTTTGATTCCGTTTATCATATTTACCGCCTTCATATACGCTCCCAATAATTATTAACTTTCCGCTGGGTTTCAAAACGCGTAAGATCTCCTGCGTATCAGTGACCAAATCAGGCCAGTAGTTATGTGTATTCACAGCAGTAACGAGATCAAACATGTTATCGGAGAATGGCAAACAAGATACGGAGCTTTGCTGGATTTCGACGCGGCCCATCTGAACAAATTGCTTGTTTGTCCTATGAGATACCATAACACTCTCATCGGAAAAGTCGATGCCATAAACCTTTCCATTTGTGGCGATCTTGGCCAATTTATGGACAGTGCCACCCCCGCCGCAACCTATATCTAGGATCGTATCTTGCTTCCTGATTGAGAGATGACTTAATCCCCAGTTGGTCAATCGGTAATGAGAGATATTCATTGCTCTTATAAGAAGCCTACCGAGCCTGCCTGTTGGCTTCCGCGCATTTGTCAACCGTTGTTGCGTCAGCTTGCTCATGATGTCCAGAGGTTCCTCCGTTGACAAGTGTTTACTATCCGCCCAACATCTGGTCCCCTGAAAGAACCAGGGGCAGGTATACGGCCCGTCTACCATTATGTGGCACTTCGTAACAGACTATTGGCCGCCTGTCTAACTTCCCAACTAAGTTAGGACGTTAGGACGCATTGGGTTGATTTTCGGTTAGATCGGTATAAAGTATAACAAAATTCAATTCCGTGTACAACAGGCCCCAATAACGAAAAGAGCGACCAACGAATCGCTGGAATTTATTCGTCCAGATGCATCCCGGCAACTGGCAACCGCCTCAACCAGTTGCGAGAAGAGGGGTTTTCCTGTATGATTGTCCCATCCGACCGATTCAGCAAGAGCGGCTTTTATGACCGTACCTGAGACCATCCGATTCACTGAAGGAAACGGGAGCTTTATCGCCGAGGAGGTGTAATCCATGCCGACCATTTTTTGGACCGGAAAGCTTAGCCTGCCAATGATGCTGCTGGTCAATGCCAATAATATCCTGGGCTGGCTCACGGGCAATGCCAGAGACACGGCTGCCATGAAGAACCGTGTCAAACAGGGTTATGACGGAGTTTTCTCGGAACATGTGACCATGTATGATGAGCTGGGTGCAATGTTTCAAACGAAGGCTGCGACAGCCCAGCTCGAAGGGCTGGACCTCCAGGGCAGGGAAGCACTCGACGTGGGCGGCGGCACCGGAATCATCTCCCTGCTGGCCCTCCAGAAAGGCGCGGCCAAAGTAGTCTGCGGGGACATATCCAATTATATGCTGGAGATCGGCCGGGCAAAGGCAGCCAAACAAGGCTATGGTGCCGACCGCATCGATTTCCGCTGGCTGGATGCCGAATCCCTGCCTTTCAAAGAAGCAAGCTTCGATATTGTCCTGACTGGAATGTCCTTCGGTTTATTCCCTGACCAGGAAAGAGCAGTAACGGAGATGGTGCGAGTTCTTCGTCCCGGCGGCCTCATTTCAGTTGGCGCGCACGGTCCCGAGCATTATTGGGAAGCCAATGATGCCTCATTCAGGGCGATCGACAAGCGCTATGTACTTGGCTACCGCATGGAATTCTGGCCCAGGAAGGAAGAATATATCCGGCGGCTCCTGGCAGAAGCCGGCATCCTGGACATCCGGACCAGGAGGCTCACCTGGCGAAACAAATTCGAGACCGGAGGACAAGCCTATGACTTCTTTGCCGCCATCTCTGCCAGCTGGTGGTATGCCAAGGTCCCGCCGGACAAAAGGGACGAATTAACAAAAAAACAAGAGGCTACTTCGAGCGCAAGGGGGTCACGACCATTACGGATGACATCATCCTGGCCGATGGGCGGAAACCTTGAGGTTGCGGATGCCTTCAGTCATTATTTCCCGAATTAGAAAAGCGAATCGATCCGTAAGGAATCCTGAGCGCCAGGATTGGTAAGTATTCACCAAGCCGAAAACCGGTAAACGAGAAAGCGAGGCGAGCATGCCAATCCCTCTCAACCTGGGACCCATCCTGGTTTTCCTGGACGGTCTGAGCCAAAACAACCAAAAGACCTGGTTCGAGGCGCACCGTCCGGACTATCAGGCCGCCCGGTCGACGTTCGAGGGGTTCATCAATGACCTGATTGATGAATTCAGAGCCTCCGACCATCTGGAAGGCTTGTCGGCCCGGGACTGTATTCTCCGCATTTACCGGGATATCCGCTTTTCGAAAGACAAATCGCCTTACAAAACCAACCTGGGAGCGATGATCACGCCGGGCGGCTGGAGAAGTCCCAGGCTGGGCTATTACGTCTCGGTCGAACCGCACGACCGGTCGATGGTGGCGGGCGGGCTGTACGATCCCACGCCGGAGCAATTGAACCGCTTCCGGCAGGCGATCGCCAGGGATGCGTCTGCCTTCAAGAGGGTCACGCATGCGAGAGGCTTTCAGGCGGCTTTTGGGGAGATACAGGGCGAGCGACTCAAGACCGCACCGAAAGGGGTTGACCGGGCGCATCCGGAAATCGGGCTGCTCCAGTTGAAGCAAATCACTGCTTATCATCACTTTTCCGATGAGGCAGTGCTGAGAAGCGATTTCGAGGATCAGATGATCAGCGCCTGCCGGGCGCTGAGGCCATTCCTGGATACCCTGAACGATACCCTAGAGTAGAATGGAGCAGGTCGATATCCTGCCAGCCTGGGAGGCGGGAAAACGGGAGGGATAAGAGCAAGTTTTTAAGCGGAGATTACGAAGCAGGCCTTGCCTGAAAAGGAACCGAAAAAAATGTTGAGAGGAAGCGGATTGTTCACCATTCTAGCAGTAGGGATTCTCCTGGCGGGATGCGCCGGGCAGCCTGCCAGCAGCACTCCGGTGCCCGAGGCGAGCGCACCCTCCCCGACCAGCGAACCGGTGCTGACCATGACGCCGACTCCCACCGGAACCATGCCGCCCATCGAGACGCCCACACCCACGGCAGGCATGATCGTTTCTTCGTGCGGGCTATCCCCCATCGCTGTGCCGACCATGGCCGCGTATCCAGGTATTGATGCGCTGGACAAAACCACCGGCTTGCACGTGACCGGTCACGCAGTCGCGATCGACCTGGAAACTTACCGGCTGCAAGTAACCGGGCTGGTCGATCGCCCGCTCAGCCTCAGTTATGATGAATTGCGCTGCATGCCCAAGGTCACTGCCAGGCTGTCACTGATCTGCCCGGGAGTCTTTGAAGACACCGCCACCTGGTCGGGCGTGCCGCTGAAATATATTTTGGAGCTGGCCGGCCTCCAACCGGGGGCGAAGAAAATCACGCTGGTTGCGGCTGACAAGTATGAAAGCCAATTTGTGATCCAGACTGCCCTGGAGGACCGGAACTTCCTGGCCTATGAGTGGGAAGGGCAACCGCTGCCGGTCCTGCACGGCTTCCCGCTGCGGGCTGTGTTTCCATCCATGCCGGGAAATAAATGGGTGAAATGGTTATTGGAAATCAAAGTGGAATAGCGGAAAAAATAAACGGCGACAGCCTTATTTGTCCGAAAACATGTCCGAAGATCAGAAAATTAAGAAAATACCCCTGGCTGGCTGAGGGGGGCAGCCAACCAAGGGCAGGGGTATTATTGCATAAGTTGGATGACAAGTCAAGTAATAAAAGTGTGTAGAAATTATTTTTTATCCTCCAGATAGCCAGGAAGCAGAAGGGAAAAGCAGAGGCGCCCATGTAGGGCGTCTCCGTCTTTCAACCGTTCAGGTTCGAAGCAGATCGGGAAGCGATCAAAGGTTATTATGGTCCCACTAATGTATAGTTCCAGTAGTCAGTTTCGTTGCCTGTGGTTGGGTCAACATAATAAATGGAAGATTTTATTATATCTGCGGTATTAATGGCAAAGGAACTGGAGAAATCCGCCATGTAATTTCCGCCTGTATCCGATCCAACCCATCTCCAAGCCGATGACCATTTATCCGGGACGTGAAAGAATGCTGCCAATTTTACCCAGAAATATCGGGAGGCGGGAGCGATGCCGGAAATCGTGTCTGCCGCGGTATCCGGGATGGCGGTCAGGGCTGGTACGATCAAAGCGCCAGCGCCCGTACCGACGACCCTATCCCCGGGGACCATTAAGACGGGATCCGTATTGGCATCAAAGAACTCTCCTGCAAACCAACCCGTGAAGTCGAACTTGCCGGAGGTACTATAATTTTTCTTGGCATGCGTCAGGGTGATTTTGGCAGATTTTCCCGGGACCCCATACAAACCACAAGTATCTCCTAGCAATTGGCATTCTAGAGACGGCATAAACAGGCCACGGTAGAAGACAAAAGTGGTCGTGATGGTATCGGGATTGGGCCAGGCGATCCCGAAATAATCTCCGCCGCGTATGGCGATTGAAGAATCAAGTTTGATACTCCAGGCGCCTTTGCTGGAAGTGGGACCACCAGTATACGTATATGTCTCATTGTTACCTGAATCCAGTTGCTCATGGGTCAACTCGAACCAGACCTGATCGTTGGCCGGCCCGACGCCCTTGAGAGTTTTGGTTTTCGGGGTTATCGAGGTGATGTTAAGACGTGGGATGACAGTGGAATAGGTGGCGAGTAGGGAGGTGTGGGTGGAATCATATAAATTAATAGTGAAGTTATATCCGGGTATCATGTATTGCCAAATACCGGTGCCGAAGAAGCAATCATCAATATTGCCACTGCCATCGACAAAATTGGTACTACTGGTCAACAGCCGCATGGTTTTGTCCATCAGGATAGCCGTGTACATGTTGCCTGCTCCCCAATTCGATCCGGAAAAACAGGAATCGTACACACCGACAAACAAATAAGGTTCTGGCTGCGCGGGAGCCGTGAGCGCGCCAAGCTGGCTCGGGCCCACCCGGGTGTAATCCAGCACGGATTTCGGATCATCGAAAACAGGCGGGGTGGCTCCCGGGCTGACGGTCAGGGCAGCTGCCAGGTCGAAACCGGTCCGGTATTCCACTTTCAACAAGCCAAAGTCGAACTCGGGCTCAAAGCGTACAATCTGTCCCTTAGCCTGGGCATCCAGTAAGCGGGGCGTCAGGGCAGTGAACGCCTGGCGTGCCCGGAATACCACCGGAACAGAAGAATCATCCCCGGGGGAGATCAGGGGTATATAAGCGAAAGAGGTCGTCCGGACCTGGGCTTGGGCATGGGCGGGAAAGCCTCCCAGAGAAAGCAGGAAGACCAGCATGAAGAGTACTGCCAAAGTTTTTTTCATGGTTTCACCCTCCTTTGGTGAAATCAGGAACAGGTTGAAAAATAGTTTGGACAAAACGAATTTTTTCGATCAGAGGTATTCTCCCGGCATTCTCCTCTCCTTTCCAATCACGTACTCTTCCACCCATCCAGAAAGATTAAATATTTCATTAATTCATTATACAAAAAATATTTCTCGAATTCAATGGGCAAAAATCTAAGAGGCAGGGATTTCTCAAATTTGAAAGTCATTTACTGATATGCCCCTGCCCCCTCTACCCTTCCCAATGTGAAGGGGGAAAAGAAGCAGGCACAATCCTCACATTCGGGAATCGGTAAAAAGCGAAGATATGGTTATGAACTCACAAATTGAAAAAGCTCTGCTCTTATTACTGTGCCCCTTGACGTCAGAACAATTGTTCTATATAATGTTAATAGTATGAAACCATGGGATCGCCTGCTTACCCTTGTACGCCCGCGAGCCGGCGCAAGCCGGCGTCTTTTCGAGCTGGACGCGCCTCTCCAAGCCGACCTGGCGGAGCGCGCCAGGCGGGATCAGCGCCCGATCGAGCAGGTGGAGGCGGAACTGCTGAGGGTGGGGCTGGCGCAACTGGAGAACTCCGACGGGCTGAAGCGGTGCTGGGAAAGGCTTTCGGGGCGCGAGCAGGAAGTGACCGCCCTGACCTGTCTGGGCTACACCAACCGGCAGATGGCAGCGCGGATGCAACTCTCGCCTGCCACGGTGAAGGGCTACATCCGCCAGGCCCTGGTCAAATGGCGTGCGCACGGCAAGGATGAGCTGCGATTGCTGCTGGTTCAATGGGATTTCAGCGATTGGGGCATGCCGGCGCCCTGAGAGGGCGAGCGCCTAGGCTGAGGAAAGCGGACGCCCGGAAAAACCGGGTGCCCCGAAAGCACTCGGGACGGGCAGGCAGGGGTGCGAACAGAAGAGGTTTGTGCGGCCCAACCTATCCAGGGCCTGGTTTACCATAGACCTTGTTATAGCTGCCTGAGACATCAATTGCATTCCCGCAGGACCTGCAGGTTACCGTGGTGCTCCAGGTATCCAAGCCCGCCAAGAAAGGGGTTTTCATCATGATCGACGACAACAGCATTTCGGTATGGTAGCTCGCTCCACAGCGTGGGCAGATCACGAATTCCGTTTCCGGAGAGGTTCCGGGTCGTTTCCCATTCCTGGTCTTCTTTCCAAACACCTTGTTCAAGAAGTCCATTTCGAATGCTCCTTTCCAATGGCCTGCCAGGCAGGCCATCCCGACAATTCCCGCGATCCCAGGTGAATCACGCTCGATCCAGTGAGACCGCCTCTGCAGACCAAGGAGGTGTGGAGTAATGCGGCAGGAATGATGAAGTAATTTAACTATACAGGAAAGAGAACTCCATTTCAAGAGGTAAAAAAACAAACCTCGGAACCTGAAGGATGGATGAGCTTGGGAAACCGACAAGCCGGAGGGTAATTTGTTGAGAAGAGAGTTAACTAATATATAATTGATTGACGACGTGAGCCCGATAAGCTGCCGATGGGAGAAAAGGAATCAATGAGCACACAATTTTCAATACAATCTTCAGACCCTGTCCTGTTGGAGAAAGCCACCCGGGTTGCCAGGGAATTCGCCCAACAGTATATACGGGAAGAGATGGTCGGGATCGTCTTTTTAGGGGCAATCGCCAGAGGGTATTACGACAGCTCAGCGGATATTGATATTGCACTCTTCAAGAAACAAGGTTCGGAAATTCCGCTGGCATCCCAATTTCTCAAGGTGGAAGGCCTGGAGGTCCATTGTCACCTGGCTGACTATGAAAGCGAAATGGCGTCGCCCTGGGACATGGCGAAGCGCTGGACATTTTCCCAGGGGCGGATCCATTACGATCCACAGGGCAGGATCTCCCGGTTGCTCGAAGAAAAGGTTCCGCTGAAGCCGGAGGAAAAGAGATGGCTGCTGATGTCGGGATTAACCCTGTCCGAGTGGTACGTCAACCGGTTGACCGACCTGTGGGTGGCGCGCGGCAATATGATCAGCGCCCAGCATATGTTCTTCCAAGGGCTGAACTATTTCTTTGACTTGCTGTTTGCCCTGAACGACGAATTAGTGGCGGATATGAAATGGAGGTACTACTGCGTGGAACAATTGAAGCGATTACCAGCGCATTTTCAGGAACGGGTCAAAGAGACGATGATCCTGCAGGCATTTTCAATGGAAGAGCTGGAACGACGGAAAAGCGCATTCATGGAAATGTGGCAAGAGATGCGGCCAATTATTGAGCAAGAAGTCCAACTTTCATATGAAGAAATCATCAACCTGACGTAAAACCCGGAATCCGACAGATGGTTTTCGGAGTACCAAGGGCCGGCTAATGTAACGACGAGGTAAATGAGATTGGGATGTGTTATTAGCCCGGCAGAACAAGACCCCCGATAAATTCCCTTAATACTGAATCAGCCGGGACGATGCTGTCGTCGGCAAGTGGCAGGATGGAATGCAGCAAGGCGTTGACGCGGTTGGCGCGGGTATAGGCGTCCTGCCGGAGCGGATCCTCCTTATACTCTTCGCACCATTTTTCGAAATAACCGGCCAGCCTGGGTTGATAAACCGGCAGTTCATAAGGCATGCCGCTGTTGACAATATAATCGGCCGAAGAAATATATGGCATGATGTTCCGCAACTCTCCAGACCGGACATAATGCCAGTGGGTTAATGTCTGACCATAATCGGAGGCGCGTGAAGTGGCATCCCGGAGCATCCTGCGCATCAGGCGGATATCCGTCCAGCGGACATATTCTCCATCGTTACCCTTCAATTGCATGAGCGGTTCAATATACACTTTATAGGAAGCGGCCTTGACCCCCTCGGTAAGCGCCGGATACAGTCCATACAGGCTGTCGATCAGGATGCCGTCGTTCCTGGACAGGCGGGTGGAGGTGGTTTGCAAGGTTCGTTTCCCCGTTTTAAAATCATAGTATGGCATCCGGATTTCCTTACCGTCCAGCAGGTCCTTGATATGGCTGTTGATCAGGGACATGTCGAGAGCCTGGGGGGTTTCAAAGTCATAATCGCCGAATTCATCCTTAGGATGCAGCTCCAGGTCAAAATAATAATTGTCCAGGTTCAGCTCCACGAAGGTGACGCCTTTTTCAGCCAGACGGAGGGCGATCTTCCTGGTTGTGGTGGTTTTACCGGAGGAGGACGGCCCGGCGAAGACGACCAATTTGATCTCCCCGCGGCTTTCCATAATGGAGTTCTCCACTGCGGCAATATCCTGTGAATACTCCGTTTCCGACTCCATCACGATATCCTGGATCTCCCCATTCCGGATGCGCTTGTTCAACCCTTCGACGGTATTCAAGCCATGGTCGACGGCCCAATTGAGCACCGACCAGATCTTTGCCCAGGGGATGTTATGCTGCTCGGAGGTGGACCTTCCCTGCAGCCTGCGACGGTTGCGCTCATCCCGGTAGAGGATAAAGGCCTTGGCAACCTTGGCATGGCCGCTTTCGATCAGGACCTTTTCGACCACATCCTGGATCTCTTCAACGGAGGGGGTTTTTCCCTCAGCATACATGACCTCCAACAGGGCAACCACCTGGTCGCTCAGTTTTTGGGCGGTGATTTTATCCCTTCCGCCGACTGCGACCGCCGCCCGATAGATGGCATTGGTGATCCTATCCTTTGTAAACGGGACCACCCGTCCATCACGCTTGGTGACCTGCTTGATCCTGTCCATGGCTATCTTCCTTGATAAATAACCTGCCAGAACGAAACTGAAGTTCTTCATAAATTATAGTGCCATTTCGGCATCTGGTTCAAGGTATTGCAAGCCCCCACCCCTGTAGCGGAGGCTTCCTTGACCCCAGCCCGTGCCGGGTCGGGGAGAATTGTGCGTAAAATATTGTCAGGTACGAGGATGGGAAACGTAGGGCAGGCGTCAAGTACTTTCCGGAGCCGGGTGTTATTATACGAGCGAAAGGTGATTTCTTCTCCTCCACGTCAAGAGAGCCGGGGCCGGCGTCCCCGGCTCTCGCGATTCCATGTGGGTATCCGAAAGCTCAAGTTCCTCGATCTTCCTTTTCAGGGGGGATATCCAGACTCCCGGCCGGCTATCAAAACTACCTATTGCTTTTCTGGCGAAATTGTCTATACTTTAAACAGGAATTACAATAATCTTCCGTCCCATCGCCGCATGCTTCCTACCACTCAAATTCATTCTGCTGGGCCGATTTATCCACAAGCCGGTCGCGCAGAGAAAGGAGCCAGCAATGCCTTATACGCTGAATGTCGAACAAAGGAGCAATTACCTGTACATCACCGTGACAGGCGATAACAGTTATGACACTGTCCGCAGTTATCTTTCTGAAGTCCGTTCCAAGTGCCTGCAATACGACTTTCCCAATGTCCTGATCGCAGAGAACCTGGCAGGTCCGAGTCTCGATATCTTCAGCATCTACGAACTGGTCTCCAGGAATAGCGAACAGGCTTTACCGGTAATCGGCAAGCTTGCCATAGTGGATATCAACCCCGCACATAAGCTGGAAGACATGGAATTCGCCGAGAACGTGGCGGTCAACCGCGGTTTGACCGTCAAGGCCTTCGCCACAATTCAATCGGCGGAGGAATGGCTGGAGAGGTCGGCGGACCAATAAGTATAGGCAAGGTCCATTGGGACACGGAAAGGACAGCGGCGGCTGGGCTTTCCCGTTCAGGTTGATAACAACTATGGTTCATTCAACCATTGACCGGTTCCGGCCACACCCAGATGGGAGGTTTTTCTCCCTTCCCGCCGTTTCCTCCGTCGCACCAGTCCCTACTCGGCACCTGGAATCCCTTCATGATCCAGTTCCACCGGCAGCCGGGCAACCACCGACTGGCGGCCGGCGGTAAAATTGGCGATCAGATCCGGGTTGCCTGGCTGCAGCTCCGCCCCAGCCCCGGGGTGGACCGCCGCGATCGGATTCCACTGCCGTTGAAATTGGATATACGGTTTGAGCGGTTGGCGGATCCAATCACTGTTGGGGCCCTGGACCCTGACATCGATTAATTTGGCCAGCACATCCGGAGACGAATAGGGATCGGGCGGGGTGGAGTTCACCCGGGCCCACACCAGCGCTTCCTTTCCACCCACCTGCAGCGCCGGCTGTTGGGGGTCTTCCCACTTCAGTTCCAACTCATACAACGGCAGGATGCGCACATGCAGATATACCCGGGCTTTGACCTGCTCGCCAACCGTGGCGATCGCCAATACGGTGAGGGTTTCACACACCTGCGGGCTCGGCGATGAAAAGTCGCATTCCAGGCTGCCCATTCCAGAGACCGGAGAGGCTGCCAGTCCGCCCGGCGTGTCCGGGACGACCACCTTGATCAGCGCCTCAGGTGCAATGACAGATTTGCCTGTGGACAGGATGCGTAAGGCTTGAAAGTAAACGGGTACCTGCTCCTGCTGATGCAGTTCCAGCGCAGTAGTATTTACCCGCAGGCTATAGCGGATTTGCAGAGGCTCCGGGGAGGACGAGGTGGGGACGGCCAGTCTGGACGGCTGATTCCCGCCCCGGTTCCGGCGGTCCACCAGGAGCGCGACCACACCGGCTGCTACCAGGAAAGCTCCGAGGATCCCTGCCAGCACGGCGGCAAGCGCGAGCAGACCTGGCACGCCATTTAGGCCCTGGGTTGACGTGCCGGGCGGCAGGCTGAGGGCGGTTGCCAGGAGGGCAGTTTCTGTCGGGGAATTTGCCAACAAGGCTCGTGCGGATTGAGGCGGTGTACCACTCAGGATGCCGGACACGATCAATGCCAGCACACTCAGGAGGCAGCAGATACCCCCAATGAGGATGGCCACCAGACCGAAATAAAATAACCGGCTGCGTCTGGCGCCGGGAGCAGGCTGGGCTGGAGGAAACGGGACGTTTTGAGAGGCTGGAGCAGGGGAGGCGTCAGGTGACTGGTTCATGCAGGCTTACTTTTCCCGGTCCGCCGAGGAGGCTCGTGCCGTGGCCAACAGGTAAAAGTGGCTTTTCGCATTTACAACGGGCTGCGTTCCAATCCATTATCCGATAAACAGAATTAAAAGTCAACTGTGCCGGTGGTCATGGTATGCAAAGCTACCCGACCGTTGGTGCACCTAAAATCTCCACCCCACCGGAAAGATCAACGCTGATGATGGATTTCAGGGAACTTTTTGGCAGCAGGAAACGTTTACCCAATAAAGGGAACCAACCCCTTGTCCATTTGATTCTCCATGAAAGGAGATTCCCCGTGAAACGTTTCAGGCTGCTTTCCCTGTGCGTGTTCCTGGCGTTGATTGCCTTATCTGCCTGTGCGTGGTTTTTTCCGCGTGGTCCGGGCATTCATCCAAATCCGTACCAAAACTTCATCGGGACGATGGTTGCCCAGACACTGACTGCCTATCCATCCCCCACCCTGCAGCCCAGCCTCACGGCGACCTTCACACAGACACCGGTCCGGCCACCCCAGACGCCGCGGGATTTTATTTACTGGTATTTCGATAATATCAATGCCAGGAATTACACGCTTACCTGGTCGCTTTTAACCGATCGTTTCAAGGACTCGTTGGATGATTCTTCGCAGGATGCCTACCAGGTCTATGTGGACTTTTGGAATACCGTCAAAAAGGTGACCGTAATAGACGTTAATTACGTTTGCCAGGGTGATCTATGTGCCGTCGAGGTCACCCTGCAACTGGTTTATTTTAACGGGCAGTTCAACACCACCTCCTACCCATACACGCTGACGTATGACCGCTACCGCGGCACCTGGATGTTCGATTATTTCCCGGCGCCCACCGCCACCCCAAGGAGGACGGCGACTGCCAGCCGCACGCGCACACGCACTCCCACCCCGACGATTACGCCAACTCATACCAAGACCGGGACCGCCACTTTGACGCCTACAAGGACTCCCACCCGCACACCCAAGACCAGGACTCCCACCGCCACGCGGACAAGGACTCCCACCCATAAACCCACCAAGACACCCACAAACACCAAAACCCGCATCAACACCAAGACCTATACACCGACCTCCGGCCCCACCTACACGTTTACAGCCACGGGCGCCCCGATCGAAACCGCCACCCCAACAATCTCTCCCACACCCACTGAAACCGCAACGAGCACTTTCACGCCCATCCCAACCGCATCGGATACACCCAGCCACGCTCCATCGGAGACGTCCACGACCACAGCGGGTCGTCCCGGTGGACGGGACGAACATGCCATAATAGTGGATGCTTCTACCGGGCAGGTGACTTTCCTGGCCTGGCTGGTGGAAATTTCAATGAGATTAATTTGGATTTAGGGAAATCTCCTGGCGGGTTTAAGGCCAGATGAACTGCCCGGCGTAGATCCGGTTGGCGTTGGGGATGCGATTGGCTTTCCATTGACGAAGTGATCACTTATGATAACCCGCCCAACGACCGGCATAACCCGCGCGGAACGATAGCGGAACGCGTCGGGATCATGCCGTGATGGGCGGCTTTTATAAAGAGAATATCATGACCTAAAACATTTTTCGTTTGTGCCAAAACAAAATAATTATCCCGGTCGGAACGATTGTCACGAGTATCACTAAAAAGTCCATGAGAGTGTTAGGTGCTCTGGGTGCTACTTCAGGTGATAGTATACGATGAGGTCTGTGGCAGTCACAACGATAGTCACCATGAGCAACAATCTCGCGATCAGTTTCATATTTTCCTATTTTCTTTCAGACGATAGTACGGTGAGATTATGTCGCACATGGCGAAAAGGGCAGTGGGATGCGGTAGGATGGGGCAATGAACACAAATTAACCTACCAACCCACGACCAGCCCTGGACACGTTAGCGTGTGTGACCGAACGATACACGTAGTACGGCCAAGCGGGGCATGACAATCTGACGGTACGTAAAACGCATGGGAAAGATGGGATCCGGTATCTGCACTGCCGTTGCTGTGGCGCGGAGTTCAGCGAACGGAAGAACACGACGTTGTGGAGCATAAAAGTGGCAGAGTGCCGGGCTGGCGTCCTAATAGCGGTAGACTATAGTACGTTCCATCCTGCGCAGCGTAGGGATGACCTCTTGCGCGCGGTAAATGGCCCGCCACCATAACGGGAATCGGGAAAACGCGACCTGTTCGCTTGGTCTGAATTCCTTGATCAGTTCAAGCTTCGGCTCAAGCTGCTGGATGTCCTGGGGATCATCAAGCCCCCACTTGTAGGTTGCACCCGTGCCGCCTCCTGGTTTGGGTTTGAGTTTCGTTTTGATTTGAATTGTAATAGCTTCTTGTTTTCGATTGACAAAAACAGGCTAGACCACCAATCCGCCCATGTTCACGGAAAAAAGGCAGCTTATGGATGCAATCAGATGCATCGTCGCGCCCCTCCTGGTGGTAGGCAGCATCCTGCTGACAGTGGGGTTCGTTGCTGAAAATCGTGCCAAAAAGGAGACGCAGCTCCAAGGTCCCCCCTCTGTTCCAGGTGATCACGTCCCTCCTGAAAAATGAAATGTAGGCACAACTTTGACAAAAAGACCGACTCCGTTGAGAGGCGGCCTTTCTTCGAGAATGGGGATGATTGTGGAAGATGATTTCAAACTATGTTAATAGCGGGGTGTACCCAGGCAAACTCTCCTATTTCCTAAAATGCCGAACGGCCGGGAGTTCCCGGCCGGTCTATTTTGTTACACGCCATTTGTTCGCAGTTCGCCTCGAAGCTCTCAAGCGGCGGCGAGGGTGCACCTGGTCCAATTACTAACCCGGAAGTTAAGCTCGTTAGCGCCGATGGTACTTGGCGGGTAACTGCCCTGTAATCAACTCTTTCCGATAGCTTTCTCGAACTTTATGATCTTCACATCATATGGTTTAAGAGTGATAAGGCCTTCAATCACTTCACCGCTTATCAACTCTGGCAGTGCTTGGTTGAGCTTTATATTTGTCGTGATATCCTTATAGTTCAAAATGAAAAGGAAATCTGTTTCACCATCCGTTCTGACTGCCAGCTCTACCGCTTCAGGCAGTTCTAGAAGTTGCTGATAGGGACTTATTTGGTTTGTTTTTTCTAGCAATGCTTTTGCTATTTCTACACTGAAACACGCCCCAAAATAATAGACATGGCCTTTCCCAAGAGCCTTACGGCAAAGTGCCGGCTGACCATCATAATAATTTCCCCTAAAATTGGCTAATATTTCAGTGGTATCATCATTGGTTTTCAATACTTCACTGAACACTGGTGCGTTAATAGGCCTACCATCCAATTCAACATTTATTTCACCATCTGCAGGGCCAACAAGTGTGTAGTCTGTCACTGTGACACCACACCACTCTGATATGATTCCGGGCATTGACCTCATGGGGCATCGACCGAATTCGTCTTTGTATCCCGCTCTCGCTCCAAATATCAAGGTGCCTCCATTCTCAACATATTCCTTAAGGAGGTCAGCGATTTTGGGTTCAATAATGGCAGGGTGGGGACACACCAGCAATTCATATGCTAATAAATCCTGAAGAACCGTTTGTGGTCTAAGATAAAAGAAATCGCAAGGCGTATGGGTAAGTTGGGTCGCCTCGAACCAACTATTATCACTGAATGAATCCACTCTGCCATGCCAGACATCCACCTCTGAATCCCATACATTCGAGTAATCCTTAAGAATTGCCACTTTGGCCTTAAATGTTGTTCCACGAACGGATTCAAGTATAGAATTAATTTGTCCGATTTCTTTTTAATTCTCTTAGCCTGCGATTGTCGGTATTGGCATAATCATTTAGACCGTGCCAATAAATTTCACATCCAATCGGGCTTGTGCGCCATCTGAAATATGAAACCATATCTGCACCGTGAGCGATGGATTGCATGGTCCAAAGTTTCATCTGCCCTGGTTTTGGAGCGGGTGTTTCCATTCGAGTTGTCCAACCGTTGGCCCCAGCCTGCTGCTCCATGATGCCGAATACCGGGGAAATAGAGCGTGTCCACATCAAATTCCAACTCCATTTCCTGTCATTAAGATTGCCCGGTTGTTTTGGATTCTTTGATAAATCAAAGGCGAAGTTCGGATAACTGTCAAAAGAAATGAAATCCAGCCCACATTCCATCAACTTGTTATAGTCAATATTGCTGAACAAACCATTTGCAGTAATGAATTTACCTTCAGGCAAGTGCTTTTTGATTGTATTAACTTGTAAGGCACAAAATGAGATTGCGCTTTCAGAGAAGAATCGCTTTTCTTCGAGAGCTAAATGGGGATTTGCTGCGCCAGCTACATTTTTTCTGTTAAGAGTCACTTGTTCCCAATCGCTATACGTTCGACTCCAAAATACCAGACCAAGCGATTCATTTAGATTATCCAGAGTCTCGAATTTTTCCTTCAAGTAATTTCTATAAGCCGCATGATCAGCTTCAGAATAAAATTCGCTCAGGTCACAATTCAATTCATTGTCAACCTGCCAGCCGACAATAATATCCCATTTGCTGTAATGCTCAGCCAATTTCTCAACAATCCGCTCACTCAACTTCCGGTAGATAGGAGCGTTATAGTTGTAATAACGGCGTAGCCCATAATATGCATCTCCGCTTATATCCCTGTTTAAAATCTCGGGATATCTATGTGCCAACCATATCGGTGGTGCTGCCGTGGGAGTGCAAAATAGCACTTCCATACCATGCTTTGAACATAACTTCAGGAATTCGTCATAGTATGAAATTGTAAATTCACATTCTCTATATTCATACTTGCTCCAAGCAAAATCACCTATGCGGAGCAGGTTCAGACCGTGTTCCTTCATTCGCAAAATATCATTTTCCCAGAGCGATTTGTCCCAATGTTCAGGGTAGTAGGCTGTTCCAAGTATCATATGCTTATAGATGGGCTTTTTCACGTTCTTTTTCCTAACTTCAGAGATTTTGATTAATATATCAAATATTTACTTCGTTTACTATCCCGTAATGAGGGGGCTGCAATTGCAGCCCCCTCAAATTACTTATCGTAATAAAATTGTTTTGCACTTGCGGAATTGTTACCTGAAACTGCTGTTACAGCGGACTGTCGGATGTCTACGCCGTCGGCAGTGCTTGCATCTTCAATATCCATACACAAATTGGTGTCTACATTTTTTATTAAAATAATCATGGGATGTTGATATACAAAAAATCCATTTGTAAGTTTGAGGAGCTTTCCGAGAAGTCTTCTAAGCAATTCGATTCATTGATTGTTTATTTTACCTGTGACATATTGAGAAGTGGCCACAAGACTGATAGAGTTGCGAGTGACTTGGCGTTTTTCAAAGGAGCTTTCATTATGGCAATCCAGAAGAAGTTTTTGTAGGTTACGGGTTAAAAACGCGATGATTTCGCCTCTAAAAGCCTTTGATCGAATAATTGCATTGTGAGCCAGCATAATCCGGCACATCATCCTTTTATGGCGCCAGCTGTCATGCCACTAACAACTCGTCTATGTAAGAGACTATAAACCACGACGCTTGGAATAATGGTGACCACTACAGCAGCGATCATGCCGACATAGTCGGTAGCATACCGCCCCTGGAAGGATGTTAGCTTAACAGGTAAAGGCATCATATTCTGATCTGTTAAGAAGATCAGTGGAAATAGTAGATCGTTCCATACAAAGATAAAGGTGATAACGGCTACCGTCACCAGAGCTGGTACTGAAATTGGTAGAATAATGGTAAAGAATGCTCTCGGTATTGAACATCCATCAACAACCGCAGCTTCTTCCAGCTCTGCAGGAATAGAAGAAAAAAAGCCCGTAAAAACCAAAATAGCCATCGGAAGTGTAAAAACGACATCCGGGATTATGACAGCCCAATATGTGTTGTTTATCTTCATTTTGTTGAACATCGAAAACAAAGGAATAACTGTGGCATGAGCTGGTATCATCAGCGCCAACAGCATTATCGACAACACAAACCCAGACAATTTCCAACGCAAACGTGTAACACCATAGGCTGCCATGGCAGCAAGTAATGTCGTCGTCGCGACCACTGCGACCGAAATAATTATCGAATTAAGGGAACTCCTGCCAAGGTTTTCAACTTCAAAGGCCCGAATATAATTGTCTAAAGTTAGCGAGTTTGGCAATGACCAGGGTGATGCAAAGAGCTCCTGAATTGTCTTAAATGGGTTAATGAATAACCATAAAATCGGATATATAAATAATACAGTGAAAAAACCGAGTACTACATATTGGAAGACTTTGACTAGATCTCGTTTATGAAATGCTTTAGAAACCGTTTGTTTCCTATTATTATTAAACAGCTCTTGTTTCATGTCCATTATTGAAAACCTCATGCACAGTCGTTAGTCTTTTGATTTAAAAACTAAATTTGATAACACAATGGCAAGCACGCAGAGTAACAGCAGAATGTTACCTATAGCACTGGCATAACCATATTTCAGTGTGCGAAATCCTTGATAATACAAGTAAGTCGATAAAACTTCTGTAGCATGGTTTGGACCGCCACGTGTCATAACGAAGACCAAATCAAAGTATTTAAGTGAACCAGTTATAATAAGAATCGCATCGACTTTCAAAACTGGTTTGATGAGAGGGAAGGTAATGTCAGTAAATTGGCGCCACTTAGAAGCCCCATCAAGAGCTGCCGCCTCATACAACTCAATTGGAATATTTCTCATTGCCGCAAGTTGGATACCTATATGGTATCCGACATATTGCCACATTACGGCAATTATAATGGAGAGCATTGCCGTTGATTTATCGGCCAACCATTGATGTTGAAATTGTGCTAGGTGCAATATTCGGAGTATGCTGTTGACCAAGCCAAATTCAGAATTGAACATAAATGTCCAGGTCAGACCAACCGCTACACCGGTTACGACAGAGGGAAGAAAGAAGGCAGATTGAAAAAAGTTGGTACCCCTTAATTTAGCGAACAAGATATTTGCCAGGAACAAAGCAACTACGAGGTGCGCAATTAACGATCCACACACCAGAAGGATATTATTCTTTAAAGATTGTTGAAAAACCCAATCGCGGAAGAGAATCTCATAATTTCTTAGTCCTACAAATACACTAGGACTCAGTAGATCTGTTTTATACAAACTCATTACGAAGTTATACACAATTGGAATTAAGCCAAACACTATTAAGATCGATAAGGCCGGTGCCACAAAAAATATGATGTTCGATAGATTACGCCTGGATTTTAATGAAATCATAAGGTTGCTCTCTCAATATGGTCTATTCCTCCAAATTTCTACCGGTCCTTAGACAACTGAATGTTGTTAGTTTTTGATCCTGTTGCTACCGTCTTCTTAAACCTCCTCCACGGCAAGTTTTATATAGGCACTAGCTAGCAGCTGGTGCCTATATACATAGAAGGACTTCGCCTACTTATTTCCGCGGGTTATCTATTAAGTACTGCTGCAATACACCCATCTGTGTAGCCGGATCAGTACCACCGGCAATCGCCACCGCAGCATTGTTCCACTCGGTCCCCTCACCTGCGCCAAAGACCCGATCAAACCAGGGCGTCAAGCCTTTAAATCCTTGCTTTAGATTGCTTACTGCAAGGAAGAGCGGAGATAACTTGCTTTTGTCAAGTGAGGTCTTGGTAGAAATAAGGTAGCTAGCATTGTAGGCATATGCTTCTTGTGCAGCTACATCCGAGAACATCTTGATATATGCTGCCGCTGCTTGGGGATTGGCTGTCTTGGCACTAATTGCCAGAGCCTGGTCAGCGTCCCCTAGAGCAACATCACCAATGTTGAACACGCCAATATTCTTAGATACTGCCAATGTGGGGTCCGATAGTGCATTCATCTCCCAGGAACCCATATAATACATGGCTGTCTTTTCCTGACCAAATATTAGTCGCCCCTCGTCGTAGGACATACCCATGAAACCATCCGGGAATGCACCATGCTTAATAAGTTCCTGGAACATGGAACCAGCTTTAACATAAGCCGGATCATTCCAGGCTGTTGTTCCAGCTACGGTACCATTGAACAAATCGAATCCGCCATTGATATCGGCTAGCATCTGCAAAAACTGGCCAGGCACCCAGGCATCTTGACCGGGAAGTGAAATAGGGGTAATCCCATTTTTCTTGAATGTGTCAACGGCCTGCAACAACTCATTATAAGTAGTCGGAACCGTAACATTATATTTTTCAAACAGGCGCGTGTTATAGAACATCACAGCAACAGTCTGTCCATGCGGAACGGCGTAAATCTTTCCGTCATAAGTTAAGGGGCCAAATACGCCTTCGATAAAACGGCCTTTCCACTCGGCATCGGCATTAAGCAATTGGCCGACTTCATATACTTTGCCGCCTTCCACATACGGTTTCAGGAAACCGGCACTCCAGGTGAAGAACACGTCAGGAGCATCATTGGCCGCCATGACGGTCGGCAATTTAGTCTTGTATTCTTCATTGCCATAGGTTTCATAACTAAATTCAACGTTGTAAGGATTATTGGCATTGAATTGGTCGGTTACTTGTTTAATGATGCCAAGAATCGCAACATCTTGTGTAGTGCCAAGGAACATGGCTGTCATTTTCTGTTTTTCAGCAGGCGTTGCAGTGACAGGACTGCAGTGGCAGGACTGCAGTGGCAGGCGCTGCAGTGGCAGGCGCTGCAGTGGCAGGCGCTACAGTGGCAGGCGTTGCAGTGGCAGGTGCTTGAGCCCCGCCACAAGCAGCAAGAGCAAAGCTTAGCACTGCGAGAACAGCGAACAGTTTAAAGAACCAGTTTTTGGACATTTTTTTCTCCTTAGTCTTGAAAATTTTTGGGTAAATATGATTGACAGGGTTTGTGCATACGCATGAAATTATGTATTTTTCTCCTTAGTCTAAAAGAGGATTTTTGGCGTAAAATATGGTTGACAGGGTTTGTGCTTTAGTATAAAAGCATGACATGGGAACCTGTCTAAGGGGTGTGCGTCAACGCCAATTTCAGCGCGCACCCCTTTATGCTTTAATCAAATGATCCTGAACTTTCACGAATAATCAAGGTCGGGGCAATAAAACTGGATTGTGCGACAACATGGAGGCTGTCATGGTTTGCCTGGATCATCTCAACAATAGTACGGACAGCCATTTCACCGATTAACTGCTGGTCTTGAAATACTGTTGTTAGGGATGGGTAAGAAAACGCAGATTCAGCGATATTGTCAAAACCACTCACTGCTATCTGTTTAGGGACATCAATGCCAAGCCGATGCGCTTCACGAAGCACACTCATCGCCATCTGGTCATTGGCGACAAAAACGGCATCCATATCGGGACAGGCTTCGTAGAGCTTTAAAAATGCCCGCCCGCCGCTCGCCGGAAACCAGTCTCCTTCAGCGCAGTAATGATCAGGGACACTCAACCCCGCTTTCTCGAGCGTGTCGCGCCAGCCACGTTTTCGTTCGGTCGCCACCCACCAAGTGAGGGGTCCAGAAATGTGGCCGATCTTCTTTCGTCCATTATCTAGTAGATGCTGCACAGCTAGCACAGCGCCCTCGTAATTATTTATTGATATGCTGGGAAGCCCTTCGCGTGGTTCCATCGCCAAAAAGGTAATCGGTAAAGGGATACTATCCAAAAGATCTCTTAGCCAAGCATGGCTCTCACCGATCTCCGGAGGAGCCCAAATAATGCCTTCCACATGATGAGAGATTAGAGTATCGATCACGCTTTTGACATTCTTGGTGTCGTAGTCATCATCAAGCACTTTCATCAAAAGCATATAATTTAGTTTTTCGGCAGCATTTGCAATACCGTTTAAAGCTTGGGAAGGACCGACATATTGCAGTCCAAAAACAACCACCCCCAAGGTATAACTACGTTGCTGACTCAAATTACGGGCAAGTATGCTGGGGCGGTAGCCCAACTTTTCAATTACACTTTCAACACGCTGGCGTGTTTCAGCAGAAACATAGGAGACATTGTTGATAACACGCGAAACGGTCTGTGTAGACACACCAGCAGCATATGCTACATCTTTTATGGTAATGCGTTTCTTGGAGTCAGATAAGCTCAAGTTGTCACCTATGCGAATATGTTACCAATAACATGTTAGCGATAACATGTTATCGCTAACATGTTAGCAGAAAAAAGAATCAATGTCAAGGGGCTTATTGCCGCGTTTACATTCATCCTCCGCTCCCCCTGCGTGATTAGGTGGTCATCAGGTCCTGCGCTGGCGTCAGGCGGGTCACCCCGGTGGACGGGACGAAGCTGCCATAAAAATGGATGCAGCTGCCGGGCAGGTAACTTTCCTGGCCTGGCTGGCGGAAATTTCAATGAGATTAATTTGGGTTTAGGGAAATTTTTTGGCGGGTTTACGGCCAGATGAACTGCCCGGCGTAGATCCGGTTGGCATTGGGGATGTGATTGTGCCATTGAATGTAGGACAGTCTCTCCCCGTAATAGAGGGCGATCCCGAGCAGGGTGTCGCCACGGCAGACCACATAGTAATATCCATAATATTCACTATAGGTTGAGCCGCACCAGGAAGTGCGCGGTCCGAGCCCCGGGCCGGGATAGCCAGGCAGAGGTCCGCCAGGGATGTTCAACACCTGCCCGGGGTAGATATAGCGATAATAACGCGTCCATGGGTTGGCCGCGTAGAGGGCCGACAAGGTCACGCCGCAGCGGATGGCGATCCTGGAGAGCCAGTCACCCGGTTGGACCACGTAGGTACTGCCGCAGCCACCCCAGGCGGAGGCGGCGCGCGGGAACACGAAGCAGGCCACCAGCATGGCCAAAACCAGGGTGATCTGGATCAGACGTTTTGCAGACATTTTCTCAACTCCTTGACTAGAGACAACGCGAGAAGAGCAAATTCATTATACAACGCCGTAAATGGAATTTCTACTGGCTGTTTTTCGTACCATTTTCCCCTCATATGTGTCTGTAAATCGAATGGCGGCACATGCAATACCCAGTCGGAAATATTGGAATGTCAGCGCTTATTCTTCGGCTTATAAGTTTTACCCAAATAGACAGCAAAAAAGCCTATTCTTAAGGGCTTTTTGTCTAACGGCATGCGGCCTGTCCCGTGCGCCTATCACGGGATACCCGCTGGTGGGCGGGACGAGATAAAACTATTTTAACGGAACCGGCTTGAGCCAAAGAAAATGCCGAAAAACGCGGCGCATCCCCGCCGTCCAGCGCACGCGGCCTGCCCCCAGCCTGCACCCCGAAGGGGCGATATGGGGGTGTTGGCTGCCAGCGCACGGTTTAGACCCTTAGCGAGCCACGGAACCCCCTTGCCCCATAGTAGGATTCTGCACCGTTGTGATACACAAAAACATGGTCATAGCGCCGATCGCCAAAGATGGCACCGCCGAGTTTTCTTATTTCATCAGGTGTTTTCAACCAGCTCGATGTTTTCGTATCGAAATCACCGAGTTCCTGCAATACTAGATATTGCTCTTCCGTCAAAACCTCGATGCCCATGGCAGTTGCCATGCCTAGAGCGGAATCTCTTGGTTTAGCTTCTTTCCTCGATTCCAGCGCTTCAGGGTCATAACAAACGTTTCTACGATCTTTAGGACTTTCCCCTGAACAATCATAGAAAACGTATTCGCCTGTCTCTTGATCGTAACTAACAACATCCGGTTCTCCACCGGTTCTTTCCATTTCACTGAGCGACCACAGTTTTTCAGGATCAGCTTCCAGCTTTGCTTGTACTTTGGCCCATTCAATACCATTATGGCGGTTCATGTTTTTCTCAAAACGGGCCTGCAATGCGCTGAACAGTTCTTCACGCTGTTTTGTATTCAAGTCCTTTGTTGTTGGCATTTGTGTCCTAGCCTTTCTGTCTTGTTTCACTGGACCTTCCTTCTCTGGCGCCCAACGAGACTGTCGAATAACATCCATTTGACTACTCAGATTATATCCAAACACAAGATTTCAATGCATTGTTATTCATTTATCCAATTCATCAGCATGTGCACCACCTGATGCACTCGTCTCCGATTAAAACGTACTCAATTGCCCCGCCCATACTTGTGGATTTTGCCGATATTGTGCACCAGAGCAAACAGCTTCCATTGCACATCCACCTTGGCCTTGGTGCGCAAGGTAAATCGATCCAATCTTTTTTGTACGCGTATATTGGCAAATACTGGTTCGACGATGGCCAGGCGCCTGGCATAGATCAGCCTGCCTTGAGGAGAGTTCTATCTTGGCTTTCATTTCATCCACCAAGGTTGCCAGTTGGCTTTCAGGCGGTATCACCAGGTACTTGCGCAGCATGTGCGGCTTGCTCAAACATTTAAGTCTTAGCGGACAACTGGCACAATCTTCCTCTCGGGCGCGATAGATGTCATACACCCGATGGCGAATGCGATGGCCATGAGCATTGCAACTCAAGACCTTGCCATGCGGACAGATATACGCTCGTTTGGGTTTATCAAAAAAGAAATCAGCTTTGGTGAAAAAGCCCTCTTTCCTGTTTTCTTGCTTCGTGACTCGCTGCGGGGGATGGATCCCGTCTTTAAATCTCTGCTGTCTGGCAAAGCGCTCGTCACGCTTGCGAAATTGGATGTCGGGAATGTAGGCGTCCAGGCCCTCGGCCTTGCACAAGGCTAAGCTGGTGTAGCTGTGATAATTGCTGTCTGCGGTGATCTGTTTGCCTTCGAAATAGTTCTCATCTTCACCGACTGCCTGCATGTTTTTCTTCGCTCCCGCTATCATTGGCGCCAGGTTCTGATGGTCTTGGCTGGCAAAAGCTTCGGCGTGCATGATGACTTGATGCTTGCCATCCACCAGCGCCTGAGCATTGTATCCTTGGATCACCCCGTGCGAGGTAGGCATCTTCGCCGATTGGTTATCGGTCACATTGCTCTGGATCTCCTGGCGACCCTTCCCAACCTTGGGCTTCTGCTCTAGCAGAAACTCGCTCAACCGTTCCACCTGATGCTGCAGCCGCTGCGCCTGCTTCTGGCGCCTTTCAAACTCGGGCCTCTCCAGTACATCTGCCCGGATGTGCTCAGCCAGCACCTGCTGTAGTTTATCCTGCAGCCTGTCTCGTTTTCTCTTCAGTTCCTTGAATGTCCCGCTGCATTCCTTGGAAGCATTTGAGGATAGCTTCACCCCGTCCAGGCTGAAATGAGTGCCCCCCAATAGATCAAGCTCTGCACACACCAGCAGGATATTGCTGAAGATGCTCTCGATCTCCTTCTGCATCGAGGACACAAAATGGGCAATCGTGCTGTGGTCCGGACGATAGCCGCAGCTGAGCGCCATGAAGAGGATGTTCTCGCCACAAGCTCGCTCGATTTGACGTGAGCTTATCATTCCTCGGGAATAAGCGAACAAGGTCACTTTGAGTAGAACCTTGGGGTTGATGGCTGTCGCCCCGGTTTCGTCGTTTTGATATCGCCCCTCGAACACCGACAAATCAAGCTTATTTTCCACCAATTCATTGATGGTGTATTCCAGCGTGCCCGGTTCGAGCTGATTTTCAAGTGAAATGGGGATCATGACCAGTTGGTCATAGTCATAGGCTTTGTAGCGCGGCATAGGCTCCTCTACTCTCTGAGCTAACTTGGAGTATACCGAACCTGCTCGTTTTTCGCGAATCGCTGATTACTTTTTCGACAGTTTCAACGGAATGGTTCAGCTGCGCGAGCGGAGCGAGCTGCCTGCCCTGGCTGCGCTAGTTCCGCTGGTACAAGTGCACCGTACGCAGGACGGTGTGTCTTGTCAGGGCACCACGAAGTGGCGACATGGGTGGCAGGCAGCCGCCGCGCCGCGTGCCCGGGAAAGGCAGGGTTGTGCGAAGAAAAAAACCGCTTGCACCGTGCGCCCTGGCCCAGTCCGCCAGGACAGGGCAAGCACAGGCGAAAATGCCGCAGATCGATTGTTAGAACATCGTATTGTTGTTGGCAGAGGTCTCGGGAACTTCCTGCACCACATCCCAATGCTCAACGATCCTGCCATTTTCAAGGCGGAAGATATCCACGACCGCCCTGCCGCGGTCGCCGGGTTTGAGGATCAAATGACTATGAAGGACCACGTAATTGCCTTCCGCGATGATCCTTTTTGTTTCCATGCGAAAATCTGGAAAGGTTATCGCGAACCGTTTCACAAACCCGATAAAAGGTTCGGCACCATCTGCCGCGCCGGGATTGTGCTGCCGATAGTGCGGTCCAAGATATTTGGCAACCGCTTCTTCGGGCCTGCGTTGGTTAATGGCGAGGTCATGCCACTCGCGCACGATCTTCTTGTTCTCTTCCAATTGGTCGTTCATAGTTTCTCCTAAAGAATTCGGAAGTCTGTGCATTTTATTGCGAATGCTTTACGGTCTTTGATCTGCTTGCTTTGCCGCCCGACGCGATCCTTTGAATCACATTTCGCGCGAAATACAGCAATGCCGCGATAAGAAAACAAGCCAGGGACAAATAAACATTTACAAAGGAGAGCAAAATCGATAATGAATAAAGCACAACTCCAGGCAGGCTTTGCCTGGGTCCCAAGGTTTTTGCAGAGGCGCCATCGATAAAAAGCCCATTGTCCCTTACATAGGCTCGCATGGCAAAATAAGTCAACGCCTCGAGTAACTGGTTACCACCGTACAGGAGTACAGGAAATTGGTCGGTTGGATGGTCACCCAGCATTGCAGTTGGAAAAGGCATGAAACACAACCACAACAAGAAAAGCATGTTCAACCAGACTAAACCGAGGGTGATCCGATCGATATGGTTGAAAAAATAATGATGACTTACCCATAAAACAGATATCATTATGAAGGTCAGTATGAAACTTATCACCTTCGGAATAAGCGGCGCCATTACCCTGACATACTGACCCAAACTGGAATGAGCCAAAACGTTTGCCGGATTTAATTCGAGAACGAGTATCGTTAATACGACTGAAAAGATACCATCGCTCAAAGCTTCAAGTCGATTTTTTGACATACTGTCGCCTAGCGTACACTCTCATCGTAAGCCACAAACTCCAGCAGATTTCCCTCCGGGTCGGAGAAATACATCGAGCGGACATGCAGCCACGCGTGTACAGTGGCATTGACCTTCAGCCCCAAGTTCTCGAGGCGCATTTTCCCAGACTCGAAATCTTCAAGCGCCACATTGAGTGCAATGTGATGCAGAGTCGTCGCCTGCGGGTTGAGCTCCAGAAATTTGTTTTCCAGAAAACCACGGTTGGTCGAGTCAAACATGGACACTTCGCCCAATCCCTTGATTCGGCGGTTCGATTTGTTCATGCTGCCTGCTTGAGGATGGTTTGATCAGCCGGAAGAGCAGTGTTATATAGCTCCAGCTTCCATCATATCTTTCAAATTAGCTAGATCACTATCAAACTGTCTCTTGACCGCCCGTTCAAGTAGTGATTCAGCCAGCTTGAAGAAACCCCGCGGCTCCCCGTCAATGGCAGCATTGATCCGTGTGCCGCCTTCCACGCGTTCAAACTTCACATGAACTTCGAACGGGAACGGCCCCGAGGTAGTTTTCCTCGAGATTAACCGGTTCGGCTCGTATTCGGTGATTTTCTGTTCGCTGTTGATTCGCGGCCAAGGATTGTAGTGACCGCCCGGTAGGTAGTGCCCACCCCCAAAGGACCCTCGGTAATTTTTTTAGCCTAACCGGAGCTTGACTGCCACTTTAGATTATTCTCAAAGTTGCTCAGGAAAGCAAAGACTTCCTCGACAGGCCGGTTGATTTCGATGCTCATTTCTACTGCCATTTCGTTTTTCTCCTTTACAAGGTTTTGCAGGGCTGCGGGAAGGAGCATGTCCACTGGCCGATGGTCAGACGCAGGTTACTTCTCCTTCCCGCTTGTATAATATAGATGAATATGATAAATAATATCGTGTTAATAATTGACTCCTCAACCTTACGCTAGTACTATAAAATGTAAAGGCCCGGTTTGAAATTGCGTACCTCTGCTGCAGCCGGACCGGTCTTCTACGCCAGCAAGGAGAGAAGTGGAACCACCTCTGTGATCAGGCTCAGTACAAATACCCCCAGGAGCACAACCAGGAATACCTTTCCGATCAAGCTCAGCGGTTTGTTTGGTTCCGAAATGGAGAATGGATGGACAATGATCAACGTCGAGATTATCCCCGCTACAAACCCGCCAATATGGGCGCCTTGATCAACTTTCTCCATGGAGAGATATCCCAATGTGGTTAGAGGAATGAGGCATATGCACCAGCTGATCAATGCAGTGATGAAGTGCCGGTGTAATTCTTTTCTGTACTTAAGGATCAGGACGCCCAGCCCGCCAACCACACCGAATAAAATCGTCGAGGAACCAACCATCCAATCAACCATATGGAATGACAGGGATCCTATGGTTCCACCGAATGCGCTCAATAGTATGACGATTGTTACCCGAGGTTTGCCCAGCAGAATCTCCAACAAGCTGGAGAAAAACACTAAACCAAAAATATTGGACAACAAATGTCCAAGATTAAGGTGGAAAAAGTTGGCGGAGATGAGCCGTGTCAAATGACCATTCCGGGCAGATTCCCTGGAGATACTAAATAGTGAAGCCAATGCGGCGAAATTCTTATCGGTTGCTCCAACCCTAAATTGGAATAGAAAGCACAAAAAAAGTAGAGCAATCATCGAGAGGGTCACGACTGGAAAATACCTGCTTAAAGGATTGGATCGAGCAAAATTCCTCATTTCAAAATATATTCGTACACCCAGGGCGGCTCAACAGATTGGCTCACCGGCAGCGGCAAAGGCAGTCGGAAAAACCAGCCAACTGGTACGGACCCGGCTTCGCCGGGCGCATCCACTCAGCGGTAAAGCCGCTGCCTGTCCCGCACACTTTGCGGGAGAGCCGATGTTGGGCGGCTCATAATTTCTAAGGCCGTTTCACTGCTTGTTCAATATCCTTCACCCGATGACAGGATGAATGACCATCAATATCGAATGGCCATTCTGGTCGGCGTTCTTTACCGCTGAACCATTCTTCAGGCGCATTTTGCAGTGCTTGCAAGAGATCCTTCTGTACTTGCCTATGCCAGGTGAAGACCTCCTGAGGAAAGCGATCTCGCCACCGCAAGTAGATTAGATGGTTGCCATCGCCTACGTTTAGCCCACGTTCTTCGACTGGTCTGAGTTGTTTTCTAATGGACCGGATAACATCGGCTTTCCAATGAGTAATATGAGCTAAGGCATCCTTAACAGTCCAGGGGGCTTTGGATTCAGGGCGAGGCAGAAACCGCTGCCAATCTTCATCCGAAAGGTTAGCAACCAAATGATCGAGGAGTTCAAACTCCCGGATTGTACGTTCGATGACTTCGGAGCGATTATGGTGCAAAGTAAATTCTCCTAAAGAGCTTGTTTCTAAGCACGCGCCGCCTAACGGAATGGCGCTTCAGCGGCTTGGCTGGCTGTGCAATGCTCCGCCCATTATACATGTTACTTTGCCAAAGAGCATACCATCGAAAACCTTGATCCGAAGGCTAAGTCCGCTGCAAGCGCTGGTTGGGCGGCTTATGCTGTCATAAATGGATTTACTATTTAAGGTCGGTGCTCCGTTCAGCCCCTTGGTCTTCTTGGAAACAACATTGGCGTCTTGGATTTGTATTCTAAATATGATGCACCAAAACGCAACTCTAGTTCTCGTTCTTCATACACTTTTACGAAGAAAAGCAACGCCGGTGCAAACAAAATGAGTATCCAGAGCACAAACAGCGCTGACTGAAACCAGATCCCCAATGACAGGAAAAAAACAAGACCTGCAAGTACCATGGGATTACGCGTCCAAGCATACAACCAGTCTGCCGCCAATTTTCTGCTAAGTGCAATCGCAAAGGGTGCACCGAGTCCTTTCAAGGCAAGGTTTACCACTGTCAGTAAAACAACTGCTCCAGTAATAATAACTAATATCAAGCCGATTTCAGTTGGTACTGGGAGTATCCAGCCAGACCAATCTTGATAGGTAATAATCGTTCTAATAATAGGCACGCCAAACAGAATCCCAAGGGCATAATGGACAAACGTGGTTATCCAGGCCACGCGACTCATTGTTGGGTGTCGGTCTAGCATCTTCTTCCCAAGCCAAACAAGGGGGTATGTCAACAATACCCCTCCTACAATGATAGATAGATTCATTAAAGTTGAAAGTGGTGCACTTAACGCCCACAACCAGATAATCCAGATAAAGGCTAAAAGGGCAATCCTGAAAATAAACTCAGTGACATGTCTCATAATACCATCCTTTGGCTTCACCTAGCCGCTCGACGGCTGGCGGCTTAGCCGCTTGGTAACATCCGATTGGTAAGCGCTATTTTAGCAGGGAATCTAAGACCATTTTCCGGCGTTCGCTCGTTGAGCCTTGGCCAAGTCGGCTAAAGCCGCGGGTTGGGCCTGCAAAACCGCAACACGCAATTCCTTCAACTTACCTTTTGGCTTGGTCGATAAATCAATTCCATTGCCCCTGATTTGCGTACATTTTCTCCAATAAGCTGTAAATCTGTATGTTTTTCAATACCTTCAAATAATCTCTTTCCTTTCCCGAGAATTATTGGCTGGATAATCAACCGATACTCATCGATCAGATCATATCTCATTAATGATAGGGCCAATTTTGAGCCCCCTCCTAATAATATGTCTCTTCCGGATAATTGTTTCATAGCTCTTATCTCTTCCGGATCTACTTCCCTCATTATTTTGGTGTTCCATGAAACCTTTTGTAAGGTTTTTGTGAATACAATTTTATCGATTTTATTTATTGTTTCCGCAAATTCCTTTACACTCGGAGATAGAGAATTATCCGATAGGGCCGATTTCCAATATTCCATTAACTCATACATAACCCTTCCGTATAATACAACATCCACGCTCTTGAATAATTCCGAAGCCTTCTCATGAAGTTCGTCATCTGCAATGACTGCCGTATGATCAAAATTCCCATCTAGTGTCATATTTATCGCAAATATCATTTTTCTCATTGGTTGTCTCCATCATTATTTTGTTTGCAGGCCCAACTATGTACTTGGTTGACGGTTTCAACCTGATTGCTTATAGATGGAAACTGCCACAACTGAGCACAGTCAAGGTTCATTCAACCTGATACGCAAAATACTGTTATTCCCTGATGACTATCAGAGCCAGTCTGTATACTGTTCAATTCGGGGCACGATGCAGATAAATATGAAACTCACCCTGAGACAACTATACAACGATTCCGCTTCACGGGCAAGCGTTTCCAGCTCTTCCCCGTCAGTAAGCCTCTCTCCAGTTCCCGCCAGCCTGCAACCGAAAGGATTCACCCATCACCATCTTTCCCCTCTCCTCGTCACTTCCTTTATGGTACATCGTGTCCGCTTGCCCCGCTTGTCCTGACTGGTTTTGTCAGGGCTCTCTTAAGCGGGGTCGTGATTAATCCTTTCTTCTCCCTCAACCTTCACTCTCTCTGAACTGTGCCTCGATCAGATATTTTCGTTCGGTAAAGACCAGGCCCTGACCGCTCTCGAGCCGGCGTTGCAGGTTGAGCAATTGCTTCGAATGGGTTTCCACCGAGAAGCAGGGCACCAGCCAGGGAACGGCCTTCAAGTAATAGACAATTGCTCCGACATCGGTAAAGGACAAGCGGCCTGACCATTCCTGTGTATTCACGATGGTCAGTCCCGCCGCTTTCAATCGAGGCAGATACTTTGCGGGGGTTGAATCAGGCCATTGAGGTTTGGCGCCGAATATCGCCAGCAAGTCAGCCGCCCACAACCCATGGACCTGTTGGGTCAGGAAGGTTCCGCCCGGGGCGAGGATGCGGGCCACTTCCCGGGCATTAAGACCGGAATGACGATTTAAAACGAGCGCAAACTCGCCATCCGCAAAAGGCATGGGGCCACCGTCTGTCAGGCGCACATCCACAACCTGGACGCCAAAGGGGAATAGACGCTCCGTCGCCAGCCTGAAGTTAGGCGGATAGTCTTCCGTTGCCACCACTTTCCCCCGCCAGTGCTCGAGAAGTTTCAGCAATCGCTCACCGCCGCCCGTACCCATGTCAATTACAGAAGAAGCCTGTCGCATCAGTTCAGCCGCCCGCGGGAATAGGACCAGGGCGGCTGGTCCTCCAACATCCGGCCATCCAGGTGGGAAAAATCCCATCCCGAGAAGGGATATTGCTCCTCACGCTTCCATGTTTCGATAATCGTCTGGCTTTTTCTCATAAGGCTGCCTTTCGCCTGGATCCCTGCGCATACCCCAGGTATGCGGGCTGAGCGGACTTGCCTGTCGGTGGCCGGCTACGTTAAAACCATGTCGTTCATAAAAAGGTAAGTTCATTTCATTATTCGTTTCTAGATAACAGGCCAGGTTCTCCCGGTCAGCCTGTGCCAGGACCGGCTGCAGGAGCGCCCCTCCGACCCCCTGGCCTTGCCTGGATGGTTCGACACCAAGCACAAGCAGGTACCAGTGCCGCCAGGTGATGGATTTCTCATGCAACTGATGGTCGATTTTAGCCAGCCGCAGGCTTCTTTGCAACTCCCGACCGCTCAACTTCAAAGGTAGCAGGCATAAGCCTGTCAGAACAGTCCCCATCCATTCGATGGTGGGTCTTTCCGGTCCAAGCCAAAGCGCGATACCCTCCAGGGAAGGCGTGGTAAATACCTTGCCGTAGCGTTGTCCATAGCGAATGGTCTTTTCAAAAAGCCAGGGCAGGATGCGCCCGCGCCTGCCAGTATCCGGCAGGACAAAGGTGACAAATGGATCATTAAAAAACGCCCGGGTCATGACCATGGCGGCTTGTTTGACCTGGAGCGGAGGCAGGGGAATCCCCATCATCCGGGTAGACATGGTTCGTCCTTATCAATATTCCGACGCATTCCTTGTACTTTTTTTCCTTACACACCAATCTCATTATGGCACAAAAATCTGCAAACCGCCTACGAGGATTTATTCTCAAGGAGGCCCACCACTTGCAGCCAAGCCGGCTTGGAGAGCGGATTTTTCCCGATCTGCATGCCCAGTTTGCGCATGACCGCCTGTGAAGCTTCGTTCGCATATGTTGTCGTTGCCACAACACGTTTGAGGTCCAGATTCTGAAAAGCATAATCGATCAACGCCTGGGCTGCCTCGGTTGCAAAGCCCTGTCGCTGGAAAGCCGGGGAAATCGCATAATACAATCCGATCTCCGACGTATAACGGCTTGGGTTTCCGATAATCTCCTGGGAAGCGAAACCTGGTAATTGCTCAAATACGTTCAAGCAGGGCGCAAAACCACAAGCCCCGATCAGGCCTCCGGTTGCTTTGAGAATGACGGCGCGGTCACCATAGGGCGGTTGGTCGAGCCGCGCCAGTTGCCTGTAGTTCAACACGGACCATTGCAACCATTCGGTTCGCTCAGCCAGGGAATCCGGGCTGCCAGGGGCATTACCTTCATGCAATTCGATATCGAGAAGGCGGTGAACATCCGATAAATCTTCCAACACGAAAGGTCGGATGATGAGACGCCCAGTTTCAAGGACCGGCATTTCAAGCATGGCAAGCCTCGCAAACTCTCCTATCGGTTTTGCTCATCGAATTCATCCAAGCCATCGCATAGGCTGGCCCAGCCAAAACCGAGGATGTGCCGGGTATCCAATTCCGACTGGAGCGATGGGAGGATCTCCTTCAGAAAAGCATGCTCTGCCAGCAAGCCTCGTATGGCCTCACAAGAGTTTTCCCGCATCTGCCCGGCATCGGCGCGATAGCCGTGATCCTCGGCGTCATTGGCGCTGCCGATGGTCTCGAGCAGGGCTCGCAGACTTGTCAAGACGGCCCGCCGCTGCCGGGTCACTCTCACTGAGGTTCCTTTGGCTTCACTCAATTCCCGCCTCCTTGTCATGATTCTTATCATCCCCGCGTTTAGCCATATTCTCCAAAACAGGCCGCACGGCAGCCTCGACATTCTCCAGCAATGCGACTTCCTTCAAACCAGGCTGGTGCGCCAACTCCTTGATCACCTCATGACCCAGGAAGTAGCCCGTTTCGCTCCTGCCGCAAATTTCATACCAGGACCCAAAAAACGCCTGGACAGAGCTGCCTGAATCCACCGTTCTCAGGAATTCACCGGCAAGCCAGGCAAGGTGATCCCGGCACCAACCCAACCAATCGCCTGGCATGTCTCGATTGGCCTGGTGTCCGAACTCCGTGTCAAGTATCCGGCTTTCGCAGGTTTGTGCAAATCCTTCTTCATAGAGCTGCCACCAGGGACCAGAGCCGGTGGGTTTTGCGTGCCGTCGGCGCCAGGAATAATGCACCAGATGCCCGAGCTCATGGGCGATCAATCCAGCAATCGCGGCGGGATCACTCCAGCCGCATTCGGCTATGGCTTCCAACCCGAACAAAACAGCAGGGTTGCCGCCCAGGGTGGTTGCCCAGCCGGCCCCGAGGCCGATCCCGACATAAATCACGAAGGTTACGGCTTCGTCAAAGCCGAGCACCTGTCCGGTTTTGTCAAGGATGGGGCCACAGTTTTCCAACAGGTTCTGATGGGCCGCTTGCATGGCAGGCAGCCTTCCGGCAAGAACCGGGAAAATCTTTGTGCGGGCGACCTGGCGCCAATCCAGGTTCTGCGAGGCGTAATCTTCGATCTGCATCGCCAGGAGTTCGGGCCACTGCGACATGTACGCAGCCGCCCAGCTGTCTAACTGGTCGTCAAGAGGTTTCCGCCCGGCCTCAGCCCAGTATGCCAGGAAAGCCGGGAAAGTATCGATCAAAGTGAACAAGGATGGTCCTTTCCCTGCATTATATTCCCGGACCGAAACCATGTCAGTGGAAATTGCGCAGTCCTTCCTCTCCGAAGAAGAAGGACTGCGCTGAGGAGGTGTAGATGAATCTGTATCGAAAAGAAAGCCCTAAATCATCCAGCCTGCCACGGAGACTCTGCGTGAACGCAGCTCTTTTCCGCAAGCCTCATTTCTCAACGCCGGTAAAGACGATCCCCTGCATGAAGACGCGTTGGGCGAGAAAGAAGATCACAACCGGGAAGATAATCGCGATCAAGGCTCCGGTTTGGATCAGGTTCGGCAACCGACCGTGCATGGCGTTGTAATATTGCAGGCCCACCGAGATCGGCCACAATTTACTGTTTGACGCCAGGTACACCAGGGGCTGAAAAAAGTCGTTCCAGGCGAAGAAGAAGTGGAACAGGCACACCGCGGTCACCGCCGGAACAGACTGGGGCAGGATGACATACCAGAGGATTTGAAAGGGGTTGGCCCCATCCATCATGGCAGCCTCGTCCAGTTCGCGCGGCAACTGCATGAAGTACATGCGCAGCAGGAATACATTGTATGCGTTGGCGAAAAAGTTTGGCACAATCAGAGGCAGGAAAGTGTTGGTCCAGTGGATCTTGGAATAAAGAACGTAGGTCGGGATCAGGGTGGCTTGGACCGGCAACACGATCGTGCCGATCAGGATGATAAACAGGAGATCCTTGCCGCGGAAAAAAAAGCGGGCAAATCCGTAAGCCACGAGGATCGCCGAGACAACCGCTCCCAGGGTGCCCGTCAAGGCAATGATCAAGGTGTTCCGGATCAGCAGGGGAAAATTCAATTCATTCCAGGCCTGCACGAAGTTGTGCCACTGCGGATCCGAATGGTAGAGTGGCGCGAGCAGGCGCCAGTTCCCCACCCAGGTGATCGGACCTACATCCGGGTGCTGTGGGTCGATGAACAGGCTCTGCGCACGACCCGGCTTGTACATCGCCAATACCCTGGTCCCCTGCGCGGTTGGGACCTTGTAAAGATCCAACGGATTTCCCTGGTAGGTGAATGTCGATCGGGAGAAGGGCCAGATCGCCGGCACCTCAAAATCGCCCATCTGATCGTAACTTTTCATCCCGGTTACGAACATGTAAATCAGGGGGGCAATGAACATGAGCACAATGAACAGGCCGAGCCCGGTCACAAGGACTTTGTTGACCAGGTCGCGCTGGCGCATACCCATGGCGGGTCGGACTCGCATGGCGGTTGTCATTATTGCTTGCCTCCTGAATAGAATACCCACCTGCCGGAGGTCGTGAAGAGCAGGATGGTCAAAGCCAGAACAATAATGAACAAGACCACCGCCATGGCCGAGCCATAGCCCATCAAATTGTATTGGAAGGCGTTTTTGTACAAGTTAAGGTTAAAAAAATTCGTTGCACCGTTCGGCGCGCCCGTCCCGTTCTTGAGCACGTAGGCCAGGTCGAAGTACTTGAAAGCGGCGATGATCATGATGGTCAAGTTGTAGAAAATCACCGGGGAAATCAATGGCAGGGTGATGTAAAAGTATTGCTGAAAACCGTTGGCTCCGTCGATCTCGGCTGATTCATAGAGTTCCTTGGTAACGCCCTGCATGCCGGCCAGCAGGGTGATCATCAGGTTGCCCAGTCCCCACAGGCCGATCAGCACCAGGGCCGGATAGATCCAGATTTCAGAATTCAACCAATCCGGGCCCGGGATGCCCACAGCTTCCAGACCCATGTTGATAAAACCGGTGTTGGTGTTCATGATGCCCGCCATGATGATTCCGGCTGCAATGACCGGGATCATGGCCGGCATGTAAAAAATCGTCCGAAAGAAGTTCTTGGCCAGCAGAAATTTGGAATTGACCAGGGCCGCCAGAAATAATCCAAATACGAGACTTAATGGAAGGGCCAGAATACCGTACTTGAGGGTAACCATGAATGAGTTGCCCACTTCAGCATCCTTTGCCATGTCTGTGTAGTTTCTCAGGCCCATCCAGACGGTGGCTGCAGGAGTTACCGGGCTGTAGTTGGTGAACGAAAAAACAAAGGTTGCAATGATAGGGATCAGGGTAAAAACAAAAAAACCAAAGATCCACGGGGACAGGAAGATCATGCCCCACTTTGTATTGTACCGATTTTGAGCAGAACGGCTTTGCCTTATTTTTGCCGGCATTGGTACCGAAGCGTATGCCTGAACGTCTGCCTTCATGACAGGCCTCCGACGAAAAAGATATAAGACCGTATAGGTGGGTGGCAACCGCGCAGGGCTGCCACCCACTGAAAACTATATCACATTATTGGATTGGCTTCATCTGGTCAAAAACCGTTTGCATGTTCGTCACCAACTTGGCCAGTTCAGCATCCAGATCAAGACCACTCTTGGTGGTGTAGAGCTGGTAGAAAGTGCCGTAAGTACTGCTGGCCTTATCGAAATTGGGCATGGCCGATTTGTGGTTGGGATGGTCTGCATACTTGACGTCATCGATGAAGACCTGGAAGTCGACTCCCGGCCAGGCAGTCTGCCAAGCCTTCAATTGATCGGCCTGCAATGCCGTCGCGGCGGGAAAGGCGCCATAGCAATTAGCCAGTGGCAGAGTGTACTTCTGCATAAAGATGGAAAGTACCTGGAACGAAGCGTCCGGATTCTTGGCCGTCTTGAGAATGCCGAAGGTGTCGGCATGCATCTTGGCGGTGGTATTGCCGTTGAAGGACGGAATGGCGGCGAGGTCCCATTTCACCTTCTGGCTGTTGTTGATGTACCAGGTGTGGATGGGAGTCATGGCAATGTGACCGGAGGCGAAGGTGTTGCCCTGTGCGAGATAGTCACTGTTCACGAATGTGCCGGTGGGGATGAAGTGATCCTTCCACATGCCATCGTAGTACCAGTGCGCAGCAGTCTTCCAGACAGCCGGCAGTTGGGCAGTTTTGCCATCGTCAGCGACAAAGCTCCCGGCGCCAAAGAATGTCCACTGGCCGCGCAGGTCGGTCCACTGTGCGTCGTAGCCCCATTGTTGCTGCTTGGCGGGGTTGAAACCGGGTTTGTCGGGTGTATTGCCTTTATCATCCAGGCTCAACATCATGGCGACGGTGCGCAGTGTATCGAAGTTCCAATCAACCATCGTTCCATCCGGCATCTTATACTTATCTCCGACCTTGTGAGGCGGGTAAGCCAGACCGGCCTCGTCGAACAGGTCCTTGTTGTACCACAGGGCGGAAGGATAGATGGCGAAGGGCAGGCCTAACGTGCCCTGGTTGCCCGCGGTCAAGAATGTGAGCATGGATGCATCGTAACCGCTGTAATCAAATTTATACTTTGTGGCGTAGGGTGCCATATCGAGCCAGGCGCCCTGGAAGCTCGAGAAGCCACGGATGCCGAGCGGTCCGACGATATCAGGGGCATCACCCGAAGCGATCTGCGTCTTCAATACGTCGTAGGCCACCGCATTATTGACAATGTCGATTGTCAATTTGTACTGCGGGTTCTCCGCATTGAATTTCGTAACGAAAGCGTTTTCCTTCTTCACTTCCTCGGGATTGCCGCCTGAGCCAAGACCAACATACCAGCGAATCGGGATCTGGGCGGGAGCAGCCGTCGCCGGAGCAGCCGTCGCAGGCGCAGCAGTGGCGGGGGCAGCTGTTGCAGGAGCAGCCGTAACAGGAGCGGGGGCAGTAGTCGCCGGGGCACCACACGACGTCAAGATCATGCTGAAGACCATGATCAATGATATAAACAAGGGTACTCTCTTATACATAGTATTCTCCTTCTTTCAAGTGTTTTCGGGATTAGGGTAAATCAAAGGTTGGGCCGGAAGTTCAATCTGACCAGGGATGCCTCCTTTCAAATCAAATGAATAAATCCGACAATGAGCCCTACCAGAATCAAAAATCGTTCGCCCGGTAAGGGGATCTTCGCAATGGTTCATTTTCGGACAAAGAAAGATGCATTCTCTATCATTCTAAAGAGATGGATTAGGCAAGTCATGCAGATTTGTGCACAAAACTAGCACATTTGGAATAAATCACAAATCCTCCCAATCACCCGGCGAACAGGGGGTTGGCAAAAGCCACAAACACGTAAGAAAATGAGCTGACGGAAGGCCAGCTCGTTTTCTTGGGTAATATTTCACCTGTATCTTATCGGAGTCTGTGTGGTTATTGCTCCTGGAAGCAAAAGGTGCTGACGGAGTGCGCCGGACTTTCAGTCATGGCGACCTGGTCCTTGAATTTGAGGGCGAAGTCGAAAGTTTGATCGGTCCGGTTCATGACGATCACCGCAATCCGGCCATCCGGATTGAGGAAAGCCGTCGTCTCCAACTCATCGAGCGTGGAAACGCTGATGATACGTTGCGCTCCCGGCCGGACAAAACGGGATACTTGACCGATATAATAATAAGAGCTGTGATAATACAACGTCCCCTTTGTATAATCCGCCATCAAAGGGGCACTGCAATAGTTCCCGACATGATTGGGACCGCCGCGCTGGTCAAGGAGAAGATTCCAATCGATCCAGGCGCTGGTCCAGTGGTTTAAATCCTGGATGAGCGATTGTCCGTAGCGCTCGCCCACCTCCCACACATCATGGTGCGGCCCGCCCTCCTGGCTGCCTTCGGAAAACAACAACTGCTTATCCGGATAGGCATCGTGAGTCAATTGCACATTTTCAAAATGATCACCGACATACCAGTGGAAGGCTGCCCCCCAGACGTATTGCGAGGCGGCGGGGTCGTCATATACCACCTTGGCGCGGTCGTAAAGCAAATCGCGATTATGGTCCCAGATCAATAATTTAACCCGGCCCAGCAGGCCTGCCTCCTGTATTGCCGGGCCGAGGAAGTCGCGAACAAAGTCGCGCTCCTCCTCGCCAGAGTAGATGCACGAATCCCACACCTGGGTAGCAAGCGGTTCGTTCTGTACGGTTATTCCCCAGATGGTCAGTCCTTCTTTTTCATATTCCTGTACATAGCGCACGAGATAATTTGCCCAGGCCTGGCGATATTCCGGCTTGAGTTTGCCGCCGTGGTTCATCTGTCCATTGGTCTTCATCCAGGCGGGAGGACTCCATGGTGAAGACAGCAGTTTGACCGGCTGACCAGCTTTACCGGCCGCCTCCTTGATCATCGGAATTAACTGGGCGCGGTCACGTTCGATGGTAAAGTGCTGAAGTTCCACATCTCCGGGAACTTCCGTATAGGCGTAATTGCCAAGTGAGAAATCACAGCTATTGATATGCGTGCGGCAAAGGCTGTAACCATTGCCGGAGGAAGGATCAAAATACGCCTGTAGAATCTCCGAGCGCATTTCCGGGCTCATTTTATAGAAAGTATGCGCGGCTGCCTCTGTAAAGGCGCCGCCGAACCCTTCGATGGTCTGAAAGCGCTTTTTGGCATCCACTCGCACGAAAGGTAAATCGCAGGCCTGCTCCCGGAAGGTCAAGGCCACTTTCATCGTCAGGCGGTCGGTTGTGTTCTTAACGGTTCTGAAAACTTGAATGGTGGAAGACATGATATGGAATCCATTCCAGGGAATCAATTATGCCAGGCCAAGGAATAAATAATGATCATGTAGAGTATAGAGGAATACACGCATGTTATGCATGGAGAATTGTGCCATGGATTAGCATTGGAGTGACCAAGCTGGCAGATTATTTTTTATGGCGGTAGGTGAGAGGCGATACCCCCACTTCCTGGCGGAAGACCCGGCTGAAGTAATTGCTGTCGGAAAAACCGGTCTCCATGGCTATTTCAGTAACAGATTTGTGGCTGGTTGCCAAAGCCTGTTTGGCTTGTTGGATGCGATAGCGGGTCAAATAATGGATCAGCGACAATCCGGTCTCAAGGATAAACGAACGGGAGAGGTAGCCTTCGCTGACACCAACACAATGGGCAATATCCTCGCGCCCGATTGGCTCACTGTAATGCTCATGAATGTAAGCCATAGCCTTGCGTGTCAGCCGCTGAACTTCGTTGTTTATTTTTTTCCGATGCGAGAGGATCTCCTGAATGTGAATCAATGTTTCCGCAGTCGTAAAAACCCCTTTACTTAAGACTGCCGCCACACTCCGGTTGAGCCGCTCCATTTCCTGATCCGCCAGGGTCCGGGCAGTCAATACGATCACCGGAATATTGCAGGCGCTTTCCATTTTTTGCATCGCTTCCAATACGCCAAAACCATCCAGCTCCGGCATCATCAAGTCCAAGAGGATCAGGTCCGGTTTCCCGGTCTGGAGCAGGAGCAGTGCTTCTTTACCGCTGGCTGCCAGTAAAATTTGGTATTGCGGGAATTGATTGCGAACGATCTGGGCATGCATATCCAATACGCCGGGGTCATCATCAACAATCAAAATGGTTTTATTGCTGGGGATTGCAGCACCCGCGGCAGTATCGTTCTCGGCCCAGCCTACACGCCAAAGGGCTTGGGCCAGTTCCGGTGCGCCGATCGGTTTTGTCATGTAATCCAGTTCCAGCATTGCACCGCTGTTCCTTTCCGCATTCAGGACATAAAAAAGAACGGTGGCCTCGCTCGTGGCAGGATGGGCCTTCAATGCGCGCATGGCATCCCAACCTCGTTCGGGAGTTTGATGGACATCCAATACGATCGCTTCCGGAGACGATTGGGTGATACGCGCCAGCCACTGATACTGATCGTCCCACAATAAGACCTCCGCTGTAAACCCCTGTTCCTCAAGGTATTGTTTGAGTTGGCCGGTTTTTTCAGGGTTCGTCGTCACGATCCAGACAGAGACGGTGGCTTTCCCGTCCAGGGAGACCGCCTGCATGGTGGGCAATGTGAACGAGAATGTCGCTCCCCCACCTTCGACACCGGAAGAGCAGACGGAAATTTTCCCGCCATGCATTACAACCAAGCGTTTGCAGATGGCCAGGCCCAATCCCAAGCCTCCGTACCCGCGGGCAGAGGTTCGTTCAGACTGGCGAAATTCTTCGAAAATGCTTTCCTGTTCTTCGGGAGGAATTCCCAGCCCGGTATCTGAAACAGATACGGTTATCCCTGCGCGGTCGGAGGTCACCTTTAAAGACACTTCACCTTTTTCAGTAAACTTGATGGCATTGTTGATCAGGTTCCAAACCACCTGGCGCAGGCGGGTCCGGTCCCCCCATACCAGTGGTAATTCGGGTGGAATTTGAGCCTGCCAATTCAGGTCCCTCTTCCCGGGCCAGTTGCTCTCCCACGAGAACAACCGCCTCCAGGATCCTGGCCAAGTCGAGCGGTTCGCAAGCCAGTTTGAGTTCTCCCATCTCGTCCTTTGCAAGGTCCAATACATCCCGGATCAATCCGTCGAGATGTTGGGCGGTACCATGCAGCCGTTCAAGATTTTCGAGATTAATGGGCTTCTGGCTATTGGCATCCCAAAGCATCAACTCGCTTACACCCGAGATCATGCTGAGAGGCGTTCGCAGTTCATGGCTGACCAAGGAGAGGAAACGACTTTTCAGCCGGTTGGCTTCTTCCGCCATCCGCTGACCTTCCGAGGCCTGTTCATATAATTCTGTTGTTCGCAAAAGGAGATGGTCGCGCTCATCAAACAGCAAGGCGCCTTTCAAAGAACTTCCCAATTGGCTCCGGACCGCCTCATATACAGCCCCTTCGTGCGGGCCGGGCTCGAACAATACGAAGCCGATTTCTTCATTCTGGAATTCCAGGGCCTCGAGCAGCAGGGTATTGCGTTTTTCCTTCCATAGTTTTTCCGGCAGCAATTGCACGACGGGATATATTTCATTTTTTTGTGCTCTTTTATTCTTCAACCACCGGCCTCCCGAATACGCCAGGATGCTCCTGGCCTGTTCCGCCGGCCGGTCCGTACCCTCATACAATGAAATATAGCAATTTTCAATCCCCAATTGTTTCAAACCATGAGTGAGCACATCGATCAGGTTGTTCAAATGAAAAGTGACTGCCATGGCCTGGCTGATGGAGCGCACGACTGCCATCTGATTATTCAACTGAGCCAGTCTCTGCCTCTGTTGTTGCATGACCAATTCGTTCAGGAAAACACGTGCCCGATGCCAGATATTTTCCGCCTGCGCCAGTAGAGCGGTTTGTCCAGCTAGGGCACGGCAACTTTCGCGACGCATGGCGGAAAGGACATTCTGCAATTCAGCGATCGGGTAGCGTTGTTCCATCAGCAGACGGGAGGTCAGATCTATTGCAGTCAGGAAATTCTCGCCATTACTGCCCTTTTCAAAGTCACGTGAGAGGGCCTCCAACCATGCCTCGGCATTGAAGGAGGCTGGGGGTATCTCGCTGTGTACGGTCGCCCGTTGCATTTCATTCAATAAAATCTTCCGGCGTGCCTGCAACAACACGCCAGCATCAATATCTTTCCCAACGATGGCAGTTTTTTCGTAGGAACTGCCAACCGGCAGGCCCTCACTTACACTTAAAACGGATTCGGACAGACAGCCACACGAGCGGCGCACCATCAATGAAACAGGCAGAACAAACTCTTTGGGAACACTGTTGCCCCGGTAATTGGCTGAAAGTGCTTCCACGGCCAGTCGCCCCATCTCGTGCAGCGGTTGACGGACAGTCGTCAGGGGAGGCGTGCTGGTCAGAGCCTCGACAGCATCATCGAAACCGCACACGATCACATCGTAAGGTACGCGTAGACCACGCGCCTGCAATTCCTCCATGGCTGCCAGGGCCATATTGTCATTGGATGCGATCAACGCATCGAATTGCACTTTGCGTTCATCCAGGAAAACCCGCACACATTCCTGCCCTCCCGGTGGAGACCAATCAAAAGGCTGGTAGTACAGATCGCGGTCGATCGTCAACTTATGCGCCTTGAGTTCATCCAAGTATGCCTGGAAGCGGGCATCCGAGTCCGGATTGTTAACCGGTCCTTTGATGAATGCCGGCCGCTGGCAGCCGTGTATTTCGATCATATGCCGTACTGCGGCGCGCATACCGCCATGGTTATCAACCAAGATAGAAGTGATAAAACCTTCCCCCGCACAACCGATATTGACAATCGGGACTGAGTTAAAAACATTCCTGGGAATTTGAGGAAAGGAAGGATGCAACAAAATCAACCCGTCCAACCTCTCAGAATTGATCATTGCGTAAAGCGAACGGTTGCGGTCCGGGTAGTAGATGTTGAGGTCGCCGAAGCCGACCACATTAACATCCAGCTTTTCGGCGGCTTCCACCGCACCCCACCACATCGGACTGGCATAGGGATTGGTAAAGCCCCAGGTGACTATAAAACCAAAGGTTGGTCGTGGGCGGTCATGACCTTTTTCCGGCATGCGGCTTGATCGTACTTTACTGGGCATGATATGTTGCTCTTAATCTAATGGTACCGTTTTCCAGCTGACGGCAGGGAATGTCCTTTGGAATTATCGTGGGGGAATTATACACTTTCTGAAGTCGATTACCTCTGACAACTCTCGTCGCTACCCCTACCATTAAGGCGCTTTTATGTAAAAAAGGCTTGAATGCTCACGAAATTCCCGGTCCGAAGATGTGCCAGAACCCGAGAGGTTTGACACATGGAGCGGTGGCATGGGTGCTCACCTGGCAACACGATATCCAAGCAGCGCCTGGATCCTTCGCAACAAAGGGTAGGTAAAGGGATCGGTTTTTACCTGTGGATCCCATTTCTTAGGTTCACTCAGATCAAACCAGCATACTTCGACAATGGCATATTCCTGGGCAGCTTCATATTCTGGTTCGTATCCAGGGCGGGCATCGCCGGTGTTTGCCCTGCACAAATAGGTTTTGAGATGTCGATACTTTCCGGACGGAACGCCGGCTTCCTCGAGCAGCAGACGCTCGATCGTTACCTCCAAATTTGTTTCTTCCAGCATTTCCCGTTTTACGCAATCTTCGCCTGTCTCGTCTGGTTCACGTGCTCCACCCGGAATCACCCAATAGGACCGTCCGGAGACGTGCTCGCGGTGTTTTACCAATAAAATACAGTCGTCCCTAATGATGGCCCCTTGATAACGAGTATTTCGCTTCATTTTACTGGGGTGTCACCCTGCGAGCTCTTATGCGATGTGATATTAAGTATCGTACTTCCGATGAACAGGACCGCTTCCACAACCCACAAGGGCTTGCTGATCAGCGCCAGCGGCCACCAGTAGAACATCACCGTGGCAAGATATAAGAGAACATACGGGCCGAAGAACTGCCAACGGATGGGACTGCGCCACTGGATTCCCATTCTGTACTCGATGATATACCCAAATGTCGCCCAGACGAGGAAAATGAACCCGCCAAGCCAGAACCCCCATGTCATTCCGCCTCTCAGCAGGAACAAGCTCATCACCACAGCCGGCACACTCAGGGCATATATGCTCCATCCATACTTCATGATGTAATCGGCAAAATACCATTTACGCAAGGCAAAATGGATGATCAGGGCGAGCTGAAAAAGAATGGCGGTCACAACATAGAGAATTTCCACGTCATTTCCTTCCATTTTTTACCCGGAAAACATGGCCAGGCTGGTATCGAATGCCCGCATGCTCAACTCTTCCAGGGGTAATGGCGCCAATTTCTCCGATATGACCTCCACGGCCCAGGGACCGCAGTAGCCCATATCCTGCACGCATTGGATCAAGCCGCGGATATCATACTCGCCCTCTCCACAGAATCTGCGGTTGGATGGGTCATGCCGCGGGCTTCCGGGCAAGGTGCCATCATTCAGCTCCACATTCAGCAGATATTCCAGGGGGATCCGGCGTATATCCTCATACTTCCATCCAAGATTGGACACCTGGTAGATGTCGATGATCAGGCCGCCATTCTCTTTCCCGGCGCCTTCCAGCATACGGATGGCATCCTGGATATTGTCGATCATCGCACAGCCCATGATCTCGAAACCGATCTTTGCGCCGTAATCTTGCGCTTCCTGACATAACGCCGCAAACGAATCGATGATCCTGGACATGGGAATTTTCGAGTTGTAAAAGTCGCCCACCTTGACATGTTTTGCCCCCAACGCCTGGGACGCCTCCAGCAGCCTGCGCTTGCGGCTGTCCGATTCTCCCTTCCTGTTGCCATCCAGGAACCAGTCGGTCAGGAACTCGAGCTCGACGTATTTCATCGCATTATCGTCCAGGATGTTTTTCACCTCTTTAAGGCTTCTATGCACCAGGATATGCTCCATTTCGGTGTGCCAGATCCCGATTCCCTTAAAACCGGCCCTGGCGGCTGCCCTGACCCTGTCCTTGAAATCGAACCGGCTTATTTCGCCGCGGCTTGGAATTATCCCTGCGGTTGTCCAATATAGACACATCAATTCCACGTCCTTATTATTGTTCATTTTCCTGTCCATTTCCCGTTTATTCCCTTCCAGAGAAAAAACCACCCGCCTGCCATCGCCTGTCCCCTGTTCTTTGAGGATGCGGGAGAGTCGATGCCTAGGTCCCAGCTTGTTCTGGGACATGACAGGGATCTTATCCACCTTATTGAGGCTTAACCGATAATGGAACCTATCAACCAGATTAACCTGCTTAAAGTATAGCACGACCGTCAATATCGTCGGTGAGTGAAAAGTGACAGTCACCTTTCAGGTGACAGCCCCTTTTGGGAAATAGGGGGACGTCCGTTTCCGGCCTACCCGGCCTGCGCCCCTTCGCCCCTTATGGGTGCAGGCGGGGTGCACGCGGCCACCCTCAGGCGTTCCCGGCTTACAGCCGCCCTCCCCAAATCTACAGGATTTGGGGAGGGCTGGGCGGCAGCCACCCGCCGCCCCGGCTACACTGTCTCCCCTCCATCGGATGTCCGGCTGCTGGCTTGAGACTGATTTCTTCATATTGGATAATAAAATTACTCTCTGAAGGGTGTTGAAATGATGCGAATTCTATGCTACGATATCTTCAGATACTCAACGGTTTGAACCAAGTTGCAGCTTCTCTCTTCTAAGGTCATTAACGGCTTGGAAACAAAAACGCGAAAATCCATAGAGTTATGGGTTTCGCGTTCATTAATACCGATAATCAGGAGGGTATACACCCTTTGAACGAGTTAGTATCAGTATTCAAAAGGAGACACCAAATGAACCAAATAGACCATCTACTTACAACCCTCGCATTCGTTCTACTTCTTGGCACAGTTGCATGCAATCCGTCCGCAGCCACGCCCACTGCCACTTCTGTTCCCACTGCCACTTCCACTGCCACCGCTATACTGGCGCCAAACGCGCTGCCCGAAGTTAACCCTTCACCGCGCAGCTATGTCTCAATGGCCTACGACACTGAGTCGGACCGGATCATCCTGTTTGGCGGCCAAACAATGGACACCACGGCCGGCTTCACGGTCTACGATGATACCTGGGCTTACAATGTGACCGCCAATCAATGGACCCGGATGGAGCCATCATCGGGACCGTCAGGCAGGAGTGCCGGCGACATGGCATACGATGCCGAATCAGACCGGGTGATCCTGTTCGGAGGGGCTGAACCAGCCGACCTCGAGCTGGAAGACACCTGGGTCTATGATTACAATACGAATACCTGGACGGCATTGGCAAAGGGACCGGTCAATCATCTTGGCTCCCGGATCGCCTACGATGCAGAGTCGGACCGGGTCATTCTCTTTGGAGGTTACGACATAGACACCAATACAACTTTCAATGACACCTGGGCCTATGATTTCAACTCAAATACCTGGACGGAGATGAAACCGAGTGTCAGCCCTAAACCCAGGAATTATGCTGGCATGGCTTATGACGCCGAGTCCGACCGGGTCATCATGTGGGGCGCCGGCTTCACGGCCTGGGCGTATGATTACAACGCCAACACCTGGCAGGAACTGGAATCTGCCGCGGGGCCCTATCTCCGCAGCTATACCAGCCTGGCTTACGATGCCAAAGGAGACCGGATCATCCTGTACGGCGGCGGCGAAGCCGGCAACAGCGATACCTGGGCTTATGATTACAATACCAACACCTGGACGGAGTTGAAACCCGCCTCGAATCCAGGTATGCTCGGGCGGCACGCCCTGGCATACAGTACCGCCGCCGATCGAGTCATTCTATTTGGAGGCCAGGATAGTGGTGCGAAAGAAAGGAACGGTACTTGGGCCTACGATCTCAATGCCAACGCCTGGACGGACTTGCAGCCGCATCCCTAAGATTCATTGAGACCGAATCCGGTATAAAGACCTTTGCCGGGTCAGATAGTCAGCTCCCTGTTTCGACGGCAAAAAACGTAAATTTATGTAAATATTATAGCACGCCAGTCAATACCCCCGGGAATTCTGATACCTTTCCAGAGATTTCTCAAGGTAGTTCTGAGGCATGCCAATTGAGAAATATTTAGCGCGGCCCCCAAAGGACTGGGTAGGCAGTATATTGCTTCCACAGGCGATTCTCGATATACTATCAATAGTTGCCGTTCAGAGCCGATCGGGCGATTGGCGTCGCTAAATAAAAAATATCCGACTTCAAGAGGTCTTCGGAAAATATTTTCCAAATCAACCCATAGGAGATACTAATGGATACACCAAACTTATTCGATGCCATCCGCGTGGTCAAGGAAAATGAAAGGTTGGCAACAGAATTTTACGCCAACGCAGCCAAAAGTACGGGCAATCTAATGGGCAGGGAGTTATTCATTCAATTAAGCGAATTCGAGAAATCGCATTACGAGCGCCTGACTGCTCTTGAGATATCATTACAGGAAAAAGGCAGTTTCATAAATTATGCAGGGAGGGCGTTTCCCCTCCCGCCAAAAATCGAACCAAAAAGGGCTGAAGAACCCAATCAACAAACCGTAATGAAGATCATTTCTGAAGCCGTGGAACTCGAGAAACAAGCGGAAAAAGCCTATTCTGACCTATCCGAACAGGTTAATGACCCACAGGGCCATGAAATGTTCAGAAAACTCGCCAAGGAGGAGTACAACCATTATTGTATCCTCACGGAGGCCTATTGGAATCTGAACAACTTCAAGGTTTGGAAGTGGATTCAACCATGATTTAGCTGGAAGGATGGTTTTTTCGACCAATAATGGAACAGTCATCTTTAAGGTGACTGTTTTTCTAATAATCTTGCGCAGCATTTCATCCTGGCAGCCGGTTCTGCGACTGCCGGTTGTATGGGTGCTTCCACAGGCCTGGGCTGATTTCAGTCCAGGTTATTTAATAAATGGGGTACCTTAGTGTGATTAACAATTTAGATAATTAATATATAATATATCAATATTTGTTTTGTCACAGACCTTCGTGGTCGTTAATTGCTCCATTTGCCCGGGCTCGATGGGAGGAGATATACAGGTATTTTGAGACAAGAAAATCAAGCTCAATAAACAATAGAAATCGTTACTTTTCATTACAAAGGAGGCATTTTATGGCACCTTTCAGAGCTGTGATCCTGACCGCAAATGAGTTTGAGGACATGGAATTGTTCTTTCCCTATTTCCGGCTGCTCGAAGAGGGAGTGGAAGTGGATATTGCCGCTCTCCAAAGGGGCACCATCCAGGGTGAGCATGGATATGGTTTGAAGATCAATAAGACCATCGACGAGGTAGACCCCGATCAATACGACCTGCTGGTCATACCCGGCGGATTCCCGGAAGGAGCACCTGCCATCGTTCGGAAGGTTAAAAAAGCGCAGGAGATCGCGAGATCGTTCATCAGCAAGAACAAACCCGTGGCTTCCATTTGTCATGGGCCCTGGCTGCTGGTCTCGGCCGGCGTGGTAAAGGGAAGGCACATGACCGGGTTCTGGCACGATGGCGTGCCGGAAGAGATCAAAGCGGCCGGCGGTATTTATGAAGGCAAGGAGGTAGTGGTGGATGGAAACCTGGTGACTTCCCGCTGGCCGATGGACCTGCCGGCTTTTACCAGGGAAATGGTCAAGCTGACAAAGCGGCAGAACTAGTGGATGCTCGGGCTGGCTTCATTATCTGCCTGGTGAAAAAAACCTGGGGGCGGCTGGTGTGCATGGTACAAAAGGGCTATCGTAAATAAGACTAATATTATCTAATTGATATATAATAAACAAGGAAGGCAGAGAAAAGTCCCCACGAAATCTTCATCCCATGTTCCTTCTGCTTCCAAGACCCTTCCCAATTTCTACCAAAGGAGTAAATCTTATGATGTCCGATACGAAACAATCCAACTGGTCAGATCCTGCGAAAGTAGCCGGGGACGTTTACAAGTTGACGATGGAAAACGACCGGGTGCGGGTGTTCGATGTGCGCTTCAAGCCCGGCCAGAAGGCAGAGATGCACGGTCATCCCGACCACGTCGTTTACGTCCTATCCGACTACACCCTGAACCTCATGCTGCCGGACGGCAGCAGCCAGGAAGTTCCGCTCAAAGCGGGGCAAACCATCTTTATGAATGCCGGCCCGCACGCGGCAGTGAACGTTGGAAAGACCGAGGGGCATGCTTTGGTGATCGAATTAAAAGATTCCCACAAAATGTAACCGGTGCTACCTCCCGCCAGCACACATCTGCCCTAGCGCAAAGATGAGCCGACCCGGCCTGCGGACAATGAAAGGGCGAAGGTATCGATTATAGGTTATGAGTCACGAGTAACAATTTCAGAATAACGATTTCCGCTCCCAGGGTTGAGGGGGGCAAAGAGGTCCAAGCATTCACGGTCCGCACCGCCGCCAACCGCCTGCTCGACCGGGTCCAGTACGGTCCAGACGGCGCGTTCCAGGAGGGTGCGGTAGCGCGGCACGTCCACGCTGCGGGGATCCGGGCGCTCGGGGGCATCCCAGGCGCACACGCCCGGCTTCCCAAGCGTGAAGAGAAAACGCACGCGCTGCCCGGGCCGGACGACCTTGCCAGCCGCCTGCATCTGCCAGACGGCGCGCGCGGCCGGTGAAGGCGAGGAATACTCACCCAGTTCCCGGCTGAGCTTCTGCGATACCAGCAATTGCTCCAGCGGCACACGGCCGAGGCGCAGGGCCATATCCTGCGCGCGTACGAAGGCGTGCGCCTGCGGAAGGACATCCTTCAAATGGTCGACATCGGGGGCACACGCCAGGATCTCCAGCAAGCGCATCTGCGTTTCAGTGAGGAAGGGGGCAGTATCACGGCGACGGGCCTCGATGCCGCGCACTTTGATCGAGCCATCCTGGAAGACACCAAAGTAGCGGTTGGCCACCGGGACGCGCGCGTTCAGGCGGGAGGACAGGAAGACCACCCAGCGATAGACCCCATCCATGGAAATGGGCAGACCGGTGCGTTCGGTGATATCCGCCAGCAGGGCTTGAAAATCGGCGGGGGTCTTGCAGCCTTGCTTGTGCACCCACAGCCCGTCCACGTACATGTGCAGGATCTCGAAATCCAGGTCTTCGGCGGCTTCCTTGGCGCGCAGGAGCGCTTCGCGCCCGTAGGCGGTGACGGCCTCGTGGGCCTCGATGCGCCCGAAGCGGGCGTTCTTGTAGCCCAGGTAACCGAAGCAGGTCACCAGCAGCCACTTATGGGCGGAGGCCAGCGCCTGGTAGACCGGCCGGCGGCAGTCGTACTTGTTGAGGGTCAGCAGGGCCGATTTGAGCGCCAGGCGCTTGTTCAGCAGCGGCGCCAGCGTGCGGGGAATAATGCCCGGTTCGCCGCGCCCGGGCTCGAGATCGTTACCCGCCCGCGGCACCTCCGGGGAGATGTTGAAGCGTACCATGATGCCGGGGTACATGGAAACGAAGTCGATCCCGCCGACGTCACGGTGCAGACCGATGGTGGGCTGGTAGACCATCCCACCCATGTCGGCGCGCACGAGTTCCATGGCCGTTTTGGGGGTCTCGACCTGCTGTTTGTGCCAGGGGATCAGGATACCGTTCTGCAGGGCGGTGACGAACTGCATGGACGAAATGCCCGTGCCCGGAGACAAGCGGGCGGCCTCCTGGACGGGTTGGCGGGTGACGCGTGCCATCTCGAGCACGCCCGTCAGGCCGTAGTCGTGCCAGAGCATGGCATTGTGCCGGTCGAGGTGCCAGCGGCCGCGCAGCAGCACCTGGGCACCGCGGTAGACGATCTGGCCGTAGGAAAAATAGGTGGTTTCCTTGCGTCTCACCACACCCTGACTTTCGTCGCGGTTCAGGGGCAGGGACAGCCCGCTTTCCTGGGCCAGTTTCATCAAAAGGGGCAGCAACCAGGTATCGCCCCAGGAGGTCAGGAGCACGTCAGGGTCATAGCGGCGCAGGTCGGCGCGCAGGCTGACCAGCAGCGGGGTGGCTTTGTCCAGGGGCAGGCTGTACCGGATACGCTCGTAAGAGATTATTATTTTTCGAGGCTGGGCGTGGGCAGGGTCGCAATCTGGTTCGAGCGAGAGGATGCGCAGGGGTGCGGAGGCAGGTTCGCCTGTGCCTGTCCCGTCCCGGGCCAGGGACGGGTCGACACACCGTCCTGCGCCGGGTGCACCTGTGCCTGCCCTGTCCCGTCCGCCTGCACCTGTGGCGCAGGCACAGGCGGGCCAGGACGGGGCGGCACTGGCGCAGGCAGGGCTGGTGCCGGGGAGCTCCCAGGGCGTGTCGAGCGGCGTGATGCGGACGATTTTTTCGTCCTTCACTTCCAGCCGGACCTGTGCCAGGGGAAAAACGTCGAAAGCGGCCATGTAACGCAGCGGGATGGAGATATCCGCGTCATACCAGGTCAGCTCGGGGAAAGCCGCGGCCATACTGCGGAAAAGCTCATCGACCTTGGCGGGCTGCAGGATCTCGACCGCCAAGACGGGAATCAACCCCTGGAAAACATCCCGGCGTTCGGCCCGTGACAGGCGCACGGGGATCGCCTGCTGCTTAAGCCACTTCCAGAGCTGGCGGAGAGGCGCGGCGGGACTGGCCACGTAGAGGCAGGCAGAGAAGTCCTGTACGAAGCGCTGGCGTTGACCGTCCTCGCCAATCAGCCAGACGGTCAGGTTCGTCTCGTTGGGGTAGACATCCAACAACCAGCCAGTGATGGTCGTGGTCATTTTAGCCTTGGTCGCCGGGGGGTAAACCCCCTCCTCAATAGCGAAGCCGTCTGAAGACGGCTGAAAGAAACCCGCTTCAGCGGGTTTTGTCCCTGCCTGCACCGTGCCTGCAGGCACAGGTGAGCCGGGGACTTCAGTCCCCCGGCGGCTTCAAGCAATTTGAGAATTTCTTTGACCTGCTGGCGTAACACTTCGTGCCCATCACGCAGCCGCATGACTTCCTTGTGCTCCTCGAGCAGCATCGAGAGCAGGAAGACTTCGAATGGCAGGGCATGTGAGGCGTACTGGGCGGCGGCCAGGTGCTGGTGGGCGCTGGTGAACAGGTCATCCAGGGCCAGCTGGTCGGAGCGGCGCAGGGCGCGCCGGAAGCGGGAAAAGGCGGCCTCTTCCTGCTGGAATACGATGGTGGCGGAAGGCAATGTACGTCCCATATCTTTACCTCTTGATTTCATCTAGACGGATGTGACGGTTTCCCAGGCAGAAGTCCCACCGATACGCAACTTCTTAAGCGTAGTATCGAAATACATACCGCCTTTGACATAGGCAGGTTTGCCGGCAGTAGTGGCCTGGACCGGTAAAAGAACACCATTCGCCTGGACCTTGAATAACATATTTTCTAGACTATCCTTACATTCAAAGATACTCTCAGACTGACCAGAAGCAGCCTGCACCAGAAAACCAATCTGATCTGCTGAAGCATTGACGATATGCAACATCCCACCAGGCGTGGAAGTTCCAATTCCAACCTGATCACCAAAGGAAACCAGACCGGCACCGGTAAGGATTGCATAATTCAGCGTTGTTCCAAAGGCGATATCACCCAATTGGATACCATAGGCATTGGTCACAGTTGTAGCTGACTCTGCCGCAAAAGTAATAGCCTTATAATCTGTGATCGTACCTCCACCCCCCCACATACCGATATTAAGGCCAGTAACCATATCTGCATGACCAGAATTGACACCTGTAGTAACCAATATAGCAGACATCAGGACAGATGAACCTGCTTCCATGGATACATCCCCATGAATGCCACTGACAATAAACTGGGTGGAAGGCGAATTAATAACAGTAGAAAACTTCATTGCATCGAACCAGCCAGAACTTGGAATTGTATTCGATAAAATTAAATTGCTATAAACCAACTGATAATAATCACCGGTTTCATCCATAAAGGTTTTAGAAAATGAATTGATATCGATAAAAACATTCTCTACATCCAGACGCGCGGCAGGAATTTTATCGACGCCATCGGCGAGAGCCTGAAGGTTGGTGACATGGCTATCGAGAAGTCCGCTAAATCCACTGGTGGTAAATGGCGCGTAGGTGGTCGTATACTGGGCAGCCGAAGCAATCGCACCGCCTTCAGTGGATGAGAAATATCCCAAAGGTCGTAAATCCATACGCCAGGATGGAGAGGATCCCAACCCTATCCTGCCGCGCGTATCGAAGATCTCGGTCACATCCAGGACAGACTTGACCGGAGAATACCCATCAATGCCAGGATCGAAACTGACGCAATCCCCGGTCTGATATTTCAAATTGGGGATGACCGTCATCACGATCTCACCGGCCGGCAAATTATTATCCGGAACCGATGGCGGACTATCAGTGCTCTCAAGATAGCCGAGATTATGGATGGGATACAAGGCCGGGCCAGGTTGATGAGTGGTCCCGGCTTCATCCTTCCAAATGAATTGACGGTAATTATTTCCGATGGAAAAAGTATCACGATCAGACAGATGCAAGGTGTACTGGGATGCCAGAGCAAGCGTATCTGCAACCGAAAAGAATAAAATACTATTTCCAGGTGGGGAAGCAATAAGACCATTTTCCGCTGTATAGATCAAATACTTCTGTTTGAGCAGAGTGAAGAATGTATGGATATTGCTGGTATGAAAGAACTGACCATCGGCAAGGAACTGATAACCCAACCAGGCCGCACCAGGCGTTTTGAAAGTTGCCGAGTTGGATCCCAAATCAAGCACGGCGTTTATGACCGCCTGATAAGAAACATCTGCGGCGACATTTACGGCGGATGGATCCACCAGGCTGCCGGTGGCTGAATACAAGCCATGTTTGCCACCCTTGACCTTAAAGCTACTGGATAAACGATAGATCCCCGAGAAAATGGTGTACTCAACACCACCAATTAATGCACCACGTTCCAATGACACACTATCTGAAAAAGTACCGGAAGGATCATAGAATTCGATCTCGATATCCAGTCCATTGATCTTGTAATACACCAAATCGAGATATTGCTGCACCGTATGATCATCCGGATCGAGCACGGCTGCGCGCACGATAGGAGTGAAATTGCCGCTATCCATGGCGGATTGGAGGATGGGATTCAATGATCTCATGAAATACTCTTAATACTGCCCGGCCCAATCATCCTCCCAGCCATGTGTGACCACTTCGGAAGTTGGAGCCTTGCGTTTGCCAAGATGGACGAGGCCGAGTTCGAAGGCCTGGCGGAAATGATCAGCCATGCGCTCGAAATTAACACTGACGTTCTGGTTCATGTTGATCGTCTCGATGCGGCCGGCTGCACGGACCAGACAGGCTATCCAGGCGGCGCCATCCAAAAGGACGGTATCATACAGCGCCGGCATGGGACTGCTGGTTTCACCATCCAGGCCATTGATGGTGTAAGGCTTGGTAAAACGAACAATCAAAGACTGGCCGGTGGTTTGAGGAATACGAAGGCGGAAGAAGGGCCGGTCATCCTCGAAATACCCATCGAAAGGCAGGCTGACATTGTAATCAAGATAAGTATCCGTGCCTTCGAGCAGCACATCCACGATCTGCATGGCGGTTTGATCAGATAATTCATACTCATACTGATCGGTCACGGCTGAAATAATCTCTGCGGCGTGCATGGGCACGGTCATATTCAATTGCTTGAAAGCCTGGCGAATGGCGGCCGTGCACGTGGCCGTGGTAAAAGTGGTTGAATCCCCAAGCAAGAGCGCCTGGAGTTTGACAACGAGTTGGGTGAGAGTATCGGTCATGATAATTCTCCATTCCAGACAGCCAGACAGATATTAGGTCCCGGACGGCCGGCAATGGCTGCATGGAAACCATAATAATCGCCGGACACATCGGCACGATACTGCCAGGCATCCCAGGCGGTGGGGGCCCAGGGCTGCGGCACCCAGGGTGCGGCGACGCCCCAATTGGCGATGATCAGACCATAGTCCGACAACCAGGGTTCCTTGACATAGGAATTGTACAGATAATTCGAAACATAGCTAAGATTGGTATAGATCCTGGGTTTGACTTTGAAGAACAATCTCAACCGCATCCAGCCATAAGCTTGATCCACGATACCTACACCAACAAAGGAATAGATATCAGACTGACGGAGCATCCTCGATATCGATCATCGGACCGAGCTCGCCAGGCCCGCCTGTCTTTTCGAGAGTAGCAAGATAACTGAATGCGCCTGATCAACGGGATTACAGACTTTATAGCGCGGATCAAACCAGGCATAGGACATACGCAAGACACCGGCCTCTTTCATGCGATCAACATTAATCAAGAACATATTATCCTGGATGATGGCCGGCTTACCAGCCGTCCACGCGCCAGGTGGTGGTGGCGCGCACAATGCCAAACTTACAACCACGACTGCGCGCAAGCTTCCAATCCGTATTGAGATTGGTATCATTCGAACTGGCATCACCTATTCCGTTAGAATTTCTCATATTGTTCTCCATTGCAAGCAAAGAAAAGAAGGTGGGGCGGAGGAGGTTTGGTCCACCCCACCTGAGCCGGCCTGACCTGCCTGCGACAACCTGTACTGGACGGACAATCCAGGATGCCGCAACTAAAGGTGGACAAGCAAGCTTTCAAAACTACGGACCCGTTTTAGACAGACGTTGGTTTGCGAAATCATACAGGCCGCTAGTGATCAATCCCATGGCGAGACCGAAGATCGACACCGCGAACCAACCTGAAAAACCAACCGGCATTCCGCTACCGGAAATCTTGTAGGCGATGCCGAAGGCTAGGCCAAGCAAGAGAGAGAAGATCGTGAGACCCAATCCCTTCAGGCCGAGCGACTTACTAAACTCGACCAGGCCAAAGATGACAACGACAAGCGGAATACCACCAACCAACAACGAGGTTAAATCTGACATGATCAGATCCTTTCCGTGAAGTTGGCAACCGCATCACAAATCTTGATGGCGGTTGTCGTAGCTGCAATAACGGTAAGAACGACAAGGAGATACTCAGTATTGAGCATCCAGGCTGGCGTAGTGATAGTGATAGTAAGCTTATGCTTGGCGACCGTGGCGGCTGCAACAGCTGCAGCTAAGTCCTGGGTAACTGGAACGGCGGTGACAGTAAGACCAGTCGTATCAGCACCCCTGGTGATCTTATTCGCGCTGGCAGTGATGCTAGTACAAGCTGCGGTCAGAATCTCATAATCGACCTCGACTGTCTTGACATACGCTCCCTTCAAGGCAACCGAATTGGAAGGAACCATAATAGGAATAGTAACCACGGCTGTTTCTGCGGCGGCTGCCTTGGACATGGCGATAGTACCAGCGGTTGCACCGGCGGCCATGGTCCACGTGCCGGTGACATAATGAATCGCCGTACACGGGATCATCTGGCACATGGCGGTATCATGAACATAACCGCCAAGCTGGCCATTCTTCACCCAGGCATTGAGGAAGAAGGTATAGATCGAAACTAAAAACAAATAGATTTTACGCATGGTTTGGTCTCCTTAGCGTATTTATTGCCGGGCGGAGGGGCTTCCTCCGCCCGGATCAAATTACTTCTTCCTCTTCGAAGAAGAAGCGGAGAGCGAAGATTTAACCTTCTTCACTCCTGCAACCGGCGAAGCCGATTGGTTAACTGGCACTTCTACAATCTTCCTGGCTGCGGCCTTGTAAATCAGGATCCGATTTATATCCTCCGGAGAGGCATAAATCTTTCGCCCATCCGCACACAGGACGATCAAAACATCACCTTCCTTTCTCCACCTTTGCGGTGGATAGGCTGAATGACCATTAAGATCAGGAGTGGCTTCTGCAACACAATAAGCCAGATATTCGACGGAGTTTCTATCCATGTTTAGCCTGCGACATTCTCCTTATGGAGCGGGCGGAAGTCCTGGACCAGGATGGCACCGAACATGCGGACCTTGATGCGGGTCTCGTCATTCATGAACACGGCGGGATCCATATCATTGCCGGCCGTATAGATCTCCGGCTTCAAACCGAAGCGTTCCCCGATGATGATGGCCGGAGCGATGGCAGGATCAACTACCACTGCCCAATCGGTGGCATCCGTCCAATCCGGGACGGTGACAACCTCGACCTGGCCCCCCCAGGTAGGACCGCCGACATTCGGGGCAACCAACTGAGAAGCCCAACGTGGCACGAACAGACCTTCGGCAGCGGCGCGCAATGCACCCGGAACCAGGCAAAACTTGGGCCAGATGGACATCTTGGGACCGGTGCCATAATAGCCGACAGCCTGCTTGACAAGCATGGGCTGGTTGAAGACCGCCAGGGCAGCAGCATTCCAGGCGGTGTAATCCGTGCCAATAGCGGTGGTGAGCAGATTGGCATGTCCGCCAGCCGTGGTGACTGCAGTGGCATTGAACAAAGCGCCGCCGTCTGCCATAGTGGGACCCACGGCTGAATTGGCCGTGAACACGGCAGCCACCAGGGCGCTGATCTTGCGGATGGCGGCACCACCGAGCTGATTGGCATAATCCCTGAGCTTGCGGGTATTATCCCGGTCGATGAGTTCGAGCGTGAGGGGGATATAGCCGCCGTACTTGATGAAACTGGCGGTTTCAGGGCTGTCACCAATGGCAAGCTCGGTATATTCCGCGCCTTCCGCGACGGTGGGCAAGCTGCCAACCGTGCCAACCAGAATGCCGGTAATATCATTCAGGCTGGTGAAATGCTCGACCTTGCAAATCTTCTGCCACCAGTCATAGCCGGCCTGGCCGAGGGCATCCCACTGCTGATCAACGACCTTGTTCAAGGCATTCTTGACCAGGCCGGTAAAATCAGCGGTGGTGGCAAGCTGGATGCGCTCACCATAATAGCCGCCATGCAGGTCATAATCACCCGTGAGCATGAGATACAGTTCACGAATACCGGTCAGATGGGCGGGCTTGACACTGGCAAGCCGGGCATCACGCTTGACACTGAAAAGATCGCACACCGCGGCTTCAAGCTGATCGGCGCTGGTGTGCATGTTGGTGATGCGGCCGGGTCCCTGGATGGCTCCGGAGGCATTGAGCACACTGAGCATTTCCTGCTCTTCGGCGATGGCGCTTTCCAATTCGGCCGGCTCGAAGGGCTGGCCCTGGTCCACACCAGCCAGGAAACGCTTTTCAATGCGCTGCTGCACCGGTGCAGGAAGCTTGCTGCCTTCGAGCGAGACCTTGAGCAAAGTCCGGCAAGTCTGCAAACGCAGGCTGCGCAGACTTTCATCCACGGTCTGCTTCTTCTGCTCGGCGACCTTCTGAGCAGACAGAAGCGCCTGGGTGGCGGTGGTGTCATCCGGAACGGACGGCACAACCGGTTCTTTATTGGTATCTTCATTCATGACATTATCTCCTTGGTTGGATTGCAGGGCGGACAAAAAATGTCCACCGCGCGCTGGATTGATCACACAATCAACACTGGAAATGTTAAGGATGTGATCAACTTTACCGTCCGCCTTCGTGGTCACCCGCAGGACCGCCGAAAAACCCACGGTGGACATGATGGCAGGATCGGCTCGAGCGGCGTCACGCAGCTGCAAGATGATATCTGCGGCTGGGGTCCGCCCGGTATAAGACTGGCCTGGATGCCTTTCTCGGTTTCATTCCAGACAGGATCATGCAAGGAACCGGCGAGATCCCGGACACTTGGACCTTCGAAAAAGCCTGGATGATCGAGCATGCAGGGCACAGCATCCCACAATCCGACACTTTCCTTGAGGACTGCGGGCGTGAACTCGATGGCATGTCCTTTGGCTACGCCGGTATTAATGGCAAGGATATCGAAACCCTGTTCGGCAGGTTGGGCCTTGAGAGAAATGACAAATGGTTTATCAGACATAGAACTCCTTATGGCACCTGTTTTTCTTCAGGAAACAAATTATCGCCTGCATCTGTACCAGTATCCTTGCTGCCAGTCGTTCTGCTCTTCGCAGAAGGTTGCTGGGAAGAAACGGGTTTCAGAGGACGGCGCAGCATGGCCGACTCTTCCGGCGGTTGGGATTCGCCGGCCATGCGATAGACAACACGAAGCAACTCTTTCTCGTCAATGCCTCCCCGATCAAACAATTCGGCGAAGGCAGGATAGACCCTGGACACTGCCAGGGATAACAGACTATTATCCCGCTCGGTGATATCGGGTCCGACCGCTTCGATCTTCGAAGCCGGATTGACACGCCGGTCGAAATTCTTGCGATGGGCAACCGCGATCACGGCAATTTCGGACAGGATATCGAGGAAGAAAGTCTGCGTCTGCTCCAGGCCGCGGAAGGTGGGCGTGCCCGCCGCTTCCGCGGTAGTCCGTGTGCTACTCTCCGGCTCTGCCAAATAATGAGTAGGGACCCCTGCTCCAATGGCAATCATCTTCTTGAGCGCAAGGCCATCCTTCTCCGCATCCCCGCTTTCGAGATTAGGCGCGGGCATTTCGACCGTTTCATTCTCGTCGAGCAACAACCACGAACCCGAAGGGGGCGGGTTGGCTGCGAGTTCACGCGTCTTGGCCAGCTTGGCGGCTTCGCTCTCCCATTTCTTCTTCCAGATGATCATCCAGGCGAAGCGAAAACGATTGAGGCGCGCCCGATCTTCCAGCCAGCTGACGAATACCTGCCGATCCATGGCAGCATGGGGGCAAGGTCCGGTTCTCCCCAGGCGACACCGACCAATTGATTGTAGGCATAATGCAGCATGAAAAACGGCTGTGTATTGGTGCGGTCATAGGCCGGCCAGGGAGCATCTGCCCTGCTCGACCGGCTTATAGGCTAATTCCTGCTGAACATCGTTTTCAGCAGTAACAATCTCTTCCACCTGATCCGCTGGCACAGCACGAACATAAAGCATGCCATTCGCCTGGTCCACGGTGCACAAGAAGAACAAATTACCTGACCGGGTGGCCTCGTCACAAAAAGCGATAACGGACCGGCCCAACCGATTGAGAGGATGATCCCACCACGAATGCAAATATTCATCAGTGGCCTTATGATCACTCTGCACCTTGATCCCTTCTCCGACGACGAACATCGAGATCAGTTTGACGATCCGGCGTGCAATCGGATTGACCCTCCACGCGCGCAGGCACTCGGCCAGAATAACTTTACGGTCATAATCGTAACGGTCCCGATAGAGACTACTCATGTTCGAGCCGGGATAGAAATTGGTATCCGTCTCGCGCAGGCCGGTGGTGAGTTTGGTTTCAGTTGGACCGTTGTGCAGTCTGGTGGAAGGACGAAAGAGGCCCCCGAAGAACGGGGACAGGCTGGCAAAGAATTCCGATAAAGAGGGCATATGATGCTCCGAAAAAGACAATTGCAGGCGATTGGGCGGCTAAAAGGCCCGTTTGAAACAACTGGTGCCTCCGGCAGCTCAGGCAGCTCTTTAGAACAACCTCAAAGGTTCGGGGGCCGGCGGAACCGGCTGGGCATAATATGTATCCACCGTCGCTGCCTGGAGCAGATCCAACAATTCGATGGCAGCCTGGCTGGGGACGGCCGGCGGGTATATACTGACCGCCCCAGTGGTGGCCTTTTCCAGGCGGTGCAGATGGGTAATGCAGCCCCGCAGCAGGCGCTTGCGCTCCCCGGCCTGGACCAACTCATCGTAGAACGTGTTAAGCAAATCCAGGACGACAAAGGGGCAGGCGCTGGCGGGTGTGCTTTCAAGGAGGGAGAGTACCTGGTAGCAGGTGAAGGCGCGTGAGACCGTGATGCGGTTCAAGACCTCCGGCCGCCCCCCCGCCAGGCGGGCGACCGTGTAGGCGTTGAAGCGGTTGCCGCCATCCAGGATGCGCAGAGGGCGCGCTCTCCCAAGCGGGCGATCAGGGTCAGCATGCTGGCGTTCAGGCTGCGTGGCCCAACCAGGAGTATGAAGCTGCCGGATTTGGGTTCAATACCCAGGCTGGGTACTTTACCCAGGCTGCGTACTTTCGATGTGTTCATGCCGATATTATAGAATATTTGTTCTAATAAAACAACACCCCCCTGGGGTGTATGGGATACCGGTCTCAGGGAGGGGCCATGGCTGGGGGATGGAGAAGTCTATCGAGGATTAATTCCTGGTTTTCATGTTATTTTCAGCAGAATACCACCCGTAAAAACATGGAAAGTTGAATATCACCCAAAAATGTTATACTTTAATCAGCCGATCTTATGATCACAAGAGATTTTCTTGGAAACACTTGGGAGTGCGAGTGTATGGGCTGCGCGATCGCCCGGAAGACGTTACCAGTGCCGGGAGGATTTATCCGGAAGAGCGGGCATTTTTGCGTGCACCAGGATCCGCTACTCCCGTTGCCGGGGTTTGTGGTAATCGCATCCAGGCGGCATATCCGCTCCCTCGGCGAGATGACAGAGGCTGAATATGCGGAATTTCCAGGGCTGGTCAGGGAGACCCATATGGCCATCAAGAAGGCAGCGCAAATAGAATATTTAACTCTGATTCAGGAGGAGCATTCAAGCCACTTCCACCTGTGGTTCTTCCCGTGGTTGCCGGAAATCGCCAAGAGGCATGGAGAGCCAAGCCTGGCAAAGATCCGGGAGATCATGGCAGAGGTTTCCCGGGAACCGATCAGCCCAGAGGAGTGGAGGAAATTAGAGAAGATCATAGAAGAAATTAAGGTATATATGAAGTGATGATTTTCCAACATTGGACCTGGAGGTTGACATGAAATTACGGCATCTGTTCACAATCAATCTTTTCGTGGCGGTCTTCTTCGGGATGGCTTGCGCAGTATTCCCGGCATGGGCGCTGCGCCTGTACGGCCTGATCCCCAATGCCGCAGCCGTTTGGATGACGCGTGTGGCAGGCGGCTCGATCCTGGGTTTCGGGACGCTGATGTGGTACGGACGTACGTCCGCCAGCACGGAGGCCCAGAGGGCGATCGCACTGGCGTTGATGGTACAGGATATCGTTGGCGCGCTGGCTTCCCTCGAGATCCAGCTGCGCGGGAGCACGAACGCACTGGGCTGGTCGAACCCGATCCTGTATGCACTGCTGGTGCTGGGATACGCCTGGTTCCGGTTCGTGCGGAGGGGAGACAATTAAGATCAGGCGACCAGAAACTGGTACGTTTTTACAGAAATGCGCGATTATCTTGCCAGGTGTCCAGCCATCGCTTCGCAGGCTTTGTCCAATGCGGGAAGGCTGAGCGAATTCAAATTGTTGGTTAGCAACCACACTCAATAAAGGAAGGCAATGGTTCCAAAAATGGATGATGAAACACTGGATCAACTCATCGATAAACTGGCCCTGCTGTGGGATGACCCGCAGGAGCGCAGCTTGCTCGCGAAAACGCTCCGCTCGCTGGATGTTCAATATGGGTTGAGCGGGAAGATCGCCAAAGAACCCGGCGTCGCAGAAATCATCGCACAAATGGTTGGGAGGCTCGCCCATGCCATCGGGAAATTATCCGATTTGCGGGGAAAGAAGATTTTGGATATCGCCTGCGGATCCAAAACCAGCAAAATGCCTGCCTCGGTCCATGTCAATACGCCTTTCGGCAAGATGACCCTGGGCCGTCCCCCTAAAGGATACACGGCCCTGTTCGAACCGTGGTTTTGCCGCATGCTGTTCGAGCTGGGGGCAGATCCGGTCGGCGTGGATACGGGCGACCTGGACAGGGAAGTTTTTACGCATCATCGAGTCGACCTTGGGAAGGCCGGCGCGTTGGATTTCCTGCCTGAGCAGTCTTTCGATGGCATCCAGGACAGCCGCCTGTTCGGATCACCCGAGTTCACTGCCCAATTTCCCAGTTCTATTGACCGTTTGCGGGTGGCCCGGGAGATCCGAAGCCAGGAGCGGAGATTGCTCAAGCCCGGCGGCATTATCATCCACTCAGACGCAAAAGAATTGGCCGGATATTAAGTAGCTGAAATTCTTAAAAGTTGCCCAGCACCGCCTCGCTGTACCCCCGATATACCCTGCAAAGTACTCCGCAAATATTACAGGACAGGCGTTGAGCAGGTGAGGACATGCAATACGCTCTCTACCTGGCCTCCGCCCCAAGGGAGAGGAGGGAGACGCATGGCACGGCCTAATATACCTTCCCCCCTGCGGGGTGCAGGCGGTTCGCCGACCAGCTCAAACAAATTGCCGGAAATGCGCGATAATAGTTGTGGAGTCTTCGGCAGCTCATTTCCTTACGGGATGCTGCTCGATTGCTGAAGCAGTCGATCCCAAAGTGAAGCCGCGCAGGGGCGGCTTAAAGCCGTCTCGGCTAGTTGACATATTCATCGCTGGCATTGAGTCCATGCCGTTGGGCGAGGCAATGCCGCTGAAGACAACAATGAATAATAAGTAAAGGCAACATCCCAGATACCCATTGGGAATGGGTGAGGTGATTGTTCTACTCTTTGCTTTATAAGACGAAAGGAGAGAAGAATGTGCGAATTCTGTACTGAACACGGGGAGGGAAAGAAATGGTATCTCCAAATGAAAAACTACGCCCATGAATTGCTGCATGAGGAACTTACTTCCACCCAAAAGGGAATCGTAGGGGCTACCACGCGGTTCGAGTGGAACAATCTTTTCTGGGAAAGCTTTATCATGCCGGGAATCACCGGCAAATTCAAAACGGAAGAGGATACACAAGAGACTCCAGCTTCGAGCGCATCATCCGTGGTTCAACCCAGCGAGGCCGAGATTGTGGCACGGCGGAAGATTGAGCATTTCGGTCAGGTCATCCCAATCGAGGATGTCGAAAGAGTGATCGACATGGTGGATTCGATCACACGGATGCCTTGCGGATGCCGGTTCATAACAACGGGAAAGACGGATAAACGCTATTGTTTTGGCTTTGGGTTGGACAAATGGGGTGTATTGGGCAAGTACCCTGAGGCGGCTTCTTCCCTGGAAGTGCTTGACAAGGAAGAGGCCAAGCGGATCTTCCGAAAATTTGACGCGGAAGGGCTGATACACAGTATCTGGACAGGCGTAACCCCATATGTTGTCGGCTTATGCAATTGTGATCGTGACTGTGGAGCCTACAAGGGATATATCGAGGAGCGAGGCGCGCCTCATTTCTTCCGGGCGGAGTACGTTTGCCAGGTAGATTATGAGCTATGCAATGGGTGCAAGGCTTGTATGAGTCAATACCAATTCGGGTCGCAGTTTTATTCGTCAGCGCTTGGCAAAGTCTATATTGATCCTACCCGCTGTTTTGGGTGCGGCGTGTGTAGAGCGGAATGTCCAACCGATGCCATTACACTCATTCCAAGGAAGGAAATCCCGCAGGCGGCGAACATTTGGTTGGGAGATACTGCACAACAAGAAGCATAACTATCCACCAACGTGCCGTATTCTTATGACCAAAGATGTGTTCCAGTTTTCGTCCGCCCAACACCAGCTCCACGGACCTTGCGAAGAACGCCCCGAAAAAGACGCAGGACGGCAGAACATATTGCAAAGTAAACGAGACAGGCAGGCGTGGTGCCATTGGAGTTGCATTCAAAGACAAGAACGGGGAACCTTTGGCGCCAACTTAACGTCTTTTGGGAGAAAGCAACCGGAGGCAGAGATGAATAAATCAATGACATACCTGGCTTTGGCGGGAGTGCTTCTGTTGAACGCCTGCCAAACTCGGTCCATTGCGCTTGCAGTCTCCACCCAGCCATATCCCCCCACCTCGAGCCTTGCGCCTGCCACCGCATTGGATGAACAGCCTGTCACACCTGCTACAGAACCTGCTTCCACAACCGGCGTGGGAATGGCGCAGTTGAGTGTGGCTGACCTCAGTAAAAGACTGAAGATCAGTGCAGACCAGATCATATTAGTGAAAATAACACCAGTCGTTTGGAGGGACGCGAGCCTGGGTTGCCCGAAACCGGGGATCGATTATATCCAGGTGGAAACACCGGGCTACCGGATCTCCCTGCAGGCGGGTGGAAAGATATATGATTACCATACGGATGAAGGTAAGCGGGTGACTCTGTGCGATACCCTCAAGCCTTAGCAGGCACCCCCTGTGGTCAAAGGACCGCAGGGGGTGCTGTTTTGTTACGCTCTGGCAGAATACCAGTGAAGATCCATTTACTCAAGTGAACCGTTTAGTTATCCGGGAACCGGATTGGATCTCCTTCATGCGGCGCGGACAGACTTGGGGCGACACGCGAGGGCTGCACAGTCGGGGTGGGAATGCCCAACTTGGCGGCGGCTTTGGCAAGGGCGATGTAGGCCTTGTGAGCGTTTTCCACTGCGCTTATGTAGTCCCAATGGCCGAACGCAATAATGGCGGTCTTGCCCAGCTGTTGTGCGCTCGTGACATAGCCATGGACCTTGGACGCATTGGGGTTTGCGAGAATTGTCCCCAACAGGGCATTGGACCAGTTAAGGTATCCGGCCATTTCCCAACGGTACATGTTGTCCATGTCGAAATGGCTGAACTGGTCGCTCAGATCGATGTATTGCATGATGGTGTCGCTTTCATCGCCTGACCAGGTGAAGTAGTAATCGCCAGCTGCACCGAAGTCAAGAGCCTGCTCGGAGTCGTAGCCGTCGTGCGGGTGCGACATGCCGTAGTAATGGCCAAATTCATGGACAGCAGTGGTGCTGAAGCCATAACCGATGGACCGATAGTAGTCGGTATCGAAGGCAAAAACGTAGCTTTGCGTGCCATCCACCCAGTTATCGTCCGTATAACCCAACAAGCCGGTTTCGTCTCCCATGTTGGCAGCAGTGGTGTTGAATGCAAAGAGTCCTTCCACATGATCCTTGGCGCCATAGCTTGGGATGTACGTGCTGCGATTGAGGTCGAAGAAACAGAACAATTCGGCGAAGGTGGTTCCATAGGGGTTCCAACAATCATCGGCTGTAAGTACGTCTGCCCAGATCCGGAAGGCGTTTTGGGCATTGGCATCAATTGGGTTGATGTCGGTTTGATGGATCAGCCAATTGTAGTAAGGTTCGAACACGGATAGCTGCTTCTTGACGAAATTCAAGCAAATCCAAGCCGTACCGTGGCTTAACGGATCGTCTTCCAACATATTGATATTGACGACCTTTTGACCACCCACACCGGTTGCAGTGACCATCGGATCGTAAAGCGGGGAGGTGGTAAACAACAGGTCAATGCCAACATAGCGGGTGATCGTTGCCAGGTCATCTGTCAACGCCGCTGGGAGGCGGTACCCACCAGGGGTATATTCCCAGATGGGAGGCATGCGGTAGTCAGGTATAGTGTCGCCGTCGACATCGGCGTCATCGACATCCCAGTTATTTGTCCAGGCTTCGGGGCCGGCAGAAAGGTCATAGAACCAGGTTCGGCTTTTCCCGCCACCCCAGGCGATCATCTTGCGGGAGGCGCGCAACTCACCGAAGTTATAGCCTGTGTCGGGATCGGGTTGATCGGTCTTGGTATAGACGTGGAACTTGAAGTCGGACCGACCATACCAGTTTATGAACACAATGGTATAGGCTTTTGACTGGTCCACCAGCAGGTGCGAGTTAAGCCATTTCTCCACGGTGGGGCCATCGATGTAAAGGACCGGGCCGGTCACATCGAGTACATTATTTACCTCTGCATTGTAATATTGCTGGAATAATGTAGGGTCGCCCTTCGTACCAATGTGCTTCAAATATTGGAAGAACCTGTCGTTGAACTTTGGGCCGGCAAAGGTAACGTTGTACTGGAAATCGTATTTCAAGCCCATATCGCGACCAGGCAGAGCGTAAAACTGGGGATACCGGACGACCGGCGAGTATGTGGCGGGCAATTTACTCAGCAGCTCTCCTTGATCTATTGCAGCACTATCGTAGCCAATGAAAACGATATTGATCGGGATCTGCTGTTCGTAGGTCACCTGGACGCCGGGCTGCAAGCCTTTTTTATCACCAGTATCAGGGTCTGTACCAGGAGCGGCAAGGACCGCGGTCGGGGCCAGACCCACGATCATTGTCAACGAGGCGATGATGCAGAAAATTCTTAGTTTCATATGCATTCTCCAATAGTTCAGGGGTTTATGAGGAATATGTACTGATTAGAATCATCAGCTTGATATTAAATGATGCGCATTTACCTCCTTTCCAATCCCATCTGAAAACCAGTGAAAATTAATCTAGCCGGAAAGCCTGGTAATAATCAAAGGAATGTTAACCTTCGGCAGGCTGGCGATCGGTTTTCGGAAATAAATTGACTTGCATCCCTATTTCAGGTGGGTCTACTTGCTCGGGTTTCCCTCAATACTTCTAAGGCTAAAAAAACGATACCTCTATGCCAATTTAATTTTACAGTTTTTCAAGGTCAATTACAAGTAGGAATCCGGATTCTTATCTGCACTCCCCGTCACTTGCTTCCGGAGCAAGTGCGCGTCAGGTGCAAGTGTGTCCGTTTTCGATGCCGCAAAGATCCAGCATCCGTATTTACGAAACAGCATGGTGACATTAAAAACACCCTGATCATTCGAGCATTTGGCTTGCCATTGAATTCGAATTCCTGTATGATGTATTCATTATGATGTCTCCATCGGAGAAATATCCAATCGCTTTCCATAATTTTATGCGGTTGATCTGAAAATTAATGAGCCAAATTGTGAACAACCCCCATGACCGTGACGCTGCCAACGAAAAGAAATGGAGTCAAAGGGCCGTAACTTTCGATGATAAACGGCATGACTATTTTCGATTTTTTCAAAGATTGCTCATTGCCTCGGCAGGGATAAATCCGCCAACCAATTTCCTGGACTTGGGCTGTGGAACCGGCTGGGCGGTGGGTTATGTTGCGCGTATGTCAGGATTTAAAGGTAGATCTGTTGGCATTGACATTTCGAAAGGCATGATCGAAAAAGCAAGACAGAACACTTTGAGCCTTCCAAACGTGGAGTTCTACGAGGCGAGTGCAAATAAGCTGCCTCTGGAGGATGCCAGCTTCAACACGGCCATTTGCAGCAATTCCTTTCATCACTATTCACAGCCGGAAGAGGCATTGATGGAAGTGCGGCGGGTCCTCAAACTGAACGGAAGGATCCACATTCTGGATGTAACCGCGGATGATTTCTTCATCCGAAGGATCGATAAATGGGTTAGAATGCGAGAAATGGAACACATTAAATTCTATGGCACGGCGGAATATACGCATATGTTCGCCCAGGCCGGATTAAGACACATTCGAAGCTACCGTCTGAAAATGTTTTACCCACTAAAGGTGCATATTGGCGAAAAGGATAGTTAAAGCCGGTAATATTCGCCGAATACCAACTCCCCACAGAGTTCAATGGAAATGGTGGCAGGTGTCCGTCAAAAAAAAGAAAACGAAACTGCCCGGCGAAAATGAGCAGTTCCGTTTTTTGGTCTGTCTGACGTTCCAGGTTTTTTACCTGCTTCACGTCAGGTCATCGTTAGTGGAGATCGCCTTGGATCGTCGCCGAATAGAACACCTGGTTGGGAAGGTCGTTCACGACAAAAGGAACGAACATACTCCCATCATAGGAGGTGTAAACCATCTGCTCGGGCAAATCACTCAAACGAACCGGAGCGATAATATTCCCAACAAATGGTGAGTAAAACACCTGATCGGGCAGGTCGTTCACGCGAACCGGAGTGATAATATCAGATGGTGAGTAAACCAACTCATTGTTAATGGCACTCACGGGAATGAGAACTTGCTGGAGCAGCATCGATGATATTCCTGACAAATGGCGAGTAGAATACTTGGTTGGGAACACCGCTCGTGGAAACGAGGCTCGCGGGAGCGGAATTGACGATACTCCTGACAAACGGTGAGTAAAACACCTGATTGGGAAAGTCGAGTTTGTTGCCAGGAATGAGACTCCCAATATAGAGCGAGTAAAACTGCCGTGTGGGAGAGTTGCTCAAAACAGCAGTATCAGGGAAGTCGTGCGTGCCACTTGGAATGAGATTCCCAGTATGGCGAAAGTAAAACGGCCGCGTGGGAGGATTGCTTGAGGAAGCAAGATTAATGAGACTCCCGACAAATGGTGAGTAAAACACCTGGTTAGAGGTTGTACTCGCGCTGATGGCAGGGACACGCCTCTCAAAGGCCGGCGAATGGATTACATAGTTGCCAAACGATCCAGACGGGCTGAGCGCCGCAATAGGACTGACGATCTTCCCGACAGAAAGATCGCTGGTAACAATTCTCTCGATGCCGGTCGAATAGAAGACCTGGTTGCCAACCGGTCCAGACGAGCTGACCGCCGCCACACGGCTTGTGCTGGCAGCTACGAAAGCCAGGCAGACGAACACAAATATCGAAACCAGTAATTTAGACTTGTTCATTCTTTCTCCTTTGGCATTTAGCCGAATGTTTGTATAATCCAATTCTAATAATGTCCCTCGTGTGGCATAATGCGAAAAGTGATACCATTATTGATACAAAGTATCTGCTCGATCAGCACGTGAGGATTAGAAGTGCGCGGGTGAGTGAATTGCCCGGACACCCCTTCTTACCGATAAATGAGAAACCAACAGACCAACGATAAAACATGACCGCGGAAGAGATCACATTTGGAAAATGGCTGCGAGGAGAGCGCCGCAGGCTGGACCTATCCCGACAGGCTTTGGCAAAACAGGCGGGCTGTGCTGAAATTACTCTGAGGCGGATCGAATCCGATACGCTCAAGCCATCCAGGGAATTGGCGCAGCTCCTATTGGAGCAGCTTGGTATTCCCGAGACGGATCTCGACCGCTGGATTCTCTTTGCACGGGGGCTTTCAGGGTATCCCAACCAACCCGAGGCATCAAACCCTGTAAAAACGCCATCCAGTTTGCCGGTTTACCTGACCACATTCGTAGGGCGTGCAAAGGAAAAAGCCAAGGTCATCAGCCTGATCAACCGGTTTCGCCTGGTGACACTGACCGGTCCGGGCGGAGTAGGCAAGACGCGTCTGGCGGGAAAAGTCGGCGAACAGCTCCTCGGGGTATTCTCCAACGGTGTTTATATGGCAGAACTGGCCTCCCAAGCGTTTCCCGAGCTTGTGCCACAAACAGTTACGGCTGTATTTAACATAACCACCCAATCCCAAATATCCCACCTGGAATTGCTGATCAACTTCCTGCGTTCCCGAAAGATCCTGCTCATTCTCGACAACTGCGAGCATCTCCCGCAAGCCTGTGCACAGTTGTCGGAAGCGCTATTGAAGGCCTGTCCCGACCTGAAAATACTAACCACAAGCCGTGAAGCTTTAAAGGTGATGGGAGAAGCGGTATATCACGTTCCGAGCCTTGGAATCCCGGAGGAGCCGGCCACGCTGGAAAAATACAAGCAGTTTGAATCGATACAATTATTCGGAGAACGCGCCCAACTCGCCCAATCCGATTTTTCCCTGACGATGGAGAATATCCCATTTGTGGTGCAGGTTTGCCAGCGGCTGGATGGCATTCCCCTGGCAATCGAATTGGCCGCAGCGCGTGTTGACATTCTCTCCATCGAACAGATCGCCGCAAAACTGGACGAGAGCTTCGATCTGCTCACGAACGGCAGCCGCACTGCCCTGCCGCGTCAACAGACGCTCCGCAACTCGATGGAATGGAGCTGGAATCTACTCTCCACGGCGGAGCAAATCCTCTTCCGACGTTTTTCGGTCTTTGCAGGCGGTTGGACGCTCGAAGCTGCAGAAGCAGTTTGCAGCGGAAATGGAATTGAGAAATCCCAGGTCGCCGATCTCATGTCCAGCCTGGCACTAAAATCATTGATCAGCGTAAACCCCGGAGCGGGTAAGGAAAGGCGCTTCGGCATGCATGAAATGACCCGTCAATTCGTGCATGAGAAGATGGACACGGAAAAGGTAGAGGCTACCCGCAGGTTGCATCTGGGATTCTTTCTCAAGTTTTCCGAACAGGCCGAACCCGCTTTGCATGGCTCCCAACAACTGGAATGGCTTAATCGCCTGAGTGAGGAACAGGATAATCTTCGCGCTGCATTGAATTATGCGTCCAGGACAGACATTGAAGCCGGACTTCTCATTATCGGGCGACTTTCCAACGACATGGATCTCTGTGAAGGCTTGGATTGGACTTCCGAGTTCCTAGGAAAGGCAGAGTCGCATAATTACCCGCAGGCCCGCGCAAAAGTTCTGCTGGCGCAGGCAAATTACCTGTGGGAACTCCAGCAGTTTGACAAATCCCTGGAAGCAGTGGAGGAAAGCCTGAGATTGTTTCGGTCGTGTGGTGACCGGCAAGGCGAATTTGGATGCCTGATGACCATAGGAGGCATCGTCCAGTTCAAGGAAGGCATGGAACCGAAAGTGGAATACAATCAGCGGGCCCTGGCCCTGGCGCGTTCTCTCGGCGATACCTGGAGGCAGGCTTGGGCATTAGGCGGATTGGGCTGGGACCGGCGCGACCCGGAACTTTCCAACAAATATTGGGAGGAATCCGTGGCGCTTTACCGCCAGGCCGGGGACTGGCGTGCACTGGCATTCATGCTGGGCATTTTTGGGGATACGCTTCTGGCAAACGGTGAGATAAGAAAGGCGCAAGTCCTGTTGGATGAATCGCTTGAATTGAACCGTCGCCTGAAATCCAAAACAGGCATGGAATTTGTGTTGGTCGCTAAAAGCCGCCAGGCGCTGATGAAACGCAAATATGCACAAGCACGCGTCTATCTGCAGGAATGGATCGAGCTGGCGGAGGAATTAGGAAATCGGATGGGACTGCTCTACGCACGCGCACGCCTGGGTGACGTGGCTCTGTGCGAAGGTCATCTGAACGAAGGCCATCAAATCCTGCGCGAAACTGCCATGAACTTCCAAAAGGATCAGAACCCAAATGGTCTGGCCTTCACTTTGGAAAGGATGGCGGTATATTTTGTCCTCTCAAATATGTCCGATCGGGCAGCCAGGTTGATAGGTTGGGCGGATGCCATCCGGCAAAAGACCGGGGATATCCGCCCAACCAGCTGAGCAGGGGGCTGTGGATGGCGATATTGCGGCTTGCATCGACCGCCTGGGGAAAGAAGGCTATACAAAGGCATATCAGCAAGGCAGCGGCATGACTCTCGATGAAGCGGCCTCCCTTGGATTGGAAGAGACTGGATGATGACATATATGTGATCCTGGCTTTGACCAGGCTGGCGCTGTCACTGTGGAGCGGCAGACCGATTCACTGGGTGAGGCTTATTTGCGCTTACACCGGTCATTTAATGTGAGCGTGTATAATCCTTGACAATGCGAAGGCTGGAAGGATGGTTTTGCCAACCTGCAGAAAGGCTTGAACAGATGATATCCAAACCTTACCCGGAACTGGATGAATTGCTTAAAATGATGGGGGAAGCCGGCAAACACCTGGCTGATATCGGAGCCTGTGAAGGTGCAGCGGGAAATATCTCGGTATGCATGCGCTGGCAGGTGGAACTGCGCACACGTTTTCCGATCGTTGATGAGATCGGCTTACCTCAGCGTGTGCCGGAACTGGCAGGGGCAACCTTGCTGGTCAGCGGTTCCGGGAGGCGTTTGCGTGAAATCATCGATGACCCGGATGAGAATATCGCCTGCATCGTGGTTAACGAAGGCGGATGGGGTGGCAAGCTCCACACATCTAACCAGCGCCGCTTCGAGCGCGTGACTAGTGAGTTCAATTCACACCTGGCCGTCCATTACGATCAAATGCTGGCCAGCGGTTCCAATTTCCACGCCATCATCCATGCCCAGCCACTCCATCTGACTTACTTGAGCCAGATCCCGCGCTACCATGATGAAAAGTACCTCAATACCCATCTACTGCGGTGGCAGCCGGAGACGATCATCAACCTTCCTGAAGGGATTGGATTCATTCCTTTTCGAATTCCAGGCTCAATGGAGCTGATGACTGCCAATGTGGAAAGCCTGCGAAGCCACCGCGTGGTTGTCTGGGCAAAACATGGCGTCATGGCGCGCTCGGATATTTCCGTCAAGCAGGCCGGCGACCGGGTCGAATATGCCGAAACGGCTGCCAGGTATGAATATCTCAACCTTTCCGCTGGAGATTTGGGGGAGGGTCTGAGCGTTGAGGAGATCCGGGCAATTTGTAAAACCTTCGCAATCCAGCAGACCATTTTTTAGACCGCCAGTCGATAGCTCTTAGATCTGGGATTGCAAATCAATTCGTTGGAAGAGGTGGCGGGGCTGCGATCGCTGCCACCTCGCTATGGGGTCTCCCTGTAGATCGCCGCGGGCTTTCGGCCTTTGCAGAAGCCATTCCTGCACAATGCTATTGCTTTTCATATTGATATTATCTATACTAATATAAGTTGCCGTCGATAATGGGTAGATATTTCGCCTATCCAAACCTTGGGTGAATTGAAGAAAAGCATGATCATAGATCTCGGTCAACCCATTGCTTATGGTCGCACGGCGGAGATCTACGCCTGGCATTCAGGACAGATACTCAAACTTTTCTATGACTGGTTTGGGCTGGAAAACATCGAACACGAGGCGCGGGTTACCCGGGCGATCCATGCCAGTGGCTTGCCTACTCCGGCAGTAGGTGAAATAATTCGTGTAAAAGAGCGCTACGGCCTGGAATATGAGCGCCTATACGGGGAGTCTATGTTCAAGATGTTCCAACACAGACCGTGGAACGTCTTCCGCTACGCCCGGCGATGGGCAGAACTACAAGTTGCAGTCCACGCTAGCAAGATTCAAACGGATCTTCCACAACAACGGCAAATATCGGAAAATAATATCTATCACGCACAGGCGCTGCCTGCCCAATTAAGGTTAAGGGCACTGGCTGCTCTTGAGGCCCTGCCGGATGGTGATAAGTTATGTCATGGCGACTTCTGGCCTGGTAACATCCTGATGACCGAGAAGGGCGAAATTATCATTGATTGGATTCACGCATCACATGGAAATCCGCTGGCCGATCTTGCCCGCACGACCAACCTCGTCCTCGGCTTTACAAGAACCAGTCAAATCAGGAGACCTTTTCTTTCCTATACCTCATCGAAAACCAGCTCAATAAAGAATAGCTTGCTTCAAATCTTTTGCCGGATCTTTTACCCTGTATTCCTCAATTATTATTTCGAGTTCTATCCAGGCGACCGGGATGAATACCAGCGCTGGCTGCCGATTGTTGCTGCAGCGAGGTTATCCGATGACATTCCCGAATTGGAGAAGATGTTGATTGCACAGGTGGAGAGAAATAAATAAATCATGTTCAACACCATCTTTTGTGAATGACCGATCTTCCCGTTCTTCATGATGTTGAGAGATGGTCGCCATATAGGTCAATTCCAACGAAAGGAAATACCTCATGAAAATTGACTTGCCGCAATTGACTCTTCAACAAAAGTGGGAAACTGCTGAGTCAAATTTAGTGTACTTCATCGTTTGTGGCATCTCCTATGCCAAATCTCACGGACAAGCAGCCGCGGATTTTGGCACATGGTCAGGACAGGTTGCTCAACCTTTCTGGGAGGAGGAAAAAAGCAAAGGTCCCCGTGGACTTGTAGAAGGAATTTCCTTTAACAAACAGCAATTTCAGGGTTTTATGATGGAAATCCTGGATGAGTTGGAAATGAGCATTCGTGCCAGGATGAAATGCTTTGGTGAAAACTTGATCCGCAAATACTTCCTTTCCAAAATTACCGTGGATGAATACGTTCAATTCTTCGAAAAGAAATGGATAGCTATAGCAGACTACATGGGATTGGAATATGAACAACATGCGGAAGGGGATTGGTTGATCTTTACAGTCTCCAAGAAGTAGAGATATTTATCCTCCCGCTATCACAGATTTTTCCCACTTCTCCATCACCTCCCCTTCCATCGCCTTCTGGATTTGCTCAATACCGTTTCAGCTTTCTTCGAAAGTCCGCTGCTGCATAGGATATCCTGGCAGTCGCGTAATCAGAGGCAAACCACCCGAAAGGTGTTAAGGTGACTGTCATTTTTATGGAGGTGAAATTGTGGAAATGTACGAACTGCTCATGAAGCGTAGAACGGTCAGGAATTTCAAGGACCAGTCTGTACCGGAGGATATCATTGAGAAACTGCTCGAGGCTGCCAATAATGCGCCCACCGGCGGAAACATCCAGCCTCTCTCTCTCATCCTGGTACAGAAAACCGAAAATTGGCACAAGCTGGCAGAGCTGGTCGGTGACCAGCCGTGGGTGAAGAACGCGCCCGTGTCCACGCTGTTCTGCCTGGACTTCCAGCGTATCAAACGCTGGGCAAGCCTCAATGATACTGAATTCAAAGGGGAAAAGGCCTTCTCCGAATTCCTGATCGCCTATGCAGACCTGATGTGCGCTGCCCAAACCGTGGTCCTGCTGGCGGAAAGCTTCGGGCTGGGATCCGTGTATGTTGGAACGATCCAGTCCAACTTGGATGAGGCCAAGCGCTATTTTGCGATCCCGGAATATGTGCTGCCGCTGATGGTACTGACGATCGGCTACCCAAAGTCCATCCCCAGGAGAATCCCAAAGCTGGCACGGGATGTGATTGTCCATAAAGAGCAGTACCGAGTGTTAAGCGATTCCGAGATCAAGCAGGCTTATGATGCGAAATATGGGGATTTTGGCGGGAAAACGGAGATGTATCTCGAGAAAACCTATATCGAAGCGATCGAAGCCGAAAAACAGGGGGACGAGGGTTGGATCGCCTTGGTGATGGGAGAGATGACCCGACTGGAGATCCGGAATAATGCCCAATTCTTGTTCGAACTCAGATACCCGACCGATATAATCAGGAAATGGAATAAGACCCTGATCGAGTCACTCAAGAATGCCGGTTTTGATTTCTTCGAGGAATAGCCGCTCCCTACCCCGCCCTGCCCCCCTCAGTCCCCCCATTTTCCAAGGGAAAATGGGGGGATACAACAGGGGCGTATTTGGGGAGGGCGGTCATACGGGTCGGGTAGGGTTGCAGGACAGGGTGCCCGGCGGCTCACGACGCTCTGCACACCGACCGACTACCCATACGTTTGCCGCAACCGCAAACCGAGCCACCTCCCAGTCATGCTGAGGCCGACGATCACACACCAATAGAAAATGAACTCGAACACCCCGAACACGAGGGCGGATGCTGCGCTCGCCTCAACAAGCATAGGCACCCGGAGCAAGCCCCGGCTGATTCCTATGCTATGACCCACCAGAGATACCAGCCCTCCGAGCAGGCAGAACCATACCACTTGCCACCTTGCCGCGAGGATGCTCACCCGCCAGAACGCAACCGCCAACGCCCCGAAGAGTAGACCGTATCCAAGGGGGAGAAGCCATCGAGACCAGGCCGGGAATATCGCCTTGTACACCGCGTCCCAGAAGTACACTGAGGCGAAAGTACCCCACAGTGCCGCGTAGACGACGAAGGCTGCTCCAGCCAGGTACCACTTGAGCTTGCGGAAGCGCTCGGACGACACCCATCGTGCGACGAGGATTAACAATGGCGCGTCGATCAGCGCCGCGATCAACGTGACCCGCCAGAGCAGCTCAGAGGTAACGCGCCCTGTTTCCGTCACACTACACCACCTTTCAACGCACGGCTGTGCCCACCCAACAACGATTCAAAATGCAGCCTTGAAATTGTACAATTCTGCATAATATATAAATACAGTATATGGCAAATCTTTCCTTGATTCAACCTCAATGTGCCATAGCTGACCAACCCCTAACAATACCCGCGGTTGATATGAGCTATAAGTGAGGAGGGTTGAATCCCTCAAACCAAATAGACCCTCACTCTGGCGAGGGTCTTGTTAGAGCTTAGGGCAGAGGACCTAATCCTCTTATGGAGGGAGGTACTCCGCAGCGGCATCGAACCCCCCAAACCAAAGAGACCCTCACGTTGGCGGGGGTCTCGATGAGGCTGGGGGCAGAGGAGTCGAACCCCTATCGGCTGATCCAGAGTCAGGTGTCCTGCCATTGGACGAGCCCCCACCGTTGGCACAGCCTTCGCCGGAAAGACAAAGGACGCAATACCAGCGGGCGGTATTTTACCATGTCGGGAGGAAAACCGTCTAGGGTTCTTGCTTCCATCTCGTCCCTTCTTCCTTCCAACTTACTGGTATACTCGCTCACTGGAAATCACCTGCACATCCCAATAAACATGTTCCTATCTTGAGGACAATGAATATGGAAAATTCCATGAAGGGAAAAACGGTGCTGGTCACCGGTGCGACGAATGGCATCGGATTGGTTACGGCACGTGAGTTGGCGCGCATGGAGGCGCAGGTGACCATTGTTAGCCGCAACGCGGAAAAATGCGCAGCCGTCGCAGAGACACTAGGTACCGAAACCGGCAACCCGGTCGAGTTCATCGCGGCGGATCTGTCAACGCTGGCGGGCATCTTGCACGCCGCCACCACTTTCAAACAGCACCATACCCGTCTGCATGTGCTGGTTAACAACGCCGGAGCCCTGTTCTTCCGCCGCCAACTGACTGCCGACGGGTTTGAAATGACCTTCGCCCTCAACCACCTGAACTACTTCCTGCTGACCACCCTGCTGTTGGATATCCTGAAAGACAGTGCACCGGCCCGCATCGTCAACGTTTCTTCTAGGTCCCATTTGGGCGCCAGCCTCGACTTTGGCAACCTGCAGGGGGAAAGTCGCTACCGTAGCATGCAGGCTTACGGGCAGTCCAAGCTGGCCAACATACTATTCACTTACGAGCTGGCCCGCCGTCTTGAGGGAACCGGTGTAACAGCCAACGCGCTGCACCCGGGTTCCGTTGCCACCGGTTTTGCCCGTAACAACGGCTTGTTTTATAATTACGGGACGAAATTTGTCGGCCTGTTCCTCAGGAAACCCGAGCAGGGCGCGCAGACCAGCCTTTACCTGGCCTCCAGCCCCGAGGTGGAGGGCGTGACCGGGAAATACTTTTTCGACTGTAAAGTGGCCGATTCCAGTCCGCTCTCGCACGACCAGGCACTGGCTGAAAAACTCTGGCAGGTCAGCCTGGAATTGACCGGAAAAGCGTTCTAAAAACAACAAACACCCAGAGGCAACCCTTCTTACCTCTGGGTGTTCGTTAAGAAAAAATCGTTTCACGGAGACACCCATGGCAGAACAGAAATCCGGGGCACAGATCAGCACGAAAGCGTTTATCCAGGCCGTCAGTATCATCTTCGTCCTGATGATCGCGGCCGGCATCCTTACACGCGTCGTCCCGGCCGGGCAATACGCCCGGGTCGACCAGGCCGGGCGCCAAGTCATCGATGCATCCTCCTTCAAATTGACCGAACGACCCAATTACCCGGTCTGGCGCTGGTTCACGGCACCTTTTGAAGTGCTCGGAGCGGAAGGCAACCTCACCGTCATCGCGATCATCCTGTTCATCCTGCTGGTCGGCGTGGCTTTCGCGGTGATGGACAAGAGCGGCATTCTCAAGTCGGTCATTTCGCGCATTATCAAAACATTTGGCGGACGCAAGTATGCCCTCCTGCTGGTGATCACCTTCTTCTTTATGGCGTTGGGGGCTTTCTTCGGGATCTTCGAGGAAGTCATCCCGCTCGTGCCGATCATCATTGCCCTGGCATTCTCGCTGGGTTGGGACTCGCTGGTAGGCTTGGGCATGTCCATCCTGGCGACCAATGTCGGTTTCTCGATGGCAGTCTTCAACCCGTTCACCATCGGCGTCTCTCAAAAGCTGGCCGGCCTGCCACTCTTCTCAGGAGCCCTGCCGCGCCTGGCCATTTTTGCGGCTGGATACGCCATTTTGGCGGTTTTCCTTCGGGCATATGCACGTAAAATCGACAGGCACCCCGAAGCCAGCCCGGTTTATCAGGAGGACCGGAAGGAGCGCCTGCGCCTTGGGAATTTCGAAGTTGACAAAACCGACGACCCGCGCATGGGCAAGGCCATCGTTTTCCTAGCGGTCTTCTTCGCCCTGATCCTGGCCGTTCTTGTGGCCTCGCCTTTCGTAACTTTTCTTTCAGACTATGCCTTACCCCTCACCGGCCTGTTGTTCGTCTTCGGCGGGGTCGGAGCCGGACTGATGGCCGGAGTCGGCAGGAAAGTCTGGAAAGCCGTTTGGGACGGTTTCCTGGGGATCGCTCCGGCCGTGCCCCTGCTGATGATGGCCGCCAGCGTGCGTTACATCGTGCAGATGGGCGGCATCCTGGATACCATCCTGCACTGGGCCTCGACCGTCTTCACGAATGTCAGTCCCTTCGCCGCCGCGCTGATCATGTATGGCCTGACGCTGGTGATGGAGCTCTTCATCACTTCCGGTTCGGCCAAGGCCCTGTTGCTCATCCCGATCATGATGCCGCTGGCCGACCTGGTGCACGTTCACCGGCAGATCGCCGTCAGCGCCTACTGCTTCGGGGATGGCTTTTCCAACCTGGTCTACCCGACCAACGCCGCCTTGCTGATCACGCTCAGCCTGACAGTCATCCCGTATCACAAGTGGGTCAGGTGGCTTTTGCCGCTGTGGTTTTGGATCTTCCTGGCGACGGTGGCCTTCCTGGGGCTGGCGGTCGCCTTCGGCTACGGGCCGTTCTGATTGATTAATACCAAGACCCGGCTCTTTTCGACGCCGGGTCTTGATGTTTGCATTTCTTTACATCTTCTCCAACACCTCGATCGCCTTCTTCAGCCTCTCCAGCACCTTTTCTTTCCCGACGATCTCCATGCTCTCGAACAGCGGCGGGCTGACGGTCTGACCCGTCACCGCCACGCGCAGCAGGCCGAAAACCTGGTTCGGGCTGAGGACCAGTTGCTCCACCAGCGCCCGCATGGGCGGCTCGGCAAACGCAGGTGTGATCTCGGGCAACCCTGCCAGAATACTATAGACTTTCCGCGCTACATCGGCGGATTGCGCAGCGCTCAGGTTCTTCGCGATCAGCTCCTCGGGTTTTGGTTCGACGGTCCCTTTGAAGAACCAGGCTGCAAATGGCAGGCAGTCGTCCAGCGTGACCAGGCGTTCGCGGATGAGCGGGATGACCCTCAGCAGGGTGTCATTATCCACTTCCAGGTTCTCTTTGATGAAATACGGTTTGATGCGCCTCGCCAGGTCATCGGCTGGCATCTGGCGGATATGGGTGGCGTTGAAGTGGTCCAGTTTGGCAAAATTGACGGCTGCCGGGGAGGGTGTCAGGTTGTTTACGTCAAACCGGGCGATCATATCATCCAGGTTCATCACCTCATCTTCGGAAACGCCCCAGCCCATCAGGACGATCCAGTTCAGCACGCCTTCGGGGATGTAACCCAGAGCCTGCATGTCGCCCGTAAAAATGGAATAGCCATCTTTCATGGCCATTTCCGTATCCCGCTTGCTTAATTTACCTTTCCCGGAGGGCTTCAGAAAAACCGACAGGTGGACAAAGGTTGGTTCCTCCCAGCCAAAAGCACGGATGACATGCACGTGCAATGGCATGGATGGCAGCCACTCGGAACCGCGGATGACGTGGGTAATACCCATCAGATGGTCGTCCACCATGGCTGCCAGGTGATAGGTGGGCAGCCCATCTGATTTGAGCAGGACGGAATCATCCAGGGCGGCATTTTCGGTGACGATCTGTCCGCGCAGCAGGTCGGAAGTGGTGATGGATCCCTCCTTGGGCATCTTGAAGCGGAAGACATGCCTCTCGCCTGCCCGGACGCGCCGGCGAGCTTCATCGGGATCCAGATTACGGCAGGTGCCGTCATAACGCGGGTTCAGCTTGTTCTTCATCTGTTCCTGGCGGACTCTGTTCAGCCTTTCCGGGGTGCAGAAACACGGAAAGGCCTGCCCCAATTCGACCAACTTCCAGGCATTTTCCGAATAAATCGCACGCCGCTCGGTCTGGCGATACGGACAATGCGGACCGCTGATATCCGGGCCTTCGTCCCAATCCATGCCCAGCCAGTGCAGACCATCGATCAATTCCTGTTCGGCGCCCGGGGTGTAACGTTTTTGGTCGGTGTCCTCGATGCGCAGGATGAAGGTCCCGCCGGTGTGACGCGCCAGCAGGAAAGGATAGAGTGCCGAACGGGCATTGCCAATGTGCATGCGTCCGGTGGGCGAAGGAGCAAAACGTGTGCGAACAGGCTTCAGGTTCAAAGGAATATTCCTTGAGAAGACATCAATAATCAATTGGCTTGTGCCGCAAGACCACACTTTCAACCAGTCCGATACCCAGCATCAGGGAAATCAACCCGCTGCCGCCATAACTAATAAATGGGAGTGGAATGCCGGTCACCGGGATCAGGTTCAGGTTGACGGCTATGTTCACCACCGCCTGGAAGAAGATCAGGATGGCGACACCGTATGCGATCATCGATCCGAATGGATCCCGTGCCAGGCGGGCCGCCCTTAGGCAGCGATAGACGATGAATCCGATCAATAAGAGCACGAAGATCGCACCAATCAATCCCAACTCTTCACCAATTACCGAGAATATAAAATCGTTGTGACGCACCTTCATGAAGCGCAGTTGGGTCTGCGTGCCGTGTCCATAACCCTTGCCCACCCAGCCACCTGAGCCGATTGCAGCCAGGGCCTGGAGCACGTTATACGTGGCGCCATAACTGGCATTTGCGGGTGGAAAAATAAATGTCGTTATACGATCACGTTGGTACGGCTGCAGGAAGAAAGAGAAAGCTATCCCTCCCAGCACAACCACCACCAGGAGCATGATCCCCACCTGTTTCAATTGCAAACCAGCCACCCAGGACATGGCCGCCCACAAGGCCATGACGACTATGACATTGCTCAGGTTCGGTTGGATGAAGATCAAGGCGGCGATGCCTATTGCGATGATCAGGCTTTTTATCAGCCAGCTCCAGCTCCGGTGCGATTCGATGTTTCTGTCGAAAAAATTTGCCAGCGAAAGGATCACGACGATCTTCGCCAATTCGGTCGGTTGGATGGATACCAGTCCGGTCTCGATCCAACGGGTTGCACCGAATCGGGTCGCGCCGATGATGAACAACAGCAGCAGGGAGAGCACGATTACGGCATACATCGGCACGATCGCGCCGGACCAGAAGCGGTAATCGATCGCAGCAGCCAGGATGATGACCACAAAACCGATACCGCCGAAGATCACCTGACGCGGTACCAGGACTGTCAGGTTCTCGTTCCCGGCAGCCGCGGAACGGATCATGGTTACACCAAAGACCAGAGCAATGATCACTGCCCCCAAAAGCCAGAAATCGAAATGTCGCCAGAAGTTGCTGCGGAACATGGAGGAGAAGTTTTTCTGCCCACCCCGGGCTAACGTGCCCGTCTGCGAGTTGCACTCTTTAGGGGAATGTCGGCAATCAGGCGCTGTTCACGCCCGTCCCGGGCCACATCGATGCGTACCGCCGTGGGATCAATATCGATATGGCGCGAGATGGTTGCGATCAGGTCATCCTTGAGCGAATCCAGTTGGGCTGGGCTCAGGTCAGTCCGGTCATGGATCAATACCAGTTGCAAACGCTCTTTGGCACTGTTGGCACTTTTCTTGCGTCCAAAAATCCAAGCCATCATCATTTCCTCCACAAGAGGCGTTGAAATACATTTTGCGTTTCAAGGTCAAGGAATGGCACCTTTTCCCCCATCAGCCGACGGGCAATGTTCTGGAATGCCTGCCCGGCCTTGTTTTTTCCATCCAGGGCCAGCGGCAGTCCCTTGTTCGATGCCACAACCACATTTTCATCTTCGGGTACGATGCCGATCAAATCGATTGCCAACAGGTCGAGCACATCCTCCACGGAAAGCATGTCGCCGCGTCTCACCATCGCCGGGCTCAACCGGTTGATGATTAAAGCAGCCGGACCTTTTCCTTCCGCCTCCAGCAGGCCGATCACCCGGTCGGCATCCCGCACTGCTGAAACCTCGGGGTTCGTCATGACCAGCACCTGATCGGCGGCGGCAATGGCATTCTTGAAGCCGCGTTCGATGCCGGCTGGAGAGTCGATCAAAATCCAATCCACTTCGGGACGCAGCTCATCACACAGGCGCACCATGTCGCTCGGCGAGACCGCCGTCTTGTCCCGCGTCTGTGCGGCAGGGATCAGATAGAGTTCGGACAGGCGCTTGTCACGGATCATTGCCTGGCGCAAGCGACAGCGACCTTCGATCACATCCACCAGATCGTAAACGATGCGGTTCTCCAGTCCCAGAACCACATCGAGATTTCGCAGGCCGATGTCACTATCAATGCAGGTCACCTTCTTTCCGCGCGTCGCCAGGGCGACTGCAATATTCGCAACCGCGGTTGTTTTACCAACCCCGCCCTTTCCTGAAGCAATGGTAATTACTTTGGCTGTCATATCCCGTCCTGTCTAGGTGTGCCAGGGTTCGGCTGTCAGATTCCCATCCTGCAGCCGGGCAACTTCAGGCTGGCTCTTGCCTTGTTTCTTCGGCGAAATGGCGATTTCACCGGCAATGCGCAATTGTGTGGGAGCCAGATCCAGCGCACAAACAACCGCATCTTCATCCCCTTGTGCTCCGGCGTGCACCACGCCGCGCAACCGCCCCCAGACGATGATACTGCCACCGGCTACTATTTCAGCGCCGGAATTGACATCACCCATTACGACGACATTGCCGTCGAATGCAATCCGCCTGCCGGAACGTAGGGGACCTTTGACCCATTTCGCGGCGTCCTCCGGCAGCTGTTCCGGTATCACGGGCACTTCGGCCCGAGCCGGCTTCGCGATGCGGGTCGCCAGCCCCAGGTTTTGGGCAGTTCTTTCGGTGATTGGGGATTCGCTCAATACCGCCCAAAGGGAGACGCCTCGTTCTGAAAGCTGGTCACGCAAAGCCGATAACTCAGCTACACGCAACTCTTGTTGCCCAACATCCAGCGTCACCCGCCCACCTCTAAAAAAAGCCGACCGGCTCTCGATATTCTCGATGAAGGCCTTTACCAGGTCCGGCCATTCTGCACCTGCCAGGGTGATCAGTAAGCCATCCCGGATGCCTTTGATTTGAATCAGGGAGGAGGTCTCGTCCATATTATCCGGAATTATACTTCCTTTAGGGCTTCCTGTATAAATCTTGGTGCCAGGTCATCCGGGGTTGGGAATCACCACGGCATCCCCGAAATGAGCCCGGTTTGATATTTTTTTTAGTCCGCCAGTGAAAACATGGTATCATCGAACCGGAGGATTTATGAACCAGATCCAGGAATTTGCCACCCAGATCACCGAAAATGTCGAAAAAGTCATTATTGGAAAAGCAGAGGCCATCGAACTTGTGATGGTCGCTTTGTTATGTGACGGGCATATCCTGATCGAGGATGTCCCCGGTGTCGGTAAAACCATGCTGGCCCGTTCCGTTGCCATCAGCCTGGGTGGGCAATTCAAACGCCTTCAATGCACTCCCGACCTGCTCCCCAACGATGTGACCGGTGTTTCTGTCTTTAACCAGCAGAGCAGACAATTCGAGTTTCGCGGCGGCCCGGTTTTTGTCAATATCCTGCTCGTCGATGAAATAAATCGCGCCACCCCGCGTACACAATCGGCCCTTCTGGAAGCCATGCAGGAACAGCAGGTCACAGTGGACGGCATCACGCATATGCTGCCGCGTCCGTTCCTGGTCATGGCCACTCAGAATCCGGTCGAATATGAGGGCACCTTCCCGCTGCCCGAAGCCCAGCTCGACCGATTCCTCATGCGCCTGTCAGTCGGTTACCCGGCCTTTGCTGATGAGAAAGCCCTGCTCACCCACCTCCAACGCGAACATCCCATCAATTCCATTCGCGCTGTGGTGGACGAAACCATCCTGCCGGAATTCCAGAAAAAAGTCTGGGAAGTGCATGTGGAGGACACGCTGCAGGATTACATTATCCGCCTGGTCGCCGCCACCCGCAACCATCCCGACCTGGCGCTTGGAGCCAGCCCGCGCGCCAGCCTGGCCCTGTTCAAGTCCTCGCAGGCCCTGGCGGCTCTACGTGGCCGCGACCACGTCATCCCGGACGACATCAAGTACCTGGTGCCGGTTACCATGACGCACCGGCTGATTGTCACCTCCGAGGCGGAACTGCGCGGGCACAGCGCCACCGCGATCGTTAAAGACCTGCTCAACAACACGCCGCTCGACCTCGGCTCGCTCAAGAAGTAGTGGAACTTGCTGACCGAAGTTTTTTTTCTCCTGGGAATTTTGCTTGGTATCGCAGCCATTGTCAAGGGCGGATTTGCGCTTACGATCATTTACTTGTTCCTGGGAATATACATCATCAGCCTGTTTTGGACGCGCCAATCCGCTAAAAACATCTCCTGCGAAAGGAAATTTGAACGGCGGGCTTTCCTGGGGGAGGCCGTTCCTGTCCGGCTGGAAATCCGCAATAATGGCTGGCTGCCCATCCCCTGGTTGCTTGTCTATGAAAGCCTGCCAGTGGAACTCGCCGCCGGGACTTCCATCAAGCGCGTCCTCAGCCTGGGACCACATGGCCGGACGGAGGTGGTGTACAACCTGGGAGCCTACAAGCGCGGCTATTATCCGGTCGGCCCCTTCACCACCAAACTGGGCGACACACTTGGTCTGGCAGACATCCAGGAGTTGGAGAAGCAGTCCGATTACATCACGGTTTACCCGCACATCCTTCCCCTAACCAATGCCAGGCTGCCATCCCGTTCGCCGCTGGGAACCTTACGCCATACCCTGCCGATTTTCGAAGACCCCTCCCGTGCGCGTGGCAAACGCGACTATATGACCAGCAATTCCATGCGGCGTGTGGATTGGAAAGCCACGGCCGCCACCGGACGCCTGCAGGTCAGGCTGTTCGAACCATCCATCGCCCTGCAAACGGTAATCTTCCTCAACCTGAACTCCACCGAGTACGGCGTCAAGCACCGCATCGACTCGACCGAACTGGCCATCGTTATTGCAGCCTCTCTGGCGAACTGGGCGGTCACCCGGAAACAAGCCATCGGTCTGACAACGAATGGGGTCGACAGCCATACCGACAACACCAGCGTTCAGCCCATCCCGTCCCGCAAAGGCCGCGCACACCTCGTCCATATTCTTGATCTCCTGGCGCGCCTGCACTTGGCCGAAGCGCGCCCGCTCACCGAAATGCTCAACCGTGAGACGCCCAACCTGCCCTGGGGGACAACGGTGGTGATCATTTCCGGTTCGATCGACGAGGCCCTGTTCGACGAGATCTTCCAGATCCAGCGCCGGGGCCAGAATGTGGTCATGATCATCGCCGGCCATGGCGGCAACATCAAGCAGGTCCGCCAGCAGGCCAGGCGTTTTGGCTTCCCGATCTACGCTTTCCCGAATGAAAAAAGCCTGGACAATTGGAGGCGAAAATGACCGCAAGCGCCGGTCTGGGTCCAGCCAGGCGGCACTGGCCAGTTTATGCCAGCTACGCGGTCTCTTTCGGCATGCTGGTTTGTTTCGCGGCCACCTTTATCCAGTTTTTACTCTGGCTTTTCCCCGCTTTGGACCCACGCGGCATGCTCCTGGTTTGTGCACTGGCGGTGTTGGAAGCCTTCTTCTCGTTCTGGTTGGTCGCACGCCTGCCATCCGCACAAAGGCAGATGGCCTATTACCGCGGGACGGAATTGGTGATTCTGCTGGTTGGTTTGAAATTATTTACCGAGTTGCGTGCCGGCCCGGCCAGCTTTTGGAACAACTTTATGCTCTGGCCGGTTGAATTCCCGTTCAATATATTAAACGTCCAATATTTTCTCACGTTCCTGCCGGTGCTTGGAGCGTGGTGGGCCGGTAACCTGTTTGCCGCTGATCTCTCACTGCTGGGAACCGATGATGCATATATCATGGATGATCGCTTCAAAAAGACCTCGGTCCGCACCCAGATCCTGCGGCGTTTCTTAAGCCTGGGAATGTTTGTGGTCGTACTGGCGGGCATCCCACCCCAAAACGTCGTAACTACCTCCCTGCCGGTTGCATCCAATGCTGTCCCGGCGGTCATCGCATACTTCGTCCTAGGTACCATCCTGCTCAGCCTGACGAGATATCTTACCCTGGAAACAACCTGGTGGCAGGCCAGACTTCACGTACCGGTCCAGATCCCTCGCCGCTGGTTCGCATATAGCGCGTTGATTCTAGCCGTACTGGTCCTGCTGATAAGCTGGCTGCCCACCAATTATGGACTGGGGTTATTCGCTACATTGAATGCTGTGTTTAACATACTTTATCAATTTATCCTGGCCCTGTATGGCTTGTTCCTGTTGCTCCTCTCCCTCATTGCCCACCTGCTGGTAAGACCATCGGCGAATACGCTGACACCAATTCCGCAGATTACCCCTCTACCCCCGAACCTTTCGACAGAAAATGCCAGCAAGTATGCCTGGGAATTGGTGAAGTCAGTGCTTCTCTGGGGCAGCCTGATCGTACTGACTATTGTGGCATTACGTCAATACATTGCTTTCAACCGGGAGCTTTCTGAGGAGTTGCGGCGTTTCCGGCCTCTGCGTTGGCTTTTGGCAGTCTGGGGTCGATTCAAAGCCTCCTTCAAGAATGCCAACAAAACTGTGTCCGCATTCCTCCAGAACAGTCTGAAACGCTTGCGCAGCCTCGCTCCCGAATCTGCCAGACCAGGGGATTGGGACTTCATCAACCCGCGCCGCCTGACCCCACGCCAGAAGGTGATTTTCTACTATCTCGCCCTGGTCAGACGCGCCAGGGAAGCCGGCCTGCCACGCCAGGACTATCAAACCCCCTATGAATATGCCCGCACCCTGACATCCAGCCTGAAAGCGGAAAAAGACGACCTGGACTCGATGACAGAGTCCTTCATCGAAGCACGGTACAGCCGCCACGATATCCCGGCGAAGACCGCCCGCCGGGCAGAGTCCATTTGGGAAACCATTCGACGTGTCCTTAAAACGTACGCAGAGGGCGACAGGAAGATCAGCCCAAGGATGATTAGCCTCTCAGCAGGTCGCGCAAGGCAGCTTCCACAGTCCCAAAACGAAAATTAAAACCGAATCCCTGAAGCCTTCCAGGTTGCAGATAAACCCCATCCAATACCAATGTTGACATTTCACCCAGCACCAGACGCAAAATAAAGGCCGGGACAGGCAGCCAGTATGGACGATGCAGTGTTTTTGCCGCTGCACGCAAGAAGTCTGCGCTGGAAATCGGAGTGGGGGAGGTCAGATTAAAAGGTCCGCTGGCGCTTTCATTTTCCAATAGAAAGCGGATCGCGGCTACTTCGTCGTCAAGATGAATCCAGGGCAGGCCCTGCCGTCCTCTGCCCAACGGTCCTCCGGCAAACAATTTCACTGGGAACAGCATGATTGGCAAGATGCCCGCGTGGGTCGAAAGTACGATCGCCGAGCGGACGATGACACTCCGCACACCCATTTTTTCGACCGGCTCAGTCGAAGCTTCCCACGCTCTGCATAGTTTGCCCAGAAAATCGTTTCCCGGCGCCTCCGCCTCACTGACAGGGGTCAGGTCATGCGGGCCATAGTAATTTACACCGGAAGCCTGGATGAGCACTTTTGGAGGCTTCGAAGCCGCCTGGATGGCTTCCACCAAAGCGTGCCCGCCTTCCACCCGGCTGTCCCAAAAACGGCTTTTTTGTCTCTTCGTCCACGGCCACTTCGAGAGTCTTTCCCCACCAGGTTGACCACTCCATCCACCTGGCCGGCCATTTCTCCCCAACCCAGGCTGGACCGTCCATCCCAGCCAATCACCCTGACGCCCTCCGGCAGGCGCGCCGATTGTGGTGTGCGGGATAATACCCAGACCTGGTGACCATCCGCCAGCAGGGATTTTGCCAGGGCAGTTCCGATCATCCCGGTTCCACCTGAGATCATTATGCGCATATCTTGCTCCTTTCATTATCCCTGACAGGGTTCTTTGGAGTACTCCATAATAGTGGGGAGTTTATGGGGGAGTTGGGCGGGCAGAGCCCGCCCAACTCCCCCTTTCATATCCTCACCATTGCGATTATTTGAGAGGCTTGTTTGGTCTGGAGTATAATACACGCCAACGTGTAAATCTATGAACGCGCCGGTACTGGTTCTTAACGCCAACTTCGAGCCTGTCAATGTCTGTAATACCCGTCGCGCCATTGGGCTGATCCTCTCCGGGAAAGCCGACATGGTGATGAATGGACGCGGCTATATCCAGACCGTCAAACAAGCCCTCCCGCGGCCATCCGTCATCCGGTTGGACCAGATGATCCACCGTCCACGGTTGCAGATCAAGCTGACCCGCCGGGAGGTTTTTCGGCGTGATAACTACACCTGCCAGTACTGCGGGCGTCACACTGGTGACCTGACGGTCGACCATGTGCTACCCAAACACATGGGTGGAGAACATATCTGGACCAATGTTGTGGCAGCCTGCCCGATTTGCAACCATCGCAAAGGCGGTCACCAATTGGGGGAAGTCCATATGCACCTTCTCCATATTCCCAGGCACCCACCGGTCAGTGCTTATTACATTTTTGGGCGCCACCTGGACGAGAATGCTGAATGGGAACAATTCATCAGGGGCTGGTAAGAAAAAGGCCACCAATTAAAGCTTCCTAAGGGTGATCAGGAATACAGGCCAGTCAAAAATAAGAAGAGCCACCTTCCGGTGGTTCTTCTTTTACTCAAACTCCAATTCCATGAAATCTTCCGCCAGCATCACCGGGCCATCAAACTGCTGCCGGGCTTCGGCGACCGGGTTGCCGGAGGCGAATTGCCCGGTCGGATAATGGATCAGATACAACGATCCCACCTCGGCTCGGCGCGCCGCTTCGCCGGCTTGCATTGCGGATGAATGCCCTGGCAATGCGCCAGACGAACTCGTGAACAAGCACATCCGCGCCTTCGGCCAATTCAGTCACTTGCGCGCATGGCTCGGTGTCGCAGGAATAGGCCACGATCTTTTTCGAACTGCTGAATTCGATCCGCAGACCCATGGTCGGGATGAAATGCTGAACCGGGCTGGCCTGGATGCGAAACTCTTCACAGTCGAGCACGGTTACCAACGCTTGTTCGGGCAGGCGAAGAATTTCGACCGGGAAGAAATCCGGCCAATTGGACCAGTTATATAGATCCATCAATTTTTCGATACGCTCGATGGCATGTTCAAAACCATAGACCTTCAACGGCCGTTTCCGTCCCATCAGCCACATATTCATTAATAGTTGCGGCACACCTGATACGTGGTCGGGATGGAAATGCGTCACGATCAGGTCACTCAAGCGATTAAAATCCACCCCGGCTTTCTTGAAACGCAGGAACGGGCTGTTGGGGCAATCAATTAAAACCGTGCGTTTCTCCCCCACCAGGATCAGATGGGTGTTTTCGTGATCCTCGCTGGAGATGGCGTTCGATGTGCCCAAGAAAATCAGTTTTGCCATCGTCGCGCAAGCGCCTTTCCTGGCTATATCCTTCTCCTACTTCAACATGGACATCAATAGTACAGGAGTAACCCACGTCTCCACCACAGCCGCGATGGTCAGCAATGGCAGAACCAGACCGATCCCGATTTTTGTCCAATCAGCAATTGCCTCGATCATTACCTCACCGAGTGTCCGTTGTGCACGTGGAGTTACCAGCGTAATGCCAATGTAGAGGACGGCTGCGCTCGAAAGGATGAGTGCAGGAATTTCAAAAACACCATGGGGCAGGATCCCAAAGACCACTAGCTTTATCGGCGGTAGTCCCATCGCTCCTTCCAACGCCAGGACCGCACCAATAATGCCCGTGTTCATTAGGAAAATCAAAGTGCCCAGAACACCAAAGGAAACCAAACCAAGTAACAAAATGACGGCAACAGCCCGCAGATTGTGGCCCCAGATCATTGGGAAAGAAATCCCGATATTCGCAAGTGGCACTCCCGTCCCGGAACTCAGGATACCCGCCAGGTCACCTGACCGGAACGCGCCAACCACTTTGACCGTATTCAATGCCACCCAGATATAGCCTCCCACTGTTGCAACAATACCCAGGCCAATGGTCATCCAGATGGACTGAGCTTGTTTCCGTACCGTACCCAGGACTTCGCTCCGGAACCAAACCGGAAGCGACCGCGCATTCCCCTTGAACGCCCTCCAGAAAGTCAGGCCGATCCAGCGTAAATTGAGCACATCAATTTCGCGTCCGAGCAAGGCTTCCCGCTGGAAATGGGCGATCCCAACGCGTGCCAATAGCACCGCCAGAACAGTCACACCCCCCACCGCCAGCCAGAGCGCCTTGTCATTACCCCAAAACAACATGACACTTTCCCCCTGGATGAGTAAAGCCATCGGGATGACGATAAATGAGGCCATCAGGTTGGAGGCACGTACCGAAGTGGCTTGTGTCGAGATAAGGATGGCTCCGGTGACCATCAGAAAAGCCTGGACCGCCGTCAGGATCAGCGTCTGGGCCATCCGGTTGGCATCCGGGAAAGGAATGTGCTGAAAATGCAGACCGATCAAATAAACCGAGATACCCAAATAGGAGGTAAATAGGGGCGCGATCGTCCCGGAAAGCAATTTGCCCATAAAGAGCTGCCAATCTTTGAGTGGACTGCTCAAGAGCGGCTCAATCGTCCCACGCTCCTTTTCACCGACAAACGACTCCAGGGCGATCACCAGCGAAATCGTTATCGGGAAGTAACCCACCACCATCAGCAGGAACGGCACCAGCCGTGCCGCGATCAGCGGAGTGCCATATTTTGTCGTGAAATTGATCGCGGCCTGTGCTCCCAGATCTGCCAGGAACGGCAGGATCAAGGTCAGGACAACCATCGGGAAAATAATCCGCCAGTCACGTAACTGGTCGCGCAGTTCGCGCCAGGCTACCAGCCAGGTCAAGCCCAGTTCGTCTTTGAAGCTTTTAATCATGCCTCACCTGGTCCATGGCTGCCAGGTAGACCTGTTCGAGCGAACGCGGCAATTCCTGCAGTGTCACCACCTCCACACCGCGATTCATTAATTCTTTAAGCAGAACCGGGTTGGCCGTCTGCGGATCTTCGATCCGGAAACGCGGTCCGAGCACGCCCGCTGTTAACGTGGTCACACCTGCCGGCAGGTCGAAGTTTATGGACGGCCACTCACCTTGCACCTGCAGCTCGAATTCTGCCGGTCCCAGTAAAGTTCGCTTGAGCTCTTCGATCGTCCCGCTGGTCAGAATGCGCCCGCGGTAAATGATGGCGATTTTATTCGCCAGCATTTCGGCTTCGACCAGGTTGTGTGTGCAAATGATGATGGTGCGCTGTTCAGAACGCAGACTCGCAATGGCTTTCCGCACCAATTGCGCCAACTCGGGGTCCATCGCGGAGGTTGGTTCATCCAGAAGCAAAACCGGCGGGTCATGGAGAAGCGTACGGGCCAGAGCCAGCTTCTGGCGCATTCCTTTCGAGTATTGCCCGATCGGTTTCCTTGCAACCTCGTCCAGCCCAAAATACTCTATCCACGCCTGGCTGCACCTTTGACGAGCTGATGCATCCAGGCGATAGATTTTCCCAAAAAAATCTAGGTATTCCACCCCCGTCATGCGCAGGTACAGACCGTGCTGTTCTGTCAGCACCCCCACCGACGCCCGCACCTTTTCAGGTGACCGGACTACATCATATCCGGCGATGCGTGCCCAACCGCGTGTCGGAGAAAGAACCGAGGTCAACATGCGGACGGTGGTGGTCTTCCCGGCACCATTTTGTCCCAGCAATGCCAGCACCTGGCCGGGTTGTACGTCCAGTGTAACGCCATCCACGGCCAGGAAATCGCCGAACTGCTTGCTGAGGTCTTCGGTTTGGATCATTGCACCGTGGCACGCTGCGGGCGGTGGTTCAGGAACAGGAACGCACCCGCACCCAATGCCACAAAGATCACGAATGTCTGGTTAAAGTTGATCCCACCCACCTGCGAGGCATCCAAACGCAGAAATTCCAGGCTGAATCGACCGATGGAATACATGATCATATATACATAGAAGAGATCGCCGGGCTTGAGCCATTTTTCAAAGCGACGGCTCATCCAAAGCAGGATCGCCATATTGAGCACGTTCCATAATGACTCGTACAGGAACAATGGGTGAAAATAATCATAGTTCTGGTAGCCCGGGACACGATGCTCCGGGTCGATGAATATCTTCCAGGGCAGGTTGGTCGGTTTTCCATACAGTTCCTGGTTGAAGAAGTTGCCCCAACGTCCGATTGCCTGGGCCAGGGCCACTCCCGGGATGACCGTATCGATCAAAATCAGGAAAGAGATTTTCTTGTTCCGGCAGTAAAGCCACAGAGCCAGGGCGCCGCCGATGATCGCACCGGGAATTCCCAGCCCGCCATTGCGGATGTTGATCATGTCCAGCGGGTGTGTCAGGTACCATTTCGTCGTGATACCCTGTGCTACCATGGAGGGTGGCGGCGTAAAGACATGCCAGAGCCGTGCTCCAACGATCCCGGCCAGGACGACCCAGAAAAGCACATCCCAGATGTAATCCGTATTGATGCCGCGCCGTTTGGCCTCGGCCTGTCCCAGGAAGGCCGCCGCGACCACACCCACCATGATCAGGACACCATAAAAATAAACGTGGAAGGACGTGTGTAAAAATGGAAGGGGAATATCAAAACCATTCGGTAAGGGTTGCATGGATTACTCCTGAGAATGGGATAATTGACGGAGCGCGTCCCGGCGCACGCGTAAAATCCGTTGTAAAGCCGTGAAGTTTGCAAAGATTGCGATGATGCCCAAAGCGATCAATACCAGGGGAGGGTAAAAAACGCTGAAAATCAAACCCGGGATGAGAACCAGGTAACGTTCAACCCGCGTCAACAGGCCGACATTGGCGTCCAGTTTCGAGGCATCTGCGCGCGCCTTGACGTAAGAGACGAGCACCGAACCGGCGGCGGCCAGGTAAGCCAGCAGGACACCCGCTACATTATTATGCAACATGAAGTAGATCAGAAAGCCCAGGAAGAGAAACAGTTCTGAATAACGGTCTGTAACTGCGTCGACAAAGGCCCCCCAGGCGCTGGCTTCGTTACGCAGCCGCGCCAGTGCCCCATCCATGGCATCCACCGGTCCCATCACCAGCAACAGGATGCCGGCCCAGGTCATTTGGCCAACAGCAATTAATACGGCCACCCCCACCGTTCCCGCCAGGCCGATCAAGGTGACCGTGTTTGGCCGGATGCCGATGCGGTTCAAGAATTCGGCAATGGGATGGTAGTACCAACGGAACCATACCCGCATATTGTCGGAAAAGGACTTCTTTTTTTCTTCGGTCGGTTGAGTCAACTGAACATCCTTTTCTGGATATTAATTAAGAACGAAACTATGATACCACATTGGTGCTAGGCCTTTTCGGGCAGGTCGCCGTTCTCCTCATCCGGTTCGACCAGCACTTCGCGATCGCGCCCGCCGCCCATGGAAGGCCCCACCACTCCCATCTCCTCCAACTGGTCCAATAAACGCGCAGCCCGCGGATATCCAATCCGTAATCGACGCTGCAGCATGGAGGCGCTGGCACGCTGTTCCTTCTTGAGAACGGTAATGGCCTGCTCCACCAGCACCTCGTCAGTGCCTTCTGCTTCCACTTCAGACAGCATGGTCTCCCACGGCGGTTTGACATCTTTTTCCGGCGTCATCTTCTGCCAGTGGGAAATCACGCGCTCGATCTCCTGGTCGGTGACTATCACACCCTGGGCGCGGATCGGGTTGCCTACTTCCGGGTTCTGGAAGAGCAGATCACCGCGCCCGAGTAACGTTTCCGCACCGGGCAGATCCAGGATGACGCGTGAATCCACACCCGATGCCACTGCAAATGCCAAGCGGGCCGGAAAGTTGGCTTTAATCAAGCCGGTGACGACTTCGGTGCTGGGCCGCTGCGTTGCCACTACCAGGTGGATGCCGGTGGCGCGTGCCATCTGCGCCAGGCGAACCAGGTTGTGTTCGGTTTGGTCAGGCGCGGACATCATCAGGTCGGCCATCTCGTCAATAAAAACGACGATGCGTGGAATGGTTGGAGTATCCTTACGACGCTGAAGACGCCGGTTGTAGACATCGATGTCGCGCGCTTTGGCGGCTTCCAACAATTTATAGCGATGCTCCATCTCGACCACCACCCACCGTAACACACCCAGGATGCGGGTGACTTCCGTCTCGACCTTGCCTAAAAGGTGGGGCAGGCCATTGAAACGGATCAGCTCGACCATTTTCGAATCGATCATTACCATGCGCAGGTCTTCAGGGGTGTTATTCATCGCCAGGCAGGTTGCCAAAGCCGCAATACACACCGACTTGCCCGAACCGGTTGTTCCGGCGATCAACAGGTGCGGCATGCGTGCCAGGTCTGCCACCAGGGGCCCCCCGGAGACATCCCGTCCCAATGCAATGGTAAGCGGCGAACCAACCTTGTAAAACGCGTCCGTCTCCAGGATCGGTCGTAGGCGCACCAGCATAGAGCGCGAGTTTGGCACCTCGATCCCTACAAAGGCGCGCCCCGGCACCGGGGCTTCGATGCGCAGGCGTTCTGCTGAGAGTGCCAGAGCCAGGTCCTTTTGCAGGTTGGCGATTTGCGCCACCCGGACTTTCATCTGCTGGGCATCTTCTTCGGTGCCTTTCCGGATAAAACCCGGTTGCACGGCGAATTGCGTCACGGTCGGGCCGATGCGAAATCCCACCACCTTGGCCGGGATGCCAAATTCGGAAAGCGATTTTTCGATCAGGCCGGCTGTCTGGTTGATATTGCGTTCATCCGGGCGGATCGACTGCTCACCCAGCAATACGTTTAATGGCGGCAGGCGGTCACTGCGCGGCTGTGGCGTTACCGGACGGTTATCCTGCCGGTCCGAAACCTTGAAGGATTTGCGGAACTCCGGCGGTAATTTCTGTGCAGGCTTTTTACCCGCCTGTCCATTAGCCGTTGAAGCGTTGGATTTGTCAGGCGAAAGCGGAGAGATTAACGGATCCTCCGCGCTGCCATTTGCACCAGATCCTGAGGCGGCCTGCCCGGGTACCGTTCCAAAGTCGCTGCCAGCCTGTTGAAGCATCCAGGCCTCGAGCGGACGCCAGAGCCCAAAAGAGGTCAAAACCGCCAGCACCCACAGGATGGAGATGATCACTGCGCCCAGGATTGGACCGGTGTACCGGACGAAGACCATTGCCAGTCCCCAACCCACCTGGCCGCCCCACATATCCCCGACTGTTAACTTGTTTCCATTGACCAATGATAGCAACGCCAAAGTCAGGAATGCCGCCACTTCCAGGGCGATGATTCGTCCCCAGTGGACTGCGATCGGCTTGACACTTTGCCGGAAAGCCAGTACACCTCCAGCACCGGCAAAGAGCACGATCAACAAATATCCCCACCCAATCCAGAGATACAGTAGTTTCACCAAATCTTCGAGCAGGCTGCCTTTTGAAAGTCCCAAGATCCCCAGCAGGGTCATCAATGCAAAAGCCAGGAGAAAAACCCCCAGGATATCCCATAGAAAACGTCCGAAATGTGACTCGAATCGCGCCAAATAGTCCACCCAATCGGAAAAGTGCCTGGGCTTGGGGGAATCTTTCGGGGAAACTGGAGCAGGCTTGCGCGCAGGAGCGGAAGGCATGTTATCCTAATTTCATGCTCAGGCCAAGCCGCTGGCGGGAGGCATCCACCTGGAGAATCCGTACCTGCACGCTTTGGCCGGGCGACAGTACATCTTTGATTGATTGGTTGGGCGGCAATGGGATTTCCGAGGCGTGGATCAGTCCCTCCAGCCCCTCTTCGAGGCGTGCAAAAGCGCCGTAGGGCACCAGGACCGTCACCACCGCCGGCACAACCACATTGATCGGATAACTCTCCTGGGCGGTTTCCCAGGGATTGTGCGTCAGCCGCTTCAGGCTCAGGGCGATCCGGCAACGTTCTGGAGCAACCTCCATTACCAGCACATCGACATGCTGACCTATTTTACAGATCTGGTTGGGATGGGATACGCGTCCCCAGGAAAGCTCGGAAATGTGGATGAGACCTTCAACCCCGCCCAGGTCCACAAAAACGCCGAATTCGGTGACATTCGTCACTTCACCGCTCAGGCTTTGCCCAACCTGGATCTTGTTAAAGAGTTCCGGGCGTTTACCTGCCTCAGCCCGGGCTGCACGCTCCGAAAAAACCAGGCGGCTTTCCTCCGGAATACATTCGATGATCTTCAATCGCAGTATACGGCCAAGATACGCGCAGAGATAATCCTCGCGACAATCGTCATCAGATTGGTAAGGCAGTTCCACCAAATGAGAGCAGGGGACAAATCCGTTCAAGCCCTCCCCTTCGACCAGCACCCCTCCCCGATTATGACCCGTTACAGTTAACGTGACAATTTCATCCTGATGATAAAGCAATGCAGCTTTTCCCCAATCGGAGGAAGGTTTTCCTGGCTCTTCCGCTTTTTGATTCTTTACGACCGGTATGGATGCCCGGCTTTCTTCTTCTGCCAGAACAGACGCCCACCAACCCTCGTCCTGGACTGGCATATCCTGTTCGGGATTTTTAGTGTTTACCATTACATCTATCCAACCTCCTTCCCATTGACACGCGCCTGTGTCTGCCGTTCCATATCAAGGATGACCCGCGCCACTTCCTCGATCGCCACACGTTGCTTGCGGTAGAGGTCCGCCTCTGACATTGCCAATCGGGTGGCAACCTCGCGGACCTTTCTTCCCTCTACGAATTTCATTTCAAGGATATTGAAAAGGATCCATTCCCCGGTAAAACGCCGCTCCCCATCCGGACGGACGTTGTCCATGGCCTGGCGCAGAATGGATCGCAAAGCATTGGCAGGATTATCGTTATGTTCTTTAAATGCCTGCTGTACGATCTGGAGGTTGAGCAACGGATTCTGGGTCAGCTTCGGGCCGCCCCAATAGTGCGTCAGGGCATCCCGCACCCATTCCGCCATATCCGATTCGGGAGGTAGAGACTCTTCCAGGAGGCTGGTCTTGCTGTCATAACGCCCGACCGCGCGCAATCGCTGGAACATATCCACCTGCGGGCGAAGATCTTCGAGGGAGCGGAAAATACTCCGCTGCAACTGCCGGTCTTGCAGGGCCACCAGGGCCCGGTGGAGCAACAGTGTGAGCGCCTGGCGCTGGTCATGTAAAATAACCTGGTCCGGTTGATGGACTACCCCCAGCAAACCCAGCAGAATTGGTGAACCCTCGATTGTCTCTGGCGGCTGGTGCAGCGGAAACAGCCAGTATTCCCCCCAGGAATACTCATCGCCATTCCCGTTGTCTTCGTGTTTGACAACCTGTAATACCTCTGAAAGACTCGATTCTTTGAGGAGCGGCGAGCTGCCTGCAGCCACCACGAGTGACAATTCCTCCCCATCCAAAGCAGCCACAAACGCAGCCGGCGATTGCAAATGATCCCGGACGGCCGCCAAAACTGCCTCCAGGAACTGTTGCAGATCGTTTTGTGTGATCAATCGCTCTTCCAGGTTCTGCAACAAGGCCAGGTCAGCCCGATCGCGGCCGAAGAAAATAAAACGCTCCCATAATGGCGCAACCAGCGTGATGGTATGCTCGAGCAGCAGCACCGTGGCTACCATCACGGCCGGAACTGCCGCAGAGTAGATTGTCCCAAAGATTTCACCGCTGCGCCGTACGATTGTCATTACTCCCAGGGCGGAGCTGGCTACTACCGGGCCGCGCATGATCCATTTAAATAAGCGGCTTTTCACGACCCGGTCAGGCCATGAGACGCCAAAAAAGGCCACTGCATATGCCATGACAATGATAAGGCCGCCGACAAATAAATTGCTGGCGGTCGCCATTCCCCAGAACAGGAAAGGATAATTGCCGGCCAGGCTGGAACCATAAAGAAGGTACGGGAACGAACCAAGCGCCGGCGCGGCGGCCCCCGCCAGCAGGTAGATCATACGCCGCCGTCCCGAACGTGTCAGCGTCCGTCGGTAGGCCCGTCCAAAATTGATCCATGCCAGCACCATGATGACAACATAATAGGCTGTAAAGATCTCCGTCCAGGCCGTGCGTTGCAGGTACGGTGCAGGCTTTGCATCAGCCACCATCGGGCCAAGCAGGTAGCCGTATGCCAGGAGCAGAAGGAATATGGCGGAAATGGAATACAACAGCCGGACGAATATGCGCCGGCGCCCACGCGACGGACGACCGGTCGTCACAAGAATGGCATCGGATAGGTGCAGATAGGCCGGAGGCAGGAAGATCACCCCAAACCACTCCAGGTGTAGAAACAACCAAACCACCTGGGGGGTGTTGGACGAGCTCTCCAGCGCTTCCGATGTAAAAACGGTCACCACGCACAGGAGAATGATTGCAAAGGAACGCGCAACCCGATCACGTAAATTGAAAGATAGGGCATACAGGAATAATGAAAAGGCCGTGATGGCAATCCCGGCAGTGAGAATTTGATTGACAGTAATAATCCCCGTCAGTAAATCCTTCATCCAACCGCTAAGCATACAAACCTTTCGAAATACCTTCTCAATAACTGGGGGAGGCCCCCCTCCCCGCTTCGCTTAGTTGTTCCCTCTCGTACAACTATCGGATTGAGCGTCCAAAAAACAAGGCAATATCCTGGGATTCGTAATACAAGTCATTATACCCGCAGAATTCATAGCCGAGTTTCCGGGCCAGGCAGATTGACGGATTATTCTTGGATGCCATTTCCATCAGAGCCCGATTATCCTTGCGGTCCACTGCCCAGGATTGTGCTGCAAGAATGAGAGCCATGCCAACGCCTTGACGCCTGAAACGGGGTGAGACAACAATGTCAGTCAACCAGGCGGTGCGCGGCAGGATCATGTCGTTCATGCGGATGTAACCGATCACCTGTCGATCTATCATTGCCACCAGATTGCCCAACTTGCGGTTCCACGAGTCCGGCAGGGCCGAAACTGGCCGCGGATACGGAACGGATATGGAATGCGGCAGCCGAATCTCCCGAAAAATGGCCCCGAGCTGGCCCTCCTGGCGTTGAACATCCATCTGCCAGACATAATCTGTTTGACAGGAATGGTCGATCGCCATCAGGATGTTTATATCGGTGGCAATGGCAGGACGTATCTCAACCTCAGGCATACTTCACCTCACTTGCCCTTGATCCGTATCGGGATGACACAGGCGGGCAGCTCATTCCCTTGATTATCGGTCACCACCAGGCGCAGCTGGTAATCACCCGTGGCGATCGCAGAGGTATCCCAGTTTCCAAGATCGCCATCCTGGATCGGTTTACGGCTTGCCAGGATGGCGGCCCAGCTATCTGATCCGAGCGGAGCGAACTCATATTTATAGAACCCGAAGTTGGGGATGGTCGCCGTCCCCTTCAGGTTGATGGCGCCTTGAATCTGGTCACCCGGCTTGGGCGAAGTGATATCAATCTGCCCCGGTATGCAACCGGTCGCCGCGGCGGTTGGTGTGCTGGCGGGGGTCCCTGCCCCGAGGGTTTCCACTAATTCGAGCGGGAACGTACTGGTTGGCGTCAATAGAGGATTCATGGTTGGGGTGGCAAGCTGCGAAAGTGCCGGGATATTCGGGACAAGAAAAACCACCAGGACGAATTCTGCAAATGCCAGGACACCGACCAGCACCAGGGTGGAGACTGCCTGGCTCGTGTGGCGATGGGCAATCTCTCTCTCCAACCCGTAAGTCGTTCCACGCATCTCCGCGCGCGCTTTTAGCAGTCCCCGAATGCCGAATAATGCTCCCAGGGTCAACAGCGAAAAGATGAGCGGGGCCCAACGGATAAAAAAACTCAGGACCGCTACCATTCCACCCCCGTCAAAGTGCCTTCAGCACGCCACGGATGAGCGCTTCCAGTTTTGGAACGATCAGGCTGCCTGCCGCAAGCACTTCTTCGTGCGAGGTGACAGTATTCCCGTCCAGGTTGGCTTTGTTGCTGATCCCGGAGAAACCCAGCACGCGTGTCCCACCATGGCGAGCCACGATCACTTCAGGGACGGTGGACATGCCGACCGCGTCTGCACCAGACGTCCGCAGGAACCGTAAATCGGCCGGGGTTTCGAAGGATGGCCCGCTCAGGCCAACATAAATACCCTCGTGCAGGAGAGTATCATTCTCCCTGGCAACTCTCCGGGCCATTTCATATAGATCCCGGTCATACGCCTGGCTCATGTCCGGGAAACGCGGTCCAAACACGTCCAGGTTCGGCCCTATCAAAGGGTTCAGTCCAGCCATCCCGGCTATATTTAAATGGTCAGTAATCAACATTACGTCACCGGGCTCAAAATCCGGGTTGATTGCTCCGGCGGCGTTGGTCACGATCAGGATTTCGATCCCCAGGCGCTGCATCACACGCACAGGCATTGTCACCTGGGTCATATCATAGCCTTCGTAAAAATGGATCCGTCCCTGCATCACCAGCAATGCCTGCCCGTCCAATCCGCCGGCGACCAGGCGCCCGGCGTGCCCGGCGACAGTGGACACCGGCCAGCCGGGTAATTCAGAATATGGGATCACCGTCGGACTTTGGACCGCTTCTGCGAGACCTCCCAGTCCTGTGCCCAGGATCAAGCCGATGCGCGGCTTGTTCTTAATTTTCGCACGCACCACCCCGGCCACGCGATCAATTTCTTCCACGCTGATGGACATGCCCATCCTCCGAAATCCTTAAAAAAAGCCGCTGAGTGAACAAATTATAACTTAACTCCGGCAGATGAACACCGTCCCGCAGGTTTGAGGGAAACTCTTTTCACAAAGCCGGGATCTGGGGGATAGAAGCACAATCAGACATGGGTAATATCCTGGTTCGAAAGCATCGACCCGGTTAAGTTCAGAACCAGCTGAAGGTTTGAGAAGCGGGAATTAACGCAATCCGGCCACTACCGACCGGAATGCCGCACAGGTCTTTTCCACCCCTTCATCATCGATCCAATAATGGGTCACCAAACGGTATTGCCGTTCGCCGGTCGCGCCAACCAGGACACCGCCTTCTTTCAGTCTTTCGATGAACTCATCGGTGGTGCACTTCACATCCGCTGTCAGCGAAACAAAAACCATGTTCGTTGCCGGCGTTCCCAGGTAAAGGCTGAGACCCGCCACCTGCCTCAGGCCATCTGCCAGGTTCTTCGCCCGGGTATGGTCCTGCACCAGGCGCCCGGTCATCTGCTCCAGTGCGACGATCCCGGCGGCTGCCAGGATGCCGGCCTGGCGCATCCCGCCGCCCAGCATCTTGCGCAGGCGCTGCGCTCTAGCTATAAATGCCTTCGAGCCACACAGCACCGACCCGACCGGCGCGCATAAGCCCTTGCTCAGGCAAAACGTGACCGAATCTGCCGGCCCGGACAACTCGCTGGCTGCCACTCCCTGGGCCGCCGCCGCGTTGAAGATGCGCGCCCCATCCAGATGCACGGACAGGCCGCGCGCATGCGCAAACTCCACTATCTGACGGGTATATTCCGCCGTCTGGTACACTCCACCGCAGGCGTTATGCGTGTTCTCCAGACAGACCAGCCGTGTGACAGGTTCATGCGGATCATCCGAGCGGATGGCTGCCGCAACGTCTTCCACTCTCAGCGAACCATCCGGCTGGTTGGGCAATTGGCATGAATGCACGCCGCCCAATACGGAAATCCCGCCGGCTTCATGTAAGTAGGTATGATTCCTCTTACCGACGATCACCTCGTCCCCGCGCTGGCATTGCGCCAGGATTTCGATCAAATTTCCCATCGTCCCCGAGGCCACAAACAGGCCGGCCGCTTTACCCATCCTTTCGGACGCCATCTCCTGCAGGCGGTTGATGGTGGGATCCTCGCCGTAAACATCGTCGCCCACTATGGCGTGGGCCATGGCTTCTCGCATCTCAGGTGTGGGTTGGGTGACGGTATCGGAACGCAGGTCGATGTATTCCATAATAATGAAACTCCTAGGATGATCTCAAATGATCCAAGACAAGCTGTAATTCGGACGGTAACTCTGCTTCAAATACCCTCGGACTGGACTCGCCTGGGAGGACAATTTTCAGCCGATATGCATGCAGGAAATGTCTCTCCAACTCTACCTTTGGTTTTTTCTTCCCGTAAATGGTATCCCCCACCACCGGACATCCCAAAAAAGCCATGTGGACCCGGATCTGGTGCGTCCGCCCGGTCAGCGGATGGACTTCGAGCAGGGTATGTTCGGGGAAACTTTCCAGTGTCCTGTATTCACTGACCGCTGCACGCCCCTTTTCCAGCGGGACCACCGACATCAGTTTGCGGTGGGTGGTGTTGCGTCCGATCGGGGCTTCCACGCGCCCGGCCAGCGTGAGCGGTTTACCATCCACCAACGCCAGGTAAACTTTCTCGACCGTGCGGGTGCGAAATTGGTCCTGTAACCAGCGGTGGGCCTGTTCGTTCTTGGCAATCACAATCAGGCCGGAGGTGTCCTTATCAAGCCGGTGGACGATTCCCGGGCGTTCTTCGCCGCCGATGCCTTCCATTTCCGGGGCATGCCCTAGGGCAGCCTGCACCAGAGTGCCGCTGTCATGTCCCGGCGAGGGGTGAACCACCATCCCGGCCGGTTTGTTGACCACCAGCAAATCCTCATTTTCGAAAATGATTTCGAGCGGGGTATTTTCAGCGACCAACCCGCTTGGGACAGGCAGTGGGATGCGTATCGCCACCCGCTCACCAGATTCCAGGTCCCGACCGGTTTTTGTGACCGATTTGCCGTCCACGCTGACGAAACCATCCCGGATCATGCCCTGCAGGCGCGACCGCGAAAACTCCGGGAGGCAGGCGGTCAGGAAAACGTCCAGACGCTGGTTCTCCTCCTTCTCAAACAGGAAGGTCTCCAGCCGGTCATCCACCCTTTGCCTCATTCTTCGGCACAGGGACCTCATTCTTCGGCGCTGGGGTTTTATTCTCATCCGGCACTGTCGCCCGGGCTGCCTGAGCGGCGAGGCGGCGTTTATCGTTCCGTTCAGTGATCCAGACCCCCAATATCAGCACCGCCACCCCGACCGAAATGCTGGCGTCGGCGACATTGAAAATCGCAAAGGTTCCAACGGAGATGAAATCCGTCACGTGCCCGAATTGAAGCCGGTCCACCAGGTTGCCGACTGCCCCACTGAATTGCATCGCTAGTGCCATGCGCATCCACCAATCCTTCCGGGAGGTGCGCGGCAGGTAATAAAGGATCACCCCGGCAACGATGATCGCCAGGGTCTTAAAGATCGTGTTGCCGTTCTGGAAAATGCCGAAGGCTGCTCCGGAGTTGTACCAGTAACGGATGCGGGCAAAAGGCAGCAGCCAGGCCAGCCATTTGGGCAGCCAGTCACCCCCCAGCGGGATATTCGTCCGCACGAGTACTTTCGTCCATTGGTCAAAGCCAATGATAACCCCCGCGATCAGGAACATGATCGCATAGTCCTTCCAATAATCCTTTATGAAACGGACAATCGAGTCCAGATTGAACCGTCCTGGCTGCATTTCAGGCGGGTAAACATCCATTAGTTTTCATCCTCCGTGATGTAGACGCGCGGCACGCGTGTATTGATGTTGGTTAAGATCTCGTACGGAATCGTGCCAGCCCAATCGGCCAGGTCCTGAACAGTGATTGCACTACCTTCCACCTCTCCAATCAAAGTCACCTCATCGCCGTTGAAAGCCGAATCAGCCTCGATATTGATCATCATCTGGTCCATGCAGACCCGCCCCACCTGCGGATATTTCTTGCCGCGGATGATCACCTGCGCCTGGTTGGATAGGCTGCGGAAATAGCCATCCCCATACCCGACCGGCACCGTGACAATGCGCACCGGGTGGTCGGACTGCCAGGTGGAGCCATAACTGACCGGGTGCCCGGCCTGTACCACTTTGAAGTAGACCACGCGCGATTTCCAGGCCAGGGCGGGTTGGACCAGGACCGTGCGGTTCACCTGCGCAGCCGGATAGACCCCATACAGCATGATACCAGGCCGCACCATGTCCAGGTGACTTTCTGGAAGCTGCAGGATCGCCGGCGAATTTGCCATGTGACGGATCGGCATAGGCAGGCTGTTTTTCTCATAAAAGCGCAGGACTTCATTGAAGCGTTCCAATTGCAGGCGGGCATGGGTAAGGTCAGAGGCGTCGGCGTTGGCAAAATGCGAGAAGATCCCTTCAACTTCGACATTTTTACAACGAAGGGCGGCTTCCTGTAAAGTCTGGGCGCTGTAATAATGCACCCCGATGCGCTCCATGCCGGTGTCTATCTTCAGGTGGACTTTCGCCCTGACGCCCATCCCGGCTGCGACGCCATCGATCTGCTTCAGGCGTTCCACGGAAGAGGCCGTCAGGGTCAGGTCATGCTGGAGGTATTGTGACACCTGGTCCCCCCAGATCCCGCCCAGGACAATGATCGGCACGCTAATCCCCAGCTCGCGCAGGAAAATGCCCTCCTCCAGGACCGCCACGCCAATATAATCCGACTGCGGTCCAAGACGCCTGGCCACCTCCGCCAAGCCGTGGCCGTAGGCATTCGCTTTGACAACGATCATCACCCTGGCGGGTGCGACATGGGCGCGAATAGCTTGCAGGTTTCGGCTCAACCGTGTCAGGTTGATCTCGGCCCAGGTGGCGCGCACACCCTCGCGGGTGGCAATGACAGGCTGGTTGATTTGCATGGGGGTGATTGTACTGCTTCTTGGGAGATTTTGGAAATTTTACTGCGTGGCAAAGTGCGCGATTTAAGCTATAATCACGGCGCTGTTCGGAGAGGTGCCAGAGCGGTTGAATGGGACGGTCTCGAAAACCGTTGTGGCCTTCGGGCCACCGTGGGTTCGAATCCCACCCTCTCCGCCATTTTTATTTAAATAATTCCGTCCCGAAGGCTTGTTCCGGCTGCATAATTCGCCGCACGAACCTTCGGGACGTAAGGTAGCTGTGCGGGTACAAATCCTATTTATCAGCCGGGGGGGCCGGATTCTCTTCCGGCTTGATATTCTTCCTGATCTTCTTCAGCTTTTCCTTCTCGGCCTTCTTCTTTTTCTTTTCCAACTCTTTCTGGCGCTTTTCGTATTGATAATTTGTTTTTGGCAAGAGATCATCCTTCTGGAATTGTTTCCGGCGAATATCGGGAATGGTTTCCCGAGTCAAAACTCGACATTATAGCACCCTTGCAGAAAAGAAGTCAAAAAAATCTGCGGGGTGCAAATCACCCCCTAGACTTTTTCGCACAATCCTTCCATTCGCAAAATGCCTCTTTGGAGTAAAATCGATAAGCAAAACCATCTGCATTCTGGAGTTGAAATGAGCGAAAAGCCAAAAATCCGTGTCATGGTCGTGGATGACCATTCCGTCGTCCGTTCCGGGCTGGGGGCCTTCCTGGCGGCGGCCTCCAACCTGGACCTGGTCGGCGAGGCTGAGAATGGCGAGCAGGCCGTCGTGCGAGCCAAATCCCTTCGTCCGGACGTCATCCTGATGGACCTGATGATGCCGGGTATGGACGGGGTTACTGCCACCCGGTTAATCAAAGCCCAGGACCCGGGCGTTCAGGTGATCGCCCTGACCAGCTTTCAGGAAGATGAGATGGTCCAGAATGCCATGAAAGCTGGGGCGATTGGTTACCTAATGAAGAACGTCTCCACACATGAGCTGGCATCCGCCATCCAGGCCGCCCATCAGGGCAAGATGACCCTTTCCCCGGAGGCCGCCCAGGCGTTGGTGCATGCCATGCAACAGGCGCATGAGACCGAGATCCTGACCTCCCGCGAAAAAGAGATCTTGAAACTAATGGTCGAAGGTCTGAATAATTCCGAGATCGCCGAACGGATCGTCGTCAGCCTCTCGACCGTCAAGTACCATGTCAGCAACATCCTGTCGAAAATGGGGGTGGACAACCGCGTAGCTGCCATCACCCAGGCAATTCAGAAAAAACTGGTTTGATCTATTAGGCCACCTGACCAGGGGAAAACCCATCCTGAGACCGGGGTATTAATGGGGGCGAACCCTTAAACTGAAGGGTATGAAGCTAGGTAAAACTCGCATCCTGCTTGCAGATGATAATCCTGCCATCCGCTCCGCTCTGGCGCTCCTGTTGGAGACCCGCCTGCCTGTGCAGATTGTCGGCGTGGCCGATAGCATGGAGAGCCTGCTGGTAGAAATGGCGGATTTCCTTCCAGATATCGTCATCCTCGACTGGGAACTTCCCGGGCTCCCCAAAGACGGTCGGGTTGCCGCGCTGCGTTCGGTCCATGCACCTGTCAAGGTGGTCGCCACCAGCTCCCGGCCGGAGGTTGCGCAGCAAGCCCTGGTTGCTCAGGCTGATGCCTATGTCTGTACATGCGAGCAACCCGAACTCGTGGTGCAGGTGCTTCAAACAATCTGGAGTTTCCCTGAATAAAGGACTATCCATCCGGCCAGGCTTGAACTCTCCCGTCGGCCGGGTACAATTTTTCGGTCGTGTGATACACTATTTTTTGCGATACATTTTCTCCTCCCCTTTCTATACAACTCTCCCTCGGGCCGGGAGAGTTGTATAATTATTCACCATGCGCAGCTGTTTTTTAGTCGCCTTATCCATTTGTCTCCTTTCCCTGGTCGGTCACCCACCGGCTACGTCTGCCCCTGCCTCCGGCAGTGAGATGATCTACCGGGGGACAAGCCTGCGTTTTGATCATCTCACCAGCGAGGATGGGCTCTCCAAAAATACCATCCTCGCGCTTCTGCAGGACAGCCGGGGGTTTATCTGGATTGGTACGCAGGCTGGCTTGAACCGGTACGATGGTTACACCTTCACCCAGTTTAAGAATGACCCCCTGGACCCGCATTCGCTCGGTTACAACAACATCTCCGCCCTCCTGGAAGACGCCGGGGGCTTTTTGTGGGTCGGCACCTCCGGCGGCGGATTGGACCGCTACGATCCGACTATGGGCGCCTTCACCCACTACCAGCCGGAATCCGGCAACCCGGATACTCTCGCGGATCCCTACGTGACCAGCCTCGTCCAGGGCGGCCCTGACCGGCTGTGGGTGGGCACACTCGGAGGTCTGGAGCTGCTCGATACCTCCACCGGCCGGTTCACACATTTCATTGGTGACGCCTCTGATCCTTCCAGGCTCAGCAGCAATGCCATTTCGGTGATCACCCCCGCCGCGGGTGGAAAATTATGGATCGGCACCGGTGCGAACGGCGCCTCCGGCGCGGGCCTGAACCTCTTCGACCCTGCCACTGGGAAGGCGGAACGGTTCCCTCCCAGCGTTCTCTGCTTGCAGTCGCCGAACATCTCCAGCATACTGGTTGACCCGCTTGGCAGTTTATGGATCGGCCACGGCGGCAGCGGCCTGCCGGGTGGCGGCCTGGACCACTTCAACCCCGCCACGCGTGCATGCCAGCATTACGATTCCCTCTCCACCCGTGGGCAGTTCGCCAATGACAATGTCATCCGGTTGCTGCTCGATCGTGACGGTCGCCTGTGGATCACGTTCTGGGGCGGCGGCCTGGCATATATGGAACCCGGCATGGTGGGTGTTTTTGCCGGCCTCCGCCATGACTCTGCTGATCCCGATAGCCTCTCCAGCGATAACGCTTCCGCCCTGCTGCAGGACCGTACCGGCGTTCTTTGGGTGGGTACTTCCGACGCAGGCCTCAACCTGCTCAGTCTGGAAGCCCTGCAGTTCCGTCTCTATAAACACAACCCGGACGATCCTGCCAGCCTCGCCAGCAATGCCATCAGCGCCTTTGCCGAAACCCCCGATGGCGATATTTGGATTGGTACGCAGGAAGCTGGTTTGGCCCTTTTTGAACCCGACATGGGCCGCTTCACATTTTTCCGCAATATCCCCAGCAATCCTGCCAGCCTCAGCAGCAACCGCATCCTGAGCCTGTATGCCGACCAGGATGGCACGCTCTGGGTAGGGACAGGGAACAGCGGGTTGAACCACTTCGACCCACAAACCGGCAAATCCGAGCGTTACCGGCACAATTCCGCCAACCCGTCCAGTATCATTGATGACGAAGTCACTTATATCCTCAGGGATAGCGGGGGGATTTTATGGGTGGCCACCATGGCAGGCCTTTCCCGGTTTGATCCCGACCGGCAGGCTTTTGTAAATTATTCGGGATTGAGTGGAGCACCCGTCGCCCTTGCCACGCAGGGCAGTGATCTGTGGATCGGTACCTGGGGGGGCGGCGTATCCAGGTTGCGGCTGGCGCTGCCCGGCATCCTGCCAGCCGATCAGACCCGCTTATCCATCATGGATACATTTTTACATGCTGCCGCCAATCCCAACTCGCTCAGCGAAAACGACGTCTGGGCTATCCATGCCAGCTCCGCTGGCTTGGTATGGTTCGGTACTGCGGATGGATTGAACCGGTATGATCCAAGAACAGGCCAGTTCAAGCTCTACAACGAGAATAATGGCATGCCCAATGCTTCCATCTCTTGTATTGCCGAAGACCCAAATGGATTTTTATGGATTACCACCGCCATCGGTATGGTGCGTTTTGACCCGCAGGCCGGGACCTTCCTCGTCTACGATAAAAGTGATGGCCTGCAAGGCAGCGACTTCAACCGCAACGCCTGCTATACCAGCCCGACCAGCGGGGATATCTATGTCGGCGGTGCAGACGGATTCAGCGTTTTCAACCCCCTGGAAATGAGCAGGAACACCACGCCGCCGGACGTGGTGATCACGGGCCTCCAGGTGTTTGACCAGCCGCACCCATTCGACCCGCAGGGCCGGGCACCCGTCCGGCTTGATTACACACAGAATTTCATCTCCTTTGACTTTGCCGCCCTCGACTTTCACGCCCCCGCCGGAAACACCTACGCCTACCGGCTGGACGGCTTCGATAAGGACTGGATCCAGGCCGGAACGGCTCACCATGCAAGTTACACCGGCCTGCCAGGCGGAAATTACACTTTCCACGTGAAAGGCGCCAACAACGATGGCACCTGGAGCCAGACCGATGCGGAACTGCGCATCCAGATCATTCCGCCGCTCTGGAAGCGCTGGCAGTTCCAGCTGGGACTTGGGTTTGGGTTGGCCCTGCTGGTCCTGGCGGGCTTTCAGTGGCGGCTGATGTCCACGCGTGCCAACGCCCGCAGCCTCGAAAAGCGCATTGCCGAACGCACCGACCAGTTGAACCAGGCCAATGAGCTGCTGCGCGAAAAAGCCACGCAGGATGCGGTTGCGGCCGAGCGGACGCGCCTGGCGCGTGATCTGCACGATGCGGTCACGCAGACCCTTTTTTCCGCCACCCTGATCGCCGAGGTCCTGCCTGACCTGTGGAAGAAGAACCGTTCGGAGGGCGACCGTCGCCTGCAGGAATTGCGCCAGCTTACGCGCGGCGCCCTGGCGGAAATGCGCACCCTGCTGGTTGAATTGCGTCCGAATGCCCTGGTCGAAATACCGTTGCCGACCCTTCTACGCCAGCTCACAGACGCCTTGATCGGGCGTGCCCGCCTCGACATCCAATTGCACTGCAGCGGTGAGAAGAAGCTTCCGCCGGACGTGCAGGTGGGGCTCTATCGCATCGCCCAGGAATCGCTCAACAACATCGTCAAGCACGCCCGGGCTACCCAGGCGGTGGTTACATTACATATTGGCGATACTCTGCGCCTGACCATCACGGATAACGGTGTGGGCTTTGACCCTTCCGCGGTCACGCCTGACCATATCGGCCTGCGCATCATGCGCGAACGGGCCGAAGCCATCGGGGCACAGTTCAAGGTCGAAAGCGCCCCCAGCGAAGGAACACAGATTTCTGTAATATTGGAGTAAAAAGATATCGAAGATATGGTAGCGATCTACTGTCCCCTTCACCCCTGTGGGATGTAAACACGGAGAATCAGGCTAGTGGTTGGGTGGCTTAACATACAATGAAATATAAATTTTAAGAGGATAATAACAATGCAAGCATCTCCTGAATTACACACAATTATTGCAGAATGGTTCAATTCATGGGAGTCGGGATCTACTGGTAAGCATTTCTGGGCTGACCACCACTTAACTCGCAAGGCCGAACTTCACACCATCGGCACCGACCCAAGTGAATGGCTCGAAGGTAAGAAAGCTTTCAGTCATATGAAGCAAGAAATGAACGATGCAGAAGATATTCAATTTTCGCCGGGAGAAATAAAGGCATGGCAGGAAGAGACAGTTGGCTGGGGAATAGCCTGCCCTACATTTGTCTCTCCCAGTGGGAAGCGGATATCGATCCGATGGAGTGCTGTCTTTCACCAGGAAGATGCGGAGTGGAAGATGGTGCAGCTTCACATGTCAGTCGGAGTTCCAAACGATCAGCTACTTGGATAAAAAAATCGGCTAGCAAGTAACTGTGCCGACCAACACCGGTTCCACCTTACCGCCTTCGGTGTGGGTTTCGACCTTTCCGCGGTCACGCCTTACCATATCGGTCTGCGCATCCTGCGCGAACACCTCGAAACCATCGGGGTGAAGTTCAAGGTCGGAAGCGCCCCCAAATTCCTATTTACACTTTTCTCCGCTCCCACATCTCTATGACCGCCCGGTTGTCGGGCATATTCTCCAGAAAGGATTTGCGCCATTCCGGCTCGTTGATCTTTCCTGCGTAGTCCATCAAGGCCAGGTGAGCCACCTCAAGGACCTCCTCCATTTTTTCGGTTTCGCCGAGGGCATCGAACGTATCGATGCACATGCGGTAGTCCTTGCCGGGGTTGTTCATGCCAAACCAGCCGTGCTCCTTCAGGTAATCCCAGGCTTCATGCATATGGGTGCGGGCTTCATCCAGCTCACCGCGTGCGACCGCGCAGGCAGCCAATCCAATGGTGGCTTCGCAAGCCTGTCCCTTTCCCTCGATCCCCCGGGCCGTCTGGAGCGCTTCGCGGATATACCGGGCTGCGCTGGGCGCATCCCCCATCGCCAGCAGGACCATGCCAAGATCATTTAATAGCCAGTACCTGCCGCGCGTCCTGGGAAGGGGAAATTTCCTGCAGGGCCTCTTCGATAAACTGGCGCGCCTTGCGCAAATCGCCAGTTTCCAGGGAAAGGTCGCCGAGGTTGCCCAGGTTGTAGGCTAGGTCGCGCCGGGCGCCCAGGGCTTCATTGAGCACCCGGGATTGTTCCAGCAGGGAACGGGCCTGTTTGAACATGCCGCAGCCCAGAGAGCCGCTGCCCAGGTTGCCCAGGCCGGTGGCTTCTTGGTCGCGGTTGCCCAGGCGATGATCCAGCGCCACCTGCTCGAACTGGAATTGAGCGCTTTTGGCGAAGTCGCCGATCTCGCCGTAAGCCCAGGCCGCCCGCAGCAGGACAAAGGCCAGTACACTTTCATCCTCCAGTCGCCGGGCCAGTTGCAGGGCTTCTTCCGCATATTGACGGGTGGCGGGGATATCGGCCCGGCTGGCATTCAGTGTGGCATTCAGGATGAGCGACCAGGCCTCGATGGCGTGGTTGCCAGTGCCTCGGGCGTAAGCCAGCGCCTGTGGGAGGGCCTGATCCATAATGGACCGGTCGGCAATTTGCGAGCCATAGAACGCTTGGCGGAAGTACGCCTCGGCCAGGTGGTCATCATCGCCCAAAGAACCGGCCAGTTCCAGCAAGGCGGCGACATCGGCTCTACGCCTCTCGGCTTCGCTCAGCACGGTCAGGGCCTCTTCGCGTCCCAGCAAGACCTGCCAGCGCCGCTCCCGCTCCACCGGCGGGAGCAGGTCCAATGCCCGGGTGTAGAAACCTACGGCCGCGCGCGGCGCCCCCTGGGCCATGGCACGCTTGCCTGCCTGCAGGTACCAATCCGCGGCCGCGCTCAGTTCCCCGGCGCGCTCGCAGTGTTCGCCCAACAGACCGGCGAACTCCTCCAGCCGCCCGGCCTGCCGCGCTTGCTTTTCCAGCCACTCCGCCGCCACCTTGTGCAGGGTGGCTCGCTCGCGCTTCAGCACGCTCTCGTAGGTCACTTCCTGCAGCAGGTTCTGGTGGAAGCCCCATTCCGTCTCACCCTGCAGGGACGACTCTGGCTGCGCCTCCACGAAACCGCGCGGCTGCAAATGCCCGAGCATCTCCGCACTGTCCGGCACTCCCATGGCCTCCACCCCGCCCGTCCAGAAGCGCCGCCCGAATATGGCTCCGCGCTGCAGGGCGGCCCGTTCCGCCTTTGAGAGGCTGCCTAGGCGGGTCAGCAGTAAATGCTGCAATGTCGCCGGAAGGGGCTGTTCCTTCAGCCGTTCCGGGAAGAAGCGCCACTGCTCGAGGCGGGTATCCAGGATGCCACGGTCGATGAACCAATTGACTATCTCCTCCACGTAATAGGGGATGCCCTCCGAGCGCTCGACGATCAGGTCGATGACCTGTTGGGGTACACCCTCCACCCTCTTGAAGATCTCCATCACCAGTTGGCGGGTGGCCTCGTCCGTCAACGGGGGCAGCGTTATCTGGATACACCTTTGGGGGCATACTTTGTCCTCCGGCGAAGCCCCTTCGAACTGCCTCAGCAACTTCTGCGGCGGGGACCAATCCGGGCGGGCCGCTCCAAGGATGAACAGGCCGTTGGGCTGCTGCTCTGCCACTTCTTCCAGGAATACCTCCACCAGGTATTCCCAGGAGGCGGCATCAACCCACTGCATATCCTCCAGCAGTACCACCACAGGGTTGTTCCTTCTAACCGATCGGAATAGTTCCCGGCTGACCACCAGCGCACGCCCCTTCACCTGCGTCGGGTCGTTGCGCATCGCCTTGATATAGGGACTCTTTTCGAAAGGCAGCCCCACCAGCAGCCCCAAAGCATGCGCCGGCTCCTCATACTCCTCCAGCCCGGAAAACTCCTTGAATCGTTCCACCCACTTCGCCTGCGCTTGCTCTAGCGGGGCATCCTCGGCGATCTGGAAGCGTTCGAACCACATCCGCCGCACCAGCGCAAACGGCTGGCTGGCGTCGTCCGGGAAAGCTCGGGCGCGCAGCAGCCGGAAGGTCTCCTCCCGCAGGTCCAACCATTCGCTCATGTCATCCAGCAGGCGGCTCTTGCCCACTCCGGGGTCGCCCACCAGCTGCGCCCAGACCGTGCCGTGCCCCTCGAAGGCGCGCAGGTAGGCCGCCTGCAAGGCCTGCGTCTCCGCCTCCCGCCCGATCGTGCGGATCTCCACCCCCGCCACACCACGCGTCACGCTGCGAAATGGGCGTGGCTTGGCGCGCCGCACCAGATAGGTCTGCAGCGGCTCGCTCTTGCCTTTCACCATCAGCGGCGGGCGCGGCGTTAAGTCGAACACGCCGCGTACGTAGCGATAGGTATCGTGTGAGATCAGGATCCCCCCCGGAGGAGCCGACGACTGCAACCGCGCTGCCAGGTTGACCGCATCCCCGCTGGCAGTGAACTCCTTGTGCACCTCCGCACCCAGTTCGCCCACCACCACCAGGCCGGTGTGAATGCCAGCGCGCACCTGCACCTTCATGGAGGCGAGTTGCTCCGCCACGGCAGCCTGCCCGTCCAGCGCCGCCCGGATGGCGTTCTCCGGGTCGTACTCGCTGGATTCCTTAGCCCCGAAGAAGGCCAATAATCCATCCCCTAGGTACTGGGTGATATTGCCGTGGTGCCTCGAGACCGCCTCGCCCAGCGCGGTGTGCAGCTTTGTTACAATCTGGCGCCACTCTTCGGGATCCAGTTTCTCCGCCAGACTGGTCGATCCGACCATGTCCATAAAGAGGATCGTGACCATGCGGCGCTCTTCGGCCGGAACCGCCTGTGCCGCCGCCTGCTCCTCCAGCCTGGCTAGCTGTTGTCGTGAGACTGCCAGAACTGGATCAACAATCTCATCCCCCAGCACGGAACGCTGCGCCTCGAGTGCATCGATCGAGAGGCGTAATTTTTCGATTTGCACCTGGATTGGCTCCGCCATTTCTGCCCTCACTAACCAAATCGCTAGATGAAATTGGTCGGATGATCAAATTACCGATTAAATTGATAATATCCTTTAATTCAGGCCTTTACAAGAGCTTACCAGGGGAAAGTCATGGCGTCCTTAAAGTCGAGTCTGCCTCTATCTTTTGCTTTTTCCTTTCCCTTTTCCTCTTGACAAATTAGAAAATATGTTCTAGTATTATGGCATGTCTCACTCCTTCCGCTTGTCCCCGTCTGCCCTCGTTCTTTTAATGGATTTCGGGGATCCCGCTTCTTTCTTTATACTTTTTTCAAATTATGTCTTGCCCCACCTTTTCCAGCCAGGCCTCGAAAACCGCCGGAAGTTTCTACAGATAGGGCGAGGTGAAATGTTATTTCCCTCTTTTGAGAGAAGGGATTGTTCCTCGTTGTTTTTGGCTTAATTAAATCGCTCGTGATTTTCTATCTGGATTCGTTCCTCCTTCGTTCCTCAGAAACGAATTCATGCCATTCTGCCATCCTCCTTCAATTCCGTAGACCTTGTTCCTCGTCACTCATCACTATTCACTCGTAACTCATTTCTTTATTACTTTTTATTTGTAACTCCTCTCTACCCTCTATTCTTTCCCCTCTATGGTAAGATAAGCCCAACAAAGAGAATATGAAGCTCAAACTCGCCCTCGCTCAGATCAATACCAGACTTGGGGATGTCCACGCCAACCTGGAAAAGCACCTGGCTCTCGCCAGACAGGCTGGTCTGGACGGGCTGGACTTGCTCGTCTTCCCGGAACTCTCCCTGACCGGCTACGTGCTCCAGGACCTGGTTCCAACCGTCTCCTGCCGCCCGGATTCGGACGACCCGGTTTTCCGGGCCCTTCTGGAGGCCAGCCGCAAGATCGACATGATGGTTGGTTTTGTGGAGGAGGATTCCCGTCACCGGTTCTATATCGCCTCGGCTTATCTCTCGCTGGGGCAGGTCGTCCACGTCCACCACAAGGTCTACCTGCCCACCTACGGGTTATTCGATGAAGGCCGCTTCTTCGCCCCGGGCAACTCCGTGCGTGCCTTCGATACGCGCTTCGGGCGTTTCGGCATGCTCATCTGTGAAGATTTCTGGCACGCCTCCCCGCCCTACCTGCTCTGGCTGGATGGCGCGGATGTGCTGCTGTTTGCCTCCGCTTCACCGGGACGTGGCTTGAGCGGCGAACCAAAACTGGAATCGTCGGCTTGGGTGGAACATACCAACCGCGCCTATGCCGGCTTGTTTACCACCTTCGTAGCCCATGCCAACCGCGCCGGTTTCGAAGATGGTCTGAATTACTGGGGCGGCTCGACCGTCTTCGATCCGGATGGCAACCTGGTCGTCCAGGGCCCTTATTTCGAGGAAGCCCTGATTACCACCGAGATCGACCTGAACCAGTTCCACCGCACGCGTGCCCGCATGCCGCTGCTGCGCGACGAGCGCCCGGAATTGGTCCAGCGCGAACTGGAAAGGATCCTGCATGGAAAATGACTTTGCCATTGATACCGGCCTCGTCCGCAAGATCCTGACGGCTTTCATCCGTACGGAGATCACCCGGACAGGCTTTTCACGGGCGGTGCTCAACCTGTCCGGCGGGATCGACTCGGCCGTTTCGTGTGCCCTGGCTGTCGAAGCGCTCGGTCCGCAGAACGTAATGGCGGTCTGCCTGCCCTACAAGACTTCCTCGACCGATTCCCTCGAACATGCCCGCCTGCTGATCGACCAGTTTGGCTGTCCATCCGTCACCATTCCGATCACGGAGATGGTGGATCCGCTGATCGAACGCGAACCTAGCATGGCCGACGTGCGCAAGGGCAATATCATGGCGCGTGCCCGCATGATCGTCGCCTACGACCAATCCGAAGCCTTCAAGGGGCTTGTCATCGGCACCGGCAACAAGACCGAGATCCTGCTCGGTTACACCACCCTGTACGGTGATTCCGCCTGCGCCCTCAACCCCATCGGTGACCTGTACAAGACCCAGGTCCGGCAGTTGGCTCACACTTTGAACATCCCAGAGATCATCGTCGCCAAACCTCCCTCCGCAGACCTGTGGACCGGTCAAACGGATGAGGGGGAGCTTGGTTTTACCTACGAAGAAGTGGATAAGCTGCTCTATCTGCTCGTCGACCAGCGCTATCGTCCCGAGGAATGTGTCGAGGCCGGGTTTGAAGAAAAGTTAGTTCGCGTTGTGGTCGAGCGCATCCGCAGGAACCAGTTCAAGCGCATTCTGCCCCCGATCGCCAAACTATCCAACCGTACGGTCGGCTACGATTTCCTCTATCTCCGCGATTGGGTACTTAAGCCCCTCCATGAAACTTCACATCCCTCCTGCCCTCAAGAACCGCCGGTACTTCTACCTGTGGGCCGGTCTGCTCGTCTCCATTGCTGGCTCGCAAATGCAGATAACCGCCCTCTTCTGGCACATCCGCGCCCTCACCGGCAGCCCGAATCCGCTCGCTCTGGGCGGGATCGGGCTGGCACGCATCCTGCCGGTCATCCTCTTTTCCTTGGTCAGTGGCCCGGTGGCGGATGCGTTCAACCGCCGCCAGATCCTTTTTATCACCCAAAGCATGCTGGCCTTGATCGCTCTGGCTCTGGCGGTCCTGACATTTGTTGGTCAAATAAGACTCTGGCACATCTATGCCCTGACCGCCCTGCAGGCTGCCACCGTGGCGTTTGACCTGCCGGCTCGGCAGGCTATGGTCCCGAACCTTGTACCGGCCAAAGACCTCTCGAATGCCTTCAGCATGCAGTCGATCGCCTCGAATACCGGCTCGGTATTGGGTCCAATGCTGGCTGGTGTGGTCATCGCCACGCTCGGTCAGGGATATACCTATTTCTTCAACGCCGTTTCGTTCCTGGCAGTGATTGTCGCGTTGATCCTGATCGGACCTGTGGCACAGGAAACCAGGCAGGCCGCCGGGGTTAAATCTTTCGGCAATGAAGGACGGCTTCCGGTTTATCTTCAGCCGCCCGATGATCATGTCGACCATGCTGCTCGACTTCGTCGCCACCTTCTTCGCCTCGGCCAATACCATGATGCCGATTGTGGCTCGCGACATTCTCAAGGTCGGCGAAGTGGGTTATGGCTTCCTGTCCGCCGCCCAGTCCGCCGGATCGGTTCTGGCTGCCCTGGTCATTTCGCAAATGCACCACCTGCGCCGCCAGGGACCGGTCTTCCTGGTCGCGGTCGTCTTTTTCGGCGCGTCGACTGTCGTGTTCGGGGTGTCACATATATTCTTTCTGGCATTCCTGGCCCTGGTCCTGATGGGCGCGGCCGACGCGGTCAGCACCATCATCCGAAACACCATCCGTCAGTTGCAGACTCCGGACCAGATCCGCGGGCGTATGACCAGCATCAACCAGATCTTTTTTCAGGGCGGACCGCAATTGGGCGAAGTGGAAGCCGGCGTCGTGGCACAGTTCTTCGGCGTGCCATTTGCCATCATCAGCGGCGGCATCGGCTGCATCGTGGGTGTGTTTCTCATCCTGCTGAAATGGCCGCAGGTGCGTTTCTATAACGGCGATGAGCCAGTTCCTGCCGGAAGCCCGGCGGATTGACATTTCCCCTACGCTTGCCCAACAATGCCTATACAGTTTCCCAATTCGTTAATATATTGATTGACTTTCGTCCTGTTTCGCACTATACTGGCAATAGAGTACCCTGCCTATGCGAGTTTTAGAAATACATAATTATTTGGTTTCCTGAAAGGCACGCTTTCATTTCGCGTGCCTTTCTCTATCTTCGGTTCTTTGAGAATTGCCTAGGTGAATGGGTAAATGGGGGGAGTTGGACGGGCGGAGCCCGTCCAACTCCCCCCTAACATCCCTCCACCTTGGGAATTCCCAATAACCCCTATCTTTTATAGGAGATGAAAAATGGACTCTGGAATGATCGGTAAAATCGAAAAAGCCAAACGATACGCCCAGGAACGGGAAAGATTCCACTTCGAAACCCTGACAGTTTCAATAGACGGAGCCAATAATTCCCACCATATTTCCTTTGCAGATGGGAAATGGAATTGCGACTGTGACTTCTTCCACAGTCATGGCCTTTGCACCCACACAATGGCCCTCGAAGAACTTCTGAAAGGCATGCTCCCCATTCCAGTAAAATCCTGAGCAAGCCACCAAGACTGATGCCTTGACCTCCGAGGTCCTCCAGCCTCGGAGGTCGCATTTTCAGGTACAATTCCCCCTTATGAACAAGCTTTCTCGTCGTGACTTCCTCAAACTGGGCGGCCTGACCCTTGCCAGCCTGGCTTTCACATCCTTCCTGCCGGAATATACCGGCTTCGAAGATGGGGATCTGGTGCGTGTGGCAACAGTCGACCCTAGGGGAGTTCCCGTTTACAAAGAGCCTAATGACAAGAGCCAGATTGTCCGGAACTGGGAGCGCGACAGCCTGATCCACATTTATGACACGGTTCAGGTCGAGACTCCCGGCAATAACCCGCACTGGTATCGCGTCTTCGGCGGGTACATGAACGCGGCGCGCCTGCAAAAGGTGCGGATCCATTACAACGTTCCGCTTTCCAGCATGCCGGCTGACAAACTTTTATCCGAACTCACTGTCCCGTATACCCAGGCCTACCGTTATAACCAATGGGACGGCTGGTTTCCAATCTACCGCCTGTATTACAGTTCAACCCAATGGATTACCGGCATCGATACCGGCCCGGACGGCAAGGCCTGGTACGTGATCCAGGATGAAGCCGATAAGAATCTACACTACTACGTCCCCACCGTGCAATTGCGGCCCATCTCATCCCAGGAGATCACGCCCATCTCCCCGGATGTGTCCATGGCGGACAAGCGCATTGACGTCAACCTGACCACGCAGACCCTGACCTGTTACGAAAATGAGCAGGTTTTCATGACCACCCAGGTCTCGACCGGGCAGGGTAGTTTGCTGGCAACTCCAACCGGGAGCTTCAACATCACGGTCAAACTTCCCTCCAGGAACATGAGCACCTCCAGCCCACTTGCAGATGATATCTTCCCATTGGTGGGGGTACCTTGGACCAGTTTCTTTACTGCCGAAGGGCACGCCTTTCACGGTACCTACTGGCACGACAATTTCGGGTTTCCGATGAGTCACGGCTGCGTTAATATGCGCAACGAGGATGCCCTCAAGCTTTTCCGCTGGACACGCCCCACCAGCGGGTTCGAGAATATCAACAAGCAGACCCTCGATATCAAGGGGTACGGGACTTCCGTGGAAGTCCATTACTGATCATGCCCATTCTGAGCTGGCCTTCGAAAGCACTCCCCCATTCGGACCCTGCCGACCTGATCTTGGATTCGGTCATCTACCCGCAGGGGCAGGGTTATCTGCTTGGCATTCCCGAAAGCCACCTCTTTCTGGGGGATAACCTGCGCCTGATGGCTGCCCTGCTACCGGAATATGAAGGCCGCCTCGATTTGATCTATGCCGACCCACCTTTTTTTACCAACAAACAATACCCGGCCCGCATCGGGCGTGGTGAAGATTCCCGCCGCCCACTGGATTGGGAACTGGCAGAAGGCTATGGCGATCATTGGGAGGATATGGATGCGTATTTGAATTTCCTTTACCCACGCCTGGAGCTCATGTATCGCCTGCTCGCCCCTCACGGGACCCTCTACCTGCATCTGGACTGGCATGCGGATGCTTGCGCACGCCTGCTGCTCGACGAACTTTTTGGACGTGACCGCCTTCTGAATGAAATCATCTGGACGTACCACGGGCCATCACCTATTCGGAGCGCCTTCAACCGCAAGCACGATACCATCCTCGTCTATACCAAAAGCGACCATTACACTTTCAATGTCGATGCGATCCGAGAGCCTTACCATCCCAATACTGTCAGGACTTTCAAGTCATCCGCCAGAGCCGGGTTCGGAAAAACCCCGGACCTGGTACGCGGCAAAGTCCCGGAAGATTGGTGGTATTTTCCGGTTGTGGCTCGTCTCCACAACGAGCGCACCGGCTATCCCACCCAAAAACCCGAGGCGCTGATGGAACGTATCGTGCTGGCCTCGTCCAATCCCCACGATCTGGTTGCCGATTTCTTCTGTGGCTCCGGCACTACTCCGCTCGTCGCCGACCGGCATGGGCGCCGATTCCTGGCGTGTGATGATACCTGGCGCGCGGTCCACACGACCCGCAGCCGTCTCTCCGAACAAGGCCGCCCTTTCACCATGCAGAGGCAGGCAAATTGTGTCATCCCCGCAGCGCTTGTACCCATCAAGGTCGAACTGCGCGCGGATGCCATCCGGTTGGTGGATCCTCCGGATTTGGATTACTGGGATGTGGATCCCGCCTGGGATGAGGTTTCCTTCCAAAGCGCCATGCAGGCCCGCCGTCCGAACCGTTCCGGGAATATCCCCCTGGAAATAAGACTGCCCGCTGCGCCGACGAATGTCTGCTTGCGGGCCGTTACCATAGACGGGCGACAGATCCAACTAAACGTCTAGGCGGTATCCCACTCCCCTGATCGTCCTTAAAAACTTCGGGTCTTCCGGATCCACCTCGAGGGCTCGCCGAAGCCAGGAAATATGCACATCCAGCGTGCGTGTGTCATCGGTGTAATCCGTCTCCCAGACGTGGGAAAAAAGCGCCTTGCGTTCAACCACTTCACCCTGATGGTCGATCAAGGATTTTAGCAGGCGCATCAAACGTGGTGTCAGACGGGTCTGCTTTCCCAGGCAGCGTACAATGCGCTTTTCAACATCCAGGCGGATCGGCCCAGCGTGGATGTTGTCGTTGGCATCCCCTGGCAGGAGATGCCGGATCCGGTTATCCAATTTTTGGGCGGTAAAGGGCAGGGAAAGGATAACGTCTGCCTCCACTTTCTCGATTTCGCGGTCGGGATCCAGGATCAACAGGATGGGCAGTTTGGGTGCCTTATCCCGCAATGATTTGCACATGCGTTTACCACTGGTGCGTAAGGAAGCCGCGTTGACCACGATCACGTCAGGGTTTAGTCCATTGCCGAGACGCGCCAGAGCCTCGCTGCCATTCGTTGCCACTTCGACAACGAAACCTTTTTTACGCAGGGCAGGGACGAAGCCAGGATGGTCTGCGTGTTTGCCCTCAATGACCAGAAGTGTGGATTCTCTCATGAGAATAAAGTGTATCAATCAGGAATGATTTGCAACATTATACACCAATGATAAAGAATCCGTCTCCCTCCATAGTACCATTGCCTAGGCCACCCATCCCTTATGTGTCAACCTTGGATGGGAATAAAATCCAGCCTTCTCAACCCGGCTGGCCTCTGGTAAAATCAGCCCCCGGAGCGTTGTACCCTTCGCTCTCATCTTCCAGATAGAAAGGGCTTGAAAAGAAATGAAAGTGCTGCTTGTCAAGGACGTTTACAAACTCGGACGCGCTGGCGACGTGAAGAAGGTCGCCGATGGTTATGGGCGCAACTTCCTTATTCCACAAGGAATGGCGGTGCTGGCCACACCCGGCGCGATGAAGACGGCGGAACGCATCCGGCTGAAGGCCACCGAACGCCGCACCCTCCTCAATGATGAAATGAGTGTGGTTGCCGAAGCGCTGAAAAAGGTCCAGATCACTTTTGGCGCCCGTGCTGGTGAAACCGGCAAGTTGTACGGCTCGATCACCTCGCAAGAGGTTGTGGATGCCATCCAACAGAAATGCGGCTACACCATCAAACGCCAGCAGTTGGACATGCAACCCCTGCGCACGCTGGGCGAGCACATCGTCCGCATCCGCCTGACGATGGATCAGATCCCGGAGATAAAAGTTACCGTTTTCCGGGAAGGTGAAGCGGAACCCAGCCTGCCAATCGAGGAGCCCGCTGAAAAGGCGGAAGAAAAACAGCCGAACCTGGCTGCACCAGAAGAGACTGCCGAAGCCTCCGCACCCACCGAGGCTTGATTTCTCAAAGCGACTAACCACCCTACATCACCGGTCCAACCTGCAGGGGGAGCCGGTGATGTATCATTAAAATGATGCCAGAGATCATCGGACAACAACTCAAGCAGGCACGTGAAGCTCGCAACCTGACTCTCAATAAAGTCACCCAGGCCACACACATCCAGGCGCGTTTCATCGAGGCCATGGAAGCCGGCGATTTCGAATCTCTGCCATCGCCGGTGCAGGCGCGCGCTTTCCTTCGTCTCTATGCTGAATTCCTCGAACTCTCGCTCGATGACCTGATCGCCCGCCAGCGCCTCAATGTCGATAAACCAGCCGCCGCACTCCTTAACGCAACTCCTGCCCAAGTTCGGAATCAAGCGACGGAAGCAAAGGCTGAAAACCCATCCGTAGCCGCACTTGACAGAGAAGATCGGGCGGGCAAATCCCTGCAGCCTCTCCCCAAAGAGGCCAAGCGTCGCAACCCTCGTGTCCGACGAAGCCTGCCTCGGCCAAGAAGTACGTCTGAACAGGTCGCACCCGCTTCTCCAGACACGCCTTCCGGGTCTGAGCCAATTCACGGCAAGCGGGTTAAGTCCAATAAAACAGAGATTCGAGAACCCCTCCCGGACAAGCTGGAAGAATTCATTTCAAATGAAAGTCTGCCTTCGAAACTCCGGTCGCAAGCCATCTTCACCAGTATCGGAAACGCTTTACTTCAACGTCGTGAATCCTTAAGCCTTACGTTGGATGAAATTGAGCATCACACGCGTGTCCGAAAGCATTACCTGCAGGCATTGGAGCTGGGAGATTTCGACCATTTGCCATCCTCAGTCCAGACGCGTGGAATGTTGAATAACTATGCCCGCTTCCTCGATATGGATGTGGATGCCATCCTGCTGCATTTTGCCGAAGGTCTGCAAGCACAAAGGCTGGAACGCCAGCCAACGCAGGTGGAAAAAATACAGATCTCTGAGGCAAAATCCCCACCCAAAACCGTTCAGCCGTCTGGCCTGCAGCGGTATCTTTCCATGGATGTTCTCGTCGGCGTCGGGCTGGTTCTGGTTCTGCTCGTTTTCGCCATCTGGGGTACCAGCCGCATCATTTGGATACGCTCTGCCATTACGCCACAACCAACTGCCCAATCCATTTCCGATATTCTGGCAGCATCGACGGAGGCAGCCACCCCCACCCCGTTGCCTACCAACGAAGCGAGCCCTGGAGCGGTTATTCCTGCAGTGAGTTCTACAGCCATTGTGACAGTTCCGGCGGCCGGCCAGGGACCTGTGCAGGTTGTGCTCGTCGCCCTGGAACAAACTTTTGTGCGTGTGACTGTCGATGGGAAAAAACTGTTCGAAGGGCGTATCGATGCAGGAACGGCTTATCCTTTCGATGGGAACACTCAGATCGAAATACTCACCGGCAATGGCGCAGCTGTCAGCATCTTGTTCAACCAAAGTAACCTGGGACCGATGGGAAACCTTGGAGAGGTCGTGGACCGCATCTACACCGCCAATGCCATCCTGAACCCTACCGCCACCTTCACACCCACACCGACCATAACACCCATCCACTCGCTCACACCTACTCCATCACCAACGCCCCGCGTAAGCAGCACGCCTCAGAAGCCTGTCGCAACGCCAGTGAAATAGGTGAAGATTATCCGGAATACTCATGCTGAAGGCTGCTACCCCGATCACCTCATCGTCATGAACCGAAAAACCTTTCACCTGACCTCCCTAGGCTGTGCCAAAAACACCGTCGATTCTGACTCCATGGCTCAACTGCTGGTACGCGACGGCTACCGGCTTGTCGGCGCACCTCAACAAGCCAGTGTCCTGATCGTCAACACATGCGGATTCATCGGACCGGCGCGTGAAGAATCGTATTCCGTCCTGCGTGCCCTGGCCGAAACCAAACGTCCAGGCCAATTGCTTATCGCCGCCGGGTGCCTGAGCCAGCGTTATGGTGCAGAGGTGGCCCGACAGGTTCCCGGCGTGGACGGTATTCTTGGCACCCGCCGCTGGATGGATATCGTTCAGGTCGTGCGCGCACTACGTAAAGGCCCTCATCCCGAGCCGCTCTACCATCTACCAGAAACACCCACGATCGGCGAGGACGAAAACGGTACGTTGCGCGCCAGTATAGCTGGGGCCAGCGCATACCTGAAGATCGCGGATGGCTGCCGCCGTCCATGTGCGTTCTGCGCCATCCCACTCATCAAAGGTACCACCGTCAGCCGGCCGACCGAAACGATCCTGGAAGAAGCCCGTCGCTTGCAAGAGCTGGGAGTACGCGAGCTCATTCTGATTGCCCAGGACACCACCGATTACGGGCACGACCTGGGAATGAAAGACGGCCTGGCGGACCTGCTCGAACGAATGACTGTACTAGTTCCAGAGATGGACTGGATCCGTATCATGTACGCCTTCCCCGGCTACGTCACTGACCGGTTGATCGATGCTATGGTTGCACACCCACAAATTCTGTCATACCTCGACATTCCACTCCAACACGCCCATCCCGCTACCCTCACCCGCATGCATCGCCCCGCCAACATGGATTGGGTTTACGCGACTATCGCAAAAATGCGCCAGGCTCTGCCAAAACTAGCCATACGCACGACTTTTATTGTTGGCTATCCCGGTGAGACGGAAAAGGAATTCCAGACCCTTCTGGATTTCATCCAGGAGCTGCGTTTTGACCATGTCGGAGCCTTCCAATTCTCGTTCGAACCGGGCACGCCTTCCGAACCGCTCGGAGACCCGGTGCCACCCGAAGTCAAAGAGGAACGATATCAAAGACTGATGGAACTCCAGCAGACCATCTCACTGCAGATCAACCAGTCCTTTGTCGGGCAGACCCTGGACGTGCTTTTCGAAGGTCGCAACAAACAGGGCTTGTCAATCGGCCGTTCCTACCGTGACGCGCCAGAGATCGATGGAATGGTACTTGCCGAAGGGCAGGTGGAAATTGGCAGCCTCCTGCCGGTAAAGATTACCGGAGCGATGGCTTATGATCTGACCGGCGTGGTAATGCATTAATCCACGGCGGACTCTTTCCCCCGTAATGGAACAGCGAAAACCCATACGAAAATCACCATCCCGATCAACGCCGCCGGGACCGAGTAAACCGCATCGAGGACGGTGATCGTAAAGAGCGAGGGACTTGGCAGAGCGGTGATCGTGTAATTGGCAAATATGACCGAGAAAAGGTTATTAGCGGCGTGTGCACCTAATGCCAGTTCCAACCGCCCATCCCGAAGGGAGATGTAGGCCAGGGAAAAACCGAAAGCAAAATAGTAAAATCCAAACAGGGGATAATTAACCGAAGCCTCCGGGTTCACCAAATGCGGCAGGCCAAACAACAGGCCGGAAATCGTGCTTAAAACCCATATATTTCGCAAACGGAGTCCGGCCGCCTGCAGGATGTACCCACGAAAGAATAACTCCTCCGCGCCAGTCTGGATGGGGATAAAGATCAGTGCCAGGAAAACGAAAGGGACAAAGCGGCGCATGTCCAGGCTCCAGACATACCGGCCCGGATACAGGAGCGCCTCGACCACTGACATCAACGCAGCCAGTACAAACCACAAGCCAAATCCCTGGAATAAACGCCCCCAGACAATCGAATGGGCAGGAGTGATCAGTGTCCGCAAGCGGCGTCGATGGATGAAACGCATCGCCAGAAAGATCCCGCACGTAAAGAACACGGAAGCCAACATGAGCGCCACGAAACCGGTCAGCGTATCCATGCCAGGCAAAGCACCAGTACCACCGTAAACCCGCAGGCCGCCTTTGACCACACCCCAGAAATACAAGGCTGCAGTCGGCAGACTGCCGAGGATCTGCCACATAAACAGCATCAGGAATACTGCAAGGACAAGGCGCCACCAGTCATTCTTTCCCTGCCGGGCGAGGTCCAGATAGGCCTGCATACGCTCCTTTGACAACGCGACGGGAATCCGTCGCGCTTTCATTCATCGAAAATCACAACCACCAACTTATCCGAAGGTTTTGACTTATCCTGGCATACCATTTCAACGAAAAACCTGACTCGATCCGCAATTTCGTCGGAAAAAACTGTTTCAAAGCGGTCCTGAACAAAAGGTTAAGGCGTCGGAACCTGGGTGGAAGGTCCAGGTGCACCCTTGGTCGGTGCCGGAGTCTTGGTTTTCTTGGGTTTTGGCGTGGTCTCTCCCACACACTGATTCCGGACTGCAGTGGCGGTCGGGTAAACGGTCGCATTGTTCGGGCTGTCGATGGAGAATGCAGCCTTGAACTGCTGGTTGGCTCCACAGAAATCACCCCTGGCCCACAATTGGTTGGCATAACCAATGGTTGCCAACCGCCAGCGCTCTATGGCCGACGTACAGGTGGAATCCGCCAGGTGTGGCACGCTGGCCATCACCTCGGCGAAAAAATTCTGGGCTTGCACCCAATCCTGGTCCCAGAAACTGGCTCCGGCAATGTACATCCTCGCCCAGGTGCGCAAGCCATCGGCAGCCGTGTCCAGGGGCCCGAAGGCTTCCGCCATGGTCAGGTCGTAGATACCCCCTTCCAGGTTTATGTGGAGGTCCTGGCAGGAGGCGTTGGGTTCAAAGGTTTGCGGGTAGATCTTGCACATGCCCCGGTTGCGCAGAGAAATATAGTACATTCCATCCACTTCGGCAGCATGGTAGGTTATATCCGCCTTGCGCAGGGAATCGAGTTTGGCGATAATGCCATCCCAATCGCGCCCGCACAAATCCGCGCCGGGAGCGGTAAGAAGCGCAACGATGTTATTATAGATTTCATCAACACCGCGCGAGTCGGGAGTCGGGGAAATGGTCGGGGTAAGGGTGATGGTGGGTGTGGGTGTGATCATCATCTGCACAAGCATGTTCGTATAAGCGGCCTGCACTCCCGGGAATTCCGGGTTGTGCTGGATGATGAATTCGAAGTGCTGTTTGGCAACCTCAAATTCGCCCGCTTTGACAGCTTCCACACCCAACTGGTACTGTTCCTGGAGCTGTCCGGTCACGAGTGTATCCTGGGCGGAAAAACGCTTGCCCATGCCGGAACCATAGCCGCCCAGAATCCCGATGGCTATCAACACCACGAGAACCACCACGGCCAGCCAACCCGGGAATTTCTTCCTGGCCGTTGGAGTAGGCATCTCCGAGACGGTATGAGGTTGTGTATCTTTCAATTCTTTTTCAGACATGCGGGCGATTATACTCCATGTTTACAGGCGGAATAAAATGCGCATCTCCGGCCAGATGAGCGGCAAACAGGCGGCAAAACCCAACGGTAGCGCCACCAGGCTGGATATCACGCCCGAAAGCGGCAGCCAGAGCGCCAGACCGTAGGCCACGCCTCCGCCGATCAGGGCACCCGCGAGTCCACGGGTGAGGGAAAAACCCAGGGTCACTTTCGCCGGGAGCAAGCGGTTGAGCCAGACAAGCAGGAGGATCGCCTCGATCGTAAAAGCCATTTCGATCAAAGCGATCCCGGGCGCACCCCAACCGGGCCAGCGCAACAGTATCAGCGCCCCGCCTCCGATAAAAATAGCCGTGTTCAGGAAGGACGCCGCCAGCGGTCGCAAGGCATCCTTGCGGGCATAGAAGGCGCGCGCCGCCACTTCGAGCACGGATTCCCCTGCCAGCGCCAGAAGATAGACGCGCACAGTCCAGGTTATCAGGGCTGTCCCGGCCTCATCCAGGCCGAAGACGGCCCGCACCAGCGGGTGCAATACCGCCGCCAGGATGGCCGCCACCGGCAAGCACAGGGCCACCAGCACACGCACAGCCCTCTCCACTGTGGAGCGGAAGGATTCCCAATCCAGACGGGCAGCCTGCCCGGAAATGGTCGGCAGGAGCGCCGTCCCGATGGCCGTGCCAATCAGCGTCTCGGGCACCTGCATGATCATCCAGCCGATCGCCAGGGCCGAAATGGCGCCCGATCCAGGCAGGCGTGAGGCCAGATTGTCACGGGCGATAAATGTGGCCTGGATGAAGAACATCGTGATCAAGCGCGGGCCGACCAGCCTGAGCACCTGCCGGACGCGTTCATCCTTCAGGCTGACCGAGGCAGTCCAGTGGAAATGGTACTTCACCAGCCCGGGGATCTGGATGGCCAGATGCAGAACGGCGCCCAGGATGACGCCGTAGACCAGCCCGTAGACACCCAGTCCAAAAGCCGGCAGCCTGACCGGTCCGAAGGAATAGGGTTTGGTCGGAGCCAGCACCAGCGCCCCAAAGATCTGCCCGAGATTATAGAAAATGGGCGCCAGAGCAGGGAACAGGAAATGCTGGTTGGCCTGCAGGCCCGACATCACCAGCCCGCTCATGGAGAAGATCAGGGTGGCGATCAGGTTCAGCCGCATCAGGTTCGCCACCAGGAGGTGCTGCGAAGCCGTGAAGCCCGGCACGATCCCGACCTGCGATTCCACGATGGGCCGGGCAAAGGCGGCGATCCCGGCAGCCAGCAAAGCCGCCGCCAGGAAAAAGATATTGGCGACGCGCGAGAATACGTTCCAAAGATCCCGCCTGCCGCTGGCAGACAGGGTCTCGCTCAGGACGGGGATGAGCGCCATCGCCAGCGTTCCGCCGGAGATGAGCGCATACAACAGGTCCGGGAGGTTATTGGCCGAGTTGAAGGCGTCGAAGGCTGCAGACAATTGGAACTGGCGCGTGACAATCATCGAGCGCAGGAACGCCAGGACCTTATCCAATCCGAACAGGAAGAACAGCAGCAGCGAGGTGCGGGTGAGGAAGGTCAGTTTCTTCATTTCAACGCGAGCCACTCAAGCACTTTTTGGATCGTCGCATCCCAATACACCCATCTATGGTCGCCGGGTGTTTCCTCGTAGGTGTAATCGAACCCCAACGGACGGATGAAGTCCCGGAAGCGCAGGTTATCTGCATACAGGACATCCTCCGTCCCACAGTATTGGAACAGCCGGGGCTTGTTCGCCGATTGAGAGACTTTTTGCGCCAGCGCGAACAGGTCGTGCGGACTGCCGGAGACTTTTTCCAGGTCGCCGAAGATATTGCTCATCCTCTCAAGCCAGGCGGCGTTTTCGGGATCGTCGTGTTCATTGACCAGCTCGCGGATATCCAGCGCACCGGAGAGACTGGCCGCGGCTGCGTAGAGATCCGGGCGGGAGAGGGCCAGCTTGAAAGCCCCGTAACCACCCATCGATAATCCGGCCACGAAGGTGTCGAGGCGCTCATTTGAGAGTGGGAACAGGTCATGGACAACTCCCGGCAGCTCTTCGGTCAGGAAGGTGAAGAACTTCCCGCCGTGGACCATATCCGTGTAGAAGCTATTTTGGACGGCCGGCATGATCACGGCCAGGTTGAGACCCTCCGCATAGCGTTCGATCGAAGTCCAGCGCTGCCAGGCGGTGTGGTCGTCTGTATACCCATGCAACAGGTAAAGCACACGAAAGGGCGGGTGAAAGGGATCCTGCGGGTCAGACGACTTGCGCTGCGGCAGGAGCACGTTCATTGTGCAGCGTCCCGCCAGCGCATCGGAAGAAAAATGGACTTCACTTAGGATCATAGTATTCTCCTAATATTGAACGTTCAAGCGTGTTGACGTGTTACGTGTTATCGAGTTACGAGGTTAACGTTTACCCAAGTTTCCCAATTACAGCCTCTACTGCTTCGAGGATTTCCCCGGATTGCACCAGCGCTTTCATGGCGTTGTGGTCAGGATAAAGCGGACGGTCCACTTCGAGATGGGCCACGTGCTTGCGGATGACTTCCCGGGCCGTCTGTGTGCCTTTGCCGGGCGTGAATGAACGGAAGTCCAACGCCTGGGCGGCCGCCATGAACTCGATCCCGAGTACGCCAAAAGCGTTATCCAGGATCTGGCCATTCTTGAGGGCCGTGTTCATGCCCATCGAGACGAAGTCCTCCTGGTCGGCTGCGGCCGGGATGGACTGCACGCTGGCAGGCGCGCTCAGGAGGCGCTGTTCGACGATCAGATGATCGGCCGTGTATTGCGAGAGCATCAGGCCGGAATAAAAACCGGGCTCGTGCGCCAGGAAATCCGGCAAGCCCTGCGAAAGGGCCGGGTTGGTCAGCCGGTTCAGTCGCCGCTCGGAGAGGACACACACCATCGTAATGGCGGCACCGGCCATATCCATCGGCAGAGCCACAGGCGAACCCTGGAAGTTGGCGCCGGTAAGGGTCAGCTTGAGTTCGGGCACGAAGATCGGGTTGTCGCCCACACCGTTCAGCTCGATCTCCACCTGCGAACGTGCAAAGGCGATGGCGTCCCGGGCTGCCCCGATCACCTGCGGGGTGGAACGCATCGAGTAGGCATCCTGCACCTTGGTCTTCATCTTGCCGGTGCACAGGTCCGAGCCATCGATCAGCTTGCGGATGTTGGCGGCACTCGTCACGGCGCCCTTGAAGCCGCGCAGCTCGTGCAGCCTGGTGTTATACGGCTTGAGATTGCCCAGCAGGGCTTCGATGGACATGGCCGCGGCGATCTCGGCCTGCTTCAGGAAGCGCTCCATATCGTAAATGTGCAGAGCCGACATAGCTGTCAGCAGGTTGGAGCCGTTGATGGCCGCCAGCCCGTCACGCGCCATTAATCCAGGCACGGGGATGGAAGCGCGCCGCATGGCTTCAGTGCCCGGCAGCCGCTCGCCCTTGTAAAAGGCCTCGCCCTCACCCAGCAGCAGCAGCGCAGCCTGGGCCATGGGCGCCAGGTCGCCGGAGGCCCCAACGGAGCCCTTCTGGCAGACCACCGGCGTGACGCCTTTGTTCAGCATCTCGATGAAGGTCAGAGGTATCTCGGGCCGGCAGCCGGAATTGCCATGGGCGTGGACGTTGATGCGGCCGGCCAATGCGGCGCGGACGTGTTCCACAGGCGCGGGTTCGCCGATCCCGGCGGCGTGATTGTAGATCAGGTATTTCTGGAATTCCCTGACCTGCTGGTCATCCAGCACTTTCTCGGAGAACTCGCCGATGCCGGTGTTGGTGCCATACATGATCTCGTGGGCAGTCAGTTTCTGCTCCAGCATGGCCCGGCAGACCTGGATGCGTTCCAGGGCGGCGGGAGCCAGCTCGACTTTTTCGCCGTGGCGGGAGATGGCAACCAGTTTTTCGATCGTGAGGGAAGAACCGTCGAGGACGATGGGCATGGAATCTCCTTATTGCTATTCTCTTGATTGTGTCTCCAAGTTTACCCCGAAATTGCATCCAAAATCACTGACATGACCTTTTCAATGTTCTGTAAAACCTCTTCATTCCAGAACAGCAGCACGCGGTAGCCTTTGGATTCAAGGAATATCGTACGTATATCGTCCTCGCCTTGCTGGCTTAAGTGTGGGGAGCCATCCACTTCGACTATAAGCTTAGGGCGCGGTACACACCTGTACCTGCGGTACTGGCGCAGGCAAAAATCAACAATATACTTGCCGATAGCAAACTGACGTCGAAAGTGAATGCCATTGGCACGATGCGCTCGCAAATGAACCCAAAGGCTGGTTTCGGCAGGTGTTGGCTCATGGCGCAATTCAGCGGCGTGATGCTTCATTTTCGAGGTCGTATGCCTGGCTGGCATGAGTATATTGTAATCCAGACCTCGCCCCCACCCCGGCCTCCCCCAAATACGACGTACGCCAGTCGTATTTGGGGGAGGTGGCCGAAGGCTGGAGGGGGCTTGAGAGGCCGCGGCACGGAGCTGGTATTCGTTCCTCAAAAAAACGAAAGAGAAACGAATGAGGGGAAAAACAGAGCGGAGAGCAGAAAGGTGGGAGCAGGGATTTATTCCTCAGGATCAAATGCGAGAGCAAGCGCAGGACGGATACTTAAGTATGAAGAAGTTGAGAGTAGAAAAAGAGGATTTGATCCTCAAGAACAAAAAAAGGAACAAATGGCCTTCCGGAAGGGCAGCAGTGGGTTGTTTCAGTTGGAAAGGTACAGTAGAAAGAACGGCAAGGATTCACCAGAAGACGGCCTCGCCGCGGAGCAATAATAAAACATATGTTCTAAAATGTCAATGTTTTTGAATTTCAATTCTCACAAGGAACGGTTTCTTTCAGGTAAAGTTCATTCATCCAGCGGACTTTTCACCGCCAGGCCGCCACGCTGCAGAACATGGGTGTAAATCATGGTGGTTTTGACATCCTTATGACCCAATAACTCCCCTGCTGCACCGTGCGGATATCGTAGCCATTCTGAAGAAGATGGGTAGCGAAGGAATGCCGGAAGGTATGGGGGGAAACCGGCTTGTCCAGGCCGGCAACGTGCGCGGCCTGACGGACGGCTTTTTGCAAAACGCTTTCATCAAGATGATGCCGCTTGGTTTTTCCCGAGAGCGGATCCCTGGAACGCTGGGAAGCAGGAAAGATATATTGCCAGGACCATTCTTTTGCGGCATTCGGGTATTTGCGATCCAAGGCGTACGGCAGGGATACTTCTCCATATCCTTCGCCCAAATCCTTTTGGTGAATTGCCTTTACGTCCGTCAAATGGGTTTGCAGAGCTGGAATGACCGAATCCGGAAGTATGGTTACACGGTCTTTTTCTCCTTTGCCATCCCTTACCACAATCTGATGATTGCCGAAGTCCACATCCTTCACCCGCAGGCGTAAGCATTCCATCAGGCGCAATCCGGCACCGTAGAGCAGTTTCGCCATAAGTTGGGAGGTTCCACTCATTTTTTCAATGACCTGCATGGCTTCCGGATGTGTCAGCACGGTTGGGAGATGAACAGATGCCTCAGGGCGAAGAATATCAGGCACTTCGACAGGATGGTTGAGGACGTTACGGTACAGGAATAGGATGGCACTGAGCGCCTGTTTTTGGGTAGAGGCTGCGACATGGCGTTCAACTGCCAGAAACGAGATGAAAGCCTGAACTTCCGGAGCTCCCATTTCAGCAGGATGACGCTTCTTATGAAAAAGGATGAAGCGCTTGATCCATTCGACATAGGTTTGCTCGGTGCGGGATGAATAATGTTTTGTGCGGACGGCTTCCCGGACCTGATCGAGCAGCTTTTTGGGTGGATTATCCATGTTGCACCTGCCAGGGATATTTGATATACTTTTATTGATATTAATCGAATTATAATCCAATGCGTCCTAACGCCCCAACCGGTTTGGGCGGTTATACGGACAGTCCATAATCTATTAGGCCGTCCGCATAACCAGATGTTAGCCCGCTCCCGCGAGCATAATCGTTGTAAGAATCAATCGAAAATCAATGGACAAATTCTTTCTACTAGATTTAGGCGACGAACAGCGGCATGGCTACATTATCGGTGGGCAATTACCGGTAACTGATGCCGCCTATTCGCCTCTGCTGGATGTAGGCTTCAATCGTCAAGATTTTATTTGGCACGATGAAATGCCTCATTTGCACACCGGCAGTGAAGAATACTTTATCGTGCTTCAAGGTTGCCTTCACTTGGTGGTAAATGGCAATTCTGGCACAGTTGAACCTTACCAGTTAGTAGGTGTTCACGCCAATGTGCTCCATCAAATCGTTGGTGGACGAGCACCAATCATGAATTTTCTCCTTCGTGTTCCAGGAAGTAGCTCCGACAAAGTAAATTTCAACGTGCTTAAAATCTGCGTCTGGTCCCAAGAACGGAATGGTTCGGATAAACCTTCGACAGCCGCATGATGATTATTTACTGGGAGGATGTTTGCCACCAACGCATCCGAATTACTCGCCATTACTCGATTTCACATGTGTTTGGGAAGTTGAGCCTGCCGACGAATGGCGCCACGAACGGCTGCACTTTCATAGTCAACGTGAAGAATATTATTTCGTTCTGAAGGGACGCCTCGATTTTGCTTTGGACAATTCCGTAATATCAGTCAAGGCTGGTCAGATCTTAGGAGTGCGTCCTAGCGCTGTTCACCAAATAATTGGTGGCAAAGGGCCCGTTGATGTTTTATTTGTCCAGAGTCCCCGGCGGACGGGGAGACAAGACAATGGTTAAATCCGATTATACAAGAGCGGGCTAACACCGGCTCCAGCGGACGGGCGGCCTGCGTCCGCCCGATGGCATGCTGCGCGATAATTGAGTTGTCGAGCCCGTCGAGTCCCGCCCCACCGCCCGCCGTTGAGCCACACCGTTAGCCGCCTTGGAGGTAATCATATGGAATATATAGCGCCATTGATTCAAACGATACTTTGGGTCTTCTTAATCATCGGCATCCTCTGGCGTTTTCATAAGCCAATCTCTGGAATATTAACCGCGCTTCAGAAGCGGATTGAGTCCGGTAGTAATCTCAAGGCTGGGCCATTCGAACTCAGCGATCAACTTAAGCCACAAAATCCTTCCAAGCAAAAAGAGAAAGTTGCAATTGAGGTTCAAGAAGCACTTAAGTCACATTCGTCTTATGCAACTAAATCATTGCAACCACCTGTTTTACAAAACGCAACGGCAGTTCAAGCAAAATACTTCCAGGCAGAGGATCTGGTTCTACGAGCTATACAGACTGAATACGGTGCTACGGTAAACCGACAAGTGACGGCAGGGGCCGACATGGGTTTTGATGGTACATTCGTATTAAATGGCCGTCTGAATATCATCGAGGTCAAGTATGTGGCGAACCTGTCTGGTATCTCCCGATTCAAAAGTACACTTGAGCGCATATCACATACGATAGCGAGGTATGGCTGGGGCAACGTACAGATAATCCTTGCTATTGTTTTCGAGGAGGCCGATGATATTGCCAAGGCGAATGAACAACTAGCAAAACTTGCTCAGGGAATAGATTTGCCTGTTATTGTGCGTTGCTACTCGCTACCTGAACTCCAGATGATGTTTGATGTGGTCGAGCATAACGGCGGCTAACACCGGCTCTCCTTGGGAGAACACCAAGGACAGGCAGTCGGACAGCGGCTGTGCCGCTCGCGCGCAGGCGCGATTTGCCAGAATGTGCAATAATTGGTAAAGAGTCTCGCTCGCCCCGCCGCTGCCGCTGAGCCAATCCGTTGAAACTGTCGAAAAAGTAATCAGCGATTCGCGAAAAACGAGCAGGTTCGGTATACTCCAAGTTAGCTCAGAGAGTAGAGGAGCCTATGCCGCGCTACAAAGCCTATGACTATGACCAACTGGTCATGATCCCCATTTCACTTGAAAATCAGCTCGAACCGGGCACGCTGGAATACACCATCAATGAATTGGTGGAAAATAAGCTTGATTTGTCGGTGTTCGAGGGGCGATATCAAAACGACGAAACCGGGGCGACAGCCATCAACCCCAAGGTTCTACTCAAAGTGACCTTGTTCGCTTATTCCCGAGGAATGATAAGCTCACGTCAAATCGAGCGAGCTTGTGGCGAGAACATCCTCTTCATGGCGCTCAGCTGCGGCTATCGTCCGGACCACAGCACGATTGCCCATTTTGTGTCCTCGATGCAGAAGGAGATCGAGAGCATCTTCAGCAATATCCTGCTGGTGTGTGCAGAGCTTGATCTATTGGGGGGCACTCATTTCAGCCTGGACGGGGTGAAGCTATCCTCAAATGCTTCCAAGGAATGCAGCGGGACATTCAAGGAACTGAAGAGAAAACGAGACAGGCTGCAGGATAAACTACAGCAGGTGCTGGCTGAGCACATCCGGGCAGATGTACTGGAGAGGCCCGAGTTTGAAAGGCGCCAGAAGCAGGCGCAGCGGCTGCAGCATCAGGTGGAACGGTTGAGCGAGTTTCTGCTAGAGCAGAAGCCCAAGGTTGGGAAGGGTCGCCAGGAGATCCAGAGCAATGTGACCGATAACCAATCGGCGAAGATGCCTACCTCGCACGGGGTGATCCAAGGATACAATGCTCAGGCGCTGGTGGATGGCAAGCATCAAGTCATCATGCACGCCGAAGCTTTTGCCAGCCAAGACCATCAGAACCTGGCGCCAATGATAGCGGGAGCGAAGAAAAACATGCAGGCAGTCGGTGAAGATGAGAACTATTTCGAAGGCAAACAGATCACCGCAGACAGCAATTATCACAGCTACACCAGCTTAGCCTTGTGCAAGGCCGAGGGCCTGGACGCCTACATTCCCGACATCCAATTTCGCAAGCGTGACGAGCGCTTTGCCAGACAGCAGAGATTCAAAGACGGGATCCATCCCCCGCAGCGAGTCACGAAGCAAGAAAACAGGAAAGAGGGCTTTTTCACCAAAGCTGATTTCTTTTTTGATAAACCCAAACGAGCGTATATCTGTCCGCATGGCAAGGTCTTGAGTTGCAATGCTCATGGCCATCGCATTCGCCATCGGGTGTATGACATCTATCGCGCCCGAGAGGAAGATTGTGCCAGTTGTCCGCTAAGACTTAAATGTTTGAGCAAGCCGCACATGCTGCGCAAGTACCTGGTGATACCGCCTGAAAGCCAACTGGCAACCTTGGTGGATGAAATGAAAGCCAAGATAGACTCTCCTCAAGGCAGGCTGATCTATGCCAGGCGCCTGGCCATCGTCGAACCAGTATTTGCCAATATACGCGTACAAAAAAGATTGGATCGATTTACCTTGCGCACCAAGGCCAAGGTGGATGTGCAATGGAAGCTGTTTGCTCTGGTGCACAATATCGGCAAAATCCACAAGTATGGGCGGGGCAATTGAGTACGTTTTAATCGGAGACGAGTGCATCAGGTGGTGCACATGCTGATGAATTGGATAAATGAATAACAATGCATTGAAATCTTGTGTTTGGATATAATCTGAGTAGTCAAATGGATGTTATTCGACAGTCTCGTTGGGCCGCGAAAATACTGGCAGCAAGCTAGAGAGGAGGCTGTTATGAGAACTAGAGTGGAAGTGCCTATCACCGTCTTTCCGGGTTCGGGGGAGAAGATTTAACTTAATTTCCCTCAGCGTTGTGTCTATTGCGGCGGAGCGGCCGAAACGCAAGTTGAGGTGCGTGCAAGCTGGGGCAAGACATCTCAGCACAAGCAGATGACATTTGTCACACATCTCTTGTTGCCCTATTGCCTCGATCACGCGGCAGTCGATCGTCGATACGGAAGGCTATCGGTGCTCCTCTGGCTTGCCGTCTTACTGATCGTGTTCATCGGCTGGTTTTTCGTAGGGACGCCATTTGGGTCACTGGCGGAAAAGTCGCCCAATAACATCATCTTCTTGCTGCTGCGCACCCCTTGTCTCTCTAATTTTCTGCTCGGCGTGGGTACCACCTACTTGGTGCGCTGGATTCTCCCATTCGTTTTTCCGAGATTCCGAGACATCCCCTTCATAGGTCAAGACGGCGGTTTGGGCGTGACGATCAAACTTCATGCCGCCAGGAGTTTGGAGTTCAAATTCACAAAACGCGGAATACGCTGCCGAGTTTGCTCGGTTGAATGAAGCTGGTCCAACCACGGCATAGACGCAAAGCGGCCCAACACCGGCTCCACCAGATGGGGCTTCGCCCCGCCGGTGAGCCAAACCGTTGAAACTGTCGAAAAAGTAATCAGCGATTCGCGAAAAACGAGCAGGTTCGGTATACTCCAAGTTAGCTCAGAGAGTAGAGGAGCCTATGCCGCGCTACAAAGCCTATGACTATGACCAACTGGTCATGATCCCCATTTCACTTGAAAATCAGCTCGAACCGGGCACGCTGGAATACACCATCAATGAATTGGTGGAAAATAAGCTTGATTTGTCGGTGTTCGAGGGGCGATATCAAAACGACGAAACCGGGGCGACAGCCATCAACCCCAAGGTTCTACTCAAAGTGACCTTGTTCGCTTATTCCCGAGGAATGATAAGCTCACGTCAAATCGAGCGAGCTTGTGGCGAGAACATCCTCTTCATGGCGCTCAGCTGCGGCTATCGTCCGGACCACAGCACGATTGCCCATTTTGTGTCCTCGATGCAGAAGGAGATCGAGAGCATCTTCAGCAATATCCTGCTGGTGTGTGCAGAGCTTGATCTATTGGGGGGCACTCATTTCAGCCTGGACGGGGTGAAGCTATCCTCAAATGCTTCCAAGGAATGCAGCGGGACATTCAAGGAACTGAAGAGAAAACGAGACAGGCTGCAGGATAAACTACAGCAGGTGCTGGCTGAGCACATCCGGGCAGATGTACTGGAGAGGCCCGAGTTTGAAAGGCGCCAGAAGCAGGCGCAGCGGCTGCAGCATCAGGTGGAACGGTTGAGCGAGTTTCTGCTAGAGCAGAAGCCCAAGGTTGGGAAGGGTCGCCAGGAGATCCAGAGCAATGTGACCGATAACCAATCGGCGAAGATGCCTACCTCGCACGGGGTGATCCAAGGATACAATGCTCAGGCGCTGGTGGATGGCAAGCATCAAGTCATCATGCACGCCGAAGCTTTTGCCAGCCAAGACCATCAGAACCTGGCGCCAATGATAGCGGGAGCGAAGAAAAACATGCAGGCAGTCGGTGAAGATGAGAACTATTTCGAAGGCAAACAGATCACCGCAGACAGCAATTATCACAGCTACACCAGCTTAGCCTTGTGCAAGGCCGAGGGCCTGGACGCCTACATTCCCGACATCCAATTTCGCAAGCGTGACGAGCGCTTTGCCAGACAGCAGAGATTTAAAGACGGGATCCATCCCCCGCAGCGAGTCACGAAGCAAGAAAACAGGAAAGAGGGCTTTTTCACCAAAGCTGATTTCTTTTTTGATAAACCCAAACGAGCGTATATCTGTCCGCATGGCAAGGTCTTGAGTTGCAATGCTCATGGCCATCGCATTCGCCATCGGGTGTATGACATCTATCGCGCCCGAGAGGAAGATTGTGCCAGTTGTCCGCTAAGACTCAAATGTTTGAGCAAGCCGCACATGCTGCGCAAGTACCTGGTGATACCGCCTGAAAGCCAACTGGCAACCTTGGTGGATGAAATGAAAGCCAAGATAGACTCTCCTCAAGGCAGGCTGATCTATGCCAGGCGCCTGGCCATCGTCGAACCAGTATTTGCCAATATACGCGTACAAAAAAGATTGGATCGATTTACCTTGCGCACCAAGGCCAAGGTGGATGTGCAATGGAAGCTGTTTGCTCTGGTGCACAATATCGGCAAAATCCACAAGTATGGGCGGGGCAATTGAGTACGTTTTAATCGGAGACGAGTGCATCAGGTGGTGCACATGCTGATGAATTGGATAAATGAATAACAATGCATTGAAATCTTGTGTTTGGATATAATCTGAGTAGTCAAATGGATGTTATTCGACAGTCTCGTTGGGCGCAGGAAGTTGACAAGAGGTTTACGAACATGAAAATCAACTGGACCAATGTCGCCGAAGAAGCCATAGGAGCGACGATTTCTGCTGGGTTCATTGCCTTTGATTGTATTCATCTATAACGTTATCACTGGCAATGCACAAGCCAGCTCGTGGCTATGGATCGGATTGGCAACGTTGGTTATAAGTATTATTGTAGCTTCCGCATACCAAACCTTCAGAAAACTGCTTAGCACACTAGGACGATGGATAGTCAGCAATTGGCGACTTGTCGTTGGAGTTGTATTGCTTATCAGTACAGTCTATGGAGCCTTTATTCTGACTCATATTGTGTGGGTTATAGTTCTTGTAATCGGGCTGGTAATAGCAACTATATTCTTATCACAATATCGTTCCAGCAAAGAAATTCAAGGCTTGCGAGAAAAACTAAAACAGAGTGGCGTAGAAGTCTTACCACTCAACCTGATTGCAAATGCCCACGATCTATCTATAAAATATCGTAACCTCGCTATGGGAGAGCAGTGGTTCAATGGAATACCATTTCTTCTCAATGCCAGCTATTTCGACACAAATGCCAAAGAGACAAGGCTCGCAACACTCAAATTGAACCCGCCCATTGCGCAGGTATCTTCTGTGCATGTTCTGGTCAATGCAGAGAACGCCTGGAAGCGCTATAAGGAAACAGAGCTAGAAGGAACTACAATTGGGAAAATTAAGCTCCTGTTCAATGATGGCAACTCGGAAGAAACGAAGTTTATTCTGGGTCGAAATGTACGAGAATGGGACCCTGGCAATAAGCCTGGTTCACTCGTTGATATAGTCACAGACAAATCAAGCAAGTTAGCTTGGGTAGGGAAGAATACTTCAGGAAACGAAGCCGTTATTGACCATCTTGAAATACCAACCCATGCACATTATAGAACAAGGTTGGAGCAGATAGTCATTACTAAAGACACTCATCCAGAGACGCCACAGGATTATTGGAGCTTTTCATACTCGCTATTACCGTCGAGTGTCAATAAGTAAGGCAAAAAGCGCCTAACACCGGCTCTCCTTGGGAGAACACCAAGGACAGGCAGTCGGACAGCGGCTCTGCCGCTCCGCGCAGGCGCACTTTGCCAGAAATGTGCAATAATGATTATGGCATCTCGCCAGTCCCGCCGCTGCCGCTGAGCCAATCCGTTGGGCGTTCTTGAGAGAATGATTTATCTTTTAGAACCTATCCGAAAATTGGAGAGGAGGACGCATTTTGAGAGTGTGCGGCTCCGCCGCACACTCTCAAAATGCGGTTCTCCAATAATTTTCGGATAGATACTTATGGGAACTTTCCATCAAAATAGGCGTCTGATGGAAGTTAAAAAAAGGAGAAAAAATGAAAAAAGGAATTGTTTTATTAATTGCTGGTGTTTTCATGGCTGCTTGCCTGGCAGCCTGCGCGGCGCCCCGGGTCCAGACACCTGAACCTGCAGCGACGGAAATACTGCCAAATATGCCGAATCCTGCCTCGGTCTATTGCGAGAAGAACGGCAACAAACTCGAAATTCACACAGCCGCGGATGGCAGCCAAAACGGAGTATGTGTTTTCCCGGACGGCAGCACCTGCGACGAGTGGGCCTATTTCCGGGGAGAGTGTGGTCCGGCTGTGGCAACCACAGAAGCAAGTGGCGGCGGCCCGGGAGGAAGTGGTGGCACAGTAGACAATGGCTCGGGCGGTTACATGCCACCCGGTACAACTGAAGAAATAGCTGATTGGTGGGGCGTCATCAAAAGTACGGAGGCTGGCGCTCAATATGATGATTATTTTGAGCGACAAGACTTGGGGCAGGTCATTTACTTTGGCATCGATTTTATGGACCCGGCGGTACAAGCGCAGATCAAGGCCCTCCGCGATACCGGCAAAGTTGTCCATCTGTACGGCACTTTGTTCAGTAACGTCCCTGATTACAACGGTTCGCAAGTCCAGGTTGATCGGATCGAATAACAAGCATCCATCTTTCATGATCGTTCTCAAAAAAAGAGAGATAAATATCTGTCCGAAGATTTGATGGAAGGTTTTTTTTTGATGGCTGCAGCTTCGCTGCAACCATCAAAAAAAACACTCTCATCTCCTGCAAAGGGCCAAATTCTCAAACCCGGATATTTACGTGACCGGGGACACCGTCAATTACCTGGGCCTGGCCCACCTGAAGCGGGAGGCCGGCCGCACGTCCGGGCCGAGACCTTTGACCTGACCCTGACGCTGGAGAAGGGCAAGGGCGCCTTCTGGCACGCTGACAACGGCGTGCTGGCGATGGGCGGCGAGGCAGACCCGCGCCGCAGGACGGTCTACTATTCCTACACCAATATGCCCACCCGCGGCGAAGTGATCCTGCATGACCCCGAGGGTGAAAACAAAACCATGCAGGTGACCGGAAAATCCTGGTTCGACCGGCAGTGGGGGACGTATGCCATCACCAAGATCAACACCCACTGGGAGTGGTTCTCGATGCGTTTCTTCGACAATGAAGAAGTTATGCTATTCTCATTCCCCCAGTGCTCTTATTTCGACGGGACCTATATCGGCGCGGGCGGGGAGCGGCAGAGGTTAAGGAATTACACCATCACCCCGAAAGGCTTTACCGAAGCCGCCGGGATAAAATTCTCCAAGGGCTGGGATCTGAACCTGCCGGGTGTCAAGGAAGAGCAATACGAGATCCGCCCACTGATCGATGGGCAGCTCAACCTGTTCTACTTAGTATCTATCCGAAAATTCGATGATGTGTTCTTTTTTTGATAGTTGCAGCGAAGCTGCAACTATCAAAAAAAGTATTTCTCCAATTTCCGGATAGGTTCTTAGAGCTGATCGCCGGGATCTACAACTCCGCCGGCCAGCAGGTGGGCTTGTGCATGGTGGAACTGCTGCCCGGGGTCAGGAATCCGCAGAACAAGACTAACCCCCTGAACATGTTGCAGAAGGCCTAGTCAGCCCGGAACAATGGGTCAGTCACCTTCACTTGCAGGTGACTGACCCATGTTTGAGCAAAATGGGCTGTTCCATTCCCTTAGGGCAGCACAGGGTCGGTGACGGTTATGTCGGCAGTCGTATTCTCCAGCGGCAGGGCCAGGGCCGAGTTGTCTTTCACCAGGGCGGTCACGACCGGCGTCATCCCGTAGAGATAGCGCAGGGTGACGGTATGGCCCGCCAGGATGGTGCGCGATAAGGTCAGGCTGACCGCATTGGAGGCATACCGCACGGCCGAGCTGATGGCCACACTTGTGCCGTTATCGAAGACCTCGAAGCCGGTGATGCCGGTGAGCGGGGTGATGTCGCTGCCACCGTGATGGTTGAGGCTCACGATCACCTGGTTGCGGTTCGCATCACTGAAGAAGGCGGAATTGATCGACGGGCCGCGGTAATAGCCGGACTGTCCAAAATAGTACTTGATGGCATTGGCCTGGCGGGTGCCGATCACGGTCTGTTGAGGGGTATCGTAGTGCCAGGTATCCAAGCGCGGCAGCTCCATGGCGGTGGCGCCCATGAAGATATTCGTGGCGTTGTCCAGATCGTGCTGGGCATTGCGGATGCCAACCACTCCGGCGTTGGTGCCAGAGCCAACCGTGCCAAGCTGGCAGATGAAGATCGGAATGCCGGCATACAGGTCCTCGCGATAGTGGCCGATCATGCTGGCGAAATCCGCCTCGTACTGGGCCTCCGTGCGGCCGGCGCTCAGGTCGGCTTCACCCTGGTGCATGATGATCAATTCGACCCCGCCAACGCTTTGGGCCTTGGTGATCGACTGGCCGTAAAGCGTGGAGGTGTCGAAATGGTTGGAGGAGTTGCGATAGGCCCAGCCATAGTTGGAGCCGTTGACATACAGGTTCGAGCCGCCCTTGGAGGCGGGCACGAATGCCACCGGGAAGTCAAAGGTTTGCAGGAGCGCATTGGCAATGCCGGGGACCATCGATCCGCCGGCAGCACTGTCGTAATCGATCGCGCTTGTTGGACTCTCATCGTCGTACGGATCGGCCAGGTGTTCCCATACGCCAGCGTTGCTGTAATTCACTGCCAGATCGGAGCTTGCCACGGTGTATGGGGTCAGGCCTCTACCGGACATGTTCGACTGGCCGATGACAAGGATGAGCATGCCCACGCCCCATTTGTCCGTGCCGCGGCTGGAAGCCAGCACGCCTCCGGAGCCATCCACGGCGCGCACTTCGGTGTTGTACCACCCGCCCTGGGGAACGGTCAGGCTGCCGGAGAAGCTGCCTCCGCCGAAGGTGGCGTCGATGGTGACCCAATCCAGCACCACCGTGCTGGTGGCATGCCGCAGGAGGCGCGCCTCGATGCGACTCCAGGTCATATTGGAATAGCTGCCGCTGATGGTCACGCCCTTGGATGTGCCGCCGAGATCGCGCTGGAAGACCCGGTAATTGGCAAAGTCGGTCAGCGTGAGCGTGCTGACCGTTGGAGTGGCAGTGAAGGTGGGGGTTGGGGTATTCGTGGATGTCGGTGTACGTGTATTGGTGGAAGTTGCTGTGGCGGTATTTGTGAAGGTCGGCGTAGGAGTGAAAGTGAAGGTCGGCGCGGGCGTATTGGTGAATGTCGGCGTGCGTGTATAGGTGGAAGTTGCTGTGGCGGTATTTGTGAAGGTCGGCGTAGGAGTGAAAGTGAAGGTCGGCGCGGGCGTATTGGTGAATGTCGGCGTGCGTGTATAGGTGGAAGTTGCTGTGGCAGTATTTGTGAAAGTCGGCGCGGGCGTATTGGTGGATGTCGGCGTGCGTGTATAGGTGGAAGATGCTGTGGCAGTATTTGTGAAGGTCGGCGTAGGCGTATAGGAGGAAGTTGCTGTCGCAGGTTGCGTGAACGTCGCCGTGGGGGTATTGGTTGAGGTGGCTGTGGGAGTATTCGTGAACGTTTTTGTAGGAATATAAGTGAATGTCGCGGTCGGGGAATTGGTCGAGGTTGCTGAGGGGGCACCAGTGAACGTCGCCGTGGGGGTAGCGGAGGCGGTTTTTGTCGGAATAAAAGTGAACGTTGCCGTGGGCGTATTCGTGAAAGTCGGGCTGGGCGTAAACGTGGTTGTGGGGGTGGCTGTGGGCAGATTCTCCTGGCTGGGTTTGAGGATCAATGGCAGATACAGGTTTGTGGACTGACCCGGCGCTGTTTGCCCGGATACGAGATAGACCTGGACAAGCATCCAGCCGATAACGCATACTGCAATAGCTACTCTGATCGTTCGGGAAGACCGCACGCGCATTGTTTCTCCGTCCCGTTTTCCTGCTCTGGGCATAAACGGATTGTTTTCATTATAGAGCGGATTGTGGAAAAGTCAACCCAGGGATCAACAACGAAAAGAGTGACGATCGAATTGCCGGGATCTATTCTTCCGTCAAGTCTCTGCCGTCACCCGCCAAAGACCAGCGCGGGACTTCGGCATATCTTCCCGTTTTTTTCAGGCGTCCTGCCTGCACCTTCAAACCACCCGACGGTTTACGGTCAGCGGGTAAAGCGATAGAGTCCGCCAGGAAAAGAAGGGTTACGGGATTATTTAGTTAAATTTCATTTGCGGACTTCGTAACCGTAGCCGTGGGCTTCCGCGAAGCGCCTTGTGGGCAGCCCACCGGCGGGCATGCCGATGGGTGTGCTTCATTTTTTATGGAACTTTTTTTGCTTCGCGAAATTTTGACGCACACCCCTGTTCTCTAAAACACTTGACCTTACTCCTCATATTTATCTATACTTTACGGGGTACTCATTCTATTTTAACCTATTACGGCCTAATGCCTAAATGAATTTCGGCGATTAGACCGCAACGGTCCATAAGCTGTTCAGCCACCTAAGCATGGCTGAGTAAATAGTTGGGCGCTTGTCTCTGAAAATATAAGCGATTGGGAATTAAAAAATTATGTCAAAAAATCGCAAAAAACGAAATACGGGAAAAGCAAAAAATCTCAACGGTCAACTATTGATGAACATTATCAAGTGGGGAAGTCTTTAATTCCTCCACTAGCAAATATTCCCAAATAAACTTCTAATTCGTGGGTAGATAACCGCCTACCAGAAATGCTATGGGCTATTTTACTTATTGTTCATTTACCCAGAGTAGAAGCATTAAATATTTTTCGTGAACTATCAAATTTTATTAATAAGTTTCGAGATAAGGGTGCGCCAAACGACATTACTCATACAGGTTTATCGAACTTTGACCCCGAAATATTAAACGGGATACTAGAGATAATTACTCGTAATGAAGAAAGAAAGAATATACTCCGTCCTCTACTCCTCTTGAATGAATTGCCAGTAAAAGACTACTGGGCAAAATTTCTAGGTGAAACAACATCCCCTGATGACTGGAAAGTATTAATGCCAGCAGTGGCAAAAACATTAGACCACCAATCTCAGAAAATCAACAGATTGTCGTTGGCTTCGAATTCTTTGCATGATGGCGGCTGGAGTATACAAACTTCCAACTGAAGAAATGGTCAAAGAATTAGTGTACTATCCTGAATATGGAGACCAAAGGCATGTGAGACCAAGCATTAGAGCAACGGAAATGGCTTTTAGTGCTTTGGATGATAAATAACGAACTTGGGCTACAAAATTTTGGGAACAATGTTGGGCAGATACTCCATGTACTCCTCTACAATTCAATTTTGCAGATACGCCAATTATGGGAACAACACCCACTCAGGTGAATCTGGTTTTCCAATCTTTGTCAGAATATTTTTACAAAACTAATGTTTCAACCCAAACAGACCCTAAACATGATACTGTTTTTGGTATTGGTTTTTATTCTCTTGGTATCCTCCAAGAATTATTAAAAATTGGTGCAAGCAATTCAATTACAGCCCGCATTGCATTAAGAACACTCAGTGAATGTTATATAACTCTGGCGTACTTGGCAAAAAAAGATATACCTGATTTATGGAAATCTTACAGAGTATTTGGAGCAGGGCAAGCAAAACTTCAATCACTAAAGTTTGAAGAAATGGATAATCAGCCCACTTATTTTCATAGTGAAACTCTATCTATATTAGCCAATGAAGACGTCTGGGAAGAATTTCTTCCAATAGAATTGGGGCATTGGGAAAAAGCGAATTTACGGGATTTGAGTATTCAGTCTGATACAAAAAACATCTATGACCAGTTTTATGGATGGACTTCAACTTTCACGCATGGTCATTGGGGCGCAATAAGAGATTCTTCTTACGATACATGTGCGAACCCATTACATAGATTACATCGAATTCCTCGCAAAACAATTCGAACTCTTCCAGATGTAATTCCCGACGCTTGCAGTTTAGTTGATGGAATTCTTGAAATCCTTTCAAAATGTTATCCATCTTTTCAGGAGAGAGTTACAATACCACAAACCAGCGCCTA
>CAWHAM010000005.1:0-172223 GCA_963827305.1 uncultured Chloroflexia bacterium
AGGCAGCGTCTCCGCAGGCAACCTGGAATTTACCGCCGTTTGAATATCTTGTGAAGCATGCGAGCAAATTTGTTCTGATCCTGTTCATCGATTTCTTTCTTTATTCTCGCCATCCTTACCAATTCAGCTTTTCGATCTTGAGGCCCTTCGTTCGGGCCTGAAACCCTAACATATTCCTCTACCTTCCGTTCAGGCGAATAGATCCAGATGAATATTGGTCGTTTATGGTTTAGTCTGTTGAATCGGTCTTGTGACCACTTTACTGCAACATCAAGAATTTTCTTTATCAGTAGGGTAGTCGCGGTTGTTGTCGCTGCTTTGCCCTCAGGTGTGTTAACTATATCGATAAATATCTTTATTATCTCTCCCCAAGTAACCTTTCGGCGAGAGGTATCAATCTCATCAGGCTCAGGAATCTGAACGTCTATATCTTCATCGACTTCCGCTATAGCCTTTGCTAAGGATTGGAATTCAGGGTCTCGAGGATATTCTATGCCGACACTTTCTGCGACAATGGTAATTAGAATTTTGGATTTCATTTGCAAAATTGCCTAGGTTGCTTTAGTGTTTCCAAATTCGGACCCGCCCAACGTTGTGGCTCACCTGCCGCCGGGACAGCCAGGATATTGGGTACTTGGGGTTGTGCATGACCAGGTACAATCCCAGCCACAAGACGATGATGAAGGCTACATAGTTGACAAAAAACGTAAATTGATGAAGGTAACTCATGGTTTTACTTTAATTAATGAGAAATGCCAGTGATTCAGTATTGATCCCTTGCAGTCCACCTGAGTTGTATGAATACATATTAAAACTGAAAATGTGCAAGGTCAATAGCTTGCCTGCTGGTGCATGAAAAAGCACGAATCTTGTATTATCGAGGCCGGGGGATTCAGTTAGTGGATAAAAATCCTTGGCGGTCAAAACTTGACAGCGTAACGCCAGTTTGACCTTGGATGCGGTTGGAAACTCACCAGCACTTATTGAACTGGTCAACGAGATTGGCGGGAGGATGCCAAAGGCGGAATAATACTTGGTTTTGAACTGCATATTGACGCAATAACCACATTTATGCTAAACTGAAAGTGCTTTCATAAATCTTATCCTTTGGTGAACAATGAGCGCAACAAAGAAAAATCCTACTATTTATGATGTTGCTGAACGATCTGGTTCCAGCATTTCGACCATTTCCCGGGTGCTAAACTCGCCGGACAAGGTCAATGTCGTTACACGGCAAAGAATCTTGGATGTTATCGATGAGCTTGGTTTTGTGCCAAAAGCGGATGCCCGTGCCCGTGCCCTGCGCCTGAACGGACGCATTGGCGTAATAACCCCTTTTTTTACGGCGCCTTCCTTCGTCCAACGTTTGCGGGGCTTAGCGGGAGAATTATCCAAAAAGAATTATGATTTGGTAATATACACGGTCGATTCTGTGGATCGATTGCATAGTTATCTTTCATCGCTACCGCTTACGGGGAACCTGGATGGTTTGGTTATTATGTCTCTTCCGGTGGAGGATGCCGACGTAAACCGCCTCCTCAAGCACAATATCCCAACTGTCTTGATCGAATTTCCACATCCAAAATTAAACAGTGTCGAAATTGATGATGTGGGCGGCGGGCGGATGGCTGCTGAATATCTTATTGCAAAAGGACATCGCCGGATTGCCTTTTTAGGTGATACCGATTTGCCTGAATATGCCATTCACCCCGTCAGTTTGCGTCTAGCCGGTTTCCGACATGCCCTAGCGGAAGCGGGTATAGCTCTTCCAGACGAATTTGTTCGGCTGGCACCTTATACACTTGAACAAACCCGCCAGGCGGCCATCGAACTGCTGAACACTCCGAACTCACCTACCGCTGTTTTTGCCGCCACAGATTTCCAGGCTCTGGGTGTGATAAAAGTTGCGCGCCAGCTCGGGGTCAAAGTCCCTGACCAGTTGGCAGTGATCGGTTTTGATGATCTCGACATGGCTGAGTATGCAGATCTGACCACCATTCATCAACATTTGGACGAATCTGGGCGTCTGGCAATTGAGATTTTACTCTCACATATAGCAGACACTTCCCGTCCGGTGCAACATATTAACCTTCCCTTGACCATTGTGGAACGCATAACCGCATAATAATGAATTCCTTGTTAACTCTGTGGAGAGACGTGCTATCATAGGAATGAAAGTGCTTTCATCAAAACACTTTCTCTCGTTCAGTGATTATTTAGGATAATCTACAACCGTTACAGAAAAAATCGGAAATCGTCTAAATATCTCGGGTTCATCGAAGGAGGTGACTGTAATAACGAATATACCATCTCTCCAAGTAAGTGACCTTTCAATTCCCCATATGAATTGGCTTAACATATAATAAAAAGGAGAAGAAAATGAAAAAAATCACTCTGCAATTGCTTGCCCTGGTAATCATATGTGGCATGCTGCTTTCTGCCTGCGGAGCTCCAGCAACAACGGCCCCTGTCGCAACACAGCCACCAGCAACAACTGCCCCTGTTGCAACACAGCCGCCAGCAACCGCGGTTCCTACGGCGGTGCCGCCGACGGCAACTCCATCAGCCGAAGTCCAGGCTTGTGGGACGGATCCTGTCGTGATGAGTGGCTACTTCGAAACTGGCTTCCCTACGATCTTCAATCTTACCGACGAGTTCACGAAGCAGTTCCCGAACGTGACCTGGGACAACAAGCAGGACCAGTTCACGAACCTGATCAATTCGACGCCACTCCTGCTCTCGAGCGACAACCCGCCAGACCTCATTCGGCTGCCGACGTTTGTCTCGTTCGCCAAGGACGGGCTGCTCATGGATCTTGATAAGTACGCCACTGCTTTTGGTTGGGACAAGTGGCCGGTGCCACTCCAGTTTGCCCGCATGGATACCAACGGCGTCCGCGGCTCCGGCACGCTCTATGCCATGGGTCTCAACTACCAATTGACCGGCATCTTCTACAATAAAAAGCTGGCGGCCCAGATCGGCATGACCGAGCCGCCCAAGACGGTCGCCGAGTTCGAGGACCTGCTTGCCAAGGCCAAGGCCGCCGGGCTCCAGCCAATCATGGAGTGGGGCAGCGCCAAGAGCGGCATGGGGCTCGCTTTCCCGCTTCAGCAGCTGATGGCCGCCTACGGCCCGATAGAGCCGATCAACGACTGGATCTTCGGGAAACCCGGCGCGACGATCGATACGCCGAAGAACCTAACCGCCGCCCAGCACCTCGAGCAATGGATCAAGGCTGGCTACTTCCCCAGTGACATCAACGCTATAGAGTACACGGATGCTGCCGCCCGCTTTGGCAAGGGTGAGGGAGTATTCACCTTCAACGGTGACTGGCAGAACGCCGGCTACGACAAGGACATGCCCGGCAACGTCGGGTTCTTCGTGATGCCGCCCGCTGTGGCAGGCGATCCGCCTGCCGCCATGTCCGGTCCACTGACATACGGCATCCCCGCCAAGGCGAAGCACGCGGACTGCGCCGCCTTCTTCTTCAACTGGATCGCCACGAACGACACGGCCCGCCAGATCGATGTGACCTTCGGCGGCTCCAACCCCGGCGGGCCGGCGGGTGCCAAGATACCTTCCGTCGCCGCGGGCTCGGTCACGGCCGATACGCTCGCTGGCGGACCGGCGGTGGGCGCTAACGCGATGGACTTCATCGCCAACGCGACGAGTTCCATCTTCGCCCAGGGCTGGACGCCTGAGCTCCAGAAGATGGTCGGCGGCAAACAGGATGCTGCCGGGCTTCTCAAGGCAGTTCAGGCCGAGTACCTACGGGAACTGACTCCATAGTAGTGAGGGTAGCGGGACGATACCTGTGGCTACCAAACCAACAATGCCTTCTACTGTGATCTTAGTTAAGCGCCCCGCGGCTCCCGAAGTCTCCCGGCGGACCTACCCCAGAAAACGGGTCCGCTGGGAGACCTTTGTTGGCTGGCTATTCGTCCTGCCCGCGCTGCTCATGTACGCAGTCTTCGTGCTCGTGCCTTTCGTATTGAACATCCTATACTCGTTCTATAAATGGAACGGCATCGGACCGATGACCTGGGTCGGGTTGAAGAACTACGTGACTGTCTTCCAGGTGCCCGACCTGATCGGGACCATCTACCACGCGTTCTGGCTGATCGTGTGGTTCAGTTTCATTCCGGTAGGCCTCGGTCTCGTCACCGCGAGCGTGATCAACCGCGTGGCGACCGGACGGTTCGGGGAGATCGCCCGGACTGTTCTGTTCCTACCCTATGTCATAGCGCTCGTCGCTGCCGGCATCATTTGGGGTTGGCTGTTTTCTCTTTCGGGCCTGGTCAACCAGTTCCTCAGGATCATCGGCCTCGGTTCGATCACCCGTGCCTGGTTGGGCGACTTCAACTGGGCGCTCTCGGCCGTCGGCATCATCGGGATCTGGGTACTACTCGGCTTCTGTACCGTCCTGCTGTTGACCGGCATATCGAAGGTCGATCCAGCTCTCTATGAGTCGGCGAGGATCGACGGCTCCAGTTGGTTCAGGGAGTTTGTCGCAATCACCGTCCCGCTTCTCAAGCAGGAGATCGGCGTCTGCCTGACCGTTACGGTGATTTTCGCGCTGGCCACGTTTGACATCGTCTACGTCGCGACGGCCGGCGGGCCCGGCAACGCGACCTCGGTCCCCGGACTCCAGATCTATATCCTTGCATTTACCCAACGAAATATAGGCCTGGCGTCTGCTCTGGCCGTCATGCTCATGCTCCTGGTCATCGTGGTAATCCTCCCGATCCAGCTCCTGAACCGGGAGACTAAGCAATGAAGATTGGACGCGGCGAACTCTTTGCGGGACGGGCGCTGCTCGTGGCGCTGATGGCGTTCACGATCCTGCCCTTCATCAGCATCTTCATGACCGCCCTGCATCCATCGGGGACCGTGCCCGGCGGTCTCGACTGGCCCGCGCACCCGCAGTGGGGCAACTTCGTGGAAGCATTCAAAGTGGCGAATATGACCACGCTCATCGTATCTAGCATCCGCATCGTCCTCACCGTTGTGCCGGTGGCCCTTGTCATCTCGACGATGGCAGGGTTCGCCATCGGCCTGCTGCGGATTCCCGGCTCGGGTGTGCTCCTGGCCCTGTTCGTGTTCGGGCTGACTCTCCCATTCCAGGGAATCATCATCCCCATCTACGTCCTGGAGCGGGCGGTGCATATTTACAATACCAAGGTCGCGATCGCGCTGCCGCTGATCGCCTTGTACATGCCCTTTGCCGTCTTCTGGATGCGCGCCCACTTCGTCAACATGCCGGTCGAGATCTCGGAGGCCGCCCGCGTCGATGGTGCCAGCACCTGGGACCTGTTCCGGAAAATCCACGTCCCGCTCGCGCAGGCGCCAATCGCCTCACTCGGGATCCTGATGTCCATCTGGACGTGGAACCAGTTTCTCCTTGCGCTGGTGCTCGTTGAGGACCCGTCGCAGCGAACGATGGCCGGAGCTCTGGGAGCGTTCCAGGGACACTACGCCACCAATGTCCCCCTGCTGTGCGCCGGCACGATCCTGATCCTGGTACCCACCCTCCTCGTGTTCGTGCTGTTCCAGCGCCAGATTATCAAGGCGCTGCTGCAAGGCGCGGTCAAGGGATGAAATATGAGAGGCGACATCCTTGTCATACAAGATTATCACAGACGAGTGGCAAGTGAGATTGTTCCACAAATTATTGAAAGAATCAGGAGGAAAATCACCAGGTACATAATCACAGTCGCAGGAGAATCTGGTAGCGGCAAGTCTGAAACAGGTAGGGCCATTGCAGACGAATTGGCTACATATGGAATCAAATCTGTCTTACTGGGGCAGGACGATTATTTCAATCTTCCGCCCAAATCCAACGATGTAAAAAGACGAGAAGATCCAGAATGGCTTGGACCTCATGTAGAGGTCAAACTTGATGTTATGGAACAAAACCTGATAAAAGCCATTCAAGGGAAAAACAACATGATCAAACCGCTGGTTGATTATGATTCAAATACAATTGAAGAAGAGACGATCAGTTTGGATGGAATAAAAGTCGTGATTGCAGAAGGAACATATACATCTTTGCTCAAGCACGTTGATACTAGGATTTTCATTTCTAGAAGTTGGCAAGACACCTTGGAACACCGCCAGAAAAGAAAGCGCGGTAACGAAGTAGGCGATCCGTTTATCGAGCAGGTGTTGTTCATGGAGCACAAAATTATTGCCGGACATAAGCAATTGGCGGATTTTTTGATAACTAAAGATTATGAAGTAATTATTGTTGCTTAATTGGATTCGTCATGACGGTAAAGAATCAAGTCCAGCTGATAACTTATCCGGATTCATTGGGTGGGGAATCTAAAAACGCTCAATTATGTTTTGGAAACTTATTTTCCCGGTCTCTTTAAAGGCGGCATCCATATTCTGCCACCATTTCCATCCTCTGGGGATCGAGGTTTTGCACCCCTTACCCATTTGGAAATCGAACCGCAATTCGGCACCTGGGAGGATATCAGGCGTATCGGTGAAAAGCATGATATCTTGCTTGATTTGATAGTCAATCATATTTCCGCAAAATCAACTTATTTTCAGAATTTCCTGGAAAAAGGGCGCAAATCTGAATATGCAGATCTGTTCATTACCTTGGATAAGATTTGGCCAAATGGCGATCCTCCAAAGGAGGATATAGAAAAAACATTCCTGCGCCGGACGGAACCATTTTCCAACTTCAGGATTAAAAAAACCGGTAAAGTGGAGAGAGTTTGGACAACATTTGGGAAAACCACTCCTTCCGAGCAGATTGATATGGACATGAATTCACAGATAGCTCGCCAGCTTCTAGTCGAATTCATGACCAATTTTAACAAGAACAAGGTCAAAATTATCCGGCTGGATGCAGTAGGTTATGCGATTAAAAAGCGGGGAACAACATGCTTTTTTGTGGAGCCTGAAATTTATCAGTTTTTAGAGTGGATTTCGGAATTAGCCAGCTCTTTTGGTATTGAATTGCTGCCTGAAGTCCATGCAGATTACACGACCCAATTCAAATTGGCCGAAAAAGGATATTGGATCTTTGACTTTATCCTGCCCTATATAGTTCTTGATGCGCTGTTGAATAGAACCAGTAAAAGGTTGAAAGAGTATCTAAAAATTCGTACACACCGGCAATTTACCATGCTTGATTGTCATGATGGAGTGCCGATCAAACCAGATTTGAATGACCTTTATAGAAGTGAGGATGCTCGCAAGGTGGTTGATATTTGCCTAAATAGGGGCGCTAATCTCAGCCTGATATTTTCCCCAAAGCATAAGGATCTGGACGGCTTCGATGTGCATCAAATCCGCTGCACCTTCTATTCCATGCTGGATTGCAATGACGATGCTTACTTGGCTGCCAGGGCCATTCAGTTCTTTACACCCGGCGTTCCGCAAGTTTACTATGTTGGATTGTTGGCTGGAAAAAACGACCAGTCCGCCATGGCACGAACTGGCGAAGGACGCGATATTAATCGGCATAATTATTCAATAGATGAGGTGGAGCAGGAGCTTCAGCGTCCAGTTGTCCAACGTCTGATAAAACTGATCCGATTTCGGAATGAGTACGGTGCCTTCGATGGAGAATTTCAGATCCAAGAATCAGAAGATTCACTCTTGATACTATCCTGGAAAAATAAGCAAAAAAGATGTCAGGTAATGGTAGATCTCAACAACTACAAGGCTATTATTCAATATACAGATGATGCCGGGAATTTAGTAGATTATCCCCTATGAAGATCGATTTCCGGACAGCTTATAATTTAATGTAATATCTGAAATCAAGGGGCGGGATTTATTTATATTCAGGGAAAACCCATGTGTTATTTATTTTTAAAAATATACATTCCATAGAGCAATTTAACTTTCAACCCCGTATTTGTAAGAAAGCATTTGTCAGACAATTGACATTCGCCCCATTCTTTGCTACACTATGGGCAGACTTGTCAGACAACTCGACGTCTCTCTATGCCCACCCTTTTGATAAAGAACGCCGCCATACTGGTTACGATGGATGACCACCGCCGGGAAATTCCGGAGGGTGGTCTTTTTGTTCGGGATGGCTTTATTGAAAAAGTCGGCCTGTCGAGCGAATTGCCCTCCACCGCCGATGAAGTAGTCGACCTTTCCGGCCGCCTGGTCTTGCCGGGGCTGGTCAATACGCACCACCATTTCTACCAGACCCTGACGCGCGCCGTCCCGGCCGCCCAGGATGCCAATCTGTTCAACTGGCTCAAGACGCTCTATCCCATCTGGGCGCGCCTGACGCCCGAAGATATATTTATCTCCACCCAGACCGCCCTGGCCGAACTGGCCCTCTCCGGTTGCACCACCGCTTCCGACCACCTGTACCTGTTCCCGAACGGTTCCAAACTCGACGATGAGATCGCCGCCGCCAGGGAGACTGGCATGCGCATTCAGGCTGCGCGCGGTTCCATGTCTTTGGGCGAATCGAAAGGTGGACTCCCGCCTGATTCGGTGGTGGATACCGAGGCGAGCATCCTGAGCGACAGCCAGAGGTTGATCGAAACCTACCACGATCCCAAGCCGGGCGCGTTCGTACAAATTGTTCTGGCGCCCTGCAGCCCGTTCAGCGTAAGCGGCGAACTGATGAAACAGTCCGCCAGGCTGGCGCGTGAATATGCTGTCCACCTGCACACACACCTGGCCGAAACCGAGGACGAGCAAGTCTTTTGCCTAAAAAAATTCGGCTATCGTCCGGTCCCGTACATGCAATCCGTGGACTGGGTCGGGCAGGATGTCTGGTTTGCCCACGCCGTCCATGTGAATAATGAAGAAGTCAAAACACTCGCCAGACACGGCTGCGGCGTGGCGCACTGCCCCACCTCGAACATGCGCCTGGCCTCCGGGATCGCACCGGTCAAAGAGTATCTGGCTGCTGGTGTGAAAGTGGGCCTGGGCGTCGACGGGTCCGCCAGCAATGACGGATCCCACCTGCTGGCCGAGGCTAGACAGGCCATGCTGTTGTCCCGCCTGAAGGAAGGGATTACGGGATTTTCCCTTTCCAACGATCCCGCCCGCAAATTAATGACCGCCCGCACGGCCCTGGAACTCGCGACGCGCGGCGGTGCGGCTGTGCTCGGACGGTCCGATATTGGTTCGCTCGAAGTTGGAAAATGCGCCGATTTTTTTGCCGTCCGCCTGGACCAGCTGGAATACGCTGGGGCGCTACATGACCCCGTCTCTGCCGCCGTCTTCTGCCAGCCGGTCAAAGCCGATATCACCGTCGTAGGGGGAAAGTTTGTGGTCAGGGAAGCTCGACTGGTTACGCTGGATGAGCACAGGCTGATCGAGAAGCATAACCGGGCAGCTAAACGCCTGCTGGAGTCCCAATGAGCACAACGCACGAGGTGCTACTTAAACGATATCTTCAGCTGCCCGACCGGTTGGAAACCGCCATCGCCGGTTTAAGCGAATCAGAACTGGATTTGAGAGGCACAGGCTGGTCCATCCGTCAGTACGTCCATCACACCGTGGAAGGTGAGTTGCTTTGGGAAGTAAACCTACGGGCTGCCGCCGGCTGTGACGGGATTGCCTTCCCGATGACCTGGTACCTAGTTCAGGACCAGGACACCTGGGCCGATCGTTGGGGTTACGACCGGCGCCCGGTCGAACCAGCCCTGGCGCTCTTCCGGGGTAGCACGAGCAACCTGGTCGGGTTCCTGCGTTGCCTGCCGGAGGCCTGGGACCGTTCCGGGCGGATTACTTGGCGGAGCAGTCAGTCGGAAACCATTTACAGCGTGCGAGAAATCGTTCATATGCACATTGGTCACATGGACCAGCACGAGGCCGATATCAGGGCGATCCGGGATTTACATAAGTGTTGAATAATATGTCTTCTTCGATTGAACTTACCCACTCTCTGGTTGACGTCGCCATGGGCCGGCAGAAAGCCGATCTGGTGCTGCGCAAAGGCAATTGGGTCTGTGTGCAATCCGGCGAGTTTGTGCCGGAGACCGATGTGGCGATTAAAGAAGGGCGCATCGCTTACGTCGGCCCGGACGCCTCGCATACCATCGGCAAGCAGACGCGTCTCATCGAAGCGGACGGCCGCTACCTGGTACCGGGTCTTCTCGACGGCCACATGCATGTCGAATCAGGCATGTTGACCGTCACTGAGTTTGTGCGGGCGGTCCTGCCACGTGGCACGACCGGCATGTTCATTGATCCGCATGAGATTGCCAATGTCTTCGGGCTGAAGGGCGTCAAACTGATGGCGGACGAGGCCGCTCGGCAGCCGGTCCACATCTGGGTGCAGGTCCCGTCCTGCGTGCCATCCGCCGCCGGTTTTGAGACCCCGGGCGCGGAACTCAGCTTGGAAGATGTGACCGAGGCGCTCACCTGGCCGGGCGTCATTGGCTTGGGTGAGATGATGAATTTTTCGGGGGTGACGAACGCTGACCCAAAAATGCTGGCAGAGATGGATGCCACCCGCGCGGCTGGTAAAGTCATCGGAGGGCACTATGCAACCCCGGACCTCGGGCCGGCTTTCCATGCTTACGTGGCCGGTGGCCCTGAAGACGATCACGAGGGCACCCGCACGAAAGATGCTGTGGCGCGCATTCGCCAAGGCATGAAGGCCATGTTGCGTTACGGTTCCGCCTGGCAGGATGTGGTCGAAGGGGTAAAAGCCGTCACCGAAATGAATCTCGACCCACGCCATTTCATTCTTTGCACGGACGACAGCCACGCCGCCACACTGGTGGACAAAGGTCACATGGACCGCGTCCTGCGGCATGCCATCCAGCAAGGGCTTTCTCCGATGATGGCCCTCCAGATGGCCACCATCAACACCGCCGAACATTTTGGCGTCAGTCGCGAGGTCGGGATGATTGCCCCGGGTCGCTGGGCAGATATTTTGTTGGTGAATGATCTGAACGACTTCCATGCCGGACTGGTCCTCGTCCGTGGGCAAGTGGCGGTTGAGAATGGCAATTTGGTGCTTGACCTGCCCAGAGTGGAATATCCTGAATGGGTCACACATTCGGTCTATTTGAAGCGTCCACTGGTCGAGGAAGATTTCCGCATTGTCGTTCCCTCACCCCTCATCCCTCTCCCAGGGGAAGAGGGGCATGGGGTCAGGGTGAACGTGATCGGCATAATCGAGAATCAGGCACCCAACCGGCACCTGCATATGCAAGCCCTCGTCAAGGATGGCGAGATTCATGCGGACATAACTCGTGACCTGGTAAAAGCTGCCGTTGTCGAGCGCCACCACACCAGCGGGAGGATACAGGTGGGGCTGGTTTCTGGTTTCGGATTCAACCTCCCGTGCGCCATCGCCTCCACCATGGCGCATGACTGCCACCAGATGGTTATTGTCGGTACAGATGAAAGAGATATGACACTGGCTGCCAACACACTCGCTGAAGTCGGCGGCGGGCAGATTGTCGTGAAAAACGGTCAGGTCATTGGCCTGCTCGAGTTGGCCATTGGTGGAATCATGTCCAATGAAAGAGCTGAAAAAGTTGCCGGGAAGGCGAATACCATTCTGGAAGGTTTCCGCGCCTGCGGTTGTAACCTTAACAACCCTAACATGCAATTATCCCTGCTGGCACTGGTCGTCATCCCTGAATTGCGGCTCACGGATAAAGGTCTGGTGGATAGCACAAACTTCACTTTCCTGCCGGTTATCGAAAGACCGGCATAATAAGCTCAGGAGGAGAATTATGGGACAGTATCCATTCCGGCGTTTGCAGTCAGACCTGGCGAAACTGATCGGATCTCTGCCTGCTGAAAGTCGCCTGCCATCCGAGCCGGTTCTGGCGCGGCGGATGGGGGTATCGCGTGCCACCTTGCGCGAGGCCATGCGTTCTTTCGAGGGACAGGGCTTGATCCGTCGCCGCCAGGGTGTGGGCACGTTTGTGGTTGCCAAGGTGCCGGTACTCGATTCCGGGCTGGAAGTGCTCGAGAGTATTGAGACCCTGGCTCAGCGCACCAACCTGACCGTTAATATGGGCGAGTTGCAGCTCCAGCAGGTGGAAGCAGATGAAGAATGCGCAGCGGCCTTGAATGTGCCGGTCGGCACGTACCTGACCCATGTAGCACGTGTTATCTATACGGAGAGCCGCCCGATTGCCTATCTGGTGGACACTCTGCCCGCCGATATCCTGACCACTGCTGAGGTCGAACCCGGGTTCACCGGTTCGGTTTTGGATCTGATGCTGCGACGCGGCGACCCGAAGCTGCTCCAGTCCAGAACAGATATCCGGGCAGTTGGAGCAACCTCAGAGGTGGCGCGTGCCTTGCAGATCCAGCGTGATGATGTGCTGCTTCACTTTGTGGCGTATCTCTATTCCCATGATGGCCGCGTGGTCGACTATTCATTCAGCTATTTCCTGCCTGGCTATTTCCGCTTCCATGTTATCCGGAAGGTCGGGTAATCAGTAGCAGAGAACAAAGAATGGAGAGTCAGGATTAGTTTTTCGAATTCCAAATTCTCTGTTCTCTAAACTCTATTCTCAATTCAAATCTATTTTCGGAGGTAAAAATGCGTAGCTTTGCTGGTCGGGACATTCTGTCCCTCAAGGATTTTGAACGACAGGAATTTTTCCACGTTTTCGACGTGGCCGCGGAGTTGGAACCCATTGCAGTTAGCCGCCGCAACAGTGACCTGCTTGCGGAAAAGACTCTGGTGACCGCCTTTTATCAACCGTCCACCCGCACGCGCCTGGCACACGAAGCCGCCATGCACCGCCTGGGCGGAGCTGTGACCGGTTTTGCAGATGCCAAGATGACGCGTGCCGGCGACTTCTACCAGGAGTCAATCAAGGACACCGTTAAAATGCTGGAGTTCTATGGCGATGTAATCGTGATGCGTCATTTCCAGCAGGGCGCACCGCACGAGGCGGCCAAATGGGCTTCCATTCCCATCATCAACGGTGGAGACGGCTGGGGCGAACACCCCACCCAGATCCTGTCCGACCTGTACACAGTGCTCAAGGAAAAAGGCACGATTGACGGACTGACCTGGCTGGCAGTGGGCGACATGCGCATGCGCACCATGCACTCGCTCGGTTATGCCCTGAGCCAGTTCGATTGTCCGATCTCCTTCGTCTCCCCGCCCGATATGTCGATGACGGAAGAATACAAGTCCGAGTTGAAGCAGTACAGCGTCAACTTCCGCGAAGTCGAGCATGTTGAACAGGCCATCGCCGATGCAGATGTCATCCTGGTCGAGCCGGTTGTCCAGCCGGATTACACCAAGGGCCGCGACGAGCGCGCTGGTAAAGACGTTGGCTTAACTCCCGCCAACTATAAGATCACCCGTGAACTTCTCGAGAATAAAGCCAAATCGGATGCCATTCTCCTGCATTCCCTGCCGCGCATGGACGAGGTCCCGACCGATGTGGATATCACCCGCTGGTCGCGCTATTGGCAGGAAGCCTTCAACGGTGTAGTCATGCGCATGGCGTTACTCGCGCTGGTCTTAGGCGCGATGGAGTAAGAGTTCAGATAGTCGGGAGTCTGATAGGCTGATAGGTAGATGGTCTTTGAGACTATGAGACTATGAGACTATGAGACTATGAGACTATAAGACTATTAGACAGTAAATTATAAGTCTGATTGAGGAGATAAAGGGATGACGAAAGTCAGGCGGTTCGAGGAATTGATTTGCTGGCAGAAGGCACGCAACCAAGCGAATACCATTAATGGCCTAACTCGTCATCCAGAATTCTCGAAGGATTTCAGGCTGCGCGACCAGATTCTGGATGCCGCCGGCTCGGTCATGCACAACATTGCCGAAGGATGTGAACTGGGGACCGATCCTGAATTCGTCCGTTTCTTGAAGATGGCACGCCGTTCTGCCAGTGAAATCCAATCGGAATTGTATCTGGCACTCGACCGTAAATATATCGCTGAAGGCGAATTGAAGGCGGTGTACGACCAGGCTGATGAGGTTAAAAAATTGATCAATGGATTAATCGCTTACCTGCGCAAGAATAGCCAAAATATCGGTAATAGGATCAATGAAAATCAGGCCGAGTATATCCTCTGCGATTCCGACATTGATTTACCCGACGATTATTATCAAGCCAGAACCGATCTCCCTGAAAACTATAAGACTATCGACTATTAGACTGCCGACTATTAGACTGGAGACTAACTTATGCAAACTTTCCTTCATGGCCGTGATCTAATCGGTGATCTTGATTTTACGAAAGAGGAGGTAGAAACCATTCTGGATGTGGCCTTCGATCTGAAGCGCAAACGCGCCCTGAATGAACCACATCCCTACCTGCGCGACAAGGTACTGGCGATGCTGTTCTTCTTCTCATCCACGCGCACACGCGGCTCGTTTGAAGCCGGCATGGCCCAGCTTGGCGGTCATGGAGCCTTCATTGAGAGCAAAACCACCCAGATTGCACATGGCGATACGCCCAAGGAAATCGGTGAAATCTTTGGCCGTTACTACGACGGAATTGCCATCCGCCACGTGGATTGGGGCATTGGCAACGGTTACCTCAACGCGGTTGCCAAAGCCTCACGCGTCCCGGTGCTGAATATGCAATGCGACATTTACCATCCTTTCCAGTGTCTGGCCGACCTGATGACCATTATTGAGAAAAAAGGTCGCGACCTGCGCCGCAGGAAGATGGTCGTTTCGTGGGCCTATGCAGCCTCCTACCAGAAGCCCATGTCGGTGCCGCAGAGCCTGGTCCTGCAGATGCCGCGCTTCGGCCTGGACGTGGTGCTGGCCCATCCACCGGAATTCAGGTTGATGCCGGACATCATGGCCAAGGCCGAGGAACAGGCCAGGAAGTTCGGAGCCGGTTTCGAGGTGGTGGACGATATGAACGCCGCTTTCAAGGATGCGGATATCGTTTACGCCAAATCGTGGGGTGCCATGGTCCACACCCCGGACCCGGAAGAAGGTGCCAAAATTATCAAGAAATACGAACACTGGATCACCGATGAGCGCAAGATGAAACTTGCCAAACCGGATGCCATCTATATGCATCCGCTTCCGGCTGACCGCAACATTGAGGTCACGGATGGCGTGATGGACGGCCCGCAATCGGTTGTCTATGATGAGGCCGAAAACCGCTTGCATGCCCAGAAGGCTGTGATGGCCTTGACGATGAGTTGATCATCTTTTCAAAAAGTAGTGGAGGATGAGGTTGTGTGGGCGTTCTCAAGCCCTTCGAGTATGCTACGCGACCGCTCGCACAGCCCCTTGCTTCCCGGCTTGATGAGATGAAAGGATATAGGAGAAGGAAACCATGAGCAAAAAGGTTGCTGTCGTTGCTGTAGGTGGTAACTCACTGATCAAAGACCCCAAGCGTGTCACCGTGGAAGACCAGGAACAGGCCTTGCGCGAAACGGCTGACCACATTGTGGATATGATCGAAGCGGGCTGGGACGTTGCCATCGGGCACGGCAACGGACCTCAGGTCGGTTATATCCTGCGGCGGTCGGAAATTGCCGCGAAAGTGGAGGGCATGCACGAGGTCCCGCTGGATGTTTGCGGCGCCGACAGCCAGGGTGCCATTGGCTATGAGTTCCAACAGGCTTTGCAGAACGAGCTGTTCCGCCGCGGGATTAAGAAAACGTGTGCACCATCATCACGCAGATGCTGGTGGACCAGAATGATTCGGCCTTCAAGAATCCCAGTAAACCGATTGGTAGTTTCATGGAAGAGGCCGAAGCCAGACGCCGTGAGAAGGAAATGGGTTGGTCGGTGGTGGAAGATGCCGGACGTGGCTGGAGACGGGTGGTCCCCTCGCCTCAGCCGAAGGAGATCGTCGAGCTTGTTTCGGTCAAAACCCTGATCGATGCAGGCGTGATCGTGATCACGGTTGGGGGCGGCGGCATCCCGGTCATTGACGCGGGCAATGGTGAATATCGCGGCATTGCGGCAGTCATCGACAAGGATTTTGCTAGCAGTTTGCTCGCCAGCGAGATCAAGGCTGACCTTTTCCTGATCGCCACCGCAGTTGAAAAAGTTGCCATCAACTTCGGCAAGCCCGGGCAAAAATGGCTCGACAAGATCTCCCTGGCCGAGGCCAAACAATACCTGGCCGAAGGGATCCACTTCGCCAAAGGATCCATGGCTCCCAAGATCCAGGCGGTGATCCGCTACCTGGAAGCGGGCGGCAAGCAGGCCATCATCACCAACCCTGAGAATATCGGGCGGGCGCTGAAGGGCGAAGCGGGCACGTGGATTGTCCCATAAATTTTAAGGTAAGTGCTCGTGATAGAATTGATGTTGTACAGACATCTGTATCTAAAATCCAGATTCGAAAGGAGGTGGTTGGAGGGGTATGTCTTCCGTTCCGGTTCGTGTCGTTTCGTTTTATACTCTCACTTTCCTTACTCTTGGAGGAGTAACCTATGCGTAAAAATGGTTTGACCTTCGCCTTATTGGCCATGGCTTTTGTGTTGGTTCTCTCAGCCTGCGGTCCGGCAACCACGGCGGCCCCGGCCACTCAGCCCCCCGCAACTCAACCGCCCGCTCCGACTGCCACTCAGGCTCCGGCGGTACCCGTTCTGCTACCCACCAATACTCCTGTCCCTACTCCGGTGCCCTTCGTCTTTGGCATGCTCCTGGTTGGCCCTCATAACGATCAGGGCTGGAGCCAGGCCACCTATGATGGCGGCCTGTATGTTGAGCAGAAAGTTTCCGGCGCAAAGATGCTCTATCTCGAAAATGTTTATTCCGGCTCCCCGTCATATCCTGGACAGACGGCCTCCCAACTTGCCGACCAGTTGGTCTCGCAGGGCGCCAAGTTGATCTTCTTCAACTCGGACGATATGAAGGACGAGGCCCTTAAATTTGCACAGGCGAATCCAAAGATCTATGTCGTCGGCGTTTCGGATGACTGGACCTGGAAGGATGGCAAGAATTATCAGGCTTCGCCCAACCAGGTCGATATCATGGGCCGCATGGAATACATGAAGATGATCGCCGGTTGTGCAGCCGCCTTGACCACCCAGACCGGCAAGATCGGTTTCCTTGGTCCATTGATCAACGACGAGACCCGCCGTCTGGCCGCCTCGGCCTTCTTGGGCGCCAAGTACTGCTGGACCAATGTTTTGAAGAAAGACCCGGCCAAGCTGACTTTCACGGTCACCTGGATCGGCTTCTGGTTCTATATCCCAGGTGTGTCCACAGACCCGACCGTGGTCGCGGACAATTTCTTCAACAGTGGCTATGATGTGGTCATCTCCGGCATTGACACCACCGAAGCGCTGGTCGAGGCCGAGAAGGCCCACAAAGCAGGCAAGTCCGTCTGGGCGCTCGCATATGACTACAAGAGCAACTGCGGTGTCGCTCCGGATATCTGCTTGGGCGTCCCGTACTTCAACTGGGGTCCCGCTTTTGCGGCTACTGTCAAGACTGCCGCTGATGGTACCTGGACTTCGAGCTTCCAGTGGAATCCCCCGGACTGGACGAATATCAACAATCCCGACACCGGCGCAGTTGGCTTCGACAAGGGCGCCGGATTGAGCGCAGATAACTCCACCAAACTGGACGCGTTCATCGCCCAGTTGGCCGGCGGCCTGAACCTGTGGAAGGGTCCGATTGAACCTGCAGGATAAAACCGTTTATCTGGCCGATGGCGTAGCCGCCACCGACCTGCAGATCTGGTACCTGCCGCAACTGCTCGAAGGCATGGCTGGTCTGAGCAAGTAACACTCATTATTACATCAGTAAACAGTGGGGAAGGCATTGCCTTCCCCCTGTTTTCGTGAATATTATTGGAGTTCTTTGAACTTACTGCTTCTTGCATAAATATCCGAATTGGATGTAGGCGAATCGCTCTCAAATCGAGAAGCCTGGTTCAGATATTTACGCATCACTCTGTAGCTGTGCACCCAATCAGGGATAACGCATGAACGTCGAACTGAAGAACATCCACAAGACTTTTGGTGCGGTCCATGCCAACGTGGGGATCAACTTGACCGTTCCGACCGGGACGATCCAGGGGATTCTGGGGGAAAACGGAGCCGGAAAAAGCACCCTGATGAAGATATTATCCGGATTTATCCGGGCGGACCAAGGTCAGATCCTCCTTGACGATCGCCCGGTTGTCATTCATTCTCCGGCCGATGCCATCCAGCACGGCATCGGAATGCTTCACCAGGACCCGCTCGATTTTCCGCCGATGCGGGTGATCGATAATTTCATCCTGGGCCGCAAAGGCAGCCTGTTGACCGGTCACGCTGAACCAAGCCGCGATTTCAAACGCCTGGCGGATCAGTTCTCCTTTTCCCTTGACCCGGAGGCCTACGTCGATGCCCTGACGGTAGGCGAGCGCCAGCAGTTGGAAATTCTGCGTCTGATCTGGCTGGGTGCACGCGTTTTGATTTTCGATGAGCCCACCACCGGCATCAGCGCCGCGCAAAAGGTGAAGCTCTTCGCCGCGCTGCGTTTGCTTGCCGAGCAGGGCAAGACGATCCTGTTCGTCTCCCATAAACTGGAGGATGTGGAAGGACTGTGCAGCCGGATCGCCGTCCTGCGGCAGGGTTATCTGGTCGGGGAGGCCAGCCAGCCCTACAGCACCAAAAAATTGGTCGAGATGATGTTTGGTAAAACGATCGCAGTGGGCGGGCGCAATCCCTGCGGCTCGGATGAAGCGACCGTCAGCATGTCAAAACTATCGGTCGAAGATTACAGGCTTAAGGTCCGGGATGTGAACCTGGACGTGCATTGCGGGGAGGTCGTTGGCCTGGCCGGGATGGAAGGCAGTGGCCAGGGATTATTCCTGCGGGCCGTCGCCGGGATGACCCACACGGTGGGTGGAAAGCTCCTGATCGGTGGTCGCGACCTGACCGGCCGGTCATACCAGAATTTCAAGAAGCACGGCGTAGCCTTCCTGCCGGCCGCGCGTCTGGAGGAAGGCCTGGTGCCGGGCTTAAATCTGACCGAGCACTTCATCCTGGCTGAAGAACCGAAGGGCTTCTTCATCGATTGGGAAAATGGCCGCTTGCTGGCGCAGGAGCGCATCAAGGCGTTCAATGTGCGCGGCACACCCGCGAACACGGTCGAGTCACTTTCTGGCGGTAACCAGCAGCGCGCTTTGCTGGCTCTATTGCGGGATCCGTTGAACCTACTCCTGCTCGAACACCCGACACGCGGCCTGGATATCGAGTCGACCATCTACATCTGGAGCAAGCTCAAGGAACGCTGCCAGATGGGCACGTCGATCCTGTTCATCTCTTCCGACCTGGAAGAGATCTTGCAGTACAGCGACCGGGTGCTGGTCTTTTTCAGTGGCAAAGTGACCCCGCCGCTGGATGCCACCACCCTGACAACCGAAACGCTGGGCGAGTTGATCGGCGGCAAGGGCTGGACGGAATTGCCTTCAGGGAAGGGCGCATGAAAAAGAATACCTGGATCAATCTTGGCTTTCAAGTCGGTGCGCTGATCCTGGCGCTGTTGATTACGACGCTCATCCTGGTGGCTGTTGGGGCGCCACCGCTGAAGGCTTACCTGAGCATACTGAGCGGAGCTTTTGGCTCGACCCGCAACCTCGTGGCCGTGCTGATCACCTGGTCTCCATTGCTCCTGACGACAGCGGGCGTGCTGGTCACCTTCTCCGCTGGATTATGGAATATCGGCATGGAAGGCCAGATGACCCTGGGCGCCATTCTTGCCACGGGGGCGCTGCGCCTGCTTCAGAATTCCAGCCTGCCGCCAGCCTTGATCATCATCCTTGGTATTTTGGCAGGAGTGCTGGGAGGGGCAATCTGGGCTTCCCTGGCTGGAGCGCTTAAGACCTTCGGCGGGGTGAACGAGATCTTCGGCGGTTTGGGCCTGAACTTTGTCGCCACTGCCCTGACCATCTACCTGGTCTTCGGACCCTGGAAGCGTCCCGGCGTCGGCTCGATGTCAGGTACCCAGCCGTTCGACAAGATTCTCTGGCTGCCCACCTTGTCGGGTACAGGATTGAGTCTCTGGGCGCTGGGGCTGTCAATCCTGGCTATCGGAGTGATCTACTTGCTCCTGCGCGGCACCTATTTCGGCCTGCGCCTGAAGGCAGTTGGCAAAAACCCAAAGGCAGCCTTCCTGATGGGTGTACCGACCTGGCAGTACAGCATGTATGCTTTCCTGTTATGCGGAGCCCTTGCTGGTTTGGCGGGGGGCATCCAGGTGACGGGCATCTATCACCGGTTGATGCCGAACATCTCCAACGGTTACGGGTTTCTAGGCCTGCTGGTGGCCATGCTGGTGAACTACCAGGCGATCTGGGCGGCACCAATCGCCTTCCTGTTTGCAGCCCTGAACACCGGCAGCGTCCAGTTGCAGATCATTTATAAACTGGACTCATCCTTCGCGGGTGTCTTGCAGGACTTGCTTGTTTTACTGGTTCTGATGGGCGAAGGCGCCCGCCAGCGTTTTGTGAAGAGGAATTAGGAGCTGCGATGGAAACAAATACCCTCCTGATTGGTTTGGCAGGTGTCTTGGCAGTGGCTGCGCCGATCCTGTTTGCCGTGATTGGTGAGACCATCACAGAGCGAGCCGGGATCATTAACCTGTCTTTGAACGGGACGGTCCTGCTTTCGGCCATGGGCGGTTTTACCATCGCCTATAAGACCGGCAGTGTACCGCTCGGCTTTCTGTCTGGAATGGCCATTGGCGCACTGATGGCTTTGATTGTCGCTTTCAGTAGTATTAACTTGAAACAATCCCAAGTGGCAGTCGGGTTCGTCCTGGCGTTGGCCGGCCGCGACCTGGCCTATTTCCTGGGCGTGCCGGTTTTGAACCAATCCGGGCCGCGCTTGCCCGGCTGGTCTATCCCTGTCCTTAAAGACATCCCTGTCATCGGGACTTTGTTCTTCAAACAGGATCTGATCACCTACCTCAGTTATCTCATCATCTTCCTGGCCTGGCTGTGGATCTTCCGTACCCGTCCGGGCCTGATGCTGCGCGGCATCGGCGAGCGCCCGGCGGCAGCCTTCGTGCGCGGCGCAAATGTCAACCGCCTGCGTTATCTCTACACTGCTATCGGCGGAGCTATCGTCGGTCTGGCTGGACCGGCTTACTCACTGAACGTTAAAGCCGGGTGGATGGGAATCCAGTCCGGGCTGGACGGTATCGGCTGGATCGCCTTGTCCATTACCATCTTTGGAGGCTGGAATCCGCTGCGGGCGGCCTTCGGTGCCTACCTGTTTGCCTTCCTGCAGTGGCTCGGTCTGGTGCTACAATCTAGCCTGCCAAACATCCCATCCCAAGTGCTGCAGGTGGCGCCGTTCCCATTGATGATCCTGACCCTGCTGCTGGTCAACATCAGCGATGCCGAATGGGTGGAACGGATGCTGGCCGCCATGCCGGAAAGGGCTCGCCGTTGGATGATGAAGTTGCTTCGGGCGTTGCGGGCCTCCCCGCCCGCCTCGCTGGGCGTGCCATTTGAATCTGAATAACCCACGTAGGGGCGGATGACCATCCGCCCCTACGTTATAATGGGGATATGCCAAAATCGAAATTCGTTGGATACCGCTGTTCATTGTGCAATACCGAATTTCTCCCAGGCCAGGTGACGTATACCTGCCCCAAAGATGGGGGTAACCTGGATGTAGTCCTGGATTATGATGCCATCCGCCAAAAATTTCAGCCGGAAGACCTGACGTATCGTTCCGAGGACAGCCTCTGGCGCTATCTACCGCTCCTGCCGGTGCCGGACCCGGGCGGTGAGGGTACCCCGATCCGCAGCGCGGGCTGGACGCCTGTTTATCGTCTGGAACGGCTGGCACACGAACTGGGCTTGGAACACCTCTGGCTCAAGGATGAAAGCCGAAACCCGACCGCCTCCTTCAAGGACCGCGCCAGCGCGGTGGTTGTGGCACGCGCCCGCGAGATCGGTGCCGAGACGATTGTCACAGCCTCCACCGGCAACGCCGGGGCGGCCTTGGCCGGAATGTCCGCTGCAGTCGGGCAGAAGGCGGTCATCTTCGCACCTAAATCTGCGCCTCCGGCCAAAGTGGCCCAGTTGCTGGTCTTCGGCGCTCAGGTCATCCTGGTGGATGGCAGCTACGATGAGGCCTTTGACCTGACTGTCCAGGCCGCCGATGAATTTGGCTGGTACTGCCGCAACACCGGCTACAATCCCTTTACCGCCGAGGGAAAAAAAACGGCGGCTCTGGAGATTTGGGAATGGTGGGATGAGGAACACCGCGCCTGGCATGAGCCGGGTAATCCGCTCAATCATCACGCACCGCTGACTATTTTCGTCTCGGTCGGTGATGGGAATATCATTGCCGGCATTCACAAAGGCTTCAAAGATCTGCAGGCTTTGGGCTGGGTGGAACGGCTGCCGCGCCTCATCGGCGTGCAGGCCGAAGGCTCCGCCGCGATTGCTAATGCCTTCCATGCAGGTACAGAGCAAATCATCCCCATCTCCGCCAAAACCATCGCAGATAGCATCTCGGTGGATCTGCCTCGGGATGGGGTGCGCGCAGTTCGCGCGGCTCGTGAAACCGGCGGCACGTATGTCCTGGTAAATGATGATGAAATTCTCCGGGCCATTGCCAGTCTCGGCCCACAGGGCATCTTCGCCGAGCCTGCCGGTGCAACTGCTTATGCCGGCTTGGTCAAGGTAATCGGGCAGGGAATAATCCAGCCTGGCGATCCGGTGCTGGTAATGAACACAGGTTCCGGGTTGAAGGACGTACGCGCCGCCATGCAGGCAGTCAAGGCAGCCCCGGTGATCGAGCCGACTTTGGAGGCAGTCAAGCGGTTGTTATGAACACGGACAACCAGTGGAGTTTGCCCGTTCGTTACCTGGTCCTCGGATTGGTAACCCTGCTGTTTGCAGTTGTGTTGTGGTCCATTCGCAGTGTTCTCAAGCCGATGATCATTGCGGCTTTCATTGCCTATCTCATCAACCCGGCGGTAAATTTCCTCACCAGGCGCACACGCTTATCGCGCTCCGGTGCAGTCAACCTGGTCTATTTCATTACACTGGTGCTTTTCATAGGCACCCCAGCCTCACTGACCTCGCTCTTCTTTGATGAAGTTACACAAGTAATCACGGATGTGCTGAATCTTTTTAACCAGATGATCGCCTGGTTGGGAAAGCCGGTGGTAATTCCCTGGATTCCCATGGATTTTGGACAATTGGCCAGCCGTTTAACTCAATTCCGCTCTACATTCTTGTCATCCATGCCCGATCAGATACTTAAAATACTTGGAAAAACCTCCTTGGGCGCCGTTTGGATTGTGGTTATCCTGGTAGCAGTCTATTATTTTCTGGCAGAGTGGCCGGGTCTCCGCCAGGGTTTTATCGGCTCATTTCCCGGGAAATTCGCGCCGGAACTCAATGAACTCTATCAGCGGCTGCGTAAAATATGGATGAACTATTTACGCGGCCAGCTTTTATTGATGCTGATTGTCGGTGTGACATTTACCATCGCCTGGACGGTCATTGGCCTTCCCGGAGCACTCGTACTCGGCATCGTTGCTGGTTTTTTGACCTTGATCCCGGATGTGGGCCCATTTCTGGCGGCTTTGCTTGCGATCGGCGTGGCGCTGCTCGAAGGTTCAAATTGGAGTTGGATGCCGGCCTCCCACCTCGTGGTTGGATTGATCGTTCTGGCGGTCTATCTTCTCCTGATCACCTTCAAGAATTTCTGGGTGCGCCCTGTCATCATGGGCCGGAGTGTCCAAATGCACGGGGGCTTGGTTCTGATCGCCATCCTCCTGGCAACGATATTATGGGGAATCCTGGGCGTGTTGATCATCGTGCCGGTCCTGGCCTCGTTGGTAGTGATCGTCGACTACCTCCGGCGACGGATTTTGGGGTTGCCGCCTTTCCCTTCGACGGAACCGTTCGTCTCGCAGGAACCCCCCGTTTCCGGGCCCGAAAAGATTGCCGCTTTAAAGTCCAGGATTTCCAGAAAAAAGAAGGTTTGATATGCCTGTTACATTTTCAATTGTCGCTCCTATCTTCAACGAACTGGAGAACATCCCGGAACTCTACCGGCGCGTGAGGGATGTGATGTCTTCAACGAACGCCACCTGGGAATTGGTCATGGTGGACGATGGTTCAACAGACGGCTCGACCGAGGCCATCCGCACCCTGGCCCGGCAGGATCCGCATGTCCGCCCGGTGATCTTTGCCCGCAACTTTAGCCACCAGGTTGCCATTACAGCCGGATGGGATTATGCCCGGGGTGAGGCGGTCATCATCATGGATGCTGACCTGCAGGATCCGCCCGAGGTCATCCCCGAACTGATCGCCAAATGGCGCGAGGGAAACGAGGTGGTTTATGCCGTGCGTTCGGAACGCGAAGGCGAGACCTGGTTCAAGAAGACAACCGCGGCATTGTTCTACCGGATCGTCCACCGCATCACCGATGTAAAGATCCCGGTGGATAGCGGTGATTTCCGATTGATGGACCGCAAGGTGGTGGATGTGCTCAAGACCATGCGTGAGAGGTACCGTTTCCCGCGCGGCATGTCGGCCTGGGTTGGCTTCCGGCAGGTCGGTGTGCCCTACAAACGGGCAACACGCTTTTCTGGTATCACCAAGTATCCGTTCAGCAAGATGTTCAAGCTGGCCTTGAATGCCATCACCAGCTTCTCCTATTTCCCGCTGCAATTGGCAACCTATTTTGGCTTTGCTTCTGCAGGCTTGTCGATCATAGCGATTCCCGTGGTGATCATTATGCGCCTGATCGGACATGGTGCCTTCCTGGGCCAGGCCACCACGCTGATAGCCGTGTTGTTCCTGGGGGGCGTACAGTTGATTTCATTGGGCGTGCTGGGCGAGTACCTGGGACGAATTTATGATGAGGTGAAAGGCCGGCCCCTGTATATCGTACGTGAGGCCCCCAAAGATAAATAATCAACCTCACCTAGGGGCGACTCAAGAACCGCCCCGATTATTCGGATTGTTTATGCCCTACAACTTTGATTCAATCATCGATCGCCGCACTACGAATTCCATTAAATGGCGCCAATACCCTGAAGATGTCCTCCCGTTGTGGGTGGCAGACATGGACTTCGCCGCACCCGAACCGATCCAGGCGGCCTTGCAGCGGGCCGTGGAGCACGCAGTGTTCGGTTATGAATCCCCATCCACTGAACTACGCGAGATCGTGGCAGCCCGCATGCAAACGCAGTACGGCTGGCAGGTTTCACCCGATGTGGTGGTTGCCACGCCGGGAGTGGTGGCCGGGTTTATTATCGCCGCGCACACGCTCTGTACGGCCGGACAGGGGATTCTCATTCAGCCGCCGGTCTACCCGCCGTTCCTGAAGGTCCATCAGGCCGGCGGATGGATCAGCCAATTGGCCCCGTTGGCGATGGAAACGGATGGTTCCACTATACGATATGCACTGGATTTCGATGTCTTCCGGAAAGCCTTTCACTCGGGTGGCGCGCAGACCGGCATGTTTCTGCTTTGCAATCCCCACAACCCGACCGGACAGGTTTATACCAGAGAAGATTTGGAGCGCATGGCGGATATTTGTCTTAAGAACGATGTCGTCATTTGTTCGGACGAGATTCATAGCGAAATCCTGCTGGGCGAGACAAGGCACATCCCCATTGCTGCCCTGGATCCGGAAATTGCCGATCGTACCATCACGCTCGTCGCACCGAGCAAGACTTTCAATATCCCTGGCCTGTTCTGCGGTTTCGCGATCATTCCCAACCAGGACCTGCTCGAGTGTTATAAGAAGACGGTTGAGTGCATGGCAATGCATGTCAGCAGCCTCGGGCTCTTGGCTGCCCAGGTTGCTTTTTCCGGAGAGTGCGATGAGTGGCTCGTGGCTCTGCGTGGCTATTTGACTGGGAATCGGGATTTCTTGGTCGATTCCATCCGAAACGAATATACAGGCATCCGGACCACTCTTCCGGATGCCACGTACCTGGCCTGGCTGGATTGTACTGGATTGGTCGCTTCCGGTAAGATCGGCGTCACACCACACGAATTTTTCCTGAAACAGGCCAAAGTTGCCTTGAATGAGGGTCGGGAATTCGGTTCTGGGGGGAGGGATTTGTACGGCTGAATTTTGGTTGCCCGCGCCTCACCTTGGTTGAGGCCTTGGGAAGGATGAAATCGGCACTTGACGTATAATCAGCTTGCTGATTGATTCGCTTTTTTTTGGAGGTATGATGGTTGCCCTGGCTCCTGATGAGAAAAGCTCCCTGGTGATGGTATATACCCATAATTTGCTCGCCCGCGGTGAAGTGGTGACGAAACAAGGTGTACACGTCAGCACCTGGCTGCGCACGCAGGGGGTGCCCGAATACATTCAACTGTTCAAACCCACAGTGGTCCATTTCGGAAGTGGCGTAATCAAAACACTGAACTATGCGGAAGTGTTTATCCCGACTTCCACGGTGATCGCCTTCCACCTGGCTCCGCCGGCAGCCGAACCGCTCGACTACGTTGAAGACGAGATAAATCGTGTGATGGCACCGGTCACCTGCCAGGTCGGCACCTTTCAGTTCAAGGGCTTTTTACGGACAGCCTCGCAGGCCAGCCAAAGTATCAGTATCGAGCTGGAGCATTCCTCCTGGTTGTCGATTTATAATGTCGATGTGACCAACCATTCCATGCCTCAAATATCGCCAATCCATGTTGGCTTGATCCTGATGAATCCAAAGCAGATCAGTCTGGCTGTAGAAGCGGCTTGACTGTCGATCGCTAAACAGATCGATTACCAACCTGGCAGGTCAGGTATTAGTCAACCTCAATGGACTTGATGGAAGTTGTTCAACGCAACCGGAGACCGGAACCGTGGGCTGAGGGAGAAAAGATTCCCTGGAATGACCCCGGGTTCAGCCGGCGCATGCTGCGTGAGCATTTAACACAGGAGCATGACAGGGCCAGTCGCCGGGTTGTCACCATCCGGAAACAGGTGGATTGGATTCACCGGGAAGTCTTGAACAGCCGGCCTGCCCGCATCCTCGATCTTGGTTGCGGACCGGGTTTGTATACTAGCCGGCTGGCGGAATTGGGGCACACATGCTCCGGGGTGGATTTTTCTCCGGCCTCCATTGAATATGCCCGGGAATCTGCCCAAAAAGCTCATTTGCGCTGTTCTTACCAGCTTATGGATGTCCGTCAGGCGGAGCTCGGTTCTGGCTACGACCTGGTGATGTTCATCTTTGGCGAGTTCAACGTCTTCACCCCGCAGGAACTCCAGCCAGATTCTCAAAAAGGCGCATGCGGTCATCCGGCCGGGAGGTGCGCTTTTACTGGAAGTCCACACTTTTGAGGTGGTCCGTCAGGTGGGTTTGCAACCTGGTTCCTGGTATTCCGCAGACTCCGGCCTCTTTTCTGATCGGCCGCATCTCTGTTTGCAGGAGAATTTCTGGGATGAATCCCATTCTGTTGCAACCGAGCGTTATTTTATCGTGGACGCACAGACTGGCCGGGTCACCCGTTATGCGGACAGTATCCAGGCTTACACGCAGGATCAATACCTGAACATGTTGAAGGAATGCGGCTTTAAGGATATTGCGTTTTTCCCATCCCTGGTGGGGGTAATCGATCCTACCCAGTCTGACTTTTTCGCCATCGTGGCGAAAAATTAGGCACATCTCAATAAACCTCGGAACAGCAGGAGGCGAACCATGAAAATACTATTTATCGGCGGTACCGGCCTGATCAGTTCGGCTTGTTCTGAACTTGCCTTGGAAAGCAGCCTCGACCTGTATATTCTCAATCGAAACCGGTCCGGCAAATATCCCGTACCGCAGGGTGCGCGCCTGCTGGTGGGGGATGTACATGCTGACGAGGCGACCCTCGCCGGATTGCTCGCAGGGCAGGATTTCGACACAGTCGTGGATTGGATTGCCTTCACTCCACAGGATATCGAACGGGACCTGCGCTTGTTCAGCGGCCGGACCGGTCAGTTCGTTTTCATCAGTTCCGCCAGCGCCTACCAGAAGCCGCCCGGTCACTTCATCATCACCGAGAAGACGCCCCTGGAGAACCCCTTCTGGGATTATTCCCGTAACAAGATCGCCTGCGAAGAACGCTTGATGCAGGCCCACCGGGAGCAGGCTTTCCCGGTCACCATTGTGCGTCCATCCCTGACGTATGGACCTTCGCAGATCCCTCTGTGCGTGGGCAGCTGGCAGCATCCCTATACCGTGCTTGACCGGATGAAGCGCGGCCGGCCGGTCATCATCCCCGGCGACGGCACTTCATTATGGGTGCTGACTTGGAATGGGGATTTCGCCAAAGGCTTCCTTGGTTTGCTTGGCAACCGGAATGCCATCGGCGAGGCCTACCACATCACCTCTGATGAAGTTCTCACTTGGGAGCAGATCTACCAGGAAACCGGTCGGGCGCTTGGCGTGGACCCGAAGATCGTCCATGTGCCATCCGACCTGATTGCCGCTTATGATCTGGATGCCTTGGGCAGCCTGATTGGTGACAAAGCCAATAGTGTGGTTTTCGATAACAGCAAGATTAAGGCCCTGGTGCCGGATTTTCGATGCACGGTTCCCTGGTCCGAGGGGGTGCGTCGGTCGATTGCTTGGTTTGAAGCTGATCCCTCCCGCCAGACGATTGATGATGGATTGAACCATATCTGGGATAGAATCCTGTCGGATTATGCCCAAGCCTTTCCGCGCAGCTGGTCCGCGCATAAATTGTAGTATCTCAATAATCTGAAGAGCGGGTGGTTGTGCGAGCGGTCGCGTAGCATACCCGAAGGGCACGAAGCTGCTCGCACAACCACCCATTCTCCCCCCCATATTGAGAAGGTACAATACATTAATAAAAACCAAAGAGGAATTGCCTGTGAAATACGGATATTTCGATGATTCTGCCATGGAATATGTCATCACCCGGCCTGACACGCCTCAATCCTGGAGCAACTATCTCGGCTCCACCGAGTACGGGGCCATCATCACCAATAACGCCGGAGGCTATGGCTTCTACCAGTCCGGAGCGCGCGGGCGCTTCATGCGCCTGCTTTTCAACCGTCTCCCCATGGACCAGCCCGGTCGCTACCTGTATTTGCGTGATCGCCAGAGCGGCGACTACTGGTCCGCCTCCTGGCAGCCGGTCGGAAAACCGCTCGACCGGTACGAGAGCACCTGCCGCCATGGCACGGCCTATACCATTATCCAGTCCCGCTATGCCGGGATCCTCAGCGAGGCCACTTACTTCGTGCCTCTGGGTCAGAAGTTCGAATACTGGCGCATGCAGGTCACCAATGAATCAGACCGGCCGCGCCAGCTCTCCGTTTTCACATTCTGCGAATTCACCAACCAGTGGATCACGACCCAGGACCAGGTCAATTTGCAGTACTCGCTTTTCATCGTGCGCGGCGAAATGGCCGACGGGATCCTGCGCATTGCCATCCATGATAATCTCCCCTCAAATGATGCTCCTGCCAATCTGAGTGACACCCCCTTCAAATGCTGGATGGCTTTGACCGGTGCACCTCTGGCTGGTTACGATACCAGCCGGGAGGCCTTCATCGGTCCCTACCGGGCTTACCACAACCCGTTGGCAGTGGAAAACGGCCAGTGCACGGACAGCAACGCCTTCGGCGACAACTCCTGTGGCAGCCTTCAGACTGATCTGTTGCTCCAGCCGGGAGAAAGCCGCACACTGCTCGTCATGCTGGGCATTGGCGAGGCCCGCACGGTCGGTAAACGCTCCATCGCCGAGTTTGGTTCGCTCGAGCGGGCCGAGGCTGAGCTCCAGAAGCTGAAAGAGGCCTGGCATGCCCGCCTCGGCAGTCTGGTGGTGGAGACTCTCGACGAGGATTTGAACCATACCATAAATGTCTGGGGGCTTTACAACTGTCTGATCACCTTCGCTTGGTCACGCGCCGCCAGCCTGGTCTACAATGGCGAACGCGACGGCCTGGGCTTTCGCGATTCGGTCCAGGATCTGCTCGGGGTGACCGCGGCCATCCCGGAAGAGGCCCGCCAGCGCCTAGAATTGCTGCTGACCGGTCAGGTGGCCAGCGGGGGGGCCATTCCTATAATCAAGCCCTTCGATCATCATCCCGGCCGCGAAAAGTCCCCCGCTCCCGCTGAATTCCGCTCGGATGACTGCCTGTGGTTCTTCAACGCCGTCCCGGCCTATGTCAACGAGACGGGTGATGTGGGTTTCTACAACCGGGTCCTGCCGTACGCTGACCAGGGCGAAGCCACCGTTTTTGGTCACTTGCGTCGGGCTCTCGAGTTCAACCTGGAGCGCACCGGCAAACACGGCCTACCCTGTGGTCTGGCTGCCGACTGGAACGACTGCCTGCGGCTTGGCTATTACGGCGAGAGCCTGTTTGTGGCGTTCCAGGTGCGCCTGGGTCTGACGGTCTATGCAGAGATCGCCGGACGGCTTGGCCGGCCGGACGAAACCGCCTGGGCTCTGGCGCAGCGCCAAAAACTCGATCTCAGCATCCAGGCCTGCGCCTGGGATGGGGACTGGTTCATCTGGGCCATCACCGAGGATGGCACGGTCTACGGCACGCATGAATATGAGGAAGGCCAGGTCTATCTCAATACCCAGCTCTGGTCGGTCATCAGTGGAGCGGCCACTCCCGAAGAAGCCGCCCGTTGTATGCAGACCGTCCACGAACGCTTGGCCACTCCCTATGGCCTGATGCTTTCCGCCCCTCCGTTTGCCAAGACCAAGGTGGACGTGATGCGCGCGGTGGTTTTTCTTCCTGGCATCAAGGAGAATGCCGGCATATTCAACCATACCCAGGGTTGGGGCGTCATGGCCGAGTGCCTGCTCGGTCACGGTGACCTGGCCTACGAGTATTTCCGGGCTTCCATGCCGGCTGCCCACAACGATCGGGCCGAACTGCGCCAGAGCGAACCCTACGTGCAGGGCCAGACCACCTATTCCACCTTTTCTCCGCGCCCCGGCAACACCCGCACCTCTTGGCTGACCGGCGCGGCCGCTTGGGCTTACTTCAGCGCCACCCAGTACATCCTCGGGCTGCGGCCCGAGCTGGACGGGTTGCGCATCGATCCGTGCATTCCGCATACCTGGCCGGGCTTCAAGGCGGTCCGCCGTTTCCGCGGCCACACCCTCCAGATCGAGGTCACCAACCCGCAGGGCGTATGCCGCGGCGTCAAATCCGTGACGCTGAACGGCCAGGCGCTGACGAACAATCTCATCCCGGCGAACCGGCTGGCGGAGAAAAATATCCTGCTAGTCGTTATGGGATAGTGCTTGGGTTCAAGGATTCATCCGCGCCTGTGCAGCCCTTTGGAACTTGTGCGAGCTCGTTATGAATAAATCCGATGTCTATCGCCAAAAGCTGATGGAATTGCGGGATTGGGAGCCCTACCTCCTGCAGGAATCCGGGCTGCCGGGTCCGCGCGGCAACCTGGAACTGGCCGCAGTGGTGGCCGACATGGGTGACCGGGCGCTTTTCGAGCGCTTTCTGGCCTATACCCCCGAGCTTGCCCCGGTCAACGATCCGCACGAGTTCCTGGCCTTTTGCGGCGTGGTCGGATTGGGCCGCCTGCTGGCCGAGGGCGACAAAAAGGTACTGGCCCAGCTCCGTCCGTATGCCTCCGACCCGCGCTGGCGCCTGCGTGAAGGCGTGGCCATGGCGCTCCAGCGCCTGGGCAAGCGCGATATGCCGGCCCTCCTGCGCGCCATGGAAGCCTGGAGCCTCGGCACCTGGCTCGAGAAACGTGCCGCCGCGGCCGCCCTGGCGGAACCGGTCCTGTTGCATAGGCCGGAAGATGCTCTGTATGCCCTCCAAATTCTGGACCGTATCACTGACTCCATGGTAAATTCCAGCGAGGCCAAAACGGAAGGCTTTAAGGTCCTTCAGCAGGGGCTGGGATATTGTTGGAGCGTGGTAGTGGTCGCTGTTCCTGAACCGGGCAGGCGCCTGATGGAAAAATGGCTGGCTTGCCCGGATCGCTTCATCCGCCACATCATGCAGGAGAACCTCAAGAAGAACCGCTTGGTGCGCCTGGATCCGTCCTGGGTGGAAAAGTGGAAGGATCGCAAATGATTATTCGTGTCACTTCGTGTTTGCCTACCCCTGTACTTCAGGGGTAGTGGAGAATCTCTTCATGCCCCGCTTCGACATAATCGCCTTCGATGCCGACGATACCCTCTGGCACAACGAGCGCCTGTATGAGCATACCCAGGCCGGCCTGGCGGCCCTGCTCGCTGGATACGGGGTTGCCGCCTCAGCCCTGGCAGATCGTCTCTACCAGACCGAAACTCGCAATATCGATCTATTTGGCTACGGCATCAAATCCTTCACCCTCTCGATGATCGAGACCGCCGTGGAGCTCACTGGCGGTCGTCTTTCGGGCCAGGCCGTGCTCGCCATCCTCGACCTGGCCAGAGCCCAGCTCAATGCGCCCGTGGAATTGCTTGAGCATGCCGGGGAGACCGTCGCCCGCTTGGCGGCCCGTTATCCGCTCATGCTCATTACCAAGGGCGAGCTGCACGACCAGGAAACCAAGCTCCTGCGCTCCGGGCTGGGTGATTGCTTCCGGGATGTCGCCGTTGTCACAGACAAAACCTCCCGGAGCTACGCGCGCCTGCTTGTCAATCATGCTCTCGATCCGGCGCGCCTGGTCATGGTCGGCAACGCCCTCCGCTCCGACGTGCTGCCGGTCCTGGAACTGGGCGGTTACGCCGTCTATGTTCCTTATCCCGGCACCTGGCAGCACGAAGACGCCCCGGCGCCCGCCTCCGGCACCCCCCGCTTTTACCAGCTTGAGCACCTTGGCCTTTTGCCTGCCCTGCTCGAAACCTTGGAATCCGGCAGCTGATCGCATAACCCCCAGAACGACCCCATTCGACCGCGCCGGTCAGCGCGTTCAAAGTTCTTCCTTGGTGACCCTTTGTGATTCTTCGTGTGAATTTTTAAAATAAGATAAATTCTTACGGAGTGACGACTCGGAAGCCGATGTGGAGGTCGCTGTATTCCGGCGGGTCCTCGAAATGCCGGTAGGCTGATCGTCCCACGTACATGCTTCCGCTCCACCAGCCGCCTTTTTCTACTTTTACTTTCCCGCTCGCCGGGCCGGTCGGGTCCGTCACCGGGTCGGGCGAATAGGGCCCCAGCCAGTCCTGGACCCATTCCATCACGTTCCCGGCCATGTCGAGCGCGCCGACCCAACTGGCGCCGCTCGGATAACTTCCCACCGGCTGGAGTCCCTTGCTGCCCACTAGGTTGCAGCGGCTGGTCTCGAATTCATTTCCCCAGGGGTAGACCAGCCCGTCCGGTCCTCGGGCTGCATATTCCCACTCGGCTTCGCTCGGCAGATGTCCGCCGCGCCAGTTTGCGTAGGCCTCCGCCTCGAACCAGGTTACACAGGCTGCCGGGTTGTCTGGCAAATTTCCCAGGCAATACCTTGGAAGTTGGCTCACGGTTTGCTGTCCCAGCCATGCCCACCCGGCCTCGGACCAGTCGGACCGGGTGGTATACCCGCCTGCCTCCACGAACGCCCGGAAGGCCTTGTTGGTGACTTCGTACTTGTCGATCCAGTATCCATTCGTCAAATGCACCTCGTGCTGGGGCTGCTCGCCGGGAAATTCGCCCAGTACAAAGCTGGGTGGGGGCGGCTGGTGAATTTCCAAGGCCTGGATGCTGGCGGCATCGCTCCCCATCCTGAACGAACCGGCCGGAACCCAGACCTGTGCGATGCCCTTCCCGTCCTCCCGCCTCTGCCCGGCGGCCATGCTGGTCGTCGCAACCCGGCTGGTTAAGTCAGCGCTTTTGGGGCTGGTTGCAGGCTTCCCACAGCCGGTGGAGAGAGCCATGAGGAATAAGAACAGGCAGCCCGTCGGTGCGCACCGCCTCATGATCATCTCGCCTCCTTCCTCCTTCCTTCGACCCCATCGCTTTGCTTACATTGATTATATAAAAAGGGCGGATGGGGGTTACCCATCCGCCGGATTTCTTCTACTGCTAAGCAGAGGAAAGAGTTGGTAGCGCCACCGTTCGTCGGTGGGCACGTCTGGCCCGGACGCAGGAACCTGTCCCCGGCCAGGATTGGTTGCTACCCTGCCTTTCCTCCTACGGATGTCACTGGCAATACTTCTATCGCAACCTCCTTTCTGGATCATTGCGATCCGTTATCCTCATCATACAACGAAATTGTTCAGAATACATTAAAATTTGTCACCAATCCTGAAATTCCTTGTCCAGACAGTCGGGAAGCCGTAGGCTTCCCGTAGATTTCACCGCCTGCGCAGGGCGAAAATGAAGGCCCCCAGCGCGGCTAGGAACGCCAGCGCGCCTGCCCCGGCCAGCGCCAGCCGCCCCGCCCCGGGCCCGGCAGACTTGGCTTTGGCTGGCTGATCGGGTGCCTTGCCGCTCGGATTGACTCCGATTTTTCCCGTTTGCTTTGTGTAATGTATCTCTATGGCCTCACGCGTGGATAGGATTGCCGATTCGAAGCGCAGCTTGCTTGTGCCGGTTTTTCTGGCCGCGAAGGTGATTGCAGCTATCGCCCGTTTCCCATTGACCGCCCGGGCTGGCTTGAGCAACGTCGCCGCAAAATCGATCCGCCCGCTCCCATTATCCACTTTATTGACTGCCACGAATCCGTCTTTCCACCATTCAGCTGGATGAATCTGTACCCCATCTTCACCTGTATTGGCGTCGATAACTTCAACGATGGACGGATCAAAGGAAATCTGGAACTCCAATCCATACAGGTTTTGAACATTTTCCACAAGGACATTAACTGTCCCTTGCGTATCAGGCCTGAGCCCCAAAGCGGTCGGAACGAATCGTATGACTGCCTGGCTGTCTTGCGCAACAGACAGGATTTTCGGCCACACCATGGTCAACAGCATTCCAAGCAACGCTGTAATTACTCCAACCTTTTTCACTTTGACTTCGCTGTTTTTTCTTTACGACGTTTGGCAACCAACAGCCAAACCGACACGCCGGATAGCAGGACCGCGCCGGAGAAACCCCCAACGGTGACATACGTGAGTACCCGATCAGATATCGCCGGGCCTCTCTCAGGGATCCAGGCAGGGTTATCCAGGATGGTCGAGGCCTCAGGCATGGTTGGTAAATTATTTGGGGTGTCGGTCAGGCTGGGCTTCTCAGTCGACTGTGATCTGACCTGGGTGAGGGTGGGAGCAGACCAGGTTGGAATTGCGCGGCTGAAGATCGCAGTGGCAGAAGGCGTAGACGTGGAGGATTTTTCGCGAACAATGACCAGGTCCGCTCCCTGGGTCGTGACGGGTTGCTTGGTCCCGTGTCGGTCCGCAATCACGGCTGAGGTAATGGTAAATCTGGAACTGGTACCGGACGCCTTTCCTCGGAATCGGATTATCAGGAGTGTGCCTTTGCCGTTGGCCGGGGGGGTGGGGTTGAGTTGGGTCACCACATATTGCAATATACCGGCTTCATTATCCACCGTATTGCGTATCGTAAAATCTGGTTTAAGGAAATCCCCGGTAATCATTTGAACGCCCTTTTTCTTGGAGTTTGCATCCACGACTTCCACTACGGCTGGATCAAAAGTCGCTTGCAAGTCGATGCCGTAGATATTCTGGGCGTTCACAAGCAGGATTCGCATTGTCTTGGTCTGCCCGGAGCCGATCTCCAGCCTGGCAGGATCGGCGCATACCAGCGCTTCCCCAGCCTGGGGATTACCCGCCAGGAATCCCGAGGCCAGGACAAGGATCATTATCCAACCTGAAAAATGAAGAGAGCGCATGGCAGATGAACCATTGAAAGAATTATGGCAATCCTGTAATTACTATGCCGCTTCTCAAATTTAGAGGATCGAACCGCAAAGCCTCGAAGGGCACCAAGAAAACCTTTATGACACTTCACGAACTTTGCATCGCCTGCCCAGCCTTCTTTGGTGGAGGCACGGTGAAAAATTGCTGATGGACTTTAGGAACACCGTATTGAAGGAATGCCCCGGCATTGCCTGGAGCGTCTGGACGGAATCCTGTTTTTTTCGCCCAGGATCGCCTCAGCAGGCTCACTTTCGGTGGGCAGAGCGGCCGGTTGTAGAGATCAAGGGGTCACCAGGTCCCTGGCGAATTGAGACCGTAGTTGCCGCCCGCCAGGACCAGGTCGAGGATGTTGATCGTCCCATCCGCATTGATGTCGCTGCTGCCGGTCATCCCGCACAGGACCGGCGTCCCGCCGAAAGAGCCGCCGATGCAGGTCAGGTCGCCCAGGTCAATCTGGCCATCGTTATTGGCATCGCCTCCCAAGAGATGCGTTTGGGGCGCAGAATAGGCTTCAAGCGCATGCATGGTAAAGGTCATCCGGTTCCTCAGGTACAAGCCGTGGGCTGCCTCAAGCTGGTAGTTCGAGCCGCCCGGCATCGCCTGGACGCGGCTGAAGATGAACTTGCCTGTGGCAGGATTAAAGCCGGTTGTATAAGACCCGAAGACACCCCCCAAGTCGCTCAGCGTCACCTGGCCCGCATCGATGGGTGTGGTGCGTCCCTGCAAATTCACCGTCCCGCTCACGCTGGCATAGCTGCAAACCATCAGGTGCAAGGAATGACTGGTATGTTGTATCGGCTGAGAATTACGATCGGTCAGGATATCATCGCTGATGGTGAGATCGAACGTTCCCGGGTTCGTTCCATTTAGCCGGATTTGTGCGACCGTTCCGGAACCGTTGATCGGTTCTGCCGGTTCCACTAGGCTGGCGGCAAACTTGCACTCGCCGCTGCCGCAACTGGCGTTCCAGTCTGGTGGGATTATCGCGTTTGTCCTGGTATCGAAAAAGGTATTCGTGAATGCGGCTGAAGCATCGACCAGATTGGGGTCATAATGGACAATGAACTGGTAGCCGAACAGGTTGGTTACATCTGTCAGGTTGATCGTGACGGTGCTGCTCTCACCCGTGCAGAACTCTGCGTTGTCTGTTACCGGCACGATACTATTGGGGGGCAGACTGGTAGGCGTGGGAAGCGGGCCAGGCTGCAGGCTGCCCCATGCGGCCATGTGATTCGCCGTCACGCTTCCGGCGCTGGTGAACAATCCTCCCGCGTAGCTGTTCCCATTCCAATCAATCGCCAGGGTGCGCACGATATCGTTCATCCCGCTCTCTAGGGTCGACCAGGCGTTGCCGTCCCATTTGGCAATGTAGTTAACTGATAGGCCTCCGGCGGTAGCAAATTCTCCTCCGGCATACAGGTCCCCGCTGGCGGATATTGCCAAGGCATACACGTCCGCATTCATCCCGCTGCTTAATGCTGACCAAGCAGTGCCATCCCATCTGGCAATGCGGCTTGCGCTGCTGCCACTGGCAGATGCGAAACTTCCCCCGGCGTACATATTACCACTGCCGTCCATTGCCAGGGCACGCACCGTGTTGCTCAACCCGCTTCCAAGCGAAGACCAAGTGGCGCCATCCCATTTGGCAATCCGGCCGGCCGGGCTGGTAAAACTACCTCCGGCGTACAGGTTCCCGGTTCGGTCGAATGTTAAAGCATCCACCCGGCCGCTGGTCCCTCCGCCTACTTCCGACCAGGCGGTACCGTCCCATTTGGCGATCCGGTTGGCGGGGTTGCCGTCCGCGCTGGTGAACGTTCCACCGGCATAAAGCTCCCCACTGCTGGATACAGCCAGGGCATACACGTCCGAGTTCACGCCGCTGCCCAATGCTGTCCAGGCTGCCCCATCCCATTTGGCAATCCGGTTGGCCGTCACGCCACCCGCGCTGGTGAAACTTCCGCCGGCGTACAGGTTCCCATGGCTATCTGCCGCCAGTGCATAAACTTCTGCGTTCATTCCACTGCCCAGCGGCTGCCATGTGCTGCCATCCCATTCAGCGATGCGGTTCGCAGTTGCCCCTCCGGCGATGGTGAAACTTCCTCCGGCATACAGGGTACCGCTGCTGTCGAATACCAGGGCATAGACCTCCGCATCCATTCCGTCGCCCAGTGGCGACCAGGTCTCACCACTTGCCGAGGCGGTCGCAAAACCGATCAGGCTGACAAGTAGAGTCAGCGCCAATCCCACCCGGATCGTGAGGATGCCCCAGGTTTTGTGCGTTTTGGAAATTTTGAACATCTTTGTAGCCCTCCCTTCCCCCTTATTTACAAAACAATATCCCTCAGATCACTTTTCATGGCAGCCTCACCTCCTTGCAAAAAAACCAATCCAATGCATTGGAAATGATATAAATATTGTACAACAAATATTTGCCGGCGGATTAATGAACTTGCTGAAAAATTGAAGTGGATCCCAACCCGCCTGAATTTCTGTTTCGAAGTCCGTTGACGCATCCCGGGCGGCATGATAGAATGTCCCGCGCTGGGCGTGTAGCTCAATGGTAGAGCAGCGGCCTTTTAAGCCGTTGGTTAAGAGTTCGAGCCTCTTCACGCTCACTGTTTTTTTTAAGATCTTCTCCGTTTTCTACCCCACAACAGTAATAATTGGATTGTTTTCGATATACTGCCCCCTCAGCCTTTCGGGGCTTCTTGACAACTCCACCCGGAGATTGGCGCTCTATGTTTCGCTGACTTCGATTTCCTCGTGTGGTTGCTCTGGATCTAATTTTGCCAGAAGTTTTCGCTTTCCGCGGGTACTATTTTGCGGGAGGCTCACCCACCCAGTTGTTCAGCTTATAAATATAAACTTTTTCCTGCTTTTTTGAAAAAACCAGCTGCTTATCATATTGATCCAGTATTTTCTGATCTGCGCCTGAATCTAAATAAAAAGCATACAGATCTACTACAAAATACTTCTCTGTCAGTGGTCCGGCATTCCGCATCTCGGAATGGTAAAAAATGTTTTCAAATGTCCTGCCTGAAGTAAAAGCGACAACTGGAGCCTGCCACCAGCCATACCCAAAGATCTCAGCACTTTCAGGGAGATTGCGGATATATTGTCCCGCTTTCACTACAGCTCTTTTTTGGGCTGTGTCTTCAAACGAGATCAGGTAATTCTTTGTTTGGATAATATTTACACAAGATCCTACCAGCAACACACTGATCAATCCAACTTTAATAAGCCTGTACAGGTTATCAGAAACTTTTCTCGTTTTGGGGATTAGCTTTTGACCATATTTTGCAAGGAGAGCGACAAGCACTACCAAACAGATTTCCAATAGTATGTAGCCGATGAAAATATATCTTTCCCAGGTAAAGTCTGTAATGAGAAGCCACCACCCAAAATAAGAGAGAGTCGCTGTAATGAGAACCAGGATACTATTCGAAAAGAGTATATTCTCACTTTCCCCTGGTCTCTGTTTCGTCCACAAGAGGTAAATGCCATATAAAAGGATGATAAAAAATGCCAGGAGCAGCACCACTAACAATAATATGATCATTGGCTTACATATACCCTTAAAGGATAACAATATCCCAAGATGGTTGATGAATTTGGCAATGATCCCATTCGTAACAGATTGTCCCTGTTCGATCCCGCCATGTTCCAGTATGAGCATCCACTGATCCTTCCACCAGGAGAGATAATCGGTATTCCCGAGGGAGATCAGCTTAATAAGCTCAAAAACGAATACAGGCACGAAAAAACCTGCCGGAAACATCCTATATTCCTGGAAAAAACGCTTTACCTCTGCCCATACGCTCAGTGTCAAGCGCCGTTTAATCATGAAATTAAAGGTCGCTCCAAAGATCAGCGCCGGTACATAAAGGAGAATGAACATTTTTGTCAGATAACCTACCCCTAAAAATAACCCGGCGCTGAAAAGATATTTCGACCTGGAAGTATCCTCATGTTTGTGTAGATAGATCAACACCAATATCATATAAAAAAACGTCGGGATTTCCCCATACAGGCCAAAACTATATTCAAAGAGGTTCGGGGTTCCATAAAGCAAAATGATTGCCAGAAGAACAAGGAAATTGTTTAATCTCAAACATTTTTTCAGGTAATAAATGATGGCAAATGCCAGCAAAATGAGATAGATTGCATTAACGATCAATCCGGCGGCAAACAACTCTCCAAAGAACCTGAAGAATATTGCCACTGGCAATGTAACCGGCAGGCCTGTCGTTATGATCTGGTCAAATAATCTGCCTGTATAATTTATTCCATAACCTGCTTCGTAATATGTCTTATATTGAAAATTTTTTGCAAGGTTTTGGGAAATCTGGGCGAATACCGAACCATCAAATGAAAAAGGACTTGTCAGGGCTACGGCAACGCATTTGATCACAAATAGCGATAACACAAGGGCAATCACAATGGATAACCAGTTTTCAGTATTCTGCAGGAGATTACCTGATTTTTCAAAAGATAACGCCATCTTTATTTTCATAGTGTTTTATTTTTGGCCTTTACAATCAAATTCTGTATAGGCCGTTGTTCTATATTCTACCGGATCGCTGACCATTTCGCTACACGCCCACCGTGGGACATTCTAACTAACACGCCAAACTAAGCACACATTTAGGGCCGGCTCACGATAGATAGAATATGACAAAACGTCGCCTGCTTGCTTACGAGTGTCGTCTGGTAGTCGGAAGTTTGGCACGCGTTTGTTTCCCTTGCGAAAGAAATTTTTACATATTTTTCAATTCGTGTTTACAAATGGATAAACAAATTATCAGAAAAAGCGCGATAATGAATTATACAAAAAGGAGGAGTATTATGGCAGAGAAAAATAATTCAAAACTAACAAATGAACTTAAAGAAGTGGAACCTGAAAACCTGCGAATAAAATATAACGCCTTAGCGGCATACTCTAACTCGGTGGTTACATTTCGTTTCACGGTCTTAGGTTTGTACTTGGCTGCCGTGGGATTTATTTTAGGAGGAACACCATCATTAGGAAAATATATATTACTGTGCGTAGTTACATTTTCACTCTATATAATCGAAATTAGAAATCGTTTTCTCAAGAACAGACTAGCAGCACAATCGCTACAAATTGAGAAAGTTTGGGGTTACACAGGGAACACTGATTGTGAACCAGAGAACACATATATATTTGGAATAAAAATAAAAAACAGAGAAGATGATTACACAAAATGGAAACTCACTCACAGCTTCCCACTAGACATTTTGTATGCCTCCATTTTTGTATATGCTTTAATTAATGCATTCTTCTATTATTTCCTATTATTTATTCATTAACTGTTTATTCAGCTAAATCCGGTTAACCCGTACCCGGCACAAGTTTATTGTTTTGTATACTCCTGATGTATTGGCTTATTATGTCTCCCACCAATGGTTTAATCTTTCCATCATCATCTTTAACATTAACTAATTTCATGTCTATGGATTCCCCCCAATTAAACGCATATTCTTTTTGTCGCCCCTCTTTATAAATTCCTATTCCGTCTAAGTATGGTTGAATTCTAATTATTTGTTTCAGTGGCATTGAAATGGTGTTCGACTGACCAGCGAACATAATATCCTTAAAAGTTATATTCAAATACCCCTCGTCAATCTCCGTTAGTTCGTCATGGCTTTTTGCTTGACCTCCTCCGACCCATAAACCCTTCATTACTCTGATTCTCGCTCCACCAAAATTGCTGACCTTTCTCATTTCAAGATATTTAACATTTGGGAGGTACAACCCTTCTTTCGTTGGTGATTCGATTTCTTCCTCGAAATCACAAATTTCCCCTTTTTGAATTACAGTAATCATTTGTTTTTGGGTTTCCATATTAATTTCCTTTCAATACCTTAATACTCGGGCATGTATTAATGAAATTCATCGGGTGCAAGCCCTTAATCAATTATCGGGCTTACTATACACCTGCAACCCATTTCGTTTGTACAATGTTCATGTGGCAACTCGGGCACTTCGTCAAGCTTGTATTTTCTATTGGCCAGTTTTTTACAGGCATCACACGAGTTTGCATAATAATACTTAATCTCTGTGTAAGCAAAACCACTTTCGCGAAATCGTTTTAAATTTGCTAGATGTAACGCATAGAAAAAGAACATGTCTGCGGCGACACTTTCACCTAGAGAAATTCCAGTTTCAAAATTTGGCGGCAGCCATTTCTTGACCTCATTCTTCCCCCATAATGCTATCATAGCTGCTCCAATTCGCAAATTTTCCAATTTATCATTGTCAAGTTTGGCTAGAATTTTAGGCGTATTATTGAAAATGGTGTTTAACAATCCTATTTCACGGTCTGGATTATGGCTTCCCCAATCAATTCCTCCGCGAGGAAATACTTGTTCTGCTTCGTAAGTAAATACTGTCGAACTCGCTTTTTTGAAATCTCGTTCCTTTATACATTCTATTGTCTGTTGCTCGACTTGCACTCGCCTCCCTTTCTCAGCAGTTATGTATTCATCTGCAAGCTCTTTGCCATGTTGAGTGCATACAAGAACTGTTAATCCAGCCGCGATTTTTTTCATATGATTTGGGTCTGCGTCTACAAGGCGTTGTATCATTTCATCCTTCTGACCCGATACTGGCAATCCCCGTTTTTTAAGCATATCTTTTAGCTCGTTCCCAAAAAATCCACCTGAAAGCGTACCGATTAAATTTGGCTCTTCTATTAAACCTCCTTTAATAAATCGCTCAATGGCATGTTTAGGAGGTTCGCCAAGTACATCCTTCCAAGAATCGTTTTCAAAATATTCAGTTTTTCGTGGGTGAACGAACTTACTTAATAACAACAGATGAGCATTAGATTTTTTCCCTTCAAATCCCTCGATTGACCGTAACATAGGTTCTCCTCTCCCAATCTTTGAAACTTGAATTTAATTAGAAGAACGGGGCTAATTACATTGTGGTTCTATTTCGGCGTTACGTAACATCGAAACACTTATGTTTTCGCCCTAGTAGTGCAATAATTCAACCACTGGACTCCGTTTCTCGGATTCCCAACACCCATTTTGAATAGTACAAAACCCCCAATCCTCCCATTTGCCTGGAATTTACTTCAAAATCTCTAGTATGGACTTTCTTGCTCTATTTCACTTTTAAACTTGCTCCGACTTTAATATTATAGGGCCGGCCTAGTAGATAGAGTTGTAATAGCCTGTTAGAAATTATAATAGGCTTTTTTTTATTTTCGAATAGCCCATGTCGTTTAGACTATACCAATCTCTCTGAAATCATATCCTGGAATCAGTCTGATATTATTTTCTGAATAATCCCCGAATATCCCTCTTTACTTGATTTTTACTTTAGATTATCAATAGATACTCAAAACTATTGAAGATGATTTTTGCCTCCTTCGGTAGCCGATAAAGGCTGTTCAAGCTCAGGCTATAAACCGCACCGAATTGAATTTTTTGATATACTTCTTATATACAATTGAGATGCACTACAGGGGGCTGTCGAGCTTGGCTTTACTAAGCTGACAAAGGATTTAGAAAGAACTCTGCCTATCATTGAATAGGAATTCATCCTATCAAGTGGCTGATATTTGCTTGCCTATTTATATTGAGGTGAGCATTGTCAATGAATATATTTTGTACAGGAGGAAGAATGAAAAAGAAAGATAAGTGTCTTGTAATAAGAATTACTGAGGAACAGTATGGGAGATTCAAAGAATATGCTAATCAGGTTGATCTAAGCAGATCTGAAATTATCAGAGCATATATAAATAAAATGATTTGAAAATTATAAGGTAATGTGGAAAGATGGAAACAGGCGACTAAGACTCTTTTCTGAAGATCAAGAGTCATCGAAAATAATCAATGAAGTTCAGCACTCCATTTACTGAGCTTCAATAAAAAAATTGAGGAAAGAGAAACAGTATTCGCCTCCTGTTTCTCAATCCTCAGAGAGGCGAAAACATGAAAAAATTTGTAATGTGTAATTTAGAGGTAATAGAAAAGTTGGGTTTGAATGTTGCAGCAGTTTATGGAAATATGGAAAATTTCTCTCACATGAGCAAAGACGGAATATGCAATGCTTCCCAAGAGAAATTAGCAACAGAATTGAAACTCAGCAAGAGGACAGTTATTAGAGCAATAAAAATTTTGGAATCCAGTGGTGCTATATTAGACACCACTCCAAATTTGAGGAATCATACTCACTCATATTTAGTAACTCCAGTCGAAACATTTGTCCGTATGGTCAGAACATTTGTCACTCCCACAGTGACAGATAGCACCAGCCATAGTGACTCAGTGTCATATGAATATATGGAATCTCTAAAAGAATCTGTAATAGAAGAAAAAGATTCAAGTCTTTACCTTCCTGCTTCGCAGTCCGGTAAAGACTTCCGGGACCTTTCTGATCCTCTTTCTCTTCCAGAAGAAAATATCTTCCCTGAATTTGGAGTAGAACTTCTTCCTGAGCACTTGATAGTATCTTCTAAGGATTCGGAAGTATCTGGTGAGGAACCAGAACTGGTTTCTGAGCAGGAATGTTCGGGGAATGCCCCTCACATTCCTGAGGATAAAGGAACTGAAAAATTCAATTTAGCTAATTTTCTCCCTGAAAGATTTCTGACAGGCCCTAAATCCAAAGAGGATGAATCAACTACAGATAATAAACAGGATGCTGTAGTAAAAGCCGCCCATGAAGCCTTTTTACAAGCATATAGGTAGAGACATGGTGAACATCGAGAATAAAAACCAGAAGCCCCAGAATCAATCTGGGACGGTTCCAGGTTATATATAAACGGGCAGTGGAGATTAGAATACCTGTTATCATGATTTACCCTATCACCGATAAGAATTCAGATTTTTAGACTAATAGTCTTTGGGGTATCCACCCGCCCCAATATCAGATAAATACCCCCCTATTTGTGAGCAATAGGGGGGTAGTATTTAGACTAAAATAATCTGAATAAGCTGGCCTGATTTTGTGGGTTTTATAAATTGTCAACAGGATTCGCTCTATGATGGGATTCTCGAATATCTTGATTTGTCTGTTTGAGGTATCTTCTCAAGACCTGCAAATCTGCATGTCCCATCAATTCTTGCAGGCTGTAAACATCCATGCCGGCCCGTAAACAAGCAAGAGCAAACCACCTTCTGAAAGCATGTAGTTCAGGGGTTTCTACTTTGGCTTGATTCGCTCTTCTTGTCATAATATCTCTCACTCCCCAATATGTTATCCGCTCGCCCTCGTCAGTGATCCATAGGGCAGTAGACGAATCTTGTCTTAATTTCAAATAAGCTCTCAATGCTTTTCTGGATTTCGAGCCGATAAAAAAGGACCTGCTTTTTCTCCCCTTTCCCACCCTTATTAAAATATCTCCAGTTATAGAGTTTACATCTTCAAGATTTATTGAGATTAATTCGCTCGCCCTTGCTCCTGTATCCAAGAGAAAAAGCATGATAGCCTTATCACGTTGACCTGTCAAATTATTAGGGCAAACATTTATCATTGCTTTTACTGCTTCAATATCCGCCGGCTCTAGGGGCTCTATACTCATCTTGGGAGCTTTTACTTTGCGAATTGGGTTTGACCAATCCTTAGGTTCTACTTCATTCTCCCACCATCGCAAGAAGGTTTTTACCGTTCGATAAGCCGCATGACATCCCCCAGGATTATGGCCTTTTGTCTCAAATTCCAAAAGGTACTCCCTCAAGAGGGAAGGGGTAATTTGCAAATATTTTTTACTGCTTTTCCTTCACAGAAGTCAGTAAAATTCTTTAGCTTGCATTGATAAAAGCTTAATGTGCCTCTACTCATGTTTTGTGTTTTCCTGTCAATCAAGAAAGCTTCAACCCATACAAGCAGGTAATCATCGTGCAGGTAAGTGCTGATAGTCCGTTGCTCTACTTCATTTATTGCCATTTTAGCCTCCAGAATTTGCACCATATCTGGCGGCTAGAGTGGGGTTTCAGCCTTTTTTCCCTATATATGCCTTCTCTTGGTAGAGCAGCGGCCTTTTAAGCCGTTGGTTAAGAGTTCGAGCCTTCGCGCAGCACCCCTGGAGCGTAGCGCAAGGGGCTCCACGCTCACTTTTTTATTCCCAATCCTTGGCAATGTAGAATCAATGGTCTAATATTATGACAAGTACGGGAGGGCTTCTGACCTTCCTGTCGTGCTTTAAGTACCCGATAGGGGAAAATGGCGAGTTTTCCCGTGTCCTGCCCACCTTTGCCCCCTCTCTTCCGTAGCACCCGGCTTGCCCCCCACAGGGGCGTAAGGCTAAATGTGTCTTATCATTTGAACGTGTGCTCGAAAGGGTAGAGGGGCTGTCTCCACCCTCCTTACATCGCATCCAGCGTGCCGGAGACCATGCTGCGCTTCTCGATCAGGCGAAAGCACAGGTAGCCCGCCAGGATGTACAGGACACCCACCAGCACTTCACCCCCGACCAGCGCACGGATGGCCCCCCACCCGGCCCCTTGCAGGGCCAGCCTGGCCGCCATGATCCCCCGGGTTAATGGCAGGCCGAAGGCGATCTTCTGCAGCGCCGCCGGCAGGCTTTCCACCGGGAAGTTGACCCCCACCAGGATGTACAGGGCCTCCAGGAAGGTGTTCAGGAAGATCCAGCCGTCCCGGCTGATCAGCGATATGCTCCCGAAGAGAAAACCCAGCCCGCTGGAGCTGATCGCGATCAAGGAAATGCACAGGATCAGCATCCCAAAGTTGATCCTGGATATGTCCAGACGGAAGATACCCGCCGCGATGGCGAAGCCAAGTATGGCCGTCAGGAAACCATCCAATATGTAAAAAAATGCCCGGCCCATGAAAACAGGCCCTCGCCTCGCCGGACTGCCCAGGACGTAGGAAAGCGTGCCCCAGCCGCGTTCTTCCCCGATGGCATAGGTCACACCCGACATGCTGCTCGAAGCCGGGATGAGCAGGACGTTGCCGATGACGATGAACACCGGGTTTGCGAACCCAACGAACTTGCCCAGGAAGATAAAAAAGAGCATCAGGAAGAAGGGGAAACCCAGCTTCGAGGCGATGTATCCGAAGGGGTTGAGGATGGCGAATCGTCCGTGATACGAGAGCCAGGCCTGGGCGACATATAAACGCAAAGTCTGGAACAGCGACCGGATCATATCGAGCTCAATTCCCCGCTGACCCGCAGGCTGTCCTGCACTTTGACCTGCAGCCAGCCCGTGATGACCAAAAAGACCAGCGAGACGGCGATGGCCATCCCCCAGTGGGTAAGCAGATACGCCGGATCATGGTTGCCAAGCAGGCTTTCATCCATCGCCTGCAAGGCCCAGCGGATGGGCAACGCACCCGAGAGTACCTGCAGCCAGCCCGGCAGCACCCGGATGGGGTACATGAAGCCGCATAAAAAGGCCACCGGCATTTCCAGGTAATCGACGAACGCACCCGAAAGGCGCGACCAGGCCAGGAAATTGGCTAGGAAGACGCCCATGCACCACAGCGCAAATAAAAGCAATAGCAGCGAAATGCCGGCACCCCAAAAGTTCACCCCGTGCAGCGGGTAACCGAAGATCGCCAGCGCGCCTGCAAAGGCCAGGCCGAGGCTGAACAACCCGGAGAGCACATTGGTCAATGTCCGGATGGCCTCGACGGTCTCCAGCGCGGTCGGGCTGCCGACGATCAGCTCCAACACCCCGTAACGGCGGTCGCCGACGATATCGTAGGTGGAGGTAAAGACCAGCCCGCTCCACAACCCCATGATGCCGCCGCCGATGACCGTGTAGACCAGATCCGGCATGGCGTTCCTGGCGGCATGCGCAAGCAGCATCCCCACGGCGCTGAAGACGGCCGGCTGGATCACGAACAAACCCAGCGACAATAAATTCAGGGTGCGCACCCGGAACTGCACAGCCATCTGTTCTTTGATCAAACCCCAGCGCAGGGCTTTCATTCCGTGTCTCCCTTGATCAGGGTGACGTAGACGTCTTCTAGGGTTTGGTTGTGGACTTCCAGCGCCTGGATGTACTCAGGATTTAGATACGGTGAAAGCAGCTCGAGCACGCGTGACGGTTCGGGGGTGCGGATAAGTAACCTTTCGGGACCCGGGGCGGGTGTCACCTCGACGACTGTCCTGCGGTCCAGGATCCGCAGCCGGTCCATTAATACTGCTGCCTGACCGGTTTGCAGGCAGGCTTCGATGACCGAATCTCCGCTGATACGCCGCTTGAGCGTATCCGGGCTATCCAGGGCCACCAGGCTGCCCTTATTGATGATGGCGATCCGGTGACACAGTTCCTCGGCTTCGGCCATGTAATGGGTGGTCAGTAGGATGGTCTTGCCCAGGGTGATCAGGTTTTTGATGGTCTGGCGCAGCTCGCGCGCACCCACCGGGTCGATCCCGACGGTTGGTTCATCTAGGAAAAGCACCTCAGGATCGTGCAGCAGAGCCCGCACCAGGTGCAGACGCTGGGTCATCCCGCTGGAGTACGTCTCCACCCGGTCATCGCCGCGTCTGCCCAACCCGACCAGTTCCAGTAGTTCGGGGATGCGTTTGTGCGTGACCTGTGGTTCCAGGGCGTAAAGTTCGGCGAAATACTTCAGGTTTTGGATGGCAGACAGGCGGTTGTAGAATCCACGGCTGCCGCTGAAAGCAAACCCGATGTGCCTGCGCACTTCCGCCATCTGCTGCACCACGTCCAGCCCCATGATCCGGGCAGTCCCGCCGGTGGGCAGCAGCAAGGTGGTCAGCATCTTGACAGTGGTGGTCTTTCCGGCGCCATTTGGTCCGAGCAGGCCGAACAGCTCGCCGCGTTCCACCTCGAATGAAATATCCTTGACAGCAACGGTGGACTTGGTCCGGGTCTTCCAAAGCCCCGTCTTGGTCTTGAAAGTCTTATTAAGGTTGTTGGCTTGGATGGCGATCGGATCCATTTTTACACTTTCTGAAGCCACTAATGAAGGTTGATTGGATTCTAGCATGGAAGGAGTAAGCGGGGGTTCGGAAATTGGGGCAGGCTCCGGGTGTTCGGACCTGAAGAATTGGCTATTGCATTTTGGTCCGGTTTATTGCTATTATTATTACATGATGAGAATAAGTATTATAGGAAACGCTAGAATAATTAGCATGTCCGATTCGAGTCTTTTTGACAACCAGACAATTTTTGTTCAGGAGGATGATGAAATGTACAAGAATCTATTGCGCCTGATTGTTGTGACCTTTCTGGTATTGCTGCTGGCGATCGGTAGCACATCCCTGGCCAGCGCCGGCAAGCCCGAGCAGACCTTGCGCGCCGGCCTGCGTTCTTCAGATTACGGCATCAGCCCCTTCCCTTCGCCAACATGGTGGGTTAACTCGATCAAATCGATGGCCTCAAGATTCCTCGAACTCGACCGGCTCCAGCATCCTGGTGGTGATTGAGATTGATGGGGAGACCGGTCCCGGATGCTGGGCACATTTCCCCAAACCCGATGGCCGCACGTACCCGGGGGTCCGCTTTGATGCTAAAGACGAGTTTAAACCACTCCTTGATGCTTTTGACCGCAAGGACATCAAAGCCTGGGTGCAGGTGGAGTCTTCCGGCTGTGATATGGGAATGCTGATTGACCTGGTAATGAGGCAGTACAGCCGCCATCCGAGTGTAATCGGCTTTGGTGTCGATGATGAGTGGTATTTGAATATGGATTATCCAGATGGAAAACCCATCACCGATGCCGAGGCCCGGGCCTGGGTCAACCAGGTCAGAAAATACAAAACCGATTACCAGGTATTCCTCAAGCACTGGGAGCCATCCCAGATGCCGCCCACCTACCGCAAAGGGCTGGTCTTCATCGATGACAGCCAGGGTTTTGACAAGATGGGAGCGATGATGGCCGAGTTCAAGGCTTGGGGCCAGTATTTTGCCCCGGCTCCGGTCGGTTTCCAGTTCGGCTATGAAGAGGATCAGTCCTGGTGGAGTGCCCTTATAGATCCGCCCAAGACTATTGGCAAAGAAATCCTCGCCAGAGTCCCGAATACATCGGATCTCTACTGGGTGGATTTTACCGCTTACGACATCTGGCCATAGGAGTCGACCGGCGGCTTGCATAAGGAGATGAAACCGGACAAACTTTGAAAGATGAAGATTTCAGCGGAAATACAGGTGCGGGAGCGCGTAGCGCCTCCGCACCTGTATTTCCGTACCATCTTAATAAGGCATGAATTGGGAGTTTTCACCTATTGACTTTGGAAATCGGATATTCGACAATTAATATAATATTAGTCCTCAATAAGTTATTCCTTGCCTGCTTATCTTCCTTTACCCGGCTATTGCTGAGGAGGTTCTCATAAGAAAAGTGATCTTTTTCATGCTGGTGTCACTGGATGGCTTCTTTGAGGGGCTAAACCATGACATCGGCTGGCACAACGTGGATGAGGAATTCAGTGAGTTCGCCATCGCGCAACTGAATTCCGCCGACATGCTCCTGTTCGGGCGCGGCACCTACGAACTGATGGCGGGCTTCTGGCCGACCGCAACAGCCGTCAAGACTGATCCGGTCACGGCGGAAGCCATGAATCGCCTGCCTAAGATCGTCTTCTCCCGGACCCTCAGCCGGGTCTCATGGCAGAACACCCGCCTGGTCAAAGAGAATATTGTCGAAGAGGTCAAGCGACTAAAAGGAGAGCCGGGCAAGGACCTGCTCATCCTGGGCAGTTCCAACCTATCGGTGTCGTTCCTTCGTTACGACCTGATCGATGAATTCCGGATGCTCGTGAACCCGGTGGTGCTGGGTAAAGGCACTACCCTGTTCCAGGGGATGCCGGACAGGTACCATTTGCAGCTGCTTAATACCCGGACGTTCCAGAACGGGAACGTTCTGCTAATTTATCAGCCGGGGTGATTTCTCATTAAGTGGAGCAGGAGCAGGGGTATACCACGCCCCCATATTATTGATCTGATCCCAGTTTTTATGCCCTCAATGGTTCACTCTCTGGCAGGGAGGGCTCTTCCTCCTCTGCCTGGATGACCTTAAGGAATACCTCGACGATACGCGGGTCATACATTTTGCCGGAATTTTGTTTCAATTCGGAGATTATTTTCTCGCGGCTGTATGGTTCCTTATACGGACGTTTATCCTGCATGGCGGAAAACGAGTTGACTACGCTGATGATCCGGGCGCCGAGGGGAATATCCTCCCCTTTAAACCATGTGGGTACCCCAAACCATCGTAGCGTTCATGGCTGCTCTCGATCATTGGCGAAACACCTGCCAGCCTTTTGATTGGAGAAATCAACGTTGCTCCAAGGACAGGATGCTTATGAACAATTTCCCATTCCGCCTGGTCCAATTTGGTTGTTTTTTGCAGGATGGTATCGGGGATGCCTATTTTGCCGATATCATGGAGCAAACCACCCAGATAGATTTCATTGGTCTCTTCCGACGAACAGCCCAGGGCACGTGCAGTTCTGGCAGCCAGGTCGGCGATCTCCTGGCTGTGAGCTTTGGTATAGGTATCGCGGATATCGATGGCATTCGCCAGGGCGATGACAGTTTGGATGAACGAGGTTCTGAGCTCATCATACAAACGGGCATTCTCAATTGTCACAGCCGTTTGGTTGGCAAGGGTTGAAAAAATGAGTTGTTCATCCTGTGTAAAAGACTGGGAAGAAAGCTTCTTCCCCAAAACAATGATACCGATCAAGTCCCCCTTGGTATTTAATGGCAGAAAGATTTCTGCTTTGAACCTCTCCAGTTCGTCCTTCTCTTCCTGCCAGAGGGATTTGAATGAAGTCCCAAGCGCCAGCTCGTTCGAGGTGAGCGGTTGATTTTTCCTGGACAGCCAAATGACTACCGGGTGGTCGGCACGGAATCCGGCTGGGAAATATTTATTTTCTCTTTCTTCTGCGATCACCTGGAATTTGCCGCTTTCGGCATTCTTTATCAAAATGGCTGCATGCTCAATATGCATGATATTCGTGATTTCTGACAGGATCATCCGGGTGATCTTCTTGATGTCCAGCAGGGAAGTGGTTGTCTCGCTGAGTCTTTGCAACATTAATCCAGCGTTATATTTATCCCGATAGAACAGGCGATCCAACCATTTCTGTGCCTGGTCGCGAATTGGTGTGAGCACAATGGCAGAGAGGGCGCCCACGAGGATTGAGATGAGCAATAATTCTCGGCCAGCCAGCAATTGAAAGAAATTTAACACCATTGAAATGATCAGGAAGTAGATGGCCCCAAATATTGCTGTCATCAAGGAATATAATAGACCTATTCTTAAAACCACCCGGATATCCAATAATTGGTATCGAAGGATCGCATAAGCAATAAGAATCGCGGTAATACCGTTCGAGACCACATCAATTGGATATTTGCCCAATTCTGTAAAATTCACAAAGGAAGACAGGATCGTGATGCAAAGACCAATCACCAAATAAAGGATACGCATGCGCTGATTGGCATCTTGGGTATTTTTATAGCCCCTAATTAGATCGGATAAACTCACAAAGACTAGCGTAAACCCTGGTGCAACGACAAGTATTATTAAGGTGGGCAAATTTAAAGCATATATAAGCTCACCTGTTGAAGTAATTGTTGCCGATTTAACCGCCAGGTTTGTAAAAAGTGCAAGAATAACAGCCGGAATTCCATATAGAATGGGCAGGATTGCCCACTTACGGCGCAAGCCAAAGAGGTCCTGCACAAACAGGAATATTGCCACCATCATTACAATCGGGGCTGCAACCATCCCCTTGAACCATGGTAAGACTTCCACGAGGCCAGAGCTTGCGAGGAAAGCACTACTTGACCATAAAGCCATTGCCCATAAGTAGAAGGAAAAGATCCTGCGCAATCTGTTGTGGGGTTTTGTAAAAACAACCACACAAAAAATCGCGCCGTAGAGAAATGTAACCGATAAGGAACTTACCGAACTTACATCCCAAAACATTTAGGTAAACACTCCCTATAGTAATGAGGTCAGGTTCTTCATGATCTCGTCAGAGGCCTTCATGTGAGGGGGCTTCAAGTGAGCCAGATCTGCTCCGGCAGCCGTCTTTTCTTTCAAATAGGCGTTAAAGGAGCCCGGTGGCAGTATGGTCACCACCAAGGGGGTATATCCTAATATGTCTTTGATATCTTTATAATCAGAAAATCGGGCAGAAAATTGTTTGTCTAATTCTCCATGAAGACCCTCCTCTGTGATTTCATTTGATGGCTTTAGTTCTATATAAATGTGTAGAATGGAATTACCCGAAAGGTTTTCTTTTCGTGCAGCCCAATCCTCGTATTCAATTCCCGTTGCTCCTATCGTTTTCCAAATATCTTTTTCAGTAAATCTGACGAAATTACTAAGGTCAATAATATAGTCGGCTCGCGAGTAAAATCTCACCTGTGGGAGCTCTGATCCTATTTCTTGGTCATCATTGGAGATCACTTCAAATAAATCACCAATCCTGTAGCGTACTAGTACACCGCCATAAAAATTGGAGAGCACTAATTCGTATAATCCCAAATCCAATTCATCATATAGAACAGTTTTCGGAATATAGCCAGGATCAGTTTTATTCTTATTTGCCTCCGCTATGGGGATGAACTCCAGGAATGCGTTGTCCGGGTAAAATATCATCCCTTTTAAATTCCAAGACTGTATCGCCATGGTCCCTGATTCGGAATTCGCATAACCTTCAAGGGGTTTTTTCCCCCAGTAATATTCAATCTTGTCTCCATAGATCTCCGTGTCTGTACCACCACACATGACTCCTTTCAAATGCCAGATATCCTTGGGCAAGATTTCCCGTTTGTTTATTTTTGAAATGATGAGAGCTTTTACTAACCTCCAAAGAATAAAGGGATTTAAGAGCTCCCTGGACGGTCTGGTATTAGAAGATTGTTGCTCAAACTGCTCGCCCATCCTGGCAAGTACGACCGAGATCCCCATAAAATAATCAAGCCCTTCCCGCAGCGCCAATTTAAACCCCGTTGCAACTCGTTCCCCATAAGTCATTTTTTCCCCTTCCTCGAGGCTTGGAAGGAAAATCACCCCAAAATTGTCTCGCATGGAACGCATTATATATGCGGATGAATAGGGAGGTGGTGCAGTTGCCATTAAGAATTTATCGTTGCGGTCAAGTTTCACATCACCAGGTTCGGAGCAGGAGCTTAACAACATGCCACCTATAATTGGATCGCTGAAATGGTCATACATGGATCTTGAATAAGGTATCCACTTGGGTTGACCAGAGGTTGTTCCTGTTGTTCGAGCCCATACAAATGGTTTCACAGGCAGATCCTCTTCGTTTTTATCCATCAGCATTTCTGCATAATCCGAATAGGTTGTCAAAGGGGTGACTTGGCGAAATTCTTCAACGGAGGCGGGAATATCTCCGCCCAAAAAAGCCTTACCGATTTTGGATGGTCCAAGAATTTTAATCTGTTCAAGCATGAGGCGCGTCTGAATTTCTCTAAAATCACTTCTACTCAGGCTGAACCAACCACAATGCCTTTTCCAAAGGTCGTCTTTTCTGCCTTCTTCGAAATATCTTTGCGAGTTATTCATACTTCTGCTCCATTTTGCTGTTTTCAGCTTTTATCAATAGAGGGGCTGGAATCCAGAAAAATCTGGATTTAAGTTCCTGGATCGCAATACCCCGGAATCCCGCATTCAATAGAATAGAATTCCACTCATCCCTGGAATGGATATTGGATACTGCCCTGGCCTCTACCCAGGCCCGGGATTTATTTTCGAACAGGAGGAAATAAAGAAAAGCAGCCATCTGCACGAGGAACTTTGTGAACGGAACTTTCCACAGGTCGGAACCGCCCACATCGGCTATGGTGAGCTTTCCCCCGCTCCGCAGGACTCGCTGGCATTCAAGGACAAGTTTGCCAACGTCCATATGATGAGTTGCCAACCCGCAGATGACTTGCGTGAAACCGGATTTCGCGTAGGGCATCTCCAATGCTGAGGCACATACCAGGTTCTGTTTCACATGACAGTCCAGTCCCGCCATTCGACGCGTGGCGTGGTGGATCATGGACAAGGTGATATCCAGGCCATGGATCTGGGTATGTGGATGTCCGGCTTTTTCAAGGTGGTATGGAATGACACCTGTGCCGGTGGCAACATCCAAGACGATATCCTTGGGTTGTATTGGTGTGGTTGCAAGAATAAGATTTAACAAACCCTTGATAGCTCCAACCCCAAAACCGGTTCAATTCCGAATCGACAATCTGCTCATAACGGGGAGCCATTTTGGAAAAGGCATCGATAATGTCAGCTTTGTCTTCCATATTGTTTGATGGAGAATATCTGTGCGGTTTATTATCCCCCCAATATTACCGTGAATTCACGAAATGTGAAATGGGTATTACAGAAAACCAAATTGGGACTGGCTATGTGTGCTCAGTCCATTAAACAATCACCGATTTTCCTTTCCTTTTTTTAGCGATGGATTAATGAAAGATACAGTCTGATGTAAACTAATAACTGGTGTTCTTGATTATCAAAGAGAACAGCCTAATTATTGGAGGAGAATATACTCTGATAAGGGATCGTTATCTACTTGATCAACAGGACGATCGCGATCAAAACTCCAATGATCCCAATAATGATACTAAATCTGGGAAACAAAAGTTTGTTCAGGAAACCAGTATTCCTTTTTAATTCTCTCACCAGAGAATCAATCGGATCAAAGTTATCTGTCATAATGAACTTCCTTTCCTCGCTTCAAAGTATAAAGTGAAGCGGGTAATCTGATATTTACAGATTTGTAAGAAGATTTTTTTCGTTGGAAAAGGCCCCCCATATATGGGGGTGTCATGTATGCCGACCCCCACCTGTAAAAATTGATAGGATGAATCCTATGGAAAGGAATAAATCAGTAAAAAAAAGATCAGCCAGCCCAGGCTGTTTACCGCGCCGGTTAATACGTCATTAAGATCGATCATGACAAGTATACAGAAAGTGGTCAGCAACCCATAGGTCATGAACCGCCGGACTTCGGGATATTGGACGTCCCTTGCCAGCCAGGTTATTAGACCCAAGCCATCTGGGCAGGCACCGGAAACGCGCGTGTTCAGGAGGCCTGTGAGATTTATTTACCGGCCCAGCAAACTCAGGCTGAAGACCGGAGCAAGCAGAAATAAACAGCCATTGATGATTGAGAGTATGACAGCCAGCGAAGTAATGGTTTGATATTTCATACTCGCTTTGACCTTTCTTTGGATTTCTCATCCCTTTCTATTAGCTGGATTGGGTTGTGGTGATATAATATAGACAATAACGGTCTAGATTGCGCAATTTATGCGTACCATTGCTGGATACGTTTATTCAGCAACAATCAACCAAAGGAGAAATAACTATGGCAAGTATGTTGGTCCAGCATCATGTAAAAGACTACGCAGCGTGGAAAAAAGTGTATGATTCTTCCAAAGGTTTGCGCACTTCCAACGGCGAACTATCAGACCAGATTTTCCGTGACGCCAGCGACCCCAACAAGTTAACCCTGCTCTTTAAGTGGAATTCCCTGGCAAACGCTCAAAAATACGCCAATTCTCCAGAATTGAAGGCAGCCATGGAAAAAGCAGGTGTAGATGGCCCACCTAGCATCTACTTTCTGAACGAAGCATAAGCACAAACCGGTTTGATTTTGATTTAATCCTGCCCCTCCTGACATCCGGAGGGGCTTTTTGGCGGAGAGCCACGGTCAAGGGGGTTGAGAAGAAAAGAATACTGGAAGCCGCACTCGGGGAAGACTGCGTGAGGTCCGGCAGGCGGTAACGGAAGAGCAGCAGGATCATAAAACTCCAGGATTATGATGGCATAGAACCCGGCAAGGCACGCAAAATCGCCGCCGACGTTTGAGAATCGGTATCACTGATACATTTTGATAGTATTATGTTAGTTCTTGCCAGAGTGTAAAAGGTATTCTAAGATGGAATTCCACTGGAGGAGGATTGTATGAAACGTACGACTGTTCTCTGGATCACAGTCCTGCTGTTGGGATGGTTCTTTGACTTCCTTTTCTGGAAACATGCGCAGGGGATCAATTTCGCCATCTACGTGGTACTGTGCCTGGTGGGCGGCTTCTTTGTGCTGGGGCTGAATGGCATCAAGGCCTCCTGGAGAGCCCTGCTCTTGCTCATCCCGATCCTTTATTTTGCTGGCATGACCTTTATCCGCCAGGAGCCGCTGAGCATGTTCTTGAGCTTCATTCTTACTCTTGGACTGATGGGCTTACTGGCCGTCAGTTTGCTCGGCGGACGCTGGCCGTGGTACAGCCTGCCGGATTACGTGGCTGCCTCCTTCCGGTTGATCGGCAGCATGGTTGCCCGTCCGTTGACGTTTCTGTCCGAGAGTCGGAAGCCGGTTGCGGCGGAAGGGCCTGGGGACGAGAAGACCCCTGCCCGGTCCAACTGGAAACACTTCTGGGCCATCTTCCGGGGAGTTTTGATCGCCTTGCCGATTGTGGTAGTTTTCGCGGCGCTGTTAAGTTCAGCCGACCTGGTCTTCGCCCAGCGCTTGCATGACTTTACCAAATTGTTCCGGCTTGAAAAATTACCGGAATACATCTTCCGGGGCGTCTATATTTTGATCGGGGCGTACGCGCTGGCGGGCGTGATATTACATGCCGCCCAGAAGAGCCAGGACGAGAAACTGATCGGTATGGAAAAGCCGCTGGTACCACAGTTCCTGGGTTTCACCGAGGCAGCCGTGGTGCTGGGGGCAGTCGTAGTGCTGTTCGCCATATTCGTGGCGATCCAATTCCGTTATTTCTTCGGCGGAGGGACCAATATCGGCGTACAGGGGTACACCTTCTCTGAATATGCCCGGCGCGGTTTCGGCGAACTGGTGGCGGTGGCTTTCTTCAGCCTGCTGTTATTCCTGGGCCTGAGCGCCATCGTCAGGCGCCAGGACCAGGTTCAGCGGCAGGCTTTCTCTGGACTCGGGATCGGAATGGTAGCACTGGTGGGCGTGATGCTGGTCTCGGCTTTCCAGCGGCTGCTGCTCTATGAGGCGGCCTACGGCTTCTCGCGCCTGCGCATGTACACACACATCTTTATGATCTGGCTGGGCGTACTGCTGGCGACTGTAGTGCTGCTGGAGCTTTTGCGCAGGGAAAGGTTCTTCCCGCTGGCGGTGCTGCTGGCTTCGATCGGTTTTGCCGCCACGCTGACCCTCGTCAACGTGGACGCGAGCATCGTCCGACAGAATGTCAAGCGCGCCACGGCAGGTGAAGGACTGGATGTGGCCTATTTGGCGTCCCTCTCGACCGACGCGCTGCCCGGACTTGCTCAGGCGTTCCAGTCGCCGGCCCTGCCATCCGGGACCCGGGAAGCAGCCGGGGCGGCGCTAGCCTGCCAGATGTACGCAAACGCGAACCGGCCGGTGGCAGACTGGCGCAACTTCACCTTGACACGTTTCTGGGGCGAGGCGGCCATGAAGCCTGCCCAGGCGAGCCTGAAACTATACAAAACCGGGAGCGATGCCAGGGCGGTGACAATGACCTCCCCCAAGGGGAATAAGTATGACTGTGTTGGCAGTTCATCAGGGGATTAAATTAAACATAGCTAGTTTCGAACCAGGGGAAAGGAATCTATCAAAAAAAAGTGCGAGCGGTTGCTCGCACTTTTTTCGAATTCAATTTCCCGACAATTGTTCGCGGAGAAAATCAAGCAATTGCAGGGCGGTCAGATTGCGCACCTGCATGCCGTATTGCAGGCTGTTGGGAATGGTGAAATCGGTAAAGTTGGCGTATGAAACGGAATTCAGGTGTTCCGGCTCGACCATCCCCTGCTTTGGCAGAGACTGGACCGCAGCCCAGAAATTCCAGAGCGGAAGCTGGTATTCCAAGGCCAGGCGGGCGATGGTGGCATTGATGGAGCCGTCGCCCTCGACATTATCCGCCTTGGTGCCAAGGACAGGCACGATTCCCTGTGCAATCGTATCGTCGAGGATGACGCGCATGTTGCGCTCGAAAGAACCCGGGTTCTGGTGGACGTAATAGGCTTCGTTGGTGCCGATGGAGATGATGGCAAAACTGGGATGATCGAGGCGGTACTGGCAGTCCAGCAGGGATTCATTCTTCTGGCACTGCGCGCCGGTCCAGAGAGTGGTTAGCAGGCCGGCACTGTTCAAGCCGGCCTTGGCCGCCAGGCTGGGGCGTCCAAAGGAACCTTTGAAATAATCTATGGCCGGCTGGAGGGAGACGTAATCCCCCAAATTGTAATTATGGTCGAAGCCAACCAGGAAGGCCGGGGCGGCGCTGGCGCAGTCGCCGATGCGGGAAAAAACGTGCGGGTTGTTGCCCCTGGCCAGCCCGGATTGATAAATCTCACGAACGCGTGCGCTGATCTGTGCCGGGATGACCGGCAATTCTTGCCAGAAATCCGGGGGCAGCGCGGTCGGGGATGGGCTGGGAGTGGGAGTGGCTGCAACTTCGGTGGATGCCAGAGTCGGCATAGGCGTATTGGTGCTTATGGGAGAAGCAACAGGAGGAACCTGGGATGGATCAGGGGAAGCCCCCAGCATGGGGGAAGCCCCCAGCATGGGGGAAGCCCCCAGCATGGGGGTGGAGCTGGGCTGGTTGGAAGAGACCTGATTGCAGGCCGCCAGGATTAAAAGCAGCAGACAGCCCAGGCATGCGGCTGTCTTCATAAAGGGATAGTCCCGCATTTCTTTCCTTTGTGTGTCTTCGTGACCGCCTGCCCCCAGACTATGGGGGTCGTGGTGAGATCTTTTATAGGTTCTTGACCGCTTTCGCAATCGCCGCGATATGTTCAGGCATGTTGCCGCAACAACCGCCCACCACGCGCGCACCCAGGCGGACGTACTTCACGGCATATTCGGCCATCTGCTGTGGCGTGACGTCGAAGGTGGTCACTCCATCCACCAGGTGCGGCAAACCGGCATTCGGCTTGGCCCACAGCGGGGCGCCGGGTTCGGTCGCGGCATATTCCTGCTGGATCTTTTCCATGTTCTCCAGGGTTGTCCCGCAGTTGGCGCCGATCATGGCTGCACCCATTTCTTTATAGTGCCTGAACATATCCGCTGGCTTGACGCCCATCATCGTGCGCACGCCCCGGTCATAGCTGAAGGAGACCACGATCGGCAGGTCGGTGATGGAGCGCGCCCCTTTGAAAGCGGCATCGGCCTCCTCGAAGGCGAACATGGTCTCGATCACCAGTAAATCCACGCCGCCCTCCACCAGGGCTTTGGCCTGTTCTGCGAAGCTCGCAGTGGCCTCTTCCATGGTGAGGGGACCGTAGGGTTTCATCAGCAGACCGGTCGGGCCGATTGAACCGGCTACCAGGACGCCCTCCCGGACCGATGCAGCCTGGCGGGCCAGTCCGGCGGCGCGTGTGTTGACTTCGGGGGTGCGCTTCACATATTTTGATTCCTTCATACGCAGGCGCGTCCCACCAAATGTGTCGGTCAGGATGATATCCGAGCCGGCTGCGACGAAGGCACCCTCGAGTTGGAGCACCATCTCGGGCGCCTCGAACACCAGGTCTTCGGGTGGGGTGCCGGGCTTGAGGCCCATCTTCATCAGGCTGGCGCCGGTCGAACCATCCGCAACCAGAATTTCACCGGATTGGAGACGTTCCAGAAACTTGTTCATGCCAATTCTCCAAGTTAATAAGTCTGTCAATTATAATGGGGAAAGTCCCCGTATGGGGAAAGTCCCCGCCTGCCCCCCCGCCTGCCTGTCCCGTGTTCTATACGGGCGCCCCGCCTGCACCCCGAAGGGGCGTCAGGGTGTAAGGGGGGTATGGGGGAACCGCCGGAGTGTGGAGTTATGGTCTTCCCCTCGATATATTATTTCCTTTATTACGGTGCGATTTCCATCCTATTTCCCTTCCTGGCGCTCTTCTACAAGAGCCAGGGCCTGACCGGCGGGCAGATCGGCCTGCTGGCGGCGATTTCCCCGATCATTTCATTTTTCGGGGCACCGCTCTGGACCGGTGCCGCGGATGCTAGTCACCGGCACAAGCTGGTGACGATGCTTTCCATAATCGGAGTTGTGATTGTCGCATTCATATTCCCGGGCGTCGCCTCGTTCGGAGGCCTGCTCCTGATGATCAGCCTGTTTGCCTTCCTGGGCTCCCCGACTGGCTCACTGGTCGATAGCGCCGTGCTGGCCTTGCTGGGTGACCGCAAGGAGCGCTACGGACGCATCCGGCTGTGGGGCACGATCGGCTACGGAGTGATCGCGCCCTTTGCAGGCAGCCTGATCGGCCGGTTGGGACTGAAATGGGCCTTCTGGGGCTACGCCATCCTGATGCTGGGTGGTCTCCTGATCATTACCCGGATCCCATTTCGTCAGAGTCACTCGAATGGATCCTTCCGGGGCGGGATGCGGGTACTCTTTGCTAACCAGTCCTGGATGCTCTTCCTGGTGATGGTCTTCATCGCCGGCATCGGCATGGCCACCATCAACAACTATCTCTTCGTGTACATGCAAAGCCTGGGGGCCTCCAAGACCCTGATGGGTTTTGCCCTGACGGTCTCCACCATCTCCGAAGTTCCCGCCATGTTCTTCAGTGACCGCCTGCTGCGGCGTTTTGGGGCGCGCGGCATGCTGATCATCGCCATGACGACCATTGGCCTGCGCCTGATCGGCTACTCCCTGACGACGCAGCCGTTGGTCGTCCTGGTCATCCAACTCGTGCACGGTTTGACCTTTGCGGCCATCTACACAGCCGGCGTCTACTACGCCGACCAGATTGCCCCGCTTGGCATGAAGGCCATCACCCAGGGCATGTTTGGTGGCACGCTGATGGGATTCGGCTCGGCCGCCGGCGGTCTCCTGGGCGGTCTCCTGATGGATCGTTTTTCACCGGGAGGCATGTACGCCTTTATCGGGACGCTGGTGCTGGTTGGCTTGATCGTCTTCCTGCTGGTCGAACGCCGGCTGGTGGGGAAGCCATGATGCCTGCTCCCGAACTCGTCCTGGATGCACGCGCCGACCTGGGGGAAAGTCCGGCTTGGGACGCCCGCCGCGGCCGCTTGTACTGGGTGGATATCCGCCTCGGGCACCTGCACATCTTTGATCCGAACGTGTCCCCGAAAGGGGAAGATGGGACTGACCGGGTTATGGATGTTGGCGAACCCCTCGGCTGCGCCGCCCCAACGCGCTCCGGCGGGCTGGTGCTCGCTCGGTGCAGCGGTTTTGCACTCTTGGACCCCCCTCTCCCCAAATGTGTACTATTGGGCTTGCCCCAATAAAGTGGACACGATTAATGTCCTGACGAAAGCTCGAAATCCACTGGACTAAGATAATCCAGGGTTGAATGCAATCTTTGGCGATTGTACCAGCCCTCGATGTAATCAAAGATGGCTGTACAAGCCTCAGCCTTGCTTGTGAATGGTTTAGTTGCGCACTCCGCTTTCAGAGTGGCAAAGAAACTCTCCATGGCGGCATTGTCATAGCAATTTCCGGTGCGGCTCATGCTCACCTGGCATTGCAGAGCGGCTAATTGTTCCTGGTAATCTTCACTGGTGTACTGGCTGCCCCGGTCCGAGTGATGCAATAAGCCTGCGGATGGTTGGCGGTTGAGCAGTGCCATCTGCCAGGCTCCTTCTACCAGGTTCTCGTCGATTTGTTCACCCATGGCCCAGCCCACCACGCAACGTGAATACAGATCCAGGATGACAGCCAGATACAGCCAGCCCTCAGCAGTGCCAACGTAGGTAATATCGCTGACCCACTTCTGGTTCGGAAATGCAGCCGAGAATTCGCGATTGAGCAGGTTGGGTGCAATCTTGGCACCTGAGCGTTGTTGGGTAGTCGTAGGATGGCTTCTATGCGCTTTTCTGGCCACGATCTGGTGCTGTTGCATCAGGCGTGCTATCCGATTGCGCCCGTAAAAGTACCCTTTCCGCCGCAAATAGGCATGAATTCTTGGGCTGCCATAGGTTCTGCGACTTTTCAGATACACTGCACGGATCTCTACCAGCAGTGCTTCGTTGGCGCGTTCACGCAAACTCGGCAAACGTTGTCTCCAGGCATAATAACCACTCCGCGATACCCCTAATACCTGGCTCATCTGTTTCAACGAGTATTCCTGCTCGTGCGCCGCCATGAAAGTGTACTTCATTCGTTTTTTCGCGAGAAGATGTTTAGCGCTTTTTTTAGGATCTCACGCTCCTCCTCTGCCGCACTCAGCTCACGCTGTAATCGGCGAATTTCTGCCTTGGCTCCTTCCAGATCACTCGGCCCTAATGGCTTCTCATCCACCCCTTTCTGAATCACTTGATAGCGTTGACGCCATTTCAACAGCAGCCCTGGCGTGATCCCTAGTTCACGTTCGAGTGCTCCGGCGCTTTTGTCTCCACGTTTCAACAATTCAAGTGCCTCCAGCTTGAATTCCTTTGCATAGGCGCGATATTTCCGATCGTCCATTCCGTTTCTCCTGATGGTGTTAGTCTACTCCATCAGGACATTTTCTGTGTCCATTTTTTCGGGGGAAGTCCACTGTAAGGGCAATTTGTATTTCAATTTGGGGAGGGGGCGGGGGAGGGTCAAACACGTGAAACCTTCTCACCTGATTATTAATTCAACCACTCAACTATGCAACTATCCAACCGCCGGACTTCTCCATTATTTAACTATCAGACTACTAGACTATGCAACTACTCAACTACTCAACTACTCAACTACCCAACTATCGGACCATGAGCCTATCGACTATCAGTCTACCCAACCTTGTGCTAAAATAACACTAGCATTCTGGAGCCCCTATGCCTGATATGGTTCAAGTAGTCATCGATAGTGTCCGCGTCAGTCTGATGTCCCCGCAGCGGGTGGTGGTTTTACGCCAGACCGACGTGGAACGTTACCTGGCCATCTGGGTCGGGCCGTACGAGGCCGAGTCCATCACCGTGGCATTGCAGGAAGTGGAAATGAGCCGCCCGTTGACCCACGACCTGCTCAAAAATCTTTTCAACACCTTCAATGCCAAGATCCTGCGCATTGAAATTATCGCTCTCAAGGATGATATTTTCTACGGAAACATCGTCGCCAAGGCGGACAAGAAAGTCCTCGATATCGATGCGCGTCCTTCGGATGCCATCGCCCTGGCTGTACGCGCCCACGTTCCCATCCTGGTTGGCCAGGATGTGATGGATGCAGCCGGGATTGTTCCCGAGCGCGACATGCAAAAGGAAGGTCCGGTTGCGCGCCTCGAAGATACCAGGCCGCTGCCGCTTCCGCCCGCGGATGGCGAAGAAGGCCTGGATGTGTTCGAGGATTTCCTGAAGAAACTCAAGGACGATCCGGGCGACGAAGAAGAGAAACCAAAACCGTGATGGCTGATCTGCCCCCTCCCGAAGAGCGGAGTACAGTGCAGTCCCCGCCGGGGGAACCTGACGAAGGGACCTCCGTTCCCTCCACCTCCGTCATCCCCCACAACCGTGAAGCCGAAGAAGCCGTTGTGGGGGCAGTGCTCATTAACCCGGAAGCCTACTATGACCTGGCCCAATTCCTCCAGGCGGATGATTTTTACATTCACCGCCACCGCTGGATCTGGGAGGCCTTCAACCGCCTGCACGAAAAACGCATCCCGCTGGACTTTTTAACGGTGACCGAAGAACTCCAGGCCGCCGGGCAATTGGCCGAAATTGGTGGCCCGGCCTACCTGACGGCGCTGCTCAACCAGGTCCCGACCTCCCTGCATGCCGAGGCCTATGGACGGATGGTCGAGGCGGCCTCCATCCGCCGCCGCCTGCTGACTTCCGCCAACCAGATCGCCACCCTGGCCTACAACGAGCATGAGTCGGTCGAGAATGTCATCGAGGAGTCGGAGAAATCCATCTTCAATGTCAGTGAGCGGCGGCTCAAAAAGGATTTTCTGCCGATCTCGACCGTCCTGAGTGACTACTACGACCGCATCGATGAGCTGGCCAAACGCCCCGAAGAGATCTTCGGCGTCCCGACCGGTTTCGTCGACCTGGACCGGACGCTGACCGGCCTGCAGCCCTCCGACCTGCTGATCATCGCCGGTCGCCCCGGTCAGGGCAAATCCGGTTTCCTGCTCTCGGTGGCTAAGAACGCCGCCCTTTTGCACAAGAAACACGTCGCCATTTTCTCGCTGGAAATGTCCAACGAGCAGGTGGTTCAACGCTTATTGGCGCAGGAGACCGGCATCGACTCGCAGCGTTTGCGCAACGGCAAACTGCAGGAGAACGAGTGGCCGCTGTTGACCCATGCCATCGAAGTGCTGGGTGATACGCATATCTTCCTCGACGATACACCCGCCATCACCCCGCTGGCCTTGCGCACCAAATGCCGCCGCCTGCATATGGAATTCGGCCTTGACCTGGTCATCCTCGACTATATCCAGCTGATGGGTGGCGATACGCGCACCGAGAACCGCGTCCAGGAAGTTTCGTACATCTCGCGCAACCTGAAGGTGTTGGCGCGCGAGCTCAACGTCCCGGTGCTGGCGGCTGCGCAACTCAGCCGCGCGGTCGAACAGCGCTCCGACAAGCGCCCGGTGCTCTCCGACTTGCGTGAATCGGGCTCCATCGAGCAGGACGCCGACATCGTCATGTTCATCTACCGGCCCGACCAGTATGAGAAGGACACCGTCAAGCAGAACGTGGCCGAGATCATCATCGCCAAGCACCGCAACGGCCCCACCGGCAGCGTGGAATTGATCTTCTTGAGCCAATTGGCCAAGTTCGTGGATGCTGCCACGCGCAATATCGATTTGAGCCGGGCATAATTTCCTCACCCTGACCCTCTACCTTGCCCCCTGCGAGGGTGCGTTGTAAGGAGAGGCGAAACGGGAAATGAGAAATGACAAAATTCCAGGGCTTCAGCAACTCCGAAACTTTCACCCGGATCCCCGACGCGTTCTTCCACCATCTGCTCAACGAGATAGAGGATCTTGATGAGTTGAAGGTGACGGTGTATGCCCTGTGGCGGATCGGGAATATGGAAGGCCGGGTTCGTTTTTTACGGGAGCAGGATTTTTCCACTTGCGTCCCGGATGCGGGACCTGCGCTGGAAAAAGCCGTACGACGCGGCAGCCTGCTCGCGGCATTGCCCCAGGCAGGCAGCCAGGGGAACCAGAACAAAGCCACAGTGCTGTATTTTCTGAATTCACCGCGTGGACGAGCCGCGGCCGAATCCTTCGCCAAAGGCCTGTGGCAGCCGGAAACCAGCTTACCCACCAGTGTGCCGCCGGAACGCCCGAACATCTTCAAACTCTATGAAGAAAACATTGGCCCCCTGACGCCATTGATTGCTGATGCGTTAAAAGACTCCGAACAGACCTTTTCACCGGAGTGGGTGGCGGAGGCGCTGGAGACGGCGGTCAAGAATAACAAACGCAATTGGAAGTACGTGGAAGCGATTTTACACCGCTGGAAGGAAGAAGGTCATGCCAAAAAGCAAGATCGACGAGACGCTCAAGAAGATGGCCGCCGGTACACCGAAGGCGAATACTCCGACTTCATCGAGCATTGAGGCACTTGGTGACCCGGACTGCCCATACTGTCATGGCTTGGGTTACGTGCGGCGTGACGCTGAACCCGGTTCGCCCGATTTTGGCAGACTGGAGATCTGCACCTGCCGCCAGGGAGCAGTGATGGGCCAGGTGCGGGACCGCCTCTTCTCACTCAGCCACCTGGATGAACTAAAAGACCTGACATTCGATACTTTTCAACCGCGCGGCCAGATTGGCCTGGGGGAAAGGCAGGCGCGTTCGTTGGAAATTGCCCATAACACCGCCCGCCAGTATGCTGCCAGCCTCAAAGGTTGGTTGTTGCTACAGGGAGGCTACGGCTGTGGCAAAACCCACCTGGCCGCTGCGATCGCCAATTTTGCCGTCGGCATGGGTGTACCGACACTTTTCCTGACCGTACCCGATTTGTTGGACCTGCTGCGCTTCGCGTTTGACGCCGAGGACGTCACCTTCGAGCAGCGTTTCGAGCAGATCCGGTCGGCGGCGCTGCTGGTGCTGGACGACTTCGGCACGCAGTCGGCGACCGCCTGGGCGCAGGAAAAACTCTTCCAAATCGTGAACTACCGCTATATCAACCACCTGCCACTGGTGGTGACGACCAATGTCCCGCTGGACGAGATCGAACCGCGCATCCGCTCGCGCCTTGCGGATCCGGAACTGGTCAGTAAGATCACCATCCTGGCTCCGGATTATCGCCATCCCACGGATGACAGGGGTCACCACGAACTCTCCTCGCTCGCTCTGCTTTCGAAATGTACATTCGCCAATTTTAGCCCGCGCGAGCAGGAAGGATTGGAACCTGACCAGGTTAAGTCACTTGAGAAAGCTCTCAAAGTGGCTTTGGCTTTTGCCGAAAAGCCGAAAGGCTGGCTGGTGCTGACCGGTTCCTATGGCTGCGGGAAGACGCATCTTGCAGCCGCGATTGCCAATGCCCGCACCGATCTGGGCGACCCGCCTCTGTTCGTCATGCTGCCCGACCTGCTTGACCACCTGCGGGCAACCTTCAGCCCCAACAGCAATACCAGCTATGACCGCCGCTTTGACGATATCCGCACGGCTGGATTGCTAATCCTGGATGACCTGGGCACCCAATCCATGACCCCCTGGACGTGCGAAAAACTCTACCAATTGTTCAACTATCGCTACATTGCCGAGTTGCCCACCGTGATTACCACGGCGGATACGTTGGATGAAATGGATGCGCGCATCCGCTCGCGCATGTTGGACACACGCCTGTGCACGATTTACGCCATTACGGCACCACCCTACCACGGAGGCAAGAAGAAAATAAAAAGATAACCCCGCTGTTAGAAAAGTTTTTTGTCGTCTGCGCCAAGATATGGGCCCTGCTTGATTTCCAGTAAAACGGTATCTTCCTTGATCTGGAAACCGTGACCGCCCCCAACCATCAAGACTACATCGTTTTGATACAAATCCCGGACTGCGACCAGACTTTCCTGCTCGTCGTATATATCAATTTGACAGTGACCTGACCGGACGACCAGCACCTCCGCCATGCCGATTATGTGGCGTTCAAGAGGCCTGTGGATATGCCGGGCAATAACGCCGCCCTTGGGGTAGACGATGAACCCAACCTGTTGCTTGGCATCGGGTGGGGTGATAAAGGTGGTCTGCTCGGGTTGGGTGGTCCCCCGAATTACGTAGCAGAGCGCTTGTCCATTGGCAGTGATCAGTTCTACATTATCCATTACAGCCTTCCGAAAAGAGCTGCTAAACGCAGGCGAATAACGGTTCCGACGTACTTCCGGCCTCGACGCAAGTATTGTAATAGATTTTTTCCGGTTTTGGACTCCCCACTTCGCCGGGGCATGGCCATGTAGGGAAGCTCACAAACCCTGAATTTTTTGTGCAAGGTTCGAAAGATGAAATCCACAAAATATTCGCCATAATCGCCACGGAGCGGTATTTCCTGAAGGACATCTCTGCGTACTGCCACAAATCCGCTCGTATAATCAGCAAAGGTTGCATCCAGGAAGAAACGTGTAAACCAATTGAGCGACAGGCTGAGAAACATCTGCATGGCGCCCCATTCTCCACTCCGGTCCTCGCCTCCACCCACCACATAGCGTGAATTGACGGACAAATCGAAGCCCTGGTCCAACATGTAAAGCATTTGAGGGATACGCTCCGGGGGATGTGAAAAATCACAGTCAAGCCAAACAATCACAGCATGGCTGGCAGCCTTAATTCCCACCGAAAGCGAAGCGGCCAAACCATGATCTTCCATGCGGCGAATTACTTGGATATGGGCTGGTGGACAAACTACCTGAGAGGCGATCTCCCAAGTGCGGTCAGGGGAATCGTCGTCCACGACGATGATCTCAATTTCACCAATCCCGGCTTTCTGAATAGCGTCCACCGTGGCTTGGATCAGGCTGACGATGTTGCCAGCCTCATTCAGAGTCGGCATGACTACCGAGACACTCGTTACATTCATGCCCATGGCATCCAAAAGAATTTGTCCTTTTTTCGCAAGCTAGTATCAACTCAATAATTTTGGGGGCGGGGGTGTGCGAGCGGCATCGCCGCTCGCACACCCCCCATCCTTCTCTAGCTATTGAGAAATTTCGCAAGCAACCTACGGCTGGGTCGGGCTGGTCACGCTGAAATTATTGAAGCGGATATCCACACCGCCCTCCAGCCTGCCGGACCTGACTGCCAGACCGGTATCTCCGCCGGTCAGGCTATTGTTATAAGCCAGAGAAACCTGTTTCCCGTTGGCATACAGGGTCAATGCTTCCCCAATGCAATCCGCGTGCAGGTGGTTGGTCACATTGCCTTTATTGATCCCGTCCATTTTCAGGAATTTAAGACCGGGGGAGATCAAGGTATCCTGGCCATCTTGACGCATGGCGATACCCGAATAGCCATCGCTGGTCACCATCAGCAGGTAATAATTGTCCGGGTTCTGATAGTGGCAGAGGATACCAAAGAAATTATCATCCGAGCCACCGATCTTGCGGGCATACACCTGGATGCTGACATCCCCCTGGAAGGATTTTCCGGGGGTGGCAAGCAATAAAGTGCCTGGTTGGTTTACGAAAATGTGATAATAGTTTTTAGTGTATGCAATGGTGCCGTCAGCACCTTGGAGCTGGGTCCAACCGCTGTTACTCTGTGAGAAATCATCGGAGAACAGGACATTCTTCGTTTCCAGCGCAGCCGGTTGGCCGGCACAGGCGTACAAGGATGCCACCACCATCAATGGGATCGGAAAGATGACAAGGAACTTTCTCAAAGACATTTCCTCCGGCCTGTTCTTAGAAACTACCTGCAATTATTGTCCGGGCAGCGAGAGCTCCTACAATTTTTCTCATCAGGCCGCAATTATAGTCCATGATTTAAAATAAAAGAGAGCGCTTTACCAGAGGTGCACTTGCCGTGGCCTTATGCTGCAATTGAAAGGATCTGACGAATGTAGACCGGGTTGCTTTTACAACGCTCCCGGGATAGAGAGACGGAACCAGGTCGGGAATGGTGCGATGCCGACCTAATCCATGCCAGGTGGTAGGCTCAGGCTTTTTTCTTATTCGGCAACGGGATAATCACCAGCGCACTTACCAGGAAACAGAGGGCGGCAAGGGCGAAAAGCAGAAAGTATCCGGATGAACTGGAACCTAACGCCTGGTTAATGGGGTCAATCAGCACACCGCCCAGCAAGCGTGCCACCCCCGAGCCGATGCAGGTGGCGATGTTGGCAATGCCCAGGTAGCGGGCCGCCTCCGCGGGCGGCACAATGTCGGCGGCCAGCGCCCAGGAAGCGGTTAGGAAGGCTCCGATGCCCATCCCAATGGTCCCGCCGGCGATGGTAATGAGGGTCTGGTTCCGTACAAATAGCAGGAGAATCGCCCCGGCAAAAGCCACCAATCCGGCGATCAGCATGACCGGTTTGCGTCCGAATTTGTCCGAGAGCCAGCCGGATGCCAGCGCCATCACGATCAAGGCGGCGCCAAGGATGACCTTAAGCGTGCCGTAGAAGCTTTGAGCAGCTTCCGGGCTCATGCGGATGACATCCACCAGATAGTTAATCAAAAAGGCATTGATGGCAATGAAAGCGCCCCAGAAAAGGATGCGGTTGGCGAACCACCATCCGAATGTGGGATGTTCCCGGAAATCAACATGGAAGGCGTTCTTCAACGACTCGCCAACCGAACGAGAGGCAACCGCCGCGTTGATGCCCCCTGGCTGCTCATGTGCCCAAATCGCCGTCAGGGTGACAAACAGGATGAAAACAACCACCGGAGCGGCAGCTGTCACGTAGATGGCATAATCGCCAAAGAGTTTCTGGCCTGTAGTTCCCAAAAGGATGCCTGCAACCGCTCCGGCCACGACGGTGGCGATAATATCCATGACCGCTTTCAGGCTGGAGGCCTGTCCATGCTGGAGTTCAGGCACCAGATCCGGGATAAGCGCCTGCCAGGGTCCCTGCAGAATATTCGACGAGAATTGGATGAAGATCACACCCAGCAGCAAGATCCACAAATTGGGGGCCAAAGCCAGCAGGAAAAGCGAGGCAGCAATCAACGCCGCTCCGCCGATAATGAATGGCAGGCGCCGACCCAGCTTTGTGCGGGCCCGGTCGGAGAATACCCCGACGATCGGTTGGACGGCCATGGCCACCAGCAGACCGATAAATCCCAGAAAACCCAGCGCTGTATTGGGCAGGTTCGTTAATTGACGGACTTTATAGGTCATCAAAGGAGGATCTTGGATATTGGAGGAGAAGGTCAGGGCGAAACCGAGCAGGCTAATGACGAGAATCCGTGGGAAGGAAATCTTTTTCATGGCATCTCCATGAAACAACCATAATTCCTCATTGAGAGGATGGTGTTGAGGGGTGTGTGAATGGCAAAACTGCTTGCACATCCCCCATTCCTCAGATCATTAAGATGATATAAATAATAAGCGAACTGGGAGGAAAATACGATAATCCTCACGAACGACGCGTTAGGCATGGACCAGGTACTGAGGGCGGATAGACTCAACCACCTTCAATGATTCAAGTGCCTCGTCCACTTTTAGCTCAAACACCAGCGGACCGCGGAAGTTGGCTGCGGCCAGCCGGTCAAGGAGACGGCCAACGTCCAGGTCACCTTGCCCAAGGGGTTTATGGTCTTCGCCATAACCGCGTACACCTTCAGGCATTTTCTTCGAGTCGTGCAAATGGACTTCCGCCAGGCGCGGCAGGAGTTCTTCAAGGACATCAAAGAAGTCGAACCAGCCCGGGAAGCCTGCCAGGACATGGCCGGTATCCAGGCAGAAGGATAGATCAAATTCTTCGGCGAGTTCGCGGGTCATAGCGAGAGGGAATTCGATCGTCTCGATGGCCAGGCGACGGGAGGGGAGGCCGGTCCTACTTAGGATGGTACGGATACTCTCACGCGCCCCATTTTGGAATTGGCGCAGGATAAGCATGCGCGCCATCTCGGAGATCTTCATGTTATAGAATTCCGCGGCCAGCGCTCCGGTAGCGTGCAGCACGTAGACTTCCGGCTCGATCGGCCGCGTTGCCAGAATGGTCTGCACCAGCGCCTCGACCGAGCCCTCGCGGACGGGTGTGAGCGGGGTGGAGGGTTCCACCGACCAAAGCGGCAGATGAAGAGTGTACGAGAGCCCACTCGATTTAAGCGTACCCAGCTTGTCGACCGACGCGGCGCTATATACGTTTGGAATGAACATTCCCAGGTCGCCACCCAACTCGATGGGGTTAAAGCCTTTCTCGGCAAGTCCTTTTGCCAACCCAGCGTGGTCGAAGCTCATAATGCCTGCCATGATCTGTTCAGCCGGGAGACCTGGTGGGACAAGGGCTTCAAGTTGCATGGCCATGATACCGAATCGCATGTTTGCCTCCTCAAGGTTATGGGATGGGGATCGGGGCGGGAACAGGTGGAAGGATGAAATGCATAAGCACCCAGGCCAAACTGGCGAGGACCAGCGCCAGTACAACCAACCCGACCGTTCCCCATAGCGCCCACAGCCAGAATTTGCTTTTCTTCTTTTCCGGGTTCTCCAGATCCTGTCCACCGGGAAGATCCTGCCATGGGACCAGCATCATCACGACAGTGAGGTTGTCTTGTCCGTCGCGCGCACAAGCCAGGTCCACCAGGGCCTGCGCGGCGGATTGAAGGTCAAGCCCGCGCACGGTTGGTTCGATATCGGCATTTTCCACCACGTCGGTCAAGCCGTCCGTACAGAGCAGGAGCAGATCGCCGGGGAGCAGGTGCAGTCCCTGATTGGAACGCGATTGGGTATCACTCTCATCTTTGGCCAAGCCGCATGCGGTTATCTGCCAGGGGAGTTGTGGAGGAACCGAGATAACGCCGGATGACGTGCACATACGGGTGATTGTGTACGTTTTGCGGGTCCAGGACGCCTCTTTCCACGGCTTCCTGCACCCAGGTATGGTCAACCGTCAACTGGGTCAGGCTGGAATTGCGCAGGAGATAAATGCGGGAATCCCCGACTGAGGCGGTGAATAAGCGGTTGCCAATGACCCAGGCGCATGCGCAAGTGGTACCCATGCCCAGGCGCTGGGTGTCATCTTTGGCTTTGGAGGCAATTGCATCGCTGGTGACCTGAATGGCATTGTCGAGGATCTCCAGGGGCCGGCTGGCGTCGGACTGGGCCACCATATGACTGATGGTCTCCACCGCCATTTCGGCTGCCACTTCCCCGGCACGGTGTCCCCCAATCCCATCCGAAACGATGGCAAAGACCGAGCGGGTGGGATTATTTTGCCCAACGCGGTAGGATGAAACGGCGAGACGATCCTCGTTCCGCTTCCCACCCATGCCAGGGTGGGTTACAGCGGCGATATGCAAAGGAGCACGAGATGTGCGGATCATACCTTGGTGAAGGTAATCTTTGGAGCAGGTCGTTCAGGCTGCTTACGCAGCATGAAACGGTAGGAGAGCCGCCCGATGTGCAGCACGTCACCGTGCTTCAGGCGGTGTGGAGCCGTCAGCGATTCGTAATTGACCCACGTCCCGGCGATGGACTTTTCATCGGATAGAATATATTCTCCATTCTCCTCCCTGATACGGGCATGCAACGGCGAAACGGATGGGTCGTCCAGGATGCGCGTGACCTGTATCGGGTCGGAACCGAAAGTCATTTCCGGGGTGATGACCGGGATGGGTGGTGCTGTTACAGGCTGTCCGTCATCTTTCAAACGCACCAGGTAAGCATCCGGCAGTTTGGATGGATTTTTCCATGGCAAGCGTATATTATGCCTGCCCATAGCCCCCTCTACCGGCTGGGTAAGCGGGTCGTTATGGGATCTCCGCAATGCCGGGCGCGAGCGGCGTCTGACCCGTCCTCCGGCAAGAATTATACCCAAGACTACCCCAGCGAAAAGGATGGCGACGAGCGCCACCCATGGGCTATTGCGCGACAGGAAAGGCAATAATCCGAACTTCGGCTTGATGATCGTAACCGTCACCGGCACGCCCAGGCTGATTTTGCTCAATCCGAGGTTATCCACTGCTTCCACGGTGAGGATATGCTGGCCACTGGAGGCATAGCTTCTCAAATCCCAGGTGAAGTGATCAAATGGTTCGGAAGTATTTTCGGCTACTTTTTGATTGTCCACAAATAAAGTGGTACTGACCAGCGGGCGCTTGCGTCCATCCGGAAATTCAACGATGATGTCTATAGCCTGCTGGTTTGGAAGGAAAGCGGTTGTGGCAGTAGTATGTTCATCCGGCGCGTGGCGGACAATCTGTTCCGGGGGCGACACCAGGATGGGGTTGGGTGGTTGGATATCCAGCTCGAAAGGAAGAGCTTCAGAGGTGATCGTCTCTCCGTCCAGGGTGGCCTGCACCGCCAGAGTATGCCTGCCGGAGGTGAGAATGCCGGAAGTATAGGTGAGGCGGTAGGTGTGACGAAGGGGTGCGAGATACATCTCCAGACCAGGCAGCGGTTCCTCGCCGGAAAACAGGACGTACTGCCCGCCGGTCTGGATGGCAAGGTCTTTGAGCGCAGTTGCACCGGAAGTCGAGAAGAAGTCCATTGAGGCCACGATCCAGACATTGACACGGATATGCTGGGCAGTGGCGCGCTCGGTCAAATTTTGCAGGGTGGGGAGGGCGTCTACTGAGGTAGGGGAGGTAACGAACAGGACGGTTCGCTTCATGCCAGCCTGGGGTGCCGGTTCGGAGACCGCGTCCAGGGCACGCGCCAGGGTATTCAAGCTGGGAGTGATGAATTGCAGGTTGGGTTGGTAGGCAGCCAGGGCGGTCGAGAATGCCGCGGTCTTTGCCAAGTGGGTGGAAAGAGTCCCGTAGGTGGGGACCAGACTTAGATCGTCGCCCAATGTATCGGAATGATTGGAAACCCAGTCTTTTAAGACTTGGACGATCTTATCATAACGGCTGACCGCATTGGCATCCCGGTAAGCGAAAGCCGGGCCGGGATCGAGCGCCAGGGCAAATTCAGCACCTACCTGGACTTCCTCAAGCCTATCAAGTGGACGCGATTGTTTGTCTTCAAGCAGGATGATTGCATCCGGCTTTAGACCGGTGACCACGTTTCCCGCTGAATCGAATACGTCCAGTCCGGTGGAAATGGTCGGAAAGCTGTCCGTCTTTAAGGAATACAGGCTGAGGTGTGGGGTGCTCTGGCTCTGGGCGTGAGCAGAGATCAGACCGGCAAATGACAGAAAAACGCTGAGGAATACCGCCAGGAATTTACGCATAAAGCATGCACAGTTGGCTAAACAATCATTGCTGATCAGGAGCCACTGAATTAATTAACATCCCTGACTTCCGCGTCCACAACCTCATCAGATGTGGGAAGCTGTTCCGGCTGGCTCTTTGAAGCGGGCAGCCTGACCCATTCATGCAGACCTGCCCAGGCCAGCAGCGGGATGCCGATGGCGGTACCGGTCACCTGGAAGGGCACACCAGCGATGATACCCATTACCAGTCCCTTGGCTACTGACGCCCCCCAGCTGTCTTTCGCCAGGTAACGTTGGACGAGCATGGTGGTTACCGTGCCGAGCGCTCCGACACCTATGCTGGTGAAAAGAAGGGCTAGTGGGTCGACCAACTCAAACACGCCAAAGACGTTATCAAGTACGATGGTTGCCAGGGCCGCGAGCGGGTGGATTGGGGCAGGTGGGATGGGATGGTGCGGTTCGGGCAACATCGGCAGCTGGGAATTCATATGGTCGGTCATCTGTCCATCTCCATTTGCAAATCGTAAAGCGTTATTCGTTATTCGGTTCATTCCCATTCAATCGTGGCGGGGGGCTTGCTGGTAATATCATACACCACTCTGTTGATTCCGTGCACCTCGTTGACAATCCGGTTAGCCACCCTGGCCAACACATCGTAAGGGATACGCGCCCAATCAGCGGTCATGAAGTCATCGGTGACAACCGCCCGGATGGCGCAGGCCTCCTGGTAGGTGCGTTCATCGCCCATTACGCCCACCGAACGCACCGGCAGAAGCACCGCAAAAGCCTGGCTGGTCCCGGCGCCCTTCCCCAGCAGACTGGCTGCGGACAATTCCTCGGTGAAGATGGCATCGGCGGCCCGCAGGCAAGTGAGGCGCTCTGGCGTTACCTCGCCCAGGCAGCGCACGGCCAGACCCGGACCCGGGAACGGCTGCCTCCAGACCATTGCCTCGGGCAACCCGAGGGCTTCTCCGACCGCCCGTACTTCATCCTTGAAAAGGTAACGCAGCGGCTCCACCAGCGACATTTCCATATGGCCGGGCAGCCCGCCCACGTTGTGATGAGACTTGATCCTGGCGGCTTTATTACGGTCGGGAGCGGCCAATTCAACCACGTCAGGGTAAATTGTGCCTTGCACCAGGAACTTAGGTGCGCCTATTTTTTTGGCCTGACGTTCGAAAATGCGGATGAATTTCTCCCCGATGATCCTGCGCTTCTGCTCCGGATCGATGACCCCCTTCAAAGCGGCGAAGAATTCTTCACCTGCCTGCACCGCCACCAGTTCGGCGCCCATCTGCAGCCGGAAAGTTTTCACCACCTGCTCCGGCTCGCCTTTCCGCAACAAGCCGGTATCCACAAAGACTGCCACCTGCTGGTCTCCAATGGCTTTGTGCACCAGCGCGGCTGCCACAGACGAGTCCACCCCGCCTGAAACCGCAGCCAGGACACGTTCCCCGCCCACCTGTGCGCAGATGCGTGCCACGGCCTCCTCGATAATAGATGCGGGTGTCCAGTCAGGCGAACAGCCGCAAATATCCACTGCAAAATGCTTGAGAAGTTCCGCACCGTTGGGCGTATGCTTCACTTCGGGGTGGAACTGCATGGCGAAATACTTGCGGGTAAAATCGCCCATGGCGGCGATGGGGCTGTTGGCGGACCTCGCCAGGGCGACAAATCCCTCCGGCATGCGGGTAATTCGGTCACCGTGCGACATCCATACTTTGGAGATGGCGTCCAGCAGGGTGCCAGGGATCAGTGGCTGGATCTCGGCTGGCCCATACTCGCGCTGTGTGGCGTGGGCAACCTGTCCACCGAGAACATGCGCCAGTAATTGCATGCCATAGCACAGGCCCAGGATGGGCAGGCCGGATGCTAGCACAAATGGCTGCAGGGTTGGTGCGCCTGCGGCGTAGACCGAAGCCGGTCCGCCGGAAAGAATGAAGCCTTTGGGATGAAGCGCCAGCACTTTTTCGGCCGGGGTGTCCCAGGGGAAGAGTTCACAGTAGACGTGGGCTTCGCGCACGCGGCGGGCGATCAATTGGGCGTACTGGGAACCAAAGTCCAGGATGGCAATGGAAGAGTGCATAGGGATAGGGGAATCAGGGATTAGGCGATTAGGTGATCGGGAGTCAGGTTTTTAGGAATCAGATGCAGGAAATTCAGAAACCAGGTGAAAGTGCAAATGCGGGAAATCCTGGTATTCGCCACCGTTGACGATCAGGCGGTAGGCGGTCAGATGATTTTCGGCCACCAAGCCCTGGACGGTCCTGACCAAGTCCGCCAGGAAGGGGTCAGCCGGTTCCAGGTCCGCGAAGGAACGGAGATCCTTCTTCGGGAGGATGATCACATGAAAAGGATGGGACGGTTTCGGGTGGCGGAAAGCCAGCAAGGTGTCCGTCTCACGCAATCTTCTGGCAGGGATGACAAAGCGCATGTGGGCAAAAATCCAGCCGGTCAGGAAGCCTGCCAGCCGGTAGGCAAGTTTCATCAGCAGTCCCCGATGATGATCTGTCCGTCATCCATCGAGGTGATGCATACCAGGCTTTCAACCGGTATGCCGAGGGGCCTTAATAATGCGCGTCCACCCTCAAAGACTTTCTCGATCAGGGTCCCTACACCAACCACATTCGCTCCAGCTGTCTGGGCCAGACGGACGAGGCCCATGATGGTGGCTCCGGAGGCGAGGAAATCATCGATGATAAGAATTTTCTCGTGATCAGCCAGATACTCAGGCGAGACAATCAACTCGACCATGCGACCTTTGGTGTGAGAAGGGGCCAATGTCAGGAAGACCTGGTCGGGCATGGTGATGGGCTTGGTTTTTCGGGCATAGACCACCGGCAAGCCCAGGTAGCGCGCTGTCGTCAGGGCCGGGGCAATGCCGGAGATTTCCGCGGTCAAAACCTTGGTTGCACCCAAATTCACAAAACGGGAGGCGAGTTCCTTCCCGCAGGCATCCATCAAGGCTGGATCGACCTGGTGGTTGATAAAACCGTCGACTTTTAGAATTCCGTTGCCGAGGTTCCTGCCATCCCGGCGGATACGTTCGATCAATTCCTTCACAAAGGCCTCCGGTGTAATAGTCTAGACAGAACCCATTTTACAACGAGGCTGGATAACCCGCCAGTATCCGGCATAAATTCCTCAAATTATGAGATTTCGACCACTCCCCCAGGCCCCTCCCCAACCAGCGAGATGAGAATTGTGCGAAAAAGGGCTGCGCTCGGCGCTTTACGCCACCTGCAGCCCTTTTTTCTCTAGACTTTTCTAGAATGGTCAATTTCCGTTCCCGCCTTCGTGACTTTCCCCTAAATTGAACTTGCAGGCGCTGAGAGCCCTGGCTGCCGACAATACGGGTGGCAGGATGTCCAATTCGCACTATTGACACCCGAATAATTCCATGTGATACTAATTCCACGCAAGTTTCCTCGCATGGGTAGACTTGCCTCAAATCCGCCATCCTTATAGAAGAGGAGGTGGTGCCTACAATGGATAGTAGTACGAAACGAAGCGCTGTGGCATCCCTCCTCGCTCTGCGGTAACATTCGCAGATCGTAAAGGTGCCACAGCGCGCACAGGAAGGTCGCCGAAAGGCGGCTTTCCGCTTTAAATATGACCCTTACCCCTTTGGGGCACTTTTCAGCTAAACCCCTTTCTGATGGGAAGTGGGAAAAAGACGAAAAAAACAGGTGCGGTGCGCTTTGCGCCACCGCACCTGTTTTTTGCACCAACCAGTAAAAAGCAAAACTGAAGCGGAAGGGAGTTATTCGTCTCCGAACGAAATCCCGATGCCGCGGGCGGTGAGTACCGCATCCCCGTTCAAGTTTACGCGCTTGGGGACAGCGAGAGCTTCGCCCAGGGGAATATCTATCACTTTCGCGTCCCGCAGGGCCACCATGCGGCCAAACTTCCCCTGGTCGGCGATGCGGACGGCAGCTGCACCGTAGCGGGTGGCCAACCAGCGGTCGAAGGCGGTCGGCGAGCCGCCACGCTGGACATGCCCGAGCACGGTCACGCGCGCTTCGAAACCCTGCTGTTCGATATACTTGCCGACTTCCTGCCCGATGCCGCCCAGGCGCGGCACATAGACGGCATCACCGGAGCGCGAGTACACTTCCTGTCCTCCGAGCGGTTTGGCACCTTCAGAAACTGCCAGCAGGCTGAACTTCGAACCGCTCTCGGCGCGCTGACGGACCCTGCGGATGATGGCGTCATACTTAAAGGGGATCTCCGGGATCAAGATTACATCCGCTCCTCCGGCGACGCCGGAGTGCAGGGCAATAAAGCCGGCATCCCGGCCCATCAGTTCCAGTACCATGACGCGGTGATGCGCTTCGGCAGTGGTATGCAGCCGGTCGAGGGCTTCGGTGGCGATCATCAGGGCAGTATCGAAACCGAAGGTAACTTCCGTGCCGCCGACGTCGTTGTCAATGGTCTTGGGCACGCCGACGACCGGCACACCCTTTTCGCCCAGTTCCATGGCGACGCGCAGGGTACCATCCCCGCCGATGACGATGACCGCGTCCAGGTTCAAGTCCTGAATGGCCTTGACGGTTTTGTCAGAAACGTCGATGATGACTTCCTTGCCGTTCTGCATGATCTTGCGGGCAAATGGGTTGCCGCGGTTGGCTGTCCCGAGGATGGTGCCACCACGGGGAAGAATGCCGCGTACAGACGCCAGGGTCAGCGGGAAGACGCCGCCGGGTGCGATGAATCCGTCATACCCGTCCACGATGCCGAATACGTCACAGCCATAGACGTTGATGGCTGTCTTGGTAACCGCCCGGATGACCGCGTTCAAGCCGGGCGCGTCGCCTCCGCCGGTTAAAACCGCTATGCGTTTCATCGACACCTCCTTTGGATGGAATAATTATAAACGAAAGCGTGATTGCCCCACCCCATCCCCACCCCCCAAGGGGCAGAGAGAAAGGTGTGAAATTGGGATTTGAAAGCGTTTTGTGCTCGCAAATCCCAATTTCACCTTTTCCCTCTTGCCGATAGGAAGGGGGATGGAGGATTTGCGCGAATTTTCCGAATCCTATATAAATAAAAGGGCGACAGGTTGGCCGTCCTTGGAGAAATTATTATGGCATGAGATTGGTAAAACGCCAACCCTGATCGGTTTGTTTGAGGGTGGATTTCAGCCCGATCACCTCGAACCAGGTTGTGCCGGGCTTGAAGGCGAAGGGTGTGCCATTCGGGTTGGTCAGCGAGACTACATCGGTAGCATTGCGATGCCATTTAACCTGATAGACCTGTCCATCCCGGAAGGCATACGCATTCCCCGAGCCACTCAACAGGATGTCGTATATCCCGGGACTGTAGAGTTCGTGATTTACGTAGAGGACCACCACATTATCGAAGGCAATCGGCTGGTTGGTCAGACGGTCGGTCAACCGGGCATATTGTTCATTTTGATTATTGTAATCATCGGCTGAGTTGCAGAAACGCAGATATTTACCCAGACCCTGGTCATATTGCCAACTGTTGTAAATGACCCCCGAATAACGCACAAGGGCCTGTGTGGCGGGCTGGCCTCCGGCGACAGCAGTGAGGTTGAAGGACATCCCATTCAAAACCTGCTTTCCGTTGATGCCTTTCTTTGTAGCAAAAGCACTCAAATCGGCGGTGTTGACCATGAGATAGTCAAAACCATTCGGATCGTATCGCGTCAAGGGTGATTTCGGTCCCTCGACCACCAGACGGTCGGCGAAATCTGAATTGAGAAAACGATCCATCTCAGCCACATAAGCGTACCCAAACGCGAAGACGGCCTTATAGCCGCGCACGATGTCTGCGTCGATGAAGCGCCCGGAGCGGATGGGGCCGACCGTGCTGGCATCGTTGCCGTAAAAAACGGCTGCAAAGCGGGTCGTGCCTTCCTCGGTGTAATATTCAAAGACGATATCGGCCAGTGAAAGGCCCCACTGCGGGCGGACATTGCGCGGCAGGTTTGATACCTTGATGACCATTGGGCGGCGGTCCAGCAAGGCCGGGTTGGCGACTTTCAGACCGGTCAGGGGATCCACGTCCGAAGGGAAATTGGCAGGGCCGTATCCTTCGGGTGGATAGAGCGGCGTCGGCGCAAGGGTCGGCGTATCGGTCAGAAGCGAGGTTGGCGTTTCTGAGATTGTCGGGATTTCGGTGGTGGTGGTGGTCGCAGTCGGGACGGAGGTTCGAACCGATCCGCAGGCAGCCAACAGCACTGCCAGGAATGTGAGTAGATTCAAGAGCTTTTTCATGGATTGAATTCTCCTTACTAATACTAGTGCTAGGACAGCATAATTTTGATCAGCCAAGCAAACCTAATTCCGCTTGTAAATCCCATGGTTTCGTCCATCATATTCGGTGCTTCTGGGTACAAGACGCAATCATACCGCATTTGTTCCAGCGAGAAGGGCGGAGAGGCGATGTCTTTAGAGAAGCAATGTAGACAATGCCTATCGGAACATGCTTCGGCGGTTGTCCGGCAAGAAAAGGGGGGTTATTTGTGGCTGTTTTTGAAAGTCTGGGCGCTCTGCAGGATATCGTGCGCCGAACGGATGGTCCCCTCGGTCACTTCACCGAGCATTTGAGCCAGTTCGAGCGTGCGCGGTTCGCCGGTAAGCCGGGTGAGGCGGGTGAGCGTGCGGCTGTTCTCGACGATTTTCTCGACCTGGAAATGCTGATCGCCGTAGGCAGCCAGTTGCGGCAGGTGCGTAATGACCATCACCTGGTGGGCGCGACCCAGGCACCACAGTTTTTCACCGACCGTCCCGCCGACGCGCCCGCCAATGCCCTGGTCAATTTCGTCAAAAATGAGCGTGGGGATCTGGTCGGCACGGGCGAGCACGTTCTTAAGGGCCAGCATCAGGCGGGAAGTCTCACCACCGGAGGCGATTTTCACCAGCGGCTTTAGACCTTCACCCGGGTTTGGTTCCACCATGAACTCCACTTTGTCCAGACCATTCCCGTCAAAAGCAATACGCGAGCCATCCGGCAGTGGCACCCCTTGCGGATCGTTCTTCGTCTGGAAATCCACCGCAAAGCGGGCGGAAGCCATGTGCAGATCGTCCAATTCGGTCTCGATGGCCTGGCTCATTCTTCCGGCAGCCTCTTGGCGCTTCTGTGAAAGGGATAGGCCCTGCCCGGCGAGCTTTTCCAGCGCAGCCGCCTCGGAGGTTTCCAATTCGGTTAGGCGGGCTGAAGTAGAGGTGATAGTCTCCAGTTGTTTGCGGGCATCCGCGGCAAAGGCGATGACGGACTCGATACTGCCGCCGTACTTGCGCTCCAAGCGGCGGACCAGGTCGAGGCGCTCCTCGACCTCCTCCAGCCGCTTGGGATTGTATTCGATGGCTTCCAGATAATTCCGCAGGCTGTGGGCCAGATCGGCAAGAGTCTCTTCCAGCGTGGCCGATTGCTCCGCCAGGAGGTTATGGGCTGAGTCGATCTGGGCCAGCTTTGCCAGCGACTGGACTGCCTGCCCGACCAGGTCCGTGGCGGCCGGGGATTCGGAGGTGCCCTCATCCAGTACCGTCAGGGCTGTCTGGGCCAGGCTGGCGAGCGATTCGGCATTGGCGAGGCGGTCGCGTTCCTGCTTGAGGGCTTCATCCTCGCCGCGCTGCAGTTTGGCAGCTTCGATCTCATCGGCCTGGAAGGTCAGAATTTCAATACGGCGCTCGGCATCCTGTTGGGCGAAACGCAGATCGTGAAGTTCATGGCGCAGGGCGAGCAGGTTTTGGTAGGCCTTGTGGTAGGAGACCAGGCTGGATTCAACGTTGGCATAGCGGTCGAGCAACCCGAGGTGGGCGTGCACATTCAGCAATGAGAGATGTTCGGACTGGCCGTGGATATCCACCAGGATTTCACCCAGTTCTTTCAGCAAGGACAGACCCACGGTGCGACCATTGATGCGCGCCACGCTGCGGCCCTCCCGACGGAATTCACGCGTCAGGCTGACGTAGTTCGGATCATCGAGCAGTTCTTCCCGCTTGAGGATCTCGTGGGCGGCGTTGCGCTCGGGACCGGACAGCTTGAAGGTGCCCTCTACACGTGCCAAGGCCGCATCGGAACGGATGGAAGTGGCATCAGAGCGACTGCCGAGCAACATGTCCACTGCGTCCATGATGATGGATTTGCCTGCGCCGGTCTCGCCAGTCAAGATGATCAACCCTGGTCCAAAGTCCAGATCGAGGCGGTCAATGATGGCAAAATCCTGGATGTGCAGTTCGGTTAGCATGGATTACCGGTTCAATCGGATGCCTGAAAGGCGGGTATAGACGACCGGGGCGGCAAGAAACAGGAAAATTCCCTGGAAGATCAGCCCAAAGAGGTTGAAGCGAACCAGGTTGAAGATAATATACGGAAGTGCACCGAAGATGACCCCTGTGGCAACTGTGATGAAAAGAGAGCGCGAGCGGTGTTTGCGGATGACAAAGCGCACACCTTCAGCAGTAATCACGCCGGCAGTCGGTGAGGCGATGATGATGATGAGCCAACCAAACAGACCTGCTATGCCGCTGATCAAACCCATCAGCAGGCTGGCGAGAAAGCCCAGGATAACCGCGGTGACGAATCCCAGGAGATAGTCATACCATAAGGCCGTGTTAAAAATCTTGAGTTGGCCGCGCACGCATTCCTTGCAGCGATAACCGGTGGGCGTGCGTATGGCGCATTTGGCGCAAATCGGTTTCCCACACTTGTTACAGTGCAGGCTGGTTTCCACACCTGGGTGGTTGGCGCAATAGGTGGGAGTGGAGGATTCGATCATCGTGGAAATCCAACCGAGGGATTCTGGTTCATGTGAGCGGTCAGGTTTTTATAAAAGTAGCCGGGGTCCCCGAAGCGCACGAATTGGGCGCCGTAATCTCCGGCTCGCACGTCCACCACGTCCCCCTCGGCCAGGCCAACCGGTATCTGCCCGTCAATGCTTAATACGGCGTCACCACCGACCAAGGTGATGCCGACGGAAGTGCCTTCCGAGAGGACCACCGCCCGGTCGAAGGACAAGTGCGGAGCGATCGGGACCAGGAGGATGTTGCGCAGTTCAGGCGGCAGGATCGGTCCTCCGGCAGCCAGGGCATAGGCAGTGGAGCCGGTGGGAGTGGCAGCGATCAAGCCATCCGCAACGAAGTTGGTCAATTGCATTCCGTCCACACTGGCGGAGACGCGCACCGGTCGGACAGATGTGCGCGTGACCACCGCCTCGTTAAGAGCATGCCAATTTCCCAATGTTTCGCCCGAACGGACGTGCTCGGCGCGGATCATCATACGATTTTCAATCCAATATTCGCCCTTGAGCAATTGCTCCAGGGCGGAGTGCCATTCCTCACGCTTGAATTGCATGAGAAAACCGAGCCGCCCCGTATTAATCCCCAGGATAGGCACATTACAGGGGGCGCAGAGATGGCTGACCCGCAGCATGGTTCCATCCCCGCCGACCGCTACCATTAAATCGATGCCACCATTCTTGACACACTTATGCAAGGAGGCATCTTCCAATGTTCCATAGGTGGATTCCAGACCGTGTTCCTTGAAATAATCGCTCATCGCGGCAGCTTCCATGAGTGCATCCGGAATTCTGGAGTGCGCGGCGACGACCACGCGACGAGGAATGGTGGGTGTGTCATGCATTGGATAATTATACCGTGAACGCCCTCAACCCCAACCCATCCCCCATCAGGGGAGGGGCAAAGGTGAGGGAACTTTATGCCAATCGCTGGTCGCAGCTGTCGCGGAACCCGCAACGCCGGCAGCGTTGCTCATCTTCATGGGAACGCTGGACCTCGAGGCGACGCCCATTAATGCGCATGTCGGCAATCAGGTCAAGCAAGGCATTTTCGAGTTTCGGGGTGTAATCCACAGCAAAGTCGCGGCCGGGATAGTGGATAATGCCATGTGGCGGGCGTTTGCCGGTGGTTTTATGGACCAGGTAGCAATAGGCCGCCACCTGGAAGATGTGCGAATCATAGGGCGCGACGGGCGTACGCCCGGTCTTGACTTCAATGGGGATGGTTCTGCCGTTCTGTTCGACCAGGTAATCCGGCTTTCCAGCCAGGCCAAGATCCCGGTCGAAAAGCGGCTTTTCGATGCTGCCCCAGGCGTGCGTGTCGGTGTAGATGACCCGCCCCCCGGGAAGACCGGAGCGACGCCGCTGCCTCCCTGATAGGAAAAACAGGACGAAGGCAAAGAGCAACAGGAAAAGACCGATAATTAGCATTTGGCGGCTAGCGATTGGACGTTAGCGATTAGCGGCGGTTTTGATGATTTTCTTCAACCGGGTGGCCTGGGAGTTGGAGCTGTCTTTCAACCGTATTTCGAGCACGCGGATGAAATCGGATTTATTGCCAGCCGTAATAGCCGGCAGGGACTTTTCGGCATGCTGAGGCACTTCTTTGATGCGGCAGGTCTTTAGGTGGTCGAGCAGATATGGAAAGATGACTTTGTGATATTCGTCTTTTTGGGAGGCGACCAGTGCCAGGGTCCGGATGCCGTTATCCACCGTGATGACGGAACCTTTCTGCATGGCCAGGACAATTTCATCCACGTGCGGGAAGATTTTGTCGGCTTGCAGGCTGGCGATCGTGGAAAGGGCGATCATGCCACCCCAGACCATGCGGTTGTTACGGTGCTGGAGGAGTTTGATGAAATCATCCACATATTCAGCGATCAATTCGGAGGCGAGGGTACCCAGTTCGTAAAGCACCTTTAGACAATCGCTTTGGATATTGGGTTCTTTGTTCCACAGGTTCTCGGCAATTTCGCGGATATCGGCGGCATTGCGGGTTTGAGCCAATGTGCGTGCCAGCTCCTGGTTGGGAACTTCGTCCCGGCGGTCCTGGTAAAACGCAATCCTATTCAAGACAGACATGGTGACTCCCTAGATTATATGAACCGGGCGGTAAAAAAGGTCACCAGCATCACCAGCGCTACGAGGAGCAGGATGATTGCCAGTACACGTATCAGACTGGAGGCGATGACTGCTCGTCCGTATTGACGGTGGATTTCCGTCCCGGCGATCAAATCCGCCTGGTTGGAGGGCTGGATACCCTTCCGCTGGTACCACCAGGCGCGGGCGCAGAACATGTATGTGCCGATTTCAGAAGCGCGGATCGTTTTCATACGCAAGTCCTAATAGCACATTTATTCTAACACATTTACCCAGACAAGTTTGATATGGAAGTCTACGATGAGGACTTCAAGCTTGGTTCGGACGAGTTAAAGTTCTACATATACGTGGCAATCGAGTAACCCCCTCTTACCTCCCCCATTTTCTTCTCTTCTCGCCCCACGTTCGCCTGCCACCGTCTTTTGGGGGTTCGGGGTAGAAATTGGGGGAGGTGCATTTAAATTCCGGCAGGTTTTAACGTATAATTCCAGCACGGAGGAAACCATGCCCAACCTGCCCGAAATCGATACCCAATTCCTGCTCGACTTCCTGACAAAATTGCTCAATACCCCAAGTCCCACCGGGTTGGCCGAGCCGGCGATTGCCCTGACTGAAGAAGTATTTATTTCCTTCAATGGACTGAAGCTGTCCCGGACGCGCAAGGGTGCGCTGCTTGCCAGTTGGAGCGGCGAGCGGGACGACCGTCCACGCGCCCTGACGGCCCACGCCGACACGCTCGGGGGAATGGTCAAGGAAGTCAAATCCAACGGGCGGCTGAAACTATCCCAGATCGGCGGCTACGTCTGGAACACCATCGAGGGAGAGGGCTGCACCGTCTTCACCCGTTCCGGGCGGCAGGTGCGCGGTTCCATCCTGCTTACCAAGGCATCCAGCCACGTCTTCGGCAAGGAAGTGGAGGAGCTGAAACGCAGCGTGGATACTCTCGAGGTGCGGCTGGATGCCCGGACTGGATCCGAGCAGGAGACGCTTGATCTGGGCATTGGCGTCGGCGATTTCGTGGCTTTCGACCCGCGTGTGGAGGTCAACGCCGGATTTGTGCGTTCGCGCCACCTGGATGACAAGGCCTGCGTAGCCTGTCTGGTGGCGGCGGTCAAGGCGCTCAGCGATGCAGGCAAGAAACCCGCCCACACGGCGCATTTCCTGATCAGCAACTACGAAGAAGTCGGGCACGGCGCGGCAGCGGGTATTCCGTCGGATGTGGAAGAATTGCTGGTGGTGGACATGGCCGCGGTGGGCGAGGGCCAGAACTCGGACGAGTGGCATGCCTCGTTGTGCGTCAAGGACAGCGGCGGACCATACCATCACGGCCTGTCGGACCGGCTGCGGGCGCTGGCAGAGAAGCATGCCATCCCCTACAAGGTGGATATCTACCCGCACTACGGCTCGGATGGCGAAGCCTGGTGGCACGCCGGTGCGGACGCAGCGGTGGCCCTGATCGGTCCCGGCGTGGATGCCTCACACAGCTACGAGCGCACGCATACGGAGGCGTTGGTGGCGACGACCAAATGGGTGCTGGCGTATTTGCTGGAAGAATAAACGAAATATTCTCAAAGGAAAACCTTTGCTGTCTCGCACCGACGTGCTGTCGGTGTTTGCGGCACGAACGGTGTGAGCCTTTGCGTTAAGAGGTATAAAAATGAATTTCACCGACTACCAAACCAAATCCCGCAAGACCGCCAAATACCCCGCCATCGGGCACCCGGTCATCTATCCCACGCTCGGGCTCACCAACGAAGCCGGGGAAGTGGCCGGCAAGATCAAGAAGATCTTCCGCGATAAAAATGGCGTCATTGGTGCATCCGAACGCGAAGCCTTGAAAGGCGAACTGGGCGATGTGCTCTGGTACCTGGCTCAGGTCTGTACCGAGCTCGATCTGTCGCTCGACGAGGTGGCGGAACATAACATCGAAAAATTGTATTCCCGTCTCGAGCGCGGCAAGATTGGCGGCGACGGAGATGACCGCTAGCCAGGAGCAGAAACGATGACGCTTATTGATTGGATCATCGTCGGAATCATCCTGTTCGTGCTGGTCTATATTTCCTTCGTATTGACCCTAGCCGATTGGTTCTCGGCCCTGAAAAAAGGCCATGCCGTCAACCTGCTTCCGGATCGAAAAGGTGGCACCTGGCCACTTTGGACCCAGATCGTCATGGTGATCCTTGGGCTGGCGTTGTGTATACCGCTTTTTTATTTCCTGTGGATCCCTCTGGTAAGACCATCCATTACAACGGGACGTATACTGGACCTGGTCGGGTTGATTATTTACCTGTGCGGTTGTGCCTTTGTCCTGTGGGCGCGCCGCACCCTCGGCAGGATGTGGGGACTCAGCACCAGCCGGAATGTCAAGCTGCACGCTGACCACCGGATCATCCAGGACGGACCGTATGCCTTCGTGCGTAACCCGATGTACTTCGGCTGGTGGGTTGCCATGGCTGGCCTGGTACTGGTCTATCCGACCTGGGTTGTGCTGCTTTTCCTGGTTTTTTCGGTGGTCTCCTTTGCGGGCCGTGCCCAGCGTGAGGAAGCCGCCCTGGCCGAACGCTTTGGAGGAGCCTGGACGGAATACAAAAGGCGCACGAAATTCCTGATCCCATTTATTTACTAGAACCCTAAGATTCTCCACGAAGCAACACGAAGGACACGAAAAAATTCAGTGAGACTGTCATTTCAAGGAGAGTCCTTAAAAATTCGTGCTTATTCGTGTTCGCATGCCCCGTGCTTTTCAGCGGGGTCGTGGATAGGTTTTTTACACGGATAAACTCTAATCATTCTCATACGAAAAGCCTCCCGCTTTTTGGTAGAATCAAAGCAGACACATCTTGTCCGAATGCGTAGGACGGGAAGCCTTTTCACATCCTCGAGGAGATTTATATGGCTAGTATGGAACGCTTTACCCAACGGGCACGGCATGTGCTGACCCTGGCACACCAGGAAGCCGAACGCGCCCGACAGGGATTGATCGGCACGGACCATCTGCTCCTGGGTTTATTGATAGAAGACGGCGGAGTGGCCGGGCGGGTCTTGCGGGAACTAGGCCTGGAGACCGAACGTGTGCGTGAGATGATTCAGCGGGTCAGCGGTGAGGGAAGCTTCGAAAGCGGCAAAATCGATCTTGCCCCGGATACGCAACAGGTCCTGGAATTTGCCATCGAAGAGGCGCGGAAATTGGGCCACCACTATATTGGCACCGAACACCTGTTGCTCGGAATGGTGCGCTCGGAAGGTGCAGCCATGGAAGTGCTGAAAAAGCTGGGTGTGACGCCTGACCAGATACGTCGCCAGACCCGCCGGGTGCTGCAGGAAAGCACCGGGACAGGTGCCTCGGCCGTACCTGAGGCAGCCAAGCCGGGTGGCAAGCCGGAGCCTAAAACCCCGCTGGTTGATCAGCTGGCGACTGACCTGACCACCCTGGCCGAGGAAGGCAAACTGGACCCGGTGATTGGCCGCCAGACCGAGATCGAGCGTGTTATCCAGATCCTGGCCCGTCGAACCAAGAACAACCCGGCCCTGATTGGCGAGCCGGGCGTCGGCAAGACGGCCATCGTCGAGGGGCTGGCCCAGCGTATCACGGATGGAGATGTCCCCGCGCCGTTGTTGAACAAACGCGTCCTGAAATTGGATGTGGGATCGCTAGTGGCCGGGACAATGTACCGTGGCCAGTTCGAAGAGCGCCTGAAGCGCGTGATTGATGAACTTAAATCCACCAAGTCCATCCTGTTCATAGACGAATTCCACATGCTGGTGGGAGCCGGTTCAGCCGGGTCGGCAGTGGATGCCGCCAACATTCTCAAACCCGCATTATCTCGTGGTGAATTGCAGTGCATTGGCGCGACCACATTGGACGAATACCGCAAACATATCGAGTCGGATGCCGCCCTGGAACGGCGCTTCCAGCCGATTATTGTGGATGAGCCCACGGTCGAAGAGACGATTGAAATCCTCAAGGGTATCCGCAAGATGTACGAGGAGCACCACCACCTGGTCATCTCGGATGAGGCTCTGGAAGCTGCAGCGCAGCTTTCGGCGCGCTACGTGTCAGACCGTTTCCTGCCTGACAAGGCCATTGACCTGATCGACGAGTCTGCCAGCCGCGTGCGCATGTATAAATCCGGGGCGACCGTCTCGGCCAAAGAGATATACAAACAACTCAAGAAGGTGCGTTCCAACCGGGCCTTGGCCCAGGAAGAGGGCAAACCCGAAGATGTGGTCACCTGGGAAACCCAGGAAGCCGATTTGAACGAACAACTCAAGCAGATGAAGTCCAGTTGGGAGCGTGCCAAAAGCCCGGTTGTCAGTGGTGAGGATATCGCCGAAGTGGTCGCCATGTGGACCGGGGTGCCGGTCATGCAGATTGCCGAGGCGGAGTCGAAGCGCCTGCTCAAGATGGAAGAGCAACTCCAGAAGGTTATTATCGGCCAGAAGGAAGCCATCCAGTCGATTGCCAAAGCAGTACGACGGGCACGTGCCGGTCTCAAGGATCCAAAGCGCCCGATCGGCTCATTCATGTTCCTCGGCCCGACCGGCGTCGGCAAAACCGAACTGACCAAGGCCCTGGCGAAGTTCATGTTTGGCAGCGAGGAAGCGCTTATCCAGCTTGACATGTCCGAGTTCATGGAACGCCATACCGCCAGCCGCCTGGTGGGGGCGCCGCCCGGCTACATCGGCTACGACGACGCCGGCCAGCTTACGGAAGCTCTGCGCCGCCGCCCGTATTCCATCGTGGTCTTCGATGAGGTCGAAAAGGCTCACCCCGAGCTGCATAATATGCTTTTACAGATCATGGAAGAAGGCCATCTCTCGGATGCGAAGGGCCGCACCGTGGACTTCCGAAACGCCATCATCGTGATGACTACCAACGTCGGCGCGGAGGAGATCAAGAAGCAGACCTCGCTTGGCTTCCAATTGAAGCGCGATGAAAAGATCGAGGAACGCCAATCCTACGAAGAAATGCGTAAGAAACTGACCGAGTCGCTCAAGAAGGTCTTCCGCCCGGAGTTCATCAACCGCCTGGACAGTGTGATCGTCTTCCGCTCGCTTAATAAGGAGGACATCCGCCAGATCGTGTCCCTTGAGCTGAACAAGGTAACAGAACGCCTGGCCGAACAGGAAGTGAAGTTGACTGCCACCGAAGCTGCACTGGACCTGCTGGCAGATTCCGGTTTCGACGTGGAAATGGGCGCCCGACCTTTGCGGCGCGTCATCCAACAAAAAGTCGAGGACCGGCTTTCAGATGCCCTGCTGGCAGGGACATTCTGCCGAGGCGATACCATACTTGTGGACGCGTCCAAAGGCGAAGTGGTACTGACGCGCGCCAAAGTAGTGGAAGAAAAAACGCCCGAACCGGTAATGTGATTTTCTGGGGGCGCAACGTCATTGAGCCCCCGCCTGGAGGATTTTATGGGTAAACAAGTAGAGGTAGCCACACTGGCAGGCGGTTGTTTCTGGTGTCTGGAGGCTGTCTTCGACGAATTAAAAGGCGTGGAATCGGTCGAATCCGGCTATTCAGGCGGGCATACCCAAAGCCCGAGTTATACGCAGGTGTGCGATGGGGACACCGGTCACGCCGAGGTTGTACAGGTGACGTTCGATGCTAAGGTGCTCTCGTATAAAGACCTGCTGGGCGTATTCTTCACCATCCACGATCCGACCACCCTGAACCGCCAGGGTAATGATGTCGGCACGCAGTACCGCTCGGCAATTTACTATCACGATGAAGAACAGAAGAAAGTGGCCAAGGAAGTCATCCAGGAGATCAGTTCCACCAAGATTTGGGATGATCCGATCGTCACCGAAGTAACGCCATTCGACAAGTTTTACCTTGCCGAGGATTACCATCAGGAATACTTTAGAAAATCCGTTCCAGGGTTACTGCCGGGCGGTGGTCGCTCCGAAAGTGGCAAAATTTCGCCATACGTTTACGGAGAGACTGAAGAAGTAACCTGATACGTGGAAACGATTTAAGTTTTTGTGACTAAAGTCGTCACTACTCAAATAGACCATGGACTCAATCCGAACCAATCCCCCTGCCCTTGCCGCATCGCCCACCTTCCATGTGGGCGATGTGCCCGTTTACGGGGATGCTATTCTGGCCCCCATGGACGGGTTCTCGGACTGGCCGTTCCGCTCGTTATGCAGCGCTCTGGGTTCGGCCATGAGTTATTCCGAATTCGTCAGGGCGGAGTTCATCGTGCGGGCATTCGAGCACATGCTGCCCCGCTTCACCTACGAGGAAGCGGAACGACCGGTCGTCTTCCAGATCTACGGGGACGATCCGGATGAACTCCTGAAAGCCGCTTTACGGGTTCAGGAACTATCCCCTGATATCATCGACATCAACCTGGGCTGTCCGGCCAAGACCGTCGCCAACCGGGGTGCCGGTGTGGGCTTGATGCGTGCGCCTCTGAAAGTGGCGCACATTTTCCGCAATCTGAGTGCGGCGCTGAAAGTGCCGGTTACCGGGAAAATTCGCCTGGGTTGGGAAGATTACCGCAGTTATAGGCTGATCGCCAGCATCATCGAAGAGAATGGCGGCTCCGCCATTGCCGTCCATGGGAGGACGAAGGAGCAAGGTTACCGCGGAGAGGCAGACTGGGAGGCCATCGCCGAAGTGAAGGCGGCCGTGAAGATCCCGGTCATCGGCAACGGGGACGTGAAATCGGCAGCGGATATCGAACGCATGAGGAGTTTCACCGGCTGCGAGGCTGTCATGATTGGGCGCGCCGCGGTTGGCAACCCGTGGATCTTTTCCCGGCTTGACCGGTCGCAGGTGAGCTCCGGGATGGTGCACCAGATGGTGCGCCAGCATCTGGAACGCAGCGTGGCTTTTTATGGTCCGCATAAAGGCCTGATCTTATTTCGCAAACATGCCATGCAGTATCTGAAACTCCAACATCTGCCGCGGGCGACACGTACGAAGATCATCCTTCAAGAGAACGCAGACGGATTCCTGTCACTGCTGGACGAAGCCTTTGCTGAATTGGCTTAGCTATCATTCAGAATTCCAAACCCGGAAAACGATAAAATAAAACAATGGATGCCGGGGAGATCCAGACTAGTCCAGTTTAGGCGGTCCCAGGCGGATGCGCTTGCGTAATCCCTCGAGCGAGTTCTGCTGCGAGTACAGGCTCTCCAGCCACCAGGTCGTCCCGACTCTGGCATAGGTGGCGACTTTTTCGGCTGCAGCAATGGGATCGGCCGGATCGGTCCAGTTGATGATGGCGATGTCAAACGGACTGTCGCCGGTCCGCTGCCGGCGAATGAAATCCCGGACTTCCTGTACATCCTGCGGTGAGAGCAGCCCATCCTCCCCCTGCTTGAGTGGTATGACGCCGTCCCAGCGGGCGGCGCGCCGGAAGGGAGCCCGGGTGGGCCACCAGCCGCCCACCCAAATCGGGATGCGCGGTTGCTGCAGGCTGGCAGGATTGAAGGTGACGTTTTCGATCTGGTAGGCCTCACCATGGTGCTCGAAGGGTTGCCCTTTCCAAAGGCCGGTCAGGATCTCCAGACCTTCATCCAGTTTGGCAGCGCGGACCTTGGCGTCGCACTCCTCGCCAAACGGATCATAATCCTCCGGCACGCCCAATCCCACCCCCAGCGTCAGCCGCCCGTTCGACAGATGGTCCAGCGTGACGGTCTCGCGCGCCAGCTTCCAGGGACGGCGGCGCGGAAGCGGCGTGACTGTTGCCCCCAGACGGATGCGGGAGGTGGTCATGGCCAAAGCGGCCAGTGCCACCCAGACATCCAGCATGGGCATGTCAGCCTCCCCGGCATTGACGTGATCCCACAAAAAGAAACCATCCCAACCGGCTTTTTCGGCTTCACACGCCAGTTCAGCCAGACCGCGTGCGCTGTGTTCCATCCCAAAGTTGGGAAGATAGAGGGCATATTGCATGGCAGTTCTCTTCGGTGAGAATCTTTGTTAATACACAGTCTTAAGTTTTCCGGTGGTCACATCCAGGGTGTAAATGTTCGCCTCCAGGCTGAGATAGGCGATATCGCCTAGCCAATTGATCACCGTCGGGATGTCGTAAAAATCCCCAGAGACCTTACTTAATGAGATGGTCTGTGAGCCCAGGCTGGTACCTTCGGCAGGGTTGAAGGTCTCCATTACGAGCTGGTTGGGTTTGGCCTGGAACTTCATTATCACCAGCCCGCTTGGGACCAATCTCCAGGTCCAGCCCGAGTCGGTATCGTCAATCAGACCGGACATCTCGTTGGGAGGATCGATCGGCGAGGCCCCCTGCATGTCCAACCTCCAGGCCAGGCTTCCGGAGGCAGCCTCCACACCCCATAACTCGAAGCGATCGGTGCCGCGCGTCCGGCGGGCGCGCGCGATCAATTTGTCGCCCGCCATGGCCAAGGGCAGGATGCTGTAATCCGGGTTGGTCAGCAGCACCTGCATGATCCCGGTGGACTTGTCCACCTTCAGCAGGTCATTGGCGTTGCTGAAATAAAGGCTGGAGTCCGTCATTAAATATTGGAAACCGTCCGGGGAAAGATTGAAGCTATCTTTGCTGGTGGCACTCCAGGAGATCTGCCCATTGGCCAGATCAAGACGTTGCACACACCCATAGGGAGAGCCATACACCAGAAAAAGTGCATTTCCGGCCTGGTCATAGACAAGACCCGTATCGGTGTCAATGTTGGAGTCATAGTCATTGTACGTGCAGGTTGGGGTGATCGAATTCGTCTGGTCTCCACTAGCCGGGTCGAGGAAGATCAAACCGTAGTGGTAATCGTTGTCGGTGTAGTCAATCACGACCAGGGAGCTGCCGATCAGACGCAGGGTACGGTCGTAGCCGCTCAGTCGTTTGCTCCAGATCAACTTGCCAGTTTCGGCGTCGTAGGCTTGGATGGTCTGGTCGGCGTTGTTCGTGATCACCCGCCCGGCAGTGACCAACAGGGTGGATGACCCATAGTTCAGCTTATCGGGCATCTGGGCCTGCCAGGCCAGGCTGCCGTCGCTTTTTTGGTAAGCCAGCAGGTTGGTCGCGTTGGCGGCATAGACCAGATCCGGGCCGGAGGCAACCGCATCGGCAAACCCTTCTCCAGACAATTTTGCGGCCTGCCAGTGCAACTTGCCGGTCGTCCCGTCGACCAGACCGATGAAGCGGGTGTCCGCGTCGGGGTTATAGAAAAGAGCCGCGATATCTGGATTGGTATCGTTTTCGGATGGAACCAGGGCGACGGGCGAATTGGGATAGTAATGCTTGCTAAGCGGGCCGCCGGGTTGGAGCATTGCAAATACCAAGCCCCCGATGACAGCCAGGATGATGGCTAGTGTGATGAAAGTGGCAAGCAATTTGCCAGCTGGGCTTGTTCGCCTTTCCTGGGCCTGGACACCGGGTCCGCGGAAACCGGCTTCGGGCGAGGCCGTCTGACCAGCTGCGATCTGGTCGATGGCATACTTGGCGCGCGTCAGGCTCACATCATAGTGCTCACGGTAGACTTTGATGGCACCGAGCTTATCCCCGGTCGAGAGCAGGCGTTGGACGTCCTCCAGTGCCTTGGTCAATTCCTCACGGGTGGGCATGCCAGGCGTGGAGGAGGTGGCCAGCCGGCCAGCCTGGAGGGCATCTACGGCATCCTTGGCTTCCTGCAATTCGACGCCATAGGTTTGGCGATAGCGTTCGACCGCCTCGGTCAGGTTACCACCTCCCGCCATCTGCCGGATTTCGTCCAGGGCGGAGGCCGGAGCAGCCGCCTGGGATGTCGGGATGCCAGGAATCAATGATACATTGCCGCAGAATTTGCAGCGGACAACCGCACGCGTGCCGTCGGCATCCAGCGGCGCTCCGCAAGCGGGACAATTCAAGGTGGTGGGCTGAGTGTTCACAATTGCTAAACCGCCGTAGTGGTACGGATATCGATGATCTTATTCACGACAGGCAGGATGGCCTTCTTCAGCGGTTCCATCTTCACGCCATCCACCTTGAAGGTGACCAGTCCTTCTGCCGGGCTTTCGCCCATAAAGGTTCCCAAAGCGATGATGTTCCCACCTGCATCCTGAATGGCCTTGGCCAGACCGGCCAACTCTCCGGGTTTATCGGGCACACTGACCGTGACCCGAATGCCGGAACGCCGTGCGCCCAGCAGTTCCAGGAAAATTCGGAAGAGGCTGGTTTCGGTGATCATGCCGACCAGCGCCTTGCCGCGCATCACCGGCAACCCGCTGAACTTGTTGTCTGCCATGATGCGGGCGGCCTCTTCCAGCGGGGTGTCTTCCCTGACGGTAATAACTTTCTTGGTCATGATCCGGTCAATGGTCAGTTTGTTGAGCAGGTAGGTCACCTCGTAGATGCTCAAACTGGTGGCCTCGGATGGCGAGGCCTTGAGCAGGTCCGCCTCAGTGACGATGCCAACCAGTTCCCCGCGTTGGTTGACCACGGGTAATCGCCGGATGTGTTCCTTGTGCATCAGGTTGAGCGCCTCTGGCATGGTTGTTTCCGGCTGGATGGTGATAACCGGTTTGGACATGCGTTCTCCAACTAACATAGGTTGCCTCCTATCGCGGTAAGGTTAACAAATCCCAATTCGCTTTAAGTATAGCACTGGGTTGGTTCCATGGCATAACATAAGTAGCGAGGCAGACAAGCGGGAAAAGAATGCCCAAGCTTCTTGTTTTGAAAGCATTAAAAAGAGCGCAAAGGCCATCTCTGCACTCTCAGTCCAGGTTTCTAGTAGCTGTCATACAGCGAACGTATCCGCACTGCCGCTTTGGCCCTCTCCAACGTCCAGCCGTCCGGTAGCGGACAGGTCACTGCGGTTGTCTGTCCGGCTGGCAGGTCGAAGTAGTTGTCGCTGAAGATGACATCTGCCCCTTCCAATTCCAGCTCGACGAAGCGCGCCAGGGAGCTTGTTTTCACCTGGATGGTCAATTGCTGACCGGCGGCAAAGACTTTTGTCTCAACCTGCGGTGCTACCAGTTCCAAGTGCTTGTTGGGGACAAAAGTCGCCAGCTGTCGCGCCACAAGTTCCCTGCCTTTCCATAGTTCGGCGATGAACACAACCTGGCGGCGGTTTTCATCATTGACGCGCCCACTGAAATCCAATGCTCGGATGCATGTCATTGCCAAGGCACTGGCGGAGACATTTTCGACGCCCTGGTCGAGGCCTTTGCCTGACAGCGTTTCGAGTGACCAGCGTACCTCGCCAGTCCAGGGGGTGGTGGTGTCGTTGGTGATACATAATCCCATGCGTTTCCCCTGGTCTTCCACGGAAAGCAGGACGGGAGCGTAGAATTTGCGCGCCGCATAATGCAGGGCTTTCCAGCGCCCGAAATAGTCAATGCTCGACCAGGAGGCCACCGGCCAGCAGTCGTTCAACTGCCAGATTAGGGTTCCGCTCACCAGCTGGCGGTTTCGGCGCCAGTGTTCCACCCCGTAGCGGATGCCCTCGGCCTGCAGCACCATGCTCAAGTAGACCAGCGCCTGAAAATCTTTTGGCATCCGAAAGGTGTCGGTCATCTGGCCGATCATCAGACCATTGCCCGATCCGGAGCGCTGGTGATGCTCCATAATGTATGAGGTCATATTCTGGTCTGCTGGGGCGGCGTATGTCTGAACGGTCTTGTAGGGCGGCAGGGCCTGGAAACCGAACTCGCTCATGAAGCGCGGGAACTGCTCACGGTAGGCGCTGAAGGGTTTACGCCCGTGCCAGACTTCCCAGTAATGCGTGTCACCACGCTGCTGGCTGTTCGGGTTGGCAAACGGGATGCCCGAGGAGGCTGAACTGGGCCAGTAAGGCCGGTCAGGGTCTTCGGCAGCGATGATGCCCGGAAGCAGATGGTGGAACATGCGGTCATAGCTGGCCTTCAGACTCTGACTGGGTGGGTCATTCGGGTCGTTCCATTTCCAGTCGACCCAGCCTTGCTCCATCTCGTTGTTGCCGCACCACAGCGCCAGGCTGGCCCGGTGGCGCAAGCGACGCACATTCTGAATGGCTTCCGCGTGCACATTCTCGTAAAAGGCCGGCTCTTCCGGGTAAATACCGCAGGCGAAGACGAAGTCCTGCCAGATGAGAAGGCCGTAACGATCGCACAGGTCGTAGAAGCGCTCTTCCTCATAGAACCCCCCGCCCCAAACCCGCAACATGTTCATATGAGCCGCGGCAGCGTCCCGGATCAAGCGCTCCATGCTGGAATCGCTGATGCGGGTGGGAAAGGAATCGGCCGGGATCCAGTCTGCACCCTTGGCGAAGATCGGGATGCCATTGACCACAAAGGTGAAAAACTCGCCCCACTCGTCCGGTTCGCGGCGTAATTTCACACTACGCAGGCCAACCTGGTAATTGCGCTGGTCCAAAACGATCTGCCTAGATTTCAGGGTCACTTCCACCTGGTAGAGTGGTTGCTTTCCAAAACCATTTGGCCACCAGAACTGGGGATGGAGGACTGGCGATTTGAGGTTGCAGATTGCGATGCCATCGGTGGGCCGGCCTGGTTCGGCCTTGTCCGTCTGGACCTTGCCGTCCGGCGAGCTTACCTTGAGCGTAACTTGCAGGCCGGCAGCCTCCCATTGTTCGATTTTTACGTCTGCACTGACGGTCACCTTGCCGTCCGCGTGGATCTGCCGAATATGGATATCCTCGAACTTGGCCTGGCTATAGCCTTCCAGGCGAATATCTTTCCAGATTCCGATCGGGGGTAACTTGGGCCCCCAGTCCCAGCCCCACTGGCAGGGGGCCTTGCGTAAGTACGGCCCGCCGGGGATGTCGCCTCCACCCATCAGGGGTTTTGTGGCCTGTCTGGCTTTGATATACGTTACCGGAGCGCGAAAGACGATCTTCAGCTCGTTATCGCTTTCCTTCAGGAAATGCCTCACATCCCAGCTCCAGCGGCGGAACATGTTGTCGGCCCTGCCAAGCAGCGCGCCGTTCAGGGAAACCTCGGCCAGTGTATCTAACCCATCGCAGACCAGGATATGCTGCACTTCCCCGGCCAGGGCTTTGTCCACGCTGAAAATACGCCGGTATTCCCAATCGGTTTCAGCCACCCATTGGACTTTCTTTTCATTATCAGCCATGAATGGATCAGGGATGCGCTCCAGGGCAAGCAAATCGGTATGCACGCCGCCCGGAACATTGGCCGGGAGCCATTCATTGCTTCCGGATTGACGGAACTGCCAGGAACCACTCAAGGTTTGTTTATGCATATCTAATCCTGATTATGAATTTGGCATCTTTCCAAAAAGGGAGGAGGACTAGCCAGAATAGATACGGTAATTGACCCCATTCTTATTGGCATTCTTTACGGAGTACATCGTGTCATCCGCCATTTTTACCATATCATCAACAGTTTTGGGAACCTCGTTGTAGGTTACCACACCGATGCTGAAGGTTACCATCCAGCTATTCTTCAACATTTCATTCACCAAGCTGGAGTGGAGCCGGTTAATGACTGTTTTTGCCGCTTCCTGGCCTGTCTCAGGCATGAGCAAGACGAATTCATCGCCTCCCAGGCGGGCAAGCAAGTCGGAAGGCCGCACCTGCCGGTGGATGCTATCAGTCACTGACCGCAGGACTCTGTCGCCAGTACTATGACCGAGACGGTCGTTGATGCCTTTGAAGTTATCCAGGTCAATATAGGCAAGCGTGAAGGGACGGTGGTAGCGCTGGGAGCGCCTCATTTCGATTTGGGACAGTTCATAAAAGTAGCGGACGCTGGTTGCCCCGGTCAGGTAATCGGTGCGAGCCAATTCCTGGTTGAAAGTGAGGCTCTTTTTCAAGGTCGAAACAAGTCCCGAGACCACGAAATAAAGACCCACCCGCAGGAGGGCGTTCCAGATGTAAATGGCGGGATTTGAATAGGACAATCCGGTGGAATAATCCGCGATGAACCATGCAATGGTACTGGCAAATGAGAGCACCAGTCCCATCCGCCCGTCGGTGTACCAGACGACTAAAAGAATTGGGATCAGGTAAAAAAGCGAAACACTGGCTTCATAGCCGGTCCGATAATCAATGATGCCCAGAATAATAACCAGCCCCAATCCCATGACAACCCAGAATGGTTTTCCGCGCTTCTCAAAAAAAGAGGCTGCGTTCATTGCCCAGAGTATAGCATATCGTCAGTAAAGTCAACTGTAATTCCCCTGCCGGGCGGAGGGTATAATATCAGCATGCCTAAAACCCGTACCCGTTACGTCTGCCAGCAGTGCGGACGCGTTTCCGCTGCCTATATGGGCAGATGCCCGCAGTGCGGCTCTTTCAACAGCATGGTCGAGGAAATCATCGCCGAGGAAACCGCCGGGTCGAGGACGGCCCCCCGTGGTCTGAGCGGACGCTCCACCCCGCGCCGCCTGTTAGAAGTCAGCAGTCAGGCCGAGGATCGGATTGCAGTCCCGATCGGTGAGTTCTCCCGCGTGCTGGGCGGCGGCCTCGTGCCCGGATCGATCGTACTGGTGGGAGGCGATCCAGGCATTGGCAAGTCCACACTGATGCTGCAAATGGCCCTGGCAATGGCAACTCAACTACGGGTCCTGTATGTCTCGGGAGAGGAGTCCGAACGACAGATCAAGATGCGGGCGGCGCGCATCGCCTCCGAATCGACATTCCCATCGGACCTGTTCCTTGTCACTGAAACCAGTCTTGACACGATCTTCGAACACGTCGCGGCGGTTAAACCGGACCTGCTGATCGTCGACTCCATTCAAACCGTCTACACCCCCGAGATGGACTCGGCTGCCGGGTCGGTCTCGCAGGTCCGCGAGAGTGCTTCACGGCTGCGGGAATTGGCCAAGTCTTCCGGTGAGACGGTGTTTGTCATTGGGCACGTCACCAAAGAGGGGACGATCGCCGGGCCGCGCGTGCTGGAGCATATCGTTGATACGGTGCTTTACCTGGAGGGTGACCGTTTCCAGGCCTACCGCCTTCTGCGCTCGGTCAAGAACCGTTTTGGGGCCACGGCGGAAGTGGGCGTCTTCGAGATGCTCGAGCGCGGGCTGGCAGAAGTGGGCAACCCGTCCGAGGCGTTTCTGGCGGAGCGTATGATCAATGCATCCGGATCCGCCATCGCGGTGACAATGGAAGGCACCCGCCCGCTGTTGGTGGAGGTGCAGGGACTGACCAGCCCGGCACAGTTTGGAAACGCCCGCCGTACGCCCAACGGCGTGGACTACAACCGCCTGCTGATGATCGCTGCCGTACTCACCCGGCGCATCCGGTTGAACCTCTCCGAAGCGGACATCTTTGTAAATGTAGTGGGCGGCTTGAAAATCGACGAGCCTGCCGCCGACCTGGCAATTGCCGCGGCGGTGGCCTCTTCCGTGAGAGACATGCCCGTCCGCGCCGATACAGTGCTGATCGGCGAGATCGGCCTGGCGGGGGAATTGCGGATGCCGGGGCAGATGCCAGTGCGGCTGCGCGAAGCCGCCAAGCTCGGTTTTAAGAGCGCCATCGTCCCCAAGCGCCTGCGCAAGGGCGAACCCTGGCCAACCGATATCGAAGTGGTGGAGGCGCGATCGCTACCGCAGGCCTTGGAACTGGCATTTGGCGTACCGCGTGAACTGCCACAAGGCATAAAAATTGCGTAATGGTAGCCACTAACGCCTGTCCTGAAAATGCCACCCTGGTTTTCTCAATCAACCTGGTTAAGAACAGACGTGCTTTTTGGATTCTGCAAATTGCAGGGACACTTCTTTTCTTCGTATTCGGCTGGTTCTTTGTGTGGTATGCGGTCCAAATTCGGAGTGCGCTCTTCCATTCCGGTTTTTTGGAAGGTCTGAGTATCGCCTTGGGGAACGCAAGTGTACTCCAGTTTGTCCTGGAAATGCTGGTTTGCGCTGCTGTTTTCATCCTGGCGCATGAATTGGTCCACGGAGTGTTCTTCTGGATTTACTCACGCAGCCGTCCGGTGTTTGGCTTGCGCAGCGGGTACGCTTTTACCGCCGCCCCCGGTTGGTTCTTCCCTCGCCGGCAATATCTGGTCATCGCACTTGCGCCGCTCATACTCCTGTCCATCCTGGGCATGGTTCTCGTGGTAATACTACCAGCCGGAGTGCTGGCTTTGGTACTTTTCGGCATGGTGGTCAACGCGGCCGGCGCGGTTGGCGACATTTGGATTGCCTTCATGATCATCCGGGAACGCAGGTCCATTGTTATTGAGGATTTAGGTGACGGAATGAATTTTTATGCTTTTCCCAAACTTTCCGAACCTGACAGGAGTCAGATATGACCGTTCCTGATATACCCATCCTTTTTTTGAATCCGCTGCAAACACGGGCTGGAGCACGCCACCATAGCATTGTTCTCCCAACGTGTCCCATACCGCCGCCGGGCCGCAAGGTGGCGTAAACCGACCCGGGATGAGCGGCGATAATCAGGGAGTCGCACCAAGGCAAAGCTGTATTTACCCCTTTCATCTGCAGTTTCAAGATTTGCAAGCCGGTCCAATGACCGGCTTTTTCATTGATATCTGTCAAACTCATCTTATTTTCATATACAAATATTAAAATCTATATAAATCTACATTGACAGTTCATTGGCGTGTGATACATTCAGTCTGCTTTATCAAAAATAGGCCGCCTCAAGGAAGAATGCGGTGATTACCGAAAAAAAAGAATGGCTTACACTGAGCCAAGCCGCTGAGTTACTCGGTGTTCACCCAAGCACGGTCCGTTTGTGGTCTGACAAAGGCCACATTCCCGTCCATCGTACGCAGGGAAACCACCGGCGTTACGTCCGTTCCGAGGTTGAGTTGTGGGCACAGACTGCCCATCGAGCGGGGGGTTTGGAACCGGACAATATCACCCGGTTCGCGTTACGAAGGATCCGTTTCAAGATCGACAAGGGGCAATTGGAAGCAGAAAGCTGGTACCAGCAATTGAGTAGTGATACGCGTGAAGAATACCGCAAGAGCGGGCGTTACCTTGTACAAGGCCTGGCAAGATACCTAAGCTCGAAGGAAGCTGGAATGCTTAGCGAAGCTCATTCGTTGGGGTATGAATACGCCAGTCGTGGAAGACGCTGCAACCTGGATAGCGCTGAAGCTGCCCGGGCATTCCTCTTCTTTCGCAATACGCTACTGGAATCAATGATCGCGGTCTATCAGGAGGCCTGGGTTCCTTCTGGAGCCGCCTGGGGCGGGATGCTCACCCGGACATTTGCCTTCACCGACGAAATACTGCTGTCTCTGTTGGAAACTTACCAGACGCTCAATGGCAACCATGCAAAAAAATGAATTGTGTTCTCCTTTTTGGGTGGTCAAAGTAGCTTTTTAACCTTTGGCCGTTGTTTACCTTCCCGATCGCTTCGCTCGCAACGCATCGATCAGGATTATTAGCATTGAAAGTCTTCGCAAGCTATTAATATATCCTGGAGGCAATATGCATATCGTCCCTATTTTTTCCACTTTGGTCACTTTTGCATTTGTAGTGGCGGTATTCCGTCGCTTCCTTTTTCGGCACGGACCTCATTTGTTGATCTGGAGCATTGGGTTGTTCTTTTTCGGATTGGGGACGTTGTCGGAGGTCGTTCTCGGTCGGACATTTAGCGAGTTGATGCTCAAATTGTGGTACCTGAGCGGTGCCATGTTGACGGCAGCCTGGCTGGGACAGGGCACGGTCCATCTGCTTGTTCGAAAACATGGTGTTGCCTGGACCCTAACCGGGATACTGGCCGCCGTATCGCTTCTGGCTGCGGCCTTGGTAATCTCCGCTCCCCTCATACCGGCTGCGTCAGCGTATAATGTGGCCCAGCCGATTTCATCCCAATACAAAGGCATATTGACGCGTGGTGGCTTGACCATTGCCTTAACCATAATTTTGAACATCTATGGCACCTTGACACTGGTCGGCGGGGCGATTTATTCCGCAGTCATCTTCTTTCGAAAGCACGTTCTGGTTAACCGCATGTTCGGAAACATACTGATTGCAGTCGGCGCAATGGCCCCGGCTATGGCGGGTTCTTTCGTCACGTTGGGGCTGGCGGACCTGCTTTATCTTTCCGAATTGATCGGCGTCATCCTAATTTTCATCGGCTTCTTATTGGCAACAACGCCACAAAAAAAGGAGACTGTTCCAGTGGCAACACAATAGCCCAACCCAGCGTTCTCATACTCCCGGAGTTAGCCTCTCGGACGAAGCAGGCAACTTCGGGAGTATTTGATTAATTTGGAATGCCTCTTATAATGGGTACTTCCTTCTTTTCCCCGACGATTCTCAGGGTGACAGTCTTTTTTACAGGTATAATCTTTTCAGATTGGAATCATTCATGACCATCCTCGACATCCCCATTCTCTCCCGCATCCGCCGCAACCATGGCCTGGAACACGCCACCATCACCATCCTCTCACAGCGGTTCCCATTCCGTCCGCTGGCAGGTTATTCCTTTCCCGCAGGCTTCCTCCTGCTGGGGGATGTGCCCACTGAACAGGTACGCGAGGCGGTTTTCCAGGCCCTCTCCCGCATGGACAATGGCGAGCGAACCCTGGCTATCCATCCCAATTGCGGGACGAACTATATTACTTCAGGTTTTGTGGCTGGGGCGCTGGCTTGGCTGGGGATGGTGGGAGCAAAGGATAGACGCGACAAGGTCGAGCGCCTGCCTCTGGTCATTTCCTTGGTGATTCTTGGCTTCATCATCAGCCAGCCACTCGGCCCGAAAATCCAGGAACATATCACCACCTCTGGAGACCCGCAGGGGATGTCTGTGGTGGATATTTCCCCGCTCCGCTTCGGGCGATTTAACCTGCACCGTGTGATGACACAAGGCTAGGCAACTAACATTATAGGCCATACTCACCAGGCCCAAAGATGTCAGAGACTCCCTCGGTAGTGATCCTGCATGGCAATGATGAGCTTGCCATCTCCGCACACATCGAAAAAGTGTGTGCCGGTCTGGGCGACCAATCCACTGCGGACATGAACATTGCCCGCTTCGATGGACGCCTCGGCCTGGATTTCGAAGCACTCAACACAGCCGTCAACGCTGCTCCGTTCCTGGCGCCACGCCGGGTGATGGTGCTGGTCCATCCAAGCGTGGCTTTTACATCCGCGGAGGCGCGGAAAAAATTCATCGACCTTTTAGACAGGGCCCAACCAACCACCACCATTGTTCTCGTGGAGGATGACGAGCAAAAGCCTGATCATTGGCTGCTAAAATGGGCGGTCGCACCTGCCGTGTCCGGGAACCAGGGCTACCCCGCTGGAACCGGGACTTCGCAGATTGGAGTGCGCGCCGAAGTGCACATCTACAATATGCCAAAACGCTGGGAAATGCCGCGCTGGATCGAGTCCGAAGCGAAGAAGCAGGGCGGCAGGATCGATCCGGATGCCGCTGCGCGTCTTTCCGAAATGGTCGGTCAGGAAACGCGCATCTCTGCGCAGGAAATCACAAAGCTGTTGACCTACGTCAATTTCGAGCGCCCCATCCGCCTGCTGGACGTGGAGAAAGTAAGCATATTCAGCGCGCAGGGCAGCATCTTTGAGTTGGTGGACGCGCTCGGTCAAAATAACGGGGAAAAAGCCCAGCGCGTATTGCACCGGTTACTGGAAGACGAAGAAGCATCTGAATTGTGGGGGATGGTCATCCGCCAGTTCCGGCTGCTGCTCCAGGCACGCGAAATGCTGGATGAACGCGCCACCATCCCGCAGGTTCAGAAAGCGCTTGGATTGCACGAATTCGTGGCCCAGAAGGTATGTAACCAGGCAGGCCGCTTTTCGATGCCCGCGCTGGAGTCCATTTATCATAAATTGTTGGTGATTGATGAGGGGGCGAAAACGAGCCAGGCTCCGCTAGACTTGGCGCTCGACACCCTAATCGTGGAATTAATGCAAGGCATTTAGCTCTGGAACCGGCGCCTACAAATTCTTCGCACTCCGACTTCTGGGGGATAAGATAATTAAGGGTTAATTTGTTATAATAACCATTCTCTTAATGTCGCATGAAGGATAAGTCAACTTGGAGAAAATATATGGATGAACCTTTGATTCCCAACTACTTGATGGATTATCTGGATGGTCTGGTGCCGCCCCGTCCCCCTGAGATGGAGACGATGGAAGCGTATGCGCAGAAAATCAATTTTCCGATCATCGGACCCGCCTCAGGCTATCTATGCTACCAAGTAGCGCGGATGATCGGCGCAAAACGCATCTTCGAACTGGGTTCTGGTTACGGATACTCGACCGCCTGGTTTGCAAGAGCCGTGGCCGAGAACGGCGGCGGAGAGGTATTTCACGTGGTCTGGGACGAAGGGCTATCGCAGTTGGCCCGCCAGCATCTTGCCGCGTTGGGCTACGCTGGATTGATCCGCTACCGCGTCGGCGAGGCGGTCCGGACCCTGCGTGAGACTACCGGACCCTTCGACCTGATCTTCAACGATATCAACAAAGACGGCTATGCGGCTTCCCTTCCGGTCATTGCGGAAAAACTCCGCCACGGCGGAGTGTTGATCGTGGATAATATGCTTTGGCATGGACGCGTCTTTATTAACAAGGATAAGACCCCCGAGACTGAAAGCATTCGCAAGTTGACCGAGATGCTCACCCGTAGCCCGGACTGGATCGTTTCTTTGGCACCTGTGCGGGACGGGGTGGTGGTGGCATATAAAAAGTAGCGGGGATTCAGGCCAGGTTTGCTATAATCAAGGAAACAAAATTAGCGGAGGTGCCCCATGCAATCTTTCTCGCGCGGCTGGTCGTTCCTGAAGCAGGCCTGGCAAATGGCCTTCAAGGATAGAGACCTGATCAAACCGTCCATCTATTCCCTTTTTGTCGGATTGTTTGTCTCGGTCATCTTCCTCATTCCGATCATCGGTTCGGCGTTCATCTTCGGGGACCAGAGCCTGGTCGGGCGGGTGGTGATCTTCGTCTTCGGCGCACTGTTGGTCTTCGCCCAGTATTCGGTCGGGTACATCTTTTCGGCCATGACCATCTACCTGGTCTACGGTTTCCTGGCCGAAGGCGACGGGGTAATGTCGAAGGCCTGGGCCATCGTCCGGCGCGAGTGGCTGAACATCCTCAGCCTGGCAGCGGCTTCAACCGCCGTCAACCTGCTCAAGAGCGCCATCCGGGGCAAGGGCCGCAACGCCGGGCGCAACATTCTTTCCGGCCTGATCGATACGGTCTGGACCGAAGCGGCCTTCCTGATCCTGCCGGCGATGGTCATCGAAGATATCAACCTGAAAAACGCTCTCCAGCGCGCCGGCAGCATCATCAAGAACAACCTGCTGTTGGTGGGTCATCAGCACCGTCGGTGTGAGGACCGTCAACGGTCTGATCGGTTTTCTGTTGGGCGCGGTCGGCATCGCCCTGGGTCTCGGTTCCGGGCTGGGGATTATTTCCCTGACCAGCAATTCGGTTCTCGCAACCTTCGGAATGGTGACCGGTATCGGCCTGGGGGTTGTCCTGGCCGGCATCTTTATCATGGTGGCCACGGTTGTGACCAGCTACACGTCCACAGCCTACCACACCTGTCTCTACCTGTGGGCCCGCGATGTGGAAAAGGCCCAGGCAAGCGGGAACCCCGCCCAGGTGCAGGCACCCGCTCCACTGGCGGCGGTTTTGAATAGATAATTCTCCCAGTAAAAATTGTAGGGGCGACCGGTTGGTCGCCCCTTTGTGTTCCTTCGTGGCCTTCGTGGTGAGAGTTTTTTGCGGCTCATGGGCGGATGTGCTCACGGCAAAACCTCGAAATCAGTGACGTAGTATCCGGTCTCGTCATCGTGGATCTTGCGGGATGGATCGATGACGATGGATGCAGGGAAACCATACCTGGCATCGTACTGGACTGCGAGTTTGTCCACCCTTTTCGAAATGGCCGCATCCACCGTCCCGAACAGGCTTTCGATCGTGGCATACCGGCGAAAGGTCTCAAGATAATTGGTGATATCCCCGCCATTGCTGGCGACCATGGAGACGATCTCGCCATCCTGTACTTCAACCGTCAACGGCATCAGGTCATACCAGGGACACATGCAGCCGATCCTGAAATGGAAGCGGTAGTGCCGGATGCCCTGCGCTTCCCACAGGGAATGGTTTTTTTCGTAAGCCTGCCGCTCCACCGAGCTGCATGCCGGCAGGATCGCCACCAGGAAGATGAGGATAATCAACCCAATCTTCTTCATCTTCACTTTTTGTGCTCCTTTGAGTGCCTAACAAAACCTGCTTTCGCCGCCGTCCCCGGCGGCGAGGACGCCGCCTAGAGCGATGTTTCCTTAGTGTTCCGCCTGCCCCGTGTTCTTTCGGGGTCGTGACCTTCGTGGTGAGATTTTTTCTTATGGCTCCGGTGTGGGTTTCGGCTCCATGCCGTCGTACACGCCGGTCTTCAACAGGGACGGGTCGTCGGCGGCCTGGGCGGCCTTCATCTGCGCCTGGCGGGCCAGGTCGGTGGCATTTTGCAGGATCCGCAGGGCTTCGTCCGGGTTGTGGAAGCCCATGCTGTTCGACGAGGAGATGAAATCCCACATGTACTGGGCGTGGCGGTGCAGCGTGCGCGCTTCGTCCAGCAGGCGGCGTCGGCGTCCGGTTTGGCCGCGGCGGCCTGCAGGGCGGTGATGGCGTCGATCAGGGCATCTTCGGCGGTCAGTCTTGGCGGCGTGAACGGTATCCTGGATCACGCTGACGCGGCCAGGACCACGTTCACATCCGTATGGCACTGTCCGCAGGAGCGCTGGGGGTCCAGCAGCGGGCTCAGGATATCGTGGCTGGAATATTTCATCGCTCCGTCCCGAATGTAGGGCATGTGGCAGTCCGCGCAGGCTACTCCGGCCTTGAAGTGGGTGCTATCGGCGGTGTACAACTCGTAATCGGGATGGCGGGCCTTCATGATGGGCGTGCCGGTGCCGGGATAGGTCCAGTCCGCGAAATTGACGTCATCCTCGTACTTGATGATGTCCTCGACGCGCATACCGTTCTGCCCACGGGACCGTCAGGACCTTGTTATCGCCGGCAAAGAAGTAGGTCACGTGGCAGTTGGCGCACACCAGCGAGCGCATCTGCTGGCGGGTGTAGGTGTGCCAGTCGATGCCCTCGGCTTTCAGGGCGGCCTCCACCGCCGGGTTGGTGACGACCAGGCGCATCGTCCCGGCTTCGTGGCAGTTGGCGCAGCCGATGGGGTTGTTGATCTTCGGGGTCATGTCCGGGAAGAGCATGGCGTCGTAGGCTTCCATGCCCATCTGCGCCCATAGGCCGGGATTATCCGAGGATTTGCACGAATAGCAGGTGGCATGCGTGGTGGCGGTGACGCGCCTGGTCGCGCGGATATCGATCAGGGTATTCTGGTGGCCGCGCGGCTGGTTGTAGTCCTTGGCTGAAGGAATAGCCGGCGAACAGGATCACCAGGCGCGGGTCCTGGATCAGGTAGGAGAGCTTGGCCGAGCCGCCGTAGGTCGTGGGGGTGTTGTTGCCGGCGGTCAGGAGCAGGCTCGAATACTCGTTGGGATAGTTCAAGCCCCAGATGGACGAATCCGGCTCGAGCGGCTTGACCGTGGTGACCGGCTGGAAGGCGCGTTGCTGCGGCGGCTGGTTCTTCAGGTAGATCAGCACGCCGGTCAGGACGGCCGCCAGCACGACGATGATGCCGACCAGGATGATTGGGATGGCGTATTTCTTCATTTCCTGTAAACCTCCGTATCCTGATAGGGATGGAGCGAGTCAGCCGCGTTCGCCGTGGGCGACCGAGCGGTGGCAGCTCCAGCAGTACCGGTCGAAGGGCTGCGGCCCCGCAACGATGTTTTCCACCGTGTCGTTGTGGCAGCGGATGCAGTTGGCCTGGATGATCTGGTCCGTCTGGCTGGTGGCGCGGACGGCCGCCGGGTAGGTTTTGAACGTGAAGGAGAAGACGTCCCGCATCCCGGAGTAGCCTTTATAGAGATAATAGCTGACGACGTTCTGGTGGGGCAGGTGGCAGTCGGTGCAGACGGCGTATCCGTCGTGGGCGGCGTGGTACCAGTTCTCGTACTGGGCGTCCATGACGTGGCAGTTGTTGCAGGTGGCCGGTGCGTGCCCCAGGTAGGCGGGTGCATCCGTGGCCCAGGCGAAGACGCCCAGCGCGGCCAGGCAGAGCCAGGATGCCGATGACGAGAGGCCAAGTTCTTTATGAAAAATCTCATGATACAAATCTACACGGTTTTCAAATATCTGTCCATCGTTTTGTCAAATTCCGGATAAAAAAATCGAGACTGCCATTTGGGTAGCCTCGAATGAATTTGATCTACAGTCCGGCGGCCTTGCGCATGGCCGCGGCCTTGCCGGTATCTTCCCACGGGAACGGCCACGTCGTCCCGCCCGAAGTGCCCGTAGGCGGCCGTCTTGCGGTAGATCGGACGGCGCAGGTCCAGGTCGCGGATGATCGCGCCCGGGCGCAGGTCGAAGTGCTCCAGGATCAGCCTGGCGATCTTTTCGTCGGCGATCTTGCCGGTCCCGAAGGTCTCGATGTTGACCGAGAGCGGGTGCGCCACGCCGATGGCGTAGGCCACCTGGATCTCGCAGCGCTGCGCCAGCCCGGCCGCCACCACGTTCTTGGCGGCCCAGCGGGCCGCGTACGCGGCCGAGCGGTCCACCTTGGTGGGGTCCTTGCCCGAGAAGGCCCCGCCGCCGTGCCGGCCCATGCCGCCGTAGGTATCGGCGATGATCTTGCGACCGGTGACACCGGCGTCGCCCATTGGACCGCCGACAACAAACCGCCCGGTGGGGTTGACATACACTTTCAGAGCACGGTCGGTCATGCCTTCCGGCATGGACGGGATGATGACATGTTCCATGATCCCTTCCTCGATATCAGCATGCGAGACCTTGGGGTTATGTTGGGCCGAGACCAGCACGGTGTCGATGCGCTTCGGCTTGCCGAAGGCGTACTCCACCGTCACCTGGGCCTTGCCATCCGGGTACAACCAGGGCAGCGTGCCTGCTCTTGCGCACCTCGGCCAGCCGGCGGGTGAGCTTGTGGGCCAGGTAGATAGGCATCGGCATGAGCTGGGTGGTCTCGTCGCAAGCGAAGCCGAACATCATGCCCTGGTCACCTGCGCCGATCAGGTCGATCTGGTCCTGGTCGCCATCCTTGGCTTCCAGGGATTTGCTGACGCCCATGTCAATATCCGGGCTCTGGCTGGATATGGCCGAGAGCACGCCGCAGGTATTCCCGTCGAAACCTTTTTTGGCCCGGTCGTAGCCGATCTCGGTGACAACCTTGCGGACGAGTTCATCGAAGTTAACAAAGGCCTGGGTGGTGATCTCACCAAGCAACATCACGAAGCCGGTCTTGGTGGCCACCTCGCAGGCCACCCGGCTCATTGGGTCCTGCTCGAAGCAGGAATCCAGGACGGAATCGGCGATCTGGTCGCAAAGCTTGTCGGGATGGCCTTCGGTCACCGATTCGGAGGTGAACAGCAATTTTGGGGAAGACATAAATGTGGTGGTCATGTTTTACCTTTCTAAAAAGGAAATTGCCCTTTCTGGCGAAAGGGCAATTGCGCGAGGTGCACGGCTGCCCTCTCATCTTCCAGATTCCGGGTAACCACCACCCATGCTGGGTGCTTGAGGTTACCCCTACTGCCGGATTTGGCACCGTGTTCGGCTATTCGCCGATCGGTTGTCGAGGCATCATCGGGCCGGTCCCTCCGCCTCTCTGGATAAGAGTGCCGATTAGGGCTGTTTAATTGTTTTGGGATGATACCACAGGTCATATTACGTAGCAAGTGGGTAATCCGTAAAGCAGTGCTACAATTGGGCCGAGAGGAGTTGCCATGAAGAAACAAGCTTTTTCCACGAAGTATTACAAGGGCTTTGTAATAGCATTGTTACTCCTTTTTGCAGGAGTCTGCCTGTCTGCCCTTCGCAGCAAAACCTACACCGACACCCGTCATCCAGGTGGTTCAAGTGAACCGCGAGGTGACCCGTGTAGTGGTTCGGGAAGTTACCCGGGAAGTCATTCAGACTGTCGAAGTTTTCGTGACCGTGACGCCTACGCCGATACCTATCGATACCGACACCCCGGCGCCGACACAGACTCCCATCAACGCGGCTTCACCCACCAGCATGCTGACCCCCATACCGCCTGTCGTTTCCATGCTTGTCCATACGCAGTGCCTGTATGGTCCTGATCCTGCCTATCTTAGCAGATACGAACTGCTCGCGGCCAGCCAACAGGAGGTTATCGGTCGCAACCCGGACGGCAGTTGGCTCTTCGTCCAGGGATCTGACCACAAGAATCCCTGCTGGGTGAAGGCGGAACTGGTAAAAGTGAATTCGGGCAGCCTGGAGGCCACACTGGTCGCCGAGCCGGTTCTATCGCCCTATTCCAATCTCTATCCTGCACCACCAGCCGTCAGCACCAACCGGGTGGGGAATGCTGTCACGATTTTCTGGCTGCCTGTCCCGATGACCGAAGCGGATTATCACGGGTATCTTATCGAAACCTGGGTTTGTCAAGGTGGGAAGCAGGTCTTCGCTCCGGTGAGTTACATCACTTCCTTCGATAAGAATGATTCCATGCGGGCTGTAAAGGTCACAGACGAACCAGGCTGCTCCGAGCCTTCAAGTGCCCGTATTTACACCGTCAATAATCTAGGCTACTCGCCCTGGAAAAAAGTTCCCTGGCCAGTCTGGCCAACCTCCTCATCTACACTGACCCCAACTCCCTGATGGGATGACAAGGCCTTGCCAGGCCCAGATCACCCGCACCAACATGGCCTCTCTTGCTAAACCTTTTATTTATTTTTTAACCTGCCTGGCTGCCTGCCTGCTCATCCTTGTGGTTGTCTCCTGCGTGCCGGCGGTCACTACGCCTGCAACAACGCCTGAGATCCAGACGGTAGTGGTAACCCGGGTGGTGACCCATGCAGTGACGTTCGAAGTGACGCGCCTGGTGGAAATACCCGTCACCCTCACGCCGGTGCCCTCTTCCACCCCTACCCCCACCCCATACCTGTCTCCCACCATCACCCGGGTACCTTCGGCCACCGCCACTTTTACCCCCCCGTGGATCACCATCCTCGTCCATTCCGCCTGCTTATATGGACCCGGGTCTGCATATCTTTTCAAATATGGTTTGAACGCAACTGTCTGGATGACGGTAGTTGGGCGAAATCCAGATGGCACCTGGCTGAATATCAAATCCCTCAATGACCCCCTTTGGAATGCCTGCTGGATCAAGACCAACCAGGTCAGGTTCGATATCGGGAATATCAAGAATGTCCCGATTGTGTGGATGACCTACCCTTATTCCATTCTTTACCAACCTCCAACAGCGGTTAGCGCCAACCGCGTGGGAAACGCAGTTACGATCTTCTGGCAGCCGGTCTATATGACGGAAGATGATTACCGCGGTTACCTGATCGAAGCCTGGGTCTGTCAGGGTGGCAGGCAGGTTTTTCTCCCAATCGGTTACGTCACATCCTTTGCCCAGAACAATACCATGATGTCGGTCAAGGTAACGGATGAACCAGGCTGCGATGTACCCTCCAATGCCCGTATTTACGCGGTAGAAAAGCATGGTTACACCGCTTACCGGGTGATCCCCTGGCCAGGTTTTAGATCGGCGGAATCACCAACGGCCACGCCGATGCGAACACCTTCCGATTGATCCCTTGCTGGTACCTGACCTTTGTCTCTGCGAAGAACTGCGATGATGCATTCCTTTTCTTTCCGAAAATTCCGCCAGCTCTTTACCGTTGCTCTTCTGCCTGTTATCATCTTGAATGCTTGTGCGTTATCGCTTCCGAGGTTTACCGCCGCGACCATTGTTCCGGCACCCCAGGTGTCTCAGGAGGTTACCCACCAGGTTACCCAGAATGTGACCCGTGAAGTGACACGGCTCGTGATGGTCCCTGTGACCGTTACGCCTACCGAAACGCCGGTATATACAGATACTCTTTTAAACACTCCCACAGTTACCAAAAACCCAACAGTAACTCCCACGCCCGGACCACCTCTGATCACGATTCTTGAACACCCCGACTGCCTGTATGGCCCGGCAGTATTCTTTCTCTATAAAACCAGCCTGCCGGTCGACCATCTCATGGAGGTGATCGGGCGCAATCCAGATGGAACCTGGATCGACGTGGAGGAAGTTCACGGCTGGGATCCTTGCTGGATTCAGACAACCCAGGCCAGTTTCAATAATGGCAGTGTCGAGACTGTCCCGGTCGTCTACCCTACCCTGCCTCAGTCTTACTGGTATAAGCCACCAAATCCTGTAACGCATCGGGATGGCACCAAAGTGACGGTTTCCTGGCAAGCGGTCGGGATGGCTGCGTATGATTACCGCGGTTACCTGATCATCGCCTGGGTCTGCCAGGGTGGTGTTTACGTGTTTCTACCGATCAGTATTGTTCCTCCGTTTACTGAAAACACAGGCACCCTCTCCGTCGATATTACCGATGAGCCGGGGTGTAGTGAGGTTTCTAGGGCGCATATCTACACCGCCGAGAAACGCGGCTATTCCGGACAGAGGATTTTCTGGCCGCCGAACTGACCGCCGGTAATTCCTGCCAAATCGCCGACCGCATAATTAGCAACAAGGAGCCTCCATGCTTGATTACTCCGAATTTGTTCAAAAATATCCAGCTTACGACCAAACCCATGATATCGACGAGTTGCGCGAGCGGGACTATTCCCGCCTCGACCGGCTTGGCCAGATCTACCTGGATTACACCGGCGGCGGCTTGTATGCCGAGTCGCAGTTGCGCGCCCACCAGAAGCTGTTGGCTGAAAATGTCTTCGGCAACCCGCATTCATCCAACCCGACTTCACAGGTCGCCACACGCCTGATCGAAAATACCCGCCAGACCATCCTGGAGTTCTTCAACGCGGATCCGGCCGAGTACACTGTCATCTTCAGTCTGAACGCCAGCGGGGCGCTTAAACTGGTTGGAGAATCCTATCCTTTCGGACCAGGTTCCCACTACCTGCTGACCTTCGACAACCACAATTCGGTCAATGGGATTCGGGAATTTGCCCATGCCAAGGGTGCCGAGGTGACCTACATTCCGGCGGAATTGCCGGATATGCGCGTGAACATGGAATCCCTCGAAGCCTCCCTGGATTTGGCACTTGCCGGTGGCGGAGACAAGGGCGCGGCTTCCAAAAACAACCTGTTTGCCTACCCGGCCCAGTCCAACTTCTCTTCCGTCGTCCATCCGCTGGAGTGGATTGAGCGAGCTCACGCCAAAGGCTGGGATGTGCTGCTGGATGCAGCCGCCTTTGCTCCCACCAGCCCGCTGGACCTTTCCAAATACAAGGCGGATTTCATCTCGCTCTCGTTCTATAAAATCTTTGGCTATCCGACCGGTATCGGGGCTTTGTTGGCCCGTCGTGAAACCCTGAAGAAGCTGCGGCGCCCCTGGTTTGCCGGAGGGACAATCACCGTCGCCTCGGTCCAAGGCGATAAATATTACCTGGCCGATGCCCCGGCTGCCTTCGAGGACGGCACTCTGGATTACCTCAATATCCCGGCAGTCGAGATCGGATTGAAGCATATCCAATCCATCGGCTACGACGACCATCCACGAACGGGTACGCTGTCTCACTGGCTGGCTGTTGGATAACCTGCCTGCAATGAAGCATTCCAGCGGTATCCCGCTGGTGCGAGTCTACGGGCCGCTGGACACGATCAAGCGCGGCGGGGCGGTGACGGCCAACTTCTTCAATAAGGACGGCGAGCCGATTGACCATCGTTTCATCGAGGCAAAGGCGAACCAATCCAATATCTCCCTGCGGACTGGCTGCTTCTGCAACCCTGGAGCTGGCGAGATTGCCTTGGGCCTCTCCCGGATGGAACTGGCCGCCTGCTTCACAAGTCCCGGCTATGAACAACGCTTGAGCCTGGACGATTTCCGTCTATGTATCGATGGCAAGTCCTCCGGTGCGGTACGCGTCTCGGTCGGGCTGGTCAGCAATTTCGAGGACGTGCAGGGATTCTTGAAGTTTGCGGAAGGTCTGCTGGAGTAAGTTGGTTTTGTATTGGAGAGCAAATCATGCCAATCCCCTCCCGTAGACAACTCAAGCCCGGGCTGCGGGTCCGGATTGTCCTGAAGCAGGACCAGCCTACTGGCAAGCTTATCGATGGCATTATCAAAGATATCCTGACCAGCTCGCCTACGCATCCACATGGAATCAAAGTCCGCTTAATGGATGGGCAGGTTGGGCGGGTGAAGGAAATCATAGGATAAAAGATTATGAAAATACGCTCTATTACGTATTTCTGCAACCCTGGTTGGCCGGTTGACGAGTCGAAAATTGAGCAGGCAGGGAAATTCCTGGTTGAAGCGACAACCGCCTGTCAGGCAGCCGGTTACGAGGTCCAGACGACCCGACTGGCATCTGTGCCATTCCTGCAAATCCTTGGAGCAGATAAAATCGGCGATACGCCCAGGCTGGCTGAGCAGGTTGCCGTTGCAATTCAATCTGCCGGGATTGCCTACGCTGCACTCGGACCGGCCCAACCGGAAGTCCTGGATAGTTTTGCGGTGATCCCCGAGGCAATTGCCGCCGCACAGAACATCTTTTTCTCCGGCCTAATGGCAGATGCCAGGTTTGGCATTTCCCTTCCCGCTGTACAAGCCTGTGCGGAAGTAATCACCCGTTGCAGTCCGATCACCCCGGATGGTTTCGCCAACTTGCGCTTCGCCGCGCTGGCGAATGTCAAGCCGGGTTCGCCATTCTTCCCGGCTGCCTACCATGGCCGCGACGAGCCGGTGTTTTCCATCGCAACAGAAGCCGCGGATCTGGCTGTGGAGAGTTTTACCAATTCCCGGACGGTAACCGATGGACAATCGAAGATGGTTTCTGAGATCGAAAAGCATGCCAGGGGTTTGGCCCTGGTCGGCGAAGCGCTCAGTCGCCGTTTTGGGATTGTGTTTGATGGGATTGACTTCTCCCTGGCGCCTTTCCCGTCTGAGACTGCATCCATCGGCGCAGCCATGGAACGGATGGGCGTGCCGAAAGTCGGTTTGCACGGTTCGCTGGCGGCTGCGGCAATCCTGACGGAAATCGTTGAGCGCGCCCGCTTCCCAGGAGTGGGATTCAGTGGGTTGTTGCTGCCAGTCCTGGAGGATGCGGTCCTCGCCCGGCGGGCTGCTGAGGGGACGTTGACTGTCAAGGATTTGCTGCTTTATTCCGCTGTGTGTGGTACCGGGCTGGATACCGTCCCGTTGCCGGGCGATACCACGGCAAATCAGATCGCCCCGTTGCTGCTGGATCTTTCTGCCCTGGCACTGCGCTTGAACAAACCCCTCACGGCGCGACTGATGCCAATTCCCGGTAAAAAGGCCGGTGACCCTACCAGTTTCAATTTTGATTATTTTGCCAGCAGCCGGGTCATGGCACTGGAAGCGCAGGCGCTGAAACCACCCTTCTCGGAAACGGAGCAGTTTCTACTGGCTTCCCGGCATTTATTATGAGAGCTTCCGGTTGGCAGTATAATCAACCAATATGACGATCTTAGCCGATAAGCATATCCTGCTCGGGATCACCGGATCCATCGCTGCTTACAAAGCTGCCGAGCTGGCCTCGAAATTGACTCAAGCCGGAGCCCAGGTGGATAGTATCCTGACGCCCGCGGCAGAGAAATTCATCTCGCCGCTCACTTTCCAATCCGTGACCGGTCGCAAGGCATTCATCGATGCCGATCTGTGGGGTGGGGAGGCACATGTGGTGCACGTCGGACTCGCCCAGAGCGCTGACCTGCTGGTGATAGCCCCATGCACCGCGAACACGCTTGGTAAATTAGCCCATGGTATTGCCGATAACCTGCTTACCATCACCGCACTGGCCGCCCGCTGCAATTTGCTGGTTGCCCCCGCCATGGATGTGGGTATTTACACTCATCCTGCTACGCAGGAGAATATCCAGATTCTATCGGAACGTGGCGTTTATTTCGCCGGTCCTGGCGAAGGCCGGATGGCCTCCGGTCTGGTGGGCAAGGGTCGCATGGTTGAGCCCTCCGAGCTGCTCGGCCACATCCGTTTCGTGTTGGGTAGGCATGGACCACTGGCAGGGATGAAAATTATCATCACGGCGGGTGGGACGCAGGAACCGCTTGATCCTGTACGCATGTTGACAAACAAATCCTCTGGCAAACAAGGCTACGCCCTGGCGCAGGCTGCTATCGATGCAGGCGGGATCGTCACCCTGGTCAGCGCACCGACTGCTCTACCCCCACCGGTGGGGGCACGCCTCATTCCCGTTAGCACTTCCGGGGAAATGCTGGAGACCGTCCTGGCCGAATCCGCCGGGGCAGATGCCCTCGCCATGGTCGCGGCAGTGGCCGATTTTCGCCCGAAACAGGTTGCTAAGAACAAGCTCAAGAAACGGGATGGGATTCCGCGGGTCGAGTTGGAGGACGCGCCGGATGTCCTGGCGGCGGTCGCTGGCCTGGGGTCTCGCAGGCCGCGGGTGGTCATTGGATTCGCCGCCGAAAGTCGTGACCTGTTGCAGAACGCCGAAGCCAAGTTAAAGTCCAGAAAATCTGGATATGATTGTTGCCAACGATATTTCCGCCCCAGATTCCGGCTTTGGTGTGGATACCAACCGTGTCACACTGCTGTTTTCAGACGCAAAGGCACTACCCCTGTCGCTGATGAGCAAGGATGAAGTGGCAGAGACTATCATCGCCCGTTTAGCGATGCTCCTGGAGACTAGATGACAAAAGTGCTGGTTATTTCCGACGTACATGCAAATATCACTGCGCTGGAGGCCGTCCTGGCCGACGCTGGAAAAGTGGATGAGGTCTGGTGCCTGGGTGACATTGCCGGATACGGACCGGATCCCAACGAGTGTATCGAACGCATCCAGACACTGCCTGACCTGACCTGCATGATGGGCAACCACGATTTTGCCGCCATAGGTGACATGGCATTGGAGGTATTCAACTCCGATGCTAAAAAGGCACTGCTCTGGCAACGCGAACGGTTGACGGATGAGAACAGGGAATTTCTACGCTCGTTTTCGCAGAAACCGAAAGTTTCCGGGAGCGTCACATTGGTGCACGGCAGCCCGCGTGACCCGATCTGGGAATACATCATGAATACGCTGGTGGCACGAATAAACCTGGATTTCTTTGAAACTCTTTGGTGCCTTGTGGGACATTCGCATTTCCAGGCGATTTTCCAGTACCATGCTGAAACCGACGAAATGTCCATCCAGGTTCCTGGTGCAGGAGAAAATTATGAGCTGAGGGAACGTGCCATTCTCAACCCCGGCTCGGTTGGCCAGCCGCGTGACCGGGACCCGCGGGCGGCTTATGCCTTATTCAATCCCCAGGCCAAGATTTGGGTGCCGCACCGCATAGAGTATGACATCAAGTCTGTGCAGAAGCGCATTCTGGAGGCCGGTCTCCCGCCGCGGCATGCCGAGCGGTTGGCTGGGGGCTGGTGATGTAACAAGAGGGGAGATACGGCTTCCTGACCGGGTTCGAAACTGGCAGGAACTAATCCCGGCATCGGGGCGTCTAGCTAGCAGACCAACCCTATCGCCTCTGTTTAAGGAGAAGAAGCCATGAAAACGAAAATCGCTCTTATATTTGTCGCTTTGATCATGGTGCTATCTGCTTGCGCCACTTCCAAGACTGCTGCGCCAACATATGCTCTCCCTGCCCCGGCTACTGCAGCACCAGCCACCGCGGCTCCTCTCATGCGTGATTATGGAAGCGGCGGTGTAACGAATGAGCAGTCGTCTGGTGCCGTTGGGGCCAAGACCCCTGGAGGCGCCGCGGCGGCCCAGGACCGGATGATCACCATGACTGTGGATTTGAGCATCGTGGTCGCCGACCCGCAGAAAAAGATGGACGCCATCAATCAAATGGCTAAAGACTTGGGCGGCTACCTTATCTCAATGAATATGTCTCAGGTCTATACCCAGAGTGGCGAGACTGCCCCACAGGGAAGCATTTCCATTCGCGTACCGTCAGCGAAACTGGATAATGCCTTAAGCCAGATCAAAGCTGGTGTGGTCGATGTGAAAAGTGAAAACCGCTCAGGTCAGGACGTAACCTCCCAATACGTTGACCTGCAAAGCCAGCTGACCAACCTGCAGAAAGCCGAGCAGGATCTCCAGGATATCATGGATGAGGCGAAAAACAATCCTGGCAACGATAGCACGACCAAGACCCAGGATGTCTTGAATGTTTACAGCCAGATCGTCAACATCCGCGGACAGATCGAACAGATCCAAGGTCAGATGAAGTATATTGAAGAGACCACGTCAACATCGGCTATTAGCGTGACTCTGATCGCCGAGAAAACCATCAAGCCGATTGAAATTGGCGGTTGGAAACCCCAGGGTGTGGCACGCGACGCCGTCCAGGCACTAGTCAAATTCCTGCAAGGCTTCGTGAACTTCGTTATCTATCTTGTGCTGCTCGTGCTCCCGATCCTGATTGTCGTCTTTGGTCCGATTGCACTGGTTATCTGGGGCATCATCGCCCTGGTCAGGCGGCGCAAGGCCAGGAAGACAGCCCAATCCAAATAGACACATAATCAAAAAGTACAACCGGGCGCAGACGAGCAGTCTGCGTCCGACTTGTTTATATTGAAGGCGAATGCCCGATGTTATAATCTCAAAATATGGAAAAACTTGTTCGCGCCGCTCAGCAACTCTTTGGCGTCCACCTGACTGGGCGGCAGGTGCAGGCTCTCATATCATTCGAGAATGAACTCCTGGCTTGGAACAAGAAATCCAACCTGACTGCGATTCGCGATGCTGAAGGTATCCGCACCAAGCACTTTCTGGATTCGTTTTCTTGCGCCTTGGCGTGGAAGGAGACCCCGCCTAACCGGCTGATCGACGTGGGCACAGGTGCAGGCTTTCCGGGTATTCCCCTGAAAATCCTCTATCCATCCATGGAATTGACCCTGGTTGAGTCGGTCGGGAAGAAAGCGACCTTCTGCCGCCACGCAGTCGAAATCCTGAAGTTGGATGCGGTCGAAGTGTTTACTGCGCGTGCCGAGGAAGTTGGACAGATGCCGGCACAGCGCGAGTCATACGACTGGGCAGTGGCACGCGCCGTGGCAAACCTGCCAGTTCTGGCAGAATATCTCCTGCCGCTGGTGCAAGTGGGTGGGAGGATGCTCGCTCAGAAAGGTTCCAGCGGACCAGCGGAGGCGCAAAATGCGGAAATGGCGTTCAGGCTGCTCGGCGGACGGATGCGAAGCCTGCTCCCGGTGACATTGCCGGGAGTGGCCGAAGAACGTTACCTGGTGGTGGTGGACAAGATTGCAGCAACGCCTCTCCAGTACCCGCGCAAGCCGGGTTTCCCTGCAAAAAGCCCGTTGTCAAGCGTGCTACGATCTTCCTACACTTGATTCTCTTCGACCCAATAATCTCCTCCCCCCTCCTCTCTTTTCATTAAACCATATCCCACCAATTCCCGTCGCAGGGTAGCCGTATCCTCGTGAAAGCTGGCCAGAGTTCTGGTTGACTTGCTTCTCACTATATTTCACCCCCGATTTAAAAGATTTCAGCACATAACGCAGCACAACTTCCAGTTTCTTGCGCTGAGCCGGGATTTCTTTCAACCGTCCATTCGGCAGACTGAAATTGGCCAGCACCTTGCGGTCATAGGCGTCGAGGTCCACATCCCGGGCTGCGGCGGTCATTTGCTCGCTGGAGAACAGGTCGCGGGCGACGGCTTCGAGAGCCTCCCTATTCAACTGGTAAATGCTGTAATAGCCTTCCGCCCTGGCCGTCACCAGTCCCGCCTCCGCCAGCTTTGACAAGTGGTGCGAAACTGTGGGGGGTTTCAGATTCAACAGGGCGGCCAGTTCCTCCACGCTATACCCTTGCCGGGCAAGCAAGCCAACCATTTTCAGACGGTTGGTATCGGCCATGGCTTTGAAGAAAATCACCAATTCCTGGCTCATTTTGGCCTCCAGTAGCGCGAGCCGTCGCGCTCCCGCTCGAGCAGCCCGGCGTGGATCAGGTCACGACGCAGGCCGGATGTATCCGGGTGGAAACGCGCCAGGATCAGGTTGACTTCCTTCTCGGTATAATCTACCCCGACGGTGAAGGCATTAATCAGGTAGTTCAGGATGACACGCAGCTTGGCTGATTGAAGTGGGATTGTTTTGATTGTCCCATCCGTATTTAGATGTGCGGCCAGAGCCTGGCTTGTGTTCTTATCCAAATCAGGTTCAGGAGCATAGGATGGACGCACACCTTCGAATTGACGGCGCAAGCGGTTTTCGAGCGCCTCGGTGTCCAATTCGTAGAAGCCATCCTTTAGGCGTACCACGCCACTTTGGATGAGCTGACCCAGGTGGTGTTGCGTATCAGCCGGGTGAAAACCCAATATTTCGACAATCTCGGATAGCCGGGCTGACCTCTGAGTCAGCAGGCCAACAATAGGCAGCCGGTCGGCATCGGCGATGGCTTTGACAAAATTAACCACTTCATCTTCATTCATAATTTCAAACTCGTAAAACTAATTAGGTATTTATCTAAACGAATTTTAGTGGCAAAATATCCGGCTGTCAAGTACAGTGTTTTCAGATTTCTATAACCCATAATGACCAGCAGGCAATCGATGCAGAGCGCTGCGGTATAATGCCGCTGTGGTCAAAGGAACTATCAAATCTGGTTTTGGAGGTGTGTCTGTGGACTTGCCAAGACATGCATACTTTAAAGGCAAGATTGTCCCTTACTCGGAGGCAAAGGTTGGAGTTGCGACGCACGCCCTCAATTACGGTACGGCGGTGTTTGGTGGCATGCGCGGTTATTGGAATGATGAAAAAAAGAAACTCTTTGTCTTTCGTCCTTTGGATCATTACCAGCGCTTTCTGAATTCATGCCGGATGATGTACATGGAAATAAACCACACCCCTGAAAGCCTGACGGAATTGACGCTTGAACTCCTGCGCCAGGATGCCTACCAGCAAAATATCTATATCCGCCCACTGGCCTACAAAGCTGAAGAGGGCATCGGCGTCCGTCTGCATGACCTGAAAGAAGATTTAACCATCTTTGCCATGCCCTTCGATATATATATCAAGAATGATACGGCTGCCCACGTGAGCATCTCCTCCTGGCGGCGCATTGATGACAATGCCATTCCGGCGCGCGGAAAAATCAGCGGCGCATATGCCAGTTCAGCGCTGATAAAAACGGACGCGGCCAGGGCCGGTTTTGACGATGCGCTTGTCCTGACACAGGAGGGCCATCTGGCAGAGGGCAGTGCCATGAATATCTTTATGTTGCGGGATGGGGTCTTGGTTACTCCGCCGGTCACGGATAATATTCTGGAAGGAATTACCCGCCGTTCCGTGATGGAACTGGCCAAGAATGAATTGGGGCTGGCGGTGGTGGAACGGCCAATCGACCGTTCGGAAATCTACATCTGCGATGAATTCATGTTGACGGGCACAGCAGCCCAGATCACCGTGGTGACGAAAGTCGACCACCGTCCGGTTGGCAAAGGCGTGATGGGGCCGGTGGCAGCCTCTCTTCGCAAGATATTCGATGAGATATTGCACGGGAATAACCCAAAATATGCCCATTGGAATGCAACTGTCTGATCCCCCTGTGATCTCCCGGAATAAAAAATGCGGCCTCGCAGCCGCATTTTTTATTGGTTCATTTCTAGTGTGTTTTGGTGAAGACGACCATCACCAAATTCATTGCGCAATCATTGAAGGTATCAAAGTATATTTTATCCGTTAGAGGTTTGCCGTTGTTATCAAAAAGCTCGATCCAGAGCGTATGAGTCGAGGCTATCGGCTGGTCGCCCAGTTTTTCAAATTCGAAGCCAGAAGATCCATAAGCTGGATTATTACCGCTCAGAACGATGCTGGTGATGGACTTGCCACTTAGAGTACCGCCCAGTTGGACTGTCTGGAAGGGGAGTGGTTTATTGTCTGCATCCATTACTTTCCCACCCACACCCATCCATTTGCAGGCCAAATCCGGGTGCATGGTGGTACTGGCCTGATAGGAAATGACCGCCGAGGCTGGCATGCCGGTTGGGGTAATGGTCGCGGTATTAATGATAGGGGTTGCGGTTGGAGTTATGGTGACACTTGGAGTGATCACCAACGGGACCGACGTCCAGGTGGGAGCTTTGGTACGGGTTGGGAGCGGTGACGTGGTCGGTGTAGGTGTCCAGGTGGCGGGTTGGGCAATGATAGAGGGTGTGAGAGTGGGAGTCTGGTAAAGGGTGGGGAGTGGTACCGGAGGAAACGGGTTGTAGGCTGAATTTGGGTTGATGAAAACAGAGATAAAGTAATATAAAAGCCCACAAATACCGAGCAAGGCAAGTATTGTCAGGATATTCCAGATCACGGATTTCCGTTTGACTTTCGGTTCGGTCTTCAGTTCAAAATTGTCCATCGTACCATCTCCCGGGACACATCAAGGTACAATTAGGATTGTACTCTCATTCCGTCGTTGCGTCAGCCAGTCCTGAACGGCACGTTTCTGGAGGGTCAGCAAGGCATCCGGCGAGAGAGGCCGGGCCGGGTCAAGCGCTACCAGGAAAAGGATATCATAACCGGCCTGGGTCTGGATGATGTCGCTGTATTGGCCAGGCTGGAGGGCGAAAGCGGCCGCCTCGATAACCGGGTCGGACAGGTACCCACGAGGAAACCAACCCAATTCGCCTTTTGAAACCGGGTCATACTGGGCAGCCAAATCGCTGAAATTCCAGCCGGCCTTCAAGTACCCAAGAGCTTGCTGGGCTGCAGCTCCATTATAGAGCAATATTTGTTTTACGTGAACCTGTTCAATAGCAGGGGGGACAGTGGCGGCGACCTGGTCTCGCATGTAGGCGGCGGCGATCTGGCGGCGCAAATCGGACCTGAAAGTTGCGTCTGTATACCCGTGGGCCGTTTGCCAGGCTGTCAGCGCCTCGGCACCTCCAACCTGGGCGGACAGACCATCGATACAACTCTGTAACGCAGCATCGTCCACCTGATACCCTTTGGCAGCCGCCCCTTGCGCCAGCAGAAGAATGTCAACAAATTCAGCGCTGACTGTTTTCTTGGCCGCATCCAGGCTGGCAGAGTTGCCCAAAGCAGTTTGGGCCTCTTGGTAGCGCGCCAGTTCCGCCTCGAATTCCGGGACGGGAATACCTTCTCCATTGACAGAGACCGCCAGTGGAATAGGGGTGGCAGTTGACGTTGGGGAAGGTGCGGGAGTAAGGGTGGCGGGTACCGGATTCACACTGCCCGGGATCGAACAGGCACTGAGGATCAAAACCAGGAAGAGGCTTAACGAAACGAGGCTGCGGGGTGGCACAGAGCTGGTCATCGGTCAGGATTATACCAATTAAATAAAGCAGGGGCACGGCGCCGCCGTGCCCCTGCTGGGACCATATGTGGTTTAGTAGTCCATTCCACCGCCGGGGGGCATGGCGGGGCCTGGTTTTTCCTTTTCGGGTACGTCGGTGACCAGGCATTCGGTGGTCAGGATCATGGCGGCGATGGAGGCGGCATTTTCGAGGGCGCCGCGCACAACCTTGAGCGGGTCAATCACGCCGGCTTTGACCATGTCGGTATATTCCTCGGTGATGACGTTGTAACCGAGGTGCTTATTGTTCTGTTCCTTGGCCAGTCGACGGACGCTCTCGATAATGACTGCACCATCCCGACCGGCATTCTCAGCCAGTCTGCGGATGGGGGCCTCAAGAGCCTTGCGAACAATGGCGACGCCAATGGTCTCATCTTCGCCATCCATTTTGACCTTGTCAAGAGCAGCTACTGCATTGATAAAGACAATTTCACCACCGGGGACGATGCCTTCTTCAATGGCGGCACGTGTGGCAGAGAGGGCGTCTTCGACGCGGTGTTTCTTCTCTTTGAGTTCAGTCTCGGTGGCTGCGCCAACGCGGATTATCGCAACACCACCGGAGAGCTTGGCCAAACGCTCCTGGAGTTTTTCCTTGTCGTAATCGCTGGTGCTCTTGTCAATCTCAACGCGGATCTGCTCAATGCGGCCCTTGATCTGGGGGGCATCACCCTTGCCACCAACGATGGTGGTGTTATCTTTGTCGGCGACGACTTTCTCAGCCTTGCCGAGATCGTTCAGGGTGGTGGTTTCAAGCTTGCGACCGGTCTCTTCTGAAATGAGCTGACCACCGGTCAGGGTGGCGATATCCTGCATCATGGCCTTGCGGCGGTCACCGAAGCCGGGGGCTTTCACGGCCAGCACGTTCAACATGCCGCGTAGTTTGTTCAACACAAGAGTAGCCAGGGCCTCGCCGTCAATATCCTCGGCGATGATGACCAGTTCGCGCTTGCCAATCTGGACGAGTTTTTCCAGCACCGGGACGATGTCCTGGGCGGCTGAAATTTTCTTGTCGTAAATGAGGATGTACGGTTCGGAGATTACCGATTCCATGTGTTCTGAATCGGTGATGAAGTAGGCCGAGATGTAACCGCGGTCGAACTGCATGCCTTCCACGTATTCTGTCTCGAATTGCAGGGACTTGGATTCTTCCACGGTGATGACGCCGTCTTTGCCAACCTTGTCCATCACGTCTGCAATCAGTTTGCCGATTTCGGGATCGGCGGCGGAGTTGGTGGCAACCGAGGCGATTTCTTCCTTTGTCTCGATCTTCTGGGCCATTTTCCGCAACGCAGCCACCACAGATTCAACACCCCGGCTGATGCCGAGTTTCAAACGCATCGGGTTGGCGCCTGCGGCCAGGTTCTTCAACCCTTCGGTGACAATGGCATGCGCCAGGACGGTGGATGTGGTAGTGCCATCACCGGCTATATCATTGGTTTTGGTGGCAGCTTCCTTGAGAAGCTGCGCGCCCATGTTCGCAAAAGGATCTTCGAGTTCGATTTCCTTGGCGACCGTCACACCGTCGTGCGTGATGGTGGGCGAGCCGAACTTCCGGTCGAGCGCCACGTTGCGGCCTTTGGGTCCAAGGGTGGTGCCAACGGCATTGGCAACGACATCAATACCTTGCTGAAGCCGCCGACGGGCGTCTTCGGAAAAGACAAGTTGTTTTGCAGCCATAATTCATTCCTCCAATTTGATTATTTACTTAACCACGATGGCGAGAAGGTCACTCTCGCGCAGGATGAGCAGTTTCTTGCCATCCAATTTGATTTCGGTGCCGGAATACTTGGCGTACAAGACTTTGTCGCCGACGGCTACGTCCATGGCGATGCGCTTTCCGGCTTCGTCACGGTCGCCTGGGCCAATTGCCAGGACATTGCCCTGCTGGGGTTTTTCCTTGGCCGTTTCGGGAAGCACGATGCCTCCCGCAGTGATGTCCTCTTGCTCGATGGGGTCGATAACCACACGGCTGCCGAGGGGTTTGAGATTAAGTTTCATATTCGCCTCCTGAAAAAGTTTATCGCAGTATTTTAGCACTCTAATGCATAGAGTGCTAATAATATGATACATGGCTTCTGGACGAACGTCAAGGGGAAAAGAAGAGGATTAACAAAATTCTGATATTCCATCCCCGCCGATTGTCGGAACTTATACCTGCGTCTATGGCGTTGGCGTGTAAATCGCCGTGGGCTTCGGAACGGGTGTCGGCTGAGCTGGAGTGCTCGCTGTTTTTAGGCTGATATAATCTGCAAGAACATACGTACCATCCGATAACTGCGCCCAACCGTTCGCAATATTAACGACGTGCAGCACTTCACCCTTTACAGCATACCGCACTAGGGCGGCATCTCCAGACGGTTGGGAACGTACATTAATCCTCGCTGGAACTACCACATAATCAACCGGCGCAGACGGCTGCGGCTGAGGGTTAACCAGGATTGGATTTGCGGTTACGCCCGGTGTGATGACCGGCGTCTGCGTCAGGGCTGCGGTGACTTCCGCACAAATAGACAGACCCACATCAGCATTTCGGGTAATGACGGTGTTGTCGGGATAGGCGACCTTCAGCTGAGTTAACAAACTCACCACCTCCGGGCAGTATTCGGGTTTGTTTGGAGCAAAGGCTGATAAAACCGAGCCGAGGTCCAGGTAATAGGTTGCGCTGTTTGGGTTCAACACCAAAGGTTTGACTGTGACGCCAACGCAATCACTTCCGGCAAGAACGGCTTGACAGGAGGCGGCTGGATCGCAACCTTCCACAGCGCATCTCAAGGCGATAATGGAAGTCTCAAAATTGCGTCCCCTTTTGTAGATGTCCCCGAGTTGACCGTAGAGATCGGCGTTGGTCGGATCCAACCCAATGGCTGTCTGGGCATTCAGGGCAGCCGCGAAGAACTGACCTTGCTGGGCATAGGTCTTCGCGATGGCCAGATAAGGCGAAGGATCACTGATCTTGAGTTGATCGTTGATGGTAATTGCCTTGGCATAACTTGCACGTGCTTTATTGTAGAGATCGCTCTGTTGAGCCGGGAGAGTGCTTAGAAAAGCCAGGGTTCGGTAATTATGTCCGATGGAAATGTAAAGGAAAGTCAGGTTGGGGTCGATGGCGAGCGCCTTCTGGTATTCTTCAATCGCCTGGCTGTAATTGAGGGTCGATTCAAGATAATAGCCATAGACGCGATGTACATCCATCACCTGTGGGCCAAGTTCCAGCGCGGGCTTGATGTATAGTTCAGCCTGATTCCACTTCTGATCATCTATCAGAATTTCCGCGCGATATGCCAGCGCCAGAGGGTCCTGGCTGTTCAGGTGGAGGGCGTGCACAGCATCCTGCTCGGCATCGAAAATGAAATCGGAGGCTTTTTTGTCACCTGTGCGCAGTGGATCCAGGGCAGGATCGGCATTCCAGTCCAGGACGAAGGAGCGAATGGCAAGGGCATCACTGTCGTCAGGGGCGATGGCAACGGCTTGGTTGGCGGATTGCAATGCCTCCGTAAGCCGTTGCAGGCGGTCGGCATCGTTGGAAAGCAGGCGGGAGGAATAGGCCTGGATACGGGCCAGTTCGGTCCAGACGTGCGGATCACCTGAACTTCCCTGGGCGGTTGCCTGCTGGTAAGCGGCAATGGCGAGGCTCAGGGCGCCGGCCTTGAATTGGGTTTCTCCTTCCAAAACCAGGGAATTAATGGTGCGTGTGGAGGTGGGGGTGGGTAAAAAAGGATTGCGGACCTTTCCCGTGCCCAACCGCGTGATAAACCAAACCCCGGCGAGGATGAGAATCACCAGGATGAACAGGCGGTACAGGTTTGATGTCCGGCGTTGATAGAATAACGTCCGGCGGCGGTTCACTTTCATGGGGTTGGGCTTGGTTTGGGTGTCGCAGAGGCCTGTGGAGAAGCTGTACCGATGTTTTTCGCACAAAAGTCCTGGGCATATTTGGCATTGTAGACGGCGTATTCGTTTGCCCGGTAAGCATCCAGGATGATTTGTGTAAGAGGCAAGGCTTCGCTGCAACGGTCACTTTGGGCCAGTACGAGCGCATAAGTGTAATAGTAGATGGCAATCCAGGAATCATTGTTTGTTGGGGTCAATGGCTGGATGGTTTGTCCGTCTGCCGTCTGGCCGCCATTGATGGTCAATGAAAATTGTTCAATGGCCGAGGGCCACTCGTTATTTTTATAAAGCATATAACCCCAGTTGCCGCGTAAGTAAGGATCAGACGGCGCATCCTTAACAGCCGCATTCGCATACTGTTCAGCCTGGATATACTGGCCGATGGAAGCCAGGGCCCGTGAACTGTAGAGTTCAGGCAGGTCATCAGACGGGTTGAGGGTGTTGGCAAGCGTATATTGCTGGATGGCCTGGTCAATCACTCCCAGAGCTTTATATGTTACTCCGAGCTGCAGATGAATTTCGGCTATATTCTTGTTGATATTGATGGCAGCCAGATATTCCTGGACAGCCAGTTCGCGGTTGTCAGTGAGTTGGTAAATATACGCACGTGCCCAGTGCGCCTCCAGGCTGTTGGGTCCAAGAGTGGTGGCTGTCCTGGATTCGTCAATGGCTGTTTGGATGGGGTTGACATACGGTCCGGCACTGTTTTCGAACATCTTGCCGTATAAGAAAGCATCATAAGCATGCGCCAGGTAATTGTTGGGATCCAGGCGCAGGGCATTTTGCAGGGAATCGTCTGCCGCGGTGTAATCGCCTTTCTGGGTCTGCGCCCAACCGCGCACGGCTTGTGCCATCGAACTGTTGGGGTTGAGCAGCAGGGAATTCTCAGCATTGACCAATGCGTCGTCGTACTTTCCGGCGAAAATCTGGACACGTGCCACGGCGATATAGAGGGCCGGGTCGTCCGGTTTGATGCGGATGGCCTCCATGTAGGTATCAATCGCCTGGAGCAGCTTTCCTTCGGTAAACAGCCCCTCCGCCTCGGTGACGTAGGACTGGGGTCGCGTGTGACCGTGGGAGTTGGCATGAAGGGCGTCTGTTCGGTTGGCAGGACGAACCGGTCAATGTAGGTGACAATAGCGATCAAAATAACCACAAAGACGACCAAGAACCAATTGATTCTCGGTCGCCGCCGGCGCATATTCCATTTCGAACCTCGCAAGTACATTCAATCATCTTACCATCTGATGCAAATGAGCGTCAATCCCCCCTCCCTCTTGCCAGACACCTCTCTTACGGCTAGAATGGGCGCATGGAGTTCGACGTCTTCACACTCCTGCCTGAAGTTTTTCCCCCATATCTAGAAAGCAGCATTCTTCAACGCGCCCGCCAACGCAGATTGATAGATGTCCGTGTCCATAATATCCGTGACTGGGCCACGGATAAGCACCATGTCACCGACGACGAACCTTACGGAGGGAGCGGCGGAATGGTTATGAAAGTGGAACCGGTCTTTGCTGCGGTCGAAAGCGTGCTTGGGACCTCCGCTCCTGGGAAGGAGGGCGGCTGCCCGGTTATTTTACTGACCCCCCAGGGACGCGTTTTCGACCAGTCCATAGCGTTGGAATTGGTCCAGCATCCACGCCTGGCCTTGATCTGTGGACGCTACGAAGGTGTGGACGAGCGCATCCGCACACACCTGGCGACCGACCAGGTCTCGATAGGCGATTATGTATTGACCGGAGGCGAACTCCCGGCATTGATCCTAATTGATGCGGTTTCCCGCCTCCTCCCCGGCGTGCTGGGCGATCCCGATGGGCCTTTCGACGACTCCCACGCTTCAGGGCTGCTCGAATACCCGCACTACACCCGCCCGCCTGAATTCCGCGGCTGGGGTGTACCCGATATCCTGGTTTCCGGTAACCATGCCAGGATCGCGAACTGGCGGCGTGAACAATCCCTGCGGCGGACGTATAAGCAACGCCCGGATTTGCTCGAAAAAGCAAATTTGGGTGAGGCAGACCGTAAATTGCTGAAAAAAATCATCGACGAGGAAAAGCTTGATGAAGTTTAATTACGGCAAGATTTTCCTGCTTGGCTTTGGTTTCTTCGGCGTGAGTGTCATTTGGGGTGTATATAATGCATTTGTACCAATTTTCCTGGCTGATAAATTTCACCTGGCACCGGTCTGGATTGGTTTCTTTATGACGCTCGATAACATCGCAGCGTTGTTCATCCAGCCACCGGTTGGAGCCTGGTCGGACCGGCTGCGGACAAAAATCGGGCGGCGCCTCCCGTTCATCCTGGTCGGTGCACCTGTGGGAGCGGTAGCCTTTGGCCTGATACCTTTGGCGGGCATCCTGCCGTTGTTTGTGGCCTGTACCAGCACGCTCATTTTGAGTATGGCAATCTGGCGCACACCGGTGGTCGCTCTCATGCCGGATATCACGCCGTCGGGTAAACGTTCGCAGGCCAACGGCATTATCAACTTCATGGGCGGAATCGGTACAATTATTGCCCTGCAGACTGGTGGCACCCTCTACAAACTCAGCCCGAATTTTCCCTTCTGGATGGGTTCAATGCTGGTCATCCTGGCCGCGCTGATGGTGTTTCTTTTCATCCGGGAGCCTAAGAATTACGATGAATCTGAAAAAGAACCCAATATGTTTGCCAGTCTGCGCGAGGTGCTGAGCGACAAGGATAAGAGCGCATTAAGGCTGTTCCTGGCGATTTTCTTCTGGTTCATCGGTTACGCGGCGGTCGAGGCATTTTTTACTTTATACGCGAAGAAGCACCTTGGTTTGAATGAAGGCGATGGGGCGACCTTGCTCTCTGTCCTGCCCCTTCTTTTTGTTATATTTGCCATTCCATCCGGGATTATTGCCAGCAAGATCGGGCGTCGTGTGACCATTTCGATCGGGCTTGTCATGATGACTGCGGTTCTTATCTGCCTGTATATTTTTCCTCCGGCGACGCTGTTGACCTCGATCACGAAACTGCCTTTGGTGGGGATTCCGGTTGTGTCGGGAGGCGCGCGCATGTTGACGGTGGCTGGGGTATTTCTGATGATCGCCGGCGTTGCGTGGTCTTTTGTCAATATCAACTCCCTGCCGATGGTGGTGGATCTGACCAGCTCAGCGCGCATCGGCACCTATACCGGCCTGTATTACCTGTTTTCGACCCTCTCTGCCATCGTCGGGCCGAACGTCAATGGCTGGATTATCCAGCTTACCAGCGGGAACTACAATAACATAATGTTGTTTGCCCCATTCTTTATGGTTATCGCATTGGTGCTGATGTGGGGTGTCCAGCGCGGTGAGGCAAAAGCAGCCTGAATGGTGGATGGACGCAATTTCGGTGTGGAGAGGACGAGTCGGCCAGAAAGTAATATTTGATGAAAAGATTACGCCTTGTTACAGTGCTCCTGCTAACGGTCATCCTGTTGGTGCCGGGTTGCATACCTAAGTCTTCCGATTGCAAACAGCCGGATGTGTTTTGTGTCGGTTTGGTGACGGATGTCGGCCGCCGCGATGATCGCGCTTACAACCAGGCCGCCTGGGACGGCATCCAGCAGGCCAAGAGCAGTGGCGTAGCCACCTGGGTTGCCTCTATTGAGACGGTTGATGCCAGGGATTATGAAGAGAATATCAGTGTTTTCGCGCAGGCCGGCTACGATGTTATTGTGACTGTCGGGAGCGCAATGGGTGACGCTACCCGCGCAGCGGCCAAGGCATATCCGGATTTGTATTTTATCGGTCTGGACCAGGATCAATCGGCCAACCAGGATTTCAGTCCAAATTTAACCGGACTTGTTTTTGCCGAGGATCAGATTGGGTATCTTGCGGGTGCGCTGGCAGCCTTGATGTCGAAGACCGGCCAGATCGGCGCAGTGTGCGCCAGCGATGCGTTGCCGTTTATGCAGCGATATGGTGAAGGATTCCTGGCTGGCGCAGCTTATGTAAGCCCCAAGGTCAAGGCGACGGTTATTTATCATAATGATGTCGGTCTCGACAAGACCTTGGATGATCCGGAATGGGGCGCTGCCACGGCCAATTCGTTGGTCGACTTGGGAACGGACATCGTCTTTGGCGTCGGCGGTGCGACCGGCAACAATGCGATTGTTGCGGCAGTGACACGCGGTGCCTATGCAATCGGAGCGGATACAGACCAGTACTACGCTTTGTCGGTGGCTGCTCCACATATATACGTGAGTGTTTTGAAGGCGATTGCCCCGGGTGTGTCGGAGTTAATTATAACCGCCAAGGGCGCTCAAGCCGGCAGCACCGTTTTTCCAAGTGGTGATTATGAGGGGCAGGTAGGTCTCTCCTCGTACCATGATCTGGCTTCATCCGTCCCGGACGAAGTCAAGTCGCGCATGAATGAATTGAATCAAGCGTTACTTTCCGGTGATATTCAGACTGGAATATCGGCGATAAATCCATGATTGCAGGAATGAATGTCTTGTGTCATACTTCATATTGTCTTAATGGTCAATTCCTTGTATACTAAACTGTAAGGATTATATTTGATAATCTTCAGCTCAATCAAAGGAGGTGAAAGCTGGAAGTAGACTTTTTTTGTTTGAATACACCTGTTAATCCAAACTTGAGATACAAAATAAAAGGAGAAGAAAGAATATGAAAAAAATTAGTGTTGTTCTCACACTTTTGGCAGCCGCTGCCATGCTGCTCTCGGCTTGCGGTCCGGCTGCTACCACTGCTGCCCCCGCGACCATGGCCCCGGCCCCTGCAACCCAGGCTCCTGCCCCTGCCACTGCGGCTCCGGCGGTGCCTGTTCTGCTTCCCACCAATACGCCAGTTCCCCATATTAAGGTCGGTGAAGTGACCGACTTCGGTGGTATTGACGACAAGTCCTTCAATGCCCTGGGCTGGAAAGGTGTCACGGATGCCGATCTGCCAGTTGCCCGTGGACGGCAAGTTCCTGGAATCCAACGTGCAGTCTGACTATGCCAAGAACATCCAGCAGATGCTGAGCGAGAAAATGGATATGCTCGTCACCGTCGGCTTCAACCTGGGTATCGATACCGCCATTGCTGCCAAGGCCAACCCGAACCTCAAGTTCGCCATTGTCGATTACACCTTCCCGGATTGCTGGCCAGGTGCTGTTGAAGGCAAGGACTGCGGTTCTGCCACCGAAATACCCAATGCGCTCGGGCTGATGTTCCAGACCGATCAGGCTGCTTTCCTGGCGGGTTACCTGGCTGCCGGCATGACCAAGACTGGCACGGTTGCCACCTTCGGTGGAATTGCCTATCCCGTCCGTTACCATCTTCATGCATGGCTTCGCGGCGGGCGTCAAGTACTACAACCAGGAGCACAAGACCAATGTAAAGTTGCTGGGCTGGGATGATGCCGCTCAGAAGGGCACTTTTGTCGGGAATTTCACTTCCACGGATGATGGTAAGAGCACCGCCACCTCCCTGGTCCAGGAAGGCGCCGATATCATCCTGCCGGTGGCCGGCCCGGTTGGTCTGGGCTCGGCTGCCTACTGCCAGACCAGCGGCAAGTGCCTGATCATCGGCGTGGATACCGACTGGTTCGTTTCCGCACCCGAATATGCCAGCGTCGAGTTGAGCAGCGTCCAGAAGAAAGTCGATGTGGCTGTCTACAAAGCCATCGAGAGCGTTGTTACTGGCACGTTCAAAGGTGGAACGTACATGTCCACACTCGCCAATGGCGGTTTGGATCTGGCTCCCTTCCATAATTTCGACAGCCAGGTTCCTGCATTCCTTGAAGGACGGAATTGGCGCCAGCTGAAGGCTGATATCATCAGCGGTGCTGTAACCGTTGACGGCGTTCTAGGCCAGAAATAACCTGTTCTTGATCATCGAAGGGCCGGGGATTCTCCCGGCCCTTCTTCTAATAAATAATCGCAATTATTATTTTTTATTTTCCAGGAGAAAATTGCATGCCACCGGTACTGGAATTGCGTGGGATCACCAAATCATTTCCGGGTGTTCTGGCGAATGATGCCATTGATCTGTCGGTGGAAAAGGGGAAAATCCTGGCCTTGCTGGGGGAAAACGGTGCAGGCAAGACAACCCTGATGAATATTCTCTATGGGCTCTATAAACCGGATAAAGGGCAGATATTCATCAATGGGGAGGAAGTCGCCATCCACAGCCCCAGCGATGCCATCGCCCGAGGGATTGGCATGGTCCACCAGCATTTCATGCTCATCCCGGTGATGACCGCCACGGAAAACGTCATGTTGGGCGTGGAACCTACCCGGAACGGGATTTTCCTGGACAAGGCCAGGGTGGCAAAACGCATCCAGGAGATCTCGAAGCAATACGACCTGGAAGTGGATCCGCAGGCCTTTATCGGCGATCTCCCGGTGGGCGCTCAGCAGCGTGTTGAAATCATCAAGGTTTTATATCGCCAGGCCGATATCCTGATCTTGGATGAACCTACTGCTGTCCTGACCCCCCAGGAAGTGGAAGGGCTCTTCAAGGTGCTGCGTTCCCTGGTCGCCAACGGGAAATCGATCATTTTTATCACCCATAAACTCAAGGAAGTCCTGGCAATTGCCGATACCATTACCGTTCTCCGCAGCGGGCGGGTGGTCGGTACAGTGAAGGCCAAAGGTGCCTCCCAGGAAAAACTGGCCTCCATGATGGTGGGACGGGAAGTAAACCTGGTGGTCATGAAGAAACCCGCCTCGCCTGGGGATGTGGTCCTGAGTGTGAAGGATTTACACGTTCGGGATGAGCGGCAAAATCTAGACAGTGAACGGCGCTTCTTTTGAGGTGCGTGCAGGCGAGGTCCTGGGCGTTGCAGGCGTGCAGGGCAATGGCCAGACCGAACTGGTGTATGCGCTGACCGGCCTGGCGCCGGTGGTTAGTGGGGAGATCAGCATCATGGGCAAACCAGTCCGCCATTCTTCCCCGCGGAATGTTTTGGAGAGGGGAGTGGCCCATATCCCCGAGGACAGGCAGCGGCATGGCCTGATCCTTCCTTTCCCCGTCCAGGACAACCTGGTCCTGTGTACGTATTATCAGCCTCCTTTTGCAAAAGGGCTGGCAATTACAGCCAAAAGATAATCATCGAAACGGCCGATAAATTGGTGGGTCAATTCGACGTGCGTACCCCAAACGTTTTCGTACCGGTATCCACGTTATCGGGAGGCAACCAGCAAAAAGTGATCGTGGCGCGTGAATTCTCACGGCCGATCAAATTGCTGATTGCTTCACAACCGACGCGCGGCCTGGATGTTGGCTCGATCGAATATATCCATAGCCGTATCATTGAGAAACGGGACGAAGGGACTGCGGTGCTCCTGGTTTCGCCCGAGCTGGATGAAATCATTGCCCTTTCCGACCGCATCGCCGTGATGTACAAGGGGCAAATCGTTGAAATCTTGCCCGCGGCCAGGATCAATAAAGCCTACCTGGGTCTGCTCATGGCGGGAGTCAAACCATCTGAAGCCCGAGAGTCGACTCCAGCCACCACCCAGGAAACTGAAGTAGAGCGCGTTTTCTAGGAGGACTTCCGAGTGAACGCAAACATAACGCCAAACCAAACCCGAGACAACCGGTCAAAAGGAAGCTCCTAAATCCGCAGGGCAGCGCCGGCAAAGTTCGAAGCTTCTCCAGACCTTGCTGATGCCAGTCCTGGCTGTGTTGACCGGTTTCATCATCGGTGCCATCGTAATTGCATTATCCAATGATGCGGTCATCGCAGCCTACCAGAACTTCTTCCATGCGCCAGTTGCGGCATTGGTTGCCACCTGGAAAGCCATTGCCACAGCCTACGGGGCGTTGTTCTACGGCTCCATTGGTAGTTTTACTGAAATCTACCATGGCATCCAGAGTTACTCTGCAACCGGTGACAGCAAACCTTTCCTGCTGGCAATTTATCCATTCACAGAAAGTCTGGCAACGGTTACTCCTTACATCCTGGCCGGTCTGGCGGTGGCGGTGGGCTTCAAGTGCGGTCTTTTCAATATCGGCGCGGAAGGGCAGTTTGGCATTGGGGCGTTGTGCTCGGCCTTCGTTGGTTATAGTATCAAGGGACTGCCCTGGTATATCCATTTGCCGCTGGCATTGTTGGCCGGGGCAGCCGGAGGCGCCCTCTGGGGGGCCATACCGGGCTACCTGAAGGGCCTCACCGGGGCACATGAAGTGGTCATTACCATCATGATGAACTATATTTCCTTTCGCCTGAGCGACTGGCTGTTGAACGGTCCGATGAAGGCCCCCGGTTACCGAACCTTGACCCCCGTCGTTGAAAATTCGGCCATGTTGCCGCGTTTCTTCCCTGATCCACTCCGTTTTAACTGGGGCTTTATCATGGCCCTGGCGTTGGCCGTTTTCGTCTATTGGTTCCTGTTCAAGACCACCATCGGGATGGAAATCCGGGCGGTCGGCGCCAACCCGGATGGGGCCCGTTATGCCGGTATGAACATCGTGAAGAATTTTGTGATCGCCATGACGCTCAGTGGGGCGCTGGCCGGCCTGGCCGGGGCTTCCCAGGTGCTGGGTATCGACCACTGGGTCGGTATGGGCTATTCAGCCGGCTATGGCTTTGATTCGATTGCCATCGCCCTGCTGGGTCAGAGTCACCCCCTGGGGGTTGTACTGGCGGCCCTTTTGTGGGGCACGTTGCGCAGTGGCGCGACCCGCATGTCAATCCCTGGCAGGTGTTCCGGCTGAGATCATTTCCATCATCCAGGGACTGGTGATCGTCTTCGTGGCTGCACCGGCCGTCATCCGCTGGATTTACCGCATCCGCGCCATCCGCACAGAAACAACGGTGCTGACACGCGGCTGGGGTAAATAACGGGCGAGACGTACGGCCTAAAAATGATGTTGTTATTATGAGGATTGCATGACAACCAACCTGGCCCATAAAAAAGAAAAGAAACCCAATCTCCGCGCCCGCCTGATCCCGGGTATCTTGCTGATCGTGGCCGGCCTGGCCATCCTGCTCCTGTTTGGCCTGAATATCCAGCCCGGGCAACAAACCACGTTTGGCCTCACGCCGCTTGGGGACACAAACGTTATTCCCATTCCGGACCTGGTTCTGCCCGTCCAATCTGCCATCTATGTGCTGGCACTGATCACATTTTTTGTGGGTGCCTGGCAACTGGCACGTGGAATCCGTTCAAACGGCATCCTGGCCGGTGTGGTAGCATTTTGTTTTGTCATCGCTTTCCTGATCTGGGCAGCCAGGGGTAAATCGATGAATCTGGTGGGAATGATGAATACCTCCCTGGTCAGGGCTACCCCGATTGCCCTGGCGGCCTTGTGCGGGGTGATTAGCGAACGTGCCGCTGTGGTCAATATTGGGATCGAAGGGATCATGTTGGTGTCTGCCAGTGCCTCGGTGATGGCGGCCACACTAACCCATAACCTTTATGTGGGTTTATTGGCCGGGATGCTGGCTGGAATGATCGTGGCTGCTCTCCACGCTGTACTGGTCATCACTTTTAGAGTGGATCAGATTATCAGCGGTGTCGCCGTAAATATCATCGGGACAGGTGTCACCAGTTTTATTTCCAATCGCTATTTGGAAGTTAATATCGACAAGCTCAATAACTCGGGCACCTTCCCGATCGTTCCCATTCCTCTGCTCGTCAAAATCCCCATTCTAGGTCCGGTCATTTTTGAAAATAACATCCTTGTCTATCTGATGCTTATCCTGGTCGGTTTTTTATATGTGCTCCTTTTTTTCACTCGCTGGGGATTGCGGACCCGGGCAGTTGGGGAACATCCGAAAGCCGCGGATACCCTGGGCATCAACGTTTTTGTAACGCGTTATGTGAACGTCATCCTTGGGGGCATGATTGCCGGGATTGGCGGGGCCTATTTCACCATCGGCTCGGTTGGACGTTTCGATAAACTCATGACGGCCGGGAAAGGTTTTATTGGCCTGGCGGCCATGATCTTCGGCAACTGGAATCCTATCGGGGCGCTGGGTTCATCCTTGATCTTTGGTTTTGCCGACTCGCTGCAGGTCAAGATGCAAATCCTGAACACTCCCGTTCCCACTGAATTCTTGCAGATGGCCCCCTATATTGTGACCATAATCGTACTCGCTGGCGTGGTCGGGCGTGTTCACCCGCCCGCGGCAGACGGCTCGCCTTACGAAAAACAATAGTCATCAAGGAAATCGTCCTGATGCGGGACAGCGGTCTGGCGGTCTTGTTGGTCTCTGCCGAATTGGATGAGATCATGGCCCTCTCTGATCGCATTGCCGTCATGTACCGCGGCCAGATCGTCGCCACGGTGGATGCAAAGACAGTCACGCGTGAGCAACTCGGCCTGTGGATGGCCGGTGCACATCCGGATAATTGATCTGATCAGTAAAAACTATTGGCCCCGCAGGAGCGACCAAACTGGCCGTTCCTGCTTTGTTTTTAAATCCACATGCATCCCTGGACTGAAATCCTTCTGGCATGATATACAGTCGTTCTTCGAACCATTAACCGCCCCCTTACGCGTTGTTAACGGCTTGTTAATCACCTCTTGGTATGATAGAGTTGCATCTTATTTCCAACGTACCAGGAGCAAGGAATGGAAAAATCACGCGTCCTTTTTCTCTGCACAGGTAACTCGGCCCGCAGTCAGATGGCGGAAGCCTTGTTGCGCAGGTACGCCAGCGGTCGTTTCGAAACCTACAGCGCTGGCTTGGAACCGAAGGCAATCAACCCATTCACAATAAAAGTCATGGAAGAAGCTGGGTTTGATATGTCCCTCCACTATTCAAAAGGTATTGACGACTATCTGGGCAAAATCCACTTCGAATACTTGATCACGCTTTGCGAGGATGCCGAAAAGAACTGTCCCACCGTCTGGCCGGGCGTCAACCAGCGTATGCATTGGTCTTTTGAAGATCCGGCGAAATCAGAAGGTACCGACGAAGAGAAGTTGGCGAAATTTCGCCAGGTGCGCGAATTAATCAGCGCCAAGATCAAGACATGGCTGGCCGAACAGAATATCCCAATCAGCGAATAATATCTATATCCCCCGGAAAGGTCTGTGTAACCCACAGGCCTTTTTTGTCATGACAAGGTGCTTATATGCAGGTGACATTCCACACTAATAGGTCAGAGACGAGGGGGTATAATATATTCAAGATGGCGAATATATCATCAGTTGATCAAATCGCAACTCTCTTACAAACCATAGGTAACCCTGCCCGCCTGCAAATCTTATTGGCAATCGGTGAAGGCGAGATGTGCGTCTGCCACCTTGAAGCCATGCTCGGCCTGCGGCAGGCATACCTTTCCCAACACCTGATGGCGTTGCGTGAAGCCGGACTGGTGACCGACCGGCGCGCCAGCCGTTTCATTTTCTATCACCTGGCAGACCCGCGCCTGCTCGGCGTGTTGCGCCAGATGTCCGATTTGCAAGGTGTTTCATTGCCGGAACTTGAGCCTTCACCTACGTGCGAATGTCCTAACTGCGCCAAACAGCGGGATGAATGTTGTAAGTAACTTCCCATTCTTTGATTTTATCGAGGAATTATTGTGTTTCCAACGAACGAATACTGGGTAGAGGTGGACGAGCAAGGCCGGCTAATCCTACCGCCTGAAGTGATGGAACATTACGGCATCCGTCCCGGCGTGGAGATCCGGATGAAGGAAGGCTCGAAATCGCTGCGCCTGCACCGTCCGATCAACCAACTGGCCAAGGCGTATGTGGAATTGACCAGCCGCTGCAACCTGACCTGCCAGACCTGCATCCGCAACGCCTGGGAGGAAATCCAGGGAGACATGAACGAGGCGACATTCAAGCGGCTGTTGGAGAGCCTCAAGAATCTTCCTTCCCGCCCGGACGTCTTCTTCGGCGGCTTCGGTGAACCGTTGATGATGCCTGATATAGCCGGCATGGTGGCACAGGTCAAGGCGCTGGCTGGAAAAGTTGAATTGATCACCAACGGAATGCTTCTGAGCGAACGGCTCTCCCACGAACTCATCCAGGCCGGACTGGATACGCTGTGGGTGTCGGTGGACGGTGCAACCCCGGAGCATTTTGCGGATGTCCGCCTGGGAGCCGCCCTGCCGACCGTGTTGGATAACATCATTCGCTTTAGCAACCTGCGTAATCCGAACAACCCTCACCCGGAGATCGGGATCTCTTTTGTGGCCATGCGCAGGAATATTGCCGATCTACCGGAATTGATCCGGATGAGTACCCGCCTGGGAGCATCGCGATATATGGTCACGAATGTATTTCCCTACACGGAAGAGATGTGCAAGGAGATGCTTTACACCCGCACGGTGGATGGGGTGGATTCAACTCCTTCCCCCTGGGCACCGCGCATAGACCTGCCGCGGATTGACCTGAACCCGGAAAGCCAGGATGCCATTGTTCAGTCGATGCGTTACCGGAACAATGTAAGTTTGAATGGCGTGACCCTTGGCCAGGACCAGGGCCGTTGCCCATTCATTGAACGTGGCTCTGTTGCCATCCGCTGGGATGGGGCGGTCAGTCCATGCCTGCCACTAATGCACCAATACATTACCTATCTGAACGGACAACGTCGCTCCGTCCGCACTCATGTCATCGGCAATCTGAACGATATGGACCTGAGCTCCATTTGGACAACACCGGATTACGTGGCCTTTCGCAAGCGGGTGTCTGAATTCGACTTTTCTCCCTGCACTTGGTGCGGCGGTTGCAGTTGGTCGGAAGCGAATGAGGAAGACTGCTTCGCCAACACCTTCCCAACTTGCGGCGGTTGTCTCTGGGCACAGGGTGTGATTCAGTGTCCATGAGAAAAGGTTTTCTTTCACCCCGAAATCTACACCGGAGTCAAGTATGACCAGCAACTATATTCAAGAACACCAACACTTAGAGACACGCCTGGCGCAACTGGGCCAGGAGCTTCCCGGACCGATGAGCGGTTTTGCCCGCCTGCATAAAAAAGCCGTTGAAGATGGTACGCTCAATGCGAAAATCAAAGAGATGATGGCCCTGGCGATCAGCATTGTCGTCGGCTGCGAAGGATGTATCGCTTACCATGTCCACGATGCGGTCCAAGCTGGAGCCACACGCCAGGAACTTTTGGAAACCATCGGGGTGGCCCTGTTGATGGGCGGCGGTCCGGGTTCCATTTACGCTGCCCACACCATGGACGCCATCGAGCAATTCCTGCCGGGTACGACAACTGCAGAGGAAACGGGAGATAAGCATGTCTGAATTCTTGGAAACGACGGTTGACAAGTTTACTTTTAAAGTTGCCACAGACTGCTTTTACAACTCAGAAGGTATCTGGGCGAAAACGGAAGGGAACCGAATCCGGATCGGTTTGTCGGATTTCCTTCAGCAACACAGCGGCGATGTGGCTTTTGCCGAAGTTAAGGCTAAGGGGAGTGAAGTGGCTTTTGGCGATGAGATAGCAACGATAGAGACCATAAAAGTCAATATCAGCTTGAGCTCCCCCGTTACAGGCAAAGTCGTAGAAATCAATCCAGCCATGGTCACCACCCCGGAAGCCATCAACCAGGACCCCTATGGAGCCGGGTGGCTGGCAGTGGTCGAGGCGACCGGTTGGGAAGCGGACAAGAGGCGTTTGTTGGACCCGCAAGCCTATTTCAAAATTATGAAACGGGAAGCAGAGCAAGAGGTAAAAAAAGGATGACCGGAGAAAATCAATCACCCAAGGTCGTTATTGTGCCTTGCAGCGGGATTGGCAAGACTTACGGAACCGTCAGCCGTGAGGCGGCGTATGACATAACCGAAGACCTGCGCCCGGAAGAGACGCAACTGGTGGCTCTCTCGATGCTGGTCCTGGGAGACCAGGGGGCGCGATCTGCGGTTGCCGGTAATCCGGCAATCACGATCGATGGCTGCAAGCTGGCCTGTGCCAGTAAAATGGTGAAAGAAAGCGGCGGCAGAGTGGCGCAGGAGATCGCCGTGTTGGATGTCTATCGACGCTACAAGCAGTTCAAACCACAGGGAATCGCCGAACTCAATAAAGGCGGGCTACAACTCGCGCAGGCTTTGGCTGAAGAAGTGGCAATGACTATTGACACGCTTGTTGCTGAAGACAAAGGAGGCCAGAATGCCTGACCTGCCGAAGAAGAAAGTAGGGATCGTTTCCTGCTCCGGGGAAGAACTGGCTGAGGGAACGATCACGCGCCTGGCCTCCTTGAAAGTGTTGGAGCACCTTCGACCGGCCGATACCGTGACCATCTGCCTGCCGCTCTTCCTGGCCGGCGGTGAAGGGGATCGGGCCTTTGCGAAGTTTTACCCGACCATTGCCGTGGATGGCTGCGAGCTGCGCTGTGCAGCGCGCGCCACGGAAATGTATTCCAGCAAACCGGCCGCGAGCCTCATGGTCCGAGACCTGGTTGCAGAGAAAGGTCTGGCTCAACCTGAAGGAAGACGCCGCCTCAACCCTGCCGGCCTGCAAGCGGTCGAGGCCACTGCTGAACGCATGACAGCACTAGTGGATGAAATACTTGGAAAGCCTTGGGATCGCACGGCTGGTTCGTTCGTAAAATCGCAAGTGGATACTTCGGAACGCCCCGAAGAGACGGAGAAACAAGCCACCTGCTCCTGCGGCTCGGGCATTCCCGCCCAGAAAGTGCAAATCAACGGGCAGGAAGTCAGCCTGATCGCCCTTCCGTTGATCTTCGAACAGTTCCGGGCGGTTGGTAAACAGCCCTCGCAGACAAGTGCACGTGAACTGTTGGAGACGGTGAAGATTTATAACCCGGTTCCAGAAGGCGTAGAGCTGCAATATCAGGCTATTCTTCTGCAGGAATATACCGCCTTCTGCGAGAAAGAGAAAGCCCAATGAGCAAGACAGCGATTTACAATACCACTGTCGCCTGGAAAGGGGAGCATTGGGGACATATTGCCATGGGCAACGGGCCGGAGATGGATTTTTCCGCCCCACCGGATGCGCAGGGCCATCCCGACGTGCTTACCCCCGAAGATGCCTTCGTGGCGGCAGCCAATACCTGCATCATGATGATGTTCATCTGGGCGACGGAACGCTACAAGTTGAAGTTGCTCTCTTACGAATGCCGCGCCGAGGGCACCAAGCTGATCGAACTGGACCGCACGGAGATATTCACCCACCTGCGCTTCTGGCCGGTCATACGTGTCTCGGCTGGTGAGGAAGACCCGGAGGCGGTACGAGGACGAATCCAACGCGCCCTGAAATCGGCGCAAAAGTACAGCCTCGTAGCCAATTCGGTTAAATCAGAAATCATCATCGAACCGGAGATCGAGGTGGTGGCTTGAAACCGGTTTTGAACGAAAGAAAATGCCCTGCGCAAGGGAAAATCTGCCCGGCCATTCCCGCCTGCACGGAAGGGGCGATCCAATACATCGAGGATGCCAGTGCCAGACTGGGAGGCCGGATCGTTTTCGACTATGAGAAGTGCAATGAATGCGGCGTTTGTATCACGGCGTGCTGCGGTTCGGCAATTGAACTACAGTAACCAAAATCTAAATACAAGGAGAAAAGAAAATATGCTTACCATCAAAGTTCTTGGACCCGGGTGTCAGAATTGCCAGAATTTGGCATCTCTCACCCAACGGGCAATCAACAACCTGGCCATCGAAGCGAAAATCGAAAAAGTGACCGATTATGCCGAGTTCAGGAAGTACAAGCTGATGGCAACGCCCGGGTTGGTTATCAATGAAAAACTGGTCTCGGCTGGCCGTATTCCAAGCGAGGCGGAGATCACCACCTTTCTCGTCAACGCAGAAATGGAGATTGCATAATATATCCTTACATAACATATCTCTAAAAGAATTATCCGCCATCCTACCCGCTACGCAGGGTCTTGTCAAATGATTCTCGTTACATGATTGCTTCTTGACGCCGTAGATTTTCCTGGTGATGGCGGTAGGTATGGGGTTCGGGTTTTTCCTTCCCGCCGCTGGCGAAGATGCGCTATAGGGAACTGGGTGACGTCTTCCGCAACTGGAAGGTATTGAGACCCTCGCTCCTGTAGAACTGGATCATTGGCCCCATCCTGATGTTTGCCCTGGCAGATTTCTTACCGCTGGGTTACCCCATTCCCCGCCGGGAAACGTGACTCAACCAGGAGAGAAAGGAAGTTATGGAATACATACTGATCCCGTTGATTATTTTCATGCTGTCATTTCTCTCAGGAATGCTTGGATTGGGCGTAGCGTTCATCTCAACCCCGGTTTTGGGGCTGTTTGGTTTTGATCTTAAACACGTCATCATGCCCTGGAGCCTTTTGCTGAATGGGCTGACGGCCATCAGCAGCGCGGTCGCTTTCACGCGTTCAAAGATGGTGGACTGGCGTACAGCCATTCCTCTGCTGGCAATCACCACACTCGTTGCACCGCTGGGAGTCTGGATACTGCGTTTTGTCCCGACAAACATTGTATGGTGGATTTACGCAGTGGTTCTTTTATTTCTGGCATACCGCATGGCTTTTGCCCCCAAACAGGATGATAGCCAAAAAGCGATCATCACAGACCGAACGCGGGTCAAAGGAGGTCTGGCGAGTGCTGCCATCGGCGTATTTGCGGGATTTCTCGGGGTGGGGCCGGGTTTCCTGCTCATGCCAACACTTGTTATGCTGGGTTACGTGGCAAGGGTCGCGGCGGCAACGAACAGCGTCATAGTTACTCTGCCATCGTTCTCGGCTTTTATCGCTCACCTAGGTGATGCACAGTTAGATTGGGTGATGGTTGGCGTGACCAGTATCACTGCCGTAATTGGCGCCTATCTCGGAAGCACTTTTACTGCCAAACGTGTTAAAAGCCGCGTACTGACCCGCATTTTCGCAATTGCTCTGGTATTGCTGGCCGTTCAGCAAATCGTTATCTTGCTGACAATCTGAGCTTACTAAGGAGTTTCTATGAGCGCACAGGGAACCGACGTGATTAGTAAATCAGTCGCCTGCGTGGGCGTGGCGGCTCATTGGAGCAGCAGCGTACTTTGCTTGTAGAATATCCCGATTTAAAGATCATCACTTTCCTGCCCAATGCCTTGATGGAGAAATGACCTGGCATTGGGGCGACTGTGGAGCTGCCGGTAATGCCCGGTTTGGTCAGGTTGGCTGGCCGGCTGGCTGAAGGAAGGGCTGTATAGGCATACTGCCTAAGGCTAAGCCTAAGGTGGTTTGCGGCGGGCGCGTGTCAAAGGATAAAGAAGTCATCGGCTGGCTGCGTCAGGCAATGGCTTGAGAGATGACATGGAATGACCTAGTCGCGTGGATGATCCGGTTGACACGGATGCATGTTCTTGCCTATAACTCCGTGGCCGAAGACGCGCTCCTAATCTGGTTGGTGGAGGATGACATGAACCGTAATCCAATCATCGAATTATCTGAAGTGCTTCAGAACAAGCAGCCGACAGTCCTAGCGACGGTCATCGAAGTAAAAGGCGCTTCGCCTGCCAAGGTTGGGGCGCAGATTGTTTTACTTCCCGGTGAAAGCACTGCTGGAACCGTTGGTGGTGGCAAACTGGAGGCTGCCATACTGAACGATGCCAGAGCTGCTCTCTCGGACGGTCAGCCGCGCCTGGCTCATTACGCTCTGATCGAGGAAGGTCCCGAAGCTGTCGGTTCGCTGTACGGCGGGGAGGTGAGTGTCTTCATTCAGTCCTACTTTCCCCCGCCTAAACTGGTCATTGTTGGCGGGGGGCACATCGGCAAGCCGCTCAAGGTAATGGGCGAAGTAGCGGGGTTTGATGTGATGATTGTGGATGTAGAAGCAGGGCGAGCGACCGTACCTGAGCTGGAAACGGTTCCATTGAGCGAAGATTCCTATGTCGTCTTGATCACGACCGATCACGTCTCCGACGAGGCTGCCCTACGGCAGGTGATTCAATCCCCAGTCCGGTACATCGGGATGATCGGCAGCCGCCACAAGTGCGAGACCATTTTGGGACATCTCAAAGCGGATGGTACCAGCGATGAGCAGTTATCCCGTGTCTATGCCCCGATTGGCCTCAACCTGGGTGGCACTTCTCCGCAAGAGATCGCTGTCGCCATTGTGGCCGAGGTGATTGCAGTGCGACGTGGCAAGAGGCGCATCGCTGATTCTGCAATGGCCTGATATTTAGGTTGGCAGATGATTGATAATCACTTTGCGAAATCAAATCGAAACCATGATAATCGACATCAAAATATTGAGCAATAAAGCTTCCATGCGCTATTCCGTCAGGAGGATTGTTGTAGCAGCAGAGAGAACTTTGCTTGAAGAATATCCCGACCTGAGACTCAACATTACCGAAATTAAACACTACGAAGAGATCGAAAAATACACTAACGTCTTGACAGCACCAGGTTTGGTAATCAACGAGAAGCTGGTCTATGACATATGGATACCCAAAAAGGAGCAAGTGGTTGGCTGGTTAAGGGAAGCCATACAGGAACAGCGCAACACGTCCGGTGATATTAGATCTTGACGGAGGGTATAAAGGGAGTATAATTCAACATTGGTTGAACTAATTTAGGAAACCTTATGGCTGAATTTACTCCCCCTCCCGTCGATCTCCAAAAAATGGCCGAACGCTTGAAAGTGCTGGGCGAGCCAAAGCGTCTGTTTTTATTTGGTCTGATCATGCAAGGTGTGCAATGCAACTGCGAACTAGGTGATGCGCTGAGCATGGCACCCAACCTGATTTCACACCACCTGAGCGTTTTACGCGATGCCGGCCTGGTGAATGTCGAACGTGATCAATATGACACGCGCTGGATGTATTACTCCATCAACCGGGAAGCACTGGATGAGCTAAATCGGGTCTTTGGAGACTTCTTCGACCCGAGGCGCATCCAGCCACGGCGCATGACCTGTGGACCGCAAGGCGAGTTTATTCGTCTCGATCTTGAGAAAGAAAGTTAGTTTTTTTACCAAAATAATTCAAAGGAGATTGAACTATCATGACACAAATCATTTCCAGCCTTGAGCCAATGCCAACAGAACTAAAACCAGTTGAAGTGGAAATCTTCGACCCGCCGATGTGCTGCCCTACCGGCATGTGCGGTCCAACCATCGACCAGACTTTGCTGGATCTTAACGAAATGACGATGGCGCTCATGGCCCAGGGGGTCAGCGTGGCGCGCTACCAGATGGCCAGCCATCCCAATGCTTTTCTGCAAAACGCCGAGGTCATGAAACTTGTGCGTGAGAAGCAAATGGAGGCACTGCCCATCACCGTCGTGCATGGCAAAGTGATCAAGGTCGGTGCTTACCCAAGCATGGCCGAAGTGAAAAACCATTTTGAAGGGGTCAAATCATGACCCAGTACATCTTTTTCTCCGGTAAAGGCGGCGTGGGCAAGACAAGCATGGCCTGCATGCACGCCGTCCGCTATGCAGACGAGGGGAAAAGCACTCTGATCGTCACCACCGACCCGGCATCCAATCTTGCAGACACATTTGAGCAGGAAATCGGGCATCACGTCACGCCGATAGCGGGTGTGCCAAATTTATTCGCGATGGAAATTGACCCTGACCAGGCAACCAAGGAATACATTGATCGCGCCATGGCACCCATCCGCGCCGCTTTCCCGGCCCAGATGGTTCAGGTCATGGAAGAGCAGATGAGTGGTCCCTGCACGGCAGAGGTGGCGGCCTTCGACCGCTTCACCGATTTTCTCGACCTTCCATCCCAAAACGGGAATTCCTATGATGTGGTGATCTTTGACACCGCCCCCACCGGTCATACCATCCGCCTGCTGGAACTGCCCGCCGAGTGGAGCCAATCCATTGAAGCAGCAAGTTCAGGCAATGGTCAGACCTGCATCGGGCCGGCCGCCGCCATCCAGGACGCCAAGCTCAAATACGAGCGCGCCCTGGCGGCTATGCGTGATGGCAACCAGGCAACCTTTATCTTTGTCCTGAATCCCGAAGCGATTGCCATCCGTGAAACGCGGCGCGCCATCGGCGAACTGCAAAAACTGAATATCCAGAGTTATAAGCTGATTATCAACGGCATCATCCCACCCGACGGGGCGCAGAACCCGCTCTTCGCTGCCCGTGCTGAAATGCAAGCGCATTACCTGATTCAGATCGAAGGCGAGTTCACCTTCCCCAAGCAGCGCATGACTCTACTGGCTGGCGAAATCATGGGCGTGGAACGCTTGCGGGCGGTGGGCAGGATTTTCTTTGACCATGGAACCAACGTAGAGGCCTTGGAGCGCTTGAACGTGAAAGAGCCCGCTACGCACGCTTCAACCTTACAACTTACCAGTATCCTCCCCACTAATGGTAATCGCCGCACAATCTTCTTTGCAGGCAAGGGGGGTGTGGGAAAAACAGCCGCCTCGTGCATCACTGCGGTCTGGCTGGCACGCCAGGGCTACAAGACCATGCTCCTGACCACCGACCCGGCGGCGCATATCGGCGATGTACTGGGCGTGCCAGTCGGCGACGATCCCGCTCCCGTACCGGGCGCAGAAAATCTCTGGGCGGTCAAAATTGACCCCAAAGCGGCTGCGGAAACTTACAAAGCGCGCATCCTGTCTGATGCACGCCGGCGCGGACGCCCGGAAAGTGCCATCAAGGTTATGGAAGAAGAACTCAATTCTCCCTGCACCGAAGAGATGGCCGCCTTTGACAAATTCATCGACTACGCCTCGCAGGAAGACTGGCAGGCAGTGGTCTTCGACACTGCTCCCACAGGTCACACCCTGCGTTTGTTGGAATTACCCGTAGACTGGAGCCAGCAGATCGATATCAAGGTGTTTGCATCGGTGGATGCCTCCGCGGCGGATGACGTTACCAAACAACGCTTCGGCAAGGTGATCGAAATGATGCGCGACCCCGCGCAGAGCACTTTCGCTTTTGTCATGTACCCCAAATCCACACCGATTCTGGAAGCCTGGCGCGCGGCGAAGGAACTTGAAACCGTGGGTGTGCATGCCGGCATGGTGGTGGCAAACATGGTCATCCCGCCCGAACAAGCGACCACACCGTTTGTACAAGCCCGGCGCGCCATGCAGGAGAAATACCTGGCTGAAATCGCTGAACGCTTCCCCGTTCCGCTGGTGGAAATCCCGCTCCTGCCGCGCGAGGTCAAGGGGTTGGACATGCTGGCAGAATTGGGTGAGCAAATCTATGGAATGGAAAAGGTAACGGCATGACTGCCAAACGCAAGGTTCTGTTTCTGTGTACCGGCAACTCGTGTCGTTCGCAGTTAGCAGAAGCGATTGTCAATGCCCGCCTTGGGGACAAATGGCAGGCTTTCAGCGCCGGGACGCAACCGGCGGGCTATGTTCACCCGAAGGCGCTGGCAGTGCTTGCCGAGATCGGGATCCAGCATACGAGTCGTTCGAAGGGCGTAGAAGAGTTCCGGGGCGTGGACTTCGACCTGGTGGTTACGGTCTGTGATGATGCCGTAGAGAATTGTCCCGTCTGGCTAGGAAAAGGCAAAAAAGTCCATTTGAGTTACCCCGACCCGGCGAAAGTAAAGGGCAGCGATGAGGGATTAATGCCAGTCTTCCGACGAGTGCGGGATGATATATCTGAGCAAGTACCTGCGCTGCTCATACATTATGAAAGTTGAGGAAAAGGATGGCAAACGGATATTTGAATGACCTGGAGATTGCGCCTGCAGCGGTAGTGAAGCAAGCCGGGCGCGATTTTGCCGCGGCGCTGGCGGAAACGCAGCAATTTAAAACCTTTGAGCAGTTAGCACTGCGCTTCCGTCAGGATGAAGCTGCCCAGAAAGACATGCAGGCGTACCGTGAAAAGCAGCAATCCCTGCGCGTGGAGCAGCAACTGAACGCCGCCAGCCCGGAGGATAAGGCAGAGCTGGAACGTCTACGGACTGCCTGGCTTGCGCACGAATCCGTGATGGAATACCTGGAGGCGCAGGCTGATCTGGTTGCATTGTGTCAATCAGTGGGTGACCTGCTATCTGAGGAAATTGGCCTGGATTTCCCGGCCGCATGCAGCACGAGTTGCTGCGGATAAGGATGCAAAATGAGCGATAAATCTTTTCTTCCGACTCCTATGATAGAAGCCACCCATGCCCTGGCGCAAAATTTGCTTTCTTCCGAGTCATTCGTGCACTTTCAGAAGGCAAAACAGATTCTGGAGGCGGATGCCACGGCGAACGGCTTACTGGATAACCTGGCGCAAGTCCAGGCACGGGTGCGTAAAGCCCAGACAAGCGGCGCTGTCACCCGGGAGGATCTCCAGGCCTTGCGCGACCTGCAAGCGAAGGTACAGGCGACAGCAGTTATCACCGAATATGCCACGAGTGAACAGGATGCGAAGGCCTTTCTCCGCGAGATTAATAATGAGACCAGCCAATTGCTGGGCCTCAATTTTGGCTTGATCGCCCGACGCTCGAGCTGCTGCTAAGGAGATATCGATGCCCTTCTATGATTACCAGTGCATGCAATGTAATACTGTCTTTGAAGTGCGTGCCTCCTTCAAGGAAAAAGAAGCCGGGCTTGAACCGGAATGCCCGCAGTGCCATGGAAAAGAAGTAAAGCAGGTGATTACCGGCGGGTTGGTTGTTCATGGCAAAGATGGGATCGATTTTTCGGGGCCGGTGTGTGGTCCAAACGCCGGACCGGGATGCTGCGGGTGAGCCTGCCTGTTCTTGTCCAAATTGTCGGCGCGCCGATTGCCTGCAAAGAGGGGGTAAAAGATACCTGGCGAGAAGTGGCTGCCTGGGCAGGTAGACAGTTGGTTGCCAAATTCGGGGAGACGGTGCAGGTACGTTACTACGATCTCTTCGACAATGATTGCCCCAGCATGCCGTCTGGCACACAATTACCGCTGGTGTGTGTAAACGATGAGGTGCTCAGCAGCGGAGGTAAAATCTCTGTGCCGGCGATCCAAAGACGGCTGGAAATGATGGGCGTACCTCTCGGAAAAAATAATAAAAGGAGAAATAAAATGTCTGACGAAAACTGTGATTGCAAGAACGGTAATTGTGACTGCGGAAACGGTTGTGACTGCAACTGTGGCTGCGAATGCTGCGGTGGAAATGACCGCTTCCAGCGTCGCTACCTGACCAAAGCCGAACAGTCTGCTGAATTGGAAGCCTACCTGGCCGACCTCAAGCTCGAGGTTCAGGCAGTGGAGGAACGGCTGGCCGACTTGAAAAAGTAAGCTGGCCCAAACGAGCAAACGTCAGGATCTGTGTCCTGACGTTTGCTCGGTGATAATTATATTTTCCTAGTAGGCGGAATTTACAATCCCGTTACAGGCTGACCAGGTTCGGGTCCATGGTGTATTGCCACCAGTTGTTGACCACACCACTGGTCCGCCCGGCAACTTTGGGCAAATGCTTGTACCACCACTTGTGGAGGGTGCGCATGTCCCCATTCCCCCATTCGTCAGCATTGACTTCGCGGATATCGTTCTTGAAAGCGGGGAAGTTGTACCAGTCGTAGCAATTGCTGAGCACTTTGCGGGGATTGTTGTAATCGTAATCGCTTTCGGCATTCGGGGGGAAATGGATGTTCCCAACCTGGGCTTTTCCTGGTGCAACCTTGTCATACAGGGCAAATTGGGCGTACATATTGGCAGTTCCCTGTGTTTTGGCAAACGTCTGGGTCAGAATTGATTCAGTGCGGTGGCCGAACGAATGCAGCATTTCCCCCACGCCTCGCTCGGAGGAAAAACCCATCACCACGAACCGCCGGTTGCAACCGGTTGACCAGGTCTGGGGCTGGGAATTGCACCAGAAAGCGCCCACGCCGCACATGCTTGATTCATAGAAGCCGGCTTGTGGGAAACCCATCAGCCAGACTTCGTCAATTTCGCGGTTGGTGATGCGCGATAGAACATTCAGTCCGGTCAGGATGGCCTGATAGTCGGCATATTCGGGCTGGTGCGCCGGCTGGGTTTTGTTTATTACTGTTTGGTATGTCAAGGGATCGTAACGATATCCGTCGGTCAGTGCCGGAAATTCATTGAGCTCTACGCGTTGGACAATCTGGAAACGCGCCAATCCGCCGCTGGTTTCCATGATATCCTGGATAAAAGCATTCGCCAGATCATCGGGATCGTTCCAGTGCATGCTTTGAATCAGTGTCGTGCCGGAGGCGGCATCCGTGATGGGGTTGTATATCACCTGCAGCACGCGTGCAGTGACGATCCGGGCCGGCTCGCTGGTATTATCAGGCGGAACCACCGGCTGAGCCGGTAAGGAGACAACTACGGAAGGCTTTGAGCCGCCAAACAAGTTGCGCAGAAAATCCCAGAAAGATGGCTTTGGCCTACCTGCGCTGTTGCTCATCTCTCCTCCTATGGCACATCCGTGGCAAAATATACCTGATTGCCAATACTGAAGAAGGCATAACGGTTTGAACTGATGGTCATGGCCGTTGCCGGGCCATCGAATAGTGTGTTGTTCTCCTCCATGGTCGCCCGGAACTGGCCGCGCAATTCCAGCGAATTGGACCTCGGGCTGAAACGGTAGATTGCTCGTGTCAATGGTTCGAGCATATAAAGGCTCGGATCGGGAGCGGAGGCAAAAGTTACCTGGGTGAAGATGGCATCGTTGATCTTTGGGCCGGGCTGCCGTTCCGGGCGCGTATCTACGAAGGTGGCCGGGTCAGTGCAGCGCATCGGCACGACATCGTAGTGAGTCAGGGGACAGGATGTGACGTGACCATCCTGGAAAAGCAAGTATAAATCGGCATTATTGGCAGCCAGACCTATTGCGGAATTCATGTTCTGCGGCACCTGCTCGCCAAAAAAAATGCTTGGTAAATCCGGGAATTTGCCGAAACTCCCGGAATATTGCCAGACGGTATTGCCTGCCGGATCGAGCACGTAGAGGTTCTTTCCGTCGGAATCCAATGAAAATGCGGCTATGCTCCGCCAGCCAAGTTGCGGCGGGACCAGCGCAACGGCCACCGGGTCGGCCAGCCCACAATAAAGCAGATTCCCTTTTCCGTCAATTGCCAGGACACGCGCGTTGTAGACATTGCTCATGGGCAGAGTTTCTAGATCTACCAGGGAATCCACAATGATCGTGCCATATTGCCCCGGGTCACATTTGAAGGCTGTATCCACTTCGTAGCCCTGGTTTGTCATGAAGGCACGCATGACGTTGCCGCGCGAGGCATCCAGCAGGTACAAGTCAGTATCAGTGGCGGCCATGTGGCTGACTTGCACGCTGCGGCTCAACCCTCCGATGATGGCCTGACGAAAATCCAGGCGCAGGATGCCATCCAGATTATCGAGGGCAGTCTGCGCTTCCTGGCGCAGGGCTATTGAATCCTGTGTCTTCTGATTATTATCAGCCAGGTCCAGATAATAGATGGTGCTATCCCAGGCGCGCCGCACTTCGGTTGGGTTGGTTTGGCCGCGTGCCTGGCCTGCCTGTGCCAGAGCCCTGTCGTAATATTGTTGATATTGAGCAGTGCGCCCATAGTGAATGTAAACCGTAACTGCAATTGCAACAATAATGACCGGGATAATAATGGCAAATAATGCCGTGCTTGAGCCGGCAGCCTCAGAATCGTCACCTGAATTGGGCACTAGGTTTGGCAGAAACTTCTTGAGACCCTCGGACATTTTTCGTGTGCCTGTACGCATTCTCTGGATGACCCTTACCAGTCCACCGAAAATTTCTCGACGATGGCGTGAGGCGGGGCGTTTGATTACAGGCAGGTCACTGGTGGTACGTGCAGCGACGAAGCGCCCCGTCCGCCTGACCGGGTGCGCAACCGACACGATCGGGGCTGTACCAGGGCGGTGAAAGGGTTGCGCCGCTGTACTGAGTCCCGGCTGCCCGGCTGGCGTGTCGGCGGTACCGGCACTTTGGGATGGGACCTGGATGTTGGACGGGCTGGCCGCATGGGCGGGTTTTTCTCCCCCCGAGAGTAGGTGGGCAAAACGACTGGCGGGACGTCCGCTCTCCACCTGTGAAGTGGGCATGGCCGGTGAGGCAGCTTGAAGTAACCCGGATCTGGCCGAGGCTTCCGGGGCCATTACGGGTGTTCCTGAAGCAGGTTTCTCCACAGGAGGTTGCATCACTTTTAGGGTGTTCAGATTCCCTTTCCCGGGCTGTACTTGTATCAACACTGCGTTCAAATCGTCACTGGAGGAGCTCAAGAGTTTCCGGTGCAATATCCCAGAGGAGACGTTTCTTTCCCCCAATAATGTGGCATCCCACCCATTGGGCAGGTTGGGACATAACAAAAGCAAATCACCCCCGTGCAAATCGACCTGTGCGAAATACAAGGACGTGGCTTGGCTGATTCCCAGGCCGCGTCCTGCGATCTCTTCATCATGAATTTGCCTTGTTTCAACGCCAGTCAGATGAAAAACATGTGTCGGGCCGCACTGGGCAAAAAGGAACTGTGCGCCGCGTAGTACCCCCAGGATTAACCGCCCGACGACATATTCGCCCTTGCCAGTGGTGCGCAAATTGCGCTTGAGCAGGGACTGGTTAAGTTCTCCCGTGGAAGCCCGAATGGCAGATGTCACCGACCCGGGTGTCCGGAAGAAACGCTGAGTTATCCGTCCCATGATCTGTTTGTATTCAGCGGATGGGAAACCTGTATTGCCTGAGAGGGTCAGGTAGACAAGCAGGCGATCATCTTCACGGCCGCGCGCGGCGCGTTTGGGAGGCAGCACAGCCAAAAGCCCGGGAACTTGTGGCAGTTCCTGGCCTTGGATGCGATACATTGGGAGCAAATTGAGGTCGAAATCGTCAGCCACGCTCCCATTATAACTGGTAAAATCGCCGCATGGAATTTACCCTTCACCGCAAATCATCTTCCCTGGAACCACTGGCAGCCGATTGGAATATACTCTTATCCGAAAGTATCTCCCACTTTCCATTTTTGCGTTACGAGTATCTTTCAGCATGGTGGGCGACGCGTGGCGGAGGCGAATGGCCCGAGTTTGAACTCGCCGTCGTAACGGCGCGACGGGGCGGAAGCCTGGTAGGCATTGCTCCATTGTTCTATGCCCGCAACCTTGACGGTGACCCGGCGCTGTTGTTGCTCGGGAGCATCGAAATTTCGGATTACCTGGACATCCTGGTCCGCCCGGCGGATTTGTCCGCTTTCCTGGCCGGGTTACTGGGTTTCCTCGCCCAGCCCGGACCGCTGGACTGGCAACTGCTCGACTGGCACAACCTCCCCGAGGATAGCCCCACCCTCCCGGTCTTGAAAGCGCAGACCAAAAAACGTGGCTGGACTTTCAACCAGGAACACACCTATCACGTTCCGTCCATTCCACTGGCGGGCGATTTCGAGACCTATCTTGCCGGAATTGATAAAAAGCAGCGCCACGAAATCCGGCGCAAGATGCGTCGGATCGAGGATTGCGGACGCATTGTCCGCTGGTACATTGTCGAGGATGGAGCTTCGCTGGAGGCTGAAGTGGAGGCTTTCCTGGACCTGATGGCAGAAGACCCTGAAAAAGGCGCTTTCCTGACCTCTGCGATGCGCGCCCAGATGCGTCTGGCTTGCCGGGCAGCTTTTAACTATGGCTGGCTGCAATTGGCCTTCCTCGAAGTCGATGGACAGAAGGCCGCCGGGTATCTCAACTTTGATTACCTGAACCGTATCTGGGTCTACAACTCCGGAATTGATCGGCGCTTCCTGGATCTTTCGGTGGGCTGGGCGTTGTTGGGTTATCTTTTGCAATGGGCCAACGAAAAGAAACGCACAGAATTTGACTTCATGCGAGGACATGAAGATTACAAGTATCGCTTTGGTGGGGTGGATAAATTCGTGGTCAGGGCGAGGGTGACACGTTAAAGAGTGCCTGACGCGTCTTTACAGCCCGCGAGACAATTCTTCCAGCCGCGCTGTCCCAAAATCAACTTCGAGATCGTGAGCGTTGTAGGTTTCGAAATGCCAGGGCGCCCAAAACCAGGGGGACCCAGAGGGTGATTGCACGATAAACCAGCGTCACCAGAACAGCACGGGGAAAAGGCACATCCAGTGAGTTTAATGCCACTGGCAGGATACTATCAACAAAACCGATACCTGAGGGAGTGGGGGAGGCATACACAAACAGGTGCCCGATGCTAAAACCTGCCACCACGGTTCCAGCGCTTACTGGAGTGCCCAGCGAAAGGAATGCCAGAGCAAGTACCAGGATCAGCATTAACTTGTTCATCAATGTAAATGCCAACGGCAGGAGGATTTGTCCAGGATTGGCTGTGCGCAAGGATGATAGGCCATCGGTCAACTCATTAGAGAAGGTGTAAACCGAGGCGATATTCAGGTATTCTTTATGCAGGAAGGGACGCAGCAGGTGGTTGACCACTCGCGCCAGCCAGGCCAGCACATTCCCTAACTGGCGGGTAGACCGGTATCCCAACACCAACCCGGCGCCAACGGATGCAGCTAAAATTAATAAAAATCCAGCCGCCAATAACTCGACCACGTTTAATTTGCCGAGCTGTGCCAACAAGACAAATCCCGCCGCCAGGGCGAAAAATAGAGCGGCATACTCATAAAGCAAATACAATATTATTGCCACCGTCACCCGACCGGTTGATTGGCTGCGCCGGTGAGCCTCATCGAGAAACACCGCCATTCCACCTATCCCAGAGGAGGGTGTAACCAGATTTACGAAGGTAGCCGCAATGACCATCAAAAAAAGACTTCGTCCGTTTTCGTGCAGGCCTACCAATTGGTATAGCGCCCCAAAAGTGGCAGTACTGTTCAACAACAGCGCAGCCTCTACGACTACCGCTACGCCCAGGTAAAGCGGTTTGCTTTGGTGTAACGCAGCCAGGATGTTTTCAAGTTCTGCAAAGCTGAAAATGATATAGGCAACCGCTAATAATCCGATGACAACCAGCAAGAACTTCCTCATATTTGGCCAACGATTAATGACCTGCTTTGGCCAGCCGGATCGATTCTTTGTAGGCTGTCGTGACGAAGAAATAGAACAACAAAAAAGTGACAAGGCCGACGGTCATCTCATAGGGGTTGACTGCGACCTTACCCAGGACATTTATTTTTACAAACCAAATCGGCTTCCCAAAGAAGAACATAGCAGTGTTAAGCAATACGGCTATCACGCGAGCTTCTGTTGGTCCAAGCATTCCGTACGAGAGTTTGAATTCGCCGACGACATTGGTGCGCAGGTAAACCAGCACAGACATTAGCAAAAAACCTATCAATGCCAGGCAGGCCATATTAAAGCTTACATACGGCGAAAGACCCAAACCTATTAAAATCAATACCTGGACGATTGCATCTGAAATGTGATCGACGAAGTAACCGTAAACGGGTCGCTCGATATGTCGGTAGCGCGCCAGGGTCCCGTCCATACTGTCACCTAGCCAGTTGACGAAAAATCCGAAGGTGGCTAACCAAAAATAAACCGGGTTCAATCGGCTTAAAATATATCCAACCAAGATGATAGCACCGCCTAAAAAGCCGATTATTGTATAAATATCCGGATTTATCCATTTGGGCGAGTGAACGGCCAGCCACTTTAAAATTGGTCGTTCAATCTGACCCAATAGAATATCGTTGACACGCGTGTGGTTGGAAGATTTGTTCAAATAAAACCTCCTACTTTAATTCTATATCTATCAGAGAACATCGTTTATTATCTCGGGCCATACTGGTTGATATATGAGCCATTGTTGCGGAGCTTGCCGGATGAATTCTTCTGCCAAGGCCAGCACCTTTTCGGCATTCATCATCAGCTCATCCGCCCGGCTGGGAGACGAGTCCATTTCAATGGACGGTGAAGCGAAAATCTGGTATTTCCCATCCTCTTCTAAACGGCTGGCTGCGACTACAATCGGCACGTGCGCCTTCAGTGCTAGGTAAATATGATGGATTGGCAGGGCTGCCGGATGACCAAAAAAACACGGCCGAGGCTCACTCTTCGGATTGGGGCGATCAATGCCGGTTACTACCACCCCGCCCTGTTGTAAATGACGGATCGCCTGGCGTAATCCTGTGAATGAACCGGGCACCAGGTTCATTCCCGATTTTTGGCGGGTCTCAAATTCCAATCGGCGGCCGCCTTGCGGATTTGGTATCGTAAGTACTAAAGGTTTGAATTGATTTATACAAAGCCACTGTAAACCCAGATCAAAGCCAACCATGTGTAGTCCAGCTACCACCAGGCCGCACCGGTCAAACTCGGGGCGAGTAAAGACCGTTTGGAATGAAGGGTGGATGCTATACATCTGCCCGACCGTCCCGGCGTTTTGGAAATAATGATACAGATCGTAGATCGAGCGAGCTGAGTAACGGAATACAGCTTGAACAGCTTGGTCCAAAAGCTGGGAGGAGCTTTTTTCGCCTGTGGCTACCCACTGGTTGGACCGAACAGCTCTTACTAGCTCCGAATTACGACGTGATGAGATCCACCATGCTGCTATCTTGGCGATGGAATACCCGAGCCTAGGTGGAGTGGTCTGTGCGATAGAGGCAGCAAACTGTATCGCCGACGGACTGTTAATCAACCGCTCAATGTTGGCTGCCATTATTACTGTAAGGATCCTTTGATCAGGGATAAAAGCTTATGATTAGCAGCTTTGCCACCAACTCTCGACAATTCATCTTCCCAAACCCGAGGACAACAATCTTGTAGAAAAGTCTGTTCCTGCAAGGCAGGGGAGTTGCAGACAAGTCTTTTGCAAAAGAGAGAGCCGCAGCCTGCCATGACCCCGGCTCTTTTCTTATCCCCTATATTATATGCCTAACTTCGCTAGGATGGTCGCGTCGACGTTCGCGCATACCTGGTCTAGGGATAGGATCACTTCCCACCTTTAGAGCCGGCGCGACACCTCATCCAATTGGACCAACTCGTCATCGGAGAGACGGAAATTCATTGCTCCGGCGCTTTCTTCGGCCTGGTGGACCTTGGTGGCCCCTGGTATGGTAACGATGATCTCCCCGTGGAAGTTGATCACCCAGTTCAATGCCACCTGGGCGATGGTGACATTGTGCTTGGTAGCCATCCCATCCATGACGTTGATCAGGGGCCGGGTCCGCTCGAGGTTCCGCCGCATGTTGGCCTTGCGCCAGCCGGGCATTCGTTCCAGGAGTGAAGGATCCTTGTGGTATTTTCCCGAGAGCAGGCCGCGCGCGATCGGGGTGTAGGCAATGATGGTCACACCCAGCTCCCTGGCGGTTTCCAGCACGCTGTTCGCCTCGATCTCGCGGCTCATTAAACTATACCGCATCTGGTTTACCGCAAGCGGCAGGCCCCTTCTTGCCAGTGCGGCGTGCGCCCGCCGCATGCGGGCCGCGTTGAAATTGCTGACCCCAACCGAGCGTATTTTGCCTGCCTCCACCAGGTCGGCCATGGCGTTCATTTCGGCCTCCGGGCTGGAGAAACTGTAGGGTTGGTGGACCATGTAATTCCCGATACTGTACCCCCCCAGGAAGTGCAGGCGGTCCTCAATGCTGTGCGGGATATTACCGGCCGTCCGCAAAAAAGGCAGCCATTTCGTTGCGATGACAACATCCTTGTCCGGCTTCCCGGCTGCTTTCAAGCCGGTTGCCAGGGATCTTTCAGACATTCCGGCACCGTACATTTCAGCGGTATCGAACCAGTTGATTCCGCCATCCAGGGCAGCTTTGATGATGGCGTTCTTTTCTTCCTGGGGAATGATCGGGAACATGCGCCCGGTCAGTCCACCGCCGCCGGCCAGTTCCATCACACCCAGTCCAATTGGCGTGACCAGGATGTCCGTCTTTCCAAGCTGCCTCAGTTGAATTTCATTATTTGATTTCATTTTAGATTTCTTTTCCTTCGAACTGGCTGTTGTAGAGCTCGGCGTAGAAGCCCTTCTTGGCCAGCAGCTTCTCGTGTTTGCCCTGTTCGACGATGTCGCCATCCTTCATCACCAGGATCCAGTCCGCCTCGCGGATGGTGGACAGGCGATGCGCGATGACGAAACTGGTGCGATTCTTCATCAGGTCGAGCATGGCCTTCTGGATCAATACCTCCGTATGGGTATCCACCGAGCTGGTGGCCTCGTCCAGGATCAGCAATGTTGGGTCCAGCAGGATGGCGCGCGCAATTGTCAGTAACTGCATCTGGCCTTGGGAGATGTTGCTGGTTTCCTCGTTGAGCACAAAGTCATACCCCCCTGGCAGGGCGCGGATGAAGTGGTCCGCATGGGCGGCCGTGGCGGCCGCAAAGACCTCCCTATCGCTGGCGTTTGAACGCCCGTAGCGGATGTTCTCCATGATCGTGCCGTTGAAGAGCCAGGTATCCTGCAGGACCATGCCGAACATGCAGCGCAGGTCGTTGCGCTTGAACTCTTTGACATTGCGGTTGTCCACCTGGATGGCACCGCTGTTGACGTCGTAGAATCGCATCAGTAGTTTGACCATGGTGGTCTTGCCAGCGCCGGTTGGGCCGACGATGGCGATCTTCTGCCCGGGTTCGGCATAGAACGAGAAGTCGTTGATGATGACCTTGTCGGGGTTGTAGCCGAAGTGCACATCCTTGAAATCCACGCGGCCCACCTGATTGTAGTAATGGATGCTCGTTTTCGGCCACACGTCCACCGATACCGGGATGATGGTATCGGGTTCCTCTTCGCCTTCCGCCAGGAATTCGAAGACCCGCTCGGCCGCCGCCATGGTCTGCTGGAGGATGTTGGAAATGTTGGCGATCTGCGTGATCGGCTGGGTGAATGAGCGTACATATTGAATGAATGCCTGGATGTCACCCAGGGTAATGGTGCCTTTGATCGCCAGGTATCCACCCAGGATGCATATGGCCACATAGCCCAGGTTGCCGACGAAGTTCATGATCGGGAACATCAACCCGGTCAGGAACTGGGATTTCCAGGCTGAGTCGTACAGGACGTTGTTGACCTGATCGAACTGCTCGATGCTCTTGGCCTCGCCATTGAAGGCTTTCACCACCATGTGGCTTCCGTACATCTCTTCCACATGACCGTTGATGTGCCCCAGATAATCCTGCTGGCGCTTGAAGAAGACCTGTGACTTGCTGACGATCACGCCAATGATGCCGAACGACAGCGGCAGCAGGGCAATTGCCACCAGGGTCATCTGCCAGCTGATCGTGAGCATCATCACCAGGACGCCGACCACGGTGGTCACCGAAGTGATGATCTGCGTCAGGCTCTGGTTGAGGGTCTGGCTGACCGTATCTACATCGTTGGTGATGCGCGAGAGCACTTCGCCGTGGTTCGTGCCGTCGAAATACTTGAACGGCATGCGGTTGACCTTCTCGGAAATGTCCTTGCGGAAGCGATAGGTGATGTTCATCGCCACGTTGGACATGATCCAGCCCTGCACGTACGCCAGCATGGCCGAAAGTACGTACAGCAGCAGTACGGTAACGATGATGTGGCCGATATAGGTAAAATCGATCGTGCCGGTGCCGGCGATCTGGGCCATCACCCCTTCGAACAGTTTGGTGGTGGCATTACCCAGGATCTTGGGACCGACGATGGACGCGACCGTGGAGGCGATGGCAAAAAGCCATACCAGCAGGATCAGGCCTCGGTACTGCCCGAGGTATTTGATCAGCTTGTTCAGGGTGCCCTTGAAATCGCGCGGTTTCTCGCCCTTCATCATGGCCATCGGACCGCCGCGTCCCATCGGGCCGCGTCCACGTCCGCCCATCATGCCGCCGCGTGGGCCGGGTGCGCCTACGTTCATCATGCCAATTCCTCCTTGCTGAGCTGCGATAAGGCAATGCCTCGATAGACTTCACAGTCCGTCATCAGTTCGTAGTGTGTGCCCTTGCCGACGATGCGGCCTTCGTCCAGGACGATGATCTGTTCGGCGTTCTTGATCGTTGCAATGCGCTGGGTCACGATCATCAGGGTGCTGGAGCCGGTGTGTTCCTTGAGTGCCTTGCGCAGGGCCGCGTCGGTTTTGTAGTCCAGGGCTGAAAAACTATCATCGAAGATGTAAATGGGGGCCTTCTTGACCAGGGCGCGCGCGATGGCGAGACGCTGTTTCTGTCCGCCGGAGACGTTCATGCCGCCTTGTGCGATCTCCGATTCCATCCCCTCCGGTTTGGAGATGATGAATTCGCTTGCCTGGGCGATGTCTGTGGCCAGTTTCAATTCGTATTCACTGGCGTTCTCGTTAGCATAGCGCAGGTTGCTCTCGATCGTGCCGGAGAACAGGTTGCTCTTTTGCGGCACAAAGCCGATCCGGTCACGCAGGTCATGCTGTGAGACGTCCCGGATGTCGACCCCGTCAACAGTAACGGCTCCCTCGCTTACCTCGTAGAAACGCGGGATCAGGCTGACGATGGTGGATTTGCCCGAACCGGTGGTGCCGATGAAAGCCGTGGTCTGGCCGGGACGGGCGGTGAAACTGATGCTGTGTAAAACGTCTTCTTCCGCTCCGGGGTAACGGAAACTCACCCCACTGAACTCAATTGTCCCTTTGAAGGGCTCGGGGAACTGTTTGGGAGCCTGCGGGTCCTTGATTACAGGCTCGGTCTCCAGCACGGCCGCAATGCGGTCGGCCGAAACAGACGCGCGTGGCAGGATGATGAACATCATCGAGAGCATCAGGAAGGCGAATAGGATTTGCATGGCGTATTGCATGAACGCCATCATGTCGCCCACCTGGATGGTGGAGGCTGCCACCTGGTGGGAGCCCACCCAGATGATCGTCACCATCACAACGTTCATTACCATCATCATAACGGGCATCATCACCACCATGACCCGGTTGACGAACAGCAGGGTGCTGGTCACGTTCTTGTTGGCCTTGTCGAAACGCTCCTCCTCGAACTCCTGCATGTTGAAGGCCCGGATGACCATCATGCCCGAAAGGTTCTCGCGCATCACCAGGTTGAGCCGGTCGATCAGGCTCTGAATGGCCTTGAATTTGGGTAGGGCGATCGAGAAGACCGTCAGGATCAGGCCGAGCAGGACAACCACTGCCAGCGCGATGATCCACCACATGTTGGCGCTTTTACCAACCGCCCGGATCACTCCGCCTATACCGATGATGGGAGCATAGATGACCATGCGCATCATCATGATGACCACCATCTGGATCTGGGTGACGTCGTTGGTGGAACGCGTGATCAACGAAGCGGTCGAGAATTTATCGAATTCGGTGCTGGAGAAATTCTCCACGCGCTCGAACACATTCCGGCGCAGATCGCGTGCCAGGCCGGCGGCGGTACGGGCGGAGAGATAGCCCACTGCGATGGTACAGGCGCCCGAGAGCAGCGTCAGCAGCAGCATCAGGGTGCCGATGCGTAGGATATAGCGGGTTTGCAGATCGCTGGTTTTCATCCCCAGGGCAACATACTCGGTTTTTACCGCCCCGGCGGCCATCTGGATGATCATCTTGTCGCCCAGCGTGGCGAATTTCTGATCGATCGTGGCGGTCATCTTGGCCAGGGTCGCCGGCGGGAGCTTCTGCAGCATGGCAAAAACGTCCGTCCCCGGCGGGATCTTGGATAGGTCGAAACCTAAACTCTGCCCCATGGCTTGCGCCTTGGTTGGGTCGGCCAGGGCCTGTTCTAGGCCTGAGACCACCAGCAGCGCCTTGCCCAGGATCGGGTTAAGCTTGCTGATCTCGGTCTTGTCGACATTTTTGAGCACATAGATGGGCTCGTTTGCCAGGACAGGGTATTGCGTGACGTCTGTGGCATAATCGGCCGAGTTCTTGTCCACCAGATTGTAATCGGCCAGGACGGCCGTCTGGTCGTCGGTGCTCATGAACGCCAACAGCCGGCTCATCTCGCTCTGGCGGATGGCCATTGGGACGGCATCCACCACACCGCCCTGCTGGATACCGTAGTTGACGATATTCGACATGTAATCCGGCAGGGCCAGATCGGCATTTGCCTGCACGAATAGCAGGGCGATCGCGATCAGGACCAAGAGCAGGTAGGGTTTCAAATATTTTGCAAGACGTAACATGGGCTTCGTTGCTCCTTGGTGAAAAATTCCAAGTTATAGTTTATCGGCAAATTATGAATTGAGTGTGAAGGCGTTGTGCAGGGCTTGTGCGGATTTCAGTCCTCGGTTTTCCTGGCAGCCGCGGTTAGCAGGGTCAGCGCGGTAATGATCATGTCCTGTTGTGCGGATGTCAGCGCCTCGGTCAGACCCTCCACCCATTGGCTGCGTACTTCGACGCTCTTCTCGATCAAAGCCTGGCCTGCCCGGGTTAGGGCGAGTTGTTTGGCGCGCCGGTCCTCGGGATCTTCCGTCCGTTTGATCAGGCCCAGGTTCACCAGCCGGTCGATCGACTGACTGGCGGCTGCGTTGGTTATCCCCAGCCGTTCCCCGATCTCGGAGACGCCACACCTGCCACCATGGAACAGGCGCATCAGGATATTGAGCTGGGAAAACGACAGGCCGGTTTCTTCCATGAAGCCTCTGAAATCGCGACCTGAGCGGCGCATGAAAACTCCGGACCACTCTCGGATAACCTCTGTTAATGCTTTAGGTTTTGACATAATTAACATCCTCTATTAGTTAAGCGGGCCGAACTATATCTGGTTCAGGCCCATTTGTCAAGTCAAATAATATCGTAAAGATTAAGCGTTTCATAAGAAATTCCAAACGCCGGAAAGACGTCCTTGGATAGAAAAAAACCGGCCGCAAGGCCGGTTTGCCAGGCACACAATGAACTCAGAAATACCTTCTTGCTCGATTGCAATACTCTGCATATTCCTCACCGTAATGCTTCTTCAAATAGTCTTCTTCACGCAATACTTGACGGTGGAACAGCCAGATGGCTGCTCCCAGATAGATCAAAAGGATCCAATTTGAGAATATCAGGAATTGGCCAAGCAGGACGGATCCAAATGCCACATAAATGGGATTGCGGCTGAAAGCGAAAACCCCACTCGTGATGAGTTTATCGGCATGTTCTGTATCGATGCCAACCCGAAAACTCTTCCCGAAAGAGATCAGACTCCACGATAAAAGCACCAGCCCGGCCAGGCAAAAAAACACTCCGATCCATGGGATTAGGCCGGTATGGAAGAATTCTTGCTTGCTGATGGTGGGAAAATTGAATGCAGCGGCAAACACAAGATAGAAATAGAAAAGTGCGAACGGCGGGATCAGGAAATCCGTCTTGTCTATCTTGCCAAAATTCATCGCTTCTATGCCTTTTCTTTTCATCAGCAGAATCCGGGTCAATACCATTCCTAGCAACAGTACAACTGTCAGTGCTGCGAAACATCTTGGCATAAGAAGCCTCCGCTCAGAATCAAACTCCCGGTCGCCGGTTTGTATTTAATGACTTGACCTATTTCTTTCTCCTTGAATAATTGGAAAGGGTGCTCCTTGCCTGCCCTATGCTTCATCTGCATGCGCATGGGATTATCGCTCTGCCTTGATGAGGTCTTCTTTGACCTGGATTACGCGCTCGAACCCCGCCTGTTCGAGGAGGCCTCTGTAGTCCGGAAATGAGTAAACGTCCCCCTTGGCGGAGACAGCGAAGAGCCATGGGCCGTCGAGCACCGCCTCTTCGTTTTCGCGATGACCTTCATCGCTCAAGGGCGCTTCGATCACCAGCATCCCTCCCGGCGTTAAGGCTTTATGAACCCGGCGAAATAGTTTCACCAGTTCATCTGGTCCAAAAAAGTAAGTGACGAAACCCAGCCGGACAATGTCATACTTGCCCGTGCCATAGTCCATTGGTATCATGTCGCCTGGAAGCATGCTTGTTTGCTGTTCTATTCCCAGCTTTCGGGCGACTTCCAGAGTAATTTCCAGCATGGCGGGCCAATCCTGGAGCACCACGTGAATACCGGGGTGTTGTTTGGCAAGCAACAGGGTCGAGATCCCTGCTCCGCAGGCAAGATCGAGCACCTGCAAGCCCTCCCGAGGTTCAACTTGTAATGCCTGCCAGTAGCCATCATACCGTTTGATGCTTTGTTGTGGCGCCTGCGCACGGACGGCATAGAACGGAATGAAATGGGATACCGACTCCGCACGGGTGACATCCGGAATGATAGGATGTTTTCCGGAACGTATGGCCTCCGCAAGCTGGCCATGCCCTTCCCAGGCCAGCCATTCGAGGACAAAATCGCCCAGGTAAGTTGGTCTGCCTGGCAGCAGGTAATATTCTGCCCAGTCTGGCAGGCTGAAGATTGCCTCCTCCTTCTGCAGCAACTTCATCACTTTCAGGGCATCCAACAGGCGGCGCATCCCACCTGGGTCTGCTCCCACAACTGTGGCGATCTCGTCTGTTGTCCGGTTCCCTGCGGCGATCCTGGCCCATACCTGCAGCTCTATCCCTGCCCGGAGGATTGGCAATTTGATAAAGGGGGTTAAGGGGCTCCCAAACAGCAAGTCCATCAATGGTTCCGGAGCGGGTGCCTCGGTGGGTACGGAAGGTTGAACGTTCATGATTTCACTCCTTCCCAGGAAAACTCCTTGAATAGGTAGCGATCTTCAGTCATGTCGGGCAATAATGTCAATGAATCACCTGGACATTGGACCGCAAGAAAATGACAGTAAACCTTATAGTAGGAGACCACGCGTGACAGTTTGCTTTGCGATGACATACCTATAGGGTACATTGTCCCAATAGAGGCAGCATCCATACAGGGGACAGCGGCAGCGGCGGGACTGGCGAGACACCTTACCAATTATTGCATATTCTGGCAAATCGCGCCTGGGCGGAGCGGCTGGTGGTCGAGTAGGCGGCGCTTTTCCGCCGTATCGAGACCGAGCCGCTGTCCGACTGGAGCTGGTGTTGGGCAGATTTGGCAAGACGATTTTGAACTATGGTTTTTGCTCTATAAGCTCTTTTTCAGCCGTTTTTCGGCTGTGACTGCTATGGGTTCGCTCATGCCCTGAGCTTACCCCTTTCTCGAATTCTAGCCAGAATATGCCTGAACCGAGAGTGCATCTGCAAGACTTCGGAAGTCTCTCCCCCATCCCCTAAAATCACCAAGAATTCCAGCGGATTTTCTCTTCTACTTTGACGGGATACGGTTTAATCTCTGACGCATTATCAGACGGGTATCCTAGCGCCAGGTAGCACGGGATCTCGTAATCCGATGGGCATTTGACGACCTCTTTTATATGCTCGATCTCAGCACCCATGGGGATTCTAGTAACGCCGTAAATGCCCTCTGCGGAGGCTGCGATAAGCATGTTCTCGATGCAGCACCAGATCGAGGCGAAGGGATTTAGGGCTGATAGGCAGTCAGGCTTCAAAAGCGGCCACGGCTGCCGGAAGAAAGGCAAAATCAGGCATGCAGCTTCGAGGAGCATCCTGTATTGCTTCGGAACAGCGATGAGGTAACTCTCGCGTTGGATGGGGTCCGTGCTGCCCCAGCTGTCGAGCCAGGCCGCCACCCCTTCTCTCGTGAAATGTTTCTGCACTTTATCGATCAACCTCAACCGGATCGGCTGATCCTGAACCACGACGAATTCCCATTCGCGCATGTGGTTGTGCGAAGGTGCGCGGAGACCCGCGTCGACTATCCTTTTGATGGTTTTTTCATCGATAGCCTTGGGTTGAAAATCCCTTACAGATTTTCTTTTGAAAATAGCCTCATATGCATCCATATTTTAATTTTTATGTCTCCTTTTTATTTTGTAATCATTTAGAGGATAAACTCAGCTCCTCTACGCAGCAAGGAGCAGTGAGAGATACGGCAGTGCGATGTGCAATAACCGCCTGGCGGACGTAGACCAGTCTTTGGAGACATTGGCAGACAGTTTCACGCCATCCAGACTGAAATGGGTACCACCCAGCAGGCCGAGTTCATCACAGACCAGAAGAACGTCGCTGAAGACGCTCTCGATCTCCTTTTGCATTGAAGAAACAAAATGGGCAATCGTGCTGTGGTCCGGACGACACTTGCACCGCACTGCGTTTGGTGCAGTGCAGGTGTAGCCGCAGCTGAGCGCCATGAAGAGGATGTTCTCGCCACAGGCTCGCTCGATTTGTCGTGAGCTTATCATTCCTCGGGAATAAGCGAACAAGATCACTTTGAGTAGAACCTTGGGGTTGATGGCTGTCGCCCCGGTTTCGTCGTTTTGATATCGCCCCTCGAACACCGACAAATCAAGCTTATTTTCCACCAATTCATTGATGGTGTATTCCAGCGTGCCCGGTTCGAGCTGATTTTCAAGTGAAATGGGGATCATGACCATCTGGTCATAGTCATAGGCTTTGTAGCGCGGCATAGGCTCCTCTACTCTCTGTGCTAACTTGGAGTATACCGAACCTGCTCGTTTTTCGCGAATCGCTGATTACTTTTTCGACAGTTTCAACGGCTGGCGGCTCAGCGGCTTGGCCACGTCCGGTTTGTTGCTGGTATTTTAGCAGGAAATCTAAAACCGTATTTCGGCGTTTTCTCTTTGAGCCTTGGCCATGTCGCCTGCAGCCACTTGTTGGGCCTGTAATGTGTGTGGAGAAATGCTTCTCGTATGACCTAATTATTCCTATTTAATACTACTTGATTGATCTAGGTTTCCTTTATACTTTTTTCTCTTTTGTGATTTTTTCCAGGGATAATATTTGTTTTGCCAAACCAAGGAAATAAACCCGATATGTATCACCCTGCTCTAGGAGTTCCACCTTGTCAGCATCTACTACATCAAATTTGACTCCCCCGATTTTCCAATAATAATCATAATACTTATGAAGATGTTCATCTTCGTTCTCTTCCTTAATAATATTGACCTTTCCTTCAACGGTTTTCAGCGTGTCTTCTGTTGATATGTTTACGGCTAAACGAAAAAGAATAATCGAACCAAAAATACCAATGGGTAGCCAAATAAGGATCCACGACCAGGATTGCCAGTGCCCTTTCACAAGTAAAAAGATAATAACAGGTAAAAACGCTAAAACTAATATAATAAAACCAATGGCATATAATATTCTTTTCGTGTCACGTGCGTCCTTTTTATCACGCACCTGTTGCCTTGGAGATAAATAACCATTCCGATTCGCAAAAAGATCAGATTCATCAAAATTAAAATACTTTTCGAGTTCTAATTCATCATCCATGGCAGAATTCCTTTATAGCTTACAGGCCCAACGGCTCGCGTTACCTGCGCCCGACTGTAGCGGAGAACGCCTGCCCGTCACATCACCTCACGGACGAGGGACGCTTGAAAAAAGGCGCGGGATGGCGGTCCGGTGGAGCCGGTGTTGGGCGGCGACTGGAGATATCGAGCCTCGGCTACTGTTGCTTGACTATGTCGACAGAGATCTCCACTGCTGGCATCGCACCTCTGTTCTCAAGCCAGTGTGTGGTGTTCTTGTCCTCTGGCCAGCCCACTCCCGGTCCATAGTCCGTAGCGACTCCATCTCGATGGTCAGTGATCATTCCTTGCAGTATGTAGACCATGCCTGGCCTGTCTTTGTGGTCGTGAACTGGGCCGAGGACGGCTCCAGGATCGAAGGTGAACATACGCATTCGGAATTGGCGCCCTTCCATGCCCTCGATTTCAGGGCCAAGATCAACCGTTGCAAGTAGCTTCACCGTAACACCTTTTGTCTCGGGTGCCGTCTGTTCGTTTTCCATAGCCTTCTCCTTTCTGTACTTCCTGGCCGCCCAACGGATTGGCTCAAGCGCAGCGGCGGGACAGGGGAGCCGCCACGACAATTATCGCGCCACTTCTAGCCGGGTGCATCCCCTCAGCGGTGCAAGCCGCTGTCCGACTGGAGCCGGTGTTGGGCGCACGGACAGGACAAGCAAGCCTATGGCAAGAACACCCTCGCCAGGAACCAGGCGTACTCATTCATGAGCATGAAGGCAAGCATCGGGCCGATAGAGTTGCGTGTGCTCTTGAACACGAGGCCAAGGGCCAACATCTCGGCGGCTATGACGAGTGAGTTCGCCCCCTGAGAGAACGAATGTAAGAGCCCATAAATGGCGATCGTAAGAAGGAGGCCCCATGACCAGGTGTTGGCCTCGGTCTTGAAGATGCGATCGGTGTTGTGGATTAGCCACACGACAAAGAAGACCTCGAGGGGCCCATACGCCACCAGCCCCAGGCCCGCGAAGAGAGCATTGCCGACCGTGGGTTGGTGCAGCCCCGGCAGCTGAACGCTCGTGGTGAGATGCCCGGCGCGAATAGACAGGTAGGCGAAGTAGACCAGAACCACGCCCGCGGACAGAACCAGGCTCACGAGCAGGCGCTTACCCGTGATGCCATATTCGGCTGCTTTGTCCCTTCGAAGTATCGAGAAGACGATCGGGAGAAGGCCGACAAGAATGATCTCGGAAAGGATGGGAATCAGCGCCAGGGACGGTTGTTGTGTCAGCGCTGACCGATCGAGCGCGATATTCCGGGGCAAGGCAACTGCCACTACGGCAGCGACCGCGAATGTGCCGACAACGTTCCAAATCCATGTGGCCGGCACTTGGAACCTTGGGCTTAGAAGGAACGACGCTCGCTGTTGTGGGTTGCATGAAGTTTTCTCCTGGTGAGACTGCGAGTGCGCCCAACGGTTTGGCTTAGGCGCAGCGGCGGGACTGGAGAGACTTTTGCCTTATCGCGCCATATCTGGCAAGCCGACACTGTGTCGAGCGGCAGTGCCGTTGTCCGACTGGAGCCGGTGTTAGGAGCGATAAATATTACTAAATTTGTCTTGACTCTCAATGCTCAAAATCAAAAAAGGGTCCATGATAGTCAAATAATCTCAGCATAATACGATCAATGAAATGTTGCATTCTTTTATAATGATCAATAGGAGATTTTATTTCGGGAAATTTTCCTTCATGAGCGAGGCTATCGCCAGTTTTAACAAACCTATCTACCTCGCCCTGCCCGAACTGTATACCCAGCCATTTTGCCAAATCATTTATTTTGCAGGCAAAAGGACGGCGATTTAATTCTCTGATATTGCTTAGAATTACTGGTATATGTTTTTTAACGATCTCAGGATACACATTATTAAGCACGCTCAGTGCACTCTCTTTAAATGATACCCATCTGGATTTTAAAAATCTGATTATTCAGAAAGTAAATACGCTCATCCAATCTGCTCAACGTGGCAATATATTCTACTAAGAGAAATATTAATAGTGCTCGGCTTTCGAGAAAGGCGCCAGTTCTAGTTTCTGTAAATGATCTTGCAATTTTTCTAACCTGGAAATCCGGAGAAATATCTTGGCATCTTGAAAAACCTCTCTCAAGGAATAATTTTGTATTTTGACATTCATTACTGCTAATTAAACCGATACCTACGAATGGGCGTGTAACTGAATTGTACCTTGAATATGGCAATTTACTATCTTTTACCATCACATCGAAAGATGTCCAACTCACTAACGTTCCACGAGCTACAGTCATAACATCACATAGTGTATCAATTATCTCTATGACTGAATCAATATCGGTTGTATCCCTAATTGCAGAAGTTGCAGTACATGTCACTTGGACACCATGTTGTGCGCTCAAAATAGCTACAACTCGTTCGTAATCAAGGACCCATTGAAGCTTGATTTGTCTCTGTGCAATTTCTAAAGTCATTAGTGATAGAGTTGAATGTCGCGTGTTTTCCTCAATAAGAACTTGATTTCAAATTCCTATATAACGGAAGTTAACTCAATTGAATGTAATCGAAGTTGGTTCTTGATTATCTAATTCTCCATTTGTCCATTCGCTTACATAGCCAATTAGCTTTGCTTTT
>CAWHAM010000006.1:0-216928 GCA_963827305.1 uncultured Chloroflexia bacterium
GATTGGCTCAGCGGCAGCGGCGGGACTGGCGAGAACTCTATCCATTATCGCGCCATTTCTGGCAAATCGCGCCTGCGCGGAGCGGCGGAGCCGCTGTCCGACTGGAGCCGGTGTTGGGCGGCTTTTACACATCCTATGTTAGATTTGGGTTTGTGGTTTACCTTCGGTTTCAGCTAGATTAGTCTTGGCCTCTTCGAAAGTTGGATCAAGACGAACTGCTTCACGATATGCTTGAGTAGCTTCGGCTTTTCGCCCCAAATCTTCGAGAACAGTGCCTCTGAGATTATGTGGATTCGCCCAATGTGGAGCAGATTGAATGGCTAAGTCACAATTGTGTAAAACGTTCTCCAGTTTGGCACCTTTCTCATAAGCGTTTTGTGCTTCAATATATAATTTCTGCGCTTCTGGAGAAATGTCTACAAACTGCGGATTGGTTTCCAAGTAAGTCAGTTTGAAATTTGTCTGAAAAAAGATTGAAGTCAAGATCGACGCGATAGTTTTTATTATTTTCTGCATTGATGGTTATATTAGGAGCCGCACCTCTTTTATTCAGGCTTATATTATGAACTCCATCAGTAGTAAATAGCTGTAAGTTGAACCCCTTGACGAAGGAACCAGAACCGGCCAATCCGCCATCGAGCCAGATTTGGACTTCATGGTCGTATGCACTAAACAAGCCTTTCCAATTGATAATCAAAGTGACATTGTTGTCTTCGTTTGGCACAGACTGTATCACTGGTTGTGGTACTTTAGGTAATTGCGGCTTGTTGACACCCATGAATTCTTTTGTATCGAGTCCATACCAAACCAGGCAAGCGAGCAAAAAGATTGGTTCTGACACAGGTATACCGAACAACGCTATTTTGTCGCCATTCCCATATACAGATATACCCCACAGAAGAATTCCTGTGGTAATAACGAAGCCAAGAATAGCTCCTGCTTTGCGAGAGAACTTTGCGACGATTATTTGGATGACGATGACAACTACAATCACTGGGTTAAACATGGTTAATTTCTCCTTTCATTTCTGGTTATAGATTTGTTATATGCCGTCTGGCCGCCCAACAGTTTGTCTCACTTGCCCCGCTGCACTTGCGGGGTCAGGTGGAGCCGGTGTTAGGCTGCCCGCAATGTTCACTGGATTAACTGAGTATTCTCTGCAGCGCTAAGTAGTCGTGGAGCTTCAGCTGGTGTTCGAACTGACGCTGGAATTCCTTTGCGCCTGATGTGAAGAATGACGTTGTGAAGATGGCCGCGCCGTTGGCTCGGTGCTGACTAAGGACACCTTGTAGAGCTCGCACGATTTCGACACCGACCTTAGTTGGGGGGATGTAACGTTTGCATTCCACCAGAAACAGGAACTCACCGAGACCGTCCTTCTTTGCCGCGTACATATCAAATCCGCCATCTGCAGATAAAGGTGTCAGTACCACATCGTAGTCCAGCTTTGCTAGGAGCTCGGCGACCATCTCCTCAAACTTGGCAGGTGTCAAAGCTCGCCACTTGTTTGGATCTTCGTGTAATTCATGGAGTATGTGGTCGTTGACTTTAGAGACGTCGACGATGATTTGCTTGGCTTCTGGAGAGCCTGTCTTTAGTGATCGACCATGCGGACCGACAAGTCCCGTGTAGTGGAAATCGCGGATCCCCTTCAGCAGCTCATCCCAAGTAACCCACCTCTGGTGAAGTGCGAAGGCAGCACGAGCCAAGGCGACGGGATTGCCACCAAGAGTTTGGTGAAGGCGTTTCACCAAGTCGGGTTCGATCGGCCCAAGCCGGGATTCCAATGCTTGAGCAGCCTCTTCCTCTGAGAAGCCCCCAAGCACAATGGAAAACTGGTCAGGAAATGATATTGCCGGTACCCTCTGGCCCACAAGCAACACATTAAGCAGGGGATGGCTATTCAGCAGACCTCGAGGGCAGGGACCGAACTCGGACTCAAGAAGTGGGCTTCGTCTATGATGAGTAGAGACCTTGAGCCCCGCGGCGTCGGGTATCGAAGATCGGACGCCCGGGTGGCGTAGACGTATTTGACACCCCCGGGGAAGAGGTCAGGGGACTCTGATACGAAAACATGAGCGAGTGAGGTTTTGCCCTCTCCCACGCCGCCGATGATGATGCCTAGGCGCCTTCCTTGTTGATAGTTTCTTCGCAGCGTAGACAATTCGGAGAGGCGGTCTATGAAACCGCTGCCCGCGCGGGCGAAGGGTGTAAATGCCCAGAGTGCACTTTCGTCTTGTTGTTCCATCGTTCAAGTCCAGTCAGGGCAGCCTAACATCTGGTTATGCGGACGGCCTAATAGATTATGGACTGTCCGTATAACCGCCCAAACCGGTTGGGGCGTTAGGACGCATTGGATTATAATTCTATTAATATCAATAAAAGTATATCAAATATCCCTGGCAGGTGCAACATGGATAATCCACCCAAAAAGCTGCTCGATCAGGTCCGGGAAGCCGTCCGCACAAAACATTATTCATCCCGCACCGAGCAAACCTATGTCGAATGGATCAAGCGCTTCATCCTTTTTCATAAGAAGCGTCATCCTGCTGAAATGGGAGCTCCGGAAGTTCAGGCTTTCATCTCGTTTCTGGCAGTTGAACGCCATGTCGCAGCCTCTACCCAAAAACAGGCGCTCAGTGCCATCCTATTCCTGTACCGTAACGTCCTCAACCATCCTGTCGAAGTGCCTGATATTCTTCGCCCTGAGGCATCTGTTCATCTCCCAACCGTGCTGACACATCCGGAAGCCATGCAGGTCATTGAAAAAATGAGTGGAACCTCCCAACTTATGGCGAAACTGCTCTACGGTGCCGGATTGCGCCTGATGGAATGCTTACGCCTGCGGGTGAAGGATGTGGACTTCGGCAATCATCAGATTGTGGTAAGGGATGGCAAAGGAGAAAAAGACCGTGTAACCATACTTCCGGATTCGGTCATTCCAGCTCTGCAAACCCATTTGACGGACGTAAAGGCAATTCACCAAAAGGATTTGGGCGAAGGATATGGAGAAGTATCCCTGCCGTACGCCTTGGATCGCAAATACCCGAATGCCGCAAAAGAATGGTCCTGGCAATATATCTTTCCTGCTTCCCAGCGTTCCAGGGATCCGCTCTCGGGAAAAACCAAGCGGCATCATCTTGATGAAAGCGTTTTGCAAAAAGCCGTCCGTCAGGCTGCCGCCCTTGCCGGGATTGCCAAACCTGTAAGTCCACATACCTTCCGGCACTCCTTTGCCACCCACCTGCTCCAGAACGGCTACGATATCCGTACCGTCCAGGAGTTATTGGGTCATAAGGATGTCAAAACCACCATGATTTACACCCATGTTCTGCAGCGTGGCGGTTTGGCGGTGAAAAGCCCGCTTGACGATTGAACTTCAGAAAACCCGGGGAATCATTGACAAAACAGCACGTTTGTTCTATTATTGGACCGCGCTGTTTTTTAGTATCACCTTCCTGCCAGAAAAGTACTTTTCATGCTGAATTCCTCTGCCTGTCCTGCCTGCCCCGCCTGTCCTGACTGTTTTTGTCAGGGCGTACTTTGCGGGGCGTACTTTGCAGGGCCCTCTTCTGTAGCGTTCCACGTCCTACATTGCTCGTTACACGGGACTCGTTATTCGGCTTTGTCCCCTGCCTGCCCTGAGTTCTTTTTGGGACCACCAGTCCTTCGCCGGAAAATATTCGTTCCTCTTCGTTACGCGGAACGACTAACAAAGGTAAACCCCGCCATACTACTACAAAACTACCCGACACAAGTCCCGCCAGCCCCGACGATTTTTGTCAGGGCGCACTTTCGGGATCCGGCTATCAGACTATCAGGCTATCAGACTTTGCGACCATTCCTCCTCTATTCGTTCCGCGGAAAACATAAAAAAAGTGACTTAAATTTCGCTTGCCTGCTTGTCCGTTGGCTTGCCTGCCCCACCTGTCCTGACTCTTTTTGCCAGGGCGTACTTTGGGGGTTTTGGACACGGGAATTGTTCCTCAATTGTTCCGCGAAACAATTCGCTCCCTTTCCCAGGATTCACTCCGAATATGTACCCCACTCTATTTACCCACCTGCCCTGGGTACTTTGCGGGGAGCCCCGCAGGGCGAAGAGGCAAATATGTAAGGAGCAGTATTTGTTTCTGAGGAATAAATCCAAATCAAATCATGTTGTAACCTGAGTTTAAATGTATATTGATTTATCAATCTAAAACCATAAAAATGAAAAAACAACCTCTTCAAATGTTAATTTTCCGTTTCTTTTTTTCAACTTTCTGTTCCCTTTTCTTTTTCCTTCCTGGAATTGTTCTTTTATTTGTTTTCAAATATCAATTCCTTTATCATCATCATTCGCAATGGGATCCCCGGTTAAGCCCCTTTCTCCCCTGCCCCTTTCCTCATTCTTCCTTATCACCTAATTACCTTATTACCTGATGACTAATTCCCTTATTCCCCCCTTCTTACTCATTCTGGACAATCGTATTCCTTTCAGGTATTATTACCTGCCTGCATCCCCCCATCTTCTCATTTTCATGGAGAAACCCGGGTAATTAATTTACTAAAATGCTGTGGAGGCATTATTGCATGGACGCGATTGAACAACTTCTCAAAGAATTGACCGAAACCCACGGCGTGCCTGGCTACGAGTCCCCCATCCGGGCAGTCGTGCGAAAATATTTGGAGCCATTGGGGCAGCTCTCCCAGGATAAGGTTGGCAGCGTCATCTGTGAGCAGAAAGGGCTCTCCGACGCACCGCGTGTGATGATAGCCGGTCACATGGACGAGATTGGCTTTATGGTCAAACAGATCACCAAGGAAGGTTTCATCAAATTCCTTCCCCTGGGCGGATGGTTTGACCAGGTCCTGCTTGGACAGCGTGTGATTATCAAGACGATTAAAGGCGATCTGACCGGGGTCATTGGAGCTAAGCCGCCGCATATGTTGACCGCCGAGGAACGCCAGAAGGTCGTGGCGCGCAAGGATATGTACATCGACATCGGCGCGACGAGCGAGGCCGAGGTGAAAGAGGCCGGTGTGCAACTTGGGGATCCGATCATTCCGCGCGCCGATTTCCAGATCCTGGCGAACGGTAAAACTTACCTGTCCAAAGCTTTCGATGACCGGGTAGGTGTGGCACTGATGGTTTCTGCGCTGCAGATCCTGAAAGATCGTCCGCACCCGAATACCCTCTATGCCTCTGCGACCGTGATGGAGGAGGTTGGCTTACGCGGTGCTTCCACCAGCGTGGAAGCAGTCCAGCCGGATGTGGCCATTATCCTTGAAGCAGACATTGCCGGGGATGTGCCGGGAATAAAGCCCGAAGAGTCGTCCATCAAATTGGGCGGCGGGCCCACGGTCGTGATCTTTGACGCCCGCATGATCCCTAATCTCAAACTGCGCGATCTGGTCTTGGAGACCGGCAGCCATCTCGGGTTGAACGTGCAATTATCCTCCATCGAGGGTGGAGCAACCGACGGTGCCGCAATCCATCTTTTCAAGACCGGCGTACCGACGGTGGTGTTGTGTGTCCCGGCGCGCCATATTCATTCGCATAGCTCGATTATCCACCGCCAGGATTATGATGATGCAGTAAAGCTGGTGGTTGAATTGATTACCCGCCTGGATAAGCAGCAAGTGGAAGAATTAACGGCTTAACACCCATTCTGCGTGTGGCGCTAAGCAGGGTCTCAGGAGTAGTACAATTAATCCGGCCTCCCGGGGCAGGTTTTTTGGGATAGGGTTCTTTATTTCCTTATGGAGAATAGATGACCGACTTAATTAAACAGATTACGGACGATTTGCAGAAGAAAATCGAATCCTTCGAGCCGAAGGTCGGTTTCGCTGACGTTGGCACGGTGTTGGAGGCGGGCGATGGGATTGCACGTGCCACTGGCCTGGCGAATATCAAGGCACAGGAACTGGTCCAGTTCGCGAATGGTGTCATGGGCATTGCCTTCAACCTGGAGAAGGAGGCCGTCGGCATCATCATCATGGGTGATTACTCCGGGATATCCGAAGGCATGGAAGTGCGCGCCACCGGCCGCATTGCCTCGGTCCCGGTCGGGGATGGGTTGGTCGGCCGCGTAGTCAACGCCCTGGGCGAACCTGTGGATGGCAAAGGGCCGGTCAAGTTCAAGGATTACCGCCCGATTGAACGCATCGCAGCCGGTGTGGTCGAACGCCAGGACGTGGATACCCCGGTCCAGACCGGCATCAAGGCCATTGATTCGATGATTCCCATCGGGCGTGGGCAGCGCGAGCTCATCATTGGCGATCGGCAGACCGGGAAAACAGCCATTGCGATCGATACTATCCTCAACCAGAAAAGCAAAGATCTCATCTGTATTTACGTTGCCATCGGGCAGAAAAAAGCCGCGGTTGCCCGGACTGTCGGTATTTTGGAACAGCACGATGCCATGGCGCACACGATTGTGGTGATCGCGGCAGCCGATGAGTCCGCCGCCTTGCAGTACATCGCTCCATACGCCGGATGCGCCATTGGCGAAGAGTTCATGGAGACCGGGAGGGATGCGCTGGTCATCTACGATGATCTTTCCAAGCATGCCTGGGCTTATCGCCAGGTTTCCCTGCTCCTGCGTCGCCCGCCGGGGCGTGAAGCTTATCCGGGTGATATTTTCTACCTCCACTCCCGCCTGCTGGAACGCGCCGCCCGGCTTGCGAATAGATATGTCATTGCCAGGAAGGATTTCAAAGAGGCCCTTGCAGCGGAAAAAGACGCCGTCAATGGCAAGGTCTTCTCCGGGCCGATGGCCAGGCACGACGCAGATGCAGCCTGCCAGGCGATGCCGAACCCCCGGGACTGCAAAGTGGTTAAACTGGCCGGTTCGGGCGGTTCGTTGACGGCACTGCCGATCATCGAGACCCTGCTGGGCGACGTCTCGGCCTACATCCCGACCAACGTCATCTCCATCACCGATGGCCAGATATATCTTGTCAATAACCTGTTCAACGCCGGTATCCGCCCGGCAGTGGATGTGGGTATTTCCGTTTCCCGTGTAGGCGGGGCCGCGCAGACCAAAGCCATGAAGCAGGTGGCCGGTAAATTGCGCATCGATATGGCCACCTACCGGGAACTGGCCGCGTTTGCCCTGATGAGTTCCGATCTGGATAAATCCACGCAGGCCCAACTGACGCGCGGACAGCGTATGCAGGAGATCCTGAAACAACCCCAATATGAACCCATGCCGATGGAGAACCAGGTCATGGTTATCTTCGCCGGGACGAATGGTTATGCCGATAATGTCCCGGTGGAGCGCATGAAGAAATGGGAGGGTGACCTGGTCCGCAACTTGACGACCTCCCATCCGGAACTCGGGCAAGGATATCGCCACCAACAAGCGTATTACCGATGAAACCGAAAAGAAATTGGCCGAGGTGCTGACCGCTTTCCAGTCAACCTGGCAATAACGACCAACAGACTTACTGATTATCAGACTTTCCGATTAACTTATGTCTTCAGCCCGCGAAATGCGGATGCGGATCCGCAGTGTCAAGAATATCTCGCAGGTAACACGCGCCTTGGAGGCCGTCAGTGCCAGCAAAGTCCGCAAGGCGGTCGCGGCAGTCACCGCAACGCGCGCATATGCCACCAAAGCCTGGCAGGTGTTGACGCATATTGCCGGTCAGCCCGGGCGGGTTATCCTGCATCCGCTTTTGGCGCGCCGGTCCGAGATCCATAATGTGCTCGCGGTGGTGATCAGTGGCGACCGGGGCCTGGCCGGCGCGTACAATACCAATATCATCCGTTACGTCATCCAGCATTTTGACCATTCCGGAGTCCCGGTGCGCTATATTGCCGTCGGGCGTAAAGGCCGCGATCTGCTCCTGCGGCGTCACAAGCAGGTTATTGCCGAGTTTGCCAATCTTCCCGCTGCGCCATCCTTCGCGGATGTTTCAGCCATTGGTCGCGTGGCGGTGGATGAATTCCTTAAAGGGGAAGTGGACGAGGTATACCTGGTCTATACTAACTTTATCAATATGGTCAGGCAGGCGCCGGTGATTAAAAAGTTGCTTCCGTTGGAAGTCGGCGCTGAAGTTGGCCGGGTTGAAGAGTACGCCCACCAACGTTTAACCGCTGCTTATATCTATGAACCAACGGAAGAGGAACTCCTGGATGAGATCATCCCACGCTTTACCGCTTTGCAGGTCTACCAGGCTGTTCAGGAATCGCTGGCGTCGGAGCATGCCGCCCGAATGGTTGCAATGAGCAACGCCACCGAAAATGCCATTGAGCTGGTATCTCACCTGCAATTGCAATATAACAAGGCTCGTCAGCAGACGATTACCAGTGATCTGCTGGACATCGCTGGCGGAGCCGAAGCGTTGTCGAAGTCGATGGTGCAGGAATAAATTTTGGAGGTAGTGAATGGCGAAAGCAATTGGCCGTGTAACCCAGATTCAAGGAAGCGTGGTGGATGTGGAGTTCCCCGAAGGCAAACTTCCGGACGTATTTGAGGCCCTCGAAATTCCGCGTGAAGGCAGCCAGCCGCTGGTATTGGAGGTGGAAAAACATTTGGGCCTGAACCGGGTGCGCTGTGTCTCGATGGATACCACCGACGGTCTGCAGCGTGGTCTGCCGGTTACTGCGACCGGCTCACCGATCCTGGTACCGGTCGGACCTGCGACCTTGGGGCGGATCTTCAACGTCCTGGGTTTGCCCGTGGATCAAAAGGGTCCAGTCCAGGTGGACGAGTGCTACCCCATTCATCGCCCGGCGCCGCTCTTCTCCGAACAGTCCACCCGCACTGAGATTTTTGAAACAGGCATCAAGGTTATTGATCTGATTGCGCCTTTCACAAAAGGCGGCAAGACCGGTATCTTCGGCGGGGCAGGTGTTGGTAAGACCATTGTTATCCAGGAACTCATCCGTTCTGTCGCCACTGTGCACCAGGGCAATTCGGTCTTTGCCGGGGTGGGCGAACGCAGCCGTGAAGGCACCCAACTTTATCGTGAAATGCTCGAATCGGGTGTCATGAAGGATACCGTCATGGTTTTCGGCCAGATGAACGAGCCACCCGGCGTGCGGCTGCGCGTGGCGCTGACGGCGCTTTCGATGGCTGAGTACTTCCGCGACCAGGGCCGGGATGTTCTGCTTTTCATCGATAATATCTTCCGTTTTACCATGTCCGGGTCGGAAGTGTCGGCGCTGCTGGGGCGCATGCCCTCCGCAGTGGGTTACCAGCCAACCCTGGCGACGGAGATGGGCGAATTGCAGGAGCGCATTACCTCCACTCGGCATGGCTCGATTACTTCGATGCAGGCCGTCTACGTCCCGGCTGATGACTATTCGGACCCCGCGCCGGTCGCCACGTTTACACATCTGGATGCCACCATTGCCCTGGAACGTTCCATCGCCGAAAAAGGCATTTATCCAGCCGTGGATCCACTGGTCTCCACCAGCCGCATCCTTGACCCGAACATCGTCGGAGAGGATCATTACAATACCGCTCGTGAATGCCAGCGCATCCTCCAGCGTTACAAGGACCTGCAGGATATCATCGCCATTCTCGGCATTGACGAATTGAGCGAGGACGACAAATTGGTTGTTTCGCGTGCTCGCAAGATCGAACGCTTTTTCTCCCAGCCATTCTTCGTGGCGGAAGTCTTTACCGGAACGGCAGGCAAATATGTCCCCATCAAGGAGACCGTGCGCGGTTTCCGCGAAATCCTGGATGGAAAATGTGATGACCTGCCCGAACAGGCTTTCATGATGGCCGGAACGATTGATGATGTGCGCGAAAAGGCCGGGAAGCTCGCATATTAAGTGGCATGTGTTCCAATGTCAAGTCTCATGTTCGAAATGCGCGTGACTCTTGACACATGACACTGGAGAATTGTCATGTCTATCCGCTGTGAAATTATCTCACAAGACCGCATCGTCTTTCAGGGTGAGGCAGACATGGTGCTCCTCCCTGGTACGGACGGGGAGATGGGCATTCTGCCGCATCATGCGCCCCTCCTGACCACATTGAAATACGGTATCATCAAGGTGCGTTCGCAGGGTCAGGAAACGATTTTCACCGTAGCCGGTGGAATTGCTGAAGTTCAGCCGGATGTCGTCACCATCCTGGCAGACGCGGCTGAGAACGTTGAAGAAATTGATGTTTTTCGTGCTGAAGCAGCCCGCAAGCGCGCCGAAGAAAGCCTCGCAAAGGGGGTACCTGCGAACTCGGATAGCTATTTGATGATGGAAGCTGCCCTCCGCAAGTCCAATCTGCGCTTGGATGCGGTTAGGCGTTACCGGCATGGCCCTGCCAAGCCGCCCCGGATATCCGACGAATCGAGATGATATGGCTTCCTTTTTAAAGAATTTGGGAATAGACCTTGGAACCATCCAGACCCGCATTGCCGATTCCGGTGGCATTCTGGTGGATGAGCCGACGGTGGTCGCCATTGTCATCGAAGAGCAAAAAATGGTCGAATTCGGCAAAGCTGCCCGCGATATGGCGGGCCGTGTGCAAACGGAGACCATCGAGGTGGCGCACCCATTGCAAAACGGCGTGGTGGCGGATTACGAAATTACGGAAGCGTTGCTACGCTATCTTCTCCAGCATGTCAGCGGGCCACTGCGTTTTTTTCGTCCACGCGTGATGATCAGTATTCCATATGGTGTCACCAGCGTGGAATCGCGTGCGGTCCATGAGGCAGTCCTCCAGGCGGGCAGCCGGGATGCCTATCTCATCCAGCAACCTCTGGCGGCGGCCCTTGGTGTGGATCTGCCGATTAGTTCGCCTTCCGGGAATATGGTCATTTGCATGGGAGGCGGAGCCACACAGGCAGCCGTCATCTCGATGTACGGCATCGTCGCCGCCGAGACTATGCGATCAGGTGGCCTCCTCCTGGACGAAGCCATTGTCACTTATGTGCGAAAAAAATACGGGGTCATCATAGGCCCAGCCACGGCAGAACAATTGAAGGTTCGGATTGGCGCGGCTGTTCCGCAGGACAAAGAGGAAAGCCTGGAAGTCCAAGGGCAGGACCAGGTCAGCGGACTGCCAAGCCCGGTCACCCTGACCACTGGCGAAGTGGTCGAGGCGCTTCAGGATCCACTCAAGCACGTGATCGAGACCTGCCGGCGTGTGCTTGAGAAGACCCCGCCTGAATTGGTCTCCGATATTATTGACCGGGGTGTGGCTTTATGCGGTGGGGGAGCGTTGTTACGCGGCACCGATAAACTGTTGACGAAAGCCCTTGGCATCCCGGCTTATCTGGTGGATAACCCGGAAACCTGTGTGGTGGAAGGGGCGGTCAAGGCGCTGGGCTTGTATTCCGTCCTGAAGCGCAATCTGCCGTCTGTTTAGGGATTTGGCCGGGTCTGTCCCAAGCCTTTTCATGGTATTGCCCAAAGGAAACTTTTGTGAGCACCTCCCAATTCCCCGAAGCTTTTGCATCTATGGCAATCGGCCTGGGCGCTCCCAAGCGTTATTTTCCGGTCAAGAATCTGAACCGGGTCGGCAGCCTGGTCGCCTTTATCATTTTTTTGGGTGGTTCCATCCTAGTTTTCCTTTATGGGCTCTACGTTGCATATGCGGCCTATCAGAAGCATGGCCCTGCCCTGATAGTCGATAAATTGGCGGTGCCCGTGGTTATCGCTATTATTATGTTGCTGCTTGGGCTGGCAGCCGGCAGGTACGCATTGGGAAACTGGAACAGGGGCGTGGGGGTTTATGAACTGGGATTTGCAATCCGTGACCGGAAAGGCATCCGGATCTGGCGCTGGGAGGAGGTTATTTCGCTGACTTCCGCGGTCACTCGCCACTATACCAACGGGATTTTCACCGGAACGACGCATGTCTACAGGCTGTTCAATCGTCAGAATCAACGCCTGGTATTAAACGACATTTACACCAAAGTGGAAGAACTGGCGAAAGCCATCCAGGATGGCATTTTCCCAATCCTGTATGACAGGGCCGCACAGCAATACAATGCCGGGCAGATTCTTGCTTTTGGGCCGGTGGTGATCAGCAAGGACGGAATTCAGATCGGCAAAAAAACCTATCCTTGGACCGAGGTCCAGCAGGTTTCGATCCACCGGGGAATTTTGAAGGTTTCCAAAAAAGGCGGCGGTTGGTTCAGCGGAGCCAGCGCCTCGGCCTCTGTGATCCCCAACCTGAACGTACTGCTCAATATCATATACCAGGTCGTTGGTCTTAAGCTGGGTAAGCAGCCAAAGGAATGAATAGAACAACTGGCGAGGCGGGTGCGTCGCCGGTTCATTTTGAATAAATCCAGGGATTATTTCTTTCGGGATACAAACAGTTTTACAGTCTCTGCCACAACCGAGGGAACCAAAAGCAATGGCAGGATGATCTCCCATTGTTGCCAGCCCAAGGGCAGGGTGTTAAAACATATTAATCCGGGGATATAGACCACCCCCAGCAACAACGCCATGGAGGATAAGAAAGCCAGGTTCATGTTGCGGTTCTTGAAAACTCCGATCTTTATGATGGGATAGCGCTCAGAACGGGAGGTGAACGCCCTGAATAATTCAGAGGCTGAAAGGGTGACAAAAGCCAGGGTCTCTGCCATCAAGTTCGAATGCGTTGGGTACCACTTCAGACCAATGAAATAAGCAGCCAGGCTTACAGAGGTAATGGCGATGGTTTGGGTAAGAATGCCAACCTGCATGAAGCGGTTGATGATGGGTTCCTTGGGTGGCCGCGGCGGCTGGGACATGATATCCGGGTCACCTTTCTCGGTGCCAAGTGCCAGGGCGGGTGCTCCGTCGGTGACTAGATTCAACCAGAGCAACTGGATGGCTGTCAGCGGAGAGTTCTTCGTGATAAGCATCCCCAGGAAAATGATCAGGATTTCGGCCACGTTGCAGGAGAGCAGGTAGTAGACGAATTTACGGATATTACTATAGATCACGCGCCCCTGTTCAACCGCGTCCACAATGCTGACATAGTTATCATCAGTCAGCACCATGTCGGCAGTTTCTTTGGCCACATCGGTGCCGGTGATTCCCATGGCCACACCGATATTGGCAAGTTTGATGGCAGGAGCGTCGTTCACGCCATCACCGGTCATGGCAACCACTTCACCGTTGGCCTGCAGGGCATCCACGATGCGCAGTTTGTGTTCGGGGGAGACTCGGGCGAAGACATCCACCTGCTCGATCTCATTCTTCAAGATGTCAGCGCTCATCCGGTCCAGATCTGCGCCGGTCAGGACCTCGTGTCCGGGTCGTAAAAGACCGATCTCCTTGGCAACCGCCCTGGCGGTGTTTGGATAGTCCCCGGTGATCATGACCGTGCGGATGCCGGCATGGTCGGCTTTCTCCATGGCGTGTTTGACTTCCTCGCGGGGGGATCGATCATCCCAACCAAACCGACGAAGACTAGGTCTTTTTCCAACTCGTCTACATCGACGGATTCGGCCTTGGGAGCCTCTTCGACCACCCGGTAAGCCAGCCCCAGCACACGCAGGGCATCCTGGGTCATTACATCGTTTGCATCCCGAATACGCTGGCGGATTGCTTCGTTCATCTTCCTGGTTTTGTCATCCCCAGTCTGATAAGAGGTGCACAGGTCCAGGATCAGGTCGGGTGCGCCTTTCACGGCAATCACGTCCCAGCCGCGCAATTCACTGTTCTTGAAAGGAGAAACATCATCCGGATCGGGTTCCCGGATATCGTGTATGGTAACCATGCGTTTGCGTTCTGAGTCGAAGGGGATCTCGTCTTGACGCGGATAAGCCTTGTGTAAATCCGCATGGTAGGCTTCTGCCTTGGCAGCCGCCACCAGCAGCGAGCCTTCGGTCGGATCCCCTACGATCCGGTAGGACAGGTCGTCACCCTCGACTATCTCGAGCTGGGAGTCGTTGTTGAGCGCTCCCACCCAGAGGGCAGTCTCCACACCGGGATAATCATGTAGGTCAACAGATTTGGTACCCACCTGGAACTCACCCCGCCGGGAATAACCCGAGCCGGTAACATTAACGAATTGCCCATCCACCCAGACACGCGTGACAGTCATCTCGTTCTGGGTCAAGGTGCCAGTCTTGTCGGAGCAGATGACGGTGGCTGAGCCGAGCGTCTCCACAGACGAAAGCCGGCGGATCAAGGCGTGCCGGTGGATCATCTCGCGCATCCCGAGTGCCAGGCTGATCGTCACCACGGCGGGAAGACCTTCCGGCACGGCCGCGATGGCAAGGCTGACCGCCACAATAAAGAAATTAACCAGCTCGCTTTTGGCTGCCCCAAGGTAGGCCAGGATGCCACCGCCGGCAGCCGTTAACAGGCTCAGGTTGGTATTTTCGACCACGGCAACGATGAAGACGATTGCACAGATTACCAGCGCCCCCCAGCCGAGTGTCTTGCCGAGCTGGTCCAGGCGTTTCTGGAGCGGAGTTTCCTCCTGGTCCACACTCTCCAGCATCTTGGCGATCAGACCAAGTTGCGAGCGCATGCCCGTTCCAATGACTACGCCGCGCCCGCGTCCATAGGTAACCGTTGTTCCCATAAAAGTAGTGTTCTTTCGGTCGCCCAGGGGAATATCCGCTTCCAGCTTCATGGCGGCGTTCTTTTGAACGGGGAGTGATTCGCCGGTCAGGGCGGCTTCCTCGACCTGGAGGTTGACTGCTTCCAAGAGGCGAACATCTGCCGGAACGTGATTTCCGGCCTCCAGGTAGACGATGTCACCCGGTACAAGTTCGTGAGAGGAGATCGTAAGACGGTGACCGTCGCGAAGTACACGTGCTTCCGGGGCAGCCAGTTTCTTAAGGGCGGCCAGTGCTTCCTCGGCCCGCCTTTCCTGGACGATACCCAGAATGGCATTTAGCAGGACGATGGCGATGATGGCGGAGGCGTCCACCCACTCGCCCAGCAGGGCGGAAATGATGGAAGCCACGATAAGCAACATTACGATGAAGTTATTAAATTGCTCCCAGAGAAGCCGGATGAAGCCCGGATGCGGCGCTTCAGTGAGTTGGTTAAGGCCATACTGAGCCTGCCGCTGGGCAACTTCCGTGCTGGTCAGCCCGTTTTCGCGGACTTTGAGATGCTCCAGCACTTCCCCGGCTGACAGGGCATGCCAAGTTTCTTCTTGATGCAGGACAGGAGTTTCAGCGTTCTGAGGGGCGTTTTTTTTCATCAGGCGAGGTTCTCCAATGGATGATTTTGCGAATCCATCGCTCCGGGTTTCTCAGGCTTTTTCGATCTCGATGCATGTGCCGGGTGGGATGACAGTATCCTTCGGGACCACGACGATGCCATCCTGGACGGTCCAGTTTGGTGTGATGATGTCTGTGCCGAGCGGAAACGGGCGGATGACCACGTCTGCACCGATGCGGGCATTCTTGTCGATGATGGCACCTTCAATAAGGCAATTGGGGCCAATGCCAATCGGTGGCTGTGAAGGTTTTTCGGTGGAGTAGTAGTCTGCACCCATGATGATGCTGTCTTTGATAACCGTCCCACTGGAGATGATGCTGCGAACCCCTATGACCGAATGGCTGATCTCGGCTTTCTGGATGCGGCAGCCTTCAGCCAGTAGTACGTCTTTCAGCAAGCTGTCTTCCACAATGGAACCGGGTAGAAGGCGGGAATGTGTATAAATGGGATTTTCAGTATCGTAAAAATTGAAAGCCGGATTGGCAGTTGCCAGGTCCAAGTTGGTTTCGTAGAAGGAGCGGATGGTCCCGATATCGCGCCAATAACCGTCAAAATCAAAACCGTAGACGGAGCGGTTTTTGATGGCATGCGGGATGATGTCTCCGCCGAAGTCGTCAAAACCGGGGTTTTCGGTCAGCAGTTCGATCAAAGTTTCCGTTTTGAAAAAATAGATGCCCATGGAGCAGAGGAAGGGACGCTGCTCGTCGGCGCGACTGATGAATTTGGACAAAGTTTCGGGATCTTTGGGCTTTTCAATAAAATCGGTGATGCGGCCATCCTGGCCACGTTTGAGAATACCCAGGCTGGGGGCGTCTGCGCGCCTGACCGGTTGGACAGCAACTGTGATATCCGCCTCATGCTCCCAGTGAAATTCAGCCATTTGGGAGTAGTCCATGCGATACAAATGATCGCCGCCCAGGATGAGCACGTATTTGGCACGTGAAGAACGCAGTTGGAATATTTGTTTGCGGACAGCGTCAGCGTTACCCTGGTACCAGTCGGTGGATTCGGGGGTTTGCTCGGCGGCCAGGATCTCGACGAAGCCCGTATGAAAAGTATCAAAGTTGTAAGTTTGGGTGATATGGCGGTGGAGGGAGTGTGAGTTGTACTGGGTCAGTACATCGATCCGGAAGATGCCAGAGTTGATGCAATTGCTGATGGGAATATCGATCAGGCGGTATTTTCCGGCAATTGGAACGGCCGGTTTCGAGCGGAGTTTAATCAGCGGGTAGAGGCGCGAACCGCGTCCGCCCGCAAGAATAAGCGCCAGGATATCATTCATGCCAGGCATAGAGATACCTCCGGAGAAGACGAGATGGATGCGACAGGTTCTACTCTATTTTATCCCATCTGCATCCGGGAAAAGTAATGTCTCAATAAGTGAGGGAGGAAGGGAGAGAGTGCAAGTGGCTTCGTTCCCTTCGGATAAGCTTCGCGACCGTTCGCACTCCCCGATCCCCCAGATTATTGAAATGATGCCGGGAAAACCTGTTGAAAGAAAGCATATTCTTAGGAGATAAAAAGATCGCGGGACCGCTTGAGTGGTGGTCCCATGAACGTTGGAAAGCACACAGGCGATCGAGAGAATAAACTCCGTGCCGACGATCTACCTATCCCTTAGGTGCTGGCGCGGGAGTGGCGGAATTAATGGGCTAAAATAGAACGATGCAGAGATGGCCTAAATGTGGTAAAACGGGATATCAGAACAAAGCTGGAAAACTAATGGCAGGCAGCCAGCGGAATCGCTGACAGATGTGTGGGAGCAAATATACGCCTGCGCCCATAAGTCGAGGGGATATTGCACACACTATCGCCCAAAAAGCGATACAGCTATATGAGGACGGGATGAATCTCAGGCAATCGGGGCGGCAGCTAGGCGTATGTCACAAAGCAATTGCAGGCTGGCTCAAAGATCATTCAGAGAAGCTACTGGACATACCTGTATCGGAACGAGTATGAACGGCTGAGTAGGATGAGCTGTACACAAGACGTTTGCTCATCGCACATGTTTGTGAGGTTTGGCAGATTTGTTCGAGACTAATGGGCTATTCCGCGGAAGGACTTTTTATCTCATCTGGCGCGAGATATGCGACTGCTTCCCCTTTTTCGTCGTCCATGACCAAAACAAGGTGATGCCCGAGGCGATAGGACGCGACGTCAATCACGCGCACGCAATCAGCCAAGTCGTTTTCGACATTCACCCAATTGCGTAAGCAATTAGGAGTGTCATAGAAAAATTCCCGATTAAAGAGTGTTTCTTCGTCGTCAAGTGGCACAGCGACAGGGTAAATTTGCGCTTCCATCAAATCTTGGAAGAAGTGGGTTCCGAGCGATGGTTCTGGAGCGGGGCCCACTTCCTTGCCGGCCAATTCCACGAGTGCGCCTGCGTTGCAAATATCGGCATAGCCAACGAACACACCCAAGTCAGTGTTGGTGGCTCCCCAGCGACCTGGTCCAACGCAGATAAAGGTCTTTTTGCCCAAGGCAGAGTTCAACCGGGCAATGATCCGTGATAAACCATTGCGGGCTGCTATAGAAGGGAGCGCAAAGTAATTCTCAGCAGGTATAAAAATGACATGGCGAATTTCTCGCAGATAGCCCTGCGGCATAATAAAATGCGACAAAAAAACAATATCCTCACGTACGAGATCTTTGGGTGAACGGACTGGCTGAGTAGCTAATAAACTGCTCTGGGGACGGCATTGAAGGAGCGAGATCCTTATTTCTGGCTTAGCGGTATCGGCCCCTATGACACGTATCGTAAATTCTACATCGACAGCCGAATGAAAATGCTCTTCCAGTAGGCGCAACATCCGGGAAAGTAAAGAGGAGAAAGGCGTGCGCCTAAGCAGGTAATCAAACGTAATGGCAAGCCTGGGAATATCGGCTTCCATCACTCGACTGTACGGTGTACTAAGATAACCGTCCTGCTCTATCTGGATCAGAAGGCGCAGAGGGGGATAATTAGAATTGAGCACCTCGCGGGCAGGCAGGGTTTTGGTGGCGTTTTCTTGCAGATCAATCACGTCCACATATTGCTGAGAGTAATGGCGAATGAACTCGGGGAAGTCATTGGGCTGGAGGGTGGGATGGCTTAGAGCGACCAGGTGCGGGTAATCGTTGCCAACACGTTCTACAGCGCGTGTCCCCAATCCCCAGACCAGACGAGCAAACCCATCTTCGCGGCGGATTTGCGGTGCCCATCGGTAAATATTACGACTAAAAGCTACACCTGCTCCAAATGGGAAGAAGTAACGACCCCACTGTTCACCTTGAACAGGCTGAATGAGAATCGACATGCGCTCGTCATAATCCTGTAGGCCTTTGCTGCGGCGATAAAGCAGAGCGTCGGGTTTGAATATACTTGCGTACGTGCGGGCGATGGCATTCGTGAGGTTTTTGAGGTTTTCCTCGGGCGTGCCCTGATTTGGGCAGAAATGACTATCGTACTTCCCGGCGAATGAGGTGCCAAAATTATCTTCCAGTTGGCTGGAAGACCGGACGATGATCGGGTGGGGTCCAATTTTATTCAAGATGGTTTTAAGTTCAATCAAGACTTCGGGAGGAAATTCTCCTGCCCGGATTTCCTCATAAACTCGTGGATAATCATTGCGAATCTCATCTTCTGGCTTATACTTTTGGTCGCTCCAGTGCATCAGGCCATTCATTGCCATAAAAACGTACATCAGGTCTGAGCCCAAAAAATACGATTCGGGAATGCAAATGCAGGTCTTAAGGTCGGGCTCGGCGACCTCGTTCAAGATGCGAGCAGCCAGGAGCATTCCGGCAGATTTACCGCCGATGCGTCCCAGGCCAATTCGATGCCGGTGAATATCTGCCAGGTCTGAAATGGTAAACCAATGTTTGGCAATGTTAATGTAATTTAATTGGTCGCTGATGATGTGGCGAATAAGGGTCACCTTCAATTCTGTAAGGTGATGTTCCAGCGCCCCCCGTTCTTCTGGAGGCGCATTTTCGATGGAGAGGGCATGTTCCAGCAGCCTGGATTCCGGCAAAAGTTCCAGATCGAACGAATCTGCTAAGACAAATTTGACCTGCTTTGGCTTTACTTCCTTAGGAAGACTTTTTTCTGCCTGTGGCAATCGTTCCCAGGCGAGAGTCGAGCGCAATGAGGTGTTTTTCACAAGCAAACCAAGGCCGCGTCGTTCGTCGATATCGCGGTCGTCCACCATTACCACATCCATGGTGAAACAGTCTAGGGATGCAAGGACGCAGCCTAACTCGCACAGACTTGAGTGGAGGGCCGATTCCAACATTTCGGTAAGGGCAGCCAAGGCAGCACTTTTTCGGTTGACCCAAACGATCAAGTTGACGCCGTTATGTTCCCTCGAACGATCCTTCCCCTCATCCTTATAGGCCGACGGCAAATCCACAGGCTCGTATTGGTAAACCGCTTTTACTGTGTTGTCCACCTGCCCCAGGTATTCGCCAATTTGCTTGACTAGATGATTGGTGATACAGCAGCAATGTTCGCATTGTCCGCGCAGCACAGCTTGGCGCATTCGCCAAATATTGCCGGCGAAATGCTCCGCAGCGCATTCAGCGACGGCCTGCTCGACCATCTTGTTGGCCATGGCAAGATCTATTTGCACACCTTCACTCTCTTTTTCCAGGGGCAATGTCCAGCTTATTAATTTAGTGGTGCCAAATACGTGTAAATCTACGTAATTGACACCACTGTGATTTGGTCAAGCACCATTATCGGTGCTAATTAGACTACACCATAAGCCATCATGGCATTGGCAACTTTGATAAAGCCGGCGATGTTTGCACCCATGAGATAATCTCCAGGTTTGCCATAGGCTGCTGAAGCATCCAAGGCAGCTTTGTGAATACTGCGCATGATGCCATGCAATCTCTCATCCACTTCTTGGCGTGACCAGGAGAGGCGCATACTATTCTGGCTCATCTCTAGTCCAGAGGTTGCCACGCCGCCGGCATTGGCGGCTTTAGCCGGTCCATACAACACATTGTTGTCCTGGTAGATCTTAATGGCTTCCATAGTGGATGGCATGTTTGCGCCTTCTGAGACGCAATAACAGCCATTATTCACCATTGCCTGAGCGGTTATACCATCGACCTCATTCTCATGAGCGGAAGGGAAGGCCAGGTCTATCTTCAGTCCTTGTTCTTTGATCACTTCCCACACGCTTTTGTCCGGATAGTAGACAACGTGCTTAAACCAATCAGCATATTCTTTGATCCGACCCCTGCGGACTTCTTTCAAAGCAATAATGAAGGCGAGCTTCTTGTCATCAATGCCTGCCTCATCTACTATCGTGCCGTTGGAATCCGAAAGGGTGATAACTTTGCCGCCCAGCTGATTTAATTTCTCAACGGTGTATTGAGCAACATTGCCCGAGGCGCTGACTGCCGCCACCGTACCTTTGATTTCCTTACCTCTGGTTGCCAGCATTTCAGCGGCGAAATATACTGCACCGTATCCGGTCGCTTCGGGACGGATCAGGCTGCCGCCATAATCCAATCCCTTGCCGGTAAGAACGGTAGCGTTATTGTTGACGATTTTCTTGTAGAAACCTTGCAGGTAACCGATCTCGCGCCCGCCCACCCCAATATCACCAGCAGGCACATCCGTATCCGGGCCGATGTGGCGGAACAACTCGCTCATGAAAGCCTGGCAGAAGCGCATGACCTCGTTGTCAGACTTGCCCTTGGGATCGAAATCAGATCCGCCCTTACCGCCGCCCATGGGGAGCGTGGTTAAGGCGTTCTTGAAGACCTGCTCGAAGCCCAGGAACTTGATGATTCCCAGGTTGACAGATGGATGCAAGCGCAAGCCGCCCTTATACGGGCCGATGGCATTGCTGAATTGGACGCGGAAGCCGCGATTGACCTGCACCTCGCCTCTATCGTCCACCCATGGAACTCGGAACATTAATACCCGATCGGGTACGACAATGCGCTGATAAATCTTGGCCTTGACGTATTCGGGGTGTTGTGCCACGGTGGGTTCCAGAGTGGTCAGGACCTCCTTGACAGCCTGATGGAACTCGGGCTGGCCGGCATCCTTCTCCTGCACGTAGGCAATGACATCTTGTATGACAGACATAATTTTCTCCTTGTTCGTGAACTTAGAAGTGAAGTCTTTATCACATGCGACTAAGAATACATGTGATTTTATTCACTACCACTATATCAAAGAGAGCATGAAGAATGCCTAAAAAGAACTGCTTGATATATCAAAATTTCGTGAAAAAACCCTCATCCGTCTTTCTAGTGGAAGAAGACTTGGGTAGGGGAAAATAGATGGATTCGATTGCTTTCCCCCTCGAGCGTCAATAACTCTACTTTTCGATCTTTCCCCTATTCGGTTCAGTCAGAATAGCAACCGCTTTTCCTAGATCAGCATTCATCAGGACTTGCAAGATTTGGCCATCGGCCGAGGCGGGGATATCAATCACCCGAATGATATTTGCGAAGTTTGCGAAATCAGGCAAGAGGTCAGGTAGAATATTTTTTCTGTTTGTCAGGAAATGATCGTTGAAGACAACATTGGGGTCATCGGGATAGAGAGGCAAATAGTAAATGGACGACTTTACCATGTCCTGAAAGAAATGGGTTCCAAAGGACGGTTCTGGAATGTAGCCTTTTTTCCTACGGGCAATTTCAATCAACAAAGCGGTATTGTTGATGTCGGAATAGGTGACACTCACTCCGAGTTTAATATCACCGCGACTACCCCAGCGTCCCGGACCCATCAGGATGAACCGTCGTTTGGGAAGAATTTGGTTCAATCTGCCGATAGCGTGTCCAATAGCTGCCAACGTTTGATAATCGGTAATTTCGCTATATTTTTGCGGATCCACGAAAACGATATGGGTGATATTAGACACACAACCATTCGGAATATAACGATTGGCCGAGAAAATGATCTTTGTAGAGGAGATTTCACTTGGGATTGGTGCAGGGTTATCCTCCTCGCAGTAACTCTGGGCACGACATTGTAACAGGTAGAAATTCTTCCCGTCATGGGCAAATTCAATGTCGACAGGATGGCTCAAAGACTCCTGCAGAATTTTCAAAATTGTGCGTACTTGTTTGAGGAATGGCGAATGTGAGAGGAGACCTTCAAATGTCACAATGAAATCACCCTTCTGAAAATCCATGCTCCGAGCGCTGGCTTGCTGGATGTGATCCTGATTGACGACTGACACCAATTGGTTGATCAATGGATATTGGTTGCCGCATTCCATCAGCAGCGAGTGGATACCGATGGTTTCGAATACTTTGGTATCAAGGTTGATTAGATCTATTTTCCTGGGTGAATAGCGAACCAATTCCTCGAATGTGGCATTGACTCGCAACCTGGGCTGGCCCGGTGAAGCTAGGACTGGATAATCGTCACTCAAGCGATCTACCGCCCGCGTTCCTAATCCCAGCACAAGACGGACAAGACCATCCTCACGCCGGATACGGCTCGACCAGCGAAATTCGTTATTACTGAAGGCGACCCCGGCAAAAGCCGGTAGCCAATAATGGCCGATCTGTTTCCCAACGACTTCTTGAATCATGATCCCCATCTCTTCGTGGTGTTCTCCTAGGCCATGTTCGAAGCGGTACTCGATGGGGTCAGGACCAAATAAGGAAGCATAGACTTCGGTGATGGCATCCGTCAAGGAGGCTAAACGCTCCTCTTTCGTTCCTTTATTGGCAATGAACAGACTCTTGTATTTACCCGCGAAGGCCATACCAACTTGATCTTCAAGCAGACTTGAACTGCGCACAATTAGCGGAACATCCCCAAAGAAGTCGAGCGCCAGCGAAAGACCCTTAGTGATCTCTGGCGGCAACGGCGAGTTCTTGAACAGATGAACGATATATGGATATTCCTGGCGGACCTGGCTTAAATCTTTGAATCTTTGCTCGATGATATCCTCTAGGTTGTTGTAATTCATGAAATAAAAAACCGTATCGGACGTGATGTACCAAGTTTTGGGAATCCGGATGTTCTGAATTAATTCTTTACCACGGGATGAGTGTTTCAAAATCTGTTCGGCCAGGAATAACCCGGCGCTTTTGCCGCCTAATTTGCCTTGGCTGCCAGCCGGATAAATGACGCGGTGCATGAAATCGTTGATATCATCAATATCGATGTATTTCTTGGCAACGGTGATGAAGTTGGGTTTATCGCTCAGAATACGCCGGATGATGGCAGCGCGAAACCAACTTTCTCGCGGCGGAGTGAGTCCGATGCCCTGCATAGTCAACAAATGATAACGGTCTACGGCCATACTGATTTCGGCGAGCAATGAGCCGGGATTGACCAAGGTGCTCACTAGGAAACCAGAGCGTTCCTCTTTGATCCATTTTTGGATGTTGTCCAGAATCTCATCGCGAGACAGGTGACGGCTAGCAATAGCAAAGACCTCATCGCTGGCAATAAGGGTGCTTCCGCCAATCTGTTGCTGGGAGGGGCGGTTCTCATATGATCCTTGCTCCCGCTTGTAGGCTGGTCCGAAGCGCTCCCGCAACTGTGTGGCCTCTTTGACTTCCTTCCAGTCGAGATAACTGATCATCTTTCTGGCAAGCCGCATGAGTAGACCTGGATCCGTCCGCTTGAGCAAGTCTAGAATGACACTCCATTCACCCTTGCGCTCTTCTTCGGTCTTCAGCTGTTCCTGGAATACGTGCCGAAGCTCTTGGTGCAGGATGTAAAAGCCAAATTGCTCTGCAATTGTATCGATGAGTTTACGCTCTTCTTTGAGGAACGGCCCTTCGTCGGATGTCGGCCTTTCCTCGGTATAACAGATGCTGATCTGCCCCACCGTGTTATTCTGGACATTTATATCTGCACGCTGAACCCAGGGAGTTTCTTCATATCCTGGGGTTTTATAAGTGGTCTCCCCGTAAGTTATTTTCGCCTGGCAGACATCAGGATATTGCCAGCCAGGAGGCAGGGTCTCGACAATGCCTTGACAGACTTTGTCAATGGAGAGATTCGGAGTCCCAAGCAGTTCCTGGATCCTATAAAGTGTATTCAATTCCTTAGCCCGCTCACGCAGGTCGTGGATCAAGGCGTCTACCGGTTGAGAATAATCGCTCATCTCTCCTCCTTACGATTTGTAAACTACGCCTCGGCTGCTCCGCCCATCCACCTTTATCATCAAGGGAGTCGACAGGAGGATGTGACGGAGAAATTCCGTCTCATATGCAACCTCTTGCCTCTTCAACCAGTCCCAATCAAGTTGGTGCGAACTCAAAAAAGGCAAGGTGAAATATTTGATGCCGAGATTGACTACATTATGGAAATAGTGCGACCCTTGAACTCAGTTCCACCCGGGCATTCTCGCGCGTAGCCTCTACAATGACTTTCGCACCGCAGACCTGCCCCCACGTTGCCGGGAGTCCCAGCCAGGGATCATTCGTACCGAGGCGACCAAAGACGATTAGCAGGTAGGGTCGATCGTCGGCGAGAAGTTTGCCATTGAGTTGCTCCAATTGGGGAACGATGGCCTTGGTATATTCCAACTTAAAATTCTCTGGTCTGACATACACGATATCTTTTATAGTGTCCAGGTAACCATTCCCTAAAACGGTCTCCGAAGCGACCAAAACGTTCTCGCCGATCATCTCTTCTATTGTCAGCCGCACATCTTCCCCGGGTACAACCATCGGGCGCAATTGTAAAAAGCCAAAGCGATGAGGGTTGAACGTCATCGCAAATTCGATCTCCACTGACGCGCCAACAGCCTGCTCGCATACCTTGAGTACCTGGATAACTAAATTATTGAATGGCACTAGTTCCAGCGCCAAGAGTGGAGCGAAAGTCAAGGCGCGTGGACCCCGGAATCCAGTCCCGATCGAGAGACGTCCAGTATGCGGGCTATAGGTTGAGCACAGATAGCGCAGAGAATCGTCCCGCTCGGCGGCAGTCAAGTTTTCGAGTAACAGGTATTCGGTTTCTGTAGTTGGATCATATCTGGGGGGTTCGCCCATGTTCACAACCCAGAACTCGGTCTGGGTTCCGTTGAGCAGATCCTCAATCGAACCGAAGGGAGGTTCTATCTGGGGATAGGCCGGCGAATACGTCCAAGATATGCCACCGTCAACGATGGTTTTACCCAGGCCAAGTGCTAGGTTGACTACCCGATCCTCGGCCCGGGCCGGTTTGAAAGGGTAATAGTTATAAGAACGCGCCACCCCGGAGAGTTCAGGATAGAAGCGTTTATGATAGCGGTTGCCAACCATCTCTTGGATGATGACAGCCATTTTTTCGGCCTCGATACAGCGACCGGTAGCTTTGCAGTAATCTTTGGCGGTACGGAAAAAGGTCGAGGCATAAATGAACTTGATCGCTTCGACCAATTGGCGAAAACGTACATCCGGGTCGAACTCGCTGTTGGGAATCATCTTAGTGGAATAAACACCTGCGAACGGTGCATGTAAGGCGTCTTCCAAAAGGCTCGAGGAGCGTATGGCAAGGGGAGTATGTACCTGCTCGACGATTGTGCGAAGATCACCGAGAACTTCAAAGGGCAGGTCGGCTTTCTGAAAGGCGTGTGCGATGCGGTCGTCTGGCAGGTCCGAGAAAGCGGTTTTATTGAGATCATTTCCCGTCATGAAAGCATCGAAGACCCCCGTGCGAAGGACGGCCATGGCGGGAATATCAACAGTGATGTCTGGAAAGTCAGCCGGTTTCAATTCGTTATGGAGGGCCTCGCTTATCGAGACCAGTCCATTCGCTTTGCCACCCAGGTCCCCTTGCCCAATCCAGGTAAGCGAGGTATCCGCGTCCAAGAAATTCCGGTTGAACTTGACGATAGTCGGATGAGAGGATTTCTGGCTCGGTTCATCCATGGCACTGCTTTTCGATAAGCTCAATATTACACCCAGCCTCGTTCGCGACAGGCCTGGGCCACGCGAGCTACTGCCACCGCATAAGCTGCCTCGCGCAGAGGCATTTTATTTTTATGGGCAAAATCGTTCAGGCTGAGATAGGCCGAGGTCATTTGGACATCCATTTTGCCGAGAACCTCATCCCTTTTCCAGTAATAGTTCATATTTCCCTGCACTTGTTCGAAATAATCACAAATGACACCGCCGGTATTCGCCAGTAAATCAGGGATGATCAGGACACCGCGCGCGTTTATGATCTCATCGGCATCTGGACTGGTCGATCCATCTGCGCCCTCCGCTAGGATCTTTACGTGTTTATTGATCCTTTTTACGGTTTCCGCTGTGATTTGGTTCTCGAGAGCCGCTGGCAGGAGGATATCCACATCTTGCTCCAGCCAGGCCTCACCAGGCAGGCACTCATATCCCAATTCTTCTGCCTTGCCGCGGTCGATCTCGCCGAACGAATTGGTGGCAGGCAGCAACTCATCAAGACTAATGCCGCTTTTCTTGCGGAAAGCATAGCTGGTTTTGTCTTTTTGATCCCAGCAGGAAATACAGACGACAGTTCCGCCCATGCGTTGATAAAGACGAATGGCCTCCTGCGCTACCCTTCCAAATCCTTGTACGCTGGCCGTGGTTTTTTCAGGTTTTAGGGCCAGATCTTTGAGCGCCTCGCGGACGGCAATGATGACACCGTAACCTGCAGCCTCAATCCTTCCAAGCGAGCCGCCTAGCTCTACCGGTTTGCCGGTGATGAACCCTGGACTACGCGAGCCGAAAATGGTCTCGTACTCATCCAGCATCCATAGCATATGCTGAGGCCCACTCATCAAATCCGTCGCGGCCACATCCCATTTTGGGCCGACATTATAAGCGATTTGCCGTACCCAGCCGCGGCAGATCCGCTCTTGCTCCGGTAAACTTAAATCATGAGGATCACAAATAACGCCTCCCATGCTGCCACCGAGCGGTAGGTCGGCCACTGCACATTTCCAGGTCATCCACATTGCCAGGGCACGGATAGTGTCTATCGTTTCCAGGGGGTGGAAACGGATGCCGCCTTTTCCAGGGCCGCGCGCATCGTTATGTTGAACGCGGAAGCCTCGAAAGATATGCATCTCGCCATCGTCCATGCGAATGGGGATGCTAAAGTGATATTCGCGCATGGGCACGCGCAGCAGTTCGCGGGTGGGCTGGTCGAGGTCGAGCGTCTCAGCCGCACGGTCTACCTGCTTTTGGGCAACTTCGAAGATGTTGAAAGTCTTTTCGTTCATCGTGCCTCATTCTTTTTCTGGCACAGCCAACATGTATCCCACGCCTTGCGCATTGATTAGCATTTTTGGATTGGCCGGGTCAACCTCAAGTTTTTTGCGCAGTAGATGGATATACGAGCGCAGGTAATCCACGTCGTTGCGGTACTCTGCTCCCCAGATGGTGGTCAGCAAGTGTTCATGAAACAGGACCTGGTTACGGTGCCTGGCAAGCTCGTGTAAGAGGTTGAATTCAGTAGCGGTAAGATGGATCTCGCGTCCAGCGATAACCACACGGCGGCGGGCCAGGTCGATGGTCATATCGCTGCACACGATCTTCGCTCCTGTTGGGACGGGCGCTGCGCCTTGTGATCGCTTCAAGACAGCCCGTACCCGCGCCAACAGTTCCTTCGAACTGAATGGCTTGGTAATGTAATCGTCCGCGCCAGCCTCAAAGCCTGCCAGCATGTCTGTTTCGGTCACTTTGGCTGTGAGCATGATGATGGGAACTTCCGAAAATTCTCGCACCCGCCGGGCAACTTGATAGCCGTCCATATCCTCTCTGAGGAGGATATCCAATAGAATCAAATCCGGCTGCTCGATCGCAATCGTATTGATGGCATGTTGGCCATTGGAACTGACCAAAACTTCATAATCGGCAGCACTTAACACCTCTCGGACGAGGCGGATCAAGCGTGGATCGTCGTCAACAACAAGGATGTGGGGTTTGTTCATGGAATCAACCGATTTCAGCGGTTACGAACTCAACCTTGAACCCGTTCGTGATGGTACTGGAACGTTGTGGGGGAGAGAAAAATAAACAGTCGTTCCTTCCCCGACCTTGCTCTCAATCCAAATCCGCCCGCCATGCGCCTCGACTATCGTGCGTGCGAGCAACAACCCCAAACCTGTTCCGGGCACATGGAGACTAGCTGGCGACTGCACTCGGAAGTATTTCTCGAAAAGCGGAATAAGGTTTTCCGGCGAGATGCCGATGCCCTGGTCAGCCACGCTGATTACCACGTCTGTCGGGCGGGTCTCGCCCTTGATGACGATCAAGCCGCCCTCAGGTGAATACTTGACTGCGTTGTCGATGATATTACGGAACACTTGCTTGATCCAGCGCGGGTCGGCCTCAACAATAGGAAAATCTGGTGGAAAATCCACCAAAGGCGTATGGATTTTATCGCGTTGCTGGATTTCGCCCGCTAGATCCCGGGCGATGTGCGGCAGGCGCAAGGGCTGGCGCTCCATCTCCAGGCGCTCGACCTCGATGAGTGACGAGTTTAGAATGTCTTTAAGCATCCCCTCCATATCATCACAGGCCTCTTCAATCAAGTGAAGAAATTCTTTGTGTTTTTCGTCGCTCCACTGCAATTCGTCCATTAATAGCGCGGTAGAATAGCCCTTAATAGTCAAGAGCGGCATGCGCAATTCATGAGAAAGAGTTGCCATCACTTCAGAACGCATCCTTTCGACCTGGCGTATATCGCGCACGTTGTCGGCCTTCGTCTTTAACCGCTCCCGATCAATGGCCAGGGCCACCAAATCTGCCAGAGTTTGCACGAAGGACAGATTATCTTCATTGAACTGCTTATGGTGATCAAGGGTTTCCAGGACAAGTACGCCAAATCTTCGCTCCCCCACCTTAATTGGAACAGCAATAGCGCAGTGCGGCATCTCTTCAGTGCCGAGAGAGCGCATCATCACCCGACGGTTGGAAGGATGCATGTCGGCCATGGCTTGGTCGACTTCATTGGCTGTACAGAGCAAACGCGGCCGGGCTTCGTTATAAACCTTGCCGGTGATGGATTCGCCAGAGCGTAGTTCTATCTCTTTCAATATTTCAATGTTGTAACCTATAGCTGCGGCAGGGCGAAACAAACCTTTTGATTGGTCCCAGAGCATAATGGCGCCGATGTCCGCAGGTTCGAGGACATTGACGATCGTCTTCATCACGGCATCGAGTAATTCTGACAACCCAAACGGCGAAGCCAGTGCTTTGGCAACCTCTGTCAGAGCGTACAGCTCGTTAGCCAGATGCTCAGTATAGGATTGAGTTGTATTTGCCATCGGATCACAATCTTGAAAACTAAGGCAACACTATTATATCCGAATCGCTTTCTCATACCGCCAATCCCCGGGCGCTACTCCCCGACAAAGCGAACTTTTATTGATATAATGCCGAAGGTGGGAATTGAACCCACAATCCCGTAAGGGAACACGATTTTGAGTCGTGCGCGTCTGCCAGTTCCGCCACTCCGGCGAACGCCCAGATTTTACCACAACTAAAAAGGTTAGTGATGAAATTAGGAATTATCGGCTTCCCCCAATCCGGCAAGACCACCATCTTCAATGCCCTGACGCGCGGCAATGCCCCTACCACTGCCTCGGCGGGGAGAATTGAAATCCATACCGCAGTGGTGGATGTCCCCGACCTGCGGGTGGACAAGCTCTCTACCATGTTCAAGCCAAGGAAAACCATCTACGCTAAAGTGACCTACGCCGACATCGCCGGGTTGGATAGTGGCGCGGCCAAGACCGGATTCGCCGGTCCACTGCTGAACCAGTTGGCGCAGATGGAGGGTCTGATTCACGTCGTCCGTTGTTTCGAGGATGATAACGTGCCACTTCCCTCCGGCAGCGTGGACCCGGCCCGTGATATCGCATCGATGAACGGCGAACTCCTGCTCAATGACCTGATAGCTGTCGAGCGCAAACTGGAACGTCTGGTCGAAGAACGTAAAAAAGGCGGCACGGATAAGGTGTTGAATGAACGCCAGACGGTGTTGTTTACCCGTCTGCACGAAATCCTGTCAGCAGAAAAGCCCCTGCGTGGGGTGGAAATTTCATCCGAGGAGGAAAAATTCCTCTCCGGATTCGGGTTGTTGACGCGTAAACCTATCCTCGTTTTATTGAACCTGGGGGAGGGGCAGGCTTTGCCGGATGTTCAGGCAGGGGCGCCGGTGGTCGCCTTGCAGGGCAAACTGGAGATGGAAATTGCCCAACTCCCACCTGAAGACGCAGCCGTCTTCATGTCCGAGTATGGCATCACTGAATTATCGCTAAACCGCATGATCAGGGTTTCGTATGATCTGCTCGACCAGCAATCCTTTTTCACCGTTGGCGAAGACGAGGTGCGTGCTTGGACTACCCGCCGGCATGCCACGGCAGTTGACGCAGCTGGCGAAATCCACACAGACCTCGCGCACGGTTTCGTGCGGGCCGAGGTGGTGTCTTATCAGGATTTGATAGAGTTGGGCGGGATGACCGAAGCCAAATCAAAAGGGAAACTGCGCCTGGAAGGGAAAGAGTATATCGTCAAAGACGGCGATATCGTTCATATCCGTTCTAGCCTGTAACTTGTATATATCAGTGAAACAATAGCAAAGGCATAAACGAGATTACGTCCGATTATGCCTTTTTTCTTGCTTCAGTCTTCTATTACTCTCCCTATGCTTCGTACTCTCCCGGTTCCTCCTCCACCATTGAAACCGGCTCCTCCTCCGGCTTACGGTCCAACATCTGCATGGATAGGGCCACCACCTTGGTGTAATATTTGCTCCCACCGCTTTTATCATCGACTTTGTCGGTTCTCAAACGACCTTCGAGAAAGACCAGGCTGCCCTTGTGCAGATACTGTTGGCAAATCTCGCCCAACCGCCCCCAGGCTTCGATGTTGACCCATTCGGTGTTCTCCTTAATTCCCCCTTCCGCAGATTTCCAGCGATTGCTGACTGCCAGGCTGAAATGAGCCACTTTCTTCCCGGTGGGAGTGGAGTGGCTTTCGGGATCCTTGCCAAGATGGCCAATCAATTGGACACGATTAAGAGCTGCCATTGTTTCCTCCTTTGCCGTAATGATTTGGTGATTTGGGAATTGCCATTCACGGAAATTACCAATTTCCAAAAAATAGATTAATATTAGTGTAGCGAAAATTGAAGAAAAGTCAATAGGGTAAATTATGCAAACGGTAATAACTCTTCCTGAATTGCGGACAAAACGGCGTAAACTGCCCGGACCGGTTGGTTTTGTCCCCACGATGGGCTTCCTGCATGCCGGGCACATTTCCCTGGTTCGACGCGCCCGTGCCGAATGTGCCAGCGTGGCTGTCAGCATCTTTGTCAATCCAACCCAATTTGGGCCGAATGAGGACCTGGAAAAATATCCACGTGATCTTCCGCGTGACCTGGCTCTGCTCGAAGCCGCCGGCGTGGACCTGGTCTGGACACCCACGCCGGAGACTATGTATCCGACCGGGTTCCAGACCTGGGTTACGGTTGACGGGTTAACGCGGCCGCTGGAAGGGGAAGTCCGCCCTGGTCATTTCCGGGGCGTAACGACTGTGGTTGCCAAGTTGTTCAACGTGGTCGAGCCGGATAGAGCCTATTTCGGTCAAAAGGACGCCCAGCAAGCCGCCGTCGTCCGACGTATGGCCTTGGACCTGGATTTCCCAATCGAGATCGTCGTCTGCCCCACGCTGCGCGAACCGGATGGGCTGGCTATGTCCAGCCGGAACATGTATCTCAATCCCGAGGAACGTCAGGCTGCGACGGTGCTTTTCCGTTCATTGAATGCGGCCAAATCCGCCTTCGAACGGGGCGAGCGGGATGCTGAAACCTTGCGTCACCTCATCCATGCAACCGTCAACTCCGAGACGCGGGCACGCCTGCAATATGTCTCCTGCGCGGACTATAATACTCTGAAGGAATTGGAAACGGTGCAAGGCAAGGCGCTGCTTTCGATGGCAGTCTTTGTGGGAAAGACGCGGCTGATCGACAATTTCATACTCGGGTAAACAAAGGACCCGGTTCTTCAAAAGAACTGGGTCCTTTTCTGTTTATCTTTTACCCGCGCAAGGCGGAAAGAAGGATAGCCGGCAGGTGGCGATAACGAGGGTCAAGAGTGATGCACACCACGCCTTTGGTGGTGATGTGGGCGGTCTTGTTGGTGATGAACCAAGGCGGCTTGGGCAGAAAGGCCGGGTCGCCGTGCAGCCAGGTACGCGGGAACGGGTAGAACGAACCGCGTATGACGGTGCGTTCGGGCATCTCGAACAGGAAGGAGTTGCCGACAAAGCCAATGCCGCTTTGAATGTCGCCGGAGGTATGCCCGGGGAAGGCGCCCCAGGTGGCTTGCACCAGCAGGAAAGCGGCCGCGGTCCAGATGTTCACTCCGATCGAGCCATAGTGCAAGGCGCTCAGGGCTGGCTCGAAATCCGGACCAAGTTGTTTGATCGTCTTTGGATGGATGAGGATGGTCGCGCCGAGCGTGCCATACAGTTTCTCGTTGCAGAACTGAACCGCGTTGCGTAAAAATTCGGCTGTATCTGTTCCAGGTAGACTGGTCTGTGCAAACACGGGGCTGAAAAATTCCTTCAGGAAACAAAGCTCATTCTCGGCATTCGGATCCAGCCCGGTGATAAGGGTACGGGGCACGTCCCCGCCAAGGATCTCGGCATCGGGATGAGCTGCCACAGCTTCCTTCTGGCGCCCCGCCGCTCCCGGATAATAGGATTTACGGGCGGGCAATTCACGCATCAGCTTTCGAATGGCATCGAGGAACTCATCGTGCTGCGGCCAGGTCTCGGACAGGATCAGTACTTGGGTGGAGACACAATTGAACCCGGAATTTTGGAGTTTCATTGTCACCACGTTCTCGGCCTGGAACCGGATATCCGCTCTGGACCATTTGCCAGGTACGACGATGGTTGGGGTGACTCCGCCCAGCTCGCCGGTAAAAGGTTTTTTAAGGAACGGCTGGTTTTGGCGTCTGCGCTGCTCGCCTTCAGGGCCGCTGCCGAAGAGGATGGTCTGGTAGGTGCGGGCACTGCCGGTCATGTGGACCTCCTCCACGCCGGGGTGGTGGACCAGGTATTCCCCAACATCTGCCCCCCCGTAGGCGAAGCGCAGGTAACCAGCTTGAATTAAAGGAGCAAAGATATCTTCGAAGACCGGCCCGAGGTAGTCATTGATCGGGCTCATTTTCAAAAGGACCACCTGCCCCAGTCCGTACAAGCGGTAGAGTACATCGCGCGGCGGGATACCGGCAACGTTGCCGGAGCCTATTACCAAGGCGACTTTTCCCTTCGGGTTCTTCTGCTGGTAGAAGGCGGCCATTTTTTCCGGCAGGTTCGCCTCGGTCACGCCGGGCTGCATCCAAACTTCGGCAGTGATGCCACTCAACAATATTTTATCGAAGAGGGTGTTCGGGAATATCCGGGCTGCCACCTGACCATCAGGTCGGGTATAGATCTTCTTCGGCTTGAGGACCTGGCCCTGGGCTAGAGCATGCAGGGTCTCCATGTAGCCATTGATACCCTCTGCCAGCGTCCACGGGCCGCCGGTCCATTCCTCTCCTTCTTCCGAAGAGCCGGCCTTCATTTGTTTCCCGCGTACGGAAGCTGCTACCCAGCCTTCACTCCGGGGTGCCAGACGCTGGCGGATTTGTTCCAGCAGAGCCAGCTTTTCCGGGATCGACAAACATGCCCATGCATTCTTGTGATCTTGAAGTACCTCTATATATTGATTCAGTTTACCAATATCCATTGAGTCCTTCTCCTGACGTCACTTTACAACACCAGTGAATTGGGGATGTTGCGCAGACTAATACAAATAAATACCGACCCGCAGGTTTGGTTGACCCAAAGCGTCCTATCAACGAACCTGCAGGTCGTTTTTCGTAAGCTTGAATTAATAGACTTGCCAGTGTATAACGTTCTCCAGCGTCCGCTTCTCAATCGTCGGCCATTCCTCGGGCACGCCGATAGGGACTAGGGCGAGCAGGCGTTTGGCTTTGGGGATGCTCAGTAAGGTTTTGAACTCCCCTTCGAAGGGCAAGGCATCCCCTTCCACCCAACAGGACCCATACCCCAGGGCGGTGCTGGCAATCAGCATGTTCTCGATCGCGGCTGAGCCATCCTCCAGCCACCAGCGCGAGTATGGATCGAGCACTACGGCAATGATCGCGCCAGCCTTTCTCATCCACTTTCCGACCACGCAGAGCTGATCCAGCATCTCACGGTTGGTGACAACGATAAAATCCCAGGGCTGGCGATTACTCCCCGTGGCAGCCAATCTCCCTGCGTCCACAATTTTTACCAAGTCCGCACGCGGGACGACATCGCCGGTAAACTTTCTGACGCTTCTTCGTTTCCGAATGGCTTTCAGTGCTTCCATAAACATCTCCTGGTTCCCCTCAATAAGTGAAGGAGAATGGGAGTACGACCGGTTTTGTACCTTATTGGCATGCCTCGCGACCGCTCACACACCCACCGCCCTCAGTATATTGAGATGATACCATCACTAATATGTCAAACCGTACCCGAATGGGAAGACCGGATCTTCTGAGTCGTACGGGAGGTCCTCTTTTTGATTTTTAACGGTTTCCATCGACGAAGGCAGCTCAAAGGGCAGTTTTCCGCCCGGCTTGAATTTCCCGAAAATCACATCCAGGACGGCTGCGTCGCTGGCGCCGAAATCGGCCAGCAGGGCGGCGCTCTTTTCGGTGATCTCGGGTATGACCGCCGGGCGATCCAGGGTTATATCCACGATGGTGGGGATTTTTTCAAGCAGGCCCATAATGCGTTCTTTATCCGGGCTCTTGAAATCCAGATCACCGGCATGGAAGTGGCTATCGAGGAAGCCATGGCGAGGCTGGAACGGGCAATCAAGGCGGATAATGGCTAGTTCGGCTTCTGCAGGGCTTGCGACCACCCTTCCATACTGCATGGCTACTTCGGTATCTATGCCTTTTAACATAAATACGCGGCTTGCCTTTCAATGGCAAGACCTTTCCTTTTCTTATTTTGCCATTCTTCAGGAGAACGATGGATTTTCGTTGGGCCAGCTCACCCTTTTCCCGGAAAGCCGGGTTCCCAACAATCCTGACAGCCACCACCGGATCCACGTAGGGGTTATCGAAAAGGCCAAGGCGGAATTTATCCCGCAGCAGCCGGCGGACGGATTGGTCGAGGCGCGCTTCTGGAATCTGGCCACTACGGACCAAAGCGACGATGATCTCCGGGCAGGTCTCCCCACCGAACTGGTCGACACCTACATCAATGGCTTTCTTGATCCGTTCTTCAGGACTCAGATCTTCCACCCCCCAGCATTTGGCTTCCATGACGACCTGTCCCTTTACGATGACTGGATGGATTAGCAGCCAATCAGTACAGACCACACCGTCAAAGCCGTATTTTCCGCGCAGCAGGCCGGTGATGACATCCTTGTTGAAACCAAAGCCGACTTCTTCGAGTGGAAGACCAAGCGGCCGGCCGTAATAAGGCATGATCATGGCCGTGCCGGCCTTGAAAGCTGCCTCGAATGGGATCAGGTGGTAGTTAAAATTATCCCCCGGATAGACCTGGTCCTTGCCGTAGGAGAAATGCGGATCCTCGCCGTCTTTCTGCGGGCCGCCGCCCGGGAAATGCTTGGTCATACAGGCCACGCTCTCCGGACCGAGCTTTTCACCCTGAAAGCCTCGAATGTAAGCAGAAACCATCCGTGAGGATAGTTCGGCATCTTCGCCAAATGTGCCATTGATACACGTCCAGCGCGGCTCGGTGGCCAGGTCTGCCATCGGGTGCAAGGCGGTACGGATGCCCACAGCGATATATTCCTGCCGGGCGATGTTGCCGAATTCCTGTACCAGGGCCACATCGCCGGTGGCAGCCAGCCCGATCGGTTCCGGCCAGCGGGAATACTCATTGCCGCCCAACCCAGTGGCCGGATTCTTGCTGAAGGCATGCGCCGGGTCGGAGGCAATTGTCACCGGAATGCCCAGGCGGGTACGCCCAGCTAGACTCTGGAGACGGTTGTGCCATTCGGCCATCTGCCGCGGTTGGGCCAAATCGTACACATTGAAGTGGTTGATCAGGCGTTGTGTGACCATCTCGGAGGTGCTGGCGGTATTGAATGGGTTGATCTCTTCGAACAGGCTGCCGTCCTTGTTCATCGCGATCATGGCATTGAACATCAATCCAGCTTTCTCTTCCAAGGTCATTTGGGAGAGCAGGTCCGCGATCCGTTCCTCAATGGGCCGCCGAGGATCCTCATAGGGGTCCAGACGGCCATTCTTGTTCAGGTCGCGAAAAGTGATGCCGTTTTCGGTGAGGACAGAGACTTCCGGCCTTGGGTATTCTGGGTATTCAATGCTCATTAATCTCCTTATTGGGCTTTTTAATTGGCAGTATGTATATGGAATGGCAGGCAGGGATTTATAAAAGGCCAAATAACCTTCCGGGAAAGTGTTACATGGCTGGAGTTTAAATCTGCTCGAAGCGGTCCACCGGGACGACGAAGATGGTGGCGCGTTTGCCGCCCTCGGCTGCGGGGGTGCAGGTCTTGTGCAGGATCTGGATAGCCGCCTCAACTTGTTCGGCCTCCAGGCCGATCAGCAGGGTGGTCATGCCGCGCCGTAAAAGTCCCCCGGTGGAGGCAACACGCGTGACGCGGAAATCGGCGGAGGTCAGCCCCTGGGTGACGGAGTCAGTATCAGAGTCCCGAACGATGGCAAGGACGAGTTTCATGGCTATATCTCCTCATAGCGCTCCACCGGCAGGGTAAAAACCTTGGCTCCGCCCACGGTAACCGGCACCGGAGTTGGGAGCGGGAGAGGCGCACCCTCCAGAGGGATGGCCATATATTCCACACGCTGGCGGCAGGATTTACGCAGGGCCACTAGCGCCTGTTCCTCCATCCCCTCAGGCAGACCAATGAACAGCGTGGCGTTGCGCCGGCCCAGGAAGCCACCTGTGCTTGCCAGATGGATGACCGGGACCTCCAGCAAGGCCAGGGCGCGCTCAGCGACATCCACGTCCTGTTCCTGGACGATGGCTGTCATCAAATGACGGATTGGGGGATGCTCCATCGCGGCTCCTTTCAATCGGCGGACACGACCGCTTCGGTCGGGTCGTTCAGGGTGAAGGTCTGTCCATCCGGGAAGACGACCACTGTCTGTTCTGCCTGGCGTGTCACCGTGAGACCTCTATATTTTACCGTAACTGGCCAGGGAAATGGGTTTCTTCCGCTCAGGGAGACCCTTTTTTCGGATTGGATTTCAACCCCCAGCGTGCCGAGGAACAATCCAAGTGGAGCGAGACCCTGGACCGGATTCCGTTCTCCGATGCCTGCCCCCGTTTCAGCATGGTAAGCACGGAAAAAAGCGTGCTGTTTTTTTAGATTTTGGATTACGGCAGCCATCAGCCGAGCGGTCAATTGTGCAGCTTCCTCCCGCATCCCGTAGGTCAGCATCCCCTCACCAATCAGAGCATTCCAGGGAAGATGAACGGCCTGACAGGTCCAATCCATGAACCGGTCTGCCACGTTTGACGGGGTTGTGGAGATCCCGGAGGCGCATGCCGGAATACCAAACGGCCTCCCAAAGCGGTCAGCTGCCAGCAGAGTCTGGCCGATGAGGGTCCGGGCGCGCGGCAGGTCCGGTACCCCCGCCCAAAGTGGCATGAAGAGTGTGATATCTTCATTGGAGAAATCCATGCCTTGCAAGGAAACCAGGTCGCGTTTTTTTACACCGGAAATTTCAACTGCATCCAGCCTGGTGTAAATCTGGCGGCTGGTGGCAACTGCCAGGCCTATCCCCCACTGGAAATCCATCCGCTCCAGGCGCTCGGATCGGGCGGTTTCACCATCCTGACCATACAGAATAACCTCCGGACTGAGGGTGGTTTCACCGGCGAAGTTTATCTTTACAAGCAGTCGCACAGGTTGCCGGAAAGATCGATGTGGCGAGAGTTTCCCGGTGCCGCTCCGGCTGCCAAGGAATTTGCCAGCCTGGCTGAGGTGGGTAAGGCGGTCGCGGTAGTGATAGAGACCGGCCGAGGTGTTCCAGCATTCATCCGTCAGCAGACGCAGTTCATTCGATCTCAATTCCAAGCGTTGGCATTCTTCAGGTTGGCCCAGCGCCCCGGCGATCTTTGCCAGAGAAAGGATTTCCCGGGCCAACATGGCCGAAAGGGCCGGGCTTTCCGCAGCGGAGATTTCCGCCCCTCCTCCGCCCGCCTGCCAGACGGTGAACGCGGGGTTGTCTTCGAGACCGGTCTGCATGGGATGATCCCATTCAGGGAAACCGTCCAGGTCACGGTCGTGTCCTTCGGTGAACCAACATTGAATGAAGGCAGTCAGCCCTGATTGGATTTCACGCAGAAAACTTATGTCGAGGGTGCGCCGGTAAGTTTGCCAGGCCAGATTTGCGAGATGCGGTGCAGCCAGCCATTTCCCGTGCTGGCCTCCCAGGCCGGGTTTCCAATCCACTGCGCCTTCTTCAGTTTGTGCGGCCAGGAAGTTGCGCAACAAACCGGCTGCCAGTTCCGGCGCGCCGGGCAGGAGACTGGCCATATATCCAGCCTCCAGTGGAGATTGTCCGCTCCAGAGGGGAGAATAATCACGGCCATCCCCGCGCTGAGAATGACCCTGGTCCGGCTGGCGGGATATGACGAAACTTGGGCAGGGGAGATATTGATTGGGACCGAAGAACAGGCCGTAAGCGGTCTTCTGGCTGAGGGCAAGAGCGGCATCCCAGTCCGGGTCGCCAGTGAGGATTTCAACGGTCTGGGCGGCGTTGATCCGTTCGACCCTGGCCTGTTCCGCCTCCCACGGGCGGGCTGCCGTGCGACGGGCCAATTCAAAGGAGTCGGACAGTTCTGGAAGGGCCGCATGAACCCAGGTGAGGCTGCGAGAACTGCCATCAGGCAGGGCCAGGTCGAGGATCAGGGATGGATAGGGACCGGGTCCGGGGAGGGGGCCACCGGTAAGGAAGATAACCGGGGCAAGGTTCGACGTGCGCCCAGCCAGGGTGTTGACCGAATGAATGGAGAGTGGAGCAAGGCTTTGTCCATCCAACGGAGAGAGTTGTGCGCATATTTCCATGAGCAGTGGGAGCGTTTCGCCGGCGCGGTTGGTGACCGTGAAGCGGCCGGAGACGGTGTGGGAATCGGGAACCCAGTATTCGGCAACCACATCAATTCCAGCGAGGGGTGAGAAATCGAGCAGGAGGAGGTTGGGATAGAATCGGCGCAGGCGTGGCGGCTGGGAAAAGGCCGCCGGGTCGGAAATTATCTGGCTGCCCAAGCTGAAGCGCGGAAAGAGGCGCATGGCGCGGGCACGCAGTCCGTACGTGGTGCACAGAGCCAGGGCGGGCGGTTCACCGCCACCAGTCTCGAGTTCCCAGATCTGATCGTTGACGTAATCGGGTTGACACAGGCGAAAATCGGCGACCAGGGAGAGAGCCAGCGGATCGCCGGGGCCGAGAGTCCAATCGCGCATGCGTACAGTATACGGGGGTTTGGGTCGAAGGTCAAAGGTTTTGTGCTAGAATCCGCTATCGAATGGGATGGATTTCAGAATGGATTTATTATTAATTATGAGGAATTATGCCTACGCCTGAAGACCCGCGTGAAAAATTTCGCCGGTTGTTGGACTCCGAAGCTGAAACGCAGGGCGAACCCCCGGCCGAGGAGTCCGCCGAGGAAAGTGCCACGCCGATTGTTTACCACCCGGCAATTGACGAGAATGGCATGCCCCTGCCGCGGCGCGTGGAAGAAATAGACATGGGTGCCACGCGCGTCATACCATCGGCGATTGAATACACCCCCACTCTGGGCATGCGTCGCCCAACCTCCAGCCAGCGCAGCTTGATCTCCCACCGCCGACCATTCAACTGGTCAAAAGCAGGTAGCTGTCTCCTGCGGGGATTGATTGTATTTGTTTTCATAATGGTGACGCTGGGACTGATATTGGCGGCGGCGGGCATTTACGAATATTATTCGATCGCCTCCGGTCTGCCCAGCGTGAGCGATTTGCAGCAGCGTGCTTCACAATTCGAGACAACACGCATCCTTGACCGCAATGGGGATGTCTTGTATGAAATCCTCGATCCGCAGGCCGGGCGGCGGACATACATCCCTTTAAACGAAATTTCCCCAAACCTGGTAGCCGCGACCATCGCCACCGAGGACAAGGATTTCTATTCGCATGGCGGGTTCGATCCACTCGCCATCGTGCGCGCCTTCTGGCAGAATATAACCAGTGGGGAGACAGTCTCCGGAGCTTCGACCATCACCCAGCAATTGGCACGCGCCTTGCTTTTTTCACCTGAGGAACGCGGCCAGCGGACTTACCTGCGTAAAGTACGCGAGGCCATCCTGGCGACTGAAATCGAACGTCGTTATAGCAAGGATACAATCCTTGAACTCTATCTGAACGAAATCTATTTTGGTAACCTGGCATATGGCGTTGAGGCGGCCTCAGAGACGTATTTCAACAAGAGCGCCAGTCAATTAACTCTCGGGGAGGCGGCTTTCCTGGCAGGCCTACCGCAGGCTCCCTCCGTGTATGATATATACACCAACCGGGATATCACCCTGGTACGCTATCAAGGTGTGGTGATGGGGATGCTTGCCTTGAGCATGGAACGTCATTGCATTTACGTGAGCAACAGCCCTCAGACAGTCTGCGTGGACGGGACCGCTGCGGCGAATGCCATCCAGGAGATCCAGAACCAGACTTTCAACCTACCAACAGTCAACATGCGTTACCCGCATTGGGTGCAGTATATCCGCGCCCAACTCGAATCCCGTTTCGACCCGCAGACGATTTATCGCTCCGGCTTTACCGTTGACACTACGCTTGATCCGGTATTGCAGGATGCCGCCCAGCAAGATGTCACAACCCAGGTAAATGCGTTGGCAGATAAACATGTTACGGATGGGGCGCTGGTGGCGATCAAACCGTCCACTGGTGAAATCCTTGCGATGGTAGGTTCGCCCGATTTCAATAATGATGCCAATGCCGGGCAGATCAACATGGCGGTCAGTCCTACGCGGCAGCCGGGATCATCTATCAAACCCTTCACTTACCTGGCTGCTTTCGAGAAAGGCTGGACACCCGCCACTCTTATCTGGGATGTGCCTTCAGAATTTCCACCTTCCGGCTTGCCAAACGATCCGAATCCGAAATACATACCGACAAATTTCGACCACAATTTCCACGGCCCGCTTACCGTTCGTCAGGCATTGGCTAATTCGTACAATATCCCGGCAGTCAAGACACTGCAATTTGTTGGGGTATATGGTGATAATGGTTTGATCGCCATGACGAAGCGGTTGGGTCTCACCAGCCTGACACGGAACGACTATGGCCTCAGCCTAACGCTGGGTGGGGGTGAAGTGAGCCTGCTGGAGATGACGGGAGGGTACGACGTAATTGCCAATGGAGGGGTCAGGGTACCGCCGGTGGCGATTTTGAAGATTGAGGATTATAAGGGGAATGTGGTCTATGAATACCAGCCTCCGAGCGGTGAACGGGTCCTGAGGCCAGAACATGCTTTCCTGATGTCTTCCATTCTGTCGGATACCTCGGCGCGTGTCCCGACCTATGGAACGAACTCGGTCCTGAACCTGCCGTTTCAGGCGGCAGTCAAGACCGGCACCTCAAACGACTCACGCGATAACTGGACACTTGGCTTCACTCCAGACTTGGCTGTGGGTGTCTGGGTGGGGAACGCGGACTACACTCCGATGGTAAATACGACCGGCGTAACCGGCGCCGGACCCATTTGGGCGGATTTCATGACATCCGCCATAAACCATTTGACAAATGGCAACCCGGAGCCATTCACTATTCCGAATGGGATCGAGCAACATTCCATCTGTACAGTTTCCGGTACCCAACCGTCCAAGTGGTGTCCCAACCAGCGTGAAGAGTATTTCGTCGCAGACCAACCACCGCTACCTCCAGAAGACGATCTATGGCGCCAAGTCCAGTTCGATACCTGGACGAGCCTGATTGCCTCCCCGGAATGTACCAGCGATTTTATTGACGAACACCTGGCGATTAATGTGACCGACCAGTGGGCACGTAAATGGATACGTCAAGATGTAAAGGGCCAACAGTGGGCCCGTGACATGGGTTTCGGTGAAATTTTCTTTGTCCCTGATCGGAAATGCGCTGCCAGCGACCCGCGTCCGCAGTTGCAATTTGTCGATTTGCAGGATGGACAGACCATCACACAAACCTCATTGGACATCAGCATTATAGCCAATGCAACGGCTGGATTCCGTTCCTGGCGGTTGGATTGGAGTACGAGTGGGGCGCCTGAAAACCGGAAGAAGTTGGTAGGCGACATAAACGTACCTGTCATGGTGCCGACGAAAGTCTATACCTGGGACCTGAGCGGGATGCCGAATGGGCAGATCATCCTGCGTCTGTACATGCAAGGGGACGGGGGTATTTTCGCTGACAGGAATATTCGTCTGAATCTTCTCCTGCCAACGCCCACGCCGATACCAACTGCGACCTCCACGCCGACCCCCTCCTTCACTCCATCGCTGACACCGACGGATACTCCCGTGGAGACGGCGGTTCCAACGGATACTCCTGTGGAGACGGAGGTTCCAACGGATACTCCCACGGAGATTCCGGTTCCAACGGATACCCCCCCAATTTAATTTCTTATCAAGACAATTCCCAAACAGCCAAACATCCCGAACTTCGTTTCGGGATGTTTATTGTCCGATTCTTCGATCAGCAGGCTTTACGGTGAGCCAGCCGGACGCCAATCCGGATCGAAGTCTGACCCCGGGCTGAAGTGCAGATCAATTGGCGGGCCTTCATTACCATTCCTCAGAAGATAAATATGGTAAGCCACACTGCTCGCCTGGGTGGTGTCGATACTTTCATAGACCACCCAGGATTGATCCGGTGAGTAACTGCCATGGTTGCCATATAAGCCCTTGCGAAAATGGACTGCCTCAGCAGTTTGACGATTCGCGTAATCAAAGACCATCAACCAGCCGAGCACTTGTGGTCCGCTTGTCTCATTGAAAAGGATGATCTGGCCGTCTTGCGACCAACTTGGCAGGAAATCCCAATAGGTTGAGCCTCGGTGTATTAGCAACGTCTTGCCCTGTCCCATAGCATTCATGATCCAGATCTGTAATGCATCGGTCTGGGGGCTGTGACCAGTGTAGACAATCTGTTTTCCGTCCGGTGACCAGGCAGGTTGCCGCGACCAATCTGGCAGGCGAGCATCGGTGGAGGCGTCCGTAAGGGGGGTCACAGTGTTATCATTCAGGTTCAGGACGAAAATCTGAGCCAGCCCATTTTGCAAGGATGCAAAAGCGATGCGAATACCATCTGGTGACCAAGCCGGGTCAAAACCACCGCCTTCCATGGGGGGCAGTTCGACGAGCCCAGCACCAACGACATCAATTACATATAAGTTTGCCCCTGGATGATCGTTCTGCCTTGACGGACAGGGCGAGGTAAAGACGATCTGCAAGCTGTTTGGGGACCAATCCGGCTGGCAGGCGCCATCGGGCATGTTTGTCACTTGTTGCAAATCGCTGCCGTCCGTATTCATAACATAAATTTGAGGCACGCCGGTTCGGTCAGATGCGAAGGCTACCTGACCAGATCCGCCTCCAAGTGGGGTAGACGTTGGTCTCAATGTCTGGGTGGGAGTGGGGGTAATGGATGGCAAGAAAGTCGGGATTAGTGTGTTGGTCGGTGTCGAGGTGTTAAACGGAGTTGGAGCAGTTATCTTATTCTGAGTGGCCGGAGGCGTGATAGTATTCGCGAGGACCACTGTAGGCGTTGCCGAGACCTGTGTGGAAGTGGCGACTGAAGCCGGGTTTGCTATAGAGGTCGGTGACCAGAAGAAAACGACCGAGAGCAGGGCAGCCAGAAGTGTTAACAAGAAGAAGGAAAAGAACACCCAAAAACCGGCGCCTCGGCCCTTCCTTTTACGGGGTTTTGAAGATGGAGGCGGAGGTAGCGGGGGATTTTCGGCAGGTGGCATTTCTCGAGCGAGTTTTCCATTTTCATTAGCTCCACCTGAGAGTGGTGGAGGTTCGACTATGATCTCCCCCTCCAGATGCTGCGTTCTGACAATGGAAGTAACCAATGCTTGTTTAAATTCATCCGCCGACTGGAAGCGTTCCTCAGGGCGAACAGCCATGGCTTTCTCGATAGTATTAGCAAGCCTGCGCGAGACTTTCGGGTTACGCTTGCGCAGGGGTGTCAAATCGACGTTATCCATGGCGCGCGCCAGCCCGTCCTCGGGAATAATTCCGGTCAATGCCGCGTAGAGGGTGGCACCAAGAGAATAGATATCCGTTCGTGGGTCGGTGCGTGCCGTGCCATATTGCTCAGGTGGAGAATATCCGGGAGTCATGGCACGTGCCCCGGTGGTGGTTGCCTGGCTGCCTTTGACCAGTTTTGCCAGCCCGAAATCCACCAGATAAATGTGCCCATCCGGCGAGATACGAACATTGCCGGGTTTGATATCGCGGTGGATGACGGAGGGCTTCCGGGTGTGCAGATACTGCAAAGCATCGCACATTGCGGCGCCAATCCGGATGGCTTCTTCCTCAGAAATGGAACCAGTTCGTTCCATTCGCTGGCGTAAATCCTCCCCTTCTATGTAATCCATGATCAGATACTGGCCCTGGTCATCGATAACGAAGTGATCGGTGACACGTGGCAGGTTTGGATGGCGCAGGTTGGCCAAGAGAACAGCTTCCAGGCGGAACTGACGGGCATATTCGTCGCTGGTGAAGAGGTTTTCTTTCACCGCCACATCCAAGCCCAGGTTCTCGTCCACAGCGCGGTAAACCGATCCCATACCCCCCTGGCCAAGGATTTCGACAATCCGGTAACGCTTGTGTAACAGAGCACCACGTTCGAGAGCTGTACCCATCACGACCAGATTATATCAGAGGCGATATTTGATACACCTTCACCAAGAGGATTCTTCAGGAACCATCGAGTGGTAATGATGAATGGAGGAATGTCCTTTATTTACCTGCTCATCATTGTAGTTCCAAGTGAGCTGATGGAGAAACTACAAATGGGATATCAATGAAATCTTTCTGCCAATTTCAAACGGATAAATGTCCGTGGTGCCCCACCGGTTACCCAGAATCCAATCAGCGTGTAGCGCAGGTACCGCAGGAAATAAGCCAAAACAGTTTCACCCACAGGGAAGAGGTATTTAAGTCCGTAACTGATGATGAGAACACCGACCACTCCAAGCAAATAACGCAAGACAAGCTTCCACCATAAGCCTTTGGTCTGGAACCCACCCTGACGAGCAAGCCAGACAAGGCCGAAAAGCAGCCCAAATAATGTCCCGGCGGTGGTCGCCCCATCCTGTAATGAAATGGCCTGCGTAGCAAACGCCGCCCAATCCCTGGGAGCCTGCCAGTTCGTGGCTCTCAGCCAGATAATGGGGATCAAAGGCAGCAGGAATAACGCCACCGAAGCCAGAAAGGCAGTGACAATCTGCCGGCCTTCGCTTTGTTTTCTTGCCCAGGCAGAAACCGGATTCCAGAAACGCAGCGTCAGCCAAAGAATCAGGCCACCGATCAGCCAGCCAAGCAGCACATCCTGTGGGAAATGGACTCCCAGGTACATGCGCGAAAACCCGATCAGGAAAATGAGCATTCCGGCCACCAGCCAGCCCCACCATTTTCGCAAGTAAGCTGCCAGGATGCCCCATATAACTGTGGCGCTTTGTGCATGGTTCGATGGAATGCCGAAGGAAGTCTCTTCAGCCAGGCTTTTCACACTTGGATCGTACCAGTACGGGCGTGGGCCATGAAAAGCCAGTTTGAGGGCTCCATTGATGCTGGTGCTGAACATCAAGAGGATGGCCACGCGCATACCCAGAAGGCTATCCACGCACCAATAAAGGATTGGGAGTACCAGCATAAAGAATTCTTCCGTTCCCAAAAAGGAAAATAGTCTCATGGGTGAAGTCAGCCAATTTCCCCACCCCTGGAGAGCTACGATAATTCGAATACCGAGATCTAGAATTGTTTGCATGGCGTCTCCCTTACAATTAGTGTAACGGGAATTGACGGTTTAGGGATATTTATTGTACACTCAAAGTATGAATCGCACTTCATCCCGCCTGTGGGACTTCCCTTCTGCGGCATTTCTCATTCTCCTTCTGCTGACAGTCAGCCAGCGCCTGTACATCACGAATTGGGCCTGGGGTCTGGGAACAGCGATCATTCTTACTCTCAGTGGTGTTGCGTTGGGATTGGCCCTTGGTTTCAGTATATTCAATCAGAGGATGGTTAATTGGTTGACAGTTGGCTATAGTATTCCGATAGTCATTTTGGTACTGGGCTGGATTTTGTATAGCGGGATTCCTTGGCTGGAACGAGTTGCCGATCTTAGTGATCGCCTTGAAAATTCATTTGACTTGCTAATTACAAAGCAACCAGTCCAAGATACCATCTTGTTCGTCGTCTTTATAGCGCTTGTATTCTGGATTATCGGTTTGTTGGCAGGTTATGCAATGACACGTTTTGGAAATATTGTCGGCGCGGTCGTGCCTGCCGGGGTTGTTTTCGTGACAGTTCAGCTATACGATCCGGGCAGGGCGAGCAGTGATGCGCTCCTGGCGATTTATTTTATCTTATGCTTGCTTTTACTCGGACGCCTGATCTATGTCCAGAGGCGGCTTTTTTGGAAGGAACAACGCGTATCCTTATTGGCCGAATCCAGAACGGACCTGAACATCACCCTTACCGTGGTTGCGCTTGCGAGTGTGATTTTGGTCTGGCTGGCACCAACCTCGGTCAAATCATTTTCCAATGCAAGGACCGCCTGGGAGAATCTTACAAGACCGCTGCGTGAAGTGCAGAAGAATCTTGGCCATGCGGTTGCCGGCCTGCAATCGAGCAGGAAAGTAATTACGATCCAATTCTTCGGCGATGTGTTACCTCTAGGTCGTCAGGCGGCAACGGGTGAAACCATATATTTGCAAATCCAGACGCCCCTGGTCAACAACAAAAGCCGTTATTATTGGCGTGTACGCTCCTATAATGTTTTCTTGAACGATCAATGGTACGCAGAGAATGTTTCCAAAATGCCTTTTGCCCCGGACCAGACCCTCATCTCGCTGGCAGATCCTGAAGGAGTGACGAGTAAATATACGGTTACCGCTCTATCGGTGAACCTGGCAGATCTGGTTACACCCGCGCGTCCCGTTTGGGTTAGTGATCCGGCAGAGTTGTTCTTCGTGCAAATTCCCGAGGGGAAAATGGACCCCATCGAGTTCCGGTCCAAGCTGCCTGTTTTCGCAGGGGAGAAGTACGACGTACGCGCCAATGAATACGAGCCAACCATCGTCCAACTCCGTAATGCCGGAGTGAGCTATCCTGATTGGGTCACCGGTAATTACTTGCAATTGCCTGACAACCTTTCGCCGGAGGTTGTCGCCCTAGCCCAACGGATTACTGTGGGTGCCAAGACACCCTATGATATGGCTGCCGACATCACCAATTATCTGCGCAGCAATATTATCTATTCGAAGAATGTAAATGATCCCCCGGCTGGCAAGGATCCACTTGACTGGTTTCTCTTCAATTCCAAGAGGGGATTCTGTAATTACTATGCCACTGCCGAGGTCATCTTGTTACGCGCGGCGGGAATTCCGGCCAGGATGGTGGTCGGGTTTGCGCAGGGTGAATTTACTTCCCCGGATCGTTATATGATTCGTCAACGGGATTCACACGCCTGGCCGGAAGTTTATTTCCCCGGTGTCGGGTGGGTTGAATTCGAGCCTACTGTCAACCAGGCGCCACTCGAGCGGCCTCTGGGCGAGAGTCCCTCTTCCACTGAGCAGACGGGTCCCGAAAAGCCTGATCGGCTGAACGGGAGAGGCCAGGGTAACGAGGAATCGGCTGGAGAAGAAGGAACAGGCCCTGGGCGGGAGACACCAGCGAACCTGATTTTGCGCCTACTTTTTTCCCTGATTTTTTTCTGGTTGATCGTCGTTACCATTCTTTGGATTTATACCTTCGGAACATTCGACAATATCCTAAAAGCCGATCTGCTCGTCTCGAGGGAGTCATTCCCTGTCTTTATGAAACACCTCCTTGAAAAGCGGGCACTGACACCACCGGGCTGGCTGCTGCATTGGGCTTACATGGCTGAATTAAATCCGATCGAGCGATCTTTTACGACAGTATATCGAAGCTTGCAATGGTTGGGCGAGAAAGTCCCCCCTTCAAAAACTCCGGCAGAAGCCAGTGATTTACTTGCAAGACTCCTTCCAGATGTCTCGCAGGAGGTCCATACCCTGTTGAACGAATACCAGCGCCATCTGTACAGCCATAAACACGGGTACCTGCCTCTTGCCCGTCGTGCTGAGAAGATTATCCGGCAAGAGACCCGGCGCGTCTTGATTCAGCAGCGTTGGAGGACATTTAGGAGTATATTAAGGCTTTCCATGAATAAAAAGGTATGAAGCAATAATTTAGTTCCCAACCATTCGTAGAGTTTCCCAGGAAAACGATATGACAGACGAACCTTCCGCTCCATTGGATGAACAAATTCTGGCAATTAGCAAATTGGCTGGCCAGGCGCGCAATTCTTTGCAAGCGGTGCGGGCCAGCCTCCCACCTGATACATTGGAGAGATTATCCAACCTGGAGAGCATGCTCTTTCGTGTCAGCAAGCAGGTAAACGCAGTAGAAGAAGAGCGCAGTAAGTTGCTGGCTTTGGCCAATACCACCCAGGCGGTGAATTCATCCCTAGAACTTGATGAGGTTTTACAACTGGTCATGGACACGATAATCCGCCTGACGGAAGCCGAACGCGGCTTTCTGATGTTGCGTGATACACAGGGTGAGATGGTTACGCGTGTCGCTCGCAACTGGGAACAGGAATCCATCAACCCCAACGAATTCGCCATCAGCCGGACAATCATCCAGCGTGTGATTGAGTCAGGTGAACCGGTTTTAACCACCAATGCCCAGGAGGATCCGCGCTTTGGCGGCCAGGAATCCATCGTAGCCTATAACCTGCGTTCGATCCTGTGCGTGCCGCTCAAGGCCAAGACGGAAATGATTGGGGTCATCTACGCCGATAACCGCATCCGTTCCGGAATATTTAAAGAAGCCGAGCGAGACCTGTTGACTGTTTTTGCCAACCAGGCGGCGATTGCCATCGAAAACGCCCGTTTGTTTGCGTCTGTCCGGCATACCCTGGCCGAAGTAACCAAACTTAAAAACCTGATGGATAATATATTCGCCTCCATCGCAAGCGGCGTTTTGACCGCGGATGTGCAGAACCAGATTACGCTCTGCAACCATGCAGCTGAGTCCATCCTCGGGCAAAGTATCGCTGAGCTGGTCGGCCAGCGTCTAGATGAGGCCTTGCCGGTGGAGCTCCAGACCCACCTGGCTTCCGTCCGCGATACTGATAAGGCGGTAATGGGCCTCGAAATTACCCATACCCATCCGCAGCGTGGTGCTCAGGATTGGCGGCTCAATTTATCTCCACTCAAGGATGCTGATCAGACTACGCAGGGCGTGGCCATTGTGCTCGATGACCTGACTGAGCACAAAAAATTGGAGGCGCAGCGCCGCCTGTTGGAACGGATGGTATCACCGGCAGTGCTCGCTCAGATTAATCCCGACAGCCTGCAGATGGGTGGCCAGTTATGCGATATCACAGTGCTGTTTGCCGATATCCGCGGTTTTACCAGTTTCAGTGAGAAGCAATCTCCGGCAGAGTTGGTGGCCGTGTTGAACCATTACCTGGCTGCTGGAGCGGAAGCCGTCCTAGCCCAGGAAGGTACGGTGGACAAGTTCCTGGGAGACGCGGTCATGGCTTGGTTCAACGCTCCCCTGCCTCAGGTGGATCATACTCTGCGGGCTGTGCGAGCCGCGCTGGGCGTGAAATCTGCCGTGGAAAAACTTCATTCCGAACTCCCACCCGAAGCGCATCTTTCCTTTGGCGTGGGCATTCATTACGGCGAAGCCGTCCTGGGTTGGATTGGGACCGAGAAGCGCCTGGAATACACCGCCATTGGTGATAGTGTCAACACTGCCAAGCGTATCCAGGAAAATGCGACCAGGAATCAGATCCTGATCAGCAAGGAGGCCTATGAACGTGTCAAGGATAAGGTGGAGGCTGAACCCTGCGCGCCTCTAAGGGTCAAGGGGAAAAGCGAGGCGGTGGATGTGTATGAGGTGATGGGATTGAAATAGCCTTCAGCGCGGGACCAATTTTACAGAATGGATCGGAATAAGAAAAGATGACTGGAGAAGAGAATCCCTTGATTGCCACGCGCACTGAACGGACGCGCTGGTTTTTATCGGATCGCTTTGGCATGTTCATCCATTGGGGGTTGTATTCCATCCCCGCCAGGGGAGAATGGGTCCGCAGTGTGGAGCGCATCAGCAACGAAGCTTATCAAGCATTCTTTGATGAATTCAATCCGACCCATTATGACCCAATAAGCTGGGCAAGGTTGGCCAGGCAGGCCGGGATGAAATATGCCGTGCTTACCGCTAAGCATCATGATGGTTTTTGCCTGTTCGACAGCCGTTTGACCGACTATAAATCCACCAACACACATTGCGGCCGGGACCTGGTGCGGGAATATGTGGAGGCTTTCCGGTCCGAAGGGCTGAAAGTTGGCCTATATTATTCCCTGCTTGACTGGCACCACCCAGATTACCCCACCTACGGTGACCGGCATCACCCGATGCGGGATAACGAAGCTTATAAAGATCGGCCGCAGGAATTTTCCAAGTATATTGAATACATGCACGGCCAAGTCAGGGAGCTGCTGACGAACTATGGCAGGATCGACATCATCTGGTTTGACTTTTCCTACGACGAAATGAACGGTGAGACCTGGAAAGCCGCTGAATTGGTCGGGATGGTACGCTCGCTCCAACCGTCCATCCTGATCGATAATCGCCTGGGCGGCTCGGGGGATAGCTACCTTAGTTTTGGCACCCGAAACCCGCCCGTCTATGCCGGGGATTTTGCCTGCCCGGAGCAGATCATCCCGCCAGAGGGCCTTGTGGACGTGGCTGGCCAGTCCGTACCGTGGGAAGCCTGTCTGACCTTGAACAAGAACTGGGGCTACGCAGCCGCCGACAAGGATTTCAAATCGGCGCAGCAAGTGGTGCGGGCACTGGTGGAGTGCGTCAGCAAGAATGGCAATATGCTGCTCAATGTTGGGCCGAACGCCAGGGGGCTGATCCCGTCTGAATGTGTGGAGATCCTGAGTGAGGTTGGTGGATGGATGCGCAGGAACAGCTCCAGTATCCACGGCTGTGGCCGGTCGGAATTTCCCAAGCCCGAGTGGGGTCGCTATACCCAAAACGGTCGATCTTTGTATGCCCACATCTTTGAGAGGGGTATCGGACCGATAAACTTCCGGGGGCTGGCCGGTAAAATCAAGAAAGCCCGCCTGCTATCGGACGGCTCAGAGATCAAATTGGACCGGCCCTGGATGACGAATGAATATACCGCCGATGCGTTCATCGATTTTCCCAGTTCGCGGCTTCCGGACGAGTTTGATAGCGTGGTGGAGCTGGAATTGCGCTAACAGGGATATTTAGATATGTAAAAAATGAGTGGTGATTTCACCACTCGTTTTTGATATTCAGGAATTCCAGTGTGGATGGGAGATATCCTGTGATTCCGGATATCCTAATGACTGGCCGGCACCAGTCCCCAGAAGAGCAATCCCGCCAGCAGGGCCAGCCCGGCCCCGAAGAAGAAGGGAGCCGGAGCGCCCAGTCCGTGCCAGCCGAAGGCGCCCTGCCAGAGCAGGCCGGCGATGGCGGAGGCCGGGAAGGCCGTCAGTCCGATGGAAGCGTTATAGAGGCCGTACGCAGTACCGCGCCGTTCAGCAGGGACCAGGTCGGCGATGAAGGCCTTGGCCGAGCCTTCAGTGGCGGCATAATAGATGCCATACAAACCGAAGAAAGTCCAGATCTGCCAGCCAGTTCTCGACAGGGCGAAGCCGAGATAGACCAGACCGTAGGCGATCCAGCCAGCGATGATCAGGCGCCGCCGGCCGATCTTGTCGGAGAGGGCTCCCAGGGGTCCGGCCAGGATTGAATAGATCAGGTTGAAGGTCAGCAGCATGAGCAGGATCTGGAATACGTTCAGGCCGCGGTTCTGACCGAGCAGGATGATGAAAGCGTCCGAGGAATTACCCAGTGTGAACAGGACCAGCACCAGCATGAACAGTTTGAAGCGGGTGCTCATGCCCTTCAGACTCAATATCGGGATATGGGACTTTTCGCGGATACCGGTCTCTTTCGCACCCAGGGCTAGAACCAGCACGGCCAGAACGGCCGGGACGATGCTTACCAGGACCAGGATCTGGAAGGTGTGGCGGGTCAGGTCGGCCGAGCCGCGCTCGGTCAGCCAGACGATCAGGGCGGCGATCAGGACGCCCAGGAAGGCACCAGCGGTGTCCCCGGCGCGGTGCATGCCGAAGGCCAGGCCGCGCTGCTTTTCGTCGATGCTGTCAGCCACAAGAGCATCGCGCGGGGCAGTGCGGACGCCTTTGCCGAAACGATCGGCCACACGCACACCCAACACCCAGCCCCAGGTGTTGGCGATATAGAGGAAAGGCTTGGAGATGGTCGAGATGGCATAACCAAGCACAGTCAGCCATTTGCGCTCGCCCAGCTTGTCCGAGAGGCCACCCGCGTACATCTTCATCAGGCTGGCGGTGGTCTCGGCCAGCCCGTCGATCAGGCCGATGACGGCCGTCCCGGCCGAGAGCACGTTGGCCAGGAAGAGCGGCACCAGGTTGAAGATCATCTCCGAGGAGACATCAGTGAGAAAGGAGGTGGCCGTCACCACCCAGACATTCAGAGGCAGGTTACGCAGGCCTGATTTTGGTTTGTCCATGAGGTTTTCCAAAATGATGCAGGATATATTCCCACGATATTATCATGGAAATAATCTCCTCGCCTTGATCTCCGCCACGGCGTCCGCCCGGTAGTGGTAAAGCCGGGCAGGGCGACCCTCGCCGGTACGCATGCGCGCAGTACCCTCGATGATGCCGGATTGCAACATTCGCCGCCGGAAGTTGCGCTTATCCAGGTTTTCACCCAGAATAATCTCATAGGTATGCTGGAGTTCGGACAGGCTGAATTCGGCCGGCAGCAATTGGAAGCCGACCGCGCTGTATTCCAGTTTATACCGCAGGCGGCGCAGGGCGTAGGCCAGGATTTCGGGATGGTCACCCGCCAGAGGGGGCAGAGCCGCCACCGTGAACCAGCGCAGCGTCTTGCCAGGCAGCAGGTGCGCTTCGGTTGGGACGAGGGCGAAATAGACAACGCTGATCGCCAGACGGCGGGGGCTGCCGTAGGTGTAAAGCTGATCGAGATAGGTTTCCTGCCGGTCAATCAATGCGGCAAGCAATCGTGCGGCAGTCTGCTCCAGGGACTCGTCAGGCTTGACCACCTGGCCGGGCAGTTCCCAGGTGGAGCCATGTGCCTCCAGGACAACCTGGAGCCGGTCATCACGCAAACTGAAAGGGGCAACGTTGACAAGCAAAGGGAGTTCTGGTCATGTTAATTCAGCCTCGGGATCCAGCGCGGCACGGACTTGCAGTAGGCCTCATATGAAGCGCCGAAGGTTTTGCGCAAGTGTGGTTCCTCGTAGAGCGTGACGAACAGGTGTGCGCAGACCGCCACGATGACCGGCATCCACAGGATGGAGTACGATGGGTGCCACAACACATGTCCCAGCAGGAAAACGACCACGCCCAGGTAGATCGGGTTGCGGACGTAGCGATACAGCCCGCTGACCACCAATTCCCTGGGTGGATCGGTGGGAGAGGGGGTGCCATGTCCCCGCACGGTAAACGCCCAGGCGCACCAGATCGAGCCCGCCGCGCCGGCTGCCCAGCAGGGAAGCGCAAGCCAGCGGAGAACGCCGAATGAAAACAGCGCTGTGTGGGTCGTCATCAACCAAACAGGGAAGACCACCAGGAGCAAGCCGGCGACGAAGAACATGAAAAGGATGGTTTTGAGGGCGGTCATTGGAACGGAAGTTGGACCCGTCAGGTTTTGGGAGCGGGTTTCAGGTAGTACAGCTCCAGGAAATAGAATGTGTACGACAGGATAAAGTTGGTAGCCATCCCGTGGGAATAATTATCGTTTTGAAAACCGGATAGGGTGAAAGCCAACCCCATGCTGGCTGCCAGGACAGTTGCAAGGAAAGCCAGCGACCCAACGATTTGCACGCTTCTGACCCTGGAGCGAAGTGAGAGGGCCAGGCTTACCACGGAAAAAATCGCCAGCAAGGTTCCAAGGATGGCATGCAGCAATGCTACGACACCCGCCTGGTTGAGCGCGTCCGAAATTTTGACGATGGAGAAGCTGAACGGGGACAGTTCCGACGGGTTGGCGAGGGTGACTGCCATCCCAAACTCGAATTGAACGATCAGGAGGGCCAGGATGGCCATAACCAGTATGCGCAGCCCTCTAAAACGATTTTTGCCCATCATTGGAAACCTCCTATCTTTAATATTTTACTATTATCATCTAATCCATCCACCGATAGTGTGATACTATCCGACCCATCATATGGACGATCGAGATCACGTAGCCCTTTTGCAACCTGCCAGCCTACTGCCAGGCGGAACCTGGGCGGACCTGGGGGCCGGATCCGGGGCGTTCACCCTGGCCTTGCGCGAACTGGTCGGGGCGGAGGCAGCTCTTTATGCCATCGATCGGGAGCGCACCAGGCTGGGCGAACTGGAGCGGACCTGGCGCCTGCGCTTTGGGGACACGACGGGCCTGCACCTATTGTCCGCCGACTTCACCCGTCCTCTTGATCTGCCCCCGCTCGATGGGGTGCTGATGGCAAACTCGCTGCATTTCTACAAGGACAAGGAGCGCCTGCTGCGGCATATCGGAACGTTCCTGAAGCCGGGAGGCCGGCTGCTGCTGGTGGAGTACAACGTAGATTCAGGCAATTTATGGGTTCCATATCCGTTGTCATTCGAGACATACCAGGCACTGGCCGTGCGGGCCGGTTTCAGCGCGCCACGTTTGCTGAGTACGCATCCGTCTGCCTTTTTGCGAGGATTTTATTCGGCGGAGGCATTTTTATTACCGATAAAAAATTATTCCTCGAAAAAAAAGTTGGAACAAATGAGGAAGGACTAAGGTAATAAGGGAAGAAAGGAAGAAGAAAGGAATAAGAATTCGCGGGCAAGGGAGGATCCAATCAAATTGGCGGGGGATTTGTTATTTGAAATAAAAAATGGAACAATTCCTGGGAAGTACAAGAGATGAAAATAAGGAAAAGGAAGGACAGAGCAGGTAGAGACACTTAACAATGAAGAATTTGCTGAGGTTTTCCGATGGGCGAATGGGTAAGGTGACATTGCCTGGGCGGAGGTACCGGCAGCCATTGATTTGGAATTATTCCTCGGAAACAAATAAAGGGATGAAGAAGAACAATGAAAGATGTTTCTCATTTCATGTGGAACCATGACCGGACGGAGGGAACTAACCAGGACGTGTTCCAAAATGACTCCTATGAAGCGGGATAAGGAATTCTCAACCTGGTTAATTATAGAATAAATGTTCTATTTTTGCAAGGGTTGGAAGGGTTAACGTATCCTGATCAAAATTTAGGTATGTTCCCAGACCAGCCAGAGGCTGACACTCAGGGTGCTTCGCGAAGTACTGGCTGGGACGAGCAGAAATGGGAGGATAATTTTGTGATGTTTTTTTCTATTTTTCTAAATCTTTGGGCGAATTTTTCTGATTGGGCGTACAATCTAGAATTTACCACTTATGAGTGGATTGTTCTTCCTGCGATATCATTCAGCGCCTAAAAAAGTTGTTTATTTCTGCCTCTGACGGCTTTTTTACCTTGGTCTCCCCATTGTCCATCCAAACTCCTCTTCTTTGAGCCTCATTTCTTTTTGCTAAGTGAGGGCTATGAGTTGTTAGAAATATCTGGTTGATAGATCCTCCCTTTGAATTCAGTAATTCAAACAAATCGTTGAATATCAAAGATTGTGTTTGGGGAGACAGGTTGAATCTCTAGCTCTTCCACTCCAACAAATGGCGAATTCGATTGAATGACATAAGCCAATATCATTAGGATTTGTTGGACTCCGCTTCCCCTTCGATCTATCGGGACTTTAAACCGGTATTTTTTTCTACAAAGGCTTCAATCTCATTTTTCCCAACCCGAACAATCGAAATATTTCCATGGTTGAAAGGATCACTATTAAAATTGTCGAGTTATCTCTCGAATGATTTGTTCAGTATGCTGATCATGAGACGACTGGAACAGCCAATTCTTTAAGGTCTTGGGTGAGAGATTTACTTTTTTGTCTCTATGTTCCTCTTCCTCGGCACGAAGGAATCTATCAGCGGGGATTTTCAAGAAGGCATTATCAAGCTGGTTCATCATAGAATTGAAGATATTTCGTTTTTCTGCAGCAGATAATTCCTTGAAGTCTGGTAAATAATCTGGGTTTTCCTTAGTCCCATCATAGAATACTTTCCTGTTGAATTCTGCTCGAATGAGTGACATCTCTGCTCGGTTTTCACTTGCTTGAATTATCTTACCTTCTAACTTTAATGTATCTTCTAGGTGGCTTTGTGGCAACAATTTAGTAAAATTTTCGAACGGTTTTATATGTTTGAGTAATTCACTTCGCTCGATTCTTATTTGTACCGTGAAGATTATGGGTTCATGGGTATTGAGATAGAAATTGTTTGAAAAATTATCAACTAGACCTTGCCAAAAGCCGCTCGGCTTCTTTTGTGCGAACTTTTCTGCAGAGGTCTTCAGTAATGTCCTCATAATACTTGGGCTGAAATATTATTTCTAGGAATGAAAGAATGTTTGATTTTCCGCTGTCATTTTCCCCATAAAAGATTACAGCCTTTGATAAATCGCCGATGCTTATGTCTTTCAAGCTGCGATAATTTTTTACACTAAATTGACGAATGTACATTTTGCCCTCCTTCTGGGCTTATTGTATATCCTTAAACGCATTTGGGAGTTCCTTTGACAATTTGTTATATAGCTCACTCGATGTATTCGTATTTTCTGATAATATAAAGGCAGTAATCAACATTTTTTTGAATACATCTCCAAATCGCAGAGACGCAAAAAGGGGATATTTTTTATTTATTTCCAGATTGCCATGCATATTTCGTCTTATTGGTGGAGCCTGCAAATAATCCCATTCACCATAAATTACTGAGAACTTTTTTGTTCCCACCGATACTGAGTTAGAAAGATCTGGGTGATCTTCAACGAGATGGACAATCTTTTTTTCAAGATCTATTCTTACGGGTTTGGTTGACTTTGAAACATCCTTGATTGATTTAGTCACAACCTCGAAGCCCCTATCCCTTAGTTGCTCAACCTTGTTTGAGATTATTTCACGTTTAGGACCAACTTCAGCTGATCGTGATTTATTCAATTGTCGCTCAATATCCCTCCCTGCCTCAGAAACTTCTTCAACCCTGTAAGCATGGTAGGCGAGGCGCTGCCTGAAATATTGGCTAAATTGGTCAAAATCTGGTCCTTCTACAAATCTTGCTCTATCAACTGTCAACAAATTATCTAATCCTTCGAGTATATAAATTTCGCCAGTAAGCCAATGTAAACGGCTAAAAGCACGCCCCGCTAATCCAAGGGCAAATGAGGTTCGTTTGCCAATTCCCACGTTCCTGAGTTGTTGCTTAAAATGTTGAGCTTCTTCTGGCAAGATTTTCTTCCAATTGGTAGCTATGATATAGCGACATTCAATCCCATTTTTCTCCCAATTAGAATTCTCAAGTATATAACTGCCTGGCGTATTGCGAAATAACAGCTTCTTATTCAGCCAGACTTTTAATCCCGAAGGGTTTAAGTCTCTGAATGCTTCTGAGTATGGTGACTTAGCTGGATAATCTAATGGCAATTCTTCTTGCAGTATCCACTCGAGCCTTTTAAAAGAGTTCCCATGATAGGATTGAATTCTCTTCGCCTCTTGATGTTAGTTTCTTTAAAGAAAAAGCGCTTTACCATTTCTGTTAAACCAGTAATATGTATCGTCGTACCATGTTGTTCAAAGTATTCATCTTTTGTTATTTCATATCCCGGAATTTCTATATCTTCCACATCAATGGATTGCCCTTCCTGTACATATTTTTCCGCGGGGATAGCTGCATTAAACATAATGTTTGAACGGGATGCGGTTGACATGATTTGAATTTGCTTGCCAAAAGGAAAAATTGCCAAAAATCCTATACCAAATTGTCCCACCTGTCTTCTTCCATAAGTTAGGCTTATTCTACGTTTATCCCGTTTCTGTCCTGCGATTTTCAGAAAAAAACCAAATTCGTTAGGAGTTATTCCATTGCCATTATCTGTTACCTCTATAAAATCTTGTTTTAGGTCAATGGAAATATGAACCTCCGTAGCATCGGCATCATATGCATTGCTCACCATCTCCCTGATCGCATTAGGAAAATTTTCATAAGTAGAAGCGCTTAACAGTCTAACAATTCGTTTGTCGACCGTCAAGTGCTTGATCGAAGTTTCTCTGGCCATTTTTCAATTATACTGGCTTTATTTGGCAACTATCAAACATTCCACATTGTCATGTGATTTTCCATTCTGTTTATTAAGCGCATAACTGTAAATCTTTTCATGTACTATGCATGTCTTCCCATTGGTAGCGAGTATTTGGCAAAGAGTATCTACGGGCACTAAACTTCCCGCTTTGTGCGATATTACTATTATGCTTTTATTAAAACGACTAATCATTGTTGAATAAATCTCTGTTAGCTTTTCAGACGATTTAGCAGGCCATTGTGTACCTGGATTTTGTTTCAAGGATCGGATTGATGAATTGTAATCAATTAGCTTAATCCAATTTCTGTATTGTGCAATTCCGTCTAAGAAATGATAAAGTATTTGATAATCGTTATCTCTTTGATCTTTAAAGAAATATGGTGGGTCTAAATAAACTAAATCGAAGTCGGTGTGATTGAATTTGAACGCATTTAGATGATGTGAGGAATTTTTTCTTTTATTGTCGAATATGACTTTATTAGCCTCGTCAACAAATCTTCGGAATGCAATGGGTAAGGGAGTTTCCCATGTGGTTTTGTTGCCAAAATCTCTACTTACCCTTCGTGTTCTTAGTTTTAGATTTTTTCGGTGAAATAGATTGAAAGGTCTTTTGATCAGGCAAGCTTGTCCTAACGCCCAAAATGCCAAAGCCTGTTTATACTTAAGTTTACCGCCGCTGTATTTACTTTCAAGGGCTAAGATGTTTGCTGTTATATTATCGAGCCATTCATTTTCCTCATTACGAAAATACATATTCTTGAAATTCTCGCTAATAAACCCCTCTACTAGTTCCTTTCCGTTCGTTATAAATAAAATATCATCCTCCTCCAATTTCGTTTCTTTGTTTTCTATAAATGCTGTTCCGGTCAGGAAATTAAAGTATGAATAATCATTGTATGTGACTTGCTTTCCCATTCTTTTGAAAAGCAATGAAACAGTACTTGTGCCTCCGAACAAATCTAGGGCACTACTGAAGGATAAATTTTAATGTTTTCCCAAATCCAGGGTATTATTTTTCTCTTACTACCTCTGTACCTGGTAGTTGGGAAAAGCCAATCTGATGGCAAGCCCTTAATTGATAAATCTTTCATAAAGCTTTAATATCCCAATTCCTTAACTCGACCGAGCAATCGCCTCTAGGTTATCGAGTTCAAAGCATTTGCTGGTAAATCTGGAAAACCATTCATTCCCGATAGTCAATTATATCTAATATCCCAACTCCTTCATGATCTGCGCCTCATCCTTCTTGCCGCCCGCGCCGATGAGTTCCTTCCAAAAATTATCGTCATAGCGGCGGGAACGGACCGGCAGCGGCATGGGGACGCCCCAACCGAGCAGGAGCACTTCCTCCCTGGGCTGCAGGCGCGCCAGCATACCGCGCAGGGACTCACGGCCGGAAAGGCCCGCGAGCACGGCATGCACATCGTCCTCGTCGCCCAGCCAGCCGGAGATGCGCGTACCGAGCTGCGAGAGGACTTCGTCGTAGATCTGGGAGGGGCGCTGGTCGATGATCAGCAGGGTGACGTAGTATTTGCGCATCTCGCGTGCAATGCTGGCGAAGGCCGTCTGCCCGGCCATCGCGTGGTTGAGCAGTTTATGGGCTTCCTCGACCACGATGACCAGCTGGCGAGGCTCGTCTTTACCGCTTGAACGAAACGCGTTGGTCTTGTTCTCCCAAACCTGTTTGATCTTGCGGGTCAGGAGGTTGGAAACCAGCAGGTAGTCCAGGTCGGTCTCGAAGGTCTGGCCGAAGGACAGGATGACGTGCTTGCCGGCCTCCAGCGATTTGGTGATCTCCCCGATATTATCGGCAGCGGGTTTCTCGACGATGTACTCCTTATCGAACAGGCGACGCAGTTTGTCATGCAGGGCTTCGGCGGCCATGACGTTAACGCCAAACTCGTCGGCCCAATGGGCGACACTATCGGGGTGCGGGACCTTCTTCGACCTGCCCTTGTCGTCCTCCACCTCGACCTCGTCGCGGTTCATGGACTTGAAGTGCCGGAACCAATCCCGGCCGAAGGAAACGGTCAAGGCGTGCAGGGTGGTGGGGGTGGTTTCCTTGAGGTTCAACTCTTGTGTCAGCAATTCGATATCGGGCGGGGTGATATCGGACATGGCGATTTCCAGGTTGAAATCGGGCGCGGTGCCGCGGATGGTCGTCCCGGCGCCCAACCCCACCACCCGGACGCGGCTGGGGAACCTGGTCTTCAATCCGGTGACACGCAGGCCGGTATCGGAGGCGGTGTCATCAAAACCATACTCGTTGTGCATGTCGAAGACCAGCACCGAGGCGTGGTTGTGGTGCATCAGCCCGGCCAGGACGAGGCGGGTGAGGAAGGACTTGCCGGTGCCGGTGGCGCCGAAGACGCCGGCTGAGCGCTGGACGAAACGGTCCAGGTTGATGCAGACGGGGTGGCCCTGCTCGCGCGTATAGCCGATAACGAAGTTCCCCTCCTTATCCGGGTCGCCGAAGATCTCGGCGATGTCACCGCCGGAGGCCAGGCAGACCGGGGCATGGTGCGGCGGCACGGTCTTCACCGGCAAGGGACGCGAGGGCTTGTCGGCATGCTCCGCCACCCAGGCCTTGTATTCGGGCGCGGCTGGATCGGGGCCGCGCTCGAGCATCAGGGCGGGCAGGATCTCCAGGTTGGTGTAGAGGGTCTGGCCATGCAAAGCCTGGGCCAGGGCGGGCGGCAGGCGCGTCTCGCTCTGTTCGTCGGCGAAACGCGGGTCGGTGGCGCCGAGCTGCAAGTCGGTGACCAGCCCATAGAACTGCCAGTCGCCGCTGGGGATGACGACGAAGGCACCCTCCTGGATATCCTGAGATGGAACAGTCAGGCGGGCGCGGAAGGATTCTTTCAGTCCGCCGCCAACTATATAACCAATTGTAGATTGTAGATTGTTGATTGTTGATTGAGTCATAAGGCCTCATTGTCTCTGATTGAAAATAGGTGATTGAGGATTGTGGATTGGATTCCTGATCTCAGTAAATTTGGCTAATAGGCTTGGGTGTTATGTTTGAGGTTTTCGCGGGCAGTTTTGGAGGAAGCAGTCAGGATGGCGACGAGTTCATCGGCTTCTTTTGCCAGAGGTTTGAGTTTATCCTCGGGAACAAGACCGGCCTCTCCCAATATTTCCAGCCAGTGCTGGGACTCGTCAGCTTCTTCGATGGTGATGCCAACCTTTGAGATAAAATCGACTTTCGAGCGACCACGGCAAGCAGCGCGATAGTTCGCCCCGACCGACAGCGCGGAGCGCAGCAACTGGTTTCCGATCACCTTACCGGCTTGCGTGGATGGCAGAGATTCCACCAGCTTAATCACACCCAACCCAAATTTCTTTGTTCTCCGTCTTAATTCTACAGCATCCATAAGAAGACTCCAAAGTAAGCGAGCCAATCATCAATCTTCAATCAGCAATCAACAATGCTTTTCTGATATCCTCGGCGATCATCTTGCGCTTGCTCTTTTCCACAAAGAAGGCTGGACCGGCCTGGACGTAGGATGGCAGGGCGCGCGCTCCACGGAAGGTGAACTCGCCGCCGCGGATCTTGTAGGTGGAACCTGCAGGAATCACGCGCGGTTCATGATTGCGTTTGGTGATCATATTAACGGTCTTGATGGCCACATCGCCCATCAACAGGTAGACCTTGACATTGGGGAACAGGGCCAGCTCTTTTTCGAGCAGGTATGAGCAGTTCTGGACGGTCTGTGTGGCAATCGCATAACCGGTCTTGCCGCACTTGACCGCCGTGGTCAGGTAGACGCCCAATTTGAGAACATCAGCGATGGATGCCACCTTAGCCCCGGCATCCTGGAAGGCCAGGAGGGTGGTGCGGGCGAACAGGGCGTCCGTTCCGGCGTAATAGTAATCCGCGGGGTTGACCGGTGAGGCCTCGGAGATGAGCAGGATGGAGACACGCGCCGGGTCAATCTCCAGGCCGGGGACCAGGTGGCTGTGGCGGCTGGTATCGGTGCAGGGGAAATCAACACATTTTACGGATGCATTCGGTTTCATAACCTACTCTCTTTTCCGAACTGACACGAACAGGCCAGAATCTTTGGTGATATGAAATACGCCATTGCGAGATTCCAATTCGCAGGCAACGAACTCTCTGAACGCAGCCTGTCTTCCCGCAAGGATAGGCTGAGCCCAGCCAGATAGAATGTAATCCACCAGGGGATCGACTTCGGTCACTTCCAGGGCATCTTCGTAAAGATACAAATTGATCCTGGTGAAGTATTGCGAAAGCTGTGCCATGCCATTCTCAAGTGTGAATGGATCGGACACCCTGCCCCAAGAAGTAAGCGCAGGATCGAATCTCCCAAGCAGGTCCCTTATCTCGACCAAGTGTCGATCTCCAACCGTCGAAGAATAGAAATGGCCGGCGCGTTTCAGAACGCGCCGAATCTCCGCAAGTGCAGCCGGCCGGTCGGGTACGTGATAGAGCATGTGGTTGGCGATGACGGCATCGAAGTAACCGCTCTCGAAGGGAATGGATTGGGCATCCATGACTTTGAACTGGAATGAAGGCTGATTGTCAAGATTCCGCCTGGTCTCTTCCAGCATCCCGGCGGAAAAATCCGATAGGACGATCTCCCAACCGGTTGGAATGTGACCGAAGTTCTCCAGCCACAGGTAACCCGGCCCACAGCCCAGTTCCAATATCCGGCAGCGAGGCGGCAGGTTAAAATGGTCGAAGACCCAGGGATGCCAGCCATATTTATTCACGCTGAAAAGCTGGTGCAACCGGAAGCGGGCGTCCAGATTCGAAGAATCCTTGTATTGCTTTTCGAGAAATTGGTGGTTATTCGTTGCGAGAGGCATGCAGATTCTCCTGAATTCGCCGGGTCGCTAGATCGATGTATTTCTGGTCAATTTCGTAACCGACATAATGCCGCCTAGATTTCAGGGCAGCGATGGCGGTTTGACCGGAACCCATAAAAGGGTCCAAAACAATTTCGTTCTCGAATGTGTAAAGCTGGATCAAGCGGCGCGGCAACTCAAGCGGGAAGGGGGCAGGATGTCCGATCTTGCGGGCCGATTCGGCTGGGAAATTCCAGACAGATTTGTTGTATTCCAGGAATTCATCGCGCGTGATGGTGCTGAGGCGTTTGGACGGGTTCTGGCGTTTGAAGGTCTCCTTGCAAAAAACCAGGATGTATTCGTGCACATCCCGCAGGGTGGGGTTGCTGGCCGATTTCCAGCTCCCCCAGGCAGTAGAGGAGCTGGCGCTGGCGGCCTTGTTCCAGATAATCTCGCCGCGCATCAGGAAGCCGAGACGGATGACCTGTTCGGCGATGAAAGCATGCAACGGGATATAGGGCTTGCGCCCCAGGTTGGCCACATTGATGCACATCCGTCCGCCCGGGACAAGCACGCGCCAGGTTTCCTGCCAGACACGCTGGAGGAAGGCCAGATAATCCTCCAGTGACAGGTCTTGATCATATTCCTTGCCGACGTTGTAGGGGGGCGAGGTGACCATCAGATGCACCGAGCAGTCCGGCAGTTCGGTCATGGTTTCGGCGGAATGGCAGAAGATGCGGTCGAGCGATCCATCGGGCACGGGATTTTCAATATAATCAACCGCCTGTCCCTGCCGTTGGCCGTCGTACAGTTTCCCGGCGTAGAAAGACGACGAGTCGTGGCCAGCCCGTCCGGGCGAACCAAAGGCACTTGTTTTGGTTGTTTTGCGTTTCGGAGACATTTTTCACCACAAAGGACACGACGGACACTACGGTTTAAGAAGCCATTCTTTTAAAGCCGTCCCGGAGATGAGGAACGTTGAAGTTAATAAGATAACCAAGACGAATGTTGGTAAGCTTCAGATACGTGAGAAGTTGCGCCTCGTAGACTGGAATCATTGTCTCGACCGATTTAAGTTCAACGATCACACACTTTTCTATCAGCATATCCATTCTCAAACCGGCATCTACGTGGACGCCTTCGTAAATAACCGGGAGAGCCACTTGAGTTTCAACTTTTAATCCGCTTTTACGGATCTCATATGCAAGGCAAGCCTCATAAACCGATTCCAATAACCCGGGACCTAAAACTGTATGGACTTTGAATGCCCCATCCAACACTTTCTTACCGACAAGTTCAACATCGGCTGGAACAGGTTGAAAAGGAAAGCTTTTTAGTGTCCTTGTCATTACGTCGTGTCCTTTGCCTGCACTGTGCAGCAGGCACACGTGTGTCCGTTGTGGTTAAATTACTTCACCCAATGCACCCAGAACGGACATCAATGTAGGATAATCATCCCGCAGCAGGGTGATCAATTCCCGGGTGGCCTGCTCCTGCCATGCGGCATTATCCGTTTTATGCTTGACCTCCAGGATATGCGCCGCCAGCAGTTCGCCGATGGGAATGTCCTTGGCCTGCAGAATATGGCGAAAATAGCCGAAACGGCCCGCGCTGGTGAACTTCGCAAGCTCGGCGGCCGAACACAGGTAGATCACGTCCAGGCTAAGGGGCGGACGGGGCGGCAGCAGGTGAAAAATCTTCCCGCCTTTTTCATACCCGACTGCCAGCACGGACATCTCGACCGGAACTATACGGCGTTCCCGGTTATCGTGCATCACCTCCGGGCTGACGTTCCCGGCTGTGACCAGTTGGCGCACCAAGCCGTCGTCGTCGATATGAATATCATGGATCAGGCCGTAGACGCCATACTCCTTTTCGATAGGAGCACGCACGAGCGCACCGAAGACCGGGGCTTCCAATTGTGTGACGGAACAACCGACAACAAATTGAGATGTACCAGCGTGGAGCAAGTGGCCAATTTGAATGGATTGCATAAGCCCTCCGCATCAGCTGGAACGACCGGCCAGCTTTGGTTCGAGGATTTCGAGCAATTTCTTCGTCCCGGCAGGACGATACTCGATCAATTCGCCATCATAATATATACCCAGCACGCCGTATGGACAGGGGGAATTCTGAGCCTGTCTGGCACTTTCCACTTGGATTAGGTTGACCGGTACGCCCAATTGCCCGCCAACCTGCTGCACGATAGCCGGCAGGTTCTGCATATACGGGCATTGATCACTGTGGTAGAGGGTCAGACCGGGAAGCGGCGTTTGTACCATCCGCTTGAAGCGCGGCAGGGGCGCTTCCGGCTTAAAGCGTTTGACGAGCAACTCGAAGGGCGGCAACTCGTCAGCCACTTCGAAACCGTTTTTCATGAATATCTTCCGGGTGGGCAGCCAATGCGTTTTGCTGGTCACAACCGCCACACCAACCATTTCCCGGGCCACCTCCAGGCAGGCCTGCAGCAGCTGCCGCCCGTAGCCATGCTTGCGGTTCCGGCCCACCACCCAGAAACAATGAATAAACAAATAGCCTTGTGCCTCGACGCCACGCCAGGCATATTCGCCGGGGACGGTTTCAAGCATCCCGGCGTTATGGCCATTGACCTGCAGCAGTGTATAACGAATTCCCTCTTTTAGACGTCCCTGCAGCCAGGCAGCCTTGGCGTCGTAGCCGCGACGGAACGCGGGTGAGTGGCCACAAAGCAATTGAACCTTGTCCAGGTTTTCTTCGGTCAGGGTGACAAACCTGACTTCGGCGTGAGCTCCTGTCATTTATGCCTGCCCTTCCCCGGCAAATCCTTGGCGGACTGCTTGGCGGATTTCTCGTCGATCTCGCCGCCGGCTTTGCGCAATTCCAATTCCAACATCTGCTCAACCTGCTGTTTTTCTTCAAACTTGACCACGGCAATCTCGTGGGCGCGATGCAGGATGTATGGGTAGGGTTTCGCTCCCATGATTTTACATTGCTCGAGCAGGGCCGAGTGGAGCAGGTCGAGTTTGCCGGAATCACCGGTCACCCAGCCGGGAATTTCGACCCGCACCAGCCACGGATGTTCCGTCTCACCGACATTCAGGTAGAAGAAATGCAGCGCCAGGTCACCGGTATAATGGAGGCGCGAACCGGACTGCAAGCCAAATACTGCCGTACGATGCCCTCCGGGCAGGAAGTTGTACAGCCAGCGGTCGGTCACGCCACGCAGGTTGTGCTGTTTGCGGATATTTTTATATTCTTCGTTGGTGGACAACTGGGCGATCTCGAGCAGACGGATGATCAAGTCTGCAGCGGGTTTATCAACATACCCGGCAACAGTCACACCTTTGGCCTGCAACTGGGACAGGATGGATTTATGGAGTTCCAGATTCCTGCGGTAATCCTCCGCTTCAGCACCTTTTGCCCCCCACAACTCCACCGGACCATCGGTGAGGGCAATGACCGGACCAGGATAGCCCGGAGCCAGCTCGAGCAGTTTGCGACGCTCAGCGATGTCACGGCTCTGTTCGATGGCTTCTTCTGTCAGCATGCCGGTCTCGGTGAAGAGTTCATCTCCGAAAAGCAAATGGCTGTCGGTGAAAACCTCGGGCGCTTCAGCGGAACCTGACAACATGGCAATGGCGCCTACATTGACCAGCGAATACAACAACGCGGCGTGACGGTCGGGCAGGATCTGTGACCCGTCTGCGGCGAGCAGCGTGGCGGATGCTTGGCTGGAAGGTTCCGGGAAAGTCGCATCCAGACGGTCGTCCAAGGGAATAGCGCAACGCAGAGACGGGTCAGCCTGGCGGGCACGTTCCAGCTTGTCGCGCAGTTCTGCGGCCTTATCCGCCCATGCATCCAGCAAAGATCGGGCATGCAGGCGCAACTTCTCCAGATTTTCCTGGCGAGCACGTGCACCGCTCCCGATCGCGCGAATTTTATCGAAGACTTGCTGAAAGTTCAACGCCATCAATAAATCCCTTCGGCTGCGCGGAACCTTCCCCGCTCGTGCGACCTTTCGTAGAACATTTGTCTCAATTTTACAGGCAAAGCCGACAAAAGACAAGTCCGACAGGGAACACTCTCACGGCCTTCAAAAATGATGAACACCATGCAGCACCCCAAACCCCCATGCTATGAAAACCTTGGGAACATTTACCTATTGCAAGGCGTCTCCGGTAATGTTATACCACTTTCCATAAGCAAAGGAGATATTATGCACACCAAACGAAACCTGCTCGTCCCTGTTTTAGTTTTTGCCCTGGTATTGAGCGCCTGTGGGACTGCCCCGGCACAAGCCCGGACGCTGAACGTCAGCGGCAACGGTACGGTCTATTTAACACCCGACATCGCTACTATATACATCGGCGTGCATACCGATGACGTGGATCTGGCGAACGCCGTCAGCAAGAACAACACCCAGACCCAGGCACTGGTGGATGCCCTTAAAAAGGCCGGGGTGGCCGGAAAGGATATCCAGACCAGTAATTTCAGCGTCTATACCAACGCCAATGGCGGCATCGATAAAATGACTGGCCAGGTGATCCCAAACGGCACGAATTATTCTGTTGACAACACGGTCTACGTAACCATCCGCGACCTGACCAAGCTGGGCAGCCTGCTTAACACGGCGGTCGGCGCAGGCGCCAACAACATCAACAGTATTACCTTCGACGTGGCCGACAAGACCGCGGCCATGGTCCAGGCCCGCCAAAAGGCGATGACAAATGCCAGCAACCTGGCAGCCGAGCTGGCCAAGACGGCCGGTTTGAACCTGGGCGAGATCCAGAACATCACCTACTCTGACAATTCCCCCATGCCCTATTATGGGATGGCCGGCGGCGGTGCTTCGGCTCCGAATGTCTCCGTACCGATCCAGCCCGGGCAGACGCAGATCTCCGTGACGGTCAGCGTGACGTACGTCATCAAATAATCCGTTCCTACCTGAACCATTGCCCGGCCCCTGGCAGAGCCGGGCAATTTTGGTTATATAGAGTCTCCATCAATATACCCTTCAGGAATAGAGAAGGTGGCAGCCAGTACTTTCTCAAAGTCTGAAAGTTTTTGAATCCCCACCTCCTTTCCCCGCACCAAGGCGGGGGAATAAAACTTTCTGGGTTATTGGCTGGCGGCGAAGCCGCCAGCCAATAACCCAGACCCCAACCTTGTGTAAATCGCGAGAAGGGGGCGGGAACAATCCTCTGTTTCCGTCGTCTTACAGTGTACAATAACATCACCAGAAAGGAGTAACCCATGAAAACCAAAATCATTTTCGTGATTGCAGTCTTATTGGTTGGCACAGTACTGAGCGCCTGTGTTCCGTCGAATGTCACCGTCCAACCTCAACCGCCCCAGCGGACAATCACCGTCACCGGAACCGGCAAGGTGACCCTGACGCCCGATATCGCCTACATCTCCATCGGTGTGCATACCGAGAATGCCAGCGCCAAGGACGCCGTTGCCGGGAACAACACCCAGGCCCAGGCGGTGATCGCCGCCATCAAGGGCTTCGGTGTCGCTGACAAGGATATCCAGACCACCAATTTCAGCATCTATCCGCAGCAGCAATTCGATTCGAACGGAAAGCAAACGGGCATTATTTACGTGGTGGACAATACTGTTTATGTGACCATACGCGACCTGAGCAAGTTGGGCGGACTGCTGGACTCTACTGTCAGCTCGGGAGCGAACAATATCAACAACATCCAGTTCGACGTCGCTGACAAGACCGGCGCCCTCTCGCAGGCGCGCCAGGCTGCGGTTGCGGATGCCAAGAAACAGGCTGATGAACTGACCAAAGCCACCAGTGTCACGTTGGGACAAGTGCAGACCATCTCTTACTATGACAGCACTGCCCCAATCACTGTCCAGTATGCCAAGGCCGAGGTAGCGGCTCCAGCCGCCAGCGTCCCGGTGCAGGCTGGATCGATGCAAATTTCGACCACCGTGACCATCGTATATGGACTGAAATAACCATTTATTTTTATATCACGGCAATTCCCAAGGGAAGGCCGAACCTCCCCCGCCTTTGCGACGGGGGAGGTTTATAATTTCCATACACTTTTCTTTAGAGGAGCTGTCTTATGTTGACCGTCGGTTATATCGGCCTTGGCCTGATGGGTAAGTCGATCGCCCGGAATATCCACAAGGCCGGATTCCCGCTCATCGTCCACAACCGTTCGCGCGCGGCGGTGGACGAATTGGTTGGCGAGGGGGCAAAAGCAGCCGGCTCGCCCGCCGAAGTGGCTGAACAGGTGGATGTGGTCTTTACCAACCTGCCGGATACGCCGGACGTGGAGAAGGTGGTCCTGGGTGAGAATGGCCTTATCGCAGGCGCACACTCCGGCCTCATCTGGGTTGACAGCTCGACCATCAAACCGGCTACCGCAAGACGCCTGGCTGCCAGGCTGGCCGAGAAGGGCGTGCTCAGCCTGGATGCCCCGGTCTCGGGCGGGGATATCGGGGCGCGCAATGGGACACTGGCCATCATGGTTGGTGGCCCGGCTGAGGCGTTGGAGAAGATCATGCCAGTCCTCCAGGCGATGGGCAAGACAGTCACACATGTTGGCGATGCTGGAGCCGGGCAGGTGGCCAAGGCCGCCAACCAGATCATGGTGGCGGCGCAGATGGTGGCGATGGGGGAACTGCTGATCTTTTCGCAGAAAGCCGGTGTGGACCCGCGGAAAGTGGTTGAAGCAATCCAGGGCGGGGCGGCCCAGTGCTGGACGCTGGACGTAAAACCGGCACGCCTGTTTGCAGGCAACCGGAGCCCGGGTTTCAAGGCGCTCATGCAAGCCAAGGACCTGAACATTATCCTGGAGACTGCGCGTGAATATGGCATTCCGCTGCCGTCCGCGGCTGTGGATGCGCAACTTTACAATGCCATGCTCCAGAACGGCATGGGCGAGCTGGATAATTCGGCTGTGGTTGGAATAATCGAAGAACTGGCAGGTGTGAAATTAGGTACATAAACCCAACCCCCGAAGGAACCTAAACCCCCAAAATACGGGGGCAGGCGAACTTGGGCAGGTGTGGGCAAGCAAGATTTTTTCTGGGTGTCCGTTGGGCTAGGAAAGGTGCAAGCATGAATAACAAAATCCATTTCTCGTGGCTGAGTGCGCGTGACTACGCCCTAGTGCTGGCTGGGGCGCTGCTCCAGGCGGTGGGACTGCGCCTGTTCCTCGTCCCGGCAAAGCTTGCCAGTGGCGGGGTGAGCGGGATTGCGCAATTGATCAATTTCGTAACAAGAACCCCCACGTCGGGTGGCTGGCCGATCGGGCTGATGGTGTTTATCGGCAACCTGCCGCTGTTCCTGCTTGGCTGGCGTTTGCTAGGGGGGCGACGTTTCGTGATGCGGACGATCCTGGCGGTGGCGGCCTACTCCCTGTTCACGGACCTACTTCTGCTCCTGCCTTTCTTTCCAAAAAACGGCATCACCGACGACCTGGTACTGAACTCGCTCTACGGAGCGGTGGCCTGTGGCATTGGTTACGGGCTGGTCTACCGGGCACAGGGGACCAGCGGAGGCTCCGATATCCTGGCACGGATCCTGAACCGCTGGCGTGGCATCCCAATGACCCAGAGTTATTTAATGACCGACACAATCGTTATTCTGGCGGCAGGATTCGTTTTTGGCTGGAAACAGGCCTTGTATGCAATCATTGTTCTGTACGTCAGCGGCTTGGTGGTGGACAGTACACTGGAGGGTTCCGGCACTGTGCGTTCGGCGTTGATCGTCACCGGGCAGGCGGAAGTGGTGGCGGGGCGCATCCTTTCGGAGATGGAGCGTGGGGTCACCATCCTGAACGGGACAGGCGCTTATACGGGCAAGGCGCGGCCTGTGCTCTATTGCGTGGTGACCAGGTCCGAGGTCCAACAATTGAAGACAATTGTCCACGATATGGACCCGAAGGCATTTATGGTGATAGGACAGGCGCACGAGGCGCTGGGGGAAGGGTTCCAGTCGTTCAAAAAGTCAGGGGTATGAAGTAACTAAGGCTGAATGTATCGGAATAATTTATACAGCTTGAGGTCCCCCTTCAGGCTTTTGAATTCAGCAAACTCTTCAGCGTTTTCCAAACTGGAGAATAATTCCCGTTACTAATGCGAACTGACCAAGGTGATAGAGGATCATGTTCGCCAGTCGGCCGTTCTTGATCGGATTCACGAACTTGTTCCAAGCCAGCAGGATGTCGGAAAAATAAAAAAGAAGCGCTCCGATGGCAACCAGCCCCGATGCGGAAATTTTCCAATGGGGAGCGTAGATCGTCAGCAGGGCCGAGAGCAGCATCAGGGTGATGACCGTCCCATACAAGCCAATCGGAAGCACCAGCCGCGGCAGGCCTTTTTGACGCACCCCGGCAATGATACGCCGCAGGATGCGCGCGGCGGTCAGTGCCAGGATGACGGCCAGTCCCAATGACCAGATGGGAGAGACGCTTGGTAAGGGTGTATTCAGACCGATAATGTAGACGAAGTGCGCCAGCAAAAAGGCAATCAGCCCCGGGAGGAACCAGCTGTTGGAGAACCGATAGAAAGAGAGCATGAGAAATATATCACCGACCAGCGAGAAGAGGATTCCCAGACCGAAGCAAATCAACGGCACCGATCCGAACCCACCAAAACGTGCCAGAAATCCGAGAATGACCAGCATGGTAGCCGGCTTGGCAACATACTCGACCGTTTTCCATCTTTTGGCGACAGCCAGCCAATCCGTTGCGGCGATCAGGAATAGCAGGATGAAAGCGGGGATCATTTTCTACCCTTGATCTTATATCCAAGACGACGCAGGGCGTTTTCATCGTCGCGCCAGTCCTTGTCCACCTTGACGCGTAACTCGAGAAAGACTTTCCGCCCGCTCATGGCCTCGATTTCCATGCGGGCCGCCGAACCGATCTTTTTCAGCATGGCGGCTTTTTCGCCGATGACGATACCCTTTTGTGAATCATGCTCCACCAACAGGGTGGCAGCGATGTAGGCGTTGCCGTTTTCACGTTCGCTGAACTCGTCCAAGCGGACGGCCAGGGCATGCGGGACTTCGTCCCGCAGGAAGACCAGAGCGGCCTCGCGGATCAATTCGGCTGCAATTTCCCGTTCGTATAAATCGGTGATCTGTTCTTCGGGGTACTCAGCCGGCCGGACCGGCAGGCGGGCGATCAAGGCTTCCAGCAGTTCTTTCAGACCCCGGCGGTTGGTGGCCGAAAAAGCCAGTGCCGGGGTGTCAGGGATCAGGACCTGATAGGCGGCCTGAACCAGCACCAATGCCGGAGCCGGGACCTTGTCAATTTTGTTGAGACCCAAGATCAGGTCCGGCCTGCGGCGCAGGCCCCACAGCAGGCTGGCAGCCCGCTGATCTTCCTCGTCCGGTTCCGTGCTGGCATCCACCAGGAAAAGGACCACATCCACGCCATCGAGAGCCTCTTCAGCTTCCTGATTGAAGAATTGGCCGAGTTTGTGTTTGGGCGTGTGGACACCCGGCGTGTCGACGAAGACGAGTTGGGCATCCGGCAGGGTCAGGATGCCAAGCTGGCGGCGGCGCGTGGTCTGCGGGCGGGGCGAGACTGCGGCAACCTTCTGCCCGAGCAAGGCATTAACCAGCGTGGATTTGCCAACGTTGGGCTTGCCGAGTATGGCGATGAAGCCGGAGTGGAAGTCAGTCATGGGTTATCCACGAAGGACACGGCCCCCAATACCCAATCCCCAAATTGTGGAGGCAGGCGAACGGGAACGAGACCGAGGGAAAGCGGAGTGCGAAGGAATAATTGCATGAAGTGAGTCTATCATGAAAAACAACCCTGCAATGGGTTCGACCCGTCGCAGGGTAGCATTCACGTCAGAACTGCTCCTTCCATTTTCAACAGCCACTCCTTCGTCTTGACCCCCTCTCCCAACCCATATCCGTGCAGCTTCCCGTCCCTGCCGATGACACGGTGGCAGGGCAGCACCAATGGCATCGGGTTGGTGGCCTCGGCGCGCCCCACGGCACGCGCGGCATGCGGCCTGTCAATGCGTTCGGCGATATCTTTGTATGTCCTTGTCTCACCATAGGGGATCGCGTACGTGGCTTTTAGAACCGATTCCTGGAACGGCCGCAGCACCGTCCAGTCAATATCCAGGGTGAAGGCCTGCTGCTGGCCGTAGAGATATTTCTTCAACTGCCCGGCGACTGCGCGGATGCGCTCCGGGGCAACCTCAATGGTCCGTTTAAAACGTTTGACCAGATAGGCTTCGAATTCAGCCTGGTTCAAGCCGCTCTCGATCGCCACCAGCCCGAGGTCCGATACTGCCAGCCAGAGTTTGCCGATGGGTGTCTTGCCGGTCTCGCCAATATACAATCCGGATTTCTCTTGCATAGGTGCCTCTTTGGATCAACCATTGCAAAATGTGCCGATTTGATATCTTCTCAATTGACCACATTTATTGAAAAAATGCCTGATTTTCCTTAAAAAATGCTTACAGAATTGTCAGACAAGCGTAGGGTAAGCGTAGGGAAGCCGTCAAGCACAATTTAGACCGGGATGGTAATATTACATTTGTAAGGCGATTTCTCTTCTCCTCCTTTCAAGAGAGCCGGGGTCGGCGTCCCCGGCTCTCACGATTCTATCACAATGTTATAATCATTCTTTTGGCGACATCTGCCGAAGTTGTGCCGTGATGATATCCCGCCTTGTCTACCGCTCCCGTCAATTCTGGAATACCCTGCTCGTCCCCCGCAAGCCCATTCCAAACGAGAGCCTGCTGCGCAATCTCACACCTGCCCAGCTCATTCTGTTTCGTCGGATGCAGCCTTCCGAGCAAGTCCATGCTTATCAGATATTCAAACACCTGGAAGCTTCCGGGTGGACCAATCCGGACCTGCTGGCGGCTGCCTTGCTTCATGACGTGGGTAAAATCCTGTATCCCTTGACCATCTTCGACCGCGTAAAGGTCGTGTTGGGAAAACGCCTCTTCCGAGGCACAGCGCAGCTCTGGACTGAAGGGACACCTCACGGTCTGTGGCGGCCATTTGTCGTGGCAGAGCAGCATGCGGGGTGGGGCGCCGATCTGGCATCCCGGGCAGGCGCCACCTCCCTGACTGTGGAACTTATCCGCCATCACCATGACCTGCAATCGTCGGATCTGGCGTCGCGCACCGAGAGTTTGCTGACAGCCCTGCAAGCAGCAGATAATGAGAACTGAAATGAGGAAACCATGACCGTCAGAATTACCATTATCGGACTAGGACAAATCGGCGCCTCGATTGGGCTGGCGCTGGCTAACCATAAGGATCAGGTTACAACTCTCGGATACGATAATTCGCGCGAAGTTACCCGCAAGGCCCAGAAAATGGGAGTAGTGGAGAATGTGGGTCATAGCCTGTCCGCCTCCGTCAAAGGGGCAGATGTGGTGGTTCTGGCCCTGCCTCTTGACCAGGTTTACGAGACCCTGGAAACCATCGTACAAGACGTGCCCGAGCAAGGATTGGTGATTGACACTGCCCCGGCCAAACAGGCAGTGTCAGCCTGGGTTAAGGAGCTTCTGCCACCTGGACGCCACTATATCGGCTTGACTCCGGCGCTTAATCCGCTTGTTCTCGATGGAACCGGCACCGGGATTGAAGCTGCACGGGCCGACCTTTTTCAAAACGGGCTGGTGGCTGTCACGGCCCCACACGGGACTGCCGCTGAGGCCTACCAATTGGCTGCCAGTTTTGTCACCATGCTGGGTGCGCGTGCCTATTTTGCCGACCTGGCCGAGGTGGATGGCATCATGGCAACCGTTCACACGCTGCCGGCGCTGGCTGCGGCTGCACTGACGGAGACAATCATTGGTCAACCCGGTTGGGCTGATATCCGTAAACTGGCCGGGCGGCAGTTTGTGTCTGCCATGCGGCCGCTCGATTTGGAAGAGTCGGTTGCTTTGGCCGAGGCTGCGCACCAGAATCGTGTAAATATCGTGCGCGTGATGAACGAATACATTTCCACGCTTAAATCGCTGCGCGACGAGATCGACGGGGAGAAGAAAAAGAGTCTCCGCGGCCGTCTCGATCGAATCCTGAAAGGACGCGCCCAATGGCGGCAAGCGCGCGCGGATGGCAACTGGCAGTCCATTGAATTTATTGAGCAGGAAATCCCCACCTTCAGTGACCTTTGGATGCAGCAGCTAGGCCTGGGGAAGCTGCTCGGCTTGCACAAGAAAAAGACCGACGAAGATTAACACGGAGACCATTCTTCTCGCCTAATCCTTCATCCCAAAGCCCATGGCCTTCTTCTGCTATATCCTGGAATGTTCCGATGGCAGCTATTACACTGGCTGGAGTACGGACCCGGAGCGACGGCTCATTCAGCATAACCGCGGGACGGGCGGGCGCTATACACGCAGCCGGCGTCCGGTCCAGTTAGTGTACATGGAAGAGTTGCCAGACAAAAAAACGGCTTTAAAACGAGAAAGAGCCATCAAGGCTCTTCCCCGTCCGAAAAAACATAAATTAATTTCATCCTTCAATAAGTAGGATAGGATGCGGGTATGCAAGCGGTTGCGCCGCCCGCATACCCACCGTTACCAGTTCATTAAAGATAATATAATTAATCGGTAAACAGCGGCAGATGTCCGAGGGAGATGATCTTCTCCCATTTGGCCCGTTCGCCTTCTGTCAGGATAGCGGCCTCGCCAACGATTTCCGCCCCGGCTTTTTCCATGATCATGCGCATCCCCTGCAGGGTCGAGCCAGTGCTGATCACGTCGTCCACAATGACAGCGCGTTTGCCTTTCACGTCTGCCTGGTCTTTCTCATCCATGATCAAGGTCTGCGGCTCGCCCGTGGTAATGGAGAGCGTCTCGGCAATCAGCGCTGCGCCCATGTAGGGCTTGTAGGATTTGCGCAGGATGACATAGGGTTTTTTTAACTCAACCGAGAGGGCATAGGCTAGCGGGATGGACTTGGCTTCTGCTGTCACAATAATGTCGAACTTCAAATCCTTGAGTTTCTTATTCAAGGTTTTGGCACAGGCTTGTACCAGATCAGTGTCGCCCAGTATGTTCAGGATGGCAATTTTCAGGCCAGGCTTGATCTCAAATAGTCGCAGACTGCGTTTGAGACCGGCAATTTCAATATCATAAAATTCATGAGCAGACATAGGCTTTCTCCTGAACAGGTTTCGGCGATAGTTTATCACACATTTTGAGCAGCAAGTCTCTTACGGTATAATTTTCCAGCAGGTTTTTTATCCTACATACTTCTTTATATTATATATGCTTCCCGATTTGCAGTTGAACGCTCATCTGCGACTGCGTAAACCACATCCGTGTGGTTCCTACGAATGGACGGTCGTTCGCCTTGGCGCGGATATTGGCTTGGAATGCAAAGGCTGCGGACGCCGGGTGATGTTGACACGCCGTGAGCTGGTCCGAAGAATAAAGGCCGTTTTACCGGAGGACTCGCATGGCCAATCTACCGACTGACAAACCCCATATTACTCTCCTGTTTTCAGATACAGGCGGTGGACACCGCGCTGCCAGTGAGGCGATCATCGAGGCTATTCATGGTGAGTTCGGAGAGGCCGTGGTGACGCAAATGGTGGATTTCCTGAAGGATTATGCCCCGCCGCCTTTCAACCATTTACCTGATGTATACCCGGACATGGTGCGCGTACCGGAACTGTGGGGTGTCATGTTTGACATCAGCGACGGCCGGCCGCAGGCGCGCATCGTGACTTCGACCTTCTGGCCTTATGTCCGGCGTGCCGCCCGCCGTTTGGTACGCGAGCATCATAGCGAAATGCTGGTCAGTGTCCACCCGCTGGCGAACTCCTTTGCATTAAAGGCGCTCGGGAAGGTCCGTCCGCCGTTTGTCACCGTGGTAACGGACATGGTCTCCACGCATGCCCTCTGGTTCGACCAACGCGCCGACCTGATCCTGGTCCCGACCGAAATGGCCCGCCAGAATGCCATTCAGTACAAAATGTCGCCCGATAAAGTCCGCGTAGTCGGACAGCCGGTCTCACAATTGTGCAGCGCTCCGGTAGGCGACAAAGCCTTCTTACGTAAACGTCTAGGCTGGCCTCAAGCCAAGAAGGTTATCCTGCTGGTTGGAGGCGGTGAAGGAATGGGGCCATTGGCCGAGACGGCGCGTGCCATTGATGATTCGGGGCTGAATGTTTGCATGGTCATCGTGGCCGGAAGGAACAGTAAACTCGAAGAGGAACTGAAAGAACAGGTCTGGGAGAATCCGGTCTTTATATATGGCTTTACCCGAAATATGCCTGATTTCTTGCGTGCTGCGGATTTCATTGTCACCAAAGCCGGGCCGGGGACGATTGCCGAGGCGCTCAATGCCGAACTCCCGATTATCCTGTATGCCAAATTGCCTGGACAAGAGGATGGTAATGTGGACTATGTCCTATCAGAAGGGGTGGGTGTCTGGGCTCCGGAGCCACTGGCAGTGGTGCGTGCTTTGACGCGCTGGATTTGTCGACCGGATGAGCGGAGGAAGGTAGTGAAAAATAGCCGCCGGGCAGCCCGCCCTGACGCAGCACACCAGATTGCGCTTATTCTGGGAAAACAGGTTGGACTATACGGCGAATACTAGTACTCCTCCTAGATAAAGCCTCTCCAAAGGCCCTGTAGTATAATCCTCTCGTCATGCCCATCCTGGACGCGCACACATTTGAATTCTTCAGCCACTCCCCGGAACAAACCCGCCGCCTGGGGATGCGCCTGGGTGCATTGCTCCTGTCCGGGGATCTGGTCTGCCTGCAGGGCGAGCTCGGGGCTGGCAAAACCACGCTTGTGCAAGGTGTGGCCCAAGGCTGGGGAGCGCTGGATGATGTTTCCAGCCCGACCTTCGTGCTGGTTAACGCCTACCGCCGGCCAGATCTCAGTCAACTTTTTCATCTTGATGCCTACCGCGTCGATTCAATTGGCGAGGCCGAAGAATTGGACATGGATACTTACCTCTCCCAGGGACCATTGGTAATAGAATGGCCGGAGCGGATTGAACCCATCCTGCCCGCCGATCGGTTGTGGGCCTGGCTGGAATATGAATCTGAAGAACATCGCGCCATGCGGTTTGCGGCGTGGGGTAATCGATACGAAAACCTGCTCGACCAGCTCCGCATGACGGTTTACGGAGGGGACTAATGCTGCTGGCAATTGATACCTCCACTGCACGGATTGGACTGGCACTCTATGACGGGACGAGCGTGCCAGGCGAATTTGTCTGGCACAGCGGCCTCCATCATACCCAGGAACTGGCCCCGGCGCTTGCCGACCTTCTCAGGCTTGTGGATATTAAAATTCAAGCCGTCAAAGCAATAGGTGTGGCGCTTGGCCCCGGATCGTTTACCAGTTTGCGCGTGGGATTGGCGTTCGTAAAAGGTCTCGTGCTGGCGCGTCATATCCCGGTTATCGGTATTTCCACGCTGGATATCGTCGCCGCGGCAATGCCGCTCTCTGACCTTTCGACCGGCTCAGCTGTGCCTGCCCTCTCCCGTCCGCCTGCACTTGTGGCACAGGCCCAAGCAGGACAGGACGGGGCGGCACCAGCGCAGGTAGGGCACCGTAGGAGATTGGCGGCCTTGGTCCAGGCCGGGCGGGGCCGTTTGGCACTCGGCTGGTATTCCGCTGGAGAAAGTGGGTGGCAGGCGGATGGTCCGGCCACGGTGACGACTGCCGATGAATTGGCTGAAAAAATCCATAAGCCGGTCATTGTTTGCGGTGAAATGTCTGCCGATGAACAGCAGCGGTTGGCGCGTAAATACAAAAATGTCACTCTCGCCTCCCCGGCACAGTGCGTACGCAGGCCGGGTATCCTGGCAGAGTTGGCCTGGCAAAAATGGCAGTCCGGCAAAACCGATTCGGCGGCGGCGCTTGCGCCAATTTATTTGCATGTGGCTGGAGGCCTCCCTGCGTGACCTCATTGATCCGCCGGATGACACTCGAGGACATTCCGGCTGTCCACGAGATTGATCTGCTCTCATTCAGTTTGCCCTGGCCGGAGCGCTCTTTCCGTTTCGAATTGACCGAGAACCCAATTACGCGCGGCTGGATAGCCGAAGTGGACGGGAAAATTATCGCCATGCTGGTGCTGTGGTTTATCATTGATGAAGCCCATATCGCTACCATTGCCGTCCATCCGAATTTCCGCCGGCAAGGCATTGGGAAGCAGATTTTGTTACACGCGCTGAGGGAGATACAGGTTGAAGGAGCGCGCCGAGCTTTTCTGGAAGTGCGCGCTGGGAATCTCGCTGCGCAGATCATGTATAAAAAATATGGCTTTGAAGTCACGGGAGTCCGTCGAGGATATTACAAAGACAATAACGAAGATGCCTTGCTGATGAACTTGGAGAAATTCGAATATCTGGAGGCTGCATGAGCGCCGAGGAAGTCCTTGCCCAGGTCGCGAAAGAAGTATCCGTATGCCAAAACTGTACGCTTTATCACTCTCGAAAGAAGGCTGTTCCTGGTGAGGGACCGGCGAATGCGGAAATCATGTTCATCGGTGAGGGGCCGGGTTTTTATGAAAATGAGCAAGGACGACCTTTTGTCGGCGCAGCGGGGCAGTTTCTGGACGAATTACTGGCCCAGGCCGGACTAAAACGTACCGAGGTGTGGATTGGCAACGTGGTAAAATGCCGTCCACCCGGCAACCGTGACCCGCTGTCGGAGGAATTGACAGCGTGCAATGAATATCTGGAGCGGCAGATCGCCGCCATAAATCCGAAAATAATCATCACGCTCGGGCGTTATTCGATGGGCAAGTTTATGCCCGGAGCCAAGATCAGTTCCGTCCATGGACAAATGCGACGAGTGGGAGACCGCTTTGTGATTGCTATGTTCCACCCTGCGGCGGCACTGCACCAGGCTGCTCTGAAACCGGCCATCCTGAAGGATTTCGCCCAGTTACCGAAAATGCTCGAACAGGCGCATGCTGCCCTGAAGCATTCTGCCCCGGCGCACGTTGTTGAAGAGCCAAAGGAAGACCCGAAGCAACTGAGCCTGTTTTAGGTTTCATTTGAAAAGGAATTGCATTAATCAGCTCTTCCGTCAGGAGGGCTGGAGCTTATTGACTTCTATTGAGGAAAAATGAACAGCAAAGATAACCTAGTTAAGCAAATGAAAGAGAAAACTGCCCGGATCGCCATACTGGGATTGGGCTACGTGGGCCTGCCCTTGGCGGTGGTATTTGCCGAAGCGGGGTTTACGGTTACCGGGATTGACCCGGATGCGCGAAAATCCGATTCCATAAACAATGGTGTCAGCTACATCCCGGATATTTCCACGGAACGTCTCCCACGGTTGGTCGAAAATGGGAAGCTGAAAGCTACAACCGATTTTTCGGTTCTGAAAAATATCGAGGCAGCCAGTATCTGCGTCCCGACGCCGCTACGCAAAACCGGCGACCCGGACATGTCTTTCATCCTTTCTGCCACCGAACAATTGGCGAAATATATGCACAAGGGCATGATCGTGGTGTTGGAGTCCAGCACGTACCCGGGCACAACGCGTGAGATCCTACTGCCTATGCTGGGGGAAGCCAATGGCCTGACTGTTGGCGAGGACTGGTTCCTAGCCTTTTCTCCGGAGCGTGTGGATCCCGGTCGGGAGGATTTCACCACGCTCAATACACCCAAAGTGGTTGGCGGCATCACGCCAGCCTGCACCGAAGTTGCCGAGGCCTGGTACGGGGCTGCGCTCCAGCATATCCACTTGGTCTCCTCGGCAGAGGCGGCCGAGATGGCAAAACTGCTGGAGAATACCTTTCGGATGGTCAATATTGGCATGGTCAACGAATTGGCGATCATGTGCGAGCGTATGGGCGTGGACGTCTGGGAAGTGATCGATGCGGCTGCCACCAAACCGTTCGGGTTTATGAAGTTCACACCCGGGCCGGGCCTGGGAGGGCACTGTATCCCGATCGACCCGCTCTATCTTTCCTGGAAAATGAAAGCCTATCAATACACGGCTCGCTTTATCGAACTGGCTTCCGATATCAACACCAACATGCCGCGCTTTGTTGTGACGCGGATTCTGGATGCCCTCAACGAACGCGGCCAGGTGCTGAAAGGTTCGCGCTGCCTTGTGCTGGGAGTGGCCTATAAACCTGATATTGACGATATCCGGGAATCACCCGCACTGGATGTGATCGGTCTACTGCAAAAGAAGGGCGCAACGGTCGAATACCACGACCCGTACATTCCGACCTTGAAGACGCATGAAGGTACCGAGATGCGCAGCGTACCGGACCTGATGGAATTTGTACGCCTCGCAGATTGTGTTGTTATCACAACAAACCATTCAACGTATGATTACAAGACCATCCTTGAAGCGGCGAAATTCATTTTCGACAGCCGCAATGCCCTCGGGAAAAAGGGCAAGGACAGTCCAAAGGTGGTCAGACTCTAATTCCGCTTTTGGCGGATGAACCTTGGATTATGGCACATTACCTTCTTTCAGGCGCGCAGGGGTTTAGCGTTAGGCGATCCCGGGCTCGCAGGGGGCTGGCATTGTGACCATATTCCAGAAGCTCAAGGCGATTTGGGAGGATGATCACCTGCTACGAAGGGTGGTAAAGAATAGCAGTTATCTTTTCAGCAGCAATGTTATTTCTTCAATTTTGAGTTTTATTCAAACCGTCATCGCTGTCCGTCTGATCGGTGTGACTAGCTGGGGTTTGGTTGCCACCATCCAGACATTTGCTTCCAACATCAATCGTTTTCTCTCCTTCCGCATGAGCGAGGTGGTACTCAAGCATCTGGGCTCGTCCTTAGTGGATGATAAGAAGCAGGAAGCTGCCGTGACGGTAAAGGCTGCCGGTCTGGTGGAAGCGGCCATGTCGGTTGTGGCTTTCCTGATCCTGCTTCTGCTCACCCCCTGGGCTGCCCGGGTATTTGCCAAGGATATCAATACGGCCCGCTTGTTTATTTTCTACGGGTTAATCCTGCTCAGTAATCTGGTTTACGAGACCTCAACAGGGGTCTTGCAAGCCACCCACCGGTTTGACCACCTGGCCCGCGTCAATCTGGTCAACAGCATCATCACCGTTTCCGTGATTGGCGGAACCTACATTCTTTTTCGTTGGGGAGGCGGCCTGATAACGGCACCTCACTTGGTAGAAGCCGTTCTTCTTGCATATGTCCTTGGCAAAACCTATGTGGGGGCATCACAGGTGATCGTGGCTGCGCGCGAGCTGAATCACAAGCTGGGACGAGGCTGGTGGAAAGTGCCGCTAAGTACTCTACCGGGGAAACGTTCGCTCGTTTCGTTCGCAATTAACACCAACCTGAACGGTACAGTGAACCTGTTCTTCCGTGACAACATCCCGCTCTATATGGCGAATTTGCTCTCCACGACCGCGGTCGGCTATTTTAAGATCGCCATGACCTTTATCATCCCAATCACACTGATCCTTGACCCTTTCATCGCCCCAACTTATGCGGAAATCTCCCGCACGATCGCCAAGTTAGAGTGGAGGACGACACTGCGGCTGCTCAAACGGCTTACCGCCATCACCGGTGGGGTTGTTCTGGCAATCTGGACTGGCTGGGCGTTAACCGGCTGGTGGATCATTCCGACCCTATACAAGCGGCAGGCAATTCCTGTTTACCCGTTATTGTTGATTCTGATTGCCGGCTATGGGTTTGCCAGCGTCTTCCAATGGAATCGCTCGCTATTCCTCTCGCTTGGCAAGGCGGGCTATCCGGTTTTGATCTCCACACTGGTCGGAACAATCGAGCTGACATTGATATTCACACTGGTACCTCGTTACGGGTACCTGTTGATGGCGGTCATTCTCTCAGGCTATTTCATCATTTCCATAGGTTATATTACCCTGAGAGGTCTGTGGGAGGTCCGTCGCCGGGCGCTGGCTGAACCTCAATCCCCGGCTGAGGATTTAACACCTTTTCCTTCTTCCGAGGTTCAACCTCAGGCATCGCGCCTGGACCGGAGTCCCGTGAGGCAAGGATTCTCCCTACCCGGTGTCAATCGCTGGGACTGGCTGGCTGTACTAACCTTCCTCGCTTTTGCGGTGGTTTATTTCCTTGGACGTTTGCAAGGGAACTACCCGATAGTGGTGCTTACTGGCGACGGAGGCAATGTTGCGAGTTACGCGGCTGCACTGGACCACCCCGGCTGGTTCCAATCCGACCCGGCTCTGGGTGACTCAAACAATATCGGCATTTACGCCACCATACATATTCCCCTGATCCGTGCCCTGAACCGACTAACCGGTGATTACGGTCTGGCATACGCCTGGCTGGTGCTTCCACAGACTTTCCTGCAATTGCTCGGCTTTTACATCCTGGGGCGGGTGCTGTTCAAGAACCGCTTCTGGGCTTTTTTACTGGCTTTTCTGACCGCCATGACGGTCATTAATATTGGGCTGGGTGAGATCTGGGGAGTCTGGCAGGATGCATTGCCACGCGTCACATTCCAGTCGCTGCTACCCTTCCTGCTGGTATTGACGTTGATCTGGAAGGACCGTCCCCGGCGCTGGCCCTGGCTGATGCTCTTCGCCGGGTTGTTGGTTTATGTCCACCCGGTCAGTGCGCCGGCCTGGGGGCTGGCCGTATGGCTCAGCCTCTGGCTTTTACAACCCAAAGGCTGGACCTGGAAACGCCGAACCCTGGTTATGTTGGGGCTGGGCGTCTTGTTCCTGGTGGTACTCATACCTTTCGCGATGAAATACCTATCCTATCGCGGGCGTGACCAGGCTGCGGACTACAACACGGTAATGGCCGTTTTACAAGCCTACTCGCCTGTAAACCTGCTTAACGCTTCGGCAGCGATGGGGAGTTTCCTGTGGAATATGACCCGCAGCCTGCTCCTGCCAGTGGCGTTAGTCGGGTTTGCAGCCACATGGCTGCTGAAGAAAAACGATCGCACACCGGTCATGGTGGTATTGCTCTGGATGGCAGGCCTTTTCATAACCAGTGTACTGATCCCTTTTGCGGAGCAGATGGTTGAACAACACTTCCACATCCTGCCACTAGAGACCGAACTGGTACGTTGCATTCGTTATTTTGTGCCACTCCTGCTGCTGTTTTGGGTTTGGCCGCTGGCTGAATGGACGCCGCGGCTTAACAATCCGCGAGCCCGCGGGGCGGCAATTGCCCTGGGGATCCTGCTGTTTGGCTTCTGGGGTGCCACCAACCGTCCGGCCGTACGCGACATATTCCAAACATTTGTCTGCTTCACGAAGGCACGCTTGATCTGCCCAGCGCCGAGTCCGTTGAATAAACTCATCCTTAACCTGCGTACCCAAACCCAGCCGGGCGAAGGCGTGCTGGTCTTCAATGAGGATACTGCCTTTGTGTCCCAATCCCTCAGTGTTCGCTACGCGGCCTTGCGTCCACTGGTATACACGTTGCGGGACAGTGGTATCCTTGGGTATAGCAACCGTTCGGCCCTGCCAGCCTGGCTTGCGACCACCAAACAAATGGATACCTTGCGGGCCATGACAGATCCCCAGAAACGCCTGGCAGGGCTGGTTCCTCTGGCAGATCACCTGGGAGCGATCTACCTGGTGGTGGATTTCACGGTCACACGCGCGATGCTAACGGACCTGCCGGTCAGTGTGGTGATGCAAAATGATGGGTATATCCTGCTAAAATTGCATTAACCATCTATTTTAGGTACTATTTTCGAAGACAGCTTTCGCTATTGATCAGGATGATGCATATGGAGCGTAATCAAAAATCCCCCTTTGCTCCGGAACCGGCCTTACTTTCCGTGGTTGTCCCCATCTATAACGAGGCTTTTTTTCTGTCGACCCTGCTGGAAGAGTTGATCCCATATTGCCGCGAGCGGAACTGGAAATTGATCCTGGTCAATGACGGTTCCAGCGACGATACCTCGACCATCCTGAAACAATACGATGAGTCTCCTGATCTACAAATCCTTCACCACAAACTTAACCGTGGCTATGGCGGTGCGTTGAAAACGGGACTTCTCGAAGCGGATACCCCCTACACCTTGACGATGGACGCCGACGGGCAACATGAATTACACGATATTGACGCTCTGCTCAAGTTCGCTCTCGAAAAAGACGCCGATATGGTGGTGGGTAAGCGTGGCAACAGTGGTCATTCCGGCCTCTATCGCAATTTTGGGAAATGGTTCATTCGAAGATTCGCGGCCCTGCTCATGCCAATCCATATTTCGGATTTGAACTCCGGTTTCAAACTCTATAATACCGGTCTCGTGCAAAGATATTTATCCATCTGCCCGGACTCGATGGCGTTCAGCGATGTGATCACCTTGATCTTTATCAAGAAACGCCACGTTGTGTTGGAACATCCCATCACCATCAAACAGAGGACTGCCGGGAAGAGCACAATCAATACCTTTACTGCCGTCCAAACCGTCATGGAAATCATCAATATTGCCATGCTTTTCAACCCGTTGCGCATCTTTCTGCCACTCTCCATATTTTGCATCGGTTTTGGGCTTGCCTGGGGGATTCCCATCATGCTGCGCGCCCGCGGCGTCAGCGTGGGGGCCATGCTGGCTATTGTAACCGGCCTGTTGTGTTTCTTCTTCGGGCTGATTGCTGAACAACTCTCTGCCATGCGCATGGGCTTGCTGGATATGGATAACGAGCGCGACGAAAAATGAGAATAGTTTGCATCTCAGCGGCGCAAATCCCCTCGGATACGGCCAACAGCATCCAGGTGATGAAAGTCTGCCAAGCCTTTATGCAATTAGGGCATAATGTCACATTGCTCGTACCTGGCAACCAATCACCAAATATGGACAACCAGCAGTTGCTCGAACATTATGGGCTGGAAAAGCTCTTTCCCATCCTATGGCTGCCTTTACACAACCGTCACCTATTCCCGTGGAAGGCTGTTTGGCGGGCGCGCCGGCTGGGCGTAGATCTGATCTACGCCTGGCCTCTGCAGTCAGCCGTCCTTGGCCTGGTGGTTGGGATTCCAGCCATTCTGGAACTGCACGACTTCCCCGCGGGGCGGGTTGGGCCACTCTGGCTGTGGCTCTTCCGGATTTTGCCCGGACGCAAACGCCTGCTACCAATCACCGGAGCACTGCGGCGGCTCCTGCGCTTGCCGGAAGGACAAACCGTCATCGCCCCGGATGGAGTGGACCTAGAGCGATATGCCTCGCTCCCCGAGCCTGAACCAGCCCGCCGCAGGCTTGGCCTGCCTGCCGCTCCCACCGTGCTCTGCACCGGTCATCTCTATGAGGGCCGTGGTACAGACCTGTTCCTGGGGTTGGCGAAGAAATTTCCGCAAGCGAGTTTCGTCTGGGTGGGTGGCCGCCCGGTGGATGTGGAAGACTGGAGGCAGCGCGCCGCAGGTATGGTGAACGTCACCTTTACCGGTTTCGTACCGAATGAGCGCATTCCTCTCTACCAGTCAGCCGCAGATGTACTTCTGATGCCCTACCAGCGTACGGTGGCTACTTCCAGTGGCGGGAACACGGCCGAGATTTGCAGCCCGATGAAAATGTTCGAGTACATGGCAGCCGGACGTGCCATTCTCTCCAGCGACCTGCCCGTGCTGCATGAAGTGATGGATGGGAATATGGCGATCTTCTGCCCGACGGAGGATGCCAGGGCATGGGAATCGACCCTTGGAGAATTGCTCAATGATAAAAATTGGCGGAAGGCTCTCGGTCAACACGCCCGGCTTGCCGTGGAACAATACTCCTGGGTGAACCGCGCACAACGTGTCCTGGAAGGATTTTATGAAATCGCTGCGTGATCTGCTCTGGATTCTCCCTTCCAGCCTTGTGCTGGGACTGGTACTCTCCCTTCTCGGCCCGGGGATATGGTGGATAGGTTGGTTGGCTTACTCCGTCCTTCTAGCCCTTGGTCTGCTGGCGTTGTCGGCGCTCTGGCACTCTGCCGGTTCCCCACATGCGCTGGGATGGATGTTGCTATTGGCAATGGTTCTCCGCCTAGGGACGGGAATTTTCTTCTCGCTTGTGTTGCCAGTTTATGGGAATGACAATGAAGTGCACCATGGAGGGTATATTTACCGGGACGCCTTCACTTACGATACGCAGGCCTGGAGCCTGGCGACCTCGGGAGATCCGCTGTGGAAGGCATTCGACCGTTCCTATGGCATCGAGGAACAGTATGGCGGGCTGACCTTCACACTCAGTCTAATCTATCGCATGTTCAGCCCGGATGCACACCGCCCTTGGCTGACCATTTTACTCTCTGCTTTAATGGGAGCGCTGGGTGTGGCGGTGGCCTGGAAAGGGGCGAGGCAGGCCTGGGGCGAAGGTGTGGCACTGGCCCTGGGTTGGATCATGGCGTTCTACCCGGAATCACTTTTTTCGGGAAGCTCCCAGATACGCGAGCCATTCCTGTTGTTGTTCATTGGGATGCTCTTATGGGCAGCTGTAACATGGCAAGGAAACCGACACCGTACCGCCTGGATCTGGCTGGCAGGAGGCACGCTTGGGCTGTTCCTGTTCTCGCCGGGTGTTGCATTAGCAACGCTGGTTGTGCTGGGCGTTTGGGTCTGGCTGATGCGCAAAGAAGTTCGTATCCATTGGTGGTGGGTGGCAAGTGTGGCAGCCGTCATCGTACTGGCAGGTCTGTTGTTCAGCCAGATTGTGGCAGGCACTCTCAAGGTGCAGGGCGGGCCATTGGCGAATCTGGTTAATTGGTTGAAGTATTCAATGAATTTTGGCGCGTATGTCACCACGCTGAATTCCGGCTGGCTGCAAACGATATTTAAAGCTTTGCCGGAATCGTTACACCTGCCTTTCATCGTCTCCTATGGGATCGCGCAACCGGTCCTACCGGCTGCCATTGCCGACCCGGCGGTATGGCCAGTGCGACTAATTGGCATCCTGAGAGGCCTGGGTTGGTATGCTCTATTGCCCTTCCTGCTCTATTGCCTACGACCGATCTGGAAGACAACGGATAAGCATGCGCGTATGGCGTGGCTTTGGCTGTGGCTGGCGGTCTGGTTTTGGATCATTCTGGCATCAGCTCGCGCCGGCGGGGACCAGTGGGATAATCCACGTTACCGGGTCATACAGCTCATGTTTCAGGCCGCGCTGGCAGCTTACTCGCTGCTTTGGGCGCGCCAGAGGCATGACCGCTGGTTGGGACGCGTCCTGGCGGTGGAGGGGGTTTTCCTGGCATTCTTCGGCTATTGGTACATTGCCCGATACACGAATTGGCGAGCCGGGCAGGTTCATATATTTGTTGTTATTGCAGCGATTGTCATTGTAAGCGGTGTAATACTGGTTGGTGGGTGGATTTTGGACAGCAGGCGAAATGTCTCACGATGAAACCCAGCCTGCTTGACGTATTCTGAATTGTGTTTATAATTCAGCGGTTGAATTTTGAATAAGGAGAGAGGACCATGCCTACTGCCTTAATTACCGGAATCACCGGTCAGGATGGCTCGTATCTGGCCGAGTTCCTACTTTCGAAGGGATATAGCGTGGTCGGCATGGTTCGCCGATCCAGCACCGTAACCTTTGAGCGGATCCAGCACATCCAGAACAACATAGAGATTGCACAAGGCGACTTGCATGACCAGAGTTCATTAGTGGCAGCCCTGGAGCATTACAAGCCGGATGAAATCTATAATCTGGCGGCACAGTCGTTCGTTGCCACATCCTGGAGCCAGGCTGTGCTGACCGGTGAGGTGACTGCTTTGGGCGTTACGCGTTTGCTGGAAGCCATCCGGTCGGTAAACCCCAAAGTACGTTTCTACCAGGCGTCTTCCAGTGAAATGTTCGGCAAGGTGACAGAAACGCCACAACGAGAAACAACCGCTTTTTATCCACGCAGCCCATACGGGGTCGCGAAAGTGTACGGACATTGGATCACGGTTAATTATCGAGAATCATACAGCCTATATTCCGTCTCGGGTATTCTGTTCAATCACGAAAGCCCGCGGCGAGGTTTAGAATTCGTCACACGCAAGATTTCACAAGGTGTGGCCAGCATCAAATTGGGTTTGAGCAAAGAACTCCACCTGGGTAACCTAGAGGCCCGCCGTGACTGGGGTTTTGCTGGAGAATACGTTCAAGCCATGTGGAAAATGCTCCAGCAGGAGAAGCCTGAAGATTTTGTGATCGGTACAGGTGAAAACCATTCTGTCCGCGAATTTGCCGACAAGGCTTTCAAATTTGTCGGCTTAAATTACAAAGATCATGTTGTTCAAGATCCACGTTTTCTACGCCCTTCGGAAGTGGATATACTTATCTCCAATCCAGCGAAGGCCCGTCAGAAACTGGCCTGGGAACCGAAGGTAAAATTCCAGGAACTGGTCGAGATGATGGTTGAAGCTGACCTGAAACGGTTGAAGGAAAACCAGTAGAATTCCATGAATATTCCATCAGAAACTGCGCGCGAACTGGCTCTGCTTGAGAACATCGAGAACAACCCAGATGTGACCCAGGCATCCCTTGCCACCCAACTCGGTGTGGCAGTGGGGACGGTCAATTGGCATCTCAAACGTTTGATAGAAAAGGGATATGTCAAGATCAAGCGCGCTGAGCGCAAGAAACTGCGCTATATCATCACGCCTGAAGGCATCGCGTTGCGCGCCCTACTAACGGTGGACTATATTGAACAACAGTTCCTGCTCTATCGCAACACACGTCAGCGCGTCCGCGAGTATTTACAGCAGATTAAAAATGCCGGTTTTGAGAAGGTCTCCATCGATGGTGAAGGTGACGTGGCTGATATATGCCGGCTTTCTTGCCTGGAGCAAGGTGTTGCCTGCACAACAGATGCAAATGCGCCGGTACTTGAAATTGTCGGCCTGAAGGTGTCCTTGCATTTGGATGGCAATCATGAGTGAAAAGGATCGCATCCTGGTTACGGAACAGTTCCGCGGCATCTCCAATTCATCCAAAAGAATCCGCAGCATGGCGCTTTTCGCGATCGAAATAACTGTGGAGGATGGTGCGCGAATTTAACCATACCCTCTTGACCGGGATCATCCATAACACACAGAATGTAAATTACACTGATTCTCAATTCAATATCCGATAACCTATGCCAAAAAACTTCTGGAAAGATAAAAGGGTAATTGTCACCGGGGGCGCTGGATTCCTCGGGTCATTCCTGGTGAAGAAGCTGGCTCAACGCGGCACAGCGGATATTTTGATTCCGCGTATAGAACATTACAACCTGGTAGACCGCGATGAAATTCAACGTCTGCTGGACGATAGTCTGCTATCTCCTGAGAAACGTCCACCCCACCTTCTCCCGGGAGGTTTCCAGGCTTCTCCTCTGCCAAATTTCAAACCATCTGACCTGGTGATTATTCACCTGGCTGCGCGAGTTGGCGGTATTGGAGCAAATCGGGAGCAACCGGCAGAATTCTTTTATGACAATATAATGATGGGCGTCGAGTTGATGCATCAGACCTGGCAGCGCGGAGTAGGCAAATTCATTGCATTGGGGACCGTATGCGCCTATCCGAAATTCACCCCCGTACCCTTCCATGAAGACGATTTATGGAATGGTTATCCGGAGGAAACCAACGCTCCTTATGGTCTGGCAAAGAAAATGCTGCTCGTTCAAGCGCAAGCCTACCGGCAGCAGTATGGATTTAATGCAATTTTCCTATTACCGGTCAACCTGTATGGGCCCGGCGACAATTTTAACCCGACCTCATCGCATGTCATCCCGGCATTGATCCGAAAATGTCTCGAAGCTCAAGATAGTGGTGCGAAGGAGGTAATCGTCTGGGGTGACGGCTCGCCGACACGCGAGTTCCTGTATGTGGAAGATGCTACTGAGGGGATTTTGCTTGCCTCTGAAAAATACAACGGATCGGACCCGGTCAACCTGGGTTCGGGTTACGAAATTTCCATCAGAGATTTGGTTGAGATGATCGCCCGCCTGATTGGTTTTGAAGGGGAGTTGGTCTGGGATACGAGCAAGCCCAATGGACAGCCGCGGCGCGGCCTGGATGTCAGTCGCGCAGAGTCTCGCTTTGGCTTTCGCGCCGGTACACCATTTGAAGAGGGCCTGCGCCGGACCATCGAATGGTATAAGGAGCAACGTAAAAAATGACGAAAACCTTGACAGTTAAATCTGAAATCGAACAAACCGATCCCGATAAATGGGACATGATCATCGGTCCTCATCGCAACCTGTTTGACCTGCGATTGGGGGAATTGTGGCATGCGCGCGATCTCATCGTGCTATTTGTACGGCGGGATTTCGTTGCTGGTTATAAACAGACCATTTTGGGTCCGCTTTGGTATCTGATCCAACCGCTCTTAACGACGATCGTATTTACAGTCATTTTTGGACAAATTGCCAAATTGCCCACGGATGGCCTGCCACCGTTCCTGTTCTATATGTGTGGAACGGTAATTTTTACTTACTTCGCCAGCAGCTTGTCCAAAACATCGGACACGTTCGTGAGCAATGCCAATATGTTCGGAAAAGTATATTTTCCTCGCCTGTCAGTACCGGTATCCATTTTAATATCCAACCTGATCGCTTTTATAATCCAGTTCGGCTTCTTCTTGGGGTTCCTGGGTTATTTTTTCCTGCGTGGAACAAAGTTGCATATGAGTTGGTGGGTGTTGTTAACTCCAGTGCTTTTACTGATGATGGCAGGTTTGGGTCTCGGATTCGGCATCATTGTTTCCTCGCTCACCACCAAATACCGTGATCTGCGTTTCCTGGTGCAATTTGGAGTGCAACTGCTGCAATATGTCACCCCGGTGATCTATCCTCTGTCATCCATGTCCCCCAAATACCAGGCGCTGATTCGAATAAATCCGCTCACTTCCGTTGTCGAGGCTTTTCGATACGCCTACCTTGGCTCGGGCTCAGTGAACCTTCTCCAATTGGGCTACAGTTTTGCAATTATGGTGGTCGCAATCGCCATCGGTGCGGTGATCTTCAATCGCGTCGAAGCGACATTCATGGATACCGTATGACTAGAACCATTATTCGTGTGGAGAACATTTCCAAGGCATACCGGTTGGGCCAGATTGGCTCCGGGACGCTTTCGGATGATATAAAGGTATGGTGGGCAAAAGCGCGCGGAAAGCCCAATCCTCTGCTCAAGGTCGGGCAGGAGGATCATGGGAACCGGGAGGGAGAGTACCTCTGGGCGCTGAATGATATCAATTTTACTGTTACGGAAGGCAGCGTACTGGGTATCATTGGGCGAAACGGGGCCGGGAAAAGCACCCTTTTAAAAATCCTCTCCAGAGTAACAGCTCCCACGAGCGGTTATGTAAAAGTTAAGGGCCGGATTGCCAGCTTGCTGGAAGTGGGCACGGGATTCCACCCCGAATTGACTGGGCGTGAGAATATCTATCTTAACGGCGCCATCTTGGGTATGAAGCGGGTGGAGATCGATCGTAAGTTCGATGAGATACTGGACTTTTCCGAAGTTGAGCAGTTCATCGATACGCCTGTGAAACGCTATTCTTCAGGCATGTATGTACGCCTGGCTTTTGCAGTAGCAGCCCACCTGGAACCGGAAATCCTGGTGGTGGATGAAGTGCTGGCCGTCGGGGATGCCGAATTCCAGCGGAAAAGCCTTGGCAAAATGGGGGATGTAGCCCAGCAAGGTCGTACGGTCCTGTTTGTCAGCCATAATATGTCATCCATTTTGCGGCTGACCCAAGAGACGATTGTGCTAGAACAAGGCCGCCTGGCGTTGCGCGCTCCCTCTCCTGAGGCAATCGATTATTATCTTTCTGCAGGGGATGCCAGGGCTGGAGAACGTATTTGGCAAAACGAGGAAATTCCTCTCGAGGCTGCACCATTCCGTCCGGTGGCTCTGCGCCTGCTTGACCGGAAAGGCCAAACGGTGGAGACGATTCGTTCCATTGAGCCATTCTATGTCGAGATGGAATATTACCTGGATGCTCCGCTGACCGGTTTGCGGATAGGCCTCTACCTCAATTCAACCCGCGGCGACCAGGTCCTGACCTCATTTGATACAGATGATGATGCCCGCTTCGAAAAATTCACATCCCGCCCAGCCGGACATTATTTCAGCCGCTGCGAATTCCCGAAAGACCTGTTAAATAGCGGGCGCTACGTTCTGGGCGTCAACGCCAGTTCCTATCGCATCCGCCGTTACTTCATGGACGAGAAGGCCCTGGCCTTTAATGTAGATTCTTCCGGGGCACCCGGAAAGCAATGGTCCGAACCCAGACCAGGTTCACTGCGCCCGCGCCTTGACTGGAAGATTGAGACAAGATGAAGCCCAAAACACTGGCAAAGAATTTATTGAGCGGGCTACCCTTTACAGTCGAACTGGATTGGTATCTGCGTCAGCGTCATAGAGGCCTGAAGAGTCGTTTCAATCTGTCCCTCCTGGATAAGCATCTGAAGGAGATTATGGCAGAGGCGTCGCCGCATATTGAGGGAGCGCCTCAAGGCAGGAAAATATTCCTGTTTGCCTCCTGGCATTATTGGATCGTGCATGCAACATTATGCGGTTTAGTACTGCGTTCTATGAGTAATGACGTCAGCCTCGGTTACCTTCCGTACGGCGATTACAATCGGCCTGTCAGCCGCTTCGACTTACGCCGGCAGGATTTGTATGCCAGCAATATTCTGAAAAAAGTTGCGCCTCTCCTAACGATTGTTCCGTTCCTGGATATCGAGCCGGCAAGTCAGATTCCGGAGGCGCTGGTCAAAGTAGTGGAACAGGTCACTGTGTTTGATACCCAATACACACTCCAGCGTGAGGATGTGAAGGGGGATGAACCGATCTATCTGCTTCGCCGCGAGCGTAACCTAGAGGCGGCTTGTAAAGCTTACACCTACTTTCAGGAAAAACGTCCGGAGGTTGTCATCGTCCCGAATGGGATGATCCAGGAATATGGCGTCGTATACGCGACGGCTCGGTCGCTTGGCATCCCGGTCGTCACTTACGAATTCGGCGAGCAGGACCGGCGTGTTTGGCTGGAACATAATAAGTTGGTAATGTTTCATGACACCGACCAGGCTTGGGGAAAATGTCGCGGCCGGGTGCTCGATCAGGAACAACGCGCCTGGCTCGATACTTTCCTGAAAGCCCGACAAGGCTTCCAGTTGGGAGAAGCATTCGCCCACCTGTATCAGAAGGTCTCCCGATTTGGTTCGGAGTCCATCCGGTCCACTCTCGGATTGGATGACCGACCGATAGTGCTTCTCCCGACCAATGTGCTGGGCGATTCTGCCACCCTTGGCCGGACTGTCTTCAGCCAAAGCATGGCGGAGTGGATCGAGCGCCTTGTCCCTTATTTCGCGGCCCATTCCGAGGTCCAGTGGGTGGTACGCATCCATCCAGCCGAAACCTGGACGGTTGGACCTTCAGTGGCCGAAATCATTCGCAATTCCATGCCTAAAATCCCTTCTCACATCCGCCTGATCGAGTCTACCGAGAAGATCAACACCTATGATCTGATGGATTTCGCCGACCTGGCGCTGGTCTACACGACTACAGCCGGGCTGGAGATTGCGTTACGCGGTATACCGGTGCTGGTCAGCGGGCGGGCACATTATAGGAAGAAGGGCTTCACGCTGGATGCCGATTCCTGGGAAGAGTATTTTGGTTTGCTGGATGGAGTTCTTTCAGACTTGCCAGGGCATCGTCTGACAGCCCAGCAGGTTGAAGCGGCCTGGAATTACGCCTACTTCTTCTTCCGCGAATACCCTCATCCCTTTCCCTGGCATGTCGAAAAAATTCGTAAAGATCTTCGGCGGATTCCCATGGCTTACGTGCTTAGCCAGGCAGGACAAGCCGAGTTCGGTCAAACCTTCCAGTACTTGGCTGGCGCCCCTCTGGATTGAGTGGAGAGCTCCTTATGACGATGCCACTTACAAAGGAGCAGGCGCAAACGATTTTGCGCTGCCCGATCACAAAGCAGAGTCTGCGGTTGTTGGAGCCGAAGGAAGTCACTTTGTTGAACAATAGGATAGCCAGAAGTGAATTGCTGCATCGAGATGGCACGCCGATGAAAGCCTCGCTCGAATCCGGACTTATTTCAAGCGATGGGCGGTTTATTTATCCGATTATGGAGGGCATCATTCTTCTTTTGGAAAATCTCGCCATCCCTCTGGCGGGAGAATTGGAAGCCGGCCTGATACCACTACGCGCAGAAAAGAAGATTTTGCAAGATTTCTACGACTCGATCGGTTGGCAGAAAGAAAGAAAGGAGGCTTCCAGTTTCGTGGATGCCCTCAAATGGGAGGATTTACGACCGGTGTCCAGCGAATATATTCACAACTGTCATTTGCGGGTGAACCGGTATATCCGAAACCAGGGACGTTACTTGCTCGATGCCGGTTCCGGCCCGATTCAATACCCGGAATACCTCTCCTATTCGGACGGTTATGATTTTAGAATTTGCATTGATATTTCTTTTCTCGCCCTAAAAGAAGCGCAAAAGAAACTTGGAGATAAAGGGATTTACATTCTTGGAGATATCACAAATATTCCCCTGCAGGATAAAACTGTAGATGGGGCAGTTTCTCTGCACGTAATCTATCATATTCCGAAGGATGAACAAATATCTGCTCTTCGTGAAATACACCGGGTATTGATACCAGGCTCCAGCGCGGCGGTCGTATATTCCTGGCCAAAATCTCAAATGTTGAAATGGTGGCTTTTTCCTCGAAGGATTAATAGAATTTTTCGACATCGTACCCAGGAAGTAAAATCACTGGTCAAGAGAATCCTGGGCAGGGATGGCCGAAGAAATGCCGCAGTGCCGCCTCCTGTTCCCTTGAAGCCCTATCACTCTACACATGACCAGGCGTATTTTGAATCGCATCTCAAGGAAATTGAATTTGAAATTGTGGTCTGGCGGAGTGTAAGTGTACCTTTTCTGCGCATGTATATCCACCCGTATTTATTTGGAGCTGCCATCCTGCGCGGGATTTATCGAAAAGAAGAAGGCAACCCAGCCCTGTATGGGAGGATTGGACAGTATCCGCTTTTCGTGATTCGAAAATAGGTTACTCAAGGAGAAAAAATGACCCAGACTCGAGTTCTCGTTACCGGTGCAGGTGGATTTATTGGCCACCATCTCGTCACTTTCCTTCGGATGAAAGGCTATTGGGTGCGCGGCGTTGATATCAAATATCCGGAGTATCGCACCTCCGATGCGGACGAATTCGAAATCCTGGACCTGCGCCGCTGGGATAATTGTCTGCAGGCGACGCGTGGGATTGAGGAGGTCTACGGTCTGGCCGCCGATATGGGCGGGATGGGCTTTATCTCAGCCCATCATTCCGAAATCCTGCATAACAACTCGCTCATCAACACCCACACTCTGGAAGCAGCACGTCTCAATGGCGTCCAACGTTACTTCTATACTTCTTCAGCGTGTGTGTACCCCGAATATAAGCAGTCTGAGGCCAATGTTGTCCCATTGAAGGAAGAAGATGCCTACCCGGCCATGCCGCAGGATGCGTATGGTTGGGAAAAATTGGTCATGGAACGCTTGTGTACTCATTACCGCGAAGACTATGGCATCCAGACCCGCATTGTACGTTTCCACAATATTTTTGGCGATTACGGGACCTGGGACGGCGGTCGCGAAAAAGCCCCGGCGGCCATGTGCCGCAAGATTGCGGTGGCTAAATTGACTGGCAACCACGAGATCGAAATGTGGGGTGATGGTGAGCAGACCCGATCCTTTTGTTACATTGAGGATTGTCTGGAAGGGATCTTTCGCCTGATGCGTTCCGATTACGTCTTGCCGCTTAACCTTGGTTCGGACCGTATGGTGACTATAAACCAATTGGCCGGGATCGTCGCCGATATTGCCGGGATCAAGATCACGGTTAAGCATATTCCCGGACCGATGGGTGTGCGCGGCCGCAACTCCGATAATACCTGTTTGCGTGAGGTTCTCAATTGGGAGCCTCGGCTGACCCTCGAAGAGGGCCTCGAGCGCACCTATCCCTGGATCGAGAAGCAAATGGCCCAGAAGTTGGGGCACCCGATATCGGAATAAACTGTCTTTCAGAAAATGGCTTTCCTGACCATCTTTACGGCTCCCAAGCCGTTCACTAATCCGCATATCGCTGTCATCCAGAGAAACGCTCTCCAGGCCTGGACCCGGCTGGAGGATGTAGAAGTCCTATTAATTGGTGACGAACCGGGCATTCCGGAGGCGGCCAGGGAAATGGGTGTTCAGAATGTGCGGGAAGTGGAGCGTGATAATAAAGGCATCCCGATCGTCCGGTCGGTAATGGAAATCGGCCATGCCCATAGCGATAGTCCCATAATGTGTTTTGCCAACGCCGATATGATCCTGATGTCTGACGTGGTGGCAGCTGCCCGGATGGCTTGCCGGCAGGTGAAGGATTTCCTGCTGGTCGGCCAACGTTGGAATCTTGATTTGACCGAACCATTCGATTTTAGTGGCGATTGGGAGTCTCGATTGCGTGTGGAGGTGAGACAGCACGGTCAATTCTATTCACCTTGGGGGATCGATTATTTTGTCTTCCCGCGCCATCTCTATACGGAAGTGCCAGACTTCACCATAGGACGTCCAGCCTGGGATAATTGGATGGTCTACCAGGCCCGCACGGTATTTGGCATGGCAGTAGACGCTTCGCGGGATGTATTGGTGATCCACCAGAACCACGATTACAGTCATCTGCCAGGCAACAAGCCGCCGTATGGGTCGGAAGTTGCCAAATCGAATCTGGCCAAAGCCGGTGGGCGTAAACGCGTTTTCAATATCCTTGACACGAACCGCGAACTCGTCCATGGAAGGATTTGCAGGCCTCAGGTCCGGCTGGTGCGCATCTTGCGGCGACTGGAGCGTTTATTTATCAACAACGGAGGCAAAGGTTGGAGCTGGGAATTGTCACTCCGCCTCCAGCAGATGCAGCGTCCGCTGGCTATCCGTCCCAGGAGATAATATTATGCGTATTGGCCATAACCCTGCACGTTTCGTGGAAAAAGTTGCCCAGCCGGCTGACATTACGATAACCGTGGTCAACAGCATCCCATTCCTGAGTGGATACTACGAACAGAGTTTAGGTGTGTTGAAGATCGTTGTGGAAAGCTTGCATGCCACACGGGAACCTGCACGGCCTTACGATGTGATGATTTTCGACAACCATTCCTGCGCTGAAGTGCGTGCATATCTGAAGGACGCCTGCGATCAGGGGAAAATCCAATACCTGGTGCTCTCTTATACCAATATTGGTAAAATTGGCGCCTGGAACTACATGTTCGGCGCGGCCCAAGGGAAGTACATTGTTTTTTCGGATGGTGATATCGAATTCCGGCCTGGATGGCTTTCCGCCTCCCTGGACCTCTTCGAGACTTTTCCCAACGTTGGCATGGTAACGGCACGTCCGTTCCGGTCGCCCAAGAAATATTCGGATGCCACGATCGAATGGGCACGCCAACAAGGACCCGGTGTGCTCGAGGTAGGTAATTTCGTCGACCGGGAAACTCTAAGGGAACACGGGCGCAGCATCGGGATATCTGAGAGCCGCGCCCTTGAAAGAAATGCGAAAGGGAAAGGGAGAGACTTGCGTTTGACCTATCAGGGTAAGGTTGCCTATATCGCCGCAGGTCATTTTCAATTCATGACCCGACGTGACCTGCTACAGAAGATCATCCCCCTGCCCTCTGAACAACCGATGCGTGGAGAGCGTGCGCTGGACATTGCGGTTAATGAAATGGGTTATTTGCGGTTAACCACAGAAAAACCGCTCGTCCTTCACATGGGGAACCGCTTGCCGGAATCCGCCCAGCTGGCTGCATCCAAACCGAAACGCAGGACTCTGCTTCAAAGGTTTCTATGGCTGCCAGGCATCCGGCACGTTCTGCTGTGGGTAAATAACCAGATTTTTCGGTTGTACTTTTTCAATGTCGAGTGATTTCGTGGAAAATAAAATTGATGGCAAGCAGATGAAAGTACTCTTTGTGGCTTTTCACGATCCGACGGTTATGGATCTGGCAAGCGGATCGGATTACTTTCATTACAAGGCCATTTGCGAAAACGGTTTTGATGTTAAGGTGATCGGCCCTTTTGAGCCCCGCCCGGTTCTGCTCGAACGTTTGGTGGAGAGACTGTATCAAAAGACAGGTAATCGCTATCCCAAGTTCAAGATGACAACTGCCTGGGTGGCATCCCAGACAACCAATCGGACCGTTCGTGAATGGAAACCCGAGGTTGTCTTTTCGATAGTACCTTTTCCGTTGATATTTTATCGGGAGAAAGTTCCCTGTATCTACAGGCTGGATACTACTTTTTACGGTGTCGAGGAATTCTGGCCGACATATGGCCGGTTGGGGTTGTGGGTGAGTATGTGGCAGGAAAAACGCGCTTATCGTAACAGCGCCAGAGTAATAACAACCAGCGAATGGTCAAAGAATATTCTCGCGAAGAATTATAAAGTACCTGAAAGCCGAATTCGTGTATATCCCATGCCAAGCGCTTTGCCTTTGGAAATTGTCCCTCAGAAAATTGATATTTCCCATTGGAAAGCGCTTCAAGGCACTTTCCGCCTACTCTTCGTCGGGCGGGACTATCGTCGCAAAGGGTTGGATATCGCCATCAAAGTGACACGCATGCTTGATGACGATGGTTTCCCGACCGAATTGACTGTTTGCGGCACGGAAGGACAGTCGGACCGATTGATCAAATTTGTTGGGCCATTCATGAAGAACGATGCTAAAGAATTGGAACAATATGTAGAATTGTACCGGCGGGCACATTTGCTGATCCATCCGGCTTATTTTGAGCCCGCCGGTATCGTGCCTGGCGAAGCTGCCGCTTTCGGCACCCCTACCATTACGAACGACACAGGTGGTATCGCTACAACTGTGAAGGATGGCGTGTCCGGGATTGTCCTGCCGCGCGGGAGCCCCGCAGGGATGTATGTTGAGAAAATCAAAGAGTTGATTGCCAACCCGGAGTTTTATAACACCCTATGCCGCACATCCAGGGAGCGCTACGAACAAGAATTGAACTGGCAGGTGAGAGGCAAGTGGCTTGGGGGACTCCTGCGTGAGGTAGTGGACGAAAATCGTTTGAAGGAACACCATGAGTAAGACTGTTCAATTCTGCCCACTGTGCAGTAGCGACCGAAATAAATTTTTTGAACAGTCCAAATTCCGGGGTCGGGAGATCGTCAACCGCATCTGTCTGAACTGCGGGCTTGTCTTTCAATCTCCCTGCATGGACGAAGATGAGGCGGCTGCTTTTTATGCCGCGGAATACCGACTGCTCAATGAGGGCAGTATTGCCCCGACTGCCCGTAATATATCTATACAGCACGCCCGGGCGGATTCACTGGCAGGTTTTGCCAGGCCGGTACTTGATCAAATTGTCAGCCATCTGGATATCGGCTGTTCGATGGGGATTTTATTGGAACGGTTCGAAAAGGAATATCATTGCCACCCCGTCGGGATCGAACCGGGCGAATCACATCGCAAGAATGCGCGCCAGGCAGGCCTGACAGTGTTTGCTTCGTTGGAGGAACTTGAGCAGAATGAATTCGCTCGCTTCAGCCTGATTAGCATGGCGCACGTCCTGGAACACCTGCCAGACCCGGTTGGTTACCTAGTCCATTTACGTGAAACACTTCTAGACCCGATTGGTTGGCTGCTGCTTGAAGTTCCCAATCTCTACGCTCATGATTCATTCGAGACAGCCCATCTGGTGGCTTACAGCGCTCATACATTGCAACAGACGCTGGGGAAGGCCGGCTTTGTGGTGGTTCGCCTCGAGAAGCACGGAAGACCACGTTCAGACTGGCTGCCGCTCTATATAACCTTGCTGGCGCGACCGAAGTCTGGTACGCAACCGACTTTCCGCTTGCATCCCGAACGATGTGTGGCGATTAAACGTCAACTCGGGATGCTCAGCCGCCATATGCTTGAGCGTTTGTTCCCGGGTCGGATATGGGATAAAAGTGAAGAATAGCTTACTACCAATAATGACACTTGATTTTGGAAAGCCCATTAAGTTTATTCAAAGTACCTTGACAAAATGGCGATGCGATATTATATTAAGGCAGTAACTATACTAATATAATAGACATTATAGAAGACATTTACAATGCGCCTTTCCAAACGTGGTGAATATGGGTTGCGGGCAATGATCAACCTTGCCGATAACACCACCCCGGATAAATCCTATCCACTGGTGCAGATCAAGGATATCTCAGAACGTGAAAATATCCCGGCCAAGTTTCTCGAGCAGATCCTGCTGGCGCTCAAGAATGCCGGTCTACTACAGAGTAAGATGGGTTTTGGCGGCGGCTATTATCTCGCCAGGCCCGCGGCTGAAATCAACCTGGGGCAGATCGTCCGTGTCCTGGACGGCCCGCTGGCACCCGTCCGTTGTGTCAGCCAGATGGCTTACGAACCATGTGATTGCCCGGATGAACAGACCTGCGGCTTGCGAATGGTAATGGGGGACGTCCGGAACGCCATCGCCAACATCTTGGACAATACCAGCCTGGCGGATGTAGTTCTGCGGATGAATGATACCCGGGTCCTCCTAGGTAAATCGAACTAGAGCAATTCTTGAGCTGTCTTCGGACGGCTTTCATTAGGCCAAAAAAGTCTACTGAATATATAGACTTTATAATAATTATGAAAGAATGGAGAATCAATATGCAAAAAAATTCACGTTTTCTACTCATCCTCACACTGGTTGCCCTGTTGCTGAGCGCATGTGGAAAAACAACACCAGCACCGCAACCCCAAAACACACCTATTGTGCAACCTCAAGAGACTCCCACTACGCAACCGACAGATACACCCACAACGCAGCCTGATACGTTAAAAGGCACAATCACAGTCTCCGGAGCTTTTGCCCTCTATCCAATGATGACCCGTTGGGCGGAAGAGTTTCAAAAAATCCACCCGAATGTTCAATTCGATATTTCCGGAGGTGGTGCTGGAAAAGGCATGACAGACGCCCTCTCCGGCGCAGTGGACATCGGCATGGTCTCGAGAGCCGTCAAGCCTGAAGAGGAAAGCCAGGGGGCTTTCTATGTGGGCTGCGTCAAAGATGCGGTATTCCCGGTCGTAAGTGCAAAGAATCCGGTCATCAACGATATTATGGCAAAGGGGATCACTCAAGACACCTTCCGAAAAATTTTCATCACTGGCGAAATCAAGACCTGGGGTGAAGTGGTTGGCAAACCGGAAGTCACAGACGAGATTCACCTCTACACCCGTTCTGATTCTGCCGGTGCCGCGGATATTTGGGCGCAGTTCCTGGGTGGTAAAGGGCAGGCCGACCTCAAAGGCATAGGCGTGAACGGAGACCCGGGATTACTTGATGCAGTTGTCAAAGACCCACTCGGAATCGGGTACAATAACCTCGGTTACGCGTTCGACCTGTCCACTGGCAACCTGCCTGCCGGAGCAGTTGTGGTCCCGATCGATGCCAATAAGAATGGCACTGCTGACTCTGACGAGACGATTTCCACGCTGGCTCAAGCCTCCGATGCAGTTGCCACTGGTAGGTATCCTTCCCCTCCGGGACGCGTTGAAAATCTTGTCACGAAAGGGAAACCCTCGGGGTTGGTCCAGGTTTTCATTGTTTGGACCCTCACAGATGGACAGAAATTTGTCCCCGAAGCAGGTTTTGTAGAACTCACTCCAGATCTGCTCGCCGAGGCACTCGTTAAAAGTGAAATGAGCCAATCAGACCCCAACTATTCAGGGGAGGGCCGCAAAAACCGGCCTTCCCTTGTTTCGCGCCGTCGGAATGACCAACTCGCCGGGCGGTTGTTCTTTATTTTTTCGGTTATCCCGGTAGCCCTGGCAATTCTAATCCTGGTCATGCTCGTTTACAAATCCTGGCCGCTCCTGAAGACCCATTCCATCTGGCAATTGCTGACTGGCCAGGTCTGGAAGCCGGAGGAGGGACTGTTCGGTTTCTGGCCCTTTATCGCAGGAACTGTTTGGGTTACCCTAGCTGCGCTTGTCCTGGCCGTCCCGCCCTGTCTCCTGACATCCATCTATCTTTCGGAATATGCCGGCCGGTCTCTACGCATGCTCATGAAACCTTTGCTGGATCTGCTGGCAGCCATCCCGTCGGTGGTTTACGGGGTATGGGGTACACTCGCCATTGTCCCACTTATCCAAAATCACCTCATCCCTTTTATCCACCAGCATTTTGGGAGTATCCCGCTCATCAGCAGCCAGAATCCAACCGGGTTTGGCATCCTGGCCGGGGCGATTGTCCTTGCCATCATGGTCATGCCGTTTATTATTGCGGTTCTTTATGAAATTTTGGATAACGTCCCAAAGGGTCTGAAGGAAGCCTCCCTGGCGGTCGGTACGACCAAATTGCAGACCGTCCGCTGGGCGGTCCTGCCCCGGGTGCTGCCCGGTCTGATTGCCGGAGTCGTGCTTGGCGCGTCAAGAGCACTGGGCGAGACCATGGCGGTCCTGATGGTGGTAGGGAATGTTGTCCAGGTGCCGCATTCCATCCTGGATGCTGCCTACCCACTGCCGGCTTTGATCGCCAACAACTACGGGGAAATGATGTCCATCCCGCTGTATGATTCGGCTCTTATGACCGCCGCATTGATTTTATTGGTCATCATCTTGATGTTCAATATTGCCTCTGCATTGGTATTGCAACGCGTTCTGGGAAGGAAGTGGGTATGAAAAAACGCTGGGCGAGGCGCCACATCGTTGAAGCAATTTTCAAGATCCTTATGTTGATCTCATTTGTCCTGGTTGCGGGAAGCCTGACGCTTATTCTCTGGACGATTGTCAGCAAAGGTCTGCCGGCGTTGAGCTGGGCCATGGTTACCCAGAAACCCAATGGCGGTTATTACTTGGGAAAAACAGGTGGTATTTTAAATGCAATCCTGGGATCTCTTTACATGGCTGGTGGTGGGACCTTTTTGGCGCTCATTTTCGGTCTACCCATTGCACTTTACCTGGAAACCTATCTGGGTGACATGGCCTGGAGCCGTTATGTCCGCCTGGCGCTGGATGTATTATGGGGAATACCCTCGATCGTTTATGGTGCCTTCGGTTTTATTCTCATGCTGGCAATCGGGATGCGCGCTTCCATGCTGGGTGGAATCATTGCCCTGACCCTGCTCGAATTGCCAATCCTGACGCGTGGAATGGACGAGGTGATCCGTATGATGCCCCAGGATTTGGAGCAAGCCGCCTTAGCACTCGGTTCCACACGTCTCGAAGTGGCCCTGCGGGTGGTCACGCGCCAGATGCTGCCGGGCATAGTGACAGCTGTGTTGCTGGCCTTTGGACGTGGTATCGGAGATGCCGCCTCAGTGCTTTTCACTGCAGGATATACCGACCGCTTGCCGACCTCCCTGTTGCGGCCGGCTGCTTCGTTGCCGCTGGCAGTCTATTTTCAACTGAGTATGCCTTACCCGGAGGTTCAGAAACGAGCCTATGCCGCGGCGCTCATCCTAACCCTAATTGTCCTGGCCGTCAGCCTTGGGTCACGCTGGCTGGCAGGACGGCTGAACAGGAATGTGATCCGGTAAACGGACCATTCTCATTCTGGAAGTACTGGACTGAACTATGGATACCCACATACAAATCAGAGACCTGAGCGTTCGTTATGGGGAGCGGACGGTTCTGGACAACATCAACCTGGAATTTCCGCGCGGGCAAATAACGGTCATCATGGGACCTTCAGGGTGCGGGAAGACCACGTTGCTGAAAGGAATCAACCGCTTTCTGGAGTTGGTCGACGGTGCCCACGTCAGCGGGCGGGTAATGATAGACGGCCAGGATATTTACGCCCCGGGTGTGGATGTGACCGAGATCCGCAAGAATATCGGTCTGCTGGCGCAACGCCCATATCCACTGCCGATGTCGATTTACGATAACGTGGCTTATGGGATGCGTATCCATCAGATGTACCGAAATGGTTCCGAGATGGACGACAAGGTCAGACATTACCTGGAGGAAGCCGGACTGTGGGAAGAGGTCAAAGACCGGCTGCACAAACCGGCCACGGATCTTTCGCTAGGCCAGCAGCAACGGTTGTGCCTGGCACGTGGCCTGGCGGTGAGCCCGTCAGTCCTGCTGGGCGACGAACCCACCTCCGCTCTGGATCCGATTTCCGCCCAGCATATCGAGCAGCGACTAATCGCTTTGAAGCAGGAATATACCATTGTGCTCGTGACCCACATCCTGCGCCAGGCCAAGCGGTTGGCCGACTACGTAATTTTCATGTACTTGGGGGAGATGGTGGAATGTGGACCGGCGCAGCAGGTCTTCGAGCAGCCTCAAAAGGAGCGTACGCGTGCCTATCTATCCGGGCAGTTCTAAGTCGATACGATCTTATTTATTGGCTACCATTAAATTCCAGGCGGAGGAAAAAGAATGACACGGCATACCAAAAAAGCTCAACCTGGTCTTTGGCCTTTACCTACACCACAAGCGCAGGCAGAAAATCACCGGGATGACCTTAAGATCCCAGAAGCCTCGCTTCAGAATCCAACTGTGCCTACACCACAGGTGCAGGCAAAAGGCTTTTGCGTCTGGTTCACTGGTCTGAGTGGTTCGGGTAAGACCACCACTGCCGAGGTGCTGCTCGAGCAGTTAACCATGCATGGCAGAACGGTTACCTATCTGGATGGCGATATTGTCCGGACGCATCTCTCGAAAGGGCTGGGATATTCACGCGAAGACCGGGATACAAACATTCTACGGATTGGGTTTGTCGCTTACGAAATCATCCGGCACGGAGGTGCGGTTATCACTGCGGCAATCAGCCCATACCGCTCCACCCGAGAGGAAGTCCGTAAAATGGTGGGAAGCGATCATTTTATCGAAGTATTCGTGGATACTCCGATAGAAGTGTGTGAGCAACGGGATGTCAAGGGAATGTACGCTCGCGCCCGCCGAGGCGAACTCAGCACTTTTACCGGGATCGACGATCCCTATGAGCCGCCATTAAACCCCGAGATCAGATTGGAGACTGTGCATGCCAGTGTGGAGGAAAATGCCGGTAAGATCATGACCTATCTGGCACAGCATGGCTTTCTGCAGGTTACAGACACCCGGTAACTTGGGTCGCAAGACTTTTTGCCTGATTGCATCAAACCTGCCTGCGCCAGCACCACAGGTGCAGGTTGGAGTTATAGACTACCCTTACATCATCCGGCCGAATCGAAAAAGCCGCCGATGAAACCATTTTCCTTTAGCAGTTCCAGGATGCGGGGAAGGGATTGTTCGGGAGGTTGGTTCTCCTTCAGTTCGAGCTGATGCTGAATGTCTGTGTCGACCGGATCACCCATCCAGATGGTGACTATCTTGGTTGGGTCGACGATGGTCTGGAACAACTCCAGGTCGGTCTGGGTCAATTCGACGGCAGTCACAATCAGAATCATCCCTGCATCCAGGAAGATGTTGGCAATCTCAGCGATACGGCGGACGTGCTCGTGGCGGTTCTGGATATTAGAATGATCACGGATGTCGGCATCCACTCCATAGATCACGCTACCCATTCCCAGATAATAGACGGTTCTGCCGGAATGTATCAGGTGGGATTCCAATGACCGGGCCAACCGTTTGCGGCCAATGCCCTTCCGACCGGTGATGATTACCAGGCAGGCGCGTTGTTTGTACCGCTCTGACCGCTCCTCTTCTGTCACATCGCTTATGATCCAGTGAATGTTGCGCTGGAAGACAGAATCCCTGACTTCCAACTCGGCGTCCGGGAGGCTCTCCAGAACGATTCCGCCTCCGCGAATCTCGAAACCATCCACAATCACGAACCGTCCGGTTTCCGGCAACTCTTCTGCGTAGTCAAAGGCAATGGCACGCTCCAGCGACAAAACACACTCTGCGACCTCATGCTGGCCTACCTGCTTACGCCCGGCATTGTTCTCCAGGCTGGAGGTATTCACGACTCGCATGATTTCCTCGATTTGGAAACGGCTCCGGGCTGTGCCGAGTTTGAGGATATAGGTCTTGTGCGGGACGAATGGTTCCTTGCCCAACCAGAACAAGCTGACGCGCAGGCGCTTGGCCACATGTGGGGGTGTCTCAGTGAAACGTACCGCAATATCGCCACGCTTGACATAAATCTGCTGACTGAGAGTGAACCCGGCTGCCTGCCCGGAGAGAAGCTCTTTCGCCCCGCCTGTGCCTTCGGAATTGTCCATCAACTCGATGGATTGGATGCTGCTGCGCTTCCCAGAGGGATAAAAGGCGATCTCGTCATTCACCTGAACCCGACCGCTGCCGACCGTCCCGGCAATGATACGGCGATTATCACCGAATTGGGTGAATCGGTAGACATCCTGGATCGGCATGCGGAAAGGCAGGTCGGTGAGCGGCTTTTCCTTGTAAAAGGCGTCCAGCGCCTCCAAGGTGGTTGGACCCGAATACCAGGGCATGTTTGCGCCTCGCTCGCTGATGTTGTCACCTTGGCGGGCACTAACCGGGATGAACTGGTCAGGTTTCAACCCAATCTGATCCAGGAAACCGGCATACTCGCGGCGGATCTCCTCGAATCGGCCCTGGTGGAATCCCACCAGGTCCATCTTGTTAATCAGGACGATTAGTTGACGGATGCCCAGCAGCGAGAGCAGGTTGCCGTGCCGGCGGGAGTTCTCCTGCACGCCTTCCTGGGCGTCAATCACCAACAGGGCTGCTTCGGCTCGGGCCGCCCCGGTGACCATGTTCTTGACGAACTCGATGTGGCCCGGGGCATCGATGATGATGTAATGTCTCTTGGAAGATTTGAAGAAAACGCGCGCTGAATCGATGGTGATATTCTGACGGCGCTCATCTTTGAGCGCGTCGATCAGGAATGCGTATTCGAACGGCATGGAATTCCGTTCGCAATACTCCCGGATCTGCTCCAACTTGCCCTTTGGCAGCGACCCGGTGTCGGCCAGCAGACGCCCGATGACAGTACTTTTTCCGTGATCGACATGCCCCACGATGACGATGTTCATCTTTTCGAGGTCGGGTGATTCCATTCTACATGTACCCTTCCCGGCGTAGTGTTTCCAAGCCCCCGCCGTCCTCGGCATCCTGAGCCCGGCCGGAGCGTTCCGCCACCCGGGAGAACTTGCCCGAGCGCAGTTCCACGATGATCTCCGCCACTGTGCGAGCCTGCAAGTCAACCGGAAAGGTGCACGGATAGCAACCAAGCGAGCGGTAGCGCTTGCCATCGCCTTTGTTGTAGTATAGTGAGACGGTTGGGATGTTCTCCCGCTCGATATATTCCCAAACGTTCAGTTCGGTCCAGTCCAACAGCGGGTGAATGCGTACATTGGTACCCGGGGCGAAGTCGGTCTTGAATTGATTCCAGAATTCAGGCGGTTGGTCACCGACATCCCATTCGTTGCGTACGTCGCGTGGGGAGAAATAGCGCTCCTTGGAGCGCGAGCCCTCCTCATCGGCACGCGCTCCAGCGATGATGCCATGGAATGGTGCCGGGTTCAGCTCGCGCTCATAGCGATCGCTGGCATGGTTGAAACGATAGCGCACACCTGTACCGTTGATGGTATCCGTCAGGGCGGCAGTCTTGAGTAATTGGCAGCACGCTATGCGGCTAACCTTCCCATCCGGGAACGTGTTTCTGGCGGCCAGGGCCTCCTCATTGACCCCAACAATCATCGGCAGGTGCAACTCTCGCACCAATTGGTCGCGGTAGCTGATCATCTCGGGAATTTTAAACTTGGTATCGATATGGATTAATGGAAAAGGTACGTGCCCGAAGAAGGCCTTGCGGACCAACCAAAGCAGCACGGTGCTGTCTTTGCCCATTGACCAAAGCATGCCAAGGCTTTTAAAGTTAGCATAGGCTTCCCGCAGGATCCGGATGCTGGTATTTTCGAGTTCGTCCAGGTAGTTCATGGTGTATCCTTTATCACCAGTATAAATTTGTACAACACCTTTTCCTGCTCCTGGTGTAAATCTGTAAATTGGTGCTGCCAGGTAGTAAACGGAAAAAGAGGTTATGGATCTATTATTTATACAATACCCAGCAGGACCAATCCTGCACCCCTTTTACCAAAGGCCAATAATTTTACCCTATTTTGCAGACCGGCGCCATTAATCCGGCGGATTTCTTAATTGTGGACGATTTATAAACCAAGTTCCAGGCCTGGTCATAATACAGATATATTAATTAGGTTAAATGGGTCAGGAGATATAATGTAAGAGGTGGTTAGGTGCCGGGGAGTTGATATAACCTGGAGCAGGGATTTACTCCGGTTATAATTGAATGCAGTTATATTCCCATATCAATTTCGGTTATCAGTCTACATTAATCCATAATCGTTGTGCATCTAAAAATCTGAAGGAAGACATGAACATTTTCATCCTGAGCACTGGAAGATGCGGTTCGACCACATTCATTATGGCTTGCCGTCATATTACAAATTATACATGTGCCCATGAATCAAGAACTTGGATGCTCGGCGATGATCGCTTTGCTTACCCTGAAAACCACATTGAGGCCGATAATCGATTATCCTGGTTGGTGGGCAGGCTCGATAAAAAATACGGTGATAACGCCATCTATGTGCATTTAAAGAGGAATGCAAGCGCTACCGCCCGCAGTCTTGTAAAGCATTACACGCGCGGGATCATGAAGGCCTACAGCAAAGGCGGTGGAATACTACTGAGATTACCCAAGGACAGTGACCCAATTGCGGTTGCTTTGGATTATTTTAATACCGTAAACAGCAACATCGAACTGTTATTAAGAGGCAAGACTCGCGTGATGGAAATTAATCTCGAAGATATTGACCGGGATTTCACTGCATTTTGGAAATTCATTGGCGCTGAAGGTGATATGAACGCAGCCCTGGCAGAGTTCAGCCACCGCTATAACGCGGCAAAATTGCCCAAGGTCAATCCGAAGAAGAATTTTCCCGCACGGGTTTTTTTGAAAGTAAAAAGGATGATCGCCGCCTTGCCCGGATTAATTAAAGACGTCTGAAAAATTGGTAAACGGAATGGCCTCGATTACCGGTGGTGGTTTTTAGGCTGGAGGCACCAACTTGGCGTAATCGAAACAGAATTTTTTTCATTCGTTTGGACCGCATCTCAACGTCCAAACTACGATTTTCAAAATGGTGGTGTTTGAGTTCATCCGGGGACATCCTTTCTTAATCGAGTTAAGGAAAGCCGAATGGCAGGGATTTCAGATTTTGTGAAAGACCCTGCCGTTAAAACGGGGATCAACCACAGTTTAGATTGTCTGGGATATAATTCAAAAACTTCTTCGAATGAGCGCTTATTTCATTACCTATAATATTTCCAGGTATAGGAAACGCTCCCTTTGGCTCAGCGCGGAGATTTCGCAGTTTGATCGTTTATCTAGTAATTAAAGGGTTCAAGTAAATGCAGAACCGTTTCAAGGAATTTACCAGGAAGATTGGCAGAACCGAGCTGAAATTGTCAGATCAGATCGATCTGTTCTTGTCGCGCTCCATCGACATCAGCGAGTGTAAATCGGTCTGCATTGCCCTGGGTCCAAGGGGTAACCTGACCACGTTAACCGCGGCGACTTTGTTCCTGCATCCTGATTGCCAGGTCCTAAACCATGCGGGTGCGAGAATTTATGGAAAGAAAGAGATTGATTTCCTGTCTGATTACAGCGATGAGCGGTTCGATCGTTTCATTCGATTTGCGATCAGGATCTCAAAAGGACATCGGAAAAAGGCCGGCGGTTCGATAACATTCTCACACGCATTTAATCCCAAATACAAAATGGAAAAAATTTACCAGGAAACCGGTGCAGGGCTCGTAAAAGAACACATCCGCTGCCTGTTTTGGAAAGAGTTGCATAGGACCTCCAACCTGATCCGGGACAAGCATATTGATCTGGGCAACATCTTCAAACAAAATGACCAACTGCGCTTCTTGCAGCCGATCCGAAACCCAATGGATTGTGCCATTTCGAACCTGAAAAACCGCGGCCACATGCACACATTTGGTCTAACCAGAGAGGCATCGGTAATACAAGTGACCCAGGCTATTTTGGATGAAGTGCTGTGGTTCGCGGAGATCCAGGCATCCTATCCAGATCGCCTTTTATATTATTATGAGCATGAAATATCGCGCGGCATGCTCGTGAATCTGGCAAAATTCCTCAATCTGGTTCCAAATGAAACCTGGTTGACCAATGCTCTTTCTGTGATGAAGACCAAGCCCAGTTACGAGCACGATGGTACCCTTTTGGCAGCCTATCGGGATTATGTGGAGCTAAAATTTAAGCACTTTCCTACTTTGTCTGAAGGGTTATTGCTCTTCACATAGTCAGGGCGAGTCGGGTGTTCTATAGTCCTGTCCCTGTACTTTTTGTTTGCCCCAATTAATCCTATGATTGGTTTGGCGGGCGTGCAAAGTGGATGATGCGGCGTGGAACGAAGATAGTATTTCTTAATGATCAAGTAATTAAGGAAATATGTAATGCAAAATCGAATCAAAAAGTTCACGAAATTTGTTGGCGATAGCGAAATAAAACTGGCTGATGGTGTTGACCTGTTCATGTCCCGCTCCATCGACATAAGCGCTTGTAAGTCAGTTTGCCTTGCCATCGGGCCAACCGGAAACCTGACCACCCTGACCGCGGCAACTTTGTTCCTGCACCCTGATTGTCAGGTCCTGAACCATGGTGGCACGCGCATCTTTGGCAACAAGCAGATCGATTTCCTGTCCGATTACAGTGAGGAGAGGTTTAAACGCTTCATTCAATTTGCGATCAGGATCTCCAACAAGGGCTATCGCGGCTACCTGGGCGGCTCCATAGTATATTCACATGCATTCGATTCGAAATATGAGACGAAAGAAATATATGAGAAGACCGGGGAAGGGCTGGTGAAGGAACACATCAAGAGCCTGTTCTGGAAGGAGTTGCACAGAACGTATAACCTGATCCGAGATAAGCACGTTGATTTAGGAGCCATTTTCAAGCGAAATGACAAATTGCGATTCCTGCTACCGATTCGAAACCCGATGGACTGCGCCATTTCAAATCTGAAGACCGGCCACGTGCATTTATTTAAGGGCCTGAATAAAAATTCTTCCGTTTTGGAAGTGACTCGCGCAATTTTGGATGAAATATTGTGGTATACCGAGATCAGAGAATCTTTCCTGGATCGCTTCTTCCACTTTTACGAGCATGCAATATCGCGTGACATGCTCGTAAACCTTGCTAAATTTATGCGGTTGGAACCGAATGAGGCCTGGCTGGCCAATGCTCTTTCAGTGATGAAGACCAAGCCCAGTTATGACCACGATGGTACCCTTTTGGCTGCCTATCGGGATTATGTCGAGAGCAAATTTGCACGTTTCCCGAGCATGTCTGAAGGGTTGTTGCTCTTCAGCTAAGCCAGGGTAGGCCGGTTGTCCGGCGGATCCTGCCTTGACTGGTTTTGACCATTCAAATTTCGTCCCAGGCAGTGGAACCCGCCGGCTGAACACAGGCGCTTCGGATCAAAGTTAAGGTCATATCGAGTACCAATCATAATGATCAGTCACACTCACAAATGCATTTTTGTCCATATTCCTAAAGATGCAGGCCAGAGTATTGAGCGTGTCTTTCTAGACTTATTGGATCTCAAGTGGGAGACCAGGGCTCCTCTGCTTCTTCGATATAATGACAGGCCTGAGTTGGGGCCTCCAAGCTTGGCTCATTTAAGAGCAGATGAATATGTCCGGTACAAGTACCTGTCGAAAGAACTTTTTGACGAGTATTTCAAGTTTACCTTTGTAAGAAACCCCTGGGACCGCACAGTATCCATTTATAAGTACTTCAACTTTAATACCAGGTTTGAATTTAAATTTTTCCTTGAAAATGTGCTTAAGCAGGGCTTATGGCAGGAGAAAAATTGGTTTGTTCGTCCGCAAAGTGATTTTGTGTGCGCGGAAGACGGCAGGATCCTTGTGGATTTTATTGGTCGGTTTGAAAACCTTCAAAACGATTTTTACATTGTATGTAAAAAGATTGGGCTTCCACCCACGGAAGTCCCTCATTCCAATAACAACGTTATTTCCAGCCCTCGCCTGAGCTTGCGCCCTAAACAATTCATCGAATATGCCAGGTACCATATAAAAGGGAAGTACATTCCATTCTTTGAGAAATATCAGGATTATTATGATGATGAATCGAGGGAGATGGTCGAGGAACTTTATAAGAAGGATATCGAATTATTCCGGTATCAATTTGATCAGGACCTTGAAATAAAGGGATCGTAAATGAAATTATTACATTACGGCTTGCAGAGAAGCGGCACCAATTTCCTCGAATCGCTTCTCGCCAAAAAATATCACATTGAAATTTTGAACAGCAACATCCAGGGTATTCGACCGGATAGATCTTCGCCCTTGCATAAGCATTTTCGGCTTTATGATGAGAAAGACATTGTTCCGGAGCCTAAATTTACGAATGAACTAAAGATAAACAGTCTCGATGCCTTTGAACAACTGCTTGAAGTTGTTCCTGATTACTATCTGATAATATCCAAAGATCCTTATAGCTGGTTCTTAAGCTATTCCGCCTGGGCCAAGAGAAGTAATTGGCCGGAGGTCCCATATCATTACATTCTTGAATACAACCTCTTCTATGGCAAGTGGTTGGAATTCTCCCGGCAGACGAAAAGAATCCTGTTCGTCAGGTACATCGACTTATTGCGGGATCCTGATGTAGAGTTATATCGCTTGGAATTAGAAATGCACTTGAAAAAGAAATTTCTTTACATGCTCCGATCGAGTGTGGTTTTTAAAGTGCCCCAGTCCGGAGATTTTTCAATTGACAGACGCTGCTACTATCTAAGCGAGGAGTATCTACAAGGTTACACAAAAGAAGGTCTGCAGGAAATAAATGATCTTATCGATCCCGAGGTACTTACCCGGCTCGGTTATCAGAAGAAGGAAAAGGTTTAATCAAAAACGGATCACCGGACCTTGCATCTGACCGCTTCTCTGTTGCACTCTGTAGAGGTATAAATGTTTTTGAGAGGGGAAATCTTTGGAAGGGAAGAGAAATTGGCGGTGTCAACATCAAACTCCGGGCCATTTTTTGGAGACGAGAAATTGTCTGATTTTATTGCCTGGTGAGCATTCTTACTTAGTTATTTCTTTTTATGCAAGGTGTAGTAGAAGGAATGGATTATGCGTCAAGGACAAAACCCTGCCAAAATGGGTCTCAAGGCTTACCAGTCAAAACGACTGGGAGTGTCTTTATTGTCATACATTCCCAATCAGGAAGGATTCTTCAAAAACTCTCTGGAAATCTTGAAATACCAGATAGCCAGCCTCCGTGCGGCCACATCAGACTTTGATTTGCTGGTTTTCGATAATGGTTCCTGCCCGGAGGTCCGGGAAGAACTCCTTCAGTTGTATGGAAGAGGCCTGATTCATTTCCTTTTTCTATCGCAGTTCAACATCGGCAAAGTCGGGGCGATCAACTGGCTCCTGTCTGCCATGCCCAACGACTGGATCTGTTATTCGGATGGGGACATGTTGTTCCGTCCTGGATGGCTGGAAAATAGTCTTGCCATTTTCGATGCATTCCCTTCCGCAGGACTGGTTTTTGCACAACCGACACTTTTCGATACCCTGCGTGGCACTGGGCAGGCGTACCATCAATTAGAAGCGAATGCGCGTTATACCCTATCGCAAAGGCTTGTCCCGGCGGAGTCTGTGCGGGAATATGTCTTGGGTTTTGGTGTGAAAGCCAAACTGGAGAAGGAACTGATGGAAACGCCTGTTTGCGTGGCGGAAGAAAAGACCGGTGGCGTATGCGCTGTTGTGGGCGGAGGCCACAACCAGTTCCTTGTTCGGCGCGAAGTAGCCCATCGAATTGTTCCTTTACCGACTAAGTTGGCATTAAGCCCGATAGAAGACAGCGCGTTCAATCGCCGCGTCGATGAGCTTGGCCTATTGCAACTGTCCACGTTTGAACCTTTTACATTCCATGTCGGTAACCGGCTGGATGCTTGGACACGTCATGAGATAGATCGTCTTGGTCTGGAAGATGCGCTCGGATCCTCCGGAGACCGGCGTGATCGTTCGCTCCCGGCCAGCGCAGGTCGCTCAAAACAGTATACATTATCTCTGCTGAGGAAGGTTTCCCGCCTGGTTTTTATTGAAAAACTATTACGCCGTCTCTACAACCTGTTATTTGAGTTTTATGCAAAATAACGTTACTCCCAAACGGATTTTTATCAGCGCTGATCACGGTCTCTCGCTGATCTACTTTCTGCAAAGCATGGTAGTGCAGACCTTGCTTGACGGTGGCGTTGAAGTAATCCTTTTTACCGATGATGAGGCCCTTCCAGCCATTCAAGAACGTTTTCAGCGGCCCGGTCTGATTTTTGAGGGCCTGCGCCTGGATCAATGTGAGCAATATTATCAAACTGTCAGCCCCGTCCTTCAACGGTGGTTGCACTTGCTGCGCTGGGTGGGAGGCTCCAACCGGATTAGTACCACTGCGATGGACGGAAACTATCACCTAATTACCATCGGGTATACCGGTTACAGCCAGTTTGCTATTCCTTTCCTTCGAGCCATCATATGGGTTATGCGGCGCGCCCGCTGGGCACGCCAACTCATCGTTCACGCCCAGGAACGTTTCACACCGAATATCTATATGGACTTGTTTGAAAAATATAAGCCTGCCCTAGTAGTTGCCAGGACCCCTGGGTGGCGCATGGACCGGTATCTCCTGCGCGAGGCAGCTGCTTTCGGAGTCCGAACAGCGGCGGCGATTGTAGGTTGGGATAATCCCTCATCTTACAACCTCAATGGTGCACCCATGGATTTCATCACCTGCTGGTCCGAAATTCAGAAAGAAGAGCTGGTACTCGGTTCGGATTGGGACCCGCAGCGGGTGAACATCTCCGGTGTCCCAGCCTACGACGGTTACTTCCTGCGCTCATGGCTGATTCCGCGCAATGAGTACTTTCGCCAGCACGGACTCGATCCGCAGCGCAAACTACTATCTTATGCCTGCAGTTTTGAGACCCTCCATCCCAATTTTCCCAACATGGCTGCCATCATCGAGCTTGTGAACAGCAACGAATTGGCAGAACCCTGCCAATTGCTGATCCGTTTCCATCCAAACCATTTCATCGCCGGGTCGCGTTTCGAAGAGGAGAGGCGGAAAGTGACTGAGTCCGTCAAAGGGATGACGCACATTCACATCGTCGAACCGATCTCTTTGGGTGGAGGGCTGGGTCATTACTCCGGTGAAGATATGCCTGAGAAAGCCTCCATGATGGCCTGGTCGGATGTGTTCCTGACGGTTTATTCCACCATGGTGGTGGAAACTGCCATCCACGACAAGCCTATCATCAGCGTAACCATCGATACCCCAGGTGGCTGGAATATGAAGGATGTCTATTCCATGCCATTGACTGCCATCGGCGACTGGCCAACCCACCAGCGTTTCCGCCAATCGGGGGCGGGGCGGGTAGCAACCAGCAAAGAGCAGCTGCGCGAACTGGTCAACTTCTACTTGAAAGATCCGGCTGCCGACGGTGAGAACCGCCGCAAGTTCATTCAGAATGAGTGCACCTTCACAGATGGCAGTGCCGGAAGGCGGACGGGTGAATACCTGCTTACTCTCATCCAAGGGTCTGATCATCCATGACAATTCCCGAAGTTCTCGTCTTGATCCCAGCGCGCGGTGGTTCGAAGGGCATTCCGCGTAAAAACATCCGGCTCTTTGCGGGTTATCCGTTGATCGCCTACAGCATCGCCGCAGCCTTACAGGCTGAGACGGTGACACGCGTGATCGTGTCCACTGATGACCAGGAGATCGCCGAGGTTGCCCGCCACTTTGGGGCTGAGATCCCCTTCCTGCGTCCGGCGGAACTGGCCACCGACCACACGTCCGATCTGCCGGTCTTCCAGCATGCCTTGAACTGGCTGACCGAACGCGAGAATTATCATCCAGAGATCATCCTCCACCTGCATGCCACCAGCCCGGTCCGGCCGCGCGGTTTCATCGATCAGGCGGTTCGTCTGTTGCGCGAGCATCCTGAGGCGGATTGTGTTCGCAGCGTGGTTTCCCCTGGACAAAATCCCTATAAGATGTGGCGGATCGATCCTCATTCGAGGTACATGCTTCCGCTGCTAACCGTTCCTGGAATTGTTGAACCATTCAATGCCCCCCGTCAGTTGCTGCCGGCAGTTTATTTGCAAACAGGTCACGTGAACGCCATCCGTCCGGCCTCCATTTTGGACGGATCGATGACGGGCAAGAACATCCTTCCGTTGATCATCGACTACGACTATGAGGTGGATATGGACAATCTTGCAGACTGGGAACACGGCGAATGGGTGGTTGTCAAGAATCCACTGGAGATGGTCCGGCCAGAGGAGAAAAGATGAGCAAACCCGAGATCCTAGCCCTAATCCCGGCACGCGGCGGTTCGAAAGGGATCCCACGCAAGAATATCCGTTCGTTTGCGGGCCAGCCTCTGATCTCCTACAGCATTGCAGCGGGATTGCAGGCTAAGACCGTAACACGGGTGATTGTGACGACAGACGATGAGGAAATCGCCAAAGTGGCGCGTGGCTTTGGTGCAGAGACCCCCTTCCTGCGCCCAACGGAGTTGGCCCAGGACGGCACGCTTGACCTGCCGGTCTTCCAGCATGCCCTGGACTGGCTGGCTCAACACGAGGACTACCATCCACAGGCGGTGGTACACCTCCGCCCGACCACACCGATCCGCCCGCAGGACCTGGTGGATCGCTCCGTCTCCCTGCTGCTGGCCCATCCCGAAGCGGACTCCGTGCGCGGGATAACCACCGCCCATCAAAGCCCTTACAAGATGTGGCTTCTGGATGGAGAGGATAAACCCATTCGCCCATTGATGACTGTCTCTGGGATCGACGAACCATACAATTCACCACGTCAAATTTTACCGAAGGCCTACTCCCACACTGGCCTGATCGACACCATTCGCCCGGCTACCATCCTGGAATTAAACTCGATGAGCGGCAGGATAATCTTGCCAATCCTGTTCGACCCTGCATATGATGCCGACCTGGATACCCTTGAGGATTGGAAACATGCCGAACAAAACCTCCTCCACGATCGACTGAAAATGGTCTGGCCGGGGAAGCCGCCGCGCGGAATGCCTGAAACTGTCCGCCTGTTGATCCTTGATTTTGACGGCGTCCTGACCGATAATCACGTCTGGGTGGATCAGGACGGGCGCGAGATGGTGGCAGCCAACCGCAGTGATAGCTTGGGCGTTAATCGGCTGCGGCAGGTGGGAGTGGAAGCGGTCGTAATTTCAATGGAAACCAATCCGGTTGTCGCCGCTCGTTGTCGCAAAATGAATATCTCCTGGATCCAGGGGGAAAATGATAAAGCGACTGCACTGAAAAAGCTGCTCCGGGAACATAATGTGAATGCAACCGAAACTGTCTTTCTGGGAAACGATGTCAATGATTTACCATGCTTCCCATTGGTGGGATGGGCAGTGGCGGTTGCTGATGCCATGCCTGAGGTGGCTCGTCAGGCTGATTTTGTCTTGACGCGGGCCGGAGGTCACGCGGCGGTGCGCGAATTGTGTGACATGCTGGTGGAGCAGTTGTCGGACAAACAGGGCTCCCAACACAAAGCCTGACTTCTGAATTACAATTGCGCTCGTTCACCGGTTTGACAAGCACACCCTCACTCATTTATTGATAAAATCCCTTGAAGAAATAAGTTTTGGAGAAATAAAATGTCTGAAGTCAAGATTGGGAGAACATTGGTTGGTGACGGCCATCCCTGTTACATCATTGCAGAGATAGGCATCAACCATAATGGAGATATTTACACTGCTAGGAAATTGATTGACGCGGCTGTGGCGGCAAAGTGTAATGCGGTCAAATTTCAAAAGCGGACGGTCGATATAGTTTATTCTTCCGAGGAACTGGCGCGCCCACGTGAGAGCCCCTTTGGCAGCAGCAACGGTGATTTAAAATACGGCCTGGAATTCGGAAAAGAGGATTACGCCGAGATCAATCGTTATTGCAAGCAAAGCAATATTGCCTGGTTTACCTCCTGCTGGGATGAGAAGTCGGTTGATTTTATCGATCAATTTGATGTGCCATGCTTCAAAATCGCTTCAGCCTCCCTCACTGATGATGGCCTGCTCCGCTTTACGCGTACAAAAGGTCGTCCGGTCCTGCTGTCAACAGGTATGAGTACCTTGGAACAGATCGACCATGCCGTTGAGGTGCTGGGAAAACAAGATTTGGTCATTTTGCATTCCACCAGCACATATCCAGCCTTATATGAAGAGCTCAATTTACGGGTCATTCCGATGCTGCACCAGCGTTATGGCTTGCCAGTCGGCTATTCCGGGCATGAAACTGGGCTTTCCACGTCGATCGCATCTGTGGCAATGGGCGCTTGCATGGTGGAACGCCATATTACTCTTGACCGCGCCATGTGGGGCTCCGATCAGGCGGCATCTGTCGAACCACAGGGGTTCGCCCACATGGTGCGTGATATCCGCCTGGTTGAAACAGCCATGGGCGACGGCGTCAAGCGGGTTGTCGAACGCGAAGTGTCGGTCATGAAAAAATTGCGCCGCGTCGATACACAGGGAAACGGCGCCTAGCCAGCTTAATTCGAGATGTCACTTACTGGAAAACCTTCCTTTCCAGCTTTGAATGCCCCGGTCTCTTCTGCGGGGCATTCAAAGCGAAACCTAATTCCTAAATTCAGTAGCTGAATATAGACGGAGACGAATGACACGTATTGGTATCATGCAAGGCCGCCTGGTCCCTCCGACCGACAATCGCATCCAATGTTTCCCGCGCGAGCGCTGGGCTGACGAGTTCACACTTGCCAGACAGGCCGGGTTGGACTGCATCGAATGGATCTATGACCTGCATGGGGCCGACGTCAACCCACTGGCGATGGATGCCGGCGTGGAAAAGCTCAAGCATCTTTCGCAGCAGCACAAGGTCAAAATCCTTTCCATTTGTGCGGATTATTTTATGGACAAGCCGCTTGTCCGGGTCAACCAGGCCGAACTTAATGACCGTCTCAATACTTTTTGTTGGTTATTGGAACGAGGCCGTTTGATTGGCATCAACCGGATAGTCATCCCTTTCGTGGATGCTTCCCGCATCGATACCCAGGCCGAATTTGACGGGGTGGTAACACTCCTGAAAAGCCTCCTTATACAGACCGAAAAAACCGGCATAGAAATCCATCTGGAGAGTTCTCTGGAACCGGCCCGCTTCGCCGATCTCCTGGCTCAATTACCTCATCCCCTGCTTAAGGTAAATTACGATTCCGGGAACAGTTCTTCCATGGGCTATACACCACGCCAAGAGTTCGCTTTCTATGGGGAACGGGTGGGCAGCGTCCATATAAAGGATCGCCTGCTTGGCGCAAGCACGGTTCCGCTTGGGAAAGGAGACGCGGATTTCCAAGCCCTGGCTGAAAGTTTGAGAAAAGTTGCCTATAAAGGAGATTTCATCCTGCAGGTGGCCCGTGGCACCAGCGGAGACGAAGTGACCTGGGCGAAGCAGAACCGTGAATTCGTTTTGACACATTTCCTTTCAGCATGAGAACTTACGATTGCGAGGTTGAATCCAGATGAAAATCCTTATCATGGGTCTCGGCGGGATTGGGCAGCGTCACCTGCGTAACCTGCGGATGTTACAGGGCAAAGATATGGAAATCATCGCATATGATCCCCGTCCCAATCTGCCGGTTCTCACCGATAGCCTTAAGGTCGAAGAAGGGGTCAGCCTGCAGGAAAAATACAACCTCGCCATCTTCCCGGATTTCGAAAAGGCTCTGGCCCAAAAACCACAGGCTGTCTTTGTTTGCAACCCCACCAGCCTGCACGTGCCAGTGGCTATCCGGGCGGCCCGTGAGGGTTGTGCCTTGTTCATTGAAAAGCCGCTTTCGCACAACCTGGAATATGTGGACGAGCTGATCAACTTGGTGGAAAGCCAGGATCTGGCAGCCGCGGTTGGCTACCAAATGCGTTTCCACCCCTGCCTGCAACGCCTGTATGCCCTTGTTCAAGAGAAAAGAGTGGGCCGGATTTTGTCTGTCAGGGCAGAGGTCGGCGAGTACCTCCCCGGCTGGCACACGTACGAAGACTACCGCCAGAGTTATGCATCGCGACAGGATCTGGGGGGAGGCGTGATCCTCTCACAAATCCACGAGTTGGATTATCTTTATTGGCTGTTTGGCATGCCCCGGCGTGTGTTCGGGCTGGGCGGGCATTTGAGCAACCTGGAAGTTGATGTGGAAGATACAGCCGATATCTTAATGGAGTGCAGAATGGATGGACATGCCTTCCCCATCAGCCTGCATCAGGATTACCTACAAAATCCTTCCAGTCGTTCCTGTGAGATCATCGGCGATGCCGGGAAGATCCTGGTGGATATTCGGGGGCTCAGTGTGGACGTCTTCGATGGCCGGGGCAATCATGTTGAGGCCAGTTCATACGAAGACTTCCAGCGCAATCAGCTATTTCTGGACGAAATGAAATGTTTTCTGGATAGTGTGCAGGGAACAAAGACTCAATTGGTGGGCTTGCGCGATGCTGCGCAAAGCCTGCGCATGGCACTGGCAGCGAAGGAATCCCTGGCCACAGGGAAAGTTGTTAAATTTGAAAGGTAAACGCAAATGGAGAACATAAAGAAGTTATTTGATCTGACAGGCCGGGTGGCAATCATTACCGGCGGGACCGGTCTGCTCGGCCAGCAACATGCCGAGGCGATCGCCCAGGCGGGTGGGATACCTGTGCTGGCAGATATCCGCATAAATGGGGTCGATCCGCAGAGCCAGGAATGGAAGGAGCGATTTGGTGGGCATGCCTGTGCCATCCAGACGGATATCACCGATCTGGCGGGTGTCAAAAAGCTGCTGGCAGATGTGCTGGATAGGTTCGGTCGGGTCGACATCCTCATTAACAATGCTGCCAATAATCCCAAGATGGAGAGCAAGGTGGACGTGGAGTTCTCCCGTCTGGAATTCTTCCCGCTCGAGCAGTGGGAGGCTGATCTGAACGTTGGGCTCAAGGGTGCCTTCCTGTGCTCACAGATTATTGGCAGCGAAATGGCTCGCCGCAAGCAGGGTGTGATCGTCAACGTCGCCTCTGACCTGGCGGTCATCGCGCCCGACCAGCGCCTTTATCGAAAAAAGGGTCTGGCCGAAGACCTGCAGCCTGTCAAACCGGTGACCTATTCGGTGGTGAAGACCGGTCTGATCGGTCTGACACGCTATCTGGCAACGTATTGGGCTGATAGTGGCATCCGTGTCAATGCAATCTCCCCCGGTGGTGTATTCAACAACCAGCCGGACGATTTTGTTGAGCGGCTTACCAGGCTGATCCCGCTGGGCCGCATGGCGAACACCAATGAATATCAGGCTGCCATCCTGTTCCTGTGCTCGGATGCTTCGTCCTACATGACTGGTAGCAACCTGGTCATCGACGGCGGACGAAGCTGCTGGTAGGCTTGGAAACCAGACATGGAAAGAAGATTGAGATGAATCCTGCGAAACTTGAAGAGGAATTGAAGATCCACACCGGGATCATGGAACAGACCGTCAAAGAGTCCGCTCCAGTCATCCAGGAGATTACCGGGTGCCTAGTGGAATGCTTCCGCCAGGGGAGCAAGCTTATGTTATGTGGCAACGGAGGCAGTGCGGCTGATTCGCAGCACATAGCGGCCGAATTTATCAACCGCTTCCGCATAGACCGGGCCGCCTTGCCTGCCCTTGCATTGACGGTGGATACATCCATCCTGACAGCCATCGGGAATGATAAATCCTACGAATACACCTTCTCTCGGCAAGTGGAAGCCCTAGCCAGAGCGGGTGATGTTCTGGCTGCCATCAGTACGAGTGGCGGTTCGCCCAACGTCCTCAAGGCCCTGGAGGTTGCCCGCGCCCATGGTGTAAAGACGATCGGCTTCACTGGTGAAAAAGGGCGCGATAACTTGGTGCCGAAGTGCGACATCTGCCTGGTCGTCCCTTCATCCGATACGCCGCGTGTCCAGGAAGTACACGAATTCGTCTGGCACGTCATCTGCGGGATGGTGGAACAGGCCCTGTTCGCAAAGGATTAATAATAAATCTGGAATGGCAGGAAGACTTTTCCCCATTCCAGAAGATACCTATGCTACCCTTCTCCCATAAACTTCTGAAATTTTTCCGGCAGCCCGCTTTCCTGGCATTTGTCTATTTTGCCATCCTGAGCATCATCATGACTTATCCCTTGATCATACGGATGGGCAGTGCGGCGACCGCGCCAGGCGGGGACGGTGGTTATTTTATCTGGCTGGTCAGTTGGTACCAAAAGGCGCTTTTTCAACTAAAGATCTCGCCTTTCTTCGCCCCATTCCTGAATTACCCACAAGGCTGGGATCTGGCGACCACCGATATAACGCCTGCCATGGTGGCGATTGCGTTGCCTGGAAGCCTTCTCTTTGGTCCCACTTGGGGTTACAACTTTTCCATGCTGCTCAGCTTTATTCTCTCGGGCTGGGCTATGTATTTGTGGGTGAAACACCTGACTGATGATCCATTTGCCGGTCTGGTCGCCGGGACGATATTTGCCTTCCTGCCGTTCCGCATGGCACATTTTTTCGTCGGACACTTAAACCTGATGGGTACGCAATGGTTTCCGTTTTATTTCTGGGGCCTGTTCGACCTGCTGAAGCAGAAAAATTTTTCCTGGAAGCCGATCCTGATGGCTGGCATCTCGGCCGGGCTGATTGGCCTGACCAGCCCGTATTACGTCTACATGACCATCTTGATGTCGGGTATCTTCGTGTTCGGTTTCATCCTTTTCAAAGGATATATGCGTTTGAAGCAAGCTGTGTTCTGGAAAAGTCTCCTGGCATTTGGCCTGCTGGCAGCAGTCCTGGTGGGGCTTTCGATGCTGCCGTATATCCGCCTGAACTCGCAGAACGGCCTGGAAACGCGCCCGGTGGATTATATGAACCGTTATTCCGCCAGTCCGACGGACTTTGTCATCCCGTCCATCAAGCATTTCCTGTGGGGAAAATGGATCGATGATACCTTTAACCCCGAAATTTACCATGAGTCGACCCTGTATATTGGGGCAGTTGCTTTCGTGTTGGCGGTTATCGCCTGGATCAAACATCGACAGCTCCGGCACCCGGAATTGCTGGGCATTTCCATCCTGGTGGCAGCAGGTGGGTTTGTGCTTGCCTTGGGGATGCAACTGCACTGGCTGGGGAGGATCGTGGTCTCCTTGCCCAGGTTTTTGCAACCCATTTTCCACCGTACCGACCTGCCTACGATCTACCTGCCGGCTTATTATCTTTACCGCTACCTGCCGTTCTTTTCCAAAATGCGCGTGATGATGCGCTTCGGGCTGTTCACGCTGATTTTTACCAGTCTGATGGCCGGCCTGGGCGCCTACTTGCTGACGAAATCTGCCTCCCCGAAAGTCAAATGCTGGGTCGCGATCGGTCTGTTGGTGCTGGTTTTTGTCGACTTCTATCCGGGTGTGCTGAAGGAAATCCGCCTTATCCCTTCTCGACCAGTGGATACCTGGTTGGCGGCGCAGCCCAACACTGGCGCTCTGGCGCAGTTCCCCTTCGACGAGGAGTTCCAGCCAAGTCCAGGTTCTCTACACACTGGTCCACCAAAAGCCCTTCCTGGGAGGTGATTTCAATGCCAATCAGCCGGAACAGTACACACGCATCCTGCCGGTCATGCAGAAGTTTCCGTCCAGGGAGAGCGTGGACCTGCTCAGACAGTTGGGTGTGACCTATGTGATAGTAGATTCTGCCCGCTATCACAATTTCTCCGCTGTGGATTACACCATTCAATCTTTGGGTCTGCAGTTGCTGCATATCAGTGAAAAGCAGTATGTTTACGGACTAAGCAAGTAATTTCCTGCACTTAGGGAAATCAAGTCTTCGTTAGCAAAGCTGTTGGCTTTGACAAGGTATCTGTTCTTTTATCCTTAGGAGGTTCCTGTGGCTGAGATCAAAATTAGTGACCGCTTAATTGGAGACGGTCATCCCACTTACATCATTGCAGAAGTTGGCGTAAACCATAATGGCATCCCGCAACTGGCTTTTGAGTTAATTGACATAGCCGTGGAGGCCGGCGCGGATGCCGTCAAATTTCAGAAACGTAATTTGAAAACTCTGTACCCCAAGAAATACCTGGATAATGTCAATGTAGGTGAGAAGAGTCTGCGTTATCTGCTTCCCATCTTGCAACAGGTGGAGTTACCGGAAAGTACATATCACGATATCGTCGAGCGCTGCAGGAAGAAAGGCATCACCTTCTTATGCTCTCCCTTTGATAAGGAAAGTGCCGATTTTTTGGAGACCCTGGGCGTACCGGCTTTCAAGGTGGCTTCTGCTGATTTGACCAACCTGCCTTTGCTTGACCATCTGATTAAGAAAAAGAAACCCCTCATCCTTTCTACCGGCATGTCCCGTCCCGACGAGGTGGAATTCACGGTTAAATATCTCAAAGAGCGCCACGCGCAGTTTGCCTTGTTGCACTGCAACAGTACCTATCCGGCGGCTTTTGAAGATATCAATTTGCGCTATATGGATCAATTGCGTAAATATGATGTACCGGTGGGATATTCAGGTCACGAGCGCGGCATTGCCGTTTCCACAGTTGCTGCTGCGTTAGGTGCAAATATCATCGAACGCCATATCACCCTCGACCGGGCCATGGATGGTCCTGATCACGCGGCCAGCCTGGAGCCACAAGGTTTCAAGAAAATGGTGCGTGATATCCATGTGGTCTCACTGGCCTTGGGTACCGGTGAGGAGAAATTCTTCTCGCGCGGTGAGATTCTCAATCGCGAAACCCTGGCAAAGAGTCTGGTGGCAGCGCGGCAGATCGAAACGGGCGAGGTTATTACAGATGAGATGATCACTGTCAAAGGGCCCGGCTTGGGCCTTTCCCCACAACGTTATCCGGAATTGCTCGGCAGGCGCGCCGAACGGACCATCGAAGCCGATGAACCCTTCGGCGAAAGCGATCTTGGTATTCACCCTGAACTGGATATGGAGCATACGCTGCCCTTGCAGTGGGGTTTTACCGTGCGCTTCCGTGACTATGAAGAGTTGATGGTCTTCAAACCCCGCTTCCTGGAGTTTCATTTTACGGATGCCGATTTGAACGAAAAGTATCCTGGAGCTGATTATGATATGCCGCTGGTTGTTCATGCTCCCGAGTTTTGGGATCGCAAGCTGGTGGATTTGTGTGCCCAGGATAAAAAACAACGCATCGATTCCATTGCCCTGATCCAGAAATCCATCAACCAGACGCGCGCCATGGCCGGACACTTCAAAGGCACACCCAAGGTGATCGTTCACACCGGAGGGATGACCCTTGACCAGCCCATTTTAGATAATCGGTTCATGTACGAAAACCTGGGTCGCTCGGTGGAGAAAATCGATTCCGATGGCGTGGAATTGCTGCTTGAAAACCTGCCACCTCACCCCTGGTACTTTGGTGGGCAGTGGATCACGAACGCATTCATGGATGCCAATGAAATCCGCGATTTCATCACCCCGCGCAAGATGAACATCTGCTTCGACACGAGCCATTCGAAACTCTATTGCAACTGGGCGCACGTGGATTTTTACGAGCAAGTTAAAGCCCTCCTGCCGTACACCCACCATTTGCATATCTCGGATGCCTCGGGTCTGGATGGGGAAGGCCTGCAAATCGGCGAAGGCAACATCGATTGGATCCATTTTTTCCGTATCACGAAGGAATACCACGGCACCATGATCCCCGAAATCTGGCGTGGGCACCAACACACCGGGCAAGGCTTCATCCTGGCCATTCAGCGTCTTTCCGAGGCGTATTTCAAGGCCCGTGAATAAAAAAGAGCCAAAGGTGATTCCGAAGTGAGCCTGTTTGCTTTCGTGCAGCGGATTCTTCGACGCCTCCAGACTGCTTCCAATAGCCTGAAAAATGACTGGCAGACGATCCGCATGGCGCGTCAGGTGGCGAGTCATGTTCCGGGAGACCAGGGGCGGCTGCCGGTAGTCTTCTTCAACGCCTCCACGCGTATTCGTGGTCTCAGCCAGAATGCGGCTTTTTCACTGCTGGCCTCCTGGGCAGTGCGACTCAGCGGAGTGCGGGTCGTTCATTTCATTTGTTGGTCCGGGATGAGTCGCTGCGTTCTGGGTACGGATCAGGATGCCCCTGAAAAGGCCATGCCATGTAAAATGTGCACCCGCCAGTCAAAGGTGAATACCACCGGGGCGGAGGTGCGCATTTTTACCTACCAACAGGATGCCAACCTGGCCGCCATCCTTCAACTACTAAGTTTGGACGAGCTCCTGCGTTACGAACAGCCCCTCCCAGACCATACCGGGTCTCTCCCTCTGGGGAAGTTGATCCTGCCTTCCTTGCGTTGGAGGTTGCGCCTCCAAACTCTGACCGACGATGAACACACCCGCTTTATCTGTCGCGAGTTCATGCTCTCGGCTTGGAATGTGGCGCGCAAATTCAGTGCCTTGCTGGAAAATGTCAAACCGCAGGCAGCCGCCCTGTTCAACGGGATGCATTTCCCTGAAGCGACTGCGGCCTGGTTGTGTCGCCAACGCGGCGTGCGTGTTATCACGCACGAGTCCGGTTTCCAGCCCTTCAGCGGCTATTTCGTGGAAGGGGATGTCACCACTTACCCAATCACCATCCCGGATGTAAATCTCACGCCGGAACAGAGTGCCCGATTGGATGCCGACCTGCAGAAACGCTTGCAAGGGGATTTCAGCATGGCGGGTATCCAATTCTGGAACGAGATGCGCGGCCTGCCGGGGAAACTGGTGCAGAAAGCTGCCGGATTTAAACAGGTGGCGACCGTCTTCACCAACGTTATCTTCGATACCACCCAACTTCACGCCAACGTGCTTTTCGCGGATATGTTTGTCTGGCTGGATACGCTGCTGGAGGTTTTTAAGGCGCACCCGGAGACGTTTTTCGTCTTGCGTGCCCACCCTGACGAGGCCCGACCTGGCAAGCTTAGCCGCGAGTCTGTAGCGACATGGTTCGGGCAGAGGGCCGTTTCGCTCTACAATGCAACCTTTATCCCACCAGAGGAACGCATCAGTTCGTACGAACTTGTTCGTTTGTCAAAATTCGTATTGACTTATAACTCCCAGATCGGTCTGGAGGCGATGTTGATGGGTGTTCCGGCCTTGGGCGCTGGTCGTGCTCCGTTCGTGGATTATGATACCGTCTATTTCGAACGTGACCGGGAAGCCTACTTACGCAGGTTGGAATTCTTTTTAGCGGCAACCCGGCTTGAGGTCTCGGAAGAGGCGGTTCGGAACGCCCGGCGCTTCATGTATTACCGCTACTATCGCTTCTCCCTGCCGTTTGGTGAATTCGTCGAGTCCATCCCCCCAACCGGGTATGTCCGTCTGAAAAAATTCTCCTGGCGTGCTCTGGAGAAATCTCCCACCGCGCGTGCCCTGCTGAATGGACTTTTACGCGGTAAGCGATTTGAACTGGATGCCTAGCTGAATAGTGGTTATCTGCGCTTACAATTGCTCCTCTCGAAAAGCCCTTGCCGAGACAAGCTGAACCGATTAAATACAAGGGATAACGGTATGAACTTCCAAATCCTGATCTCCGGTGCCAACCGCGGACTTGGTCTCGCGCTGACTAAAAGAACTCTTGGCGGATGGCCATCATATTCATGCCATTAACCGCCGGGAAAGCGTCGAGTTGTTGCAGTTACAGGAGGCTTACCCTGAGAGCCTGTACTGCTACCCAGGTGACGTGAGCGATGAGAATTCCGTCCGGCACGCACTCACAACAATAGCCGGCCAGGTCGACGCACTCGACATTATTCTGAACAATGCCGCCGTTCATCTGGATCAATCCTGTTTGTCATTGGAGCAGGTTGATTTTTCGGTGTATTTGCCCGCCTTCCAGGTCAATGCCGTCGGTCCGTTGATGGTGGTTAAAATATGCATTGCCGCTACTGCGGAAAGGGCGAAAGAAACTTATTGTCAATTTCTCGTCGGAAGCCGGTTCGATTGGGGCTTGCAGCCGCATGAGCGAGTATTCCTACTGCATGTCGAAGGCAGCGCTCAACATGGCCAGCCGGATCCTGCAAAATGCATTGAAGGAAGAAGATATCAAGGTCCTGGCATTGCATCCGGGCTGGTTCAGTTCTGACATGGGCGGAAAGGATGCACCGATCACCCCGGTAGACGCGGCGGATGAGATTGTGAAACTAGTGTTGAATCCTCCGGGATTGGATGGGCCGATCTATGTAGATTTGAATGGCAATCCGCTGGATTGGTAACACCCGGCGTGAGGTTAAGTCGATCTTCTATGAGGAATGATAACCGTTTTACAATGAGGCAATAATTATGCCTGTCGATTGGATGAATGTAACTTCACTTTCGTTCAATAGCCTGCTCCTGCTCGAGCAGGTCCAGCTCAGCTGGTTCCCCGGCTGGTTGCCAGAACCGGAGTTGGCGATTGCGTTGCATGCCAACCCCGCCGTCGAATGGTATTTCCGTCATAAATGTCCTCAATTGGATAAATGGCTCGATAAAGTGCTTTCCACTGCTAGCATTCCTGCAAGCTCCGAAGGTGTCCGCCAGGCTGAAATCGTTGTAATGAAATCGATCACTGACCTTCTGGTTTATGTCGTTGACCCTGCCATTTATGATGCACAACCCTTCCTGAATTGGAATTCCAACGAGTTGACCACTCTCGTTGACTTCACTGATAAGATTGTGATAGATGTGGGCACCGGAACGGGACGCCTGGCTCTTATTGTGGCTCCAATAGCCAAGGCAGTCTTCGCGGTTGAGCCGGTTGCCAACCTGCGTGTTTTTCTCAAAACCAAGGCGCGCAACCTAGGGCTGAAGAATATCTTTCCTGTCGATGGATTGATCACAGATATTCCTTTTCCGGAAGACTTTGCCGATGTAACGATGGCAGGGCACGCTTTTGGGGATGAGCCGGAAGGAGAATGTCACGAATTGGAACGCGTGACCCGGCCAGAAGGCATGATTGCTTTATGTCCGGGTAACAAAGATCTGGACAATGAAAGTCACAGCTTCCTTATTTCCAAAGGTTTTCACTGGTCACGTTTTGAAGAGCCGTGCAATGGAATGATGCGGAAGTATTGGAAGGAAAAGGAGAGTGCTTGGCGGGCGCCGCCTAAAGTCGAGCCAATTCGGTATAATGAATGACCTATGATGAAACTCACGGCACTCGTCCCAATGCGCCACCATTCACAGCGTGTCCCTGGCAAGAACTACCGTCCGCTGGCAGGCAAGCCGCTTTACCAGCACATTATCGAGACTCTTCTGTCTGTTCCAGCAGTTTCCTCCGTTGTCGTGGATACTGATTCCGAGCCAGTCATGGATGGTCTGGGACGGGATTTCCCCCAAGTGATCCTTCTGCCGCGTCCTGAGAATTTACGTGCAGATGCCGTCTCGATGAATGAGATCCTGCTCTACGACACCTCCCAGGTCGTAGCAGATTTCTACCTTCAGACCCACAGCACCAACCCGCTGCTGCGCCCGGAGACCATCATGAAGGCGATACGAGTTTTTCTCGCTGATTATCCTGCCCATGATTTCGCTCTTCTCGGTGACGCGTCTCCAGACCCGTTTGTACGACCAATACGGGCATGCCCTCAACCATGATCCTAAAATCCTGCTCCAGACTCAGGACCTGCCGCCGGTTTATGAAGAGAATTCCTGCATGTATATTTTCACGCGTGAAAACTTGGAACGCCGCCGCAACCGGCTGGGCGAACGCTCGCTTATGTTCACAATGGAGGCTGATGAAGCCTGGGATATTGACGAAGAGGTGGATTTTGCCATTACCGATTTGTTAATGCAGAAACGCATGAAATAAACCCAATCCACGCAGGACACGGACAACTTATTTGTGAGTTAAGTTAATCGTAATGAAGAAAAACCTATCCGCAGTATTTAATGCTCCCTGGTATTTCATCACCCTCACGGCGTATCCGGTGCTGGCACTGCTCTCTCATAATATCTCGCAGGTTCGCTATACCGCCGGGATTCGTCCATTGATAATTTCAGTCCTGGTTGCGTTGCTGCTCTTCCTGCTCTTTCGGTTGATCTATCGGGAGTGGCACCGGGCTGCTTTCGCCACGACCGCATTCTCTGTGTTATTTTTCACCTATGGCCACGTTTTTGATTTGCTCCAAAGAAAATGGAAAATCCCGCTACCTGCCTGGCTGGGTGGACTGTGGCTCGTCCTCACAGTCTTGGCGCTGGTCTGGGCGGGGCTGCCCCGGTCCCACTTTCAGGGTGCCGCTCTGACATTAAATATCATTTCGCTTGGCCTGTCGCTCTATGCGGTCGGTCAGGTGGTCCAGAAATCGCTTCCATCCGGCGGGCAAACAAATCAGCCAGTCGATTCTCATGCCCCGATACAGACGCTGCATTTTCCCAGCGGTCAGACACCGCCGGATATTTACTATATCATCCCTGATTCCTACGGGAGATCTGATTTACTGAATGCCAATCTGCAGTATGACAACAGCACATTCATCTCTGACCTGGAGAAAATGGGATTCTATGTAGCGAAGTGCAGCCAGAGCAATTATCCTCGTACGGATATCTCCCTGGGCTCCTCCTTGAACCTGGATTATCTCCAAAACCTGAACGACAAGTTCACTCCTAAGAATGAGGATCGCACACAACTTTGGGAGTCCATCCTCCATAGCACGGTCCGTTACGAACTGGAAAGGGTTGGTTATAAGACGGTTGCTTTTGCCACCGGTTATGCTTTCACCGAGGTGACTTCGGCGGATATCTACTTGAGCCCTTCACCGGTCTGGTCGCCTTTGACCGAGTTCGAAATCCTGCTCATTCGTACCACCCCGCTTCGCCACCTGGAGGATGCAGGCCTGGTCAATCTCGGGCAGATCGACGGGCAGCGCTATCGTGAGCGCACCAAATTGGTCTTGAATGATATGAAGATGCTTGCCCGGATGGCAGGGCCCAAGTTCGTTTTCATTCATCTCGTTATCCCGCACCCACTGTTCGTCTTTGCTCCAGACGGTTCGCCCACCGACCCATCCCTGTTCATGGATGCGAATGGCATTTACTCGCAGGATAACTATTACAAAGGCTATCGAAATCAGGCTGCCTATATTTCCACCCAACTGGTAAAGGCAATGACCACCTTGCTATCCAATTCGCCCAATCCTCCGGTGATCGTTATCCAGGGCGACCACGGCCCATGGCTTCAAAATGGGAGTGACCAGTTCAAGATCCTGAATGCATATTACCTGCCTAGCCACAATGATCTGCTCTATCCAACCATCTCACCGGTCAACACCTTTCGTCTGATCTTCGACACTTACCTGGGAGCTGATTATCCTTTGCTGAAGGACATCAGTTACGATTCACCTGTCCCGTATGTATTCGACCTCTCAGCGGTTTCAAATCCCTGTACCGGAAAGTAACCTGTCTATGCCTACCATCCTTTTTTCTGCCCCCTACATGCTTTTTTCCCTGGAACGTTTTCGCCCAATGTTGGAAAAATACGGGTTGGACCTGATTACGCCTGAGGTCCAGGAACGACTCGAAGAAGCCGACCTGCTGAAATACGCCGGTCAATTCGATGGAACGATCTGTGGCGACGACCTCTATACCTCCCGCGTGCTCGAGGCCTGTGCTCCTCGCCTGAAAGTCATCTCCAAGTGGGGTACTGGCATCGATTCTATCGACGCGACTGCCTGCGCTCGCCTGGGTATAAAGCTTTGTCGAACAATAAATGCCTTTACCCTGCCTGTGGCTGATACTGCGATGGGCTATCTGCTGGCATTTGCGCGCCGCCAACCCTGGATGGACAGGATGATGAAAACCGGTGTGTGGGAAAAGATCCCCGGCCGTGCACTGCACGAGTGTACATTGGGGGTAATCGGGATCGGTAATATTGGCAAGGCGCTTACCCGCCGGGCGCGTGCCTTTGGTATGGATGTGTTTGGCAATGATATCGTCGAGATTGACCATGTTTTTATCACCGAGACCGATATCCAGATGACCACTCTTGATGCCCTTCTCTCTGCTTCCGACTTCGTCTCCATTAATTGTGATCTGAACCCGACCAGTTACCACCTCATTAATGCCCGAACATTGGGTTTGATGCGCAAGAACGCTGTCCTTATAAACACCGCACGCGGCCCCATCGTGGACGAAGCCGCGCTGGTGGCGGCGTTGAAAGCAGGTACAATAAGCGGCGCAGCCCTGGATGTGTTTGAAGTTGAGCCGCTGCCGGCTGATAGTCCTCTCAAACAGTTTGGTAATGTTCTTCTCGCCCCACACAACGCCAACTCTAGCCCCTCTGCTTGGGAGCGTGTGCATTTGAACACGCTTCATAACTTACTTGTAGGATTAGGTATTGAGAAGTGAAGGCAAAGAAATTGGAACAACGTAAAAGACTGAATTGGATACTCATACCTTGGTATATTTTATTTTTTTCAGTCAGCCCCATTTTTGCTTTCCTGGCACATAACCTAACTCAGGTTTTTCCGTCCGTTGCCTTTCTTCCATTGGCAATCTCGGTAACAAGCGCTGGCATTTTGCTGGTTATTATGCATGCCATATTGCGTAATTGGCGACGCGCGGCAATGGTGGTCACAATCCTATTGGTAATGTTCTTTCTATATGGCCATGTATATTCTTTTTTGAAGGGGTTCAGCATCTTTGGGTTTCCGGCTTTCCGCCATCGTACTCTGGCACCCACCTGGCTTATACTTACCGGATTGGGAGTTTGGTGGGCCTGTCGGACAAAGTCCAATCTGCAGACCTTCACACTGGCTCTGAACGTCACTGGCGCCGTTTTGTTTGTCATGCCCATTATCCAAATCGGCTCAGGCCTCTGGATACAGTGGAATGCCTGGAGAGAAGCGGCTAAATCTTCCCCCGCTCAATTGAGCGAAGGGCTAAGTTCTGGCATTCAAGAAACCCCGGATATTTATTACATCATCTTGGATTCATATGGACGATCGGACATAATCCAAAAACTATACAATTACGATAATTCCGGTTTTCTCAACGATTTAGCAAAACAAGGTTTTTACGTGGCCAATTGCAGTCAGTCGAACTATACACAGACAGAACTTTCTTTATCATCCTCAATGAATTTCAATTACCTGGACGTCCTGAACAGTTCTCTTCGGCCGGGAAATAGCGACAGATCACCACTCTGGCCATTAATTAAGCACAGCACCTTACGTCAATACTTAAATACACTGGGATATAAGACCATCGCATTTGCAACTGACTACGGTTGGACTGAGATCACGGACGCGGATATGTACCTGACTCCTCAAACCAGTCTGTGGGATTTAAATAGTTTTCAATATATGTTGATCCAAACTACTGCCGGGCGTATTTTGCTCGACGCGGAGGTGCTCAGTTTGCCCGATACACCGGATGATGTTATTCGCCGGAATACACAGTTCGCCTTGGATAAAATGCACGTCATCCCTTCTATCAAGGGACCGAAGTTCATATTTGCTCATCTGCTTGTGCCACATTCTTTTGTTTTTGGTCCCAATGGAAAGCCCATTGCCATTGATGTAAGTACTATGACACCAGACATTTTCAAAAAGGGATATGTTGATGCGTTGATCTTCATAGACAAGCAGATCGAAGATCTTACGGCAACTATCATAGCAAATTCATCCACCCCGCCCATCATAATCATCCAGGGTGATCATGGCCCGGCGGGGGCAGGTCCGCATGAACGTGTGGCTAATCTAAATGCCTACTATCTGCCTGGCCATGAAAACGCCCTGTACAACTCGATCACCCCGGTCAATACATTTCGCGTAGTTCTGGATTCTTACTTTGGCCAGCATTTGCCATTATTACCGGACATAAGCCGCTATTCGACTTACCAAGACCCTTATAATTTCTTCGAGGTAAAAACCACCTGTCCCCAGTAGGAAGGAATATGACCAATCAAAATCTCTCCCATGGAAGAACGGTCCTCATCTCCGGCGCAGCCGGCGGGATTGGCCGAGCCACTGTGGCCTTGTTCGCTGAAAAAGGTTGGAGCGTCATCGGTGTGGACCGCGCTCCGTTCGGCAAGGACTTCCCTGCCAACGGCCTGTTCATCCAGAGCGAAATTTCTCACCCCGAATCGATGGAAACCATTCTTAAGCAGGTGCAGGATTTTTCTGAAACCCTGGATGCGTTGGTTAACAACGCGGCTGTGCAGGTAGCCAAACCTCTTGTTGACACTACTGTTGAAGAATGGGATATGGTGATCGCCAACAACCTGCGTCCGGCCTTCCTTCTTTCCAAGCTGGCATACCCACTTTTCAAAGCGGCGGGAGGTGGGGCGATTGTCAACGTCTCTTCCGTCCACGCAGTGCAGACTTCTACAAACATCGCGGCTTATGCCACCAGTAAGGGCGGCCTTCTGGCTCTGACGCGCGCCATTGCCATAGAATTCGCGAACGATAACATCCGCGTCAATGCCATCCTGCCGGGTGCGGTGGATACACCCATGCTGCGTGCCGGGCTGAACCGGGGTCATCTTAAAGGCGAAGATGTTTATACCCGCCTGGACAACCTGGCCCGCAGGACTGTTAACGGGCGTGTCGGTAAGCCGGAGGAGATTGCCCAGGCCATTTACTTCTTGGCGGATAATACTCAATCTTCCTTCATGACCGGTCAGGCCATGATCGTTGACGGCGGCGCGACCGCCAGGTTAAGTACAGAATAACAGGGAACCCAACGTGGGCGTAAAACAAGCCTTTAAGCAAATCATTCCAGCTCCGGGCTGGACCATTCTACACAAGACTTACAGCAGGTTGATGCATCTGCCTGACTTGCCTTCCGCCTATTTACATCCCTGGCGGCGTGAAAGTATGGCCCACCTGGCTGAATTAAAGGATATTCACAAAGGCAGACGTGCTTTCATTATCGGCAACGGGCCCAGTCTGAGACAAACCGACCTTAGAAAACTCAAAGGTGAACTTACCTTTGGTCTCAACCGTATTTATCTATTGTTTCCCGAATTGGGCTTCGGCACCACGTATTTTGTTTCAGTCAATGATCTGGTTATTGAGCAATGTACCAACGACATTTCCGCTTTATCCATGCCGAAGTTTCTCTCTTGGCGCTCGCACCGGTTCTTCCCAACCGGTCCACTCCCGGCCACATTCCTTTACACCACTTACGATAATCCAGCCTTTGCCCGTGATGTCCGCCACCGGGTCTGGGAAAGCGCCACGGTCACTTATGTGGCTCTCCAGTTGGCTTTCCATATGGGCTTCGAGCAGGTCGTCCTGGTTGGAGTGGACCATAATTCGAATGTCCCCGGCAAAGCCAATGCCACGATTGTCTCGCAAGGCGATGACCCCAATCACTTCAATCCCGCTTATTTTGGAAAAGGCTTCCGTTGGCAGCTCCCGGATTTTGAAACGTCCGAAATTGGATACCGCCTGGCGCGCCGGGCATACGAAGCTGAAGGGCGGATGGTTCTGGATGCCACCATCGGTGGCAAATTGACCGTTTTCCCCAAGGCTGATTATCTATCGCTTTTCTGACCATGGTTGCAATTCCCCTCGTCACAATTGTCACCCCATCCTATAACCAGGCGCGTTTTCTGGAAGCTACGTTGCGCTCGGTGTTGGAACAGGATTACCCCCGAATCGAATACTTGGTTGTGGATGGTGCATCCAACGATGGGAGTGTGGAGATCATCCGCCGCTATGCGGACCGCCTGGACTGGTGGGTCTCAGAAAAGGATTCTGGGCAGTCGGAAGCGATTAACAAGGGCCTGCGCAGGGCGCGCGGCGAATTTGTCGGCTGGTTGAATTCCGATGATATTTACCTCCCCGGTGCGGTTTCCGCGGCTGTAACGGTTTTCCAGTCACACCCGGAGGCAGGCCTGATCTACGGCGATTCCCGGGCAATCGACACGGATGGCAGGCCATTTAACTTGATGCGCGCCCGCCAGTACACAGTTACGGATTTGATGGCCTTTCAGATCATCTGCCAGCCGGCGGCTTTCATGCGCCGATCAGTCATGGAGGAGGTGGGTTATCTCAACCCGGATTATCAGCTTTTGATGGATAACCTGTTGTGGATGTGCATGGCTCAGAAGGCGCCCATCATTTATGTGCCGCAAACCTGGGCAGCTGCCCGTTACCATGAACAGGCCAAGAACCGTACGCGTGGCGCGGCATATGGTCAGGAAGCCCGCATACTGATTGCCGACTTGAAATCCCGGTCGGAATTTTCCGATCTCATCCGGTTGGATGAGAAACGCATCCTGGCGGGAGTTGAACGCTTCGATGCCTTTTATCTCACTGAGGCGGGGCAGCCACGCGCAGCTTTACGTTCCTACTGGCGCTCTTTTCGTCTTCACCCGTCGACTGCCCTGGGTGATTGGAAGCATATCTTGCTGGCGGTTTTCATTTTGCTTGGATTGCAAAGAATGCGCAATTTCTATGATCGTTTGCGCTCGCACAGGCTAAGGTCTGGAGGCTGAAAAAGGTGCGGAGAAATTGGATTTCCTGGGTTATTGCAGGTTTATTGGTCTTGGCCGGACTGTGCCTGTTGGGATCTATCGTCTTGCCTTATTTCGCTTTGAAATCTTTGACCGATTCCCTCATGCCGGACCACAATTTTAACTCTCTGAAACCCTGGAACGCGAATGTTTTTAAAATCATTTTCGGCGTTGGCGGAACCGTTTTTCTTGGCCTGGCAGCCTTGACGGCGTTCCGCCGCTGGAATTGGATTATCCGTATCTGGAAGCGTTTATGGCTGGATACCAGACGGTCATTTGGCCTTCTCCGCCTGCATAAGCAGAATCTTGGTTTCCTGGCCGGCGTGTTGGCAATTACATTCCTGGCGGTAGTCTTCCGTATGGAAAGGGCCAATGCTCCAATGGTCCATGATGAGGCCTACACATACGTGGCATTTTCCCGCTCGCTGTTTACGGCATTGACGGATTACTCCAAGCCGAACAACCATGTCCTCCATTCCATTCTGGTCTATTTCTCGACCAGAATCTTCGGCCTGGGTGCGTGGGCTGTGAGACTGCCGGCCTTTCTGGCAGGCGTACTGCTTATGCCAGCATCCTATTGGCTGGCTTCCCGCCTTTATGACCGCTGGACAGCATTGGGAGCAGCTTTCTTGGTGGCGTGGTTTCCCCCGTTGGTTGCTTATGCGAATGATGCGCGCGGCTACACAATGGTGGCTCTGTTCACTGTACTGACGCTGGCGCTGGCTGACCATGTCCGCAGGGACAAGAACCTCTTCTTTTGGGCGTTGATAAGTCTAATCTCGGCCTTTGGTTTTTACACTGTTCCAACCATGTTGTTCCCGTTCGGAGTTCTATTCGTATGGTTGTTTTTGGAAAACCAGATTTCGGGTCCCGGTCCCTACCGGACGAAATGGGAATTCCTGGGTTATTGGTTGGCTTCAGGACTCGGGACGGCAGTTTTGACACTCCTGTTCTATACACCCATTCTCGTCTTCACCAACTCGCAAAATTTCTCTGCAAATGATATGCTAGCCCCGGTGCCTTGGAAGGATCTCCTGGAGACTCTCTCGGCTCGAATTTCAGATACATGGGTCGAATGGACTCTCCGTGTCCCGACAGCCGTCCTGGTCCTGCTCGGGATCGGTTTGGTATTAAGTTTGGTGTTACATCTGAAGGTAGCTAAGGCCCGTACCCCTTTGCAGGTGGCCGCGTTGTTGTGGTTCACCACCCTGCTGCTCATCCTACGGCCCAATGCCGAACCAAGATTTTGGTCTTTCCTCATGCCACTCATCCTCATTTGGGCTTCAGCCGGAACTTTCGGGCTTTTGCAGAAAGTACGTTTGAAATTCGCTCTCGGCATTTCCTTAGCGGCTCCTGTATTTGGCCTGCTCCTGGTTTATGGTTTTTGGCACGCTTCCTGGCTTATGCCTCAGTTACCGATCCTGTGGGCGGATCGTGGAAAGCAGGAGAATGCTGTCTTATTGATTGAAAGCCACTTGCAACCGGATGACTTGATCGTGGTCGCTTCACCGGATGATGCTCCTGTGTGGTACTATTCCGATCTGCACGGGATTCCAGGTGCCTTTTTTAATACCGACAACCCAACGTATAAGCGCGCGCTGGTCCTGGTAGATACACAATGGCACCAGACCCTGTCGATGGTACTTGCCAAACGCGGTCCCGACCAGGGACAATTGAACACCGAGTCAGCCCGCTTGCTGGGAACAATCGGTTCAATTCAGGTGTTCGAAATACCGCATGAGTAAGGAGATGATATGAAAAAAAATATCACGGGGATGAATTTTTATAACCGTCCCTGGCTGTGGAAGGCTGCTCTTGCGGTAATCCTGCTGGCGAGCTTCGGTTTGCGCATGCTTAACCTTAAAGATCCACCATTGGATTTCGCTGGCACCCGCCAGTTGTTTTCCGCCTTGAAAGCACGCGGCATATATTACCAATATGTCACGAACGTCCCGGAAGCCACCCGTCGCCAGGCCATTTCCCTGGGTGATGTGGGTATCGTCGAGCCGCCGGTCCTGGAGAATATCGTCGCGCAGACGTATCGAATAACCGGCGAACACCTGTGGATTGCCCGCATCTATTCCTCCCTCTTTTGGGTAATTGCCGGGCTGGCACTTTTCCTGCTAATACGTGAATTTGCCGCCACCAGCGCGGCCATGATTGGGACGATATTTTACCTTTTTGTGCCTTTCGGGGTGGTTGCAAGTCGGGCCTTTATGCCCGACCCACTGATGGTGTGCCTGATTATCTTCACGTTGTGGGCGCTTTTCCGCTGGCAGAATACCGCCAGTTGGAAATGGGCTGTTGCGTTTGGGTTCCTTGCCGGTGTGGCGCTATTCGTCAAGAACCTGTCAGCTTTCATCATCGTGGGCGGGTTTTCTGGTGTTATCCTCGGGGCGAGAGGCTTGAAACCATCCATTCGCGACCTCCAAGTCTGGGCGATGGCCGGATTGCTGATCCTTCCGGTGGGAATATATACGCTCTACGGTATTTTGAAACTGGGCATGGCCGGACAATTCGCCTTGCGCTTCTTTCCAAACATGTGGATCGATCCGGCTTTCTATTTTCGCTGGGCCTTTATCGTGAATGCCAACATTGGCTGGACGGCTGTCCTGCTGGCTGCCCTGAGCATTTTCTTGGCTGATTCGAAGCGTGAGCGGCCGCTCCTGATCGGATTATGGGTTGGCTACCTGCTTTTCGGTATGACCTTTTCATACCATTTTTATACACATGATTACTACCAGTTGCCATTCATCCCGGTGGTCGCCATCTCGATGGCACCCGGATTGCGCCTGTTCTTTGAGCGTTTCTTCGAGTACAGTGCAGGCTTCCTCCCGCGTTTGGCACTGACTGTGGTTGTGCTGGTTGGGATTGCCGTCCCGGCCTGGTATTCGCGTGACATGATTGTAAGGCCCAACTATTACAACGAGCCCAAATTCTGGGCAGAGATCGGGGATAAACTGGGTCATGATGGCGGTGTGGTCGCTCTGACCCAGGATTATGGCTATCGCCTGGCTTACTGGGGCTGGCAGGCAGCGGATAACTGGTTCACCAGCGCCGATATCGGTCTGCGTTATCTGGCTGGGCAAAATGTGGATCTGTTGAAGAAATTCAAACAAGATACAGCTGGCAAGAAATATTTCCTGGTCACCATGTTCGGGGAACTGGACAAAGAACCGACTGTAAAGAATTTGCTTTACAAGAACTATCCCATCTTTGCCCAGACGGATGAATATATCATCTTCGATCTCCAACATTCGCTGAAGACTAAGCCCTAAGGAATACGGTTAAGAATGGATAGCGGTGCGCAACCAAGATTATTTGCCAAACCCTGGCTGACGACGGCTTTGCTGGCGTTGCTTTTCGTCGCCGCTCTTGCCATCCGGCTCTATGATCTGACTGACTTGCCGAATGATTTCTATATGACGCGTCAGTATCGTTCCATGATCATTGCCCGCGGAATGTACTACCAGCACCTGACCAGCATCCCGGATTGGCAGCGTGCCATGGCGATGGCTCAATGGAAGGGGGAAGGCCTGATCGAGCCTCCCATCATGGAAGGCATCGTCGCACTTACCTATAACCTGACCGGCTTGCAAGCCTGGATGGGACGGTTATATGCCTCCCTGTTCTGGCTGATCGGTGGGATTGCCATCTGGCTTCTGGCAAGAGAGATGTCCATGCGGGCCGGCGGCATCCTTGCCGTGGCTTATTATCTATTTGTTCCATTTGCTGTAACAGTCGGCCGGGCTTTCCTGCCTGATCCGTTAATGGTGGCCATGATCGCCTGGTCGCTCTGGGCACTCTATCGTTGGGAGACGCGCCGGACGTGGAAACTGGCCATCCTGGCCGGGGCATTGACCGGCTTGACGATCTTGGTTAAGTCAGTGGCAGTTTTTCCCCTGTTGGGTGCTGCGGCCGGCTTGGTGATCAGCCGGGCCTCCTGGAAACGCATTTTTACTGATAAACAGACCTGGGCCGTGATCGGCCTCACGATAATCCCCTCCGCCATTTATTACATTTATGGAACCATCTATGCAAATCTGGGTAGTCAGTTTGCCCTGCGTTTCTTCCCATCCTATTGGAAGGATCCATCTTTTTATGGGCGCTGGCTTTTCATGGCAGCCGGGTTCGCCGGCTTTGCAGCCATGTTTGCTGCACTGGTTGGCATACTCTTATATCCCACCAACAGGCAGCGTTTTGTCGCAATCGGCTTATGGGTCGGGTATATTGCTTATGGATTTACGTTCCCTTATAACTTTATTACGCATGACTATTACCATCTGCCGATTATCCTGGTGGTTACCTTTGGCCTGATCCCGTTAGCGGATTTCCTGGTGCGGCGCGTGGTGGAGAAAAAAGGCTGGGTCTGGCAGTCTGCTTTCGTTGGGATCCTGCTCTTCGGCGTGGCGATGCAAATGTGGGGATCGCGCAATACCATGGTGGTAGCCGATTATCGGGATGATGCCCATTTCTATCAGAAACTTGGAAAATTGATCGGGCACGAAAAAAAAGTGATCGAGGTTGCCGGCGATTATGGTTATCGCTTGGAATATTGGGGCTGGATCGATGGCTCATATTGGCCCAGCCAGATGGATACCAACCTACGCTTGTTGGCCGGTCAAACCTCCCCGGATTTTTCCACCGAATTTGCACAAAAAACCGCTGACAAGGATCTGTTCGTGATCACCTCCCAAGAGGAACTCGACAAGCAGCCTCAGCTCAAGAACTATCTGGCTGCTCATTTTCCTGTGTTTGCAAAAGGTGACGGTTACCTGATCTACAATCTCAATCCCTGACCCATGTCCAACTCCAGCACACCTCTCGTTTCGATTGTCACACCATCCTTTAATCAGGCGCGTTACCTGGAAAGCACCATCCGTTCGGTGTTGGATCAAGATTATCCCACCATCGAATATATGGTTGTGGACGGCGGCTCCACTGACGACAGTGTAGGTATAATCCGCCGCTACTCGGACCGATTGGCTTGGTGGGTTTCGGAAAAAGACCGCGGCCAGACGGACGCCATCAATAAAGGTTTCGCCCGTGCGAAAGGCGAAGTCCTGGCCTGGCTTAATTCGGACGATACTTACGAAATAAATGCCGTGAGGGAAGCAGTTGCGTTTTTGCAGGACCGGCCCGAGATCGGCTTGGTGTATGGAGATGCCAATTTCATTGATGAGAACGGGCGCATTATCGGCCGGTTCCCCGCTGCCCAGACAAGTTACAAGCGTCTTCGGCAGGGCTATGTTCACATCCCTCAGCAGTCAGCTTTCTGGCGCGGAGACTTGTGGCGCAAGGTTGGCCCGCTTGACCCTTCGTTCTACTTCGCAATGGATTACGATTTATGGGTGCGACTGGCGGCCCTGGCTCACGTGCAATACTTGCCGCGTTTATGGGCCAATTTCCGCTTGCATACCCAGGGAAAAACAATCATCGCGGATGCTCGCTGCTGGGCAGAAATGCTGAAGGTGCACTATCGTGATGGTGGCTCATGGTTGGGGGTCTTGCCAGCCAAATACGTTCTCCGGAAAATGGTCGCGCCGCTCATCAGTGCCCGCCGCCGGGCAAAATTTAATTTTAGAAGATAGCCTTCAAAATACTGAACGAATGCCTTAGCCAGCTTGTATGTGTTTATGGGTGTGCTCCTTTTGCCTGCTCTCGAGCAAATTGCCCTGTTTGTGTTTCATGGTAAAATCCTCCAATCCTTCCGTAATATCAGCAATTAATCATGCAACCCACACCCGTTTATGATTTAGCCCAGTTAGTCCCGCATGCTCTCCAGGAACTAAGGGAAGCAGTAAATTACCGTCACCTGCTGTTCCAACTGGTGCGACGCGATATTCTCACCCGCTATAGGCGCTCAATTCTTGGCGTAGCTTGGACCATGCTCAACCCGCTGGGCATCATGCTCGTGCTTAGCTTCGTCTTCTCACATCTATTTGGCCAAACTCGTGCATATCCCGCCTATATTCTAAGTGGTCTGATGGCCTGGAATTTCTTTGCACAGAGCACAACCAGTGCAATGAACAGCCTAGTTTGGGGTGGCGGGTTGCTGCAACGTATTTATATCCCGCGTGCTTCTTTTGGCATTTCCGCCATAGGTTCAGGCATGATTAATCTGGTTTTATCCTTTGTACCTCTCGTAGTCGTGATGGTCATCATCGGGGCACCTGTCCGGATTACGGTAGCCTTTTTGCCGGTATCTTTACTGCTGCTGGCCTGTTTTACCCTTGGCTTGGGCCTTATGATTTCAACTCTGGCAGTCTATTTTCCCGACGTGGCCGAAATGTACCAGATTATCTTAACTGCCTGGATGTACATGACCCCCATCATTTATCCCGAGACCGTGATTCCGGCCAAATACCAATTGATCTTACATCTAAACCCCTTATATTATCTGGTCAAACTCTGGCGAGTGCCATTATATGACGGGCGCTGGCCTGTCTGGGGCGAGTTCTGGCCCGCCGCGCTGCTGGCATTTGGGATGCTGCTAGTGGGGTGGCTGATCTTTACCTCGAAATCCGATGAATTTGCCTATCGTGTCTAAGCCGGTTAAGCTACCTATTGAGGAGCCTGTTACTAGCCCTGAAGAGGCTGTTCATCTTGAGGCTGTTTCTGTGCGCTATCGTGTGCCCAGCGAACGTGTCCGAACTTTTAAAGAATATTTTATCCGTCGTCTGAAAGGCGAAGTCCAAATGCTGACTTTCTGGGCGCTGCAAGATGTCGCCTTGAATGTCTATCGGGGTGAAGTATTTGGACTGGTGGGGGTGAACGGGGCTGGGAAGAGCACCTTGCTCAAGGTGGTTGCGCGTGTTTTGCGCCCTACCAAAGGTAGAGTGATCGTAAGAGGCAAGGTGGCGCCCTTGTTGGAATTAGGCGCCGGTTTTCATCCAGAACTGACTGGCACGGAGAACATTTTCCTTAATGGCGCTCTGCTGGGTTTCAGTCACCGTGAAATGCAGGAAAAATATGACCAGATCGTTGAATTTGCCGAACTCGGTCAGTTTATCAATGCCCCCATTAGGACTTATTCCTCAGGCATGTATGCACGCCTGGGTTTTTCGGTCGCTACGGCCAGCGAGCCGGATGTGTTGATCGTGGACGAGGTTCTATCCGTTGGGGACGAGGGCTTCCAAAAGAAGTGTGCGTATCGCATCGAATTGTTTCGCCAGCGGGGTGCGGCCATTTTGCTGGTCTCGCACAACATGGTTTCGATCGAGTCAATGTGCCAGCGTGCAGCCTGGTTGGACCATGGGACCTTAAAAGTGATCGGTGAGCCTGTTCAGGTCATTCGAGCTTATCGGGAAAGAGCAGGCTGAGGACTTATGGAGTTCGAACAAACGGACCTTCCGGAGGTGTTGTTATGTAAGCCCAAGGTCTTTGGGGATAAAAGGGGTTTCAACCTGGAAACCTTTCGTACGGATTTATTTGCCGGCGCGGGCATTGCCGAGGCTTTCGTTCAGGATAATCAATCCGGCTCGCAGCAAGGCATACTACGCGGGCTGCATTATCAGATCCGTCTAACCCAGGGAAAACTTGTCCGCGTAGTGATCGGAGAGATCTTTGATGTCGCCGTCGACCTGCGGCGCAGTTCAGCGACTTTTGGCCGCTGGGTGGGCGTATCTCTTTCTGCGGAAAACAAGTACCAAGTGTGGGTCCCGAAAGGGTTTGCGCATGGGTTTTATGTTTTAAGTGATTGGGCGGAAGTGGTTTATAAAGTTTCTGATTATTATGCTCCCGAGTGGGAACGTACGTTGCTTTGGAATGACCCAGCCCTGGGGATCAAATGGCCGCTGCTGAACGGACAACCACCGGTTATTTCCGAAAAAGATTCGCATGGGAAATTATTATCCCAGGCGGAGTTATTTGATTAGGAGCTGCATGCTGAGGAAAGTCCTGGTTACGGGCGGCGCAGGGTTTATTGGCTCAAATTTTGTTCGTTATCTTTTACGGACTCAGCCGGATGTATTCATCGTTAACCTGGACCTGTTGACTTACGCCGGCAGCCTGGAAAACCTGAAGGATTTGCCTTCCCTTGACCGGTATGAATTTTCACAAGGTGACATTTGTAATCAAGCCCTGGTGGAAGACATCCTTCGGTGCCATGCGATTGAGGCCATCGTTCATTTTGCCGCCGAAACGCATGTTGACCGTTCCATCCTGGGCCCGGCTGCGTTTGTGCAAACCAATATCCTGGGTACATTTTCCCTCCTGGAGGCAGCGCGCAAGGTCTGGTTGGAGGAAAACAAGGCCGATCCTAAGGATATCCGGTTTCATCATATTTCCACCGATGAAGTCTTTGGTTCCCTGGCGCCGGATGCACCAGCCTTTGAAGAAACAACCCCTTATTTCCCGAATTCTCCTTATGCGGCTTCCAAGGCCAGCAGTGATCACCTGGTACGCGCCTATTCTCATACCTATGGTTTGCCGATCACACTTACCAACTGCTCGAACAATTACGGGCCATACCAGTTCCCCGAAAAACTCATCCCGTTGATGATCTTGAACGCCTTGGAAGGGAAACCTTTGCCAATCTACGGAGATGGGAGACAGGTTCGCGACTGGCTGTACGTGGAGGATCATTGCGAAGCCATCTGGCAGGTTTTGCAGTATGGGCAGGCCGGCGAAAGCTACAACGTGGGTGGGAACAACCAATCCGCCAATATGGAGATCGTGGATACCATCTGCGAGATCCTGGACGAATTAAACCCACGCTCACCTTACCGGCCTCATGCCGGTTTGAAAGCTTTTGTATCTGACCGGCCGGGTCATGACCGGCGTTATGCCATGAACATCCATAAAATTGAGCAGGAATTGGGCTGGCATCCGAAATATGCTTTGAAGGAGGGCCTCTTGAAAACGGTTTGTTGGTACCTAGAGCATACTGATTGGATCCGCGCCATCCGTAAACAAGCCGAATACCAATCCTGGCTTGATAAAAACTATACCGGTCGGGACGTGGGGAGGCAGGAATGAAAGGGATTATCCTGGCAGGAGGTAAAGGAACCCGTTTGCACCCACTCACCTTGGCGGTGAGCAAGCAACTCCTCCCGGTGTACGATAAACCCATGATCTATTATCCGCTTTCGATGTTGATGCTCGCGGGAATACGCGAGATTCTGGTCATCAGCACCCCAGAAAATCTGCCACTTTTCAGGAATTTGCTCGGCAGCGGTCAGCAGTGGGGCTTGCAGTTCAGTTATACCGAACAAACCGAGCCACGCGGTCTGGCGGATGCCTTTATTGTCGGAGAGCAGTTTGTTGATGAGAATCCGGCCTGCCTTATCTTGGGAGATAATATCTTTTTCGGTCATGGGCTCGCTGATCAAATGCAAGCTGCAGCGGAGTTGGAATCAGGCGCGCAGGTTTTTGCCTATCCGGTGCGTGACCCACAGCGTTATGGGGTGATTGATTTCGACGAACGGGGGCTCGCAATTAGCCTGGAAGAAAAACCAGCCAAGCCGCGCTCTAATTATGTCGTTCCGGGATTGTATTTCTACGATAAACACGTGGTATCCTTTGCCAAAGCGCTTAAACCCTCGGCACGTGGTGAAATCGAGATCACAGACTTAAACAAAGTCTATCTGGAAATGGGCCAATTGCGGGTTCAACAATTGGGACGCGGTATCGCCTGGTTGGATGCAGGCACACACGAATTGCTCCTGCAGGCGGCCAATTTTATCCAGGCTGTCCAGGAACGGCAGGGAATTATGATCTCTTGTCCGGAGGAGATCGCCTATCGAAAAGGTTTCATCTCCCGCGCCGCGTTAACTGAAATAGCCGGTTCGTACAAGCATAACAGTTATAGCGAGTATCTGGTTCGGTTGATTGAGACAGAAATCTAATGAATCTGCTCCTATTAGGTAATACTGGACAGCTTGGCTGGGAATTGCAACGCACCTTGCAACCACTTGGTGGTGTAGTCGCGTGCGATTACCCGGAAGTGAATTTGGCTGATGCGTTCAGCATTCGGAAGACTGTGCGGAAATACCGGCCAAAGGTGATCATCAATGCAGCTGCCTATACCGCCGTAGATAAGGCCGAGAGTGAACCGGAACTGGCCGAAGCGATTAATGGCATGGGGCCGGGTGTACTGGCAGAAGAAGCGCATAAGCTGAATGCAATCCTGGTCCATTACTCAACCGATTACGTTTTTGATGGTACAAAAGGTGCCCCGTATGAGGAGAATGACCTTCCCCATCCTGTCAATGCATATGGTGAGAGCAAATTGGCCGGGGAGCAAGCCGTCCAATCTGTGGAAGGGAATTACCTGATCTTTCGCACCGCCTGGGTCTATAGCCTGCGCTGTGACAATTTTGTTTCCAAGGTGCTGGAATGGGCGCGAAAAAAAGAGATCCTGCGAGTTGTGGATGATCAAATCAGCAACCCCACCTGGGCGCGCATGTTGGCTGAGGTAACTGCGCAAATCCTTGGCCGTGGCAATGGCTACCTTCGGGAGCGAATTGGCTTGTACCATCTTGCCGGCAGTGGTCACGCAAGCCGCTATGCCTGGGCAAAGGAGATCCTCAGGCTTGATCCTGCTAAGCAGGAGCAGAAGGTGAAAAAGCTGCTTCCAGCACTGACCTCGGATTTTCCCACCCCCGCTGAGCGCCCGCTTTTCTCGGCCCTAGAATGCCTGAAATTTGAACAAGCCTTTGATCTGCGTCTGCCCGTTTGGGATGAGGCCCTGAAATTGGCATTAGCGCAATAGGAGGATCCGATTCCCGTGACCCAGGAACCAAATCCTCCAGTGCCTTGAACTTGGATAGCGGTGCAGGCCTCAAAGCAACTTGTATCGATAAGCTTGTTCTTTACCTTCTTTCTTGACTCCACATATTGTGAATGATCTTCCTCTGGTTTCCGTTGTTATCGTAACCTGGAACAGCGCGCGCTACCTATCTTGTTGCTTGGATGCTCTGGCAACGCAGGTCTGTAAGGATTTTGAAGTCCTGCTCATTGACAACGGTTCCACTGATGGCGGCCTGGATGGAGTGGAAAACCGCTGGCCTGCTCTTAAGCTACAGGTCGAGCGATTGGGCGCAAACAAAGGGTTTGCAGCTGCCAATAATCTAGGCGCGCGCTTGGCGCGCGGAAAATGGCTGGCTTTGCTGAATCCAGATGCTTTTCCTAACCCGGATTGGCTGAAAGAATTACTTGGAGCCGGAGCGAATCATCCTGACTTTTCCTTCTTCGCTTCACGCCAGCTTCAAGCCAACGCCTCTCATCTCTTGGATGGCGCTGGAGATGATTTTCACATAAGCGGTTTAGCCTGGCGCCGGTTTGCTGGTTGGCCGGCCGTTCAATTTGGACTGAAAACTGAAGAAGTATTTAGTCCCTGCGCCGCGGCGGCTCTCTACTCGCACCAGGCGTTTCTCCAGGTAGGCGGGTTTGATGAGGATTTCTTTACCTATCACGAGGACGTGGATCTTGGCTTCCGATTACGTCTGCGAGGTTTTCGATGCTTATATGTGCCGGAGGCAATCGTACATCACATTGGCTCGGCCGCACTTGGGGCACAAAGTGATTTTGCGCTTTATCATTGGCAGAGGAATTTTGTCTGGTCGTTTGTCCAGAATATGCCCTCAGCTTTGTTATGGGAAGCTTTACCTTCACACTTGATGGCCAACCTGATCTATGTGTTAAATTACACACTACTTGGGCGGGGGAGCGTCTTATGGAGAGCCAAACTGGACGCGTTACGTGGACTTCCCCTTGCCTTTCACAAACGCCGTGAGATCCAAAGAAATCGGAGCGTAAGCCGCGTGGATCTGTTACGGACAATGGAACGTGATCCTCTGCAGCCTTATCTTTTGGGCTATCAAACGCGCAAGATCAAACGGTCCATGCCGGCCTACAAGTAAGCTAGAATGATTGACTTGGATATTGTTATTGTTAACTGGAATACGGGGCTCCAATTGCGGGAATGCCTACAATCTATGGCCACTGCAATTACGGCGCCCGTTTTCTGCCTACGCCAGTGCATCGTGGTGGATAATGCCTCGGAGGATGGTTCGGCTGACGGTCTGGATAGTTTGCTCCTGCCCCTTATGATAACAAGGAATCATGAGAACAAAGGTTTCGCATACGCTTGCAACCAGGGAGCGAAAGCTGGAAAATCTGAATATATCCTTTTCCTCAACCCGGATTTCAAGCTTTTTCCAGATAGTCTGGTGAAGGCATTATGCTTCCTGGATGAGAAGCGAAATGAGAAGGTTGGTATTCTCGGTATCCAGCTTGTTGATGAAAACGGGGTTATCCAGCGCAACGTGGCTCGTTTTCCCACACCAAGATCTCTTTTCTTTCAAATGCTCGGATTGGACCGCCTGTGGCCTCGCCGTTTCCCTTCCCATTTCATGACCGATTGGGACCATCGAGATAGTCGTGAAGTGGATCAGGTGACGGGAGCTTTTTACCTCGTACGCCGCACGGTGTTTGAGGAGCTAAAAGGGTTTGATGAACGCTTCTTTATGTACTTTGAAGATTTGGATTTTGCCTTCCGGGCAAAACATGCTGGCTGGAAAAGTTATTACCTGGCTGATGCTCAGGCCCTACACTATGGCGGGGGAGCCTCTTATCAGATAATGGCGAAGCGGTTATACTACGTGTTTACTAGCCGGGTTTTGTATACTGCAAAGCATTATGGGTCTCCTTCTGCGATCAAAATTCTGATCGCTTCTTTTTTGGTGGAGTTTTGGGTTCGCTTGGGTTGGAGCCTTGCCAACTTATCAATGAAACACTTTATCGCAACTATCCAGACTTATCGAATGGCTCTTCGAACCCTACCGCGCTTGCTGAGAGATTTAGGTAAATAGAAATGCGTGTCCTTGCTTTACCCCGCTATGGTTCACTAGGACCCAGCAGCCGTGTACGGTTCTATCAATATGTCCCATCCCTGACGTCCTTTGGGATGGAAATCCAGGTTGCCTCTTTGTTGGGTAATGATTATGTACGAAATTTGTATGGTGGGAAACGCCAGCCGATCTTCTCTATGCTCAGTGCTTACATCCGCCGTATCGCTTATTTGTTGAATAGTCATCACTTCGATCTTTTGTGGATCGAAAAAGAACTGTTACCATGGCTGCCAACTCTCGCTGATGACCTGTTGCTTCGAAGGGGTATTCCCTTCGCAGTAGATTACGATGATGCTGTTTTCCACCGTTATGACAAACATCGCAACCGGTTTATTCGTTCTCTTCTCGGCAAGAAAATCGACGCGATAATGCGCCATGCGACAACAGTAGTGGTTGGCAATGAGTATCTGGCCGAACATGCCTCTCTTGCAGGTGCAGGGAGAATAGAACTTCTTCCCAGTGTGGTGGATATTAATCGCTATACCGTGAAAGAAAAGAAAGAGGAACAATTTCGGATCGGATGGATCGGTTCTCCGATCACAGCTCCCTATTTAGGCTTGATCAAGGATGCATTGGAAGAGGTCGCTAAGCAAACAGGTGCACGCTTGGTGCTGGTCGGGGTTGGGGATCAGGATCCGCTCCCAAGCGTGGCAAAACATGTCCTGCCTTGGAGCGAAGACAGCGAAGTCGAGCAAATCCAGTCTTTTGATGTAGGTATCATGCCTTTACCAGATGGACCTTTTGAGCAAGGAAAATGTGGTTACAAGCTTATTCAATACATGGCCTGTGGGTTACCAGTGATCGCCTCTCCAGTTGGAGTGAACACACGTATCGTCGAACAGGGAAAAACAGGTTTTTGGGCTTCAAGTGACGCAGAATGGGTGGATGCGTTGGTCATGCTCTATAAGGACGCCGGGATGAGAACTGCCCTCGGGCAGGCAGGGCGTAAGAAGGTTGAGCAGGAATATAGCTTGCAAGTGACTGCGCCCCGATTGCAGAAAATCCTTATAGAGGCAGTCTCGCGCTAGGTGAATGTTATTATCACATGAAGAAGATCACTGATTCCCTTCAGTTCACGCATGGTTCTTTGGAGAAACCCCACATATCGATAGAACCTCCGCGCGGTTGGCAGGCGCTCGAGTGGCGGGAGTTCTGGGCATATCGCGAACTGCTTTTTTTCCTGACATGGCGCGATATCAAGGTGCGCTATAAACAAACAGTCCTCGGTGCAACCTGGGCCATCCTGCAGCCTGTGCTAACCATGGTGATTTTTAGCATAATATTTGGTCGACTTGCCAAATTGCCCTCCGAGGGGATCCCCTACCCCGTCTTTACGTTTACAGCCTTGTTGCCCTGGCAGTTGTTTTCTTTTGCGTTGACCTCCTCGAGCAACAGTTTGATAGAAAGTCAGAACTTGATTACGAAAGTTTTCTTCCCCCGGCTGATCGTCCCCATTGCCTCCACGATTGCAGGCTTAGTGGATTTTACTATCGCCTTCTTTGTTTTGCTGGGCATGATGTTCTACTACCGTATAACACCGCAGGCTTATATCTGGAGTCTGCCTCTGTTCCTCCTTCTGGCGCTTGCCAGTGCGTTGGCAGTGGGATTATGGCTTTCAGCGTTGAATGTAAAGTATCGTGATATCCGCTATGTCGTACCTTTTCTGGCTCAGTTTTGGATGTACGCAACCCCTGTCGCATACAGTAGTCAGTTGATTCCCGAAAAGTGGCAGTGGCTTTACAGCCTGAACCCGATGACCGGAGTGGTGGAGGGTTTTCGTTGGGCATTGTTGGGCAAGAGCGCGCTGAACCTGCCTTTCCTGCTGCTCTCGGCGGCTGTTGTGCTCATATTGCTGGTGAGTGGATTGTATTATTTCAAACGAGTCGAGACTGGCTTCGCGGATGTCATTTGATGAACGATATCGCTATACGCGTTGATCACCTTTCCAAGCAATACCGCATTGGAATGCAAAAGGTCAAATATCTGACCTTCCGCGATGCATTGATTTCGGCCATGCGCGCGCCTTTCCGCTGGATCAGAGGCGAACGGGCGCAGGAACGCAATACGATCTGGGCTTTGAAGGACATCTCTTTTGAGATCAAGCACGGGGAAGCGGTTGGCATTATTGGCCGCAACGGGGCGGGGAAAAGCACACTTCTCAAGATCCTGTCACGTATTACGAGGCCGACACGCGGAAGAGCCGAAATTTTTGGGCGAGTTGGCTCCCTGTTGGAAGTCGGTACCGGTTTCCATCCTGAATTGACAGGACGTGAAAATATATTCTTGAATGGGGCTATTCTGGGAATGCGGCGGAAAGAGATTGGCCGAAAGTTTGACGAGATTGTGGCATTTTCAGAGATTGAAAAATTTCTGGATACGCCGGTAAAGTATTACTCCAGTGGTATGTACGTGCGTCTGGCTTTTGCCGTGGCAGCCCATCTAGAACCGGAAATCTTGCTGGTGGATGAGGTCCTGGCGGTGGGCGATGCCCAATTTCAACAGAAGTGCCTGGGCAAAATGGGCGACGTGGCTCAGGGCGGGCGGACAGTTTTATTCGTCAGTCATAATATGCAGGCGGTGAGGTCTCTATGTAGTGAGGCCTTTTTGCTAAATGCAGGGAGGCTTGTTTCCAAAGGTGATGTTCAGTCGATAATAAGGGAATACATGGCTTCCCAGAGCTTGAGCAAGGGAGAAGTTGTATGGGACCCTGAAACCGCTCCCGGAAATTCCGAAGCTCGCTTGATCTCGATACGCGTCCTGTCTGAGGAAGATGAAGTACAAGAATCCTGTCCCAGCCATCAAAACATCATTATTGAGATTTCATTTTTGTCGCAAAAAATAAATAAGGCACTTTGTGTGGGGTTTGATCTTATTACTGCAGACGGCACCATAGTTTTTCGAAGCTATCAAACCGATTTGCCCTTTGAAGAATGGCTGGTTGTGCAAATGGGAATGAATCGTTGGAGATGCATAATTCCTGCCGGTTTACTTAATGCAGGCGAGTATTTCGTTTGCCCTCGCCTGAGCATACACAAACTGTATTGGATTGTAAAACAGGATATGTCCGTAAAATTTAATGTGGTACTTGGTCACGGCGTTTCCCCATTCTGGAATTCTATTAAAGACGCTAATTCCCATCCGGGAGTGGTTGCTCCAATCCTGAAATGGGTGCATGCACCTGAACCTGCATTACCAGGTGATTAACTATTAGTTGAAATATCTTAAATTTGATGAAGAATCGAAAAATTGGATGCACCCTTTGACTTAAAATTCGGCTGTGATCTCAATAATCACTCCTTCCTTCAACCGGGTTGACATGGTTGGCCAGGCTATTGAGAGTGTTCTTCAGCAGAACTATTCTCCTGTAGAACATATCATCGTTGATGGTGGCTCCACAGATGGAACATTGGATTTGCTGGCGCAATTTCCCCATCTTAAAGTTGTAAGCGAGCCGGACAATGGCATGTACGATGCGCTCAATAAAGGTCTGAAACTGGCACATGGAGAGATTATAGGCTTTCTCAATACAGATGACCTGTATACTCCCAGTGTGTTTATGGAAGTCATACCACTCTTCACCAATCCCTCAGTCGAAGCAGTAGCCGGGAAGGCGGCGGTTTTTTTTACAAACGAAAATGGAAAGATTGAGACTCTCTCGGAGATTGCCCCACCTGGTCCGGAGAATCTATTGGAGCAGATGATTCTGGGCACACCTGGATTTAATGCCTGGTTCTTCCGTCGCAGTATTGTAGAGAAATTTGGTGCCTTCAAGACTGACTACAGGCTTACCGGTGACCGGGAATTTATGATCCGCTTGGCGCTCGCCGGGATTATCTATGTACGGACAGACCACATCATATACCAATATCGCCGTCATGCAGGGGCGCTGACATTCAATTGGGCTAGTCCTTTCTTTTTGGAAAACGCACAAGAACATCTTAAAATGACATCTTCGTTTCTAAGTCAAGACGGGATGGCAGAGAAATCCAGACAATATTTCCAGAAATTGCGGACCCGAGATACGGCCAACGTGGTGCTCTCTCTCCTTCGCAGGGGCGTGTTTGGTAAGGCTTGGTTTTTTGCGCGGGAAGGACTTCGCTCCGACTGGGCTTGGCCTTTCAGATTTTTCGCACGGGCTTTCCACCGCCTGACTCATCCTCCGCGGAGGCCCTCCAATGCATGAATCCGTTCAGGTTATGCCATTCGAAATTTTGAGTTTATCGCCATCGATGGCGATTCAACGGTAGGGTCCGCATTTATTTCGGAATTTTCTCGTCTGAATGACACGTGTATGATTGTTCAACAGCGCTCGCAAAACCAGGATGTCACCGTTCCACCCAATATCGAGCTGATGCTGGCAGGGAAGAGAATAGCCATCTTTATCCAGTCGCTTACCATAGGCGGAGCGGAGCGCATGTCGCTCAATTTAATCGAGGGACTGGTCCAAAACGACATTCAAATTGATCTCCTTCTTGCAGACCGCTCCGGAGCGCTTTTATCGGAAGTTCCTCCAGGAGTGAATGTTATTGATCTAAAAGGGAAAAGAGTACTCTTATCGCTATTCACACTGGTTCGCTATCTACATACACACCGCCCAGTCCTTCTTTATAGTGTACAGATTCATACGAGTTTGATTGCAATATGGGCTGTTAGACTCGCGCGAGCCCATATACCATTGGTTATCTCTCCTCGTAACATGCTTTCTGATGGTCTTGCTGCCGCGCCAACCATCCGTAACAGGTCGATAATAAAATTGGCTCGCTTGTTCTTTCGCTCTGCTGACGCGGCGATTTGTGTATCCCAAGGCGTGGCAGAGGACCTTATAAAAGTCACCGGGATGCCACGCCATAAAACGCACGTGGTTTTCAACCCAGTAGTATCTCTCGGACTCGAACAAAAAGCATGCGAATCCATCTCTCACCCATGGTTCGCGCCCTATGGCCCGCCTGTAATTCTGGCAGTTGGACGGTTGTCCATTGCGAAAGATTACCCAACCCTCCTGCGCGCCTTTTCCCTCGTTTACCGGAAACAACCGGCACATTTGCTTATTCTGGGAGATGGCCAGGAACGTGCCCGCCTTGAGTTGCTTGTGAAAGAATTGGGAGTATCAAGCCATGTTCAGATGCCCGGTTTTGTGAAAAATCCATATCCATATATGGCGCATGCCCGACTTCTTGTGCTTTCTTCAAAATGGGAGGGCTTGCCGAATGTCTTGGTGGAAGCACTTGCGTGTGGAACACCGGTGGTCTCAACCGATTGCAGGAGCGGACCCAGAGAAATCCTCGATAATGGGCGCTTCGGCAGGCTCGTCCCGGTCGGAGATGCAGAAACCCTGGCTGATGCGATCCTGGAAACGTTGCAATCAACCCCCGACCGCGCCCAGCTAAAAAAAAGGGCTCAAGATTTCAATCGTGACGAATCTGTGAGAAAATATATCCGTGTTTTCGAATCGTGCTTATTATCCCATGAATAATAGCCGAGTAAAAATCCTTCACGTAATTACCAGCCTTAATATCGGAGGCGCAGAGACAATGCTCTATCGTTTACTAAAGAGCATGGATTCTGCCCGATTCGAAAACCAGGTAGTTAGTTTGATCCGCCCTGGTCCAGTGGGAGAAAGAATCCAGGCCCTGAGCGTCCCGGTGTTCTCCCTGAATATGCGTCCGGGGAGGCTGTCCCTTGATGCGCTGTTCGGCTTGGAAAGATTACTGCGTCGTGAATCTCCAGATCTGGTCCAAACCTGGCTCTACCATGCTGACTTGCTTGGTGCGCTGGCTGCCAAAATATCCGGTACACCGGTCATATGGAATATTCGTGCATCCAACATGGATATGTCCTTTTATCGCCGGTTGTCGAGTGTTGTTCTCCGAGCATGTGTTCAATTTTCAGGATGGCCGCAGGCGGTCATTGTGAACTCAAAAGCTGGGCAGGAGTTCCATGCGCGCCTTGGGTACCATCCGCGTCGCTGGGTTCATATTCCAAATGGTATTGATATCGGGCAGTTCCAACCGGACCTTTCTGCTCGCAAAGCTCTCCGTAACGAGCTCGGATTGGCACCGGATACCCTTCTCATCGGTCTGATTGCCCGTTTTGATCCGATGAAAGATCACGGGAATTTTTTTCAGGCCGCGAGTCTCCTTGCCTTAAAAGCTGATGGCGTTCATTTCGTCTTGGCAGGCAACGCCGTGGAACCGGCGACTCCTAGTTTCCGCGATTACCTTGACCGTGATGAACTTCATGGGCTGCTTCACTTTCTCGGACAAAGGGACGATATCTCCAGCCTGACAGCCGCATTGGATATTGCCTCGTCATCGTCGTCTTTCGGGGAGGGATTCTCTAACACAATTGCTGAAGCTATGTCCTGTGGGATCCCATGCGTCGTTACTGATGTAGGTGACTCGGCCTACCTTGTGGGTGAGACTGGCATTGTAGTACCGCCAATGAATCCGCAGGCACTGACAGATGGCTGGCAGCGATTGATTTCTCTTGGTGACGAAGGGCGGAAAGCACTGGGCGCCGCCGCCCGCCTACGTATCCAGCAGAATTTTCAACAGGATGAGATTACCTGGCAATATGAACGCCTTTATGAAAGCCTCATGATTGCGACCAGCCAGACTTCATGAGTTCTTTGGAAATCGCAGCGGTGATGGAATAAATTGGGGGCATTACGCCGCTTCGTTTGTCCTACACTCCTAATTCATTATCAATATCACGGGAATACCATTGCCCTTGTCATGCCAATTCTATAAATAATAGATAGTGGTAAGATTCGGCAGACATTATGTGCGGAATCACTGGCTTCGTAGACATTTCCAAAAATATGGATCAAGCCTCATTACAGGCGACAATTGCCCAAATGATGGAGCCGCTCCGACACCGCGGTCCGGACGACAGCGGTTATTGGACGGATGCCCAAAGTGGGGTCGCATTGGGATTCCGCCGTCTTGCTATTCTGGACCTTTCACCGGCCGGTCATCAGCCGATGTTTTCTGCTGATGGCCGTTATGTTATCGTGTTTAATGGCGAAGTCTATAATTTCAACCAACTTCGAAATGAACTTGCTGCTTTGGGCCATACCTTCCGAGGGCATTCCGATACCGAGATCGTGCTGGCTGCCATTTGTCAATGGGGCATTCAAGAGACAGTGCAGCGTTCCAATGGAATGTTCGCTTTCGCGTTGTGGGACCGCCGAGAGCATAGGCTGACTCTGGTACGTGACCGGCTTGGGATTAAACCCCTGTATTATGGCCGGGTTGGCAACGTCTTCCTCTTTGGGTCAGAACTCAAAGCCGTGAAGGCGCATCCGGCTTTTCGTGTTGATATTGACCGGAGCGCTTTGGCACTCTACCTGCGCCATAGCTACATTCCCGCACCTTATACAATTTACACAGGTTTTTACAAACTCATGCCAGGCACAATTCTCACCCTGGCAGGAGATCTACCGGGCAAATTGCCCGACCCCGAACAGTATTGGTCGGCGCGGCAGGTGGTCGAATCCGGGATTGCACACCCCTTTGAAGGGTCAGACCAGGAAGCGGTTGGAGAATTGGATGGGCTGTTGCGCGAATCGATCCTCGAGCGGATGGTTGCAGACGTCCCGTTGGGAGCATTTCTCTCCGGGGGGATTGACTCGTCCGCTGTGGTTGCCCTGATGCAGGCCCAAAACAGCCGCCCTATAAAGACGTTCACAGTCGGTTTCCACGAAAGGGATTACGACGAAGCCAGGTACGCTAAAACGATCGCACACCACTTGGGCACTGATCACACCGAACTCTACGTTACCCCGCAGGAGGCCCAGGCGGTTATTCCGCTCCTGCCAACCTTGTTTGATGAGCCATTTTCTGACTCTTCACAAATTCCCACTTATTTGATCTCTGAACTTGCCCGGCGGCACGTTACCGTCAGCCTCTCCGGGGATGGCGGTGACGAACTCTTTGGCGGCTACAACCGGTATTCCTGGGTGGGAAGAATCTGGAACAATGTTGGTTGGGTGCCCGATGTTTTCCGATCCTTTGGCGCGGCTACCTTGCTCAAGACACCCCCGGCCGTCTGGGATAGCCTTTTTTCGAACCGGCTCATTCCATCAGGTTGGCGCGTTTCCGAACCGGGTGAGAAAATGCGTAAAGTCGCGGAAATTCTCTCAGCCGCAAGCCCTGAAGACATTTATATGGATCTGGTTTCCCACTGGAAAAATCCCTCTGGGGTCGTGCGAGGTGCTGCCGAACCACCGACCATGTTGACAAGCCGGGCTGCCTGGCCGAATTTACCGGATTTCACCTCCTGGATGATGTATATGGACCTGGTCACATACTTGCCGGATGACATCCTGGCTAAGGTTGACCGGGCCAGCATGGGCAACAGCCTGGAATCACGCGTCCCTTATTTGGACGATCACCGGGTGTTGGAATTCGCCTGGCGGCTCCCATTGGAGATGAAGATACGAAACGGAAAAGGGAAATGGATTTTACGACAGGTTCTTTATCAATACGTTCCTAGCGGGATGCTGGAGCGGCCGAAAAAAGGTTTCAGCGTTCCAATCGACGTTTGGTTAAAAGGCCCATTGCGCGGCTGGGCAGAGGCCTTACTTAATCGACAGAGATTAAAGGATGAAAACTTTTTTAGCCCTGAGCCTATCCTTCAAATGTGGCAGGAGCATCTACTGGGAAAGCATGATTGGCAATACCATTTGTGGGATATTCTCATGTTCCAGGCCTGGCTTGAAGCAAACAGGTGAGGTTTTGTGAAAATCTTGATGTTTGCAAATACCGACTGGTATCTCTATAATTTTCGCCTGGCACAGGCGCAAGCACTGAGAGCCCGTGGCGACGAAGTCGTACTGGTATCCCCGGACGGTCCCTACGGTCCCCGCATGCAGGCAATCGGTTTTCGTTGGTTGCCGTTTCCACTGGCACGACGCAGTCTGAATCCTCTTTCCGAGATCCTGACTGTTGTGCACCTGCTAAGGTTGTATGGGCGGGAAGACCCCGATCTGGTACATCACTTCACGGTCAAATGTGTCTTATATGGTTCTTTGGCTTGTCATCTGCTTGGCATCCGTTCTGTTGTCAATTCGGTTACAGGGTTGGGTTATGTTTTCATGGAAGGAGGAGGCACGCGCCGGTGGTTGCGAGGTCTGATCAAATTGTGTTATCGGTTGTTGTTGAAACGTACCTGGGTCATCTTTCAAAATCCGGATGATCGGGCAATCTTCCTGGAGAGTCGCTTGGTGGATCGAGGACGGGTGGCGCTGATTCGCGGTTCAGGAGTGGATATCCAGCACTTTTCTCCTCAGCCCGAACCGGTCGGTATACCCCTGGTGGTCCTGCCTGCCCGGATGTTATGGGATAAAGGTGTTGGCGAGTTTGTGGAAGCGGCACGTATCTTGCAGGAGGAAGGTCTGCGCGCTCGGTTTGCCCTGGTGGGGGATAGTGAGAACGAGAACCCCGCCTCGGTTCCTGCTTCTCAACTGCGTGCTTGGGAAAAGGAGGGTGTGATAGAATGGTGGGGTTGGAAAGATGACATGGATGCAGTATACGCACGGGCATCCATTGTTTGTCTGCCATCTTTCTACCGGGAAGGTGTGCCAAAAACATTGATTGAAGCGGCTGCCTGTGGTCGTCCGATCGTAACGAGCGACATGCCGGGTTGTCGGGAGGTCGTACGGCAGGGGGAAAATGGTTTGCTGGTTCCAGTACGGGACGCTGGCGCATTGGCTAAAGCATTGTATGATTTGGTAAAAAGTCCGCATACACGTAGCGAAATGGGAATCCGCAGCCGGATCATTGCAGAAAAAGAGTTCTCGATGGAATTGGTCATTTCTCAAACTCTTGCGCTCTATCAATCCTGTCGGAATGAGCGGTATTGAAAAGGGTATTGTGGCGATTTCATTTCTTCAATTAGTGGATTTGTTCAAAGCTAGCTTGGGAGGAGTATTAGTTGCGGTAGCCATTTGCCCATTGGCGATCTGGATTGCCAGACGGATGGGGTTATTGGATGTTCCGGGTAGTGCAGCTCATAAGCAACACATGCGGACTACGCCATTAGCTGGTGGTATTGCATTGGCGTTGAGCTTGATTGTTTTAGCGCTGATCTTTCATTTAACCAACAAGGATATTTCTCCCTTGCTAGTCGCAGTTATTATAGTATTTTTGTTTGGTCTATGGGATGATGCAAAAGGCTTGGGGGCCCGTATCAAACTGGTGGGACAGATGTTGGCCTCCATATTATTAATAGCATCGGATGTCTCTGTCCACTTCTTGGAGGGTTTATCCATTCCCTTTCTGAGCGGAAATTTGCTCGTCGTGCTGGATTGGGGGGTGACGATTTTATGGTTTGTCGGGATTACAAACGCCTTTAATTTAATTGACAGCATGGATGGGTTAGCCGTTGGTATAGCAGGAATTGCTTTTGCATTCTTTATGATTATGGCTTTGGTCGCTCAACAAACCTACCTAGCAATATTCAGTGCGTGCCTGTTAGGGATATGTATCGGCCTGTATGCTTTTAATGTCTCTCCGGCTCATCTCTTCCTGGGTGATTCTGGTGCACAGACGCTGGGATTCACCCTGGCTGCAGTAGCCATGATCTATACACCACATAATCTCCCTCAGGCCTCATCCTGGTTCGTGCCTATTTTTGTGCTGGGAATACCAATTTTTGATACGACATTGGTAGTTGCTTCACGCTTGCTTCGTCACAGGCCTGTTTTCCATGCAGACCGTACCCACACATTTCACCGTCTTGTTGCTTTGGGATTGGATCCCCAGCGGGCGGTATTCGTTATTCATCTAACAAGCCTTGTACTTAATTTCCTGGCTTTTATTGCTTTATCTTTACCACCCTTGGAGTCAACTCTTATCTTTTGTTCAGTGCTTTTGGCGGGTGTAGGTTTACTTATTTTCTTTGAACGGAAGAATCCACAATTCGAAGAATTATATGAAAGATAAAGAATTTTATCCTCGCAAATCATTGGGACGTGCATTTCAGCGTTGGTGGATTATCGTGCTCTTGACCTCCTTGGGAGGAATTTCCGGCTGGGCAATTCACTTCCTTCATCCGCCTTTATACGAAGCCACTGCGGTTATGACGGTAAGCATGGATTTCCAGAAGGGCAAGCTTTCGCAAAGAGAACAAGACTATGCGTTCACTGCAGCGGGGGCAATTGGGAATTCGACTGAAGTAAAGAATCAAATTATTTCTGAAGCGCAGGCACAAGGTTTTCCGATTGATGTAAATCAACTCTCGGAGCAAATGTTTTTGGAAAGAAAGCTATCGGTCTGGGAGTTCCACATTAGGAACCGTGACCCATATACTGCAGCCAAACTCGCGAATCTATGGGCGGAAAAGGCCCTCACGGCTTTGAACGCAGCTTTGGCGCATGCTTTACGGGCAGACCAGATTCAGGATCAAATTAGCATTATTACCAGCATCCCGCCTACTTCAGGATCACCCGGTAATAGTGCAGAGGATCAAGCTACACTAAAGAACTTGTCCGATGACCTTTTACAGGAGAAACAATTGAGTCAAGGGGTTATTTCGATTATGAAATTTGCGCTTACTGGATCTGCTATTGTCCCCCAAGATCCTGCTCTTTATGACCTGGCAGATCTTGTCCTGGCCGGAGCATGTATCGGATTCATCATTTCTCTATGGATGGTGAGTAGTCATAAGGTTGTGAGCCGTGGCTGAGAGACTAAGGCATTTTGGCAACCTCACGCTTGTCATAGCCTGGGTAGCCATTTTCCTTTTGATGCCGATTACCAGTTTACCCGTGCTAGCGCGCCTTGCCGGTGGCGCTGAAGTAGCTCCTGCAGCGCTCTTGCCACTTGGCTGGTTGGTCCTCTTTTGGTTTATCCCCTACCTCCTAAAAAAAGGAGCCATCCCGCGCGAGAGCATACCTTTCTTATTCTTCATTTCAATTGCCATCATCGCCAGTGCAGCGGCTTTTTCTCTAAATATCCCAACTTATAAAAATGCCAGTATTCCTCACGTGGAAATTAGAGCCATCTTTACTTTATTGATTGGCGCAGCTTTCTATCTTGTGACTGCCTGTTGGTTTTCCAAATCCCAGTCAAGGTTGAACTTCCTCCTAACGTGGATTAACGTGAGTGGTGTCATCGTGATCCTCTGGACTGCAGTACAGGCATTTTACATTTTTCTATTCCAGGGTCGTTATCCTGATGTCATCTTATTGTTTCAACATCTCGTTTCCACGCGAGGCCTTTGGAAAGATAGGGTTACAGCCTTCGCCTTTGAACCATCCTGGCTGGGGCACCAGATGAATTTAATTTTTTTGCCTTTCTGGCTGGGTGCAACCATCTCTGGGACTTCGGCGCATCGTTTCCGTCTATGGAAAATTACCTTGGAAAACATTTTGCTTTTACTTGGCGCGGTTGTTGTCTTTCTAGCTTCCAGGGTCGGTACTCTGGCGTTCCTTCTGGTGTTGGCATTTCTAGGACTTTATGCGAATATTTTCCTGGCACGTCGGGTTATTCAATGGAGCCTGAACCGGTTTGCCCGTTTTTCAACTGTATTAAGAAAAGGTATTCGCATTACCTTGCCTTTGATTCTTCTGTTGGCTTTTATATGCATTTATGTTTTGGTGGCAGTCGGTCTGGTCTACGGATTGTCTCATGTAGACCAAAGGTTGGCACGCTTTTTCCAACCTCAATCGTTGATGCAGTGGTCCCAATTGGCCAAAAACCCCTACGCTTTTTTCAATTACCTGGCATTTGCCGAACGGTATGTTTATTGGGTGGGTGGGTGGAACATCTTCAATATGCACCCAATCCTTGGAGTCGGGCTGGGAAACGCCGGTTTCTTTTTTCAGCGTGAACTCCCATCTTATAGCTGGAGTCTTCCAGAGGCTCTGGATGTTCTTTACAGGTCATCAACTCTCCCAAACATTAAAAGCTTTTGGGTTCGCCTGCTGGCTGAGACAGGTATCGTTGGTTTTTCATCATTTATTGCCTGGCTCTTTGTTGTGTTTAGGTTAAGCTGGTTCGTGAGACTCAGCAAAAATCCTCTTTTGCGAACGATTGGTTGGAGTGGGTTGTTTGTCCTGCTCGCTTTCATCATTGAGGGCTTCAGTACGGATACTTTTGCACTTCCGTATCTGTGGATGTCTCTTGGGATTGTTAGCGCAGTGGGCGTGTTAATGCGAAATTCGACGGAAAAGACTTAATTTTTATGACGCATTCTTTGATATTATATAGCCATGCGTAAAACTGATACCCCATACATTACAGATTGGTTTGCGGTTTCCGTCCGCTGGCTGTTTTTGTTGGGTTTGACTATCTCTTTGTCTTTGGGGGGAAAATTATTTGATTTGCCGAATATTCTCCTGGTAAGCCTGGTTTGTTGGAATATTGTTCTGACCCTGCTGACCGGTCTAAGTCGCCGTTTGATGTTCCATCGTGAGATTAGTTCGGGTGTTGATATATTGGTCGCAGCTGCCTACTTCGCTCTGGCGGGTGGTTTTGCAAGCCCGGCTTTCTGGATAGTATTTCTTCCGTTGATGACCTCCACGCTCTATTATGAATTAATTGGCGCGCTCATTTCCTCTGTGCTAATGACTGCTGTGCAGGTTGCCGTAACGGTTTTTCAAACCCTGGATCCGGTGGCATTATTTATTTTAGGCATTTCTTCCGTGTTCACATTCGCAATTGCTGGTTTGTTTGGGTACATTAGTGTTCAACTCGTCCAAACTAATCGTAAGAATAGGCATGATCAGCAGGAGGTTCAGCAAAAAAAACCAAGTATGGAGAATGAACGCCTGCGCGCCATCTACAGTCTGACATCCACCTTGCTGTCCACCCTGAATTACCAGCGCGTCCTCGAGTCCGTACTGGATCTCAGCCTGGGTGCAATGAACACGGAGGCCGAATCCGGCGCTGATGATCGTCTTGTATGCGCGGTGCTCCTGTTTTCTAAAAATGAGGTCCTTGAAGTTGGGTCAGCACGCCGTTTGACCACCGCCGACATGCGAGTCGTCCTAAACGGCCGGGAAGGGGCTATGGCCCAAGCGATTGAACAAGATAAACCTGTTCTGCTTAGTGATGTTCGTAATGACCCGGAATTGACCCGCTTTATAGCGTTCCAACGATGTACGGAAATCTATTGTTTCCCTTTACGCAGTGGTTTCAGTGCTTATGGGGTTTTACTTTTTGGTCACCCACAGCCAGGATTTTTTACCCGCGACCGGCGTGAAATTCTCGATATCCTTGGCAGCCAGGCGGTAATTGCCATACAGAATGCACGTCTTTACCAGGATGTCGTGGACGAACGCGAACACATGATCGAGGCCCAGGAAGAGGCCCGGAAGAAGTTGGCCCGGGACCTGCACGATGGTCCCACACAATCTGTCTCGGCAATTGCAATGCGCGTAAACATGGTTCAAAGTATCCTGACGAGAGATCCAAAGGCGGCTGGGGACGAGTTGGGCCGTATCGAGGACCTCGCTCGTCGTACTACGAAGGAAATCCGCCACATGCTCTTCACCTTGCGGCCGCTGGTGCTTAAATCGCAAGGACTCGTTGCTGCTCTTCAATCGATGGCAGTTAAAATGAAGGAAACCTACGCACAGAATGTCACCATCGCCGTGGATGCGAACGTGCTTCAAGAGCTTGAAGTGGGCAAACAGGGCGTGGTTTTTTTTATTGTGGAAGAAGCTGTCAACAATGCCCGAAAACATGCCCAGGCAGAGCATATCTGGGTGAACCTGCGTCCATTTGAAAAAGAGATGGCCTTGCTCGAGGTTCGGGACGATGGTATTGGTTTTGATGTCGCATCTATCAATCGTTCTTATGACCAGCGCGGGAGTCTTGGTTTGGTAAATCTCCGTGAACGGACGGAACTCGTCAACGGTGTGCTGAATATCCAATCCGCCCCGGGTAGGGGAACCCAGGTGCAGGTCTTCATTCCTTTATCGGACGAAGCTGCCGACCGGTTGCAACACGCCTCCGGCACTCGTAATCCCTGATCTGAAACAAATGCCAACTGCTGCCGGCATACATTACTTCTTTCATGAAGGGGGCAGCATATTGAAACCTCCTCTGGTGCTGATTCACGGCGCTGGTGGCAACCATTTATCCTGGCCGCCTGAAGTGCGGCGTCTGCCGGGGTATCGTGTAATTACACTTGATTTACCCGGTCATGGCAAAACGGAAGGGCCGGGCCGCCAATCGGTCCAGGATTATGCTCGCGATGTCGCTGAATTCATGGACGGTTTGGGCCTTTCCAGGGCCGTCTTCGTCGGGCATGCAATGGGCGGCGCGATTTCGCTGACCCTTGCCCTTGATTATCCCGACCGCGTTGCCGGGATTGGATTAATCTCATCTGGTCCTCGCTTGCCTATTCCCTCTTCGGTAATCGAAAATGCAGTTAATCAATCCACTCTCCCGCAGGCCATAAAGAGTTTGCAAGAAATGTCGCTTGGCCCCCAAACTCCGGAATATCTAAAAGAGATCATCTTCAAACGCCTGATTGAAACCAGACAGACACTCCTTCTGGATGACCTGCTGGCCTGCGACCGGTTCAACTTGTCAGATTGTTTCGATGCCATTCGAACTCCTGTCCTGGTTGTCTGTGGGACGGACGATAAACTAACCCCCATCCGTTCTTCCGAGATCCTCGCCAGAAATATACCCGGTGCCGCTCTACAAACAGTCGAAGGAGCTGGTCATATGCTCCTTCTCGAGCAGCCTGGCCGCCTGGCAAAACTGATCAGTGTTTTTCTGTCAACCATCCCGTATTCGCCGGGAATGTAAATCCCCCAAGTCGCGCCAATAGAAATTCATTTTTTAAATATTTCTTTTAGAATAGGAATGGCATTCTTCACTGCCTTTGCCCGGTGGCTCAGGCGGTTTTTTTCATCCAATTCCAATTCGGCCATTGTGCGGCCAATTTCCGGAATGAAAAAGATCGGGTCATACCCAAACCCGTTTGTGCCGTATTCCTTGGGAATGATCTCTCCTTCACACTGGCCGGTTACCAGCCGTACCTCCCCTGATGGCAAAGCCACCGCAACTGTAGCGCGGAAGCGCGCCGTCCACGGGCGTGGCAAAACCTGAAGTCTTTCAAGCAAATACTTCCGACGATCGGCGTCTGTGGCATCCGGCAGGGGGCAGAAACGGTGGGAATGCAGACCGGGCTGACCATCGAGAGCATCCACTTCAAGGCCTGAGTCATCACTTAGGGCGATCATCCCGCTGGCTTGTGAGAATGCCGCGGCTTTTTTAGAGGCGTTCTCGGCATACGTCTGGCCATCTTCAGGTATTTCAAGCTCCAGGCCGAGCTCAGCCGGGGTGAGCAGCGTAATGCCGGCTCCGTCAAGAAGAGCTTTAATTTCTGCTACTTTCCCTTTGTTATTGGTGGCGAGAAGCAAACTGTGCATGGTCATCCTGTAATTGTTTGTCAGCTTTTCCGGATTTGTTTCAGCGCCCATTCGACATGGCTTCGAACGAGCGGCTCATTGTCCTTCCCGGCCTCTTCAAGGGCCGGGATGCCAGCCGGATCCCTGGAGTTTCCCAGCGCTACGGCCACGTTGCGCAAATAGCCGCGTCGTCGGGTGCGCTGGAGCGGGCTAAATTTGAACTTCCGGTTGAATCCATGCGGTGTGAGCAACAGGTCAGCTCTCAAATCCGGTTTGTCCACGCTGGGATACGGCACGAGACACTGGTCAAACTCGGTCGCTGCAAATCGGTTCCATGGGCAGACCATCTGGCATACATCGCATCCGAAGACCCAATTACCTAATTGCGGGCGCAGATCGGTCGGGATTTCACCTTTGTTTTCGATGGTCAGGTACGCTATACAGCGCCGTGCGTCGAGCGTCCGGTTGGGCAGGATGCAGCCGGTGGGACAGGCCTCGATGCAACGCGTGCATGTTCCACAGCAGTCGTCCGTGAAGGCCGGGTCGGGTTCCAGATCGATGCCAAGCAGGATTTCAGCCAGCAAGATATAGGAACCGGTTTGAGGATTGATAAGGCAAGTGTTTTTTCCGACCCAACCGAGACCGGCCCGCTGGGCCAGGTCGCGTTCCATGATCGGACCCGTATCGGTGTACCATCGCTGCGGGAATGGCTTCCCGGCAAGTTGCTCGATAAACAAGGTCAATGCTTTTAACCGTTCAGGTAAAACTAGGTGGTAATCCCGACCACAGGCATAAGCGGCAATCTGTCCTCTCAGGCCATTCTGTTCCTCCGGATTAGCAGTCTTTGGATCCGGATACCGCACGCCAAGCATCAGAATGGACCGGCATCCCGGCAGAATCAGCCGTGGGTCGCGTCGGCATATTCGGGCGCGTTCATCTGCCAGATAGTCCATCGAACCATGCCGCCCCAGCATCAGCCAGTTTTCGTAGGTCGGCACATGGGGCGGGGTTTCGGGAGTGGTGACACCCGCCAGTATAAATCCCAAGCGGCGGGCTTCGTTTTTAATATCCTGGACAATTGACACGGAGATGCTTTTTAGACCTTGATTGAAATTGTCAGGTAAGTGCCGAAATAGAAACCCTTTGCATTCCTCATCCGGAAATAGGCACCGTATATACCGCTTTTAGTGGGAGCTTCCAGGGAAATGGTGATTTCGGTAGTGTCGCCCGACTTAACAACGCTTGTCAGTTTTACCGGTTGGGTGGTATTCCAGTTTGTCCCATCGCCACCATATGCATAGGCAAGAGCATAATCCTGGTTCCATTTGCACGGGCCAAGATTCTTCACGCTCCAGGTCTTGTACATGAGTTCTCCCGGAGCGGCAGTATAACCATCCGGAATGGTTATATCGGCAACGTAGGCCATGTTGTCACAGCTCGCTTGCGAAGTGGCAAGCGGCGTGTTCAAGGCAAGCGCTGTTGCCGATGGCGTTCCGGGCAGGGGGGTGTCTGTGATTAGAGGAGTATTGATTGCTTCCGGGGTGGGCGGGACTTGGGGGGTGTTGGTGGCTGTCGGCATTGCCAGGACGGTCTGTGTTTGCAAGGCGAGCGCGGTCGAAGCGATCTGTGTATAAATTGGAGCCGTGTCAGCAGTGGCCGTGGCCACCGCACCTCTGCCGCAGGCAGATAGGCCGAGCAGGCTAACGGCGATCAAGAGCCTGAATATTTTTGTAAGAAGTTTCATTCTGGACCTCTTTTTCAAAAAAACTGGCCAAATGTGAAGCACCCTGGGAGATGACAATTTAATTATAACAGAATCAAATTACCGGGAAAGTTACCATATCTTTTTCCAGGTTTTGAGCCCTTGCGCAATTAGAACATTTGTACTACAATCGATCTATCACCATAGTTGGGGAAATAACTTCTTTTGCGAAGAGGTGACACCATGGAAACCCTGATTGCCGCATGTGGATTGGATTGCGCCCAATGTGAATCCTACCAGGCAACCCAATCCAACGACCTATTGAAGTTGGAAGCGATTGTTGAAAAATGGAGCAAAGAATATAATGCTTCCGGACTGACGGTTGAGAATATCCAATGTGATGGCTGTATGACTGTCGGGCGTAAAATTGGTCATTGCAGCGAATGCCAAATCCGACTGTGCACTCTCGAGCGCGGACTGGCGAACTGCGCCATTTGTACCGATTACGCTTGCGAAAAGTTGCAGGGTTTTTTGCAGGCCGTGCCACAGGCAAAGGTCAATCTGGATGCGATTCGCATGGCCTGATCGAAATTTATCCTCTACCCTCCAAGACCGAGAGTGACTGTCCATTCTCGGTCTTTTACTTTTTTGTTTATTCAGACCTGTTCAGGTATAATTCCGCCCATGCTTTCTCCCCAACAAATCGAATCCCGCCTTGAGCGGATTCTGTTAAAGGTACAAAAACCCGGCCGCTATGTGGGCGGAGAATTGAACAGTGTCGTTAAAGATTGGGAAAAAACCAAAACCAAGGTGGTCTTCGTTTTTCCCGACATTTACGATATTGGCATTTCCAATTTGGGTCTGCAGATCTTGTACGACCTGGTCAACCAACGTCCCGAGGCCTTGGCTGAACGTGCCTATACTCCCTGGGTGGATATGGAAGAGCAGATGCGGGCAAATGCCATCCCACTCTATTCTTTGGAGACAAAACACGCCCTGGCCGATTTTGACATCCTCGGCTTTTCCCTCCCATACGAGACGCTTTACACAAATGTCCTGAATATGCTCGATCTGGCCGGGATTCCGCTCCGGTCTTCTGACCGTGGCCAAACAGACCCTTTGGTCATCGCTGGAGGCCATGCCTGTTTCAACCCGGAACCGATGCATCCATTTATCGACGCGTTCGTTGTGGGGGAAGGTGAGCAGGTCATTCAAGAGATTATTGATATTGTGCAGAGAGTCAAAGGTCGAAAAGCGAAGGTCGGTGACTTTCAACTCGCGGACTTTGATCGGATAGATCTACTTCTTTCCCTGGCGCGTATCCCTGGCGTTTACGTGCCGCGCTTCTATGATGTAACCTACCTTGGTGACGGCACCGTTGCATCGATCACGCCCATAGTTCCGGAAGCCCCGAAGGTGGTGCTCAAACGCATGCTGGCGCAACTACCGCCACCGCCCACGCGCTTCATTGTTCCGAACATCGATGTGGTGCATAACCGTGTTTCTGTGGAGGTGATGCGCGGTTGCACACGCGGTTGCCGGTTCTGCCAGGCAGGCATGATCACACGCCCGGTTCGCGAAAGGAGCGTGAACGAAATTGTTCAGGCGGCGGAAGAAGCCATTGCCGTCACAGGTGCCGAGGAACTGGCGCTCTTGTCCCTGTCATCCTCGGATTATACTGACGTGCTCGAACTGGTCACCAGAATTGGCGAGAAGTTCGGCGGCCGGCACCTGACCGTCTCACTGCCCTCGTTGCGCATTGACACTGTCTCAGTGGCGTTGATGGAGAAACTCAAGGACCGCCGCTCCGGCGGGTTCACGCTCGCCCCGGAAGCAGCCACTGAACGCATGCGGCGAATCATTAACAAGTTCATCACCGATGATCAATTGCTGGAGACAGCTCGTGAAATCTATGCGCGCGGTTGGGTGAACATCAAACTCTATTTCATGATCGGGCACCCCAGTGAGACACTGGAAGACGTGCAAGCCATCGTTGACCTGTGCAGGCGCGTTCTGGCCGAGGGGCGTAAGTCGCTCGGTGGTAGGGCTAAATTACACGCCGGGGTGAGCACCTTCATTCCCAAACCGCATACGCCGTTCCAGTGGGTGGCGGTGGATACCTTGGAGCAAATCCGGGCTAAATTGGATCTGCTGAAGAGGGAATTGAGCGGCCCGGCTTTCAAACTTTCCTGGACGCCACCGGAAGATACGCTCTTGGAAGGCTGGCTCTCGCGCGGCGATCGCCGCATGTCTGAGGTGGTTTACGCTGCCTGGAAGAATGGGACAAAGTTCGATGCCTGGCAGGATCAGCGCAATCTGCAAGCCTGGAACTTGGCGTTCTCCGCCCAAAACCTTGACCCGGCCTTCTATACCCACCGTCCGCGCCGTGCAGACGAGGTCTTCCCTTGGGAGCACATCTCAGACGCTGTGCGGAAGAAATACCTGTACCAGGACTACCAGCGTTCACTGGCGGGCGAGACGCGTGCATACTGCCGTGAGGGCTGTGATGCCTGCGGGATACTGCCGGCATTCGCCAGTACTCGCCGCGAGTATCCAGGAATATATTGGAAGTGTCCGGAAGTGAAAAGCCCTCAGCGGTCAGCTGCCGGCAGTCAGCCATGAGATTACGTATAACCTTTTCTAAAACCGGTGCGTTACGCTACATTGGCCACCTGGACTTGCAGACCACTTGGGAGCGTACGGTTCGGCGCGCCGGGCTGCCGCTGGCTTACACGCATGGCTTCCATCCTGGGCCGAGGATCCAGATTGCTTCGGCACTGCCGTTGGGTTTCATTGGGCGGGCCGAGATCGTGGATATCTGGTTGCAGGAAAATACTGGAGGAGTCTCTCTGGCCTCCTCCGTCGGGGACAAGTCCAATCCCTTCGCGGATGTGTTACAGCTGGCCGCGCCGCCCGGACTGAGTATTGTCTCCGTGGAGCAGGTGGCTGAGGCGGGACCGGCCTTGCAGACGCAGGTGGATTCAGCGGAATATGAGGTGACTCTGCTCGATCCATTGGATGGAAAGGAACTGGCCAGGCGTCTCATTGCGGCGTTGAGCGTTGATTCCCTGCCACGCCAGCGGCGTGGTAAAAACTACAATTTGCGACCTTTGATTGAAGAGCTTTCTGTCATACCGGCTGCTCCCCTGGCAGTATCCTCCATAAAGGGAAAGCTCGGCGCAACCTCCCGCAGAGATACTTTCCGGGCGCAGGGGAAAGGGCATGAAGTGCGAATTTTCATGCGCCTGGCAGCCCGTCATGGCGCCACAGCGCGTCCCGAGGAAGTCCTGGACGTGCTTGGTATCCCGTTTGAAACCACGCGCATCGAACGTACCCGCCTGATTCTCAAAAGTGGAATAGAATAGCCAAAGGAGAATTGCGATGGGGCTGATCGTTTCCGGTTTCATCGGTTTTACAGCGGCATTGATGTTCGCGTATGTCCTTTACTGGTTGGACCGCTACGAGAAGGAACCGCTTCTGCTTCTGGGCGGCGTCTTCCTGTGGGGTGCGATTGTCGCCGCTGGCAGCGCCTTTCTCATCAATACCATATTGGGATTAGGAATTTACGTCTTCACAGGCTCGAATTTTGCCACTGACTTGGCAACCGGCTCATTTGTCGCCCCGCTGGTTGAAGAAATTCTCAAGGGGCTGGCAGTGCTGGGCGTTTACTTGGTCTTCCGCAGAGAATTTGATTCCGTCCTGGATGGGATCATTTACGCCGGAGTGGCTGCTCTCGGGTTTGCAGCTACCGAGAATGCCTACTATATTTACACGTACGGTTTTCAGCAAGGCGGCTGGAACGGCTTGATCACGCTGGCCTTTATCCGCGTGATCCTGGTCGGCTGGCAGCATCCATTCTATACCGCTTTCTTTGGTATCGGCCTGGCCTTGGCGCGTCTGAACCGCAGTTGGTTCGTCAAGATCATTGCCCCGCTCACGGGATTGTCTCTGGCGATGTTCACCCACGCTTTCCATAATACTGTGGCTTCAATCCTGAGCGGTTTTGAAGGGTTGGCTGTGGGTGCTTTTTTTGATTGGACTGGTTGGCTGTTTATGTTCATTGTCATCATCTGGGCCACCTGGCGTGAGCAGCTAAACTTGAAGAAATACCTGGCTGCCGAGGTTCAGGCTGGAACAATCAGCTCAGCTCACTTCCGGACAGCCTGCTCTGCCTGGTTGCAAATGGCTGCCCGGATCACCGCGCTATTCACCGGACGTTACTGGAAGACCGCCCGCTTTTTCCAGGTCAGTGGCGAATACGCCAACAAGCGCCGGCAGTATGCCGAGCTCGGGGACGAAGGCGGGAATTTGGCGGTCATCCAGAAACTGCGCGCCGAACTCATCAGCCTGGCGCCGTTTGTGCAGGTCTGATTCTCCAGATTCGAAACCTTCAGGGTCTAATCTTCTCATGGTAGAATCGCATTACCCGCCCCTGTAGCTCAGTGGACAGAGCGTTAGCCTCCGGAGCTAAAAAGGGGAGTTCGAGTCTCCCCAGGGGCACAGGAGACGCCGCATGCCGCGGCGTTTTTTTATTTTCCGCCTCGAGGGCTTCAGACCCCCTGATTTTCGGGTTGTGCGCGACCGGTAGTCAAAAACAAAGAGAAACAAAACGGGAGAAAAGAGAATAGAGAGTTCCCCAAGGTACGGGGACAGGCGAGAACAGAGTTTGGTAGACCAGAGAAGGGCATTCAATTGCAGGTTTTGGGCATTTTGAGGAGGCTAAAGAGGAGAATTACTGCTCGAGGGCTTGTGAAGTGGGGCAGTGAGGGTTTGTAGAGGAATTTTGAATGAATTGATCCTCCTAAAATGGGCTATAAAAATGCCATTAATCGGCTTTTTTGGGCAAAAAATGACAAAATGAAAAAACAACCTGTGGATTGAATAAGGCCCCGGACATAAGCTGTCGCGCATATAGATCCCGGCACTGGAAGGAAGTCGCAGCCAGTATCGCCTCCACGCCATCTTTTACGCAGACCCTAGCGGCACGCCGGTACCTCCCACCCTGACCGCCTCCCCTCGATCCTTTGAAGGTGCTTTGAGATTGTTCATCATAAGTTCGCGGCAGGTTACACTTGCCAAGTAGTCCGAGGTGGGAGTTGGGCCACCTCCCCCGCCTCCGCCTGTAATCGTCGCGATCATTACTATGCAACCACAAACCAACAAGATTGCCAGGATTATGGATAACCATAAGCGGGATTTCTTTTTAGTGGGTTGCTGGACTACAGGCGCAACTGAGTAAGTCCTTTGAACAAAGTCCCGTCCACAATGTTTACAGACAATTGCTGCATCTTGAATTTCCTCAGCACAGTATGGGCATTTTTTCATAATCCCTCCCAGTTGGATATTATTTTCACTATCGTCGCGAGCGGCGATGTCGATGTTCGCTGGAGCTTGTATTAGGCGATAGCTTTTTTGATTATGGCGATGGCCTCTAGTAATCCAGGTGTACCAGTAGATAGGTGTCGTGCTGGTTGATACAAGATCTATTTCTCAATCACGCGTGCTGCTGAGTTAAGCTGGTCTGAAAAGATCTTGGCGAGAGAGCGGGCGGCAACGACGTTTTCAGCCTTCAAAACTTGCTGTGCCAGAATCCGGGCTGCGGCGGTTTCGATGCAACGCACGACGGATTTGGTACGGGGGATGCCGCCCGGGTTCAAGCTGAGTTCATCCATGCCCAAACCGATAAGCACCGGCGCGGCCAAAGGGTCACCACCCAGTTCGCCGCAGACAGCCACCCATTTTCCCACGTTGTGGGCTGCTTCGGCCACTTCTCCGATCAGGCGCAGTACTGCCGGATGCATGGCATCTGACAGATCCGAGAGCAGGGGGTTTCCGCGTTCAGCGGCCAGAGTGTACTGGGTCAGATCGTTGGTGCCTATGCTGAAAAAGTCAACTTCGCGGGCCAGACTGCGGCTCATCAACGCCGCCGAGGGGATTTCGACCATGATTTCGGTCTCAATAGGCCAAGCATGCGACAGCTTTTCGTCTAAAAGCTGCTGGTGCGCCTTTTCCAGCAGCGCTCGCGCCTGCCGTACTTCATCGATGTTGGCGATCATGGGGAACATGATGCGGAAACGGAAATCCGCTGCGGCGCGTAGAATGGCACGCAATTGGACATTGAACAATTCTGGGTTTCGCAGCGACATCCGGATGGCGCGCACTCCCAGATATGGGTTTGACTCCAGTGGCAGTTGGATGTAGGGAACAGCCTTATCACCACCCACATCCAGTGTGCGCACTATAACGGGCCGATCCCCCATAGTTTCACCGATCTGGCGTAGCGCTACCATTTGTTCAGCTTCACCGGGCGGAGTTTCACGCGTCAGGAACAGGAATTCTGTGCGCAAGAGACCGATACCTTCCGCGCCGTTCTTAATCGCAGCGTGGGCATCCTGTATATTGCCGATATTAGCAAATACTTCCAGGCGTCGCCCGTCACGTGTGACAGCCGGAACATGGCTTGCGTCCATCAATTTCTTCCGGGATAAAAGCCATTCAGCGCGGCGGTACTTTAAGTTCGACTTGAACCTGCTCCGACGGTTCGACCCAGACAGCCCCGTTGAAACCATCAAGGGCAATGAGTGTGCCTGGGGGGAGCCGCTCTAGCGAGGGGCTGACCCCAGAAACCGCCGGGATGCCCAGCGCACGGGCCAGGATGGCACTGTGTGAGGTTGGGCCACCGCCGCTGGTCAGGATCCCCAGGATGGCATTCATGTCCAGTTGGGACGTTTCGGTGGGGGTCAGGTCGGGGGCATAGAGAATGACCGGTTCGGCAAAGGTGATCAGGCTGCTGGTAGTCTTTCCTGCCAGTGCAAAGAGCACCTGGTTTGACACATCATCAACGTCAGCGCCGCGTTGCCGGAGGTAGACATCTTCCAGATTGCGGTAAGAGTCAGCTACATGTGAGGCGGCTCCGTGCCAGGCCTGCATGGCATTTTGCCGGCTTTCGAAAATAGCCCGGCGCGCCTGTTCCAGCAAGTCGGGATCATCCAGGATCAACAGGTGCGCGTCGAAAATGGCGGCTTCGGCCTCGCCGATGGACGCCTTGAGCTGCTGGCGGCGTTGGCTAATAGCCTGGCGGGTAGAGTTGATGGCGCGCTGGAGATGGCCCCATTCGTCGTCTGGATTTTGGGCTGGTTCGCTGGAAATAAGCGGAGGTTGCGGCTGGTAGCGATAGAGCGGCCCGATGGCAATCCCTTCCGAGATCAAGGTGGAACTTAAGCTGCCGTCCTTGGCAGCGCCCCTTTCAGCAGAGGAGCTGATGGGAAGCGCAGCGACAGGCTGCTGGGAGGTCGGCTCGCCAAAATTCTCGTCAACCAGCGCCTTGAGCGCCTTGAGCGCTGCATCCGCCTCGGCACCCGACGCTGTTACCCGAATTTGATGTTCCTCCACCGCGCCGAGAGTGGTAATCGCATTTAGGCTGCGCGGCAGAGACGGGGCCTTTCCCATTGGTCAGGTTGAACACATGAACATCGACCTTGAAATTGGCCGCAGTCTGAACGAAACGAGCCGCCGGGCGCGCGTGCAGGCCGTGTTGGTTATGCAAGGTCAGAATAATTTCTTGACCGGTTTCTTCAACTGGCGCAGGTTTTTCGGCAGCCGGCCCTGGGGCTTCGCCGATCTGTTCTTGTTTGGGGAGCAGGGCCTGTTGAGCCTCGCGGCAAACGGTGTCGAGATCGCTGCCCAGGCCAATTTGCACACCTGCGGAAATGCAGCCCTCCACAAAAGGTGCCGCGCAGAACCGGACTTTTTCGGCAATTTCGGGCGGCAGCAGTTCCACTGCCGTTTGTGCGCTCAGGACGGCGCTGCCCAGATCCATCATGACCAGCACGCCATCCGGCGAAGCAACGCTTTGGATGGCTTCACTGATCTGGACCGCGTCGGTGCCGATCTCCTGGCGATCTTCCCCCACGCCGGCGGCTACGGCGATGTGCACATCTGGAGAAGCCACTTGCCTGACCAGGTTTACCAGCGCATTGGCCAGTTCGCGGCTATGAGAGACAATGACCAGACTGACCATACAGCCATCCTTTTTGGTATTCAGATTCTGGATCAATTCGGCGAACAATTCGGACAATCAACCACTTCATAAATGATCGCTTCTGTTTCAGGGGAAAGCTCTTCAACCGGGCCGCTCTTGAAACCGGTCGCGCCGCACCAGCAGGCACACCAGCCGATTCTGACCTGCCTGAAAGGGATCCTCGATGCTTGCAACGAGACGGCCTCCACGCCCATGCGCCAGCGCGCATTTGTGATCAAGCTTTGGCAACCAAGCGCCTTCAGTTTCCCGGCGTACAGCCTGAAGTGCGTGCAGTGGCGCATGAGCAGCACGCCAACGCCGACATCAGCCGGGAAGTCCAGCCTCCGGGCATCTGCATGGATCGGGACCAGATTCTCCGGGAGCTCTTTCCCGGATCCCAGGCTTTGATCCAGCAGCCCGGCATTGATCTCCACGGCATAGACCCGTCTGACGATGGTTGCCATCTGGCGGGCCAATCTCAGGTCGCCTGCGCCGATTTCGAGCACAATATCGTCCGGTTTGAGCTGTTCCAGGACAGCATGGTAGGTTGGCTGGTCGTAAGGCGCCCAGCGATACTCCCAGTCGCCGGCTGGGAAAGTTGCCATGCGATTGTCAAAAACCATTACAAAAGAGTGAATGGAAAGGGGAAGGCCGGGATAAAGCAGGTACCCTCCATTAGGATGGATGCCCAAAAGAGCATTCCGTATTGGCATTCCGGGATCAAAGTCGTGAAGATGTCAGGGAATATGCTTCCAGACCTCGGCCGCATTTTTCAGGATCAAGTAGGAAGAGGTTGCTCCCGGGTCCTGATGCCCGGCCGAGCGCTCGCCCAGATAGCTGGCGCGGCCTTTTCGGGCCACCAGAGGAATTGTTCCTTCCATCCCTTTTTTCGCCGCTTCGGCTGACAGCGCCAATGCCTGGTTGATTGGCTGGCTCGTTCGGACAGCCTCCTTAAGCGTGTTCACAGCCGGGGTCAAGGCATCCACCATGGTTTTATCACCGAGTACCGCTTTGCCTCGCATGACAACACCATTCAGGGCTGCTTCAAGGGTATCGCTCCAATCTGAGGCGTTGAGTTCCATTTTTCCGGCGGTTTTCATTCCAGCCTGGAGAAAAAAGGTCCCATACAGTGGGCCGCCCGCGCCGCCAACGGTGGAGATCAGCGTCATTCCGACAGTTTTAAAGATGGTACCGATATCTTTATCGCTGACTTCCGGCAATTTTTTCAAAACGGCCTTAAATCCGCGATCCATGTTCGCGCCATGATCTGCGTCTCCAATCGCAGAGTCCAGCTCCGTCAGGTAGTTGCTGTTTTCGGAAATAACATTTGCACAAGCCTTGATCCATGCCAGTACGTCATCACGTTGAATGGGCATCTCCGACTCCATTAGAGTGTGAGCCGGGGCGACTCTCGTCACCCCGGCTCTATAGAATTCAGTATTTTACATGCCCCAGCGCAGACCAGGAGTTCTGACCGGCGCATCCCACAACTTGATCATATCGTTGTCTAGCTTAAGCATGGTGATGGATGTCCCGGCCATTTCGAGGCTGGTGATATACGGGCCAACCAGGTTGCGCACAACTTTTAAGCCGTGCTTGGTGGCAATTTCGAGCGCTTTGCGGTAGACGATATAGAGCTCGATGAGTGGCGTGCCACCCATGCCGTTGACAAAGAGCAGAACTTCATCGCCGGACTTATAAGGAATGTCGCTAATGATCGGCTCCATCAGCATCTCGACGATTTCATCGGCGCTCTTGAGCTGCATGCGGGTGCGACCCGGCTCGCCGTGGATGCCAATGCCGATTTCCATCTGATCTTCAGGCAGATCAAAGGTCGGTTTTCCAGCATGAGGTACCGTGCAGGATGTAAGCGCCATCCCCATACTTCGTCCCAGAGCTTTGACTTTGCGGCATACATCAGCAACTTCCTTCAGAGAGCGTTTTTGCTCTGCAGCCGCGCCACACAGTTTCTCGGCGAGCACGGTGCTACCCACGCCGCGACGACCGGCCGTATAAAGACTGTCTTTGACAGCGACATCGTCGTCAGTCACGACGCTCTCGACTTCGATACCCTCTCCACGTGCCAAGTCTGCGGCCATTTCAAAGTTCATGATATCGCCGGTGTAGTTCTTGACAATGTGTAGAACGCCCTTTCCACCGTTGACAGCTTTGGTCGCTTCAAGCATTTGGTCAGGGGTTGGAGATGTGAATACTGCGCCGGGGCAGGCAGCATCGAGCATGCCATAGCCTACGAACCCGCCATGCATGGGTTCATGGCCTGAACCGCCGCCAGAGATGACGCCGACTTTACCCATGACAGGTGCGTCAGCGCGGATGATGAAGTTTGGATCGTAATGTACTTTGACAAGATCAGCATGTGCGGCTTGAATGCCTTCGAGTTCCTCGACAACCACATTTTCGGGTTTATTGATTAGTTTTTTCATCGGAATACCTCCGTTTGCGTCCGTAAACTGGAATCAAATTCATTTGTTTGGCAGGTGGTTTTATAGGTTGGTAACTGGCTTTTGTTGATCGAAAGGAATCAAGGACCTGTTTATCTTATTTGAATCCTCCTTTCCACCAAATACGGCATTCTAGAGAATAACCACATCTCCAGGATAATTTAAAAACAAAAAATGCCAACAGCCATTTCACCATTCAGTAAACTTGTGGAGTTCGACAGAAAGGCTCCCAAAAATGGGCCAGCTCGAAATTGGCGATTAGCAGGCCTCTTATCAGACTTAGAGGAAAAATATAAAGAATCCTTAAGCCTTTTAGGAGGATCTCGAATGTCAAATATTGATTTGCCAAAAACTAATTTAAATAAGTCTACCGCACATTAATGGAAAAAACAAGCCTGCGTGCTTTGGCTCATTGGGAATCGCGGCGATATATGGGAAGGTATGGGGAGGGAGAAATTCTTTGCGTAGCCCACTCTCATCGAAATGCAAGGCCTCTTCCGTCATGAACATGTACTGCTGAGTTCGCTGATTGGTCGGATCTACCCTTTCAGCAACCTGGACAATGGCTTCCACAATTGTCCCTCTGCCTATCGAGTGCTGAAAGACATCTTCGCAGAACTCATTCACTCGCTCTAAAGGAATGAAGTGCTTTTCGTTGAGGTGGGACAAGAAGGCCTTGAAGCCTGGCCCATAGCCTGAGCAGTTTTAAACATACTTCTATAAACCATCGTGAAACGGATTATAATTAACCGGTAAGGCGAGATTATCTCTTGTGAGTTACACTCGCCCTTTGCCTACCTAATGGCCCTCCCGCACAATTTTCATCTGAAAGTGAGGAAGGGTGTAGTTCGGAACAGGTCCGCCCAGGGGCACCAGGGACGCCGCATACCGCGGCGTTTTTTGTGTTCTATGTCACGCTTTTCCCTAAAACGATATACAATGGGCTCATCTCCAGGTCTCCATCGCTCCCTGGAAGCGGAGTAATCTAAAGTATAGAAAGCTGACACTGCATCCACTGCAGCCTGCATATCAGGAGACGCAGTTGGCGTCGAGGCCGTGTGGAGTGGAAATAATTCCGAATGGAATGTAATTGCGAAGATTGCAATTACCGAGACAACAAGAATTGCAATTTGAACTTTTTTTGTAGTGGGGTGAATGACGATTTTCATACAGAGGCCTTTCTTAGTGAAAACAAAACACTGGCAGTGGGAGAAGACGATAGCTGGCCATAGAAAGGCCAAGTCCCTTAGGGACCGGTTACTACGAATTCTCCCAGCGCCAGTGTCTGCGACTGGGTGCAACGTGCATGAAACCGAAATATTAAAATTGTCAGCAATATATTAGCACATATGTTCTGTTTAAGTCAAAGGTTGAGACGGGAATCTTAATGTAATCAATGCTTATATAGTAATTTGCAATGCTTATTTTTTCCCCCCCTTTTCCACTTTCTGTTGTTTTCCAAGAATAAATTCCAGGTCTTCACCATTTGTTACCAATCGCCAAAAGGAGCCCTCGGCCAATTTTCCGGAAAGAACTAGTTCGCTTAGCGGAATCTGAACATATTTTTCTAATGTTCGGCTTAATTCCCGAGCTCCATATTGCGGGTTGAATCCTACTTTGGCAAGGAGAATTTCAACTTGCTCGTCAACTTCAAGGGAAACTTTGTATTGTTTTTGGAGGCGATTGCAGATCTCTGCGAGCATCGGCTTTACGATCTTCCTCACATCCTCTTCACTCAGAGACCGGAAGACAATCTGGTCATCAATTCGGTTGATGAACTCAGGACGAAATCGCTTTGTAACCTCCTGGAGAGTGTCCTTCCCAACCAGCTTGGAGGGTAAAAAGCCCATATCTGCGTGTTTGTCCGGAGAGATATTGGATGTCATGATAAAGATCGCATTCTTGGCATCCGCGGTCCGGCCTTTCGAATCGGTCAGACGACCATCGTCAAAGACCTGTAGGAATAGGTCAAAGACCCGGGGGTGCGCCTTCTCAACCTCATCGAGCAGGACGACTGAGTAGGATTTCGTCCGCAATTGACCGGTCAATTGTCCCTCTTCCTCATGACCAACATAACCCGGGGGTGATCCGATCATTTTGGAGATACTATATTCCTCCATGTACTCGGACATATCCAGCCGGATCATATCCGAGTCACTCCCAAAAAGGAACATGGCAAGTGAGCGCGCCAGTTCTGTCTTGCCTACGCCAGATGGACCGAGGAACAGGAAGACCGCCAGCGGACCATGTCTTTCAGCCAGGCTGGTTTGTGCCATGAGAAGCCGTTGGCACACCCGCTTCACCGCGTCATCTTGACCGATGATGCGCGTTTTCAGAAAAACTTCGAGCTCCAGCAGGCGTGACTTCTTCACCCCATCCATATGACTTGTGATGACTTCCAGCGGTACCCCGAACTTCTCAGATAGCACCTGGGCTATGGTAATTTCAGTCACCTCTCCGACGGTTTTGGCATCGCCGGCTGTCTTACTGCCTGGCCGCATACTCAGGAGCGGAACGCGGGTGCGTGCCCCGGCCTTGTCCACCAGGTCGATCGCCTTGTCGGGCAGCTGGTGGTCGCCGTCAAAACGGACCGAAAGGTCAACTGCTGCCTGAATAGCCCGGTCAGTAATTCGGACGTGATGGTGTTCCTCAAATTTAGAACGCAGTCCTTTCAGGATCTCAACCGTCTCGTCCAAGCTGGGTTCGTTGATGATGATCTTCTCAAAGCGCCGCTCCAGAGCAGAGTCTGCTTCAATATATCGACGGTATTCGGTGATGGTCGTGGCACCGATGCAGCATAGTTCACCGCGCGCCAAGGCGGGTTTGAGAATATTTGCCGCATCCATACTGCCTTCTCCCACCTGTCCGGCTCCAACAAGGTTGTGAATTTCGTCAATGAAGAGGATGACCTCTGGATGTGTCTGTACTTCTTTCAGGATATTTTCCAGTCGTTCTTCGAATTCTCCCCGGTATTGTGTGCCCGCGGTCAATGCGCCTAAATTCAGCTCGACTATCCGCTTGCCAGCTAGAACTTCGGGGTCTTTCCCATCAATGACCCGCACAGCTAGCGCTTCTACAACAGCGGTCTTTCCCACTCCAGCCTCACCCACTAGGACTGGGTTATTCTTCGATGTGCGGGCCAGGGTCTGGATGATCTGCAATAGTTCCGGGCGGCGTCCAATGAACGGTCCCAGTTTGCCTTCCCGGGCTGCCTGTGTCAGGTCGCGACCATAGCGGTCCAGGTACTTGGTTCCCTCTTGTGCCTGCTTGGGTTCACCAACATGGACCCTCTTTGGTTCATCATCGACTGCCACAGGTTCGGAGATTTCTGCAAGTGCTCGCTTACTCAAGTCCTCCAGGTTGACTTGCTCCGCCTCAAAGACGGAGGTGATAGCTTCTGATGGTTGCTCCAAAATCGCTGCTAGGAGATGGAGGCAGGTTACTTCGTTTGCAGATGCTGCCAAATTGCAGGCACGCTCGAATATTTGTTTACAGACTGGGCTGCGGTGAACGACATTTTTGGTTTGTGTGGATCCGCCTCTTCCCAGTTCACTTCGCAAACTACGCCGTAGCTGAGCCGTGTCAAGATCATGAGCAATATTTTCAATGGCATTTTGTTCGGATTGCAGTACTTGACGAGATGTTGGATCTAGTCTGGCTTCATTTGTCTGTCTCAATACTTTTTCCAGGCTGAAAATCCCGATCAGGATGTGGTCCGGTTCTATGAACTCAGAGCGAGCTGCCGCGGCTTCTTGGGCTGCCAATTGCCAGGCCATCCTAGCGCCGAATGATAGTTCTATCATATTTTTCTCCTAAATCCATTACCGGAATAATGCCAGCGGTGGATCTACTTTATTATAAAATCTACTGGCGAGCGTATTTACTATTTAGTGTAAGGTGAATCATGAAGGGGGGACCCACCGAGGGTTTCTAACCTCTGTTTTGTACGGATGGCTTCTTCATGACGACCCAATTCTTCAAGACTTTTCACTTTGCTTTCCAAGGCTCTTGTATATTTCGAGTCAATCTCCAGGGCCTTTTCATAGGAATTAATAGCTTCTTCGTGACGACCCAGCCCTTTGAGACTGTTTCCTTTATTATTCCAGGAAATCAACATCATGCGGGTCCAGCTCTAAGGCTTTGTTAGAACAGCCGATAGCCTCTTCGTAGCGTCCTAGTTCGTTTAGACTAGCACATTTGTAGTTCAAAGCAGATAAACAGCTCGGATCAATTTCCAAGGCCTTGTCACAACATTGGATGGCCTCTTCGTGTCGACCTAGTTCTCCGAGGCTCCGACCTTTATTGTTCCAAGCCCCACTATCTTTAGGGTCAAGTTCCAGGGCTTTGTCATAACATTGGATAGCCTCTTCGTGTCGGCCTAGTTCTCCGAGCCCCCAACCTTTATTGTTCCAAGCCCAACTATATTTAGGGTCAAGTTCCAGGGCTTTGTCATAACATTGGATAGCCTCTTCGTGTCGACCTAGTTCTCTGAGGTTCCGACCTTTATGGGCCCAAGCCCAACTATCTTTAGGGTCAAGTTCCAGGGCTTTGTCAAAACATTGGATGGCCTCTTCGTGTCGGCCTAGTTTTCCGAGGCACAGACCTTTATTGTTCCAAGCCCAACTAGCTTTAGGGTCAAGTTCCAGGGCTTTGTCATAACATTGGATAGCCTCTTCGTGTCGACCTAGTTCTCTGAGGCTCCAACCTTTAATTTCCCAAGCCCCACTATCTTTAGGGTCAAGTCCCAGGGCTTTGTCATAACATTGGATGGCCTCTTCGTGTCGGCCTAGTTCTCTGAGGCTCCAACCTTTATTTTTCCAAGCCCCACTATCTTTAGGGTCAAGTTCCAGGGCTTTGTCATAACATTGGATGGCCTCTTCGTGTCGGCCTAGTTTTCTGAGGCTCCAACCTTTAATTTCCCAAGCCCCACTATCTTTAGGGTCAAGTTCCAGGGCTTTGTCATAACATTGGATGGCCTCTTCGTGTCGGCCTAGTTCTCTGAGGCACAGACCTTTATTGTCCCAAGCCCAACTAGCTTTAGGGTCAAGTTCCAGGGCTTTGTCATGGCATTGGATGGCCTCTTCGTGTCGGCCTAGTTCTCCGAGGCTCAGACCTTTATTGCTCCAAGCCCAACTAGCTTTAGGGTCAAGTTCCAGGGCTTTGTCATAACAGTGGATGGCCTCTTCGTGTCGACCTAGTTCTCCGAGGCTCAGACCTTTAATTTCCCAAGCCCCACTATCTTTAGGGTCAAGTTCCAGGGCTTTGTCAAAACATTGGATGGCCTCTTCGTGTCGGCCTAGTTTTCCGAGGCACAGACCTTTATTGTTCCAAGCCCCACTAGCTTTAGGGTCAAGTTCCAGGGCTTTGTCATAACATTGGATGGCCTCTTCGTGTCGGCCTAGTTCTCTGAGGCTCCGACCTTTATTGTTCCAAGCCCCACTATCTTTTGGGTCAAGTTCCAGGGCTTTGTCATAACATTGGATGGCCTCTTCGTGTCGACCTAGTTCTCCGAGGCACAGACCTTTATTTCTCCAAGCCAAACTAGCTTTAGGGTCAAGTTCCAGGACTTTGTCAAAACATTGGATGGCCTCTTCGTGTCGGCCTAGTTTTCCGAGGCTCCAACCTTTATTGATCCAAGCCACACTATCTTTAGGGTCAAGTTTCAGGGCTTTGTCACAACATTGGATGGCTTCTTCGTGTCGACCTCGTTCTCCGAGGCTCCAACCTTTATTGTGCCAAGCCCAACTAGCTTTAGGGTCAAGTTCCAGGGCTTTGTCATAACATTGGATGGCCTCTTCGTGTCGACCTAGTTCTCCGAGGCTCCGACCTTTATTGATCCAAGCCACACTATCTTTAGGGTCAAGTTCCAGGGCTTTGTCACAACATTGGATGGCTTCTTCGTGTCGACCTAGTTCTCCGAGGCTCCAACCTTTATTGGACCAAGCCCAACTAGCTTTAGGGTCAAGTTCCAGGGCTTTGTCATAACATTGGATGGCCTCTTCGTGTCGGCCTAGTTTTCCGAGGCTCAGACCTTTATGGGCCCAAGCCCCACTATCTTTTGGGTCAAGTTCCAGGGCTTTGTCATAACATTGGATGGCCTCTTCGTGTCGACCTAGTTCTCCGAGGCACAGACCTTTATTTCTCCAAGCCAAACTATCTTTAGGGTCAAGTTCCAGGACTTTGTCATAACATTGGATGGCCTCTTTGTACTGTCCTGAGAGAAAAGGTTGGAACCTTTTTCTTCCCATACGTTTGCTTGGTTTATTCGCAGATCTTTATCTGATGAAAAAGAACCATATGGTTTAAAGGGAGTGATTTTATCTCTTTCTGATGATAAATTATCAATTTTACTTATTCCTACTAACTTATTATCAGAAAGCGCCTCATATAGCTCTCTGATTGTCTGAATTCGTTTGTCGGGTTCAATTTCTAATGCTTTTAGAATGGCCTTTTCAAAAATTATCGAGATTGTCGGGTTGAGTACGTGCATGGGTTTCAGTGATACATTATTAATCACCCGTTGAATACTTTCTGGAGGATTTTGTCCGGTCAATAATGCATAAATAGTCGCTCCGAGCGAGTAAATATCACTTCTTTGGTCAGTTGTTCCTTGGCCATATTGTTCAATCGATGAGAATCCTGGAGTTCCACCAAGAGCTCCGGTTGTTGTATGTGTTAAAGGATCATATACTTTGGCAAGACCAAAATCCACTAAGATAGCTACGTCGTTTTTGGTCACGATAATATTCTGTGGTTTTATATCCCGATGGATGATAGGTGGATTATGGCTGTGCAGGTAATCCAATGCTTCGCATATCTGCTTGATCCAGGGCATCACTTGTTCTTCAGTAAATCCAGATCCATTTTTGTTGATTTTTGTAGCTAAATCTTCTCCCTCGATAAAATCCATTACCAAATACAACCCTTTTGCTTGAAGATCAAAATAATCTGTGACTCGAGGTAGGTTAGGATGCCTAAGTTCGGCAAGCATCGAAGCTTCGCGCTTAAACTGACGAGTTGCGGCGCCAGAGGTATCCAAGCACTCTTTTATTGCACAAGAGACGCTTAAGCGCATGTCCAGGGCATGATAAACGGCACCAAATCCACCTTGACCAAGCTTTCTATCTATTTTGTATCGCTTTTCCAGGGTTTCACCGATACTGACGGGCATCAATAGCTCCTAAAGTTGCATTGAAAAATCTTAACGCATAATTCTTTCATTCTATGTTTCCAATGAGCAATCCCGATACATTGCCAGCAGGTTATGCGTCTTGCCACCGCCCATTGCCTGTTTCAGGCGAAAGACGCCCTGGTTGGATTTTCCCTCCAAACGGCGGAATCCCTGTTCAAGCAAGGTCCGCATGCCTTCCGTGATTTGGTTCTCTTCAAAGAATTCTGCTGGATAGATCTTTTCTGCAACCAGATCCGAAATATCCAGCACGGTATCACGTCTTTAAGGATCGAAGACACTAGGCCGTGGAGTACACAAGGCTTTGAGGCTCTGTATGGCGATATCCTCCTGATGATTTGGAGCACCCTATTGAGGGAAAGGCAGAAAAACGTGTAGTCTATTTGAAGTGAGACTTATCTCTGACTGTCCTATTGAAACGATCTTTACAGCTATTATAGCATTAGCAAGAATGATGGTTCTCTCCAGGATAAGGTTTTTATAAATAGATCTCACAGTAAATGTAATTGAGATAAAATATATCGGGCTTTTATTCTATAGCTTATCCCTAATCGGAAGGTTATAAGGAATTCCTTCAGCAAGCAAATTAGAGGGTAAAGAATGAAGTTCTGTTATTTCGATGAAAGCGGAACAGGAACCGAGCCGTTTGCTGTGATGGTAGGAGTCCTTGTAAATTCTCAGCGTATAAATCTCACCAAAACGCATTGGGATGGGCTCTTACTTGTCCTATCGAAAATCGTTGGCCGAAAAATCACAGAAATCCATACTAGCGACTTTTATGCTGGTAACGGACCTTGGCGCGATATAAAGGGGGGACAAACGCGCAGCAATTATCACTGCCATTTTTAATTGGTTGCAGGAAAGAAAGCACCACCTGGTGTATTCTGCTGTAAATAAAGCCAAATTCAAGAGCGATTTCCAACATGAGTCCCATGCTAAAGAAGTGGGCTCTCTTTGGCGGTTAATGGCCCATCCACTGCGTTCTTGCGATCCAGAAGAACTTCCAGAATTCTTCGGGCAATAAGGGAAATACCGTATTGATTTTTGATAACAAGGATCAAGAGGCAAATGGGTTCACTGAGTTGGTGAAGAATTCCTCCAGGTTGGACGGATAGCTACTACAATCGCGCACCTAAGCGAGGTCAGCTCGACCAAATCATTGATGTGCCTTACTTCGGAGACTCTCAACAAGTGGGCCTGATTCAGGTTGCAGATTTCGTCAGTTTCTTTCTACGGCGTTTTGTCGAGATTCGTGAAGGCGCTATCTCTCCCGATTATCCTGATGAGCCTGAACGACTAAATGGCTGGATTGCAATAGCAATGGCAAGGTCAATTTCAAAAACAGCGATCTACCCATCTAAGGGCCGCTGCGAGTGTGCTGACATCTTCTATCGATATGCCCCTAAATGCTTACTTTAGCATGATTAACCAACACCAGGTCCACCCCGCTGAGAGGATGCCTCAGCTCGCGAAATGTGCGCGATAGTGGGGAATTCGTCTCGTCTGCCTTACCCCTGCTAAAACACGCCGTTTATAGTTGAACTCGGTATGCTAATATATCTATATGGTAGAAAGAATAAACCGCCAGGCTGATGAAAGGATTTCTCAGCCCAAAATTCACAGCAACCCACTGCTCCTTGCATAAATATCTACCGCACCTTGCGCAGTACTCCGTGAACTGAAGTAACTAAAAAGCAATAAAAAAAACGAAGTTTTTGGTTTAAATATTTACGCAGTACTCTGTAATTCATGAGATTTACAAAATCAGAGAGATTCTTGGCCTTCCTATGACCGTGATCGTTGACCAGGCGATCCGGGAATATTTGGGGAAATATGATACGGATATTTCTCGAGCTGGTCGGGTAAATCTCGAAGTTCATGAAGGAAATCCCTGACATCGCGTAAACATTTTCCCCGGTCAAAGCCAGGAGAACGGGTAAAATCATGTCCATGAAGCGTCTCATCCTTCTGATGGCAGCCCTGCTCCTGCTGGCAGCCGCCTGCGCCACCACCCAACCGCCTGCCACGACGTTCCCCACGGCTTCGGCTGCCATTTCCCCAACGCCCTCTCCCAGCGCCACGCCCACCGGCACGCCTGTGCCTCCCACCATGACCGCCACCCCCCAATATATTGAAGGCACATTGACAATCAAGGTGAATGTCCGCAGCGGACCCGGCACGAATTTCGCTTCGCTTGGCCAGCTCAACGCCGGGGAGAAAGTCCGGGTTATCCTGCGGGATGGACCGGCAATGGTATCAGATCCTCTTCCCGGCTGCTTCAAACGGATTTGGCTGGGTGGCCGCTCAATTCGTCCAGATTTCGGCAGGGACTGTTGTACCTCCGCAGGCTACACTCACCCCGGCCGGACCAAGCGGACAGGTTTTGCAGCTTCTCAACGTCCGCTCCGGGCCGGGATGACGTTCGCCTCGCTGGGAATGCTGCAACCGGACGTGATGGTGCATCTGACCGGGAAAAATTCCACGTCTTCCTGGTTCCAGATCGATTATCCATGCCGGCCCGGCTGGACGCGGCTGGGTTACCGCCCAGTACATCCAGACAGATGCCAGCAGCCTGCCGGTTTTGGACGATAATGGCGCTCCGGCCACAGGTGGCGCTCCGGCCAGTGGCACGCCAGTGGCGAGTCCGCCGGATCGACACCCATTCCCGTCTTTTCTACGCCAACGGTCGGTCCCGCTATTGCCGATAACAATTCTCCTGCCAACCCAGCCGTGCATGTGACGTTCTCGGCCTCTGGGACGAATCAATTCACGTATTCCAGCCAGGTTTCCGCGCCAGAAGGCGATCCCGAAGACTGGATTGAGTTCACACCTTATTCCGTCAATGCACCCGAGGCCCGCCTGGTTTTTAGCCTGACTTGTACCGGCAACGGCACATTAACCGTGGAAATACGACAGGGCGGCTCCTTGCTCTCCAGCTGGGGGAAACTGTCATGCGGCAATCTGGATGAATTGATTACACTCCCGGCTGGTCAAACCTATGAAATCGGCCTGGCTCCGGGTCCGGGCGATGGCCTGCGGCTGGTGAACTACATTCTGACAGTGCAGAATGAGCCGTAGATGAGCGTCAAAAGCAGGACGGTGTGGCGGCGACCGCGAAGCATTCCCGTAACATCCCGTAGGGATACCCGCAGGTAAGCAATCTCCTCGCAGGCGGGAAGGTCATCTCCCGCCGCGCGGTCGTGGTTGTTCCATATGCTATAATGAATTCCATGGGCATTCGATCAGGCCTCATCATTGCCGTTTTCCTGGGCTTGTTGGGGATTTTTTTTAGTATTCGTGCAGGTGTCCATTCCTTACAAACCAGTCGCCGCCAGGCCAGCTGGCCGGAACGTCACAGACAGATGGCCGCCGGCCGGAGATATTTTGGACTGGCGTTACTCCTAATGGTAATGATTGTTGGCGGCGTGGTGATGATTCATACAGAAAATAATACTCACCCGCTACTTCTCTCCACCCCCACAGTCACTGTGGTACGAACCGCAACAAATATTCCGTCTGAAACCTTCACAAATACTGCCACCATGACAAGCCAGCCTGCACCGACTGGTACCCCGACCCTGACCTCCACTCCCTCGCAAACATTTACCAGAACGCCGCTGCCGAGCCAGACCCCCAACTCCACGGATACCAGCTGGCCGACCTGGACACCGAGCCAGACGCCGACCATCACTTTAACCCCAACTCCTACCCGAATTCCTGCGGCGTCGTCCACCCGGCTCCCAACCCATACTCCTATCCCTACCGATACACGTTGGCCCATATTCACCCCCACAGGCATCAAATAAAATTCTTGATTATAAACAATGCGAGAAACCATTTACGGTCGTAATCCTGTTTATGAAACCTTGCGAGCCAAACGTCGGGACGTTTTTCGCCTCCAGGTAGCCGAGGGCCTGCAGGAACGGGGACGCCTGACCGAGATCCTGGATTTGGCGAGGCAGCGAAAAATACCCATTGAACGTGTGGCACGCCTGCGGCTGGATAAACTTGGCGATAGCCATCAAGGCGTGGCCTTGGAAGTCAGCGGCTATCCGTATGTTGGGCTGGATGATATCTTCGATAATGCCAAACAGCGCCGCGAACCACTTTTTGTGCTCATCCTCGATACCCTGCAAGACCCGCAAAACCTCGGCACCCTCATTCGCACAGCAAAATCGGTGGGTGTGCACGGCGTATTGATCCCGACCCACCGGGCGGCGGAAATCACCCCGGCAGTCGTTTCCGCTTCGGCGGGAGCCTGCGAGTATATGCTGGTGGCGCAAGCCAACCTGGTGCAGGCCATCCTGGCGTTGAAGGAAGCGGATGCCTGGGTCGTTGGTCTGGACGAAGGTCCGGAATCCAAAAGCCCGTCCGAGGTCCGGCTGGATGGTGCCCTAGTGGTGGTAGTCGGAAGCGAAGGAGAAGGCATTCGCCCCCTGGTCAAATCCAAATGTGATTATTTGCTGCGATTGCCGATGCAGGGACAGGTTGAAGTCGCTCAACGCCGCCGTCGCCGGGTCCGTGGCGCTGTATCTGGCCTACCTGGCCCGCGCGAAATAAAATCCATCCGGTCAAAGAACCATCTGACCACCGAACTGTTTGACTCTGTCATTGGAGACTCTTTCATGCCAACAGCCTCTTTTCATTTTCCACGCGGTTTCCTGTGGGGGTCGGCTACCTCAGCCCATCAGGTCGAAGGGAAAAACACCAACAACAACTGGTGGGCCTGGGAGCAAGAGGATGGCCGTATCGAAAAAGGACACAAATCCGGACTGGCCTGTGATTGGTGGGGCGGGCGCTGGGAGGAGGATTTCGACCGCGCGGCCGAGGCCGGGCAGAATGCCCATCGCCTATCCGTTGAGTGGAGCCGCATCCAGCCTGCCCCGGATCGCTGGGACGAGGATGCCCTGGAGCATTACCGGAGCATGTTGCGCGGATTGCGTGATCGGGGTATGACTGCGCTGGTCAGTCTGCACCACGTCACAGACCCGCTTTGGCTGGGCGAAATGGGTGGTTGGGAGACCGAGGCAGTCTTGCCGCTATTCGAGAAATACGTCCGCAAAACGGTTGAGGCGTTGAAAGAGTATTGTGCCTTGTGGTGTACCATCAACGAACCAAACCTCAATGCTTTGGAAGCATACGTGGAAGGGATCTACCCTCCCGGCAAAAAGAACATCCGGCTGGCTATGAAAGTGCTGGCGAACCTGGTACGTGGTCACGCGGCTGCCTACCGGGTCATCCACGTGATTCAGCCCGAGGCGCGTGTCGGATATGCCTTACACTACCGGCCTATGGTCCCGGCTCACTCCTGGTCGCTGATTGACCGGCTGGTCAGGAACCTGCAATACAATAACTTGTGCAACACTTTTCCCTCTGCACTGGCAACAGGTACCATGTTCACTCTAATCGGCAATGTACGCATCATGGAAGCCAAAGGAACTCAGGATTACATCGGCCTCAATTATTATTCCGAAGATACGGTTGCCTTTGACATCACTAAGCCCGGCCTGCTATTTGGGCGTCGGTATTACCCGGAAGGTTCTGACCTGAGCGACAATGCCCTCATCGCCAATATTCCGGATGGTTTTTTCAAAAGTCTAAAATGGGCCTTGCAGTTTAACCTGCCCATCATCGTTACCGAAAACGGAGTGGAAGACAACCAGGATAGAATGCGTCCTCGCTACATTGCGCAGCATATCCACCAAATGTGGCGCGGGGTCAACTTCAACTGGCCGATCAAGGGTTACTTCTACTGGTCGCTGGTGGACAACTTCGAATGGGAGCGTGGTTGGACCCAACGTTTCGGCTTGTGGGAGTTGGATGTGGAGACCCAGGAACGCCGCAAGCGCCCCTCTGCAGACTTGTATGCCGGGGTTTGCAAAGAGAATGGCCTGACCAGTGAAATGGTTCAAAAATACTGCCCGGAGATTTACGAAAAAATGTTTCCGGGATGATATTAACGAAGCATAATTCCTTACCCCTGGCCTGATTTATGAACCCAACCCTCGAAACCATCCTCCGCCGTCGCAGCATTCGCAAATACACCGACCAACCGGTCGAGCCGGAAAAGCTCGATCTTCTGCTAAAGGCTGCCATGGCTGCACCTTCCGCCATGAATTGCCGGCCGTGGGAGTTTATTGTTGTCACTGATCCGGAAAAGTTGGTGCAGTTCCGCAAGCGTCTTATCTTCGGGGACAGAAATGCCCCGGCGGCCATAGTGGTCTGCGGAAATCCCGCTCTCTCCACCAACCCGGCTGCACGTTTGTTTTGGGTGCAGGATTGTTCCGCCGCCACTGAGAACATCCTTATTGCCGCAGTCGGCCTGGGTTTGGGGACGGTCTGGATCGGTGTGCATCCGGTAGCCGATTTTGTCAGGGTTGTGCGTAAAATCATGTCCATTCCAAAAAAGGTCACGCCTTTGTGCCTCATTTACGTTGGGTATCCGTTGGATGGGGAACCTGCGCGCACACAGTATGACGAGCAGCGTGTCCACTGGCAGGTATATAAAAAAAAGTAGAAAAAACATCCATGGTCCTGAATTTGCCTCCGGATTTTGTCCAAAACATCCGCCGGTCTTTTCCTCTGGACGGCGAGAGTTGGTTGAACAACCTACCGGACCTTCTCGCCGAAGTCGCCCAACGCTGGGAGCTGAAGCTCGGCAAGCCATTTCTCCTTTCCTACAATTATGTCTGTGCAGCCAAGCGCAGCGATGGGACACACGCGGTACTCAAGGTCGGTGTTCCCAACCGCGAACTGAAGAGTGAGATCAACACCCTGGGCATATACAACGGGCAAGGCGCATGCCGCATCCTGGAAGCGGATGCCGATAAGGGCATGCTCCTGCTGGAACGTCTCCACCCCGGGACCATGCTAGCCACGCTAAACGATGACGATCGGGCCACCGAAATTGCCGCGGACGTGATGAAGAAGATTCACCGCCCAGCCCCGCAGCATGAGGGCTTTCTATCACTGCGCGGCTGGTTTGACGAATTGAAGAAACTGCGCCCCGGTTTCGGAGGTAAGACTGGTCCGTTCCCTGAAAAAAGCTTTGAAACCGCCGAGGAGTTGATCTGTGACCTGTTCGCTGAAAACCGTCCGCAGGTGCTCTTGCACGGCGATTTTCACCATTTCAATATCCTTTCATCCGAGCGCGGTTGGCTGGTGATCGACCCGAAGGGCGTGGACGGCCCGGCGGAGTATGAGGTTGGACCGCTGCTCATCAACCCATATAATGTCATTCCGGAAGAGCAGGAGGCCATCCGCCGGACGCAACGGCGCATCGCCATCCTTTCTGAGCGGACGGGTTTCGACCGCCAACGCCTGCGGGCATGGGCCATTTGTCATAGCGTATTGTCCTCGTTTTGGGATATGGCCGAGGATGGGTCAGGGGGCGAGACCGCCCGGGCTTGGACAGAGATATTCCTCAAAACCAGGCCATAAAAATGGCGGGCAGCGCTGCCCGCCAATCATTTCCTACTCCCCCGCCAGGGTTAATAACGCAATTCGCTGATTTCTTCGTCGGCCAGAAGTTTTTCCGCCAGGGCATGGTGGTCGCTGGCGCGGCCGTCCATCTCCCAAGTGTCCCGCCGACATTGCTCCTGTCGCATCGGGCGATGCGAGCGGATGATCATCCGGTATTCGCTGAACATTTTTTCGAGTTCTTTGTCTTTTCCCGGGCGATTAGTATAGGCTATCTCATAGGAACGCGATTCCCGGCCTTTGATGTCCAGCCAGCGATCCAGCCGGGTGAACAGGTCGAGAACGATGACGACTAGCAGGGCGGTTGCCATGCCCAGAATGTATTGACCCAAACCGACTGCCATCCCAAGTGCCGCCGAAACCCAAATGGATGAAGCGGTGGTCAAACCCTTGACCTTCCCCTCCGCGAACAGGATGGCCCCCGCGCCCAGGAAACCGACCCCAGTGACAATGTTGGAGGCCACCCGGGCGGTGGCGGTGTCGGTGAATTTGGAGGAAAGGATGGTAAACATGGCTGCACCAACCGTGATGAGGGTGATCGTCCGCAGGCCGGCTGCCTTGCTATGCAGCTCGCGCTCGAAACCGATGATCCCGCCGATCAGGACGGCAACCAGGATCTTTATCAGGTCTTCCGGTGTAAAAACGAACATAATGCCTCCAAAAATACACAGGGAAACAAAAAACTGTATCCTCGCGATTCTACACCCAATTTTAGACTAATTTATCACACCCAGCTTCTTTCCCACCTTCTCGAATGCATCCAAGCCCTTATCCAGATCGTCCTTTGCGTGCGCGGCGGAGATCATCACACGGATGCGCGCCTTGCCCTGTGGCACAGTAGGAAATCCCAAAGCCATCGCGAAGACGCCTTCTTCAAATAGATCGCGGCTGAATTGCTGTGACAGCGGCGCCTCGCCCAGCATGACCGGGGTGATGGGTGTGGTGCTTAGGCCGGTGTTGAATCCCTGTTTCTTCATCCTGGCTTTGAAATAATCCGCGTTTTCCCACAGGCGGTCCACCAGTTCGGTCGATTCTTCGAGCAGGTCGAGCGCAGCGAGACAGGCCGCCGCGTCTGGCGCGGTGACCGCCGAGGAGAACAGGAACGGGCGACCGCGCTGACGCAGCCATTCGACGATGACTGCTTTCCCGGCCACCACGCCGCCCACCACGCCGAAAGCCTTGGACAGTGTCCCAACTTCCACATCCACCCTGCCGTGCAGGCCAAAGTGATCGACGATGCCGCGCCCACCCTTGCCGAGCACACCTTCGCCGTGGGCGTCGTCAACCATTAGCAGGATATCGTACATGCTGGCCACTTCGTAGATCTTATCGAGTGGAGCCACATCCCCGTCCATGCTGAAAACTCCATCGGTGATGATGATGGCACGGCGGTATTGACTGACGTTTTCCTTGATGACCAACTCCAGCGAAGCCACGTCGCAATGTTCGTAGGGTAGGATTTTCGCCGCGGAGAGACGGCAACCATCAATGATGCTGGCGTGGTTCAGGCGGTCGGAAAAGATCACATCCTCCTTGCCGACCAGTGCTGGGATCGTTGCCAAGTTGGCGGAGAAGCCGCTCTGGAAGGTGATGGCCGCTTCCACTCCTTTGAAAGCCGCCAGGCGCTTCTCCAGCTCGAGGTGCAGGCTGGTCGTCCCGGCGATGGAGCGTACAGCCGCCGGTCCAACGCCCATTTCATCTGCGGCTTTTTTTGCAGCGGCAACAATCTGCGGATGGTTGGCCAGTCCCAGGTAATTGTTCGAGCAGAAGTTGAGCACCTTTTTCCCATCCACGACCAGCCAGGCGCCTTGCGGCGAGGAGATGGTGCGGATACGGTTGTACAGGCCTTGGTTCTTTAGGCTGTCAAGTTCCTGCGCGATCCAGTCAGTTTTGGTCATGGGAGACTCCGGAAAGAGAGATAGGGATGTATGCTTGAGATTGGTTATTTACGAATCCATTATAGCAATTTAATAAAAATTTGGCCGTCACCTTTTGAGCGTGACAACCGAATTAATCTTTCCCTTGTTGCCCGGTTCGCCTTCATTCTGTGGGTGGGGTCTCCGTTGTGGGTTCCGGGTCGTACTCTGCCAGCAGGCCCAGTTCCGCCAACGTGCCCAGCACTTTGGCCTCGGCCCCCGGCTTGACCACCGCCGTCACCGGACCGAGGCTCTCGCCCAGGAAGCGCCCCGCCTTCGATTTATGTAACTCATCCAGAACTTCGGGTCTGCTCACCCTTAGAACGGTCCGGATCTCGATACTCGCCTCCGTCCCTTTTAGTTCCCAGCGTTTGAGAGCCTTGATGAAAGCCGGAGGGATCTCGGATGCGGCGTTCCTTGCCAGCAGGCTGAGCAGGCTTCCCACTTTCAGCCCTTGCTCCCTGGCTTTTTTTAGCGATCCGGTCGTAACGCGGTAACGATAATCATCCGGTTTTGCCAGCTCCCATTCGCAGAAGCGCGCTATGAGATACCGGACAACGCGCGGCACCAGTCTCGGGACGATTATTCGCCCGTTGGACGATACCGTTAACTTGCCTTTCTCAGCACTCGTGACTTGTTTTTCAACTATTCGGAACGCAGTAACATTCTCGTTCTCTTCCGGCCTTGCCAGTTCCACCACTCCCAACCAGAACATGGGCCCCGTGATGAGATAACGTACCAACGCCCCCTCCACTTCGTCCCAACTGGAAAAGCCACGCAGGAAGGTTCCATCCGAGAGGCGTTTAATGAACCACGAGTTGTAATCCCCAGCCGGGCGCTGGAAATCGGGGTATTTGTCTTTAATGGCGCGGATGAAAGCTGGTAAGCTCCACCATTTTCCTTTTGGCAGGGCTTCCAGCAGGGAGAATTGGAATTCGCGTGTCACGCGTGGCTGGTTGATCCATTCGCCTTCACAGACGAGGCCGGGAACCAGACGCAACTCGTTCAGGCTCTCACTCTCGCGCCAAGCCCTGGTCAGCAGGGTCAGCGCCTGCCAGCGCGGCATCTCCAGGAAGGATTTTAACTTGCTCGGGTTGTGCTGTCTCCCCAGCCACGATCCCGGCGGTTTTCAGGAATTCATTTATCATCCCCATCGGAACCGGCATTTCCGGTGCTTTGAGACCCATGCGCAGGGCAGCCAGGAAGGTGGTGGCGTCATCGAGCAAGCGATCTGTGACCGGGATGAGATGTTCGCGTTCCTTGGGAGTGGCCGCCCGCCCGAGAGGTCCCTCCTTTACCCCTGGTCCTTCTCCCGGCGGGAGGCGTGCCTGCCTGCCCCCGTCTACCCCAGGTATCTTGGGACATCCCGGGCGTAAGGACAGGGCGGTTGTGATGGTGGAAGATTCGGGCTTAATTATGTTCAACAAGTCGTCCGGGATATATGCAAATTCCAGGACGCCGTTGGGTGTGTCGAAAAAGGCCCGCGCCAGCAACGCCCGGTAAAATAGCGCCTCGGCAATGGAGACCGGCTTGAGGTACACCTGCTCCCGATCACGCCGGCCTGGTCCAGTTTCACGGATTTCGCCGTATTGACGCGCGAATGCCGCCCAGGGCATTTTCCCGCCTGCCTCAGCCAGCCTCTCAAGGGCCGATTGTGACTCGACAGAGAGGCTATCTATGATCTCGTGGAACAGGTCCGGGTTCAGGAGCGCCGCACTGAGTTCTTTGAGTGCTGACTCGGTTTCAACCGGGACGAGTTCCACGCCCCACAATCCGGCCACAATGCGCAAATGGCCGAGGTCGCGCCCTTGCAGGGATTGGATTAGGGTTGGCATTACACTTTCAGGAAGTGGATGGCGTTCGGGAGGATCTGGATGGACAGACTGCGTATATCTGTTCCGAAACCGGCGTAAATTTCTCCGTCACAATGGACGTAAAGCGGCTGTTTGCTGGTGACGGTCATCCTGCGGCAGGTACCCATTCGAACCTGTTTGAAGCGCCCATGCGTGCCTTTCATGACTTCCGGGACAAGTCGCAGCATCATCAGGCGGGAGATATTTTTGATTGTCACGTAATTCAGGATTCCGTCATCCAGTTTTGCCTCCGGTGTGACGATGAAACCACCGCCCTCGCGGGGCCGTTGCCGATTGCCAGCATCAATGTGCACAAATCCCAGGTTTCCTGATCAGTCTCGACGTGCAAGTCAATAGGATCGAAATTGCGGAATATGGTCCTCATCAGAGCGACAAAGTACATCATAAAGCCGTGGATGGCGGTAATCTTCCGGGTGTGCATGTTGACAACCGAGTCAAAGCCCATGCCCATGGTATTGTTGAAATATTCCAGCCGGTCATTCTCGTCACGTACCGAGCCTACATCCAGGGAATGAGCCTGGCCATTGATTGCGGATAACAGTGCTTCACCCGGACCCGCAGGGATTCCAAGGATGTGGGCGAAATCATTGCCTGACCCAAGCGGGACAATGCCCATCGCCGGGCGGGTTTCCTCCGGGACCTGCATCAGTCCGTTGATTACTTCATGGACGGTCCCATCGCCTCCGACAGCCACGACCAGGTCATAGCCCTGTTCACCTGCATGGCGGGCCAGTCCGGTAGCATGACCCGGGTATTCCGTCCCGCTCCAGTCGGCCTGGTAATTGGCCATCAGGGGGCGCAAATCTGCGGCTTCCTGCAGGGAACGTCCATGGTTGGCGGTTGGATTCAAGATAAGCTTAATTTTGCCGGGCATAGCGGAATTCTCCATGGGTGAATTATAGCCCGAAAGGCAAACTGAGGCTGAAGAAATTCGTTTGGTACCTGTAAAATTGAAATAATAGTACTTATTGTGGTTTGACATTTTCCCACAAACTCTGTACACTATTGACTGTAAAGATAGAAGCTCTATTACAGGAGGAACTATGGCTCAATTTCGGTTTGTCATGCGCTCCGGGCCGACTGTCGGCAAGGAGTTTCCTCTCGAGGCGCAAGAGATTTCCATTGGGCGTGATAACAGCAACGCGGTTGCGATCAGCGATGCAGAGGTGTCGCGCCGGCATGCCAGGATGGAATTGCGCGGTATCGGATACGCGATCCAGGACCTTGGCTCAACGAACGGGACATTCGTCAATGGCACACGCATTAGCGGGATGCAACAGCTGAACCCGGGTGATGTGGTTTCCTTCGGCGAGGGGATTGTGCTGGCATATGAGGCCGTTATGGACTATAACGCAACGGTACTCTCGACCAAACTCCCTCAGACGACTGTCCAGCAGCCCGTACCTGCTTCCATACCCGCACCTGCTCCTGCACCTGCCTCACGGCCCGCTCCCGCACCGGCCTACTCCGGTCAGGTGCCAGCCGGTCCGATACCGATGCCTGCTCCTGCAGCCACCAAGGCCAAGAAAAAATTCCCGGTGTGGTTGATTATCGTGATCATTCTTTTGGTGATTGTCTGTGTATGTGTAGGTGTCTTCGTGGCGATTGACCAGCTAAATTTATGGTGCAAGTTTGTTCCTTTCCTGGTCCCGTTACTCGGAGGTACCTGCTAGGAACTGTTTATTGGTCATCAGGAGAGACATATTCAGGCGACAGTGAAACTGCCGCCTGATGCTTTTATTCTGGCGGGAGGATATTCATTTCCAATTAAGGTTGACCAACCTCAAAAGGAGGCTATGGCAGCTTTCATGTCTTCATAAATATCCAGGAGCATGTCGAAGCCGGCTATTTTCATGGTTTCAGCGACCAGCTTGGATGGCTTGTAGAGTTTCAAGTATGGAGACTTGTAAGTGCCCGCATTGATACCTTTATGCATCTCTTCGTCGCTTCCATCCATGGAAAGAGAACGAAGTTTTTTAAATATCCTCGTCAAGGAGCGAAAAGCCGCGCTGCTCATGAATTGGACCCCGGTCAGATCCATCAGGATGTATTGCGTCCCGTCTTCGATCTCTTGGTAGGCAATCTGATCGAGCTGTTCGTAATTCGATGAATCGATATCCCCATCGATGGACAATATTGTGATTGGAACTCTGCCTTTCTCGTGGGAAACTTTAATATTCACGCTGAGCCTCCTTCCATATCTGCTTTCAGGTCGGACTACCTCTATTATGGACAATAAACATCATCTATAGCATAATATCAAAGCAGAGTCAATATGCCGCTTATCCCATACCGGGGCCTTTCATTTCCTTGGAGGAAAAGCAGCCGAACCTACTTTCCCCCTTGGCTAGTGGGGATTCGGGCTCACTTTATATGGTAGGAGGGAAAATTCAATTTTGAATTTAATTCGGGTTGGCGACCAAGGCGGAAAAAAAAGGACCGGATACGACGGGCGTAATGGTTTACTATCGTCACAGCACCCAAGCGAATTATCTCCAGCCAGGCCCTCAACGCGTGGCGCTCGGGGTATTCGGCGCGCAAACGGTAGCCATCCCGCTCGATGGCGTCCAGAACGCACTCGAACCGGGCACAATACCAGACCCCGGCCAGTTTGCAGCGTAAACCCTCGAGGGAATCGATGTAGATCTTGCCTTCCCCGAAACAGTACCTGGCCAGTTCGACCTGCTCACGCACCCATTGGCGGAACTGATCGCTATTCACATCATTAATATTAATACCATCTGCTTCCAGACATTCTGCCGGAATATTAATGAGCCCGGCGGGGAGATCCTCGAGAGTATCCCGCAGCATGTGCGTGATGTGGGCGCCCGTGACCGCCAAGACCCGGTCGTGCGTCCTGGGATAGGGATGGTCGTTGCCGATGAAGTATTGGATGCCGTCCATCACGGCTGTCGCCAGGCAGGTGGTATAAGCGGCCAGCTCGTGCCGGCTGGGGATGAGTCCTTTCCCGCCATCAGTATTGGCGACTGCGCGGCGGGCGTCAAACTCGATGACGGCCATGAAGTTGCGGATGAAAGAACGCAGACCGCTGTCGGGGGTGCGGTCGTGCGCGATCAGGTCAGCCAGCATGGCCTCCTCCAGCGAGAGGTCATCCGGACGCTCGCCCTGGTAAAGGCGGCCGATCAGGGCTTTTTGCCTCTCGATGAAAGCGAGGCGTTCGTCATTGCCGGAGAGGTCAATGTCGATCCGGTCATCGGCCCAGCGGAAGTAGGCATAGGCGCGCAAGCAGTCGTCGGCCAGGGTGCGGTCGGCCAGAAGACGGGCGGTCAGGTAAGATTGTTTGCTGCTGGCCCAGGTGATCGAACGAGCCAATCTTGCGGTTGCGTTGGTCATGCGGTGTCTCCTCCCGCCCCAGAGTCTTTGCGGTCCACAAAGGCTTCCTCCCGGGGCGTCAAAAGAAAAAATTGCTTTATCCACGACCCTGCTGAAAAACGTGGGGTAGGCGTACACAACCCCGCTGAAGTACGTGGGGCAGGGGAAAATGGATTTATAAGACATCCTTTAACCTTTGACTGCACTAAACATTCTAGCGCAGTCAATTTATATACGCATCCTCCGACAGGATGGTTTCGACCTGGCCAGGTGGATGGGTACGTGGTTTTACTGCTTCTTGCAAAAATATCCAAACCGGAAGCAGGCGAATCGCCCGTAAATCGAGGATCCCGGTCCAGATTTTTCCGCTGTACTCTGCAATGAAACCACAGTTGTGTCCTTCGCCTGCCCCACCTGTCCGCCTGCCCACACTTGTCCCCGCACTTCTTGCCCTGTGTTCTTCCGGGGCGGGGAATTATGGGGGTAGGGTTAAGGAATTACCTCTTCCACAACCCGCTCGGCAGCCAGGCGGGCGGAGATGAGCACGGTTGGCACCCCGGTGCCGGGATGCGTGCTGGCTCCAACGAAGTACAGGTTATGGTAACGGCTGTGCCGGTTATGCGGACGCAGGTAGGCCATCTGGGTCAGTTTGTGACTGAGCCCGTGCGTGGAGCCGCGCGTCAGGTTGTAACGGTCCCGCCAGTCGCCGGGGTCAAAGTTCACCTCAGTCCGGATGTGCGCTTCCACGTCTGGCAGGCTCAGCCGGGCCAGGCGCTGGAGGATGAACTTGCGGGCCCGGGCCTGCAGGGCCGGCCAATCCTGCGGCTTTGCGTCATTGATATGGCCGACCGGGACAGCCACGTACCAGGTGTCATGACCGGCGGGGGCCATGGATGGGTCCAGGCGGACGGGCGCATGGATGTAGAAGTTCGGTTCATCCGGCATGCCCATCTTTTTGAAGATGTCCTCGAAACCCCGGCGGTAATCGCCATTCAGGAACAGGTTGTGCGGCCCGAGCTGAGGATATTGCTTGTCCAGGCCCCAGTAGAACATGATGGTCGAGCAGCCGTACTCCATGCGGTCGATGCGGTCGGCCGCGGCCGGATCCGGGAGCAGGTGCCGGTAGACATACCCCAGGTCCGCGTTCGCCACGACAGTACCGGCCGGAAGGACCTGGCCACTCTGCAGGCGGACGCCGGTGGCGCGTCCGCCGTCGATCAGGATCTGTTCCACCGGGGCGTTGTACAGGAAACGCACCCCGAGCTTTTCGGCGATGGCGGTCAGGGCCTCGACGAGGCGGTACATGCCGCCCATGGGGTACCACAACCCTTCCCCCAGTTCGGTGTATTGCATCAGCGAGTAAGTGGCCGGGGACTCGTACGGGCTGAGGCCCATGTACATATCCTGGAAGGTGAAGGCCATTTGCAGGCGCGGGTCTTTAAAGAAGCGGCGGACATAGCCGGTGTGGCGGGTGAGTGCCTTCATTTGCAGGAAGAGCAGGAGCATGCGCGGATTGATAAGATCGGGCAGACTGCGGAAGTCCCGGCCGACCACCCGGGTGAGGGACCGTTCGTAAATACGGCGGCCTTCTGCAAGGTAACGCAGCAGGCGCTCGAAGCTGCCGGGCTCGAAGGCCTCCAACTGTGCCAGCATGTTGTGCAGGTCGGAGGTCAGTTGCAGTTGCAAGTCGTCCTGAAAATACAGATGGTAGGTGGGGTCGACACGGCGCAGGTCCAGGTGGTCCTGCATGCGTTCACCCAAGGCGGCGAAGGTCTCGGCATAGACTTCGGGCATCAGGAAGAGGGTCGCGCCGGTATCGAAGGTGTACCCGTCGACGGTCATGCGGCCGACGCGCCCGCCGGGTTGTTCGCATTTCTCCAGCACGGTCACCTGGCAGCCCTGGCGCGCCAGGCGGGCGGCGGTGGCGATCCCGCCGATGCCGGCACCCACGATCAGGACCTTCGACTTGCTTGTGTTGATCTGCATGAATTCATCCTTGTTGCAAAGCAGGCCTGCCAAACTTCGCTGGAGGGGAGGCAGGCAGGGTTTTCAGGGGGATGCAAACGACCCGATTATACCGGAACCACAATCTCTCTGGGTATATACGCAGAAATCACCAACGAGGTGCGGGTTCGGTTATTGGTTTTATTGACACTAATATCCTTTGCGGTATAATACCGCTCGCGTCACGGTATTATTCCGCTCGCATCGCGGTACTTTACCGCCCGCACGGCCGACTAGCTCAATGGTAGAGCAACTAACTTTTAATCAGTGGGTTCGGGGTTCGAGCCCCCGGTCGGTCGAGCCCCCGGTCGGTCACCTGAAAAACCTGTTTCGGTCTTCGTACCCAAAAGGGTATACCAAGCCCCCGGTCGGTCACAAGAGCCCCCGGATAGGAGGGCTTTTTGTTTGTTTGGGGGCAGGTGGAATGAGAACGAAGAACCTTTCACCACGACCCCGCAAAAAGAAGCGGGGCAAGCGGAACACTCAGTAACACCAAGGAAAGATTCTCTTTATGAACTCCTAGATTGTTAAGGTTCAGAATACATTCTTATGGGTACGATATTCGTTCCTCGTATCGAAAAAAAAGAATGGTTCCCGATTTATGATCGCTGAGCAGGGATTTGATATTTGAAAACAAAAAAAGGGACAATTCGGAGATGAGGCAGAGGTAAGGCGTCAAGCGTAAGAAGAAGTAAGGAAAAAGGGAGGAGGCAGGAATGATTAATAATGAAGGAGTTGACGAGGTTGGCGGACGGGCGATCAGGTAAGGTGACATTTTTTGGACCGGAGACCTGGAAGAAATTGATCTGGAATTATTCCTCAGGAACAAATACCTGGTGATTGGCCTCACCCCCGGCCCCTCTACCCTTTCGGGCACACGTCCAAATGGAAGTGTACATTTGCCCATCCGCCCCGGGTGGGGCAGGCGGGATGCTTCGCGAGAGAGGGAAGACCTTGCGCCAGGAAGAACAAGAGGGGCAGGGGATTTTTGTGTTGTTTTTTTGGAAATTGAAAAAAACGAATAGTACTTGATTGAAGATTTGAGATTGCTGATTGCTGATCCCCAAGGGGTACGCTGTTGAGATTTTGTCCTTGAAAAAAGAGGAAAATCATTTAAGCCTATAACCCCAAAAATTCCGGGGCAGGCAACTAGGAACGATGCCGAGGTGGCGGGGGAATTTAAGTCACTTTTTTGGAATTTTCCGCGGAACGAATGCAGGGAAGAGAAAAGAGAATTCCCCGAAATGCTCCAGAAGAACTGGGATAGGTGGGAGCGAAAGAGAACAGAGATTAGTAAATGAGGGAGGAGCGGTCCAGAAGAGGGCAGAGATTTCAACATGGCAGGTTCTTCTCCAGTTGGAAAGCGAAACTAGAAGAAAAGACACACCCAATAATAGCACAAATGTTCTGATTTGGGAAGAGAGGATTTACCATGACCCCCATAATCCCCCCACCCTGGAAGAACACCCTGGCAAAAACAGCCTAGGCACCCGACCCCCAACTTCCGGGGGCAGGCAGGGCCGGGTGTCCCGAAAGTACTCCCTGACAAGAGCAGTCAGGTGCAGGCAGTGCAGGCAGGACAGGCTGGCGCAGGCAGTGCAGGCAGGATACCTGAAAGAACCAAGTACAGGCAGGCGGGACAGGCAGGCAGGCAGGGCAAGAAGAGCAGGGACACGTGGGCAGGCGCACACGAAGCCCCACGACGGAGATGAGAAAGAGAATATAAATAATAAACGTCCCCTGCTCACTCCGGCTCGTATCAGCCATCCTTAGATATGAGGAGAGGAACAGGACGCAAGAGATACTACCGCAAATATGTTGCAGTAAGGGCAGGGAATGATATATACTGGAAGTAAGATTTCATGTGGTTTTATTTGATGACAGCCTAATTCCCATATCAATTTCGGTGAGTAGACCACACCGATCCATAGGCTGTTGAGCCGCAATTTGATGGTTGAGCAACTTGTCAGCCCGCCTTCTCCCGATAGGCGGAATTAACATGAATGTGTTCCTGTCATTCCGAGCAAGAGCCTGGCAGTGATGGTTTTACCAGAGCGTTAGTTCAAGCTGCATGGCAATCGTACCCATGCATAAGGAGTGATAAAGATGCATCCTCACTCTAAACTCAATTTCTGTATTTGGGGAATGGCTATCCTACTTGGCGTTTTAATCTCTGCTTGCGGTAACGCCAACCCTTCGACAATGCCTGTGACCTCCTCTAATCCATCGCCTCAACCGATACCAAAACCGCCTGCACAAAGTAACGGGCAGATGGTATTCAGCGGAACTCTCGAGGATTCCAATAACTTTGAAATCTATAAAATCAACGCCAATGGAAGCGGGCTGATCAATCTGACCAATAACGCGGCAAGCGATACGCGGCCGGCCTGGTCTCCTGATAAAAGCAGGATCGCGTTCCTGTCCGACCGGGATGGCGAGACACAAATCCACCTTATGAAATCGGACGGCTCGGGAGTGGCCCAACTGACCTCTGACAAATGGGAGAAGGACAATTGGCGTTACTCAACTTATCTGTCCTGGTCGCCCGATGGGAAATGGATTACTTTCACGGCAATCGTCAATGACAAGGCGGACATATTTATCGTCAAACCGGATGGCAGCGCTTTGACCAACCTGACGGACAATCCTGCCACCGATGTATATTTTTACTGGTCGCCGGATGGCAAGCGCATTTTGTTCCATTCCGACCGGGATGGCAATCCACAAATCTACGTGATGAATGCTGATGGCTCAGGAGTGACCCGCCTGACGAACACTCAAGCGGTCGATGCTCCGGCGGGCTGGTCGCCGGACGGCAAGAAGATCCTTTTCTATTCGAACCGTGACGGCAATTGGGAAATCTACCTCATGAATGCCGATGGTTCATCCCAGACAAGATTGACGGACAACCAGGCGTTCGACACTGATCCCGCCTTCTCGCCGGATGGAAAGCAGATCGCCTTCCGTACCAATCGTGATGGAAACTGGCAGGTATATCTGATGAATCGAGATGGCTCTGCACAGACTAATATTATGAACGGGAGCGCCGGTGACTATTACTTCTGGTGGTCTCCAGATGGCAAGCAGATGTATGTTTCATCCGCCCTGGAGCAAGACCCGCAGAACCTGAAGTGGAGCGCAGCGATCATCAATGTGGATGGATCGGGGCAGAAACCTTTCACTTTTGGTTGGAATGTAAACTGGAGACATTAAATTATTATGGAGTGCCTCTTCAATTCTGATGAGCCGGCGAGCACCCACTCCCCCGCACCCCAAGAAACGGGGTCAGGCGCCATGCGGATTTTTTGCATATCGAAGAAATATTCTCGCCGTTTACTAATTTCGATCACACTTACCGCGCTCCTATTTTTCAACGCTGGCTGTACTTCGTCGACAGCCACGATGACCCCGCCGGCCCCGTTGCGTACTGCCACGATTAGCCCTCAACCATCCCAGAACTCCCACGCCCACCACAACGATTTTATCCTCGCCCACGCCGCTGGGCTTTCCTGCTGTACCTGAAAACAGCCTGATTCTCACGCTGCCGGCGGCCTGCCCGCCGGCTGGCAGCCAGTCCTACCCGGATGACACTTCGGCAGAGATCACCCAGCTCAAAAGCTTAACTTTCGTTGTGGATCTGGAACGCCCAGACATACTCACCGTTGTAAATAACAGCGACGAAGTCAACGGCGACACCTCCAGCCCGGATGCGCTGGCTGCCTCGCCCGGCAGCGATGGCATCTCGCTGCGCGAGGCACTCGAAGCCGCCAACCATACTCCCGACGGGGTGACAATCAGCTTTGATCCTGCCCTCAAAGGGACGGTCATTGAGGTCGGGTCGTGGAACCACAGCCAGCTTCCGCCCCTGGCAGGCGGGGGCGTAGTGCTGAACGGCGATACCGATGGCGATGGCGTCCCCGATATCACCTTGAACAACTCGGTATATCCTCCGGCAGAACAGCGCAGCGCCTTTGGGCTGGTTATCCATTCCAGCCACAATGTGATCCATGCACTGAAGATGACGAATTTCTCCAATGCTGTCCTGTGGGATAGCCCCGGCCAGGACCAGGTGTATGCCGGGAATGTGCTCACCCACTCGGTGATCGAAGGCGGCAATGGCATTGGTCTGGCCGGCGGTGCAGGTGACGATCCACAGCCGATCACCTCGCAGCGCAATACCTGGGATGGCCTGTGGATCATCGGGAACACCTTCCGCTCACGCGGCGGCATCGCCATCGGCCTGGCGCGTGCCATACAAAACCACCTGAACAACCTGGTAATCCAGGACAACCACATTGAGATCGTCTCGGAGGAACCCAACCAACGTGTTCGAAGGCATCAACATCACCTCCGGCGGCGGCCAGGCTTCGACCGGCAACCTGATCGAGAACGTTTTGATCCTGAACAACCAGGTGATCGGCGACCCATACGTCGCGTATGGCCTGAACGCCGGTTTCAACGACCAGGCCGGCAACAATACGATCCGCGGTGTTTACCTGGTAGGCAACACACTCACATTATCGGATCGTGAGTTCAACATTACCCAGGGCATCGCGATCTCTGCCGGGTTCTGGGTTAACCAGGCCGGTAACACGATCTCGGATATCGTAGTAGCGGATAACACCATCGAAGGGTATCATAACAATTCGCTGGTATCGATCGCTTCCGGATCGGTTGGCTCGAGCGGGAACGTGATAGAAAGGATCAGGATCAGCCACAACCGCTTCTCCACCCTCCATCCGGTCATGCCGGCTGGCGCGCCGCTGACCGCCATCTCCTTGATAACCGGCGATGGCGCTACCGACTACACCGACCCTAATTACAAACCGGTGGTTTATCCCGACAACAACGTGCTGCGCAACATTTGGATCACGGGCAATGTGATGAGCGGGCAGGGCGGGCCAGCGGTGGCCATCGGCACCGGCGACCAGGGTTCCCGGCACAATGAGGTGAGCGACGTGTACATTCTGGGCAATCAGGTGGATGGCTTCTTCCCCGGTTCAGGCTTCAATAACGGCGCCATCTGGTTATACCTGGGCGGCAGGGGAGACGACCGCATCCAGCGGGTGTTTATCCAGCAGAACACCATCCGCCAGGTGAACCAGCGTACCGGCTTCAACGGCGATGAGTTCATCTCAGGCGGGATTGTATTGGCAGCAGGCATCGGTACCGAAAAGAGCTATATCAAAGATGTAACCATCGTTGCGAATGAGATCACCAGCCCGGCGCCGGGCATCAGCATTGTCGGCGGATTCGGCTTTCCGCAGCACCCGCCCACTACAGAGAATACGATCTCGGATGTGCGCATCTGGTGCAACCTGATTCCCACCGCGCCGAACATGCTGCGGGCTTTTTTCCCTCACGTCACGGGGATCAACCTGGGCGGCGGCTACGGGTTGGCACAGGGCAACAAAGTCTTCAACATTCAAATCCACGGGAACCTGGTAGCCGGGGTGCCAGATGATGTATCCGTGACCCAGAATGCCGGCGCGGGCAGTACAGATAATATGGTGGATTACAAATGAAACAGAGTCTTTGTAACAAAGGCATTTCCCGCCAGCATCGTTTCCCACCCATTTTTTCCATTACGAGGCAACCAGTGCCTGGTAAGCTCAAATTCATTTGGATTGTTAACCGCACATTCAAGCATTCTTTGACAATTACCATTAACAACCAATTCCCAATTTCGCGAAGGAAGAGGAAAGTGTGCGTTCCATCCGGCAAAAATAATCATCGGTCATTTTATCCTCCAGACCGTATTTCCGGTACACCCAATCCGCATGGTGATAATTCAGCCTGTCCAGGATCACATGGTCAACTTTTCCTGAAAGGATCTCCGGAAGACCTTCCGCCCCGGGGAGGATCGGCGCGATCATGGCGTACGTCCTGATCCCGGCCCGATGGATCTCGTCAAGCGCTCCAACCCTTTCCTGTATCGGGGGAGCATTCGGTTCAAATAATTTTCGGATGCCATCATCCGCCGTGGTGATGCTCAAACCGACTTCAAACCCTTTGCCTTTTTTGAAAATATCCAGATCGCGCAGGATCAGGGGAGAGCGGGTCTGGACAGTCACCGGCCAGTCATTCTGTGCCAATATTTCCAGACATTGACGGGCAAGTTCATACCTGGCCTCCAGCGGCTGGTAGGGATCGCAGACACCGCTCATCCAAACCCGGCCGGTTCTTTTCCTGGCAATTTCCAGCCTGAGCAGATCAGGCGCGTTCACCTTGACATCCACAAATTGCCCCCAGGGTTCCCTGTGGCCGGTAAACCTTTTCATAAAACGGGCGTAGCAGTACGAACAATTATGCTGGCAGCCCGTGTAAGGATTGATGACATAAGGGTAGACTTTCGAGACGGAGAGAATGGTTTTTGACTGGATTTCTTTTACGATCATATTTTTATTATAAGCGAGGTTATCTTCGCCTTTTTTATATTTCCATCGATTGTGTTTTTACAGCCTTTCATATGGCAGATACTTCTCCAGTTAGTAGGAGAAGGCGAAAAAAAGCATTTCTTAATTACAGAACATATTTTCTTATTTTGGAAGGGGGGGATTTTATTGTGCAGGCTGCCTGGAATTCCGCGATAATAAAAAGGAGTTTCGCAGGTCCCGACGCCACCCTTTTGTGAAGCAATAGAAATAATCATATTAAGCTTATCCGGAAGCCTAATTAGGGTTTTCCGGAAAACTTTATAACTGGTTACAACTTATCTGGTTAACGGAAGATTGTCAAGATGAAAGGGTTTATTTGTTTTCCAGGCGTAGTTTTAATAAAGCAATGGTCTCTTCCCGCAGTTTTGCTTTGGCCCAATCTTTTTGGCTGGTGGTTAAGAGTTCTCCCATACCTGCTAAGATCCGGCGATTATTCAGTTTTTCGAGCTGGCTGATGCATTTATTTACCAATTGGTCAAAAGGCATTCGGGCACGGGTTTCCACGATTCCTTTGTTGATGGGGGTGCGGGTTTTAAGGAAAAACCACACATCATAAATATCCCGGCTAGTCTTTTCAATGCGCTCGTACATCGCCATCAATTTATGGGCGAACATATCTTCGACAACCATAACCTGCATCGAGACGCCCAGATAGGTCCTGATTTCGTAACTGGAGCCGTATTGCCTGCGGTTTATTTCCACCTTAATGTTACGGGCTTTATCTTCATATGATAGGAGGATGAATAAATTAAACCTTTTTCTGCGGACTCTTTGACAATGCCGAATTTCTTTACAATCTCAATGAGTCGGTTATAAACACGTTCTTCCTGATTTTCATCCAACAAGTCGAAATCCAGGTCAACAGAAAACCTGTCCAGACCATAAAACATCAAAGCTGCCGTACCCCCCTTAAATCCCAAAAATGGGGAAATGGTAGTGTCGGCGTAAATATCCTTGAGTATTTGGAATAAGATAGTTTTATGAGTGGATATGTCGATTGTCATGGTGCTTGTCGGCGATTGTTATTGTAAAAGTGATTGATTTTTTTAGCCATTCGCTGATTATGATAAATCGGCAAAATTTGGAAGACTTTATCCCAATCCAGTGATTGCAGATTGTCGAAATGATAATTAGCCTTTACGTACAGCATGTCCAAGAAAGCCCGCTCCTTGGTCGCAATAGAGGTTTCATTGCTGTGCTCAATCCCTGTCGAATCAGTTAATACACTATCTTTTATTTTACGAAAGGAATAGACCTGCCGGTCAATGGCCACTTCCCGTGTCGCATAAGAAGCAACAAAAATTGGGTCGTAATATTGGAAGATCAGGCCTTCCTTAACCAGTACCGTTTCAAAACTGACATAGGCCGGGGTCAGGATTCGGGTGGCTAATTCAAATTTGTTGTAATTGGGGCTTTTGGCATACAAGCCATTCCGGATGCGGTATAAGTCACCCCTTTTGATGTAGTAATGCAACCGGACCCTGGTGGCTGTAGTGCTCAATTCGTGCCACAAAAGAGCAATGTCCTTTGATGAAAAGATAGTTTTGTTGGAGCGCAAGAGAGAGGATAAGTAATTGCCCTTTTCCATATTTACACTAGTTGTTAGTTTTAACCTAACATATAGTTCATATATTACAAGTGTTAGGAGAAAATGTCAAGGGACCTTGAATGCTAATCCGGATGCCAGGGAAATTGCCGTGCTGGTTTTCCCGACGCCACCCTTTTGTAAAGCAATTGAAATGATCATATTAAGCTCATCCAGACCCGGCCGGTTTTTTCCCTGGCAATTTCCAGCCTGAGCAGATCAGGCGCGTTCACCTTGACATCCACAAATTGGCCCCAGGGTTCCCTGTGGCCGGTAAATCTCTTCATAAAACGGGCGTAGCAGTACGAACAATTATGCTGGCAGCCCGTGTAAGGATTGATGACATAAGGGTAGACTTTCGAGACGGAGAGAATGGTTTTCGACTGGATTTCTTTGATGATCATATTGTTATTATAAGCGAGAGTATCCTGGCAATTTCTCTTTTTTTGCATGAAGCAGCAGCACATATGTTCTCTTCTGGAAAGGGGAAAATTAAATCTATTGTGCAGGCTGCCTGGAATTACGCGATAATGAAAAGGAATCTCACCGACCGCGCCATTGCCGGTGGGTCAAACTGTTAGGCGATTTTTCCTAAAAGGATTATTATGTCAATTTATGATAAACCGGTCCGCTTGCTATTTAAAGATTTTGTTACTTCGCAAAATATTGTAAAAGGACAAATAGTTTCAAAAGATCAAGTGATTTCATGGTTTAAATCCAATTATCCAAAAATAAAAATGGGCACAATTACCGCCCATTTAATAAAAATGTCAATAAATATACCGAGCAGAGTTCACTACAACGCAAATCCAAACGGTGAAGACGATCTTTTCTATCAAATCAATGGTGGACATTTCAGATTATACGAGAAAGAAAAAGACCCATTGCCGATATATGTAAAATCACTTCCTGAGGGAAAAGAGATTGACCAGACAAAAGATTCAGACGAAATAGAAGATGAAGAAACAGAAAGAGAATATCAACAAACTGGATTTGCTTACGAGAGTGATTTAAAAGATTTTCTCTCGCAAAATTTAGCGATTATTGAACCTGGTCTTCATTTGTATGAAGATGAAGGAATAAGAGGGATAGAATTTCCAGTCGGTGGTCGTTCTATAGATTTGTTGGCAATCGATAAATACAACAATTATGTTGTTATTGAATTAAAAGTATCTACAGGATATGACCGAGTTATTGGTCAATTATTTACAGTACATGGCATGGATAGAGAAAAATCAAGCAGAGCCTGCTCAAAAAGTTAGAGGCATAATAATTGCAAGAGAAATATCAGATGATTTGCATCTTGCATCATCGAAAATTCCCGATGTGGAATTATTTGAATATGATCTTTCTGTCTCGCTTCACAAAGTAAACAACCAAAATGGCAACGGCGCCTAGCATGGATCACGCGGACAGCGGCAAAGCCACTGGTGTTGCTCACATGGGTAAATAAGTGGAGGTTGGAGGTGGTATATACTAGAGGGGACGTAATGGAAGAACTTTCTTTAGAGAGTAGGAGGACAGGTAATGGGAACAATCGCGTTCTTTCAATGAGGCATTATCCTTTATTCAAAATTCCTGAGAATAATGAACCTTTTTTTTGTTCAATGTATTCAATGGAGTCAATGTAAAAAGATGAAGCGAGAATATTACTCCAACTCGATCGCAAATTTCCAGAAAACTTCGCCTGATGAGATACTCGGTATTCTTGCCAGATATAACGATTTTTCTATCGAACCAACTCAGCGTAACGCATGGTTAGAAGAAATCAATATTTTACAAAAAGAACTTTCGCGTTTTGAAGGAACGATATATTTTGAATATTCAATTCCGCGAATGGGGAAACGAATTGATGTTGTGCTATTAATTGGGCCGGCGATTTTCGTTCTTGAATTCAAGGTTGGTGAAAAAGAATTCACTTCCTACTGCCATAGACCAAGTTTGGGATTATGCATTGGATTTAAAAAATTTTCACGAAACGAGCCATGCGCATTTAATTGCCCCCATACTCATCGCCACTAAAGCCAAAAGTGTATTTCCGGAGATTGCTACAACCTTACAGAATGACAAACTACTCTTTCCTATAAGAAGTAATGCCGCGAATTGCTTGATCAAGTAATTAACAGACGTTTTACTCATTGCTGAAGGTGTCGCTATTGACCGCGGTCAATGGGAAAGTGGTAGATATTGTCCTACTCCCACAATCATTGAAGCAGCAATGGCGCTATATAACGGTCATTCAGTGAGTGATATCTCTCGTAGCGATGCAAGCGCTATCAATCTGAGCGACACTTCCGACGCAATATCAGAGATTATCCATTTTTCAAAGGAAAAATCGCAAAAATCTATTTGTTTTGTTACAGGAGTTCCAGGCGCCGGCAAAACATTAGTTGGGCTCAATATTGCCACGAAACATATTGACAAACACACTGACCTTTACAGTGTTTTTCTTTCAGGGAATGGTCCACTTGTTGCAATCCTTCGCGAAGCTTTGGCCCGCGATAAAGTTCGGCACGAAAAAGAACTTGGGCACAAGATCAGGAAAAGCGAGGCGATGAGTGATGTTAAGATGTTCATTCAAAATGTTCATAATTTTCGAGATGAATGTCTTGTAGACTTTCATACAGCCTCCTATTGAACATGTAGCATTATTTGATGAAGCACAACGAGCATGGGATTTGCAACAGACAGCTAATTTCATGCTCCGAAGGAAGAACACTCCTAATTTCAAAATTCTGAGCCAGAATTCCTTATCTCTTGTCTTAATCGTCATGTAGATTGGGCGGTGGTTGTTTGCTTAGTGGGTGGCGGTCAGGAAATAAACACTGGAGAAGCTGGAATCAGCGAATGGATCGAAACCCTAAATCGTTCATTTCCTGATTGGCATATTTACATATCTCCTCGCCTTACTGATAGTGAGTATGGGGCAGGGATAATATTAGAAGAAATAAAATCACGTACTAATATTGTTTACAAAGATGAATTGCATCTTTCTGTTTCGATGCGTTCGTTCCGTGCTGAGAATGTTTCCTTATTAGTGAAACAATTACTTGATTTGAAAACAGATGAAGCCCAGATTACATTGGCAGAATGTGGAAGGAAAATATCCAATTGTGATCACACGTGATCTTTCCAAAGCAAAACAATGGCTAAGACAACAAGCACGAGGCTCAGAACGATATGGTATTGTAGTCTCTTCACAAGCGGAACGGTTAAAACCCTATGCAATAGATGTTAAATCACCAATGGATCCGATTCATTGGTTCCTCGATGGGAAAGAAGATGTACGTTCATCGTATTATCTTGAAGATGTTGCCACTGAATTTCAAATGCAAGGACTTGAACTCGATTGGGCATGTGTTACATGGGATGCTGATTTCCGATATACTAAAAATGGTTGGGAACATTGGTCATTTGTCGGCGATCATTGGAATCATATTAAAGAAACCGGAACGGCAAACTTATCTAAAGAATGCTTATCGCGTGCTTCTAACTCGTGCTAGACAAGGAATGGTGATCGTCATTCCACAAGGGAATCCGGATGATTTGACACGTAAAGATGGCTTCTATGATCCAACCTTTGAATATCTCCGATCTATTGGTTTTAAGGTTATTTAAGAAAATTGGTACATGGGCTGCAATAGTTGACGGAGAAAGAGATTATGATCGTGGAGGAAACTAAATGAATATTGAAGAGGCCCGGAAAGTGTTATGGCTACCGAATTACAACCGTCCCTTGGGAGAGTTATTTGATGAAGGATACCTTATCCGTTCAAGGCTGGAATGGGCAGCAAAAAAAGCCTATGATCCTGCACTAAAACAAGCCGCGCAGGTAATTCTAGATTCACTCAATCAACCTTCTAATTCTATAAAGGATTTTCAGCCCCAGAATTCCAATAGCTCACTACAGGTTGGAATACCGCTGGAAAAAGCGCGTGCCACACTATGGCCTTTTCCTCCATACAAAAACCTCCTAATGGGAGAATTGATAAACTCAAGACAGCTTTCTCTTAAAGATTTGGGATATGCAATCGAGAACGCCTGGGATAAGAAAGTGCGACAGGCAGCCATTGCGCTGTTATTGTTGCGTCTCGAACAAGCTGTCAAGGAGCCGGAGTCTCCAGCAGGTTTTGTCAGTGTGATTTCCGGTGGGAGAAGTCACTCACAAAGAAAACAGTCATGGTTGACTATGCTGGAAGGGATAGTTTTGGGTATTTTGGCTACCCTGATGGTAGTTCTGGCTATTTTGGGGCTGGTAGATATCTTTCGGCTGCATCCAAATGCTAAACAACCGGTCGCGATCATCTCTTCACCGGCTGGAATAATAGCAATAATCATTGTTTTAATTTTTGTGGCCCTAATTGTATGGTTAATCTATTTTATTCCTGATCAGATTACAAAAAGACTTGATAAGCAGATTGAAGCATTCCAGCTTGGTGAAGAGGGTGAAGAGAAAACTATTCAAATGATCATCCAGGCGCTGGATGGGACCTGGACGGTCTTCAGGAATATTAGCCTTCCTGGTCGAAACAAAGGAGACCTTGATATTGTTTTGATCGGGCCACCAGGAGTATGGGCACTCGAAGTGAAAAATTTTCGCGGGAGCTACCGGAATATCGGGGAAACTTGGGAATATCATGAAGGCAATAAGTGGAAGACCGTATCTTCAAGCCCGAGCAGGCAAGCTACCCGAAATGCTGCCCGTTTGGGTAATTTTTTAAAGGCAGATCACCTAGACGTGTGGGTGAACTCTGCTGTAGTTTGGGCAAACGAGGAAAGCCCTTTGTTTGTGGAAAATCCGTCCACATCTGTTTGGCTGTACAATCGTCTGCCCGACGAATTGGGAAACATCTGGCACGGAGAAAAGGTTTCTGAAGCAGAACGGAAGAAGATCGCGGATAAGTTTCAAAAATTATTCCATGCACAGAAACAACCCAATCGCAACCGCCAGAAATAAAATTAGCGTTCATCTATTCTTTCTATAATTAATCAGGCTAATAACAATCTCGACAATACTCTTTAGATAATTCCAAAGAGGCATATATGAAACAATATCACGCAGTTATTCAAGCGCTTGAACAATTGGGTGGCCAATCAACTCTCGCAGGCCTTTATGTTGAAACAATGAAAATAAAAAATTGTGAGTGGAAAACCAAAACGCCCTTTGCATCCATTCGTCGTATTGTTCAAACTCGTCCAGAAATCTTCCGTGTTCGTCCGGGCCTTTGGGCGTTACGCACTTACCAGAAAAAACTGGGGTTAATAGAAGCTGGTAAAGGGACTGGTATACAAGAAGCTATGCAGAACAACCATACCTACTATCAGGGATTATTGGTAACGATAGGCAATTTCCGCGGTCTTTTAACATTTGTCCCAAACCAGGATAAAATCGATTATTCATTAATAAGCCTCTTGTCGAGATTCGCAGCCTTCAAGAATTGCCAACTTTCAGTCACGAGTATATAGTCAGAAAAAGTGAAAGCATAGATGTAATCTGGTTTAATGAAAGACAAATGCCGCATAGTTTTTTTGAGGTGGAACATTCTTCTGATATTCAGAATTCTTTGGTTAAATTCGCTGGACCTACAAGATTTCTTTTCCAGAATGGTAATAGTGGCGGATGAAAACAGATTGAAAGAATACGAATATAAACTTGAGAAAACGGCCTTCCTTGAAATTAAGAACAGAGTAAAGTTCCTAGGCTACAATGCTGTCGTTAAGGAATATGAACACGAGGTATTAAAAACAACTCAACAATTTAACTTATAAAAACTGAATACCAATCATCGCTTATCATTCATTCACCTGTGTTCATTTGAAAGAACTCTATGGTCTTCAAGCCACCCTCCCTTGAAAATCCCTGCGTTCGCCCTCAG